>CAWGEE010000036.1:0-177850 GCA_963821415.1 uncultured Actinomycetes bacterium | reverse complement strand
TCGCGCTGCCGGTGCTACGGCGGGCGATGCGCGACGGCAATGCACCGAACATGGCGCGCTGGGTCGCCGACCAAGGATACGAGCTGACCGCATGGGAGCCGGACCTCTCGTCGCAGACCGGGGCCAGCCAGGCCGGCATCCTCCTCGGCTCGAACCACGACATTCCGGCGTTCCGGTGGGTGGACAAGCCGACGGGCCGGATCATCGCGTGCTCGGGGCCGGACGACTGCACGGAGATCGAGCGCGAGCGCGCCACCGGCATCGGGCTGCTCACGAACGGCGGCTCCAGCCGCGGCAACCTCCTGTCCGGCGAGGCAGACGAGGTGATCCTCACGGTGAGCCGTATCTCCGAGGAGAAGAAGGCGAACCCGGGCTACCGCGCGTTCTTCGCCAATGGCTTCAACGTCACGCGTGCGCTTGTCCTCTTCGTCTGGGAGATCGTGCTCGAGATCAGCGCCGCCCTGCGAGCCTCGCGCCGGGACGTCCGCCCCCGCGGCCACCGGAGCGGCATCTACCCGCTGCTGCGCGCGACGATGTGCGTAGTCGTACGCGACCTCATCGTCTACGGCGTGCTCACGGACATGATGCGCGGCCGTCCCGCCATCTACGCGACGTTCTCGAGCTACGACGAGGTCGCCCATCACTCCGGGCTCGAGCGCTCGGACACGCTGGAGGCGCTTCGGAAGCTCGACCAGCAGTTCGGCCGCATCGACAACGCCCGCCGCTTCGCGCCGCGCCCGTACGAGATCGTCGTCCTCTCAGACCACGGCCAGACGCAGGGCGCGACGTTCAAGCAGCGCAACGGCTACGGGCTCGACGAGCTCGTCGAACGCTCTCTCGCATCGGGAAGCGTGCAGAGCATCAAAGGTGGAGACGAGCAGGCGTCGATGGCGTCGCTGGCCGTCGGGGAGGCCACGGGCTCCGCGCCGAAGCCGAAGAAGAACGAGGTGGGCGATCGGAAGGTCGTGGTGCTGGGTTCGGGCAACCTCGGCCTCGTCTACCTCATGGAGGAGCCGCGGCGCCTCACGCTCGAGGAGATCGAGGAGCGGCACCCGGGCCTGCTGTCTGCCTTGCGCGAGCATCCGCACGTCGGCTGGGTTCTGGTGCGCTCTCGCGAGCACGGCGCGATAGCACTCGGCGGCGGTGGTATCCACTACCTCGAGCAGGGAAAGATCGACGGCGACGATCCGCTCGCGGCTTTCGGCCCCAACGCCCCACACCACCTGCGACGCACGGACGGCTTCCCGCACGTCGCCGACCTCATGATCGGCAGCTTCTACGACCCCGATCTCGACGAGGGCTGCGCCTTCGAGGAGCTGATCTCGTTCCACGGCGGGCTCGGCGGCCCGCAGACGCAGCCGTTCATCCTTCACCCCGCGTTGCTCGAGGCCCCCGACGAGGAGATCGTCGGCGCCGAGCAGGTGCACGCGGTGCTTTCAGCTTGGCGACGGCAACTCGAAAACTTGTAATCGTCCGCCCGCCGTCTCATACTCAACCGCAATCGACTGAAGGAGGCCAGGTGGCTTCGAAAGGCTTCTGGGCAGGCTGGGTGGCGTTTGCCGGACTGCTGCTGATGATCCTCGGCGGCATCGACTTCTTCCAGGGCCTGATCGCCGTGATCAGGGACCAGTACTACGTGGTGGGCGACAACGGTGCGCTGGTCTTGGACGTTTCCCAGTGGGGCTGGATGATGATGATCTGGGGTATCGCCCTCGTGCTGATCGGCTACGGGCTCTTGGCTGGCTCTAGCTGGGCACGCTGGGCGGCCATCGTCGGCGTCAGCCTCAACTTCCTCGCCGTGCTCGGCTTCGACGGATCCGGCGGGTTCACGTTGTGGAGCCTGTGTGGCATCGCGCTGAACATCTTCGTCCTCTGGGCTCTGATCGTGCGCTGGGACGACGCGAAAGCGGAAACGGGGCTCTAACCAGGCATCGCCCGGGTGGCGCTTTGTGCGTCACCCGGGCGCCCGCTCTGAGCTGCGCGGATTAGGCTAGGCCATGGAGTCGTGGAGCTTGGCCGTCATCGCCGTGGCCGTGCTCGGCTACGCGGGCATCTCTCGGCGGCTCGAGCAATCGGTCATCTCGGCGGCGATGGTGTTCGTGGCGGCCGGCCTTATTGCCGGGCCGGAGGTGCTGGGCTGGTTCGACCAGGAAGTCGAGGGCGAAAGCGTTCGTGTGCTCGCCGAGGCGACGTTGACACTCGTGCTCTTCTCGGATGCGGCGCGGATCGACCTGCGTGTGCTACGCCGAGAAATAGGCCTTCCCGTGCGGCTGCTCGGTATCGGGCTGCCGCTGACCATAGCCGCGGGCACGGTGCTCGCGGCCGCCGTCCTTACGCAGCTCTCGTGGGCGGAGGCGCTTGTGCTGGCGATCGTTCTCGCACCGACCGACGCAGCCCTGGGGCAGGCGGTCGTCACCGACAAGCGGCTGCCCTCCAGAGTCCGCCAGAGCCTCAACGTCGAGAGCGGCCTGAACGACGGCATCTGCGTGCCGCTGCTCCTCATCGCACTGGCCTTCGCCGAGGCAGAGGAGGGCGCCGTCGGCGGGGGACGGCGGCCCGCATCGTCGTCGAGGAGATCGGCTATCGGAATCCTCGGCGGCGTAGCGGCCGGGGCCGCCGCCGCGCTGCTGCTGCGCTTCGTCGAGCCACGCCGGCTTGTAGCCGAGATTGGCTCCAGGTGATCCCGCTCGCCGCCGCCGCCCTCGCGTACGGCATCGCCGCCCGCTCGGCGGCAGCGGCTTCATTGCCGCGTTCGTGGGCGGTCTCGTCTTCGGCGGGCTCAGGCGTCGAGACGGCGAAGAGGTCACGTTCCTCACGGACGCGACGGGGCTGACGCTGGCGGGAGTGACCTTCGTCGTGTTTGGCGCTGCCGTGCTGGGCCCGGCTCTCCACGAGGCCGACTGGCGCATCGTCCTCTACGCCGTGTTGAGTCTGACCGTCATCCGAATGGTGCCTGTCTGGCTGGCCCTGCGTGGCACGGGATGGCGGCTGCCGAGCGTCGCCTATGCCGGCTGGTTCGGGCCCCGCGGGCTCGCCTCCATCGTCTTCGCCGTGCTCGTGCTCGAGGGATCGGAGCTCGCGCACATCGAGACGATGATCGCCGCGGCGGTGATCACCGTTGCGCTCTCCGTCTTCGCGCACGGTGCATCCGCCGTCCCCTTGACCAACGCCTACGTTCGCTGGTTCGAGACCCAGCCGCAGCCCCCACCGATGGAGAGTCGCCCGGCGCACGAGCTGCCCTGGCGCCGACGGCTGACGAAGAGTCGTGACTCACCCAGCTCCTGAACGCCCGCGCTTGGTCATCCGGCTGAGTCTTGCGCGGGAAAGCACCGGCTCGCGCTCTGCGCCCTTGCTCCCGTGTCTTCCCTGGAGCTCGTCATAGAGCGCGCTGTTGAGGATCGGCGCGGTCACCACGATCCAGCCCACGAGCCACATGAAGAAGAGGATGGTTGCGAGCACGCCCAGCACGCCGTAGAGGGACATGGATGACTCGAGTTGAGGGGCGAGCGTGTAGATGACGAGGCCATGGGACACCTGGAAGCCGATCGCGACGAGGAACGCGCCCGGCAGGAGCGCCGTCCACGTAGCAGATCCGTGGGGAAGCCGGAGTGAGACGAGGAGCCACAGCCCCGCGAGCGGGACGACCATCAGCACGAGGACGCCGAGCTGCGAGAGCGCCGCCGTATCGCGCAGCCACCACGTCAACGAGACCGCGGCGAAGAACACGCACACGCCGGCGGAGAACGCGAGCGAGCTCGAAAGCGGCCGGATGCGCGGCGGAGGTTCGTCCCACACGAGTGAGTGAACGAGCTGCAGGGCCCGCGCGCCCGTGTATCCCTCCCAGAGCAGCAGCGGGACTCCTACGAGGAGGAGCCACCAGGAGTTCGTGTCGGCGGCGCGCGCAATGTCTCCGATCATGTTCACGACCGCCGCGGCAATCCCGCCGCTCGCGACGGCATCCTCGACGCTGTCGGCGTCCGCGAGGCCGAGTGCTCCGCCGACGACCAGGCCGAACGGCAGCAGCCACAGGAAGAGGCGATACGCACAGCCGCCGGCGAGGACGTTGGCCGCGACTCCTCGGTTTCGCTCCATCGCGCGAAAGGGCACTGCGACGGACGCGTGATCCTCGGCCGCGCGCCTCGTCTTCTCAGCTGCCCTGGCCGCCGTCCCGCGTACGCGAGCGATATAATCCAGCTTGTCTGCGTCCGCCATCTACCGGCTCCGCCTAGCCGCCGAGCACGGAGAGGCCGAGGGCGCCGAGCATTGTAAGACCCTATAGCGACGGGTTAGGGTCCGCCCTGTGGGCGAGGCATTCTTCTGGGGCATCGTCGCCGGCTCGTCGCTGATCCTCGGCGGCCTTTTCGCGTACTGGTTCTCGATCGGCCGGCGCACGCTCGGCTTGATCATGGCCTTCGGCTCAGGCGTCCTCATCAGCGCGGTCGCGTTCGAGCTCGTCCACGAAGCATTTGTGACTGCGGACCACGAAGGAGGAGTCGCCATCGGGTTGTTCGCCGGCTCGGCTGTCTTCTTCCTCGCAGACAGCCTGATCGACCGCATGGGCGGCGAGGATCGCAAGCACTCGGGCGGACAGCAGGCGGCCGGCTCGGCGATGGCGATCGTGCTCGGCATCGTGCTCGACGGCATCCCCGAGTCGCTGGTGCTCGGCCTGACCGTGCTCGAGGAAGGCACGGTGAGCGTCGCATTCCTCGTCGCCGTCTTCCTCGCCAACCTGCCCGAGGCGATCGCGGCCACGACCGGCCTCGCGAAGGGAGGCTGGGAGAAGCGCAAGGTCCTGGGGCTCTGGGTGCTCGTGACGATCGTCTGCGGGCATCTCGTCGCTCGCCGGGCTACGCGCTTGCTCGACGACGCGAGCCCGTCCACGGTCGCGTTCGTGCTCGCCTTCGCCGGCGGCGCCATCCTTACGATGCTCGCCGACACGATGATGCCCGAGGCTTTCGAGCACGGGGGCAAGCTCGTCGGCGTCTTCACGACGCTGGGCTTCGCCCTCGCCTTCGCGATCAGCGCGCTCGAGTAGCGTTTCCCGCCCGCTCGACCGCGAGCAGGCGGACTCGCAGCGTCTCGATCGCACGCTGCTGCTCGGCCATGAGCCGATCGACCTCGCGCAGCGCGCCGGCGACGTCGCCTGCGCCGTCCGGCTCGGGCGCGCGCTTCGCCGAGAGGAAGATGTTGGCGAGGAAGCCGGAGAACGTTGCGAACAGCGCCACGCCGACCGTGAGCATCAGGAAGCCGACGATACGGCCGCCGGCCGTCACGGGAAACTGGTCGCCGTAGCCGACGGTGGTCGCCGTCACGTAGCCCCACCACAGCGCGTCGCCCGCCGTCGTGATGTTGGCGCCCGGCGCCCCCTCTTCGAAGTACAGCTCGAGCAGCCCGACGACCTCGAGCACGAGCAGCCCGGTGAAGACGACGAGGTAGACGGTGCCTGCTGCGAAGCCCTGTCGGAGCTCGCCGAACAGCTGCCTGCCGCCCAGCCTGCGGATGATGCGTACGGCACGAAAGATCCGGAAGAGGCGGAAAATGCGCAGGCCCGGGGAGCAGCTCAAGAGGTCGAGGATGCCGCCGCCGCGCCCGAGGTAGTGCCGCTTGGACGGCGCCGTCACGAGGCGGAAGAAGAAGTCACCGAGAAAGAAGGCGGTGAGGATGAGGTCGATGTAGGCGACGAGCCACCACGACTCGGACTCCCAAGGAAGGACCCCGTACAGGACGAGGTTCGCGATCGAGAGGATCGCGAGGGCGAGCATGAACAGCTCGTACGGAAGGCTCTTCAGGTCTTCGCGCGAAGCGTCCGGCACGCTGCACGATTCGTGCTACTACGAGCGGGTCCTCCGCTCTCCGTCATAGGGGCGGCTTGGGGAGAGCCGCCACCTGAGCGAGCGATAGGAGGAGGAGCACCGTTGCAAGCGCGATCAGCCCGTAGCGGACGCCCCTCAGCGCAAACTGCGTCGAGATCCCGACGAGGAACAGGATGCTTGCGAGGACGACGGTGAGCCGCACGTACTTGTCTGCGGTAGCCCCGGACTCCTCACCCTCGCCGAAGGCATCGTCTGCGCGCTCGTCGAGTGCGCGCCTCACCGTGAGGCCCGGCTGCTTGTCACTCGGGTACGTCAGGTCGGGCCAGGGGGAGCGTCGGAGTTCGTCTCAGGGCTCGTTGCGCGCCAGGCGTCGAACGCGACGCGGAACTCGGGGCGGAAGCGGCGCTCGGCGATCTCCATTCCGGTTGGATTGCCGGCGATGTAGGCGGCGAACCACGCCTCGAACGTCGACGAGTCGAAGTTTCGGAGGGCCGCTGCGTCGCTGTCGGCACGGCTCGCCTTCACACGCAGCGCCGTCGCGTCGGCGAGGGCCACCCGGGACTCCGTTGAGAACTTCGCCGCCGAGTACCCGGACCAGGCTGCGAGCAGCGTCACGACCGAGAGCAGTACCGCTCCGGCGATCGTGACCAGTCGGTCGCGCCGCTCGTCTTCCTGACCGCTGCCGCGCTTCGAGTGGTGGGCGACCTCCTTGCCGACCTCGATGGGTGACAGCCCCTCGCCCATCGGCGAAGCCTAGTCCCGGCACACGCTCACCGACGGTGATATGAACTCGCACGTGTGCCGCTGGCTCGCTTACTCGGGCGCTCCCGTGCTCCTGGAGCGGCTTGCTCTACACGCCGGTGCACTCGCTGATCGACCAGAGCCTCCACTCGAAGCTCGGGGTGGAGACGACGAACGGTGACGGCTTCGGCGTTGGGTGGTACGGCGAGGCGGACACGCCTGCCCTGTTCAAGAGCGTCGAGCCCGCGTGGAACGACAAGAACCTCCGCGAGCTGGCGGGACACGTAGCGCTCGGGCCTCGTCTTCGCCCACATCAGGGCCGCGACGGGAACGCCGGTCCAGTGGACGAACTGTCATCCGTTCCGCTACGGAGACTGGCTCTGGATGCACAACGGCTCGATCGCGCAGTTCCAGGACGTCAAGCGGGAGCTCCAGGTAGCCGTCGACCCGTCGCTCTACTCCGCCATCGAAGGCTCGACCGACTCCGAGACGTTCTTCTACCTCGCGCTGACGATGGGGTTGGAGGACGATCCGCCGGCGGCCGGACCCGGCGAGCAGCTCAGCAGGTCGAGCACGCCGCCGCCTCGGCCCATGTAGCGCTTCTTCGACGGAGCGGTGACCAGGCGGAAAATGAAGTCGGCGACGAAGAACACCGTCAGGAAGGCGTCGATGTAGACGACGAGCCACCACGACTGGGACTCCCAAGGAAGGACGAGGACGAGCACGAAGTTGACGATGGAGAGCAGCGCGAGCGCCAGCATGAAGAGCTCGTAGGGCACGCTCTTGAGGTCCTCGCGCGCGACGTCCGCCACGCGCTTCGGTTCGCGGCCGACCGCGACGGTCCTCTCGGCGACGTGCGCGTTGCCACGGTGATATGAAAGGCAGCATGTGCCGCTGGCTCGCATACTCGGGCACCCCTGTGGCTCCTGGAGCGACTGCTCTACACGCCGGTGCACTCGCTGATCGACCAGAGCCTGCACTCGAAGCTCGGAGTCGAGACCACGAACGGCGACGGCTTCGGAGTCGGGTGGTACGGGGAGGGCGACGCGCCGGCGCTGTTCAAGAGCGTCGAGCCCGCTTGGAACGACAAGAACCTCCACGAGCTGGCAGGCCATGTCCGCTCCGGGCTCGTCTTCGCGCATATCCGTGCGGCGACCGGCACTCCCGTCCAGTGGACGAACTGCCACCCGTTCCGCCACGGCCGGTGGCTGTGGATGCACAACGGGTCGATCGCGCAGTTCCAGGACGTCAAGCGAGAGCTCCAGGTCGCAGTCGACCCCTCGCTCTTCTCCGCGATCGAGGGGTCGACCGATTCCGAGACGTTCTTCTACCTCGCCCTCACGTTCGGGCTCGAGGACGATCCGCCGGCTGCCGTCGCGCGCGCCGTCGGCCTCATCGAAGACGTCGGGCGCAAGCACGGCATCGAGCATCCGATCCAGATGACGGTGGCCACCTCTGACGGCACCACGGTGTGGGCGTTTCGCTATTCGAGCGAAGGCAAGTCGCGCTCGCTCTTCTACTCGACCAAGGTGAGCACGCTGCGCGAGCTCTACCCCGACCTCGAGGTCTTGCAGCTGGTCGACGACGAGGCCAGGCTCATCGTCTCCGAGCCGCTGCGGGATCTCCCCGGCGCCTGGAACGAGGTGCCCGAGGCGAGCTACGGCATCGTGCAGCCGGGCCAGGACGAGCTGCACCCGTTCGGGCCGGTGGCATGAACCTCGCGATCGCCATCCTCATCGTTGTCGGCGTCACCGCCGTCGCCGTCACGGCGATGCTGCTCGTCCGGCGTCGAGCTCCCGAAGGGAGCTACTTCCAGGACGGCGACCGTGCGGCCGGCGTGTTCGGCGTGCTCGCGGCGGGCTTCGCCATCCTGCTCGGCTTCGTCATCTTCCTCGCCTTCGAGCGTTACGACGCGGCCCGCAGCGGCTCGGAGGCGGAGGCGCTCCTGCTCGTCCAGCAGTTCGAGACCGCGCAGTTCCTGCCCGCGAGCTCGCGTGAGCGGCTCAGCGGGGAGCTGGTCTGCTACGCGCGCTGGGTCGTGCACCACGAGTGGCCGGACATGGAGGCCGGCAAGACGGACCTGCTCAACCCGTGGGGGGTCGCCCTGTTCAGGACGATTCGCACAGACGGATCCCAAGAGCATCCCCGAGCAGACGGCGTACGCGAAGTGGCTCGACCAGACGTCCGACCGTGAGGTCGCGCGCCGTGACCGGACGCACGGCGCGGCGGGCGTGATCCCGTCGTCGCTGTGGATCGTCATGCTCTTCGCCGCCGGCGTGATCTTCGTGTTCCTGCTGTTCTTCGCCGACCCGGCGGAAGGCGCCGTCACGCAGGGCATGCTGATGGGCTCGGTCGCGAGCGTGATCACCGCCATGCTGCTCCTGCTCGGCTTCCTCGACAACCCGTACCGCGACGGCCCCGGCAGCCTGCAACCCGTGGCGATGGAACGGACGCTCGACGCGTTCCGGGAGGCGAGCGCCGAGCTGGGTCTGACACGATCCCGTTCCGTGTACGAACCAGGGCCTTCGAGCCGTGAGCGAGCGGTTCGAGGTGCTGGCCACGGTGCTGCTCGCCGCCGCGACGGTGGCGACGGCGTGGAGCGGCTACCAGGCCAGCCGCTGGAACGGCGAGCAGGCGAAGGCGGCCAGCCGGACGAACGCCATCCGCATCGACGCCGCGCGGGCCCAGGGGCTCTCGGAGGCGCAGACGGAGGTCGACGTGGCGACGTTCATGCAGTGGGTGGACGCGTACGTGCGAGGAGAGGGCGAGCTCGCGGACTTCTACTTCAAGCGCTTCCGGAAGGAGTTCAAGCCGGCGGTGAACGCCTGGATCGCCACCAGGCCGCTGAAGACGCCCAACGCTCCGCTGACGCCGTTCGCGATGCCGCAGTACAAGCTCGCGGCGGCCGCCGAAGTGGAGCGGCTCGACGCCGAGGCCGAGCTGTCGGCGGCGTCGCGTGCGCCGCGAGCATCCAGCGCTCGACGAACTACGTGCTCTGCGTCGTGCTCTTCGCGGCCGCGCTCTTCTTCGCGGGCATCTCGACGAGGTTCGAGTCTCCGCGCATCCGCGCCGTGGTTCTCGGCATCGGCGTCGATCGTCTTCCTCGGCACGGTCGTCTGGCTGGCGACCTTCCCGGTCAGCCTGTCGGTCTAGCCCCGGTGTCCTCGTCGTGGTACGCCGCGCGCAGGCGCCGCTCGTCGTCGCGCTTCGGGAACATGAAGAACACGAGCACCGCGCCGCCGATGACGGCCACGAGGCCCGCCGTGTACGCCCACTGGTCGCCCTGGAGGAACGCCGTCTTGGCGCCGGAGATGATGGCGTCGGCGTACTGGGGATGCTGCTTCAGCTACGTCCTCCGCGCCCGCGAAGGACTTCGTCAGCTGCGCCTGCGTCGCCTGTCCGATGGCAGCTCGCGCTCCGAGGCGGCCGCGGAGCCCGCGGTGCAGCGAGCCGCGCCGAGACGACGTCAGGAGACCACGACGGCGACGATGACGAGCGGCATCAGGGTCAGGCCGTCGGCCTGGAGGAACACACTCACGATGAGAACGGACGTGAGCGGAAGTCCCACCATCGCGACCATCATCGCGCCGATACCCATTGCGGCACCCGCGTCATCGGCAGGCCGGGAAGGTGGGAGAGCGCAATGCCGCCGGCAGCGCCGATGAACAGGCTCGGGAAGATGGGGCCGCCTCGGAAGCTGCTCAGCGAAAGGCTGTACGCGAGGCCCTTGCAGAGAACAACCATCAGGAGCGCGCCCACGGTCCAGCCGGCCGCGCCTTCGATCAGGCTCGGGAGCTGATCCTGTCCCGAGAAGAGCACCTCGGCCGAGCTTCTCCCTGTTACTTCGACGAAGATCAGCACGATCACACCGATCGCGATGCCGACAGCGGGTGTCAGCAGCACCATTCGGCGTTCGACGATTGGCTGGAGCAGCAGCGCCAGCCGCTTGATGCCGGCGCCGAGGATCGCCGCGATGACGCCGATCACGATCGCCCACAGAAACTCGGATACACCGGGGCTGCCGGCCGGAGGGATGTCCGGGATCGCGAACGAGAAGGTGCCGAGGCCGGTCCAGTTGTCGAGCCCGATGAAGATCAGCGAGCCGACACCGGCAGCGAGCAGCCCGGGCGCGAGCACCACTCCGAGCATCGCGCCGCCGATACCGGCCACCTCCATCATCAGGAACGCGGCCGGAAGAGGCGAGCCGAAGAGCGTGCTGATCGCGGCGAAGCTCCCGGCGGCGCCGATCACGGCAATGGCCATCTCAGGCGCATCGCGCTTGACCAGGTGGACGGCGAGGACTCCGAGGCCGCTGCCGATCGCGATCAGAGGCGCCTCCGGGCCAAGGACGACCCCGAGGCTGAGGGTCGCGAACGAGGCAATGACGATCCCCGGGAGCTCGATCGGCGGCACGGCGCCGGATGCCTTGAACCCCTCCGCCGGCTTGTGCCCTGCCGTTCCCGGCAGGTAACGGATCGTGAGCGCCACCAGCAGGCCGCTCAGTGCAAGCAGCGGAATCGACCACCAGGCAGGCTGGCTTTCGAAGCCGAGGTCGCCGGGCAGGGTGTCGAACAGATACTGCTGCAGCTCGGTGAAACCCTCGAGAAAGAAGTACGCGGCCGCTGCCACCGGCACACCGATGATCGCGCCGAACAGGAGCAGCACGACGTACGAGCGGCTCCGGAGAAGCTCGAGCGGACTCGGCGTAGCCGCGGATGTCGACCTGGCCGCATCGAATCCAGTGCGATGTCGGGGAGTGGCCGTTCGTTCCGACAGGTTGAGGTTGCACGGCGGCGACGATCGCGAGATCAGACGACGCCGCGCGGTCGGACGAGGTCGCTCTGACGAGCCATGCTGTCGTAGAGTCCCGACTTCTGGCCGAGATCCTCGCACTCGTCGCAGCGTCTCCTGTTCGCGGTCGCCGCCACGCTCCAGCAGAAGGGCGCGCTGACGCTCGGGCTGTCTCCCGACAGCCTGCGCGCCTTCGGGAAGCTCGCTGCGAGCAAGTGGTGGCTCGTGGGCTCGATGGCGCTGCTCGTGGGCTACGTCGTGCAGGCGATCGCGCTCGACCACGGGCGGCTGGCGATCATCCAGCCGCTGCTCGTGTCGACGGTCGTGTTCGCGCTCCCGCTCGGCTACTTCCTGACCGCGCAGGAAGTTGGCCTCCGCCAGATCGTCGGCGCCGCGGTGGTCGTCCTCGGGCTGGCGATGTACGCGATCTTCGGCGATCCGGCGGGCGGCAACGAGAACGCGCCGAACGACGAGTGGGCGATCGCACTCGGCATCCTGGGAGCCGTGTGCGTGATCCTCTACGTTGCAGCTCGCAGGAGCGATTCGGTGCGCCAAGCCGCGTTCTACGGCGTCATCTCGGGAATCCTGTTCGGCGTCTCCGCCTGTCTCGTCAAGCCAACCCTGGAGATGCTTCATGACGGCGGGGTCGACGCGGTGCTGTCGCACTGGGAGTTCTACGGAATGGCGATCACGGGCATCGTGGCGTTCGCTCTCCAGCAGGTCTCGCTGAGCGCGGGCTACCTCGCCACGTCCGTGGCGACGGTATCCGTGTCCAACCCGATCGTCTCCGTCGCCCTCGGAATCTTCCTCTTCGACGAGCGGCTGAGCCGACCGGCGTGGCACGTCGTCGTCGCCGTCTGCGGACTCGTCCTCGCGATGCTAGGCGCAGTGGTGATCTCGATCGCGCGCGAGAAGCACCGGGACCCCGCCGCCGAGCCGGTCCTCGCCGGCTCTTAGTGTGCAAGGCTCGGGGACCTCGCCTCACGCAGATCTGTCGCCGGAGACGCTCTTGGGGCTTGCGCCCGGAGTGCGAACGCGCTTCGATGGGGCGGGGCACGTCCTGCTCGATGCGCCGAACGGGACGGTCGTCGACCTCGGGCCCCGCGGATACGCAGCCCTGTCGCTCTTCGCAGAGCCGCTCGCTCTCGGCGAGGCGATCGAGCGGCTCGAGCGCGAGGCGCCCTCCACCGACTTCGCGCCCACGATGAGCGTCGTCAACATGCTGATCGAGGAAGGCGCCCTCGTGCGTCCCGACGGCACGGCACCCGCCAGCGGCTGGGCCGACCCGGTGGAGCACGCCCGGATGCTGCACGACGACCGCAGGACGCACGACTACCTGGCAGCGCTTGCCGAGGCAGTGCGACCGGGGGACGTCGTGCTCGACATCGGCACCGGGAGCGGGGTGCTCGCCGTCGCCGCGGCTCGGGCGGGCGCGCGCCGGGTCTACGCGGTCGAGGCCAGCGACATCGCCGAGGTTGCCGGAAGGGTCTTCGCCGCCAACGGCGTGGACGGACACGTGTCACGCTCGTTCCCGGCTGGTCGCGGCAGATCGAGCTGCCCGAGCCGGCGGACGTGCTGGTGGCGGAGATCATCGGCAACGAGCCGCTCGAAGAGGAGATCCTCGAGACGACGCTCGACGCCCGTCGCCGCCTGCTGAAGCCTGACGCGCGGCTGATCCCGCACGCGCTGACGCTGCTCGCGCGACCGCTTCGCCTCCCGGAGGCGGAGGCAAGGCAGCGCGCAATCGGGCGGACCGCGGTCGAGCGCTGGCGGCGGCTGTACGACATGGAGTTCCAACCGCTGCTCGACGCCGCCCGCCCGGCCCCCGTCAACATGCCGACAGAAGCGGAGGTGGTTGCGACCTGGCCGCCCGTGGGCCCGCCGGTCACCCTCGCCGCGCTGGATCTGGCGACGTTCGCGGACGCCTCGGTGCGCGCCTGCGCCGACCTCGTGGTCGACGAGCCGGGCAGCGTGAACGCTGTTGCCGTGACGTTCCGGGCCGCGCTGTACGGGACGATCGAGCACACGCTCGACCCGTGGACGTGGCCGACGTCGAGCTGGGCGACCTCAGCGTGGGTCTTCCCCGACCGTGTCGATCTCGGAGCCGGAGAAGTGCTGCGGGTGCACTATCACCGCCGGTCGCCCGGCCGTCCCGACGGGCTCACGTACGAGGTCGTCGAGCCGGACCTGGAGTAGGAATCCGTACGCGATGTCTTAGACTGGCTGCTCCGCCACCGGAAGAGAGGAGAGGGACATGGGAATGGTACGTCGTCGGACGCGCCGTCGGACCGCAATGGTCGTCGGAGGCGCGGCGTATGCACGCGGTCGGCGAAGGGGACAAGACGAGGGGTACGACGAGGGGTACGACGATCCGCCGCCGGCGCCCCCGCCTCCCGCCGAGCCCACCGAGCCGGACCCGATGGCACAGGTCGCCGAGCTGGCCAAGCTGCACGAGGCCGGTGCGCTCACCGACGAGGAGTTCGCGGCCGCCAAGGCCAAGGCCCTCGGCATCTAGCAACCGCAGTTCGAAGGAAGGAGACGAAGGTCATGGCTGATGGCCGTGGTCGTAAACTCGCGCTCGCTCTCGAGGCGGGCCTGACGGGCGAGACCGGCGCAATGTCGGGGTTGTTCACCGACGACGTGAGCGGCTGGTCGCCGAACATGTCGGTCAACTCGCTGGCAGAGCTGTCAGAGGTCGTGCAGTCGCGGGACGACAGCCTCTCGGACGTGTCCGTCGCCGTTCAGGGCGTCGACGCTGCCGGGAACAAGGCGTTCGCCGAGTTCGTCCTCACCGCGAAGTTCTCCGGCCCATGGGTGGTCGACGAGGACGTCGTGCTCGAGCCGACCGGGCGTGAGATCGTGCTGGCCGGCGTCTGTGCGGCGGACTTCTCCGACGACAAGATCTCGGCGTTCCGGCTGTACTTCGACGATCTGGCGCTGATGGCGCAGCTCCTGCCGGAGGAGTAGCGCTCGAAGAGCAGACTCGGCCGGATGGAGGGCTCCTATCGCCTCGTCGTCGAGGACGCGCCCCCTCCGGCCGATCTCGCGCTGCTCGAGGAGCAGGTCGAGGCTGCGGCGGTCGCCGCCGCCGGCGTTGGTGACGCGCACGAGTTCGGGGTCTTCGTCCGCGACGACGACGGCCGGGTCGTCGCCGGCATCTCCGGCATCGTGTGGGGTGGGTGCTGTGAGCTACAGGCGATGTGGGTCGACGAGCCCGCTCCGCGGCCGCGGCCTGGCGCGGGCGCTCATGGCCGGCGCGGAGGCCGAAGCACGACGGCGCGGCTGCGCGCTCGTCCAGTTCCGCGCCTACGACGTGCTTGCGGCCGGCCTCTACGAGCGGCTCGGCTACGAGACCGTTGGCGTGATCGAGGGCTGCCCGGCCGGCAGCGCCGCCCGCTGGTACCGCAAGGATCTGCCTAGTCCGTGAGCCCGGCGATGCCGCTGCGGAGCAATGAGAGGGCGAGCAGCACGATGATGCACCATCGCCACCTGCATCGCGTGCCGCTCGAGCCAGCCACGCGCACGCTCGAGCACTCCATCGCCCAGTCGCGTGCGACGACGAGCAGGACAAGCGCCGTGAGCAGCGGCAGCAGGGACACGAGCGCGAAGAAGACCCACTGCACGGCGTACGACGTCGTGCTCGGGTCGGTTTCCGAGATCGTCTTGAGCGCGATGGGGATGAACGCGCCCGGATTTGCGAGCAGCGCGCCTGCCGCTATGACCGCAACCCAGGGCGACGAGGCCACCCTGCCCATCTGGTCGACCATCGCAGACACCTTCGCCGGGTCGTACGGCTTGCGCGCGGTGCGGGCGACCCACATGAGCAACAGGCCGCCGAGGGCGACGTCGAGGACTGCGACCCACGTCTTCGGCGTCGACGGCTCCGAGGATGCCGCGACGTCGCCGAGCACGAATGCGGCGGCGATCCCGATCGCGATCGTCGCCGCCAACGCACCCGCGTAGAAGAACACGCCCGTCCTCAGGGGCCTGTCGCCGAGCACGAGCGCGAGCACGCAAAACATGAGCGTCGTCGGCAAGAACATCGCACCGAGCGACACGAGGACGAGCTCCGCGTAGACCCACTCCACCTAGCCGCCCTGCTTGGCCAGGCGCTCAGCTTCCTTCTCGGCCTCCTTCGCCGCCTTCTTCGCCGCCTTCTTCTCGGCCTTCTTCCTGTCCCGATCGGCCTTCATCTCGGCCGACTTCACCTTGGCCTCGTCGTACGACTCGCCGACGAGTTGCTTGCCACCCGTCCAGCCGAAGACGAGGACGACGAGGACGAGAGCGACGACCTGGTTCCACGCGGTCATGATCAGCTGCTGAGCGGTCGAGTAGTCGACCGCCTGCGTCGTTCCGGCACGTTGCAGCACGTGTCCAGTGCGAGCGCGTTCGTCGCCTGCGTGACGCCGACGGCGCCGGGCGTGAACGAGGCGACGTTGGCCAGCGATCCCGAGCCGGACACCCAGATGACCGACTCGAACGTCACCGGAATCGCGAAGGCGGCGAGGAAGATCGCGATCACGCCCATCTTGCAGCACCACGAGATGAACGACGGCAGGAACGAGGTGCGTAGGTAGACCTTCGGCTCGGAGAGGATCGCGCCGCCGTCCTTCGCCTGATCCCAGGCGCTGATCACTTTGTCCTTCATCCTTCGCCAGAGCAACCGGCCGACGACGTAGAGGAGCAGGATCGCGCCGACGATGATGCCGACCGTCAGCCCCGGGTACGCCGTGAGGTTGCTGAAGCTGACGTCGAATGCTCCCTCGACGCTGAGGAACATGTAGAGGTACGTGAACGTGCCGATGAGCGTGAAGAAGATCTTCTGCACGACATAGGCGCCGAGCGCGCCCGCGAACGTGCAGGACGGGATGATCGCGACGAACATGATCAGCGTTACGAACGTGCCGAGGTTCGCCGGGAGGAAGCCGTTCAGCGCCACGCCGACGGAATACGCGGCGACGATCGGCCAGAGTCGTCACCTCGGCGGGGTATGCGTACCTGAGGATGCCGTAGTACGAGAGGCCGGCGAAGAACGTCTGGCCGAACTGGACGGTGCAGGCCGCGGCGAGATAGCCCTTGGGGATGGCCTTGATCTGATCCCAGAGATCCTGGAACCACCCGATGATGTCGACGCCGAGCAGGTTCAGCACGACGACGAACACCGCGATGCCGACGAGCCACTCGAGTACCTTGAGCATTCGCCTGCCCCGTGAAGGCGGCGAAGCGGGAGCGGTCACGCTTGCGGTGCTCACAGCGCGGAACGTAACGCACTTTGCGGCGCCGCGCTAACGTCGGATTGAGCCGAGTACCTCCGGTGGCGACTCTAGGCTAGGCAAGCGATGGCGACGCCACCCCCCCAGCGCATAGCGCTGGTTCTCCCGCTGCGGACGATTCTGCTCATCGCCGCCACGATCGCCGTCATGTGGGCGTTCGCGACGATCGCAGAAGCGTTCCTGATCGTCTTCGTCGGGATCTTCCTCGCGCTCGTCTTCGAGTATCCCGTGCGCTTCGTCATCGCCAAGACGGGCTGGTCGCGGGGACTCTCCGCGACGGTGACCGTGCTCGGCATTGCAGCGGCCGTCACCATCCTCCTGCTCTTGCTCCTCGTCCCGTTGGTCGGGGGGGTGCGTGACTTCCTCCACGACCTGCCGGTGATCGTCAACCAGCTCCGCACCTCGGACGAGCTCGACTTCCTGGGCGATAGCGGCAGCGCCGAAAACGTCGAGGAAGGGGCGAACTCCATTTCGGCGTCCGTTCCGGACGCCATCAGCGCAGTGCTCGGCATTGCCGGAGACTTCTTCGGCGTCTTCCTGGCAGCATTCACGATCCTCTTCGTCTGCCTGTTCCTGCTGGTCGACATCGGCAAGATGCGGCAGGCGTTGGCCAGCGTGCTCATGCCCGGCGAGGACGAGCGCTGGCTCGCGGTCTGGGATCGGATCACCGAGGCTGTGTCCAGATGGGCGATCGGCGTCGTGATCGTCGCGACGATTGCCGGAACGACCCAGGGCCTGACGGCATGGCTCCTCGGCTCCAGCTACGCGCTCGCGCTGGGCGTGATCGCCGGCCTGCTGGACATGATCCCGAACATCGGCGCGACGATCGCCGGCTTCATCCTCGTACCGACGGTCTGGGCCGAGGAGGGGGCGACGGCAGGTCTCATCATGCTGGTCGTCGTCCTCGTGTACCAGCAGGTCGAGAACAGCATCATCACGCCGAAGGTGCAGGGCGAAGCGGTGCAACTCTCGCCGTTCTTCATCATCGTCGCCGTCTCGCTGTTCGGAGCGCTGCTCGGCGTGCTCGGTGCGCTGACTGCGGTGCCGCTGGCCGCCACCATCCAGATCTTCGTGCGCGAGATCACCGCGGCGCGTAGGGCCAAGGTGGCGGAAGCGAAGGCGCCCGCACCCAGCTTCCTAGGCACGAACGACGCAGCGAAAGCCGATATGGCTCGTCGACGTGTCGACGGTCTCGCTCTGACGCGCCGCGGGCCGGTACCGCAGGCAGTAGTTGGGGGCGCAGAGATGGGAGCCGCCCTTTATCACCCGCCGAGGAGCGTTGACTCCGGTGGCCGTCGGCGGGGCGCAGCACGGGCTGGTCGGTTCACCCGGAATGCCGAGCATGAAGACGTCGCAGGTCCACTCCCAGACGTTGCCGGCCATGTCGTAGAGCCCGTAACCGTTCGGAGGGAAGCTGCCGACGGGAGACGTGCCTGCGAAGCCGTCGAGCAGGAGGTTCTGCCACGGGAACTCGCCCTGCCAGGTGTTGGCCTGCGGCTCGCCGTTCGGGAAGTGTTCGTCGCCCCAGGTGAACGTAGCGCCGTCGAGACCGCCGCGGGCCGCGTACTCCCACTCGGCCTCCGTGGGCAAGTCCTTGCCGGCCCAGGCCGCGTAGGCGGCGGCGTCCTCGTAGGCGACGTGCACGACCGGGTGAAGGTCACGGCCCTCCACGGAAGAGCCCTCCCCCTCTGGCTTTCCCCACGACGCCGCCGGCACGTAGTCCCACCAGGCGAAGTAGTCAGTCAGGTCGACCGGTCCGGTCGTCATGTGAGAGACGAGCGACCCCGGCACAAGCTTGCGAGCTCCGCGCCGGGAAAGTCCGCCGGGTCGAGCGGCCGTTCGGCGACCGTTCGGTAGCCGGTCGCGGAGACGAACTCGCGGAAGTCGGCGACGGTGACCGGATGCAGGTCGATCCAGAAGCCGTCCACCTCGACCAGGCGCACCGGCCGCTCCTCGGGATAGAAGTCCTCGGAGCCCATGCGGAACGAGCCTCCGGGCACCCAGGCCATGTCCTCCGTGTGTGCGTTCGTGGTGACCGTGACTACTGCCGCGCAATCGCTATGCGCAGCCGCTCCTCGTGCGAGATCGCTTTCGTATGAAGGCGCCCCTTGGATACGGGCGTCACGGTAAGTCAGTCACGACGCCTGCGCGGTGGCAGGCTGCATGAACGCACCGATGATCCAGAGCAGCGGGAAGAAGATCCCGAAGAAGAACATCCAACCGTGTCCGTTCCGCAGTGTCCTCAGACCGAGCCAGACGAAGAGCACGATCCAGATTAGGGCCGCCCCGATGCCGATTCCCCACCACATTCGTGGCCTCCTGTCGGTGATTGTTGGATGGAAGTACGTCCAGAAGTTCCACTGGCAGCTCGATCTCGACCGCGGCGAGCCTCCGGCAAGGCCCGGCGTGGACCCAACGTTCAGATCCCGAGGATCTGCTTCTTCTTCGCCTCGAACTCCTCCTCAGTGATGATGCCTTGAGCCTTGAGCTGCGCGAGCTGCTCCAGCTCGGCCTTGTAATCGGGCTCGGCCGGAGCCGCGGAGCCGCGGAGCGAGCCGGCCGGGCAGCCGCAGCCGGCAGCCTGGTCCTGCGCGGCGTACTTCTGGTCCTGGCGGTGCCGGACGGCGCCCGCCGTGCCGGCCACGACGGCGGTCGTGGCCACGGTCGCGCGAGGCCTGGCCCTCGTCTACCGCTCATCTCAGCTCTCCTTTCCTGCGCCTTCGAGTGCCCACTCGCGGGCGGCCATGACGACGTCGTGCGGTCGCTCGAAGGCGACCATCTGTCCACCTGCATTGCGAATCGCCTGGGCGACGTCCCGAGCCCACACGTTCTCCCACACGAGAAGTGCCGCCGACGTGTTCGGCTCGAGCGCCTCCGCCGCGTTCTTGAGGTCGTCCTCGTTCATGAGCCCCTCGACCTCGATGCCGAGGTTGTCGAGGCCCTTCTGGACCTCGGGGTCGAGCTCGGTCAGCTCGAAGGCAACCGACTCACCGTTCGCGTCCTTGCCGACGAAGGCAATGTCGATGATGCGAACCGTGCCGGCGTCGACGAGGTCGGCGATCGCGGGTGCGATCTCGCCTTTGAACTGGTTGCCCGGGAAGGCGACTACGAGGTAGTCGACCGGGCCGATCTCTGTTGCTCCCATCGATGCCCTCCTCTTCGGTGATGCCCTCCGCAGCCTACTCGGTGTGGTTCAGGACTTTCAAAATTTCGCTGCCCGGCCTGCGATCTCTAAGCTTCATGCAGAACGGAGACGAGGCCGAGACGACCGAGCAACGGCTGGATACGGTAGGCGCATCCGACGCTCGCGTGCCTACGTGGGTCTGGGTTGTCCTGGGCGCGCTCGGACTAGCGCTCGTCGTCGTGACGCTGGGTCTGTTCCTCGAGGCACGCGACGCCTCGGCGAACGCGAAAGCCGCCTCCGCGTCCGCTGCACTGCTGTTGGACACTCTCGTCGCCGACGTCAAGACGACGAACACAGAGCTCAAGACGTTCAACGAGCAATTCGAGTCCGCATTGACCTCCGCCGAGGCAAAGGCGGCGCAGGCGAAGAAGAAGCAGTCCGAACGCTCATCCTCGAACGAACCGAGCCCATGACGGCGCCGGAGCCGAGCGCGAAAGCTGAGCGGGACACCGCTGCCGCCGCGGAGGCCGGCGCTCCCGAGGCACCGACCGTCGAGGCGGCGGTAGAGCAGGTGACGCCCGAGGACGTTCCGACCACTCGGCGTCGCGCTGCGCCTGCGCCCGCGTGGGCGTGGGTCGCGATCACGTTCATGGGACTGCTGCTCGCGATAGGCCTGACCACGTTCGCGGTCGTACGCAATGTCAACCCGAGCACGCCAGAAGCCGTCGAGGACGCCCAGACACTGGTTGTGGAGCTCGAGGCGTTGAACGGCTACCTGGCGACGACGAACGAGCTGATGTCGGATGCGATCGCGAGCGCCCAGCAGGTGAGCGCGAGCGCGCAGGCGAAGCTCGCGGGCCTGTCACCTCAGCTCGCCGCCACCGCCGCCGGCGTCGGACAGGCGCGCGCGCTCCTTGGCGGCCAGCTCTCCGACGCGACGCGCTCCGAGCTCGGTAGCGGGTCAGGAGCAGCTTCAGTCTCTCCAGCGCACTCTCGCCGAGCGGAGCGGGCTGCTCGCAGAACAACAGCTCGCGGCGGTCAGCGTCGACGTCGCCGCGTTCGGGAAGGACGTCGGTGCCGCAACCAGCCGGGGCTCCAGTCACGCGAGCAGGATCGAGGCGCTCGAGAGCAGCCAGGCCGAGACCGACGCGTTCGCGGCCCAGACTGCGGAGCTCCAGGCCGAGGCCGAGCAGCTCAGGGCGACTATTCAGGCGCAGCGGGAGCGTGCACAAACCCTCGCCGCTCAGCTCCTGGAGCTGAGGCGTGCCCTCGCGCTGCTCCGGCAGCGCGTCGACACGTTGGGCCCGAGACCCTAGTCGTGGTTCCCGGACACGTCGCGCGTTGGCGTTGACCCTCGACTAGTGGTAGAACGGTCGAGTGTAGACCACTCGGACGAAAGGAGCGCTGATGTCTAGCCAAGCGAGCGAGACTCCAGTCCTCGACCTGCTCGCGAAGATGACCGCCGACTCGATCGACGCGGCGACTCTCGATGCAGAAACGTTGATGCTCGTGCGGATCGCCGCACTCGTCGCAGTCGACGCTCCACCGGCCTCATACCTGATGAACCTCGGTGCCGCCGGTGAGATAGGCATCGACGCGGACCAGGTCCGCGGAGTCCTCACTGCCGTTGCACCGATCGTGGGCACTGCGCGCGTCGCCTCTGCAGGGGGCAAGATGGTGCGTGCGCTCGGCCTCGCGATCGAGCTGGCCGAGCTCGACCAGGAGGCTGGAGCCCCGGCCGAGGCGTAACGAGTCGGACGAGCCGCCGTCCGCCTTAAAGGCAGACGGCGGCTCTGCACTCGTCACGTCGCCTCGGGCTACTCGCCCAAGTCGCACTCGGGAGCAGCGGCCTGCAGCGCCTCCCACGACGTGCTCACCGCCGCGAGCGAGTCGAGGAGGCCTTGCGCCTCAGTGCTACTGAGATCGTCGTCCGCCTTGGCGGCGTCGAACTCCGTGGACACCGCTTGGAGCGATGTCTCCATTGCCGCTATCGGCTCCGAGAGCTCCGCCTCTGCATTGGTCTTGGCGGTCTCGAGATCCGTTGTGATCGTCTCCAGCGACTCTTCGAGGTCCGCGATCGAGCTCTCCCCTTCAGTGAGGTCGAGCCCTTGCAGCTCTTCGACGTCGGAGCTCACCTGCTCGAGGTCATCGCACACTGTGGGCGCATCGTCTCCACCGCACCCTGCAGCCGCGAGCACGAGAGCACAGAGAACGGCCAGTGCGACGGCCGTCCATCGCCTCGAAGATCCCAGGTCGTAAGCCACCAGCGTCTCCTTTCCAGTCGTGGCGCCGCGTGGACAGCCCATCCGACGCCTGCTGTGGCCGGACGCGCTGCGTCCGCTCGTGACCAGTATCACACTCCCGGCGAAGCGGCGAGGGGTTCACCATCCCTTCACCACGTGGCGCAAATCACGTGGCGTTGATTGAATAGGCTCCCGACCACACGACGCCTGCGCGCGCCGCGGTTTCCCCACGTATCAAAGGAGGAGATGATGGCCGACACGCCGACCGACGTCCTCGTTGCCGGTTACCAGGACATCGAGGAGGCGACGAAGGACTTCGACGCACTCGTCGCGCTCGTCAAGGAGAAGAAGGTCTCGATCGAGGGCGTCATCCTCGTCACGCACGCGGAGGACGGCAGCGTCTCGGTACAGCAGACCGGCGACAACCTCGGCCGCAAGGGAGTCAAGTGGGGAGGTGGCGTCGGGCTCGCGGTGGGCTTGTTCGCGCCGCCGATGCTCGCGTCGGTCGCCGTCGGCGCGGTCGCGGGCAAGGTGATGAGCAGGTTCGCCCGCAACAAGGTCCGGAACGAGATTCACGACAAGATCGGCGAGAACCTGCCGCCGGGGTCGGCCGGGATCATCGCGATCTTCGACGACGAGCAGCGGCTTGCCGTCGAGCAGGCGCTAGGGGGCGCGCTGCTCCGGTCGGTCGTCCAGGGCGACAAGAAGGGCATGGGCGCATTGAAGGAGTCGCTCGGCGAGGCGATGGGGAAGTTCAGCCCCGACCGCACGGTGCTGCCGATCCCGGATCCGAACTTCGGAGGCGCGATCGGCCGAACCCTCGACACGTCCGTCGGCGATTGGACGATCGCCATGACGCCGTCGCCGCCGGAGGGCGCGCCGAACGTGTTGCTCGTCCTGATCGACGACGCGGGCTTCGGCAACCCGTCGACGTTCGGCGGGCCCGTCTCGACCCCGGCGATGACGCGGGTGGCCGACCAGGGCCTCAGGTACAACCGGTTCCACGTCGTCGCGCTGTGCTCGCCCACGCGTGCCGCCCTGCTGACCGGTCGCAACCACCACACGGTCGGGTTCGGGTCGCTCGGCGAGTTCCCCGGCCCGTTCCCCGGCTACTCGGCGAACGTGCCGAAGGACTGCGCTCCGTTCGTCCGCGCGCTCCAGGCCAACGGCTACACGACAGCCGGGTTCGGCAAGTGGCACATGACCCCCGATCACGTCCAGGGTGCAGCCGGGCCGTTCGACCGCTGGCCGAACGCGTGGGGATTCGATCACTTCTGGGGCATCCTCGGCGGCGAGGCGGGCCAGTACGACCCGCTCATCACGCAGGACAACACGACATCGGCGTCCCGGAGGCCGAGGACGGCAAGGAGTACTACTGGCCGGACGACCTCACCGATCAGGCGGTGGGCTGGCTGCACGGGGTGCGCGCCCAGGACCAGGAAAAGCCGTGGTTCGTCTACTACTCGACCGGGTGCTCGCACGCGCCGCACCAGGTCGCGGTCGAGTGGAGCGAGAAGTACCGCGGCAAGTTCGACCAGGGCTGGGACGTGCTCCGCGAGGAGACCTTCGAACGGCAGAAGACGCTGGGCGTGATCCCGCCGGACGCGGAGCTCACGCCGAGACCGGACGCGCTCCCCGCCTGGGACTCTCTCTCGGACGCAGAGAAGACGCTGTACGCGCGGCAGATGGAGGTGTATGCCGGCTTCCAGGAGAACACCGACTGGAACGTCGGCCGCCTGCTCGACGCAATCGAGGAGCTGGGCGAGCTCGACAACACGCTCGTCATCTACATCTTCGGGGACAACGGCGCGAGCATGGAGGGAACGCTGACCGGCTCCTTCAACGAGCTGACGATGCACAACGGGTTCGTGCTCACCCCCGAGCAGCAGCTCTCGCTGCTCGAGCAGTACGGCGGGCTCGACGCCTGGGGCACCGACGCGTACGCGCCGCACTACGCGGCCGCCTGGGCGTGGGCCGGGAACGCGCCGTTCCAGTGGGGCAAGCAGTGCGCCTCCCACCTCGGCGGCACGCGCAACGGCACGGTGGTCTCCTGGCCGGAGCGGATCAAGGACGCCGGCGGGTTGCGGACCCAGTTCACTCACGTCATCGACGTCGGGCCGACGATCCTCGAAGCGGCCGGTATCCCCGAGCCCACGGTCGTGGACGGAACCGCCCAGAAGCCGATGGAGGGGACGAGCTTCCTCTACACCTTCGAGGACGCGAACGCACGCGGAGCGCCACACCGTGCAGTACTTCGAGATCGTCGGCAACCGGGCGATCTACAAGGACGGCTGGTGGGCCGCCTGCAAGCTCGACCGGATCCCTTGGGACCTGTCGCCGCCGACGATGGCGAGGTTGGCCCCCGGAACCTACGACCCGGAGCAGGACACCTGGGAGCTGTACTACCTCCCCGACGACTTCAGCCAGGCGAAGGACCTCGCCGCAGAGAACCCGGAGAAGCTCGCCGAGCTCAAGGAGCTCTTCTGGGAGGAGGCCGAGAAGCACAACGTGCTGCCGCTGCTGGCTGCGTTCTCGGTCTTCTTCGGGATCCTGCCGCCGATGCCGACGATCACGACCCAGACCTTCTACGGCGACGTCCAGAACATCGCCTCCGGGATGATCCCGCGCGTCTACGGCCGCTCCTATGCGATCGAGGCGGAGCTCTCGGTCCCCGAGGACGGCGCCGAGGGCGTGATCGTCGCCGAGGCGGACGAGATGGGCGGCTTCTCGCTCTGGGTCGACGAGAACGGCCTGCTGCACCACAGCTATTCGACGATGGGCGTCGAGCAGTACGAGCACGTCTCGACCGAGCCCATCCCGACCGGGGACGTCACCGTCCGCATGCTGTTCGACGCCGACCGTCAGGAGCGCGGGGCCGGCGGAACGGTCTCCCTGTACGCGAACGACGAGAAGATCGGCGAGGGGCGGATCGAGAGCACGGTCTCCGTCCGCTTCACCGCCTACGCCGGCATGGACATCGGCCGCGACAACGGCCTCCCCGTCGACCGCGCCTACGCCGCGAAGTCGCCCTACCCCTTCACCGGCACGGTGAAGAAGGTCGTCTTCGACCTCAAGCCGGGCACCTACGAGGACGAGCTGGCGCTGCACGAGGCCGGCGCGCACGTCGCCGCGGCCCAGGGGGTCAGCGCCTAGGCGGCGGCAGCTAGCTCCGCCGGTCCGTAGCTTCTGCCTCGAACGCGGCAACCGCAGCCCGGACCGTGGGGAAGAGGCGTTCGCGTCCGATCAGGGCGGTGAGGCCCGTCTCCTCGAAGATGTCGCGCTGTCGTCCCTTCAGACGGGCAAAGCAGACCGTGATGCCCCGTTCCTCGAGTTCGCCATGTAGTTGCGTCAACACGTCGATCGCCGTGGCGTCGAGATATGTCCATGCCTCGGCGTTGAGCACGAACCACCTGACGTCCTCTGACGCGTCGACAAGTGCGAGGACGCGCTGTCTGAGGTACTCCGCGTTGACGAAGTACGGGGGCGCGTCGAAGCGGTAGACGAGCAGCCCGGGCACCGTCTGGGCACCCTCCCAGCGCGCGATGTCGTGATAGCCGTCGACGTCGTCGACGTGCCCGAGAACGGCATCGTGCGGACGCGCCGAGCGGTAGAGGAAGACGCCGATTGACAGCAAGATTGCGACGACGACGCCACCGACGACTCCGAAGACGAGCACACCGCCGAAGGCGACGAGCGCAAGCCCTACCTCGGCAGAGCGCACGTGGCGGAGCCGTCGGATCGAGTCGAAGTTGATCAGTCCCGCCGCCGCAACCACGATGATCACTCCGAGCGCCGCCGTCGGGAGAGGCTCGATCAGGGGCATCGCGAAGAGCAGGAAGAGCCCGACGACCGCCGCTGCGACGAGAACAGCAGCCTGCGACTTTGCGCCTGTAGAGTCGTTGACCGCGGACCGGGAGTTGGAGGAGGAGACGGGAAACGCCCCGCTCAGGCCACCGATGAGATTTGCGCCGCCGATCGCGGTCAGCTCACGGTTGGCGTCCACCTCGTAGCCGTGCTTCTGAGCGAAGGTGCGTACGGTCGCGATGAGGTCAGCGAAGGCGACGAGCGCGAATGCCGTCGCGGGTAGCACGAGATCGAGGAAGTCGCTTGCTCCGACGCCTGGCAGCCCGAACGAGGGCAGCCCGCCCTCGACCTCGCCGACGACTGCAATCCCGTGATCCTCCAGGTCGGCGAGCGCGGCAATCACGAGTGCGAGCGCGAGCACTACGAGGGACGGCGGGACGACAGGAAGGACGCGCCGAGTCACGATTGCCGCCGACAAGAGCCCCGCGCTCAGGAGCACGGTCGGCCCGTTCGCATCGCCGAGCTCCGACAAGACCTCCGACACGATGGCGAAGAAGTCGTCCGCGCCGACGCTGATCCCGAAGAGCTTGCCGAGCTGGGACGAGATCACGATCAGCGCAACGCCGTTGATGTAGCCGAGCAGCACGGGCTTGCCGAAGAAGTCCGCGACGAAACCCAGGCGGAGCGCGCCTGCCAGGAAGAGCAACAGACCCAACGCGACGCGCTCGGAGCTCGGTAGCGGTCAGGAGCAGCTTCAGTCGCTCCAGCGCACTCTCGCCGAGCGGAGCGGGCTGCTCGCAGACCAACAGCTCGCGGAGGTCAGCGTCGACGTCGCCGCGTTCGGGAAGGACGTTGGTGCCGCAACCAGCCGGGGCTCCAGTCACGCAAGCAGGATCGAAGCGCTCGAGAGCAGCCAGGCCGAAACCGACGCATTCGCGGCCCAGACTGCGGAGCTCCAGGCCGAGGCCGAGCAGCTCAGGGCGACTATTCAGGCGCAGCGGGAGCGTGCACAGACCCTCGCCACTCAGCTCCAGGAGCTGAGGCGTGCCCTCGCGCTGCTCCGGCAGCGCGTCGACACGTTGGGCCCGAGACCCTAGTTGTGGTTCCCGGTCACGTCGCGCGTTGGCGTTGACCCTCGACTAGTGGTAGAACGGTCGATGGAA
Source organism: uncultured Actinomycetes bacterium (assembly GCA_963821415.1). GTDB lineage: Bacteria > Actinomycetota > Thermoleophilia > Gaiellales > Gaiellaceae > PALSA-612. The sequence goes on along the minus strand of CAWGEE010000036.1, from coordinate 150,898 downwards.
CCACTCGGACGAAAGGAGCGCTGATGTCTAGCCAAGCGAGCGAGACTCCGGTCCTCGACCTGCTTGCGAAGATGACCGCCGACTCGATCGACGCGGCGACTCTCGATGCTGAAACCTTGATGCTCGTGCGGATCGCCGCACTCGTCGCAGTCGACGCTCCACCGGCCTCATACCTGATGAACCTAGGTGCCGCCGGTGAGATTGGCATCGACGCGGACAAGGTCCGCGGAGTCCTCACTGCCGTTGCACCGATCGTGGGCACTGCGCGCGTCGCCTCTGCAGGGGGCAAGATCGTGCGTGCACTCGGGCTCGCGATCGAGCTGGCCGAGCTCGACCAGGAGGCTGGAGCCCCGGCCGAGGCGTAACGAGTCGGACGAGCCGCCGTCCGCCTCAAAGGCAGACGGCGGCTCTGCACTTGTCACGTCGCCTCGGGCTACTCGCCCAAGTCGCACTCGGGAGCAGCGGCCTGCAGCGCCTCCCACGACGTGCTCACCGCCGCGAGCGAGTCGAGGAGGCTTTGGGCCTCAGTACTACTGAGATCGTCGTCCGCCTTGGCGGCGTCGAACTCCGTGGACACCGCTTGGAGCGATGTCTCCATTGCCGCTATCGGCTCCGAGAGCTCCGCTTCTGCATTGGTCTTGGCGGTCTCGAGATCCGTTGTGATCGTCTCCAGCGACTCTTCGAGGTCCGCGATCGAGCTCTCCCCTTCAGTGAGGTCGAGCCCCTGCAGCTCTTCGACGTCGGAGCTCACCTGCTCGAGGTCATCACACACTGAGGGCGCGTCGTCTCCACCGCACCCTGCAGCCGCGAGCACGAGAGCACAGAGAACGGCCAGTGCGACGGCCGTCCATCGCCTCGAAGATCCCAGGTCGTAAGCCACCAGCGTCTCCTTTCCAGTCGTGGCGCCGCGTGGACAGCCCGTCCGACGCCTGCTGTGGCCGGACGCGCTGCGTCCGCTCGCGACCAGTATCACACTCCCGGCGAAGCGGCGAGGGGTTCACCATCCCTTCACTACGTGGCGTAGATCACGTGGCGTTGATTGAATAGGCTCCCTACCAGACGACGCCTGCGCGCGCCGCGGTTCCCCCACGTATCAAAGGAGGAGATGATGGCCGACACGCCGACCGACGTCCTCGTTGCCGGTTACCAGGACATCGACGAGGCGACGAAGGACTTCGACGCACTCGTCGCGCTCGTCAAGGAGAAGAAGGTCTCGATCGAGGGCGTCATCCTCGTCACGCACGCGGAGGACGGCAGCGTCTCGGTACAGCAGACCGGCGACAACCTCGGCCGCAAGGGAGTCAAGTGGGGAGGTGGCGTCGGGCTCGCGGTGGGCTTGTTCGCGCCGCCGATGCTCGCGTCGGTCGCCGTCGGCGCGGTCGCGGGCAAGGTGATGGGCAGGTTCGCCCGCAACAAGGTCCAGAACGAGATTCACGACAAGATCGGCGAGAACCTGCCGCCGGGGTCGGCCGGGATCATCGCGATCTTCGACGACGAGCAGCGGCTTGCCGTCGAGCAGGCGCTCGGGGGCGCGCTGCTCCGGTCGGTCGTCCAGGGCGACAAGAAGGGCATGGGCGCATTGAAGGAGTCGCTCGGCGAGGCGATGGGGAAGTTCAGCCCCGACCGCACGGTGCTGCCGATCCCGGATCCGAACTTCGGAGGCGCGATCGGCCGAACCATTGACACGTCCGTCGCCGATTGGACGATCGCCATGACGCCGTCGCCGCCGGAGGGCGCGCCGAACGTGTTGCTCGTGCTCATCGACGACGCGGGCTTCGGCAACCCGTCGACGTTCGGCGGGCCCGTCTCGACCCCGGCGATGACGCGGGTCGCCGACCAGGGCCTCAGGTACAACCGCTTCCATGTCGTCGCGCTGTGCTCGCCCACGCGTGCCGCCCTGCTGACAGGCCGCAACCACCACACGGTCGGCTTCGGGTCGATCGGCGAGTTCCCCGGCCCGTTCCCCGGCTACTCGGCGAACGTGCCGAAGGACTGCGCTCCGTTCGTCCGCGCGCTCCAGGCCAACGGCTACTCGACCGCCGGGTTCGGCAAGTGGCACATGACCCCCGATCACGTCCAGGGTGCAGCCGGGCCGTTCGACCGCTGGCCGAACGCGTGGGGATTCGATCACTTCTGGGGCATCCTCGGCGGCGAGGCGGGCCAGTACGACCCGCTCATCACGCAGGACAACACGACGATCGGCGTCCCGGAGGCGAGGACACGAAGGAGTACTACTGGCCGGATGACATCACCGATCAGGCGGTGGGCTGGCTGCACGGGGTGCGCGCGCAGGACCAGGAAAAGCCGTGGTTCATCTACTACTCGACCGGGTGCTCGCACGCGCCGCACCAGGTCGCGGTCGAGTGGAGCGAGAAGTACCGCGGCAAGTTCGACCAGGGCTGGGACGTGCTCCGCGAGGAGACCTTCGAACGGCAGAAGGCGCTGGGCGTGATCCCGCCGGACGCGGAGCTCACGCCGCGACCGGACGCGCTCCCCGCCTGGGACTCTCTCTCGGACGCAGAGAAGACGCTGTACGCGCGGCAGATGGAGGTGTATGCCGGCTTCCAGGAGAACACCGACTGGAACGTCGGCCGCCTGCTCGACGCGATCGAGGAGCTGGGCGAGCTCGACAACACGCTCGTCATCTACATCTTCGGGGACAACGGCGCGAGCCTGGAGGGAACGCTGACCGGCTCCTTCAACGAGCTGACGATGCAGAACGGGTTCGCCCTCACCGCCGAGCAGCAGCTCTCGCTGATCGAGCAGTACGGCGGGCTCGACGCCTGGGGCACCGACGCGTACGCGCCGCACTACGCGTCCGCCTGGGCGTGGGCCGGGAACGCGCCGTTCCAGTGGGGCAAGCAGTGCGCCTCCCACCTCGGCGGCACGCGCAACGGCACGGTGATCTCCTGGCCGGAGCGGATCAAGGACGCCGGCGGGTTGCGGACCCAGTTCACTCACGTCATCGACGTCGGGCCGACGATCCTCGAAGCGGCCGGTATCCCCGAGCCCACGGTCGTGGACGGGACCGCCCAGAAGCCGATGGAGGGGACGAGCTTCCTCTACACCTTCGAGGACGCGAACGCACGCGGAGCGCCACACCGTGCAGTACTTCGAGATCCTCGGCAACCGGGCGATCTACAAGGACGGCTGGTGGGCCGCCTGCAAGCTGGACCGGATCCCGTGGGACCTTTCGCCGCCGACGATGGCGAGGTTGGCCCCCGGAACCTACGACCCGGAGCAGGACACCTGGGAGCTGTACTACCTCCCCGACGACTTCAGCCAGGCGAAGGACCTCGCCGCAGAGAACCCGGAGAAGCTCGCCGAGCTCAAGGAGCTCTTCTGGGAGGAGGCCGAGAAGCACAACGTCGCTGCCGCTGCTGGCCGCGCTCTCGGTCTTCTTCGGGATCCTGCCGCCGATGCCGACGATCACGACCCAGACCTTCTACGGCGACGTCCAGAACATCGCCTCCGGGATGATCCCGCGCGTCTACGGCCGCTCCTACGCGATCGAGGCGGAGCTCTCGGTCCCCGAGGAGGGCGCCGAGGGCGTGATCGTCGCCGAGGCGGACGAGATGGGCGGCTTCTCGCTCTGGGTCGACGAGAACGGCCTGCTGCACCACAGCTATTCGACTGATGGGCGTCGAGCGGTACGAGCAGGTCTCGACCGAGCCCATCCCGACCGGGGACGTCACGGTCCGCATGCTGTTCGACGCCGACCGTCAGGAGCGCAGGGCCGGCGGAACGGTCTCCCTGTACGCGAACGACGAGCAGATCGGCGAGGGGCGGATGGAGAGCACGGTCGCCAGTCCGCTTCACGGCCTACGCCGGCATGGACATCGGCCGCGACAACGGCCTCCCCGTCGACCGCGCCTACGCCGCGAAGTCGCCCTACCCCTTCACCGGCACGGTGAAGAAGGTCGTCTTCGACCTCAAGCCGGGCACCCACGAGGACGAGCTGGCGCTGCACGAGGGCGGCGCGCACGTCGCCGCGGCCCAAGGGGTGAGCGCCTAGGCGGCGGCGGCTAGCTCCGCCGGTCCGTAGCGTCTGCCTCGAACGCGGCAACCGCAGCCCGGACCGTGGGGAAGAGGCGTTCGCGTCCGATCAGGGCGGTGAGGCCCGTCTCCTCGAAGATCTCGCGCTGTCGTCCCTTCAGGCGGGCAAAGCAGAGCGCGATGCCGCGTTCCTCGAGTTCGCCATGCAGTTGCGTCAGCACGTCGATCGCCGTCGCGTCGAGATATGTCCATGCCTCGGCGTTGAGCACCAACCACCTGACGTCCTCGGACGCGTCGACAAGCTCGAGCACGCGCTGTCTGAGGTACTCCGCGTTGACGAAGTACGGCGGCGCATCGAAGCGGTAGACGAGCAGTCCGGGCACCGTCTGGGCACCCTCCCAGCGCGCGATGTCGTGATAGCCGTCGACGTCGTCGACGCGCCCGAGAACGGCATCGTGCGGACGCGCCGAGCGGTAGAGGAACACGCCGATCGAGAGCGCGATCGCGACGACGACGCCGCCGACGACGCCGAAGACGAGCACGCCGCCGAAGGCGACGAGCGCGAGCGCGACCTCGGCAGAGCGCACGTGACTGAGCCGCCGGATGGAGTCGAAGTTGATCAGTCCCGCCGCCGCAACCACGATGATCACTCCGAGCGCCGCCGTCGGCAGCGGCTCGATCAGGGGCATCGCGAAGAGCAGGAAGAGCCCGACGACCGCCGCGGCGACGAGAACAGCAGCCTGCGACTTCGCGCCTGCTGAGTCGTTGACCGCGGACCGGGAGTTGGAGGAGGAGACGGGAAACGCCCCGCTCAGGCCGCCGATGAGATTGGCGCTGCCGATCGCGGTCAGCTCACGGTTGGCGTCCACCTCGTAGCCGTGCTTCTGAGCGAAGGTGCGTACGGTCGCGATGAGATCCGCGAAGGCGACGAGCGCGAATGCCGCCGCGGGGAGCACGAGATCGAGGAAGTCGCTTGCTCCGACTCCTGGCAGCCCGAACGAGGGCAGCCCGCCCTCGACCTCGCCGACGACTGCGATCCCGTGATCCTCCAGGTCGACGAGCGCCGCGACCACGAGTGCGAGCGCGAGCACCACGAGAGACGGCGGGAGGACAGGAAGGACGCGCCGAGTCGCGATTGCCGCCGACAGCAGCCCCGCGCTGAGGAGCACGGTCGGCCCGTTCGCGTCGCCGAGCTCCGACAAGACCTCCCACACGATGGCGAAGAAGTCGTCCGCGTCGACGCTGATCCCGAGGAGCTTGCCGAGTTGGGACGAGATCACGATCAGCGCAACGCCGTTGATGTAGCCGAGCAGCACCGGCTTGCCGAAGAAGTCCGCGACGAAACCCAGCCGGAGCGCGCCTGCCAGGAAGAGCAACAGACCCATCGCCAGCGCCAGAGCCGCAGCGAGCGCCACGTAGCGCGCCGGGTCGACCTCCCCTCCGACCATGGCCATCGGGGCCACCGTCACTGCGGTCAGCGCCGCCAGCGTCGCGTCGGGCCCGACGACGTGTTGCCGCGACGTCCCGAGCAGCCCGTAGACGGCAAGCGGCAAGAACGTTCCATACAAGCCGTACTGCACAGGTACCCCGGCGAGCTCCGCCATCGCCAGGGACGCGGGCACCGCCACCGCTCCGACTGTGATCCCCGCCACGAGGTCGGACCGGAGGTACGAGCGCGGATACCGCAGTAACAACGCTAGTCCCGGTGCCACCTCGGCCAGCGACCGCGGTACGAGCGTGTTCGCGTACGAGGTCAGCGCGGCGCGGGTGCCGTCGCGCGTCACGTCGCGGAGCCAACGATTCCGGGCACGGAGGGCCCCAGGCTAGGCCGTGGCCTGAGTGCGGGAAACGTGTCCGTCACGAACGCCCGAGCGCGGGAAGTCCCCGGAGGCCGTGAAGCCTCCGGGGACGAGCTTGTCTATGTTGCGAGTGCCTTGGCCTTGATGGCGTCGAACTCGGCCTGCGTGATGGCGCCGGAGTCGAGCAGCTTCTTGGCCTTGTCGATCTCTTCGGCAGCGCCGCCGCCGGAGCTTGCGACGGACTTGATGTAGGCCTCTTGCTGCGCCTGTTGGGCCTCCATTCCCTTCACATTGCGTTCGGCCATGCTCGTGCCCTGCGAGATGAGGTAGATGAACACGCCGAGGAACGGCAGGAGGATCACGAAGATGATCCAGAGCGTCTTCATGCCACCGCCGATGTCGTGGCGGCGGAAGATGTCTGCGAAGACCGTGATGAGGAGCCAGAACCAGATGATCCAGGCGAAGAAGATCAGCATCGTCCAGAGGACGTCGAGGAACGGGTAGTCCGCAGCGAGCATCTACGTCTCCTTTCGGGGGGACGCCGCGAGTCTATCGCGGCTCGTTATTCGAGCGCGGAAATCGCGAAGGCGACTGCGAAGCCGAGCGTCGTCGCGAGGCCGACGAGCTTGCCGCCGTGCTCGAACGCCTCCGGCATCATCGTGTCTGCCAGCATCGTCAGCACGGCGCCTCCGGCAAAGGCGAGCACGAACGCCACCGTCTCGTCGGACGCCGTGTCGAAGAGTGCGTACCCGGCGAGCGAGGCGAGCCCGGTGACGAGCATCACGAGCGTCCACAGGCCGAGAATCCTCCCGCGGCGCCAGCCGGCGGTCAGGAGCCCGCTCGTGGCTGCGATCGCCTCGGGCAAGTTCGAGAGGAAGACGGCGGTGATGACGGCGGCGCTGACCCCGCCGCCCTCCAGGAGGCCCAGGCCGATGACCATCGACTCGGGAATGCCGTCCAGCACGATGCCCAGGACGATCGCGTACGCCGAGCCTGAAGCCTGGGCACCGCCCATGCTCTTGCGCTCTGCGCCGCCGTAGCTGGTCGATCGCCGCGTCACCCAGGAAGAACACCGCCGCGCCGGCGAACAATCCCGAGCGCGACGGCACCGCCCGAGTCGGTGGTCGTGAATGCCTCCTGGACGAGCTCGTAGGCGACGGCGCTGATGAGGACGCCGGCACCGAAGGCCATGACGAGGCCGAGGACGCGCGTGCGAACGAGGCCCGTGAGGGCGACTAGCCCACCGATGACGAGCGACGAGCCCGCTAGCAGTCCCCAGAAAAACGCCTCGCCCACGCCGGCCTACTCCACGGCGGTCGGCGCGGCCGCGTCCGCTGCTCTCCCTCTTCTCCTTCGCCGATCGACGAAGAAGATCGCCACGAGCGCGGCGGACGTGATGAGCGAGGAGATGACGAGCGACGCCATCGGATAGCCGGAGAGCGTGGTTGCCACCTTGTAGGCGAGCGCGCACGTGTAGACCGACCACAGAACGCCGCCGAGGACCGACCAGGGCAGAAAACGGCGGTAGGGGATCTTCGAGAGACCCATGGATGCGTTGACGGCGAAGCGCATCCCCGGGACATACCGTCCTGCGACGATCAGGAGGCCGGGAGAGCGGTCGAGGGCCTCCCAGGCCGCGTGCACCTTGGGGTTCTCGAGCGCCTTGTCCAGCTGCCCCTGCACTCTCTTGGCGCTCCTGCGTGCGATCCAGAAGAGCGACGAGTCTCCTACGATCGCTCCGAGCGCTCCGGCCAGCATGACCAGCGGGAGCTCGAGCTCTCCGTCTGCGGCGAGCGTCGAAGCGGCGCTCAGCGTCGTCTCGCCGGGGAAGATCGGGATGACCGCATCGAACCAGACGAACAGGAAGCACAGGATGTACGCCCATTCCTCCGGCAACTCTGCGAGCCAGTCGGCGACATCGCCCTCCTCCCACACCTGGCCGATGACGATCACGGCCAGGAGGAGAGCGAACGCGCCGAGGATCAGAGCCCCGAGGTGTCGCCTCCAGAAGGGCTGCTCCTCGAGACCGACCGTCACGAGCGAATTTCAGAGAAGCGAATGAGCGTCACCGTGTCGTCGAGGGTGACGTCGCGGTTGTAGAGCCGGGCGAGGAACTCGGCCATGTCCTCGGTGGAGCGGAGCTCCGGGTTGTCGTGCTCGACCTCGTTCGGGGACAGCTCGCCGAGCCCCTTGACCTCGACCTTGTCGATGACCGCGTCGAAGACCCGCTCGCGCGGGCTGTAGCGCGACCCGCACAGGACCTGGACGATCATCCCCTTCTTGTATTTCCCCGACTTGTCGCCGAGCCGGATGGTGGCCGTCTTGCGCCCGCTGCGCAGCTGGTCGGCGACGATCGGTGAGTAGAAGTTGAGGGCGTACACGGCTCGGGGGAGGGTGGCGCGCCGAAGGATCATAAAGCGTTGTCGGAGAGTGCCGCGAGCGCACGTTCGGCCATCTCGCGCTCGCCTCCGTACGCGAGCAGCCTCGGCGCGTCTTCGAGCGGCAGCCAGCGCACGTCCGCCACCTCGTGCGCGTGCTCGGGCGGCACGTCGCCGAGCCGGCCGCGCCCGTAGCGCAGGAGGTAGAAGCTCACGACCTTGAACACCCGCTCGCCCTGCCACGTGTACGTGTAGCGGACGTCGCCGAGCTTGCGCACGAGCCGGCCCGTGGCTCCGGTCTCCTCGGCCACCTCGCGCAGTGCCGTCTCCTCCGGCCGCTCGCCGTCGCCGATCAGCCCTTTCGGCAGCGCCCAGACGCCGTCGCGCTTGCCGCCGGGCCGGATGGCCGCCAGCCACCACTTGCCGCGCAGGCGACGGACGAGCACGCCGCCTGCCGAGAACTCCCGTCGCATGCTGGATACGGTAGAGCTTGTAACGATGTGGTGGCCAGGGCCTTGCGCGACCCCACCAAACCTTTGTAGAATGGCCTGGCACTCTCGATAATGGAGTGCCAGCAAGTGTCACAAAGTCAGTAGCAAGGAGGAGTGCGGATGGACCTGCAGCCGCTAGGAGACAGGCTCATCGTCGAGGCCCTCGAGGAAGAGGAGACGACGGCGAGCGGCATCGTTCTGCCCGACACGGCGAAAGAGAAGCCCCAGCGCGGCCGCGTGCTCGCGGTCGGCCCGGGTGGCCGTGACGAGGACGGGGAGTACATCCCCATGGACGTCGAGGTGGGTGACGAGATCATCTACTCGAAGTACGGCGGCACCGAGGTGAAAGTCGGCGCCGACGACCTTTTGATCCTTCGCGAGTCGGACGTGCTCGCCAAGGTCGTGGCCACGAAGGCCAAGGCCAAGGGCAAGCGCGAGCTGGCCGGCGCGAAGGCGTAGACGAGGAGAAAGAGGAGAGACATGGCTCACAAGGAGCTGAAGTTCAACGAGGACGCGCGCCGCGCGCTCGAGCGCGGCGTGAACATCCTCGCCGACGCGGTCAAGGTGACCCTTGGCCCGAAGGGTCGGTACGTCGTGCTCGACAAGAAGTTCGGCGCGCCCACGATCACGAACGACGGCGTCACGATCGCACGCGAGATCGAGGTCGAGGACGTCTTCGAGAACCAGGGCGCGCAGCTGATCCGCGAGGCCGCCACGTCGACCGACGACGTCGCGGGTGACGGGACGACCACCGCCACGGTGCTCGCCCAGGCCATCGTTCGCGAGGGCCTGAAGAACGTCGCCGCAGGCGCGAACCCGATGGGGCTCAAGCGCGGCATCGAGAAGGCCGTCGACGCAGTCGTCGAGGACCTGAAGAAGAACTCGAAGCAGGTCTCCGGCAAGGAGGACATCGCCCGTGTCGGCACCGTCGTCTCGCGCGAGCGCGAGATCGGCGACGTCATCGCGGAGGCCATCGAGAAGGTGGGCAAGGACGGCGTCGTGAACGTCGAGGAGGGCCAGACGTTCGGCCTCGAGCTCGAGTTCACGGAAGGCATGCAGTTCGACAAGGGCTACCTGTCGCCGTACATGGTCACCGACCCCGAGCGCATGGAGGCCGTGCTCGAGGACCCGTACATCCTGATCGCGAACCAGAAGATCGGCGCCGTCAAGGACCTCCTGCCCGTGCTGGAGCAGGTCATCCAGGCCGGCCGGCCGCTGCTGATCGTGTCCGAGGACGTCGAGGGCGAGTCGCTCGCGACGATCGTCGTCAACAAGCTCCGCGGAACCTTCACCGCCGTCGCGGTCAAGGCGCCGGGCTTCGGCGACCGCCGCAAGCGGATGCTCGAGGACATCGCCATCGTCGCCGGTGGCGAGGTGATCACCGAGGAGATGGGCCTCAAGCTCGAGAACACGAAGCTCACGCAGCTCGGCCGCGCCCGCAAGGTCGTCGTCGACAAGGACACGACGACGATCATCGACGGTGGCGGTAACTCCGACGAGATCAAGGCGCGCATCAAGCAGCTGAAGTCCGAGATCGAGAACACCGACTCCGACTTCGACCGCGAGAAGCTCCAGGAGCGGCTGGCCAAGCTTGCCGGCGGCGTTGCCGTCGTCAAGGTGGGTGCCGCTACCGAGGTCGAGATCAAGGAGAAGAAGCACCGCGTCGAGGACGCGCTCAAGGCCACCCGTGCCGCCCTCGAGGAGGGCATCGGCTCGGGCGGCGGCGTCGCGCTGCTGAACTCGGCGTCGCCATCAAGCTCGACAGCTTCGAGGGTGACGAGAAGACCGGCGCGCAGATCATCCTCCGCGCGCTCGAGGAGCCGCTCCGCCAGCTCGCGTACAACGGCGGACTCGAAGGCTCCGTCGTCGTCGACCAGGTCCGCCGCGCCAAGAAGGGCGAGGGCCTGAACGTCGAGACCGGCGAGATCGAGGACCTCGTGACGGCCGGGATCATCGACCCGACCATGGTCACGCGCTCTGCGCTTCAGAACGCGGCTTCGATCGGGAAGAACATCCTCACGACCGAGGCCGTCGTCGCCGAGGCACCGGAGAAGAACGGTCATGGCGGCGGAATGCCCGGAGGCATGCCGGACATGATGTAAAGCGTGTGGGGGAAACCATGTTTCCCCCACATGCCCCCTTCTTCACGTCGCCGGTCCGCAGCTGGATCGGTGATACGGGAAGAGGGTTTGGAGCGACTGTTTGCTCTAGCGAAGGTGCCGGCTTAGCCGGCACCTTCGTCGTTTGGAGAAGTTCACTCGAACGGGGTACGAGAGGCGGGCAGGTTGACCGATACCACTCTTGCCCACCTCCCCATCTCCAGATGGCAGAAGGGCCGCCGACTAGGCGGCCCTTTCTCGTTCAAGGTGGGCGGAAACGCGATGCTCTCCGCCACTGACCACCTTCTTGTGGTGAGAGGTCGCCAGATGGGCTCGGTGATTCGGAATGCCTCGCTGGGCACGGCGTTGCCGTCAGCGAGGATGACGGCCAAGCCGCCACCCTCGTCCGCTCATGCCGACGGTCGTGCCTTGAGCGATTGTCTGGCCACTGAGTGCCGCTTGTCTGGAACGACGGACGAAGGTGTCGGCTTGCCGGCACCTTCGCTAGAGCGCGACGAGTCCGGCTCCAGACCCCCTCGAGCATCACGGCGTCAGTCGCTTACCGGCGACGGCCGAACGGCTCGTGAAGAAGGGGCTCGTGGGGGAAACATGGTTTCCCCCACGCTCAGAATCCATATCGCTCTTCCTTCCAGGGATCGGCGTCGTTGTGGTAGCCGTAGCGCTCCCAGAAGCCGGGCTGGTCGGTCGACAGCAGCTCGATCCCGCGCAGCCACTTCGCGCTCTTCCAGAAGTACTTGCCGGGAACGACGAGGCGCAGCGGGCCGCCGTGGTCGGGCGTCAGCGGCTCGCCGTCCGCGTGCGTGGCGAGCACGGCGAGCGGCTCCTCGAGGAACGAGAGCGGCGTGTTGGCCGTGTAGCCCTGCTCGGCGTGGGCGATCGCGAAGCGCGCGGTCGGCTTCGGCGAGGCGAGCTCGGCGAGTGCGCTCCACGGCACGCCCTCGAACGTCGCGTCGAAGCGGCTCCAGCGCGTGACGCAGTGGATGTCCTGGGTCACCTCGACCCTCGGCAGGTCGTTGAACTCCTCCCACGAGAGGCCGAGCTCGCGCTCGACCTGGCCCCAGACGCGGAAGTCCCACGTCGCGAGGTCGGTCTCCGGCACGGATCCCGGCGTGGAGCACCGGCCACTTGTCGGTCAGGTACTGGCCGGGCGGCAGCCGCGCCGGATCGTAGCCGGCCTCGACGACCTTCTTCTCCGCCCGAGATCTGAAGAGGGGCACGCTGCCTACACTAGCCAGATGGAAGGCGTCGCCCTTCGGCCCCGCTCGTACGTCGCCGTGCGCGGGCCGGACGCCGAGGATTTCCTCCAGCGGATGGTGTCCAACGACGTCTCCCAGGAGGTCTGCGAGGCGCTGCTGCTGACCGCGAAGGCGCGCGTCATCGCGCCGCTCGTCGTCTGGCGGCGAGGCCCGGACGACTTCCTGCTGCTGACCGAGCCGGAGCTCGGCGACGTCGTGCTCAGGCACCTCACGCGCATGCGGCTGCGCGCACAGGTGGAGATCGAGCCCGAGGAGCACACGTCACACGTCGTGCTCGGCGGGGACGACGGCATTCCGACGAACGACTACGGCACGCCGGCCGTGGAGGTGCTCGACGAGCCGCTGGAGCCGACGATGGACGAGAGCGAGCTCGAGCGGCTACGCGTGCTCGCCGGCACGCCGCGCTGGGGTCACGAGATCGACGACCGCATCCTGCCCGCCGAGGCCGGGCTCGACGAGCGCGCGATCTCGTTCACGAAGGGCTGCTACCCGGGCCAGGAGCCGGTCGCCCGGCTGCACTACCGCGGGCGCGCCAACCGTGGGCTGCGCGTCCTCGAGATCGAGGGCGACGAGCTTCCCGCCTACGACGCCGAGCTGTCATACGAGGGCAAGGTGGTCGGTCGCGTCACGAGCGCCGTTCGCGACGGCGATCGCATCGCCGCGCTCGCCTACGTCAGGCGCGAGGTACCGGCGGACGCGGAGCTCACGGTGGGCACCTCACACGCCCGGCGACTCGGGGCTAGGACGGCTCCAGCTTCTGCTTGAGGTGCTGCAGGTTCTCGGGAAGCTCCTTCCGGACAATGCGGCGAGCGTGTGCGGTGAGCAGTACGCCGAGCCCGTGTCCCTCGACATCGAACTCCACTGAGTACCGGGTGCGCTGACCGCCGTCGAGTGGTTCGAACGTGATCGTCCCTCGGGACCGCACCATTCCGTCGATCCCTCTGAACGCAAAGCGGCTTGGCGGCTCATGCGCGATCACCTCCAGAGTGAACGTGCGCGTGCCTTTACCCACCCGGCGCGTCTGCGTTATACGGCTCCCGACTCGTGTGGGTCCTTCAGTCTGCTCCTTGGCCTCGACGAGACTCTCCTGCCACTCCTTCAGGCGTGCCGGATCGGTGGCGTAGGCCCAGACCTCCTCCGGCGGTCGGGCAATGTCGATGCTCTCGCGGATCGGCATCTGACCCTCCTTGTGGAAGAAGAGCGGAGGCCATGCGCCCGGCACGATTCGAACGTGCGACCTCTGCCTCCGCAGGGCAGCGCTCTATCCCCTGAGCTACGGGCGCCTACCGGCTCAGTGTAGCCCCGTCAAGCCGGCCGCCAGCCCTTGCTGGCGAAGAGGGCGCCCGCGGCTGGTGCGTTGGGGGGCCACCCCCTTTACGTCAATTGTGCGCAAACGCCGAAAACGAGTTAGTCCCGTGTTTCCGACCACGGCACCGCCGTCCCGCGGTTGAAGACCAGGTCGTTTTCCTCGTCGCCCGGCCAGACGCCGATCTTGTCGCTGTCGGGGTAGACGGAGACCGCGGGCGCTCGCGAGCTCGAGAACATCAATGTCCTCGCCGGTGACTCGCTGCGGTTCATGAGCTGATGCGCTCCGGCAGGACCGGCCGGGAAGCAGACGACGTCTCCTCGCTCCAGGGTGTGCTCCCCATCAGGCGCACGCAGCACGAGCGTGCCGTCGACGACGAGCAGCCATTCCTCCTCGTACTCGTAGTGATACGGGGATTGGCGCTGACCGGGGCCAAGGTCGTAGATGAACATCAAGGTCGCGCTCGACCCCACGGCGGGAGCCACGTCGACCCTGCCCTCGGCACTCTCGGCGCTGAAGATGTTGACCACTTCCATGCCTCATCATTATCGACCTGTCTGCAACCCGTCACCGTGGGCACCCAGGGCGTAGTGCCCGATCCTTGATGCCCGACGAGAGCGTCTCGATTGCCTTCGCCATCGGGAACCTCCGGCAGTCTTCGGTGTAGGAGACATCATGAAGCGCTTCGCAGCTCTGCTCACCGTTCTCGCCGGCGCAGTCGTTGCGGGCTCGGCCGGGCAGCCGGTCGCCGCCGCGAAGGAACCGGCTGTCGTCCACGCGACGGCTGCGCTCGCCGTCGTCGGCGGTGAGATTCGAGCAACCGAAGCTCGTCTGGCTCAACCCGCAGACGCTGAAGCAGCTCAAGCGCGGCGTCGTGAAGCTCCGCGGCGCCTTCGCCGTCGTCATGTCTCCGAACGGGCGCGAGCTGTCGCGGGCAGCGCCGGCGCGCGGCCTCGCAGATCGTCGACGTCAAGCGGATGAAGCCGTGTTGCGCGCGTGGCTCCGCGGCCGGGGTGGAGCGTCCATCCGATCTCGTGGCCGGCCGCAAATCGCGTGCTCGCGCTCGAATGGAACGACCGGCTCGGCGGCCAGGCGCTGCTCGTGGCCGACCCGGCTGCCCGTCGCGTCGTGAGGCGGATTGCCTTCACCGGCTACTCGACGTGGGCGCGCGCGGGAAACGGCGTCGTCGCCCTGGGCCGGCTCGGCGAGGGCGTCGGGCCGGCCTCGCTGCTCGTCGTGGACCGCGACGGGGGAGCCCGGACGGTCACGCTCGAGCGCATCTCCGCCGGGGGTGAGCAGTCGGGCTCGGACGACGAGCCGGACTACCGGATCGCCTCCCCTGGCCTCGCCGTCGACCTCGCTGCGGGGCATGCGTATGCCGTCGGCCAGTCGAGTCTCGTCGCGGACGTGGATCTCGACACGCTCGCGGTCTCCTACCGCGACGTCAGGCGCCCGGCCGCGCTCGCGAAGGTGGTGAGCGGCTGGCACCGCCAGGCGGTGGCCCTCGGCGACGGGAGGCTCGCGGTGGCGGGATCGAACTACGACCGGCTGCGCCGCGACCCGTCCGGCGTCGATCTCGTCGACGTGCCGAGCGGGACGATGCGACGCCTCGAGGCGCGAGCGAGCTACGCGCTCGCTCGCGAGCGGCAGGTTGCTCGTCGCCGGCGACCAGGGTGCAGGTGATGGGACCTGGACCGGGATGGGCCTCGCCGCATACACGCTCGACGGCGAGAAGCTGTGGCATGTGCTCGATGGCGAGCCGGTCTCGTGGGTTCAGTCCACGGGCGGGTATGCGTACGTCGTGGGCGAGGAGGCGTACCCGCCGACCGTGCGCGTGATCGACCTCGCCGACGGCAGCGTGCGGACGCTACGCGGACAGCTGCCGATGTTCGTCACCGGCTAGCAGCGGCGCGAGAGCTCCTCGAGATCGATCACAGTCGTGCAGCCGCGGCTGAGCGCCACCGTGCCGCGCCGCTCCTCCTCGCGCAGGACCCGGTTCACCGTCGCCCGCGACGTGCCGGCCATCTCGGCCAGGTGCTCCTGCGTCATGGAGACGGCCGGCTGTCCCTGGCGTACGGCCAGGTCGCGCAGCCGGCGGCGGACGCGTGTCTCGGCATCGGTGTAGTGGGCCTCGACGATGCGGTCGCTGGCCCGGGCGAGCTGCTCGGCGAGCAGCCGCAAGAGCACGTCCTTGACGCCCGGGTGCTCTGACTGGAGCAGCGCGAAGTCGTCACGGTAGACGGAGAGCGTCTCGCCGTCGTCCAACGACTCGACGGTCGCCGACCGCCGCGACCCGGGTGAGAGCAGCGCGAGCTCGCCGAACGCCTCGCCCGGGCCGATCACGTCCAGCAAGGCCGTCTCGCCGAGCTGAGTCGTGATCCGCACGGCGAAGCGGCCCTTGACGATGAGGTGCAGCGACTCGGCCAGATCGTCGCGGTGGAAGACGACCTCCCCCTTGCGGAACGTCCTCCGCCGGGCGATCGCGAGCAGGCGGCGGACGTCCTCGGGAGGCAGGCCCTCGAGCAGCGTCCACTCCACGTGGCACAGTCTGTGTCACGGACGCGACATTCGCAACAGATCAGATTTATCTGATACCCTGGGCTCATGACTCGGCTGACCGCGACCGAAGCAGCACGGAGCTTCTCCGCCGTGCTCAATCGTGTCGCGGCCGGCGAGGAGATCGAGATCGTCCGCAACGGCGCCGTCGCCGCGTTGCTCTGCCCGCCCAAGCGGCGATTGCTCTCGGCCGAGCGTTTCCGGGAGCTCCTCGACACGGCCCCTCCGGTCGACGACGAGTTCGCGACCGATCTCCGCCGGATCCGTCGCGGGTCGGCCCGCCGGAGGGTTCCTGGCCGTCCTGATCGACACCGACCTCCTGGTCGATCGCGAGCGTGGTGCGCCGGATCGCCTCGAGTCTCTACTGGGAGACCAGGACCGTGCGATCAGCGTCATTACCGTGAGCGAGCTGCTTCACGGTGCACATCGAGCGACTGGAGATGCGTGGGCCCGGCGGCGTGCTTCGTGGAGCATGTCATCGCCGTCTTCGACCCGATCCCGATCACGGAGTTCGTCGCCCGCGTGCACGCCGAGGTTTGGGTCGAGCTCACTCGCCGCGGTGAAGCCGTCGGCGCCCACGATCTGTGGATTGCCGCTACTGCGCTTGCACACGGGTTGGTGTCGCGACCGGGAATGCCGCCGAGTTCCGGCGCGTCCCTGGGCTCCGTGTCCTCACGCCGCTCGCGTAACGTCCGTTCCTTCTGTCACGGGCGCGACATTCGCAACGTCGCGCACGCGAACGACGACCCGCCGGAGCCTGCCTATCGTCGTGAGCAATGAGCGCACACCCCTCGACACACCACGAGATCGCCCGGCTGCGACACGAGGAGCGGCTCGTGCGCGCAGCGCTGGTGAACGCGCACCCGCACTCACCTGACGGTGTGCGCGGTCGCCGGAACCCAGGCGGTCTCGAGCGGTTGGTCGAGGCGGTGCGGGCTCACCTCGGCGCGCGGCGCGGAGGGGCCGCAATCCGCGTGCCGCGCTTCCTGTCGTGATGGCCTTCCACGGCAGGAGCAAATAGACAGCCGCCGGAGGGGCCGCAAGGCCCCTCCCGCATCTGGCCAATAGGCTTCGGCTGTGGCGCTGTACCTGACCGAGGAGGACGTCGAGGCCGTCGTCACCATCGGCGATGCGCTGGAGGCGGTCGAGGGATCGTTCCGCCGACAGGCCGCGGGCGTGATCGAGAACAAGCCGCGCTACCGGCTTCGCCTCGAATCCGGCCGGCTGGCGGTGATGGCGGCGTCCGATCTGGGGCTCGGCGTGGCCGGCGTGAAGGCGTATGCAGCCGGCCCCGACGGCGCGAAGTTCGTCGTCACGCTGTTTCACGCGGAGCGGCACGACGTGCTGGCGATCATCGAGGCCGACATGCTCGGCAGGCTGCGCACCGGAGCTGCGAGCGGCGTCGCGGCGAAGTATCTGGCGAAGGAGGGTGCGGCCAGCCTCGGCGTCATCGGCTGCGGGCGGCAGGCGGAGACGCAGATCGCGGCGGTTCGGGCCGCGCTGCCCGAGATCTCGTCGACGGTCGTCTTCTGCCGCGATCCCAAGCGGCGGGAGGCGTTCGCGCACCGCGATGGGAGCCGAGCCCGCCGAGAGCCACCAGGAGGCGGCCGCTCAGGACGTCGTCGTCACGATCACGACGTCCAAGGATCCCGTGCTGCGTGGGGAGTGGCTGCGACCCGGCGCGCTCGTGTGCGCGGCCGGCGCGAACGTGCCGAGCAACCGCGAGCTGGACAACACGGTGCTCGAGCGAGCCGCGTTCGTCTGCTGCGACTCGCTGGAGGACGCGCGGCTCGAATCCGGCGATCTCATCGAGCCGATCGCCCACGGAGTGCTCGACTGGCTGGAGGTGCACGAGCTGGCCGAGGTCGTGGCCGGGGAGCTGTCCGGCCGCCAGTCGGACGACGACATCGTCGTCTTCAAGTCCAACGGCATCGCGGCCTGGGACGTCGCCGCCGGCGCGGCTGCGGTCACGCTGGCGCGGGAGCAAGGAATCGGCCGCGAGCTGTAGGAGGGCTGGCGGAACGGTGCTCGTCGCCGGGGGGGAGGAGCGCGGCCTCCAGCGTGATTCCGGCGGCACAGCCACTGTTTCGCCAGCCCTCCTGGTCCCTAGCGCACGCGCTGCCTGGCACAGGCCGGCAGACCGAGCGCTCGCGACCGGAGCTTCACGCCGCGTCCGGCGGTGTCGAGCCGCCTCACCGCGTAGTACCGGCGGAGCCCGTCGTTGCGCTGCGTCGCGATGTGGATCTCGAGCAGCGAGAGGTTCACCTCGGAGAGCGCGTCCGCGAGCTCTTCGGCCGGTATGGCGAGCTGCCTCGGCGGGACGAGGGCGCGGAGCCGCTCTTCCTCGTTCTTCCAGAGCGGGATCACTTCGGCCGTGAACGGGAGGATCTGCGTTTCGGCGACGGGCCTCTGCACGGCACGGATCCTGGGGCCGATCTCGCGGCAGATCGCGTTCGCCTGCCGCCGCCACTCCGCTGCCGTCAGCGTCGAGGAGGCTGATCCCTTGCTCCCACACCCTACGACGACCGGTGTCACCGCTAGAGCAAGTGCGAGCGCGACGAGTGTGCTGCGCACTAGATCGTCTTGAACTGCTCGAAGGGCTGGCGGCAGGCGTTGCAGTAGCGGATCGAGCGGCAGGGGGTCGGGCCGAAGATGTTCTCGAGCTTCGTGTCGGTGGAGCCGCAGTAGGGGCAGCGGAAGCTCCCCGTCTGGAGCTGCACGAGCGTCGTCTCGCCGGCCGAACGCGGTGCGGGCGGCGCGAAGCCGGCCGCACGAAGCTTCTCGCGGCCCTCGGGCGTGATGCGGTCGGTCGACCAGGAGTCGTCGCGGATCACCTCGATGTCGGGCTCGGCGCCGAGCTCGGCCACCTTCGCGGCCAGCTGGTCGCGCATCACCTCGAGCGCCGGGCAGCCGAGGAAGGTCGGCGTGAACCCGACGTGCACGCGGCCGTGCTCGACGCGCACGTCGCGCACGACGCCCAGGTCGACGAGCGAGACGACCGGGATCTCCGGGTCGGCGACCTCGGCGAGCGCCTCCCAGACCTGCGGCTTCGGTCACCATGCCGCACCCGGCACGGAGCGCCGCACGATCGTCATCTCGTCCCACAGTGCCGGCCA
The DNA here is from genome assembly GCA_963821415.1 of uncultured Actinomycetes bacterium. Lineage (GTDB taxonomy): Bacteria > Actinomycetota > Thermoleophilia > Gaiellales > Gaiellaceae > PALSA-612. The sequence goes on along the minus strand of CAWGEE010000036.1, from coordinate 131,880 downwards.
CTCGTCGATGTGCGCGCCGCGCTCGACGGCCTCGACACTTCTCGCGAGGCCGACGCGCTCGGCGAGCGCCGGCCGCAGCTCGGCGTCGACGACGCCCAGCGCATACGGGAAGAGCTCGTCGACGGCTTCGCGGTAGCGCGGCTCGTCCGCCAGCCGGTCGGCCCACATCTGCGCGTGCATGCGGTGGTACGCCTCCTCGCGGTCGATCTTCGCCGCGAGGCCGGCGACATCGGCGTCGCTCGACGCCTTGAGCTGCTCGAGCCGCAGCTCGTCCGCAGCCTCGTAGAGCACGCGGCGGGCGATCGTGCGCGCCCAGTCGGGCACGAGCCGCAGCTCGACGAGCGGCGCGCAGACGTACTCCTCCGGCTCGCGGTCGAAGGCCAGCTCGTCGGCGTCCTCCGCGAGCAGCTCGTAGATCGCGCGCGCGTGGCCGATCTCGTTCTGGGCGATCGACGACAGCGCGACGTCCTCCTCGAGGAACGGCGCGATGCCCGTCCACTCGGAGTCGCGCCACCCGACGACGAGCTCGTCGTCAGCCAGCTGGAGAAGCAGTTCCTGCTCGTTCACGAGCCCTCCCAGCTTCTCCTTCAGCGAGTAGCCGTCGACGCGGTGGTAGTTGCGCTCCAGCTCGTCCACGAACTCGTCGATCTCGGTCACGTCCTCGACGCGGCACGACCCAGAGCGCCTCCGACTCGCCGCGGCGGCCGTAGAACTCACGCGCGTACGTCAGCGCGAACGCCTCGTCCGGCGCCTCGAACGAGCCCGCGTGCTGGAACGGCTGACCCTGGCGCTCCTGCCGGAACACCTCGTAGATCACGACGCCTCCAGCAGCTCGACCACCGCGCGCGCCTGCTCGCCGCCCTGCTGCGCGTGGACGAGCAGCGGGATGCCGTGCGCGCCCTTTGCGTCGCGCAGCTCCGGATGCTCCGCCAGCATCGCCTGGACGACCTCGACGTAGCCGAGCATGGCGGCGGCGAAGAGATCGAGCGCCGCGCCGTTCTCGAGCAGGAAGAGCGCGATCTCGCGGTTGCCCATGTGCGCCGCGGCGCCGAGACCCGTCTCGAAGTCGCCGCCGCCCCAGTCCCACGACGCCTTCACGAGCGCGGGCTCCTGCGCCAGCAGCCGCTTCACCTCGTCGAGGTCGGCGTGCGCAACCGACACGAACTCGTTGACGAGCGCCGGATCGAGCTGCGGCGGACGCTCGTCGCTCATGCCGCCTCGCGCGAGCACGACGTCCCGCACCCAGGCCGTCTCCTCGCGCGTCGTCTTGCGGAAGCCGAGCCGCTCCTCGGTCATCGGGCCGTGGCCGGTGACGACGTGCTTCAGCTCGTCCCAGTCGGGCTCGGTGTACTCCCAGACGCCGTCGTCGCGCTTCTCGAGCTTCGGGTCGGGCACCGTCAGCCCGAGCTCCCAGATCTGCGGCACGTAGCCGTCGAGGAACTGCTGGCGCGCCTCCTCGTTGGCCTGGCTCTTGATCCGCCACTGGTACGTCGGATCGTCGTCCGCCTCGATCGGGTTCCCGTGGAACTGCATGAGCGGCCCCCACCAGCGGTCGAGCGCCTCCTGCACGAGCTCGCGCTGCTCGTCCGTGCCCAGCATCATCGTGAGGATGACGTCGCGGCCGTGGAGGATGTGGAACGACTCCTCCCAGCAGATCTTCTTCATGATCCGCGCGTACGGCGCGTACGAGCACTTGAGCAGCGCCTTCTGCGAGATGATGGCCGCGGCGTCGACGAGCCACGCGATGACGCCGACGTCGCCCCAGCTCTTCGTCGGGTAATGGAAGACGTTGTGGAACTTCGACTTGCCCGAGATGAGGTCGGCGAGGCACTGCTCGCGCGGCTTGCCGAGGTCCTCGACGACGCGGTAGATGAGCTGCGCGTGGCCGGCCTCGTCCTGCACCTTGGCCGTCAGGGCGAGCTTGCGCTGCAGCGTCGGCGCGCGGAGGATCCACTCGCGCTCGGGGAGCACGCCCATCAGCTCCGAGTTGCCGTGCATCTCGATGAACTTCACGAGCCGCGCGCGGTACTCGTCGGGCATCCAGTCGCCCGTCTCGACGAGCCCGCCGGCCTGGACGTGCTCGAGAAACTCCTGCTCAGTGCGTGGTTTCGTCGTCACGAGGGCCTCCCAACCGAACGATCGTTAGGCTACGAGCGTACCATGGCCACACGGCGCTCCGAGCTCACGCGAGAGGCTGCGCGGCTCTTCGCGGAGAAGGGCTACCACGGCACGTCGATCGGCGATCTCGCGGCGGCCATGGGCGTGCAGAAGGGCTCGCTCTACGCCCACATCGAGTCGAAGCAGGACCTGCTCTGGGAGATCGCGTCGACCGGCGCGGCGGCGTTCCACGAGGCGCTCGACGAGGTGCCCGAGCGCGTGCCCGCCGTCGAGCGCATCCGCCTCGCGCTCCAGGCCCACCTGCGGGTGGTGGCGGAGCAGCTCGACGTGGCGACCGTGTTCACGCGCGAGTGGCGGTATCTCTCCGACGAGCGGCGGGAGGCCTTCGTGGCCGAGCGCAGGCGTTACGAGGAACGGATCCGCGCGCTCTTCCGCGAGGGCCGCGAGCAGGGCGAGCTCCGCTCCGACCTCGACGAGGGCGCCGCGGCGCTGCTCTTCCTCTCCGCCGCCAACTGGGCGTACACCTGGCTCCAGGCAGGGCCGTGACACGGAAGAGCTGGCCGACCGCTTCTTCCGGCTGCTCGTCGACGGCATGCGCGGCTACTCCACACCGGCGTAGCGTTTCCCCGCGGTCCTTTCGGGAGATAGTGCTCCCGACAACCAAGGAGGAAACATGGACCCCCGTCGTTTCCGCGTGTCACCGGCGCTCGTCATCGCCGGCCTCGCGCTCCTCTTCGCTCTCGGCGGCTCGGCGTTTGCGATCGGCCAGAGGGCGGCCGTTCCGCAGCAGCGCTGCCAGAACGGCGCCGTGCGCGCGATCGCCGTCGTCACCGGCATTCCCGGCCAGGGAATCGAGAACCTGCCCAGCAAGTACACGGCCAACCCAAGGGCGTTCAGCCGTCGCTTCAACTGCACAGGCGGGCGATCCAGGTGAAGCACGGCGGGAGCGGGCAGTACGACGTTCGCGCGCTCGGCATCTCGGGAGCGAGCTGCCTCGCCAGCAGCATGTCGCCCCAGGCCGGCAGCATCTCCTGCCAGCCGCTGGCCGACGGCGGCTACCGCGTGATCCTCCGCGGCGTGGGCACGCAGGACAACTTCCTGCCGCCGATCAACGCGCCCTTCCTCGTCGTCATCATCTAGCAGCACGAGAGAATGCGGCCGTGCGCGACACGGCCGAGGTAGTGGTGGTCGGCGGAGGCGCCATGGGGACGAGCGTCGCCTGGCACCTCCGTCAGCTCGGGATCGACGACGTCGTGCTGCTCGAGCGGGACGTGCTCGCTTCCGGCTCGACGAGCAAGTCGGCCGGCGGCTTCCGGGCGCAGTTCGCCGACGAGCTGAACGTCCGCATCGCCCTGCGCTCGCTCGACGAGCTCGAGCGGATGGACGGCGTCGAGCTCCAGCCAGCACGGCTATCTGTTTCTGCTGGACAACGAGGCCGACGTCGAGCGCTTCCGGGCCGCGCTTGCGCTGCAGCACGCGCTCGGAGTGCCGTCTCGCGAGCTCTCGGTCGACGAGGCGCTCGCGATCGTGCCGCAGATCGACCCCGAGGGCCTGCTGGCGGCGACCTTCTGCGAGATCGACGGATACGTCACGCCAGAGGACGTCGTGCAGTGGTATGCGCATGGCACCGACGTCCGGCAGAGCTGCCCGGTCACCGGCATCGACGTCCAGCGCGGTCGCATCGTCGGGGTGGAGACGACGCAGGGCCGGATCGCGACGGAGACGGTCGTCTGCTGTGCGGGCGCCTGGTCGCGAGGAGGTCGGCGCGATGGCCGGCGTGGATATCCCCGTGCGCGGCGAGCGGCGGTGGATGCACTTCACGCCCTCGGACGGCGGGCTGCCGGCACGTCTGCCCCTGACCGTCGATTTCTCGACGAGCTTCTACTTCCACCGCGAGGGGCCCGGGTCTTGCCTTCGGCGGCCGCGAGCAGACGCTGGAGGAAGTGGCGGTGCCCGCCGCGCGCCGCCTGCCGGTGCTCGCCGAGCTCCCGGTGCAGTCGTCGTGGTGGGGCTACTACGAGGTCAGCCCCGATCACAACGCGATCGTCGGCGAGGCCGCCGAGCCGAGCCGCTTCCTGTACGCGACGGGCTTCTCGGGACACGGCTTCCAGCAGGCGCCGGCGGTCGGCGAGCACGTCGCCGAGCTCGTCGCCGGCCGCGAGCCCACGCTCGACCTGTCGCCCTTCGCGCTCGAGCGCTTCGAGCGGGACGAGGCGCGGCCGGAGGCGTTCGTCATCTGACGCGCCGAACGCTCATCGTCAATCCGCAACGCGAGCCGCGTCACGGAGCAGCGGATCGCAGAGGTCGAAGACCGTCTGCGGCCGGCTGAAGTTCTGCGCACCGAGCACCGTGGCCATGCCACGGAGCTCGCGCGGGAGGCGGCCGGAGACGAGGTGTGGGTGCTCGGCGGCGACGGCGTCGTCAACGAGGCGCTGAACGGCATCCGGGACGGCGTCGCGCTGGGGATCGTTCCAGCCGGTGGCGCGAACGTCGTCGCGCGCGCGCTCGGCGCCCGAGAGCGGCGGATCTCCGTCGGCCGCGTCAACGGTCGCCGGTTCGCGTTCTCGGCAGGCATCGGCGTCGACTCCGAGGTGGTTCGCGAGCTGGAGACCGGGCAACGAGCGCAGAGCGGCCGCCGCTCCAGCAATCTCCAGTACGGGCGCGCCGTGGCGGGGCGACTCCTCCGCGGATCCGAATCGCGGCTCGAGGTCGTGGGGCAGGGGCGCGCCGCAGCGGTCTTCGTTGCGAACGACGCGGTCTACACGTACGCGGGGCCGCTGCCGCTGCGCTTCCTCCCCGACGCGCAGGTTCGAGCTCGGCCTCGACTTCGCCGCGCCCGTTCGCGTGACGCCGCTCTCTTCGGCGAGCCTGTTCACGCGCGTGTTGGCGGGCCGCGGGATGGCCGGAGCATCAGGCGTCCTCACCGGCCACGACCTCGACCGCATCGAGGTTCGCTGCGACGTCCCGCTGCCGCTTCAGGCGGACGGCGAGGACCTCGGCGACGTGCGCGAAGCCGTCGTTCGAGGCCGAGCGCGACGCAGTGACGGTCCTCGTCTAAGCCTCGGCGATCAACTCGCGCAGCGCCGGCGAGCCCAACTCGAGGAACCTCAGTCGTGGTACCTCTGCGAATGCGGCATCTGCGGAGACGAGGCCGTCCGCGTCGGCCTCGAGCGCGGTCGCTGCGAGCACGGCGTCGAACGCGCCGAGCTTCGGGACTCGCTCGAAGATGGACAGGCCCCGCTCGAGCGCACTGCGCTCGACGGCCACGAGCGGTGAGAAGAGCTCTGCGTAGTCGCGGCCGGTGCGAACCGCGTCGGAGCGGCTTCTGCGGCGGGCGCGGACATGGACGAACTCTTGAATCACCTCGGGCGTCGTCGTCGCCGGAACGCGGCCGTCGCCGACAGCCGCGACCAGCGACTGCGGCTCGGCTCAGCAAGCGGATGCCGCTCCCCGACTGCGTAGACGAGGACCGTCGTGTCGACGACGATCACATGCGCGTCGTGCGCGGCCTCGCGCTCGGAGCGCAGCTCCTCGACGTCGGGCACATCCATCGGCTCGGCCGAGAGGATTGCGCGTAGCGGCGCGAGCGCGCCGCGATCCCGTCACCGGCAGGGCCTGATCGATGGCGTCTCGGATCACGGCGGCGACCGACGTCTTGCGCTCGCGAGCCTCGGCCCGCAAGCGGCGATACCGCGGCTCGTCGATGAGAATCTGCAGGCGGCGAGTGAGCATACACATACATTAGCATGCGCATCTCTGACCGAACCTCCGCGGCCAGCAGGGCGCCGCTTACGAGGAGGGGAGCGTGCGAGCCGCTATCCCTACCTGCCGATACGTCATCACCGACCTTCCGGTGACGCGCACGTCCACTGCGCTCGACAGGAACCCAGGATGCGCGCCGGTCCCGCGCTCGGGGCAACGCGCCCGATTGCCCTAGGAGACGATGCTCTTGGGCTCACGGACTTCGGCATCGGCGCGTTCCGAAAGGCGGGCGTCACCCCGGGAGAAGCCCTCGAGTTCTTCGACCTCTTCGTCAACCTCTGCCTCGCGCTCATCCTGCGCGAGACTTCGCCGGCACTGGGCCCGGCTACATGGACGAGCCCCGTGAGGAACGGCTTCGTCGGCTACGCCGTGATATCGACGCGCTTCCTGCCGGCAAGTACCCCTGGGCAGCGGAGGCGATCGAGCTCTGGACGAGCGCACCCGACCCACGCCGCGAATTCGACCGGGGCCTCGAGGTCGTCATCTCCGGGCTCGAGGCAGACGTCGAGGCTCTTCTTCGCTTCCGGGGATGAATGAAGAGAACCAGGATGCTACGGCGTTCCGGGCACCGGTAAAGTCGAGCTCGTGGAGCGCTGGGCGACGTTCGACTGCTACGGCACGCTCGTCGACTGGAACGGCGGCATCCGGCGCGAGCTGGCGCGGATCTTCGGCGAGGACGAGGCTGACGCGAAGCTCGCCGCGTACCACGAGCTCGAGCCCGTCGATCGAGCAGCGACGAGCCTGACGCTGCCGTACCGCGAGGTCATGGCGCGCGTGCTCGAGCGGCTCGGCGCGCCCGAGGACGAGCGCGACGCGCTCGGCGCGTCCCTCCCGTCGTGGGCGGTGTTCCCCGAGGTGCCGCGGGCGCTCGAGCAGGCGCGGGCGCGCGGCTGGCGACTCTGCATCCTGTCCAACACCGACCGCGACTTCATCGACGCCTCGATGGCGGCGATCGGCGTGCCGTTCGACCGCTCGATCGTCGCCGGCCGAGATCGGCTCGTACAAGCCGGCTCACGGCCACTGGCAGGCGTTCGAGAAGGACGTCGGCCGGCTGCCGGACGTCCATGTCGCCGCCAGCCTCTTCCACGACGTCGCGCCGACGTCGGAGCTCGGCATCCCCTGCTTCTGGATCAACCGGCTCGGCGAAGACCGAGACGGTTACGCCCCGACGCGCGAATCGCCGACTCTCGTATCCCTCGCGGAGGTGCTCGATGAGCTCGCTCCCTGACGGCTTCACGAGCCGACCGCTGCGCCGCGAGGACGCGGCGCTCGTCGCGGAGCTGCTCGAGGAGGACGAGCGCTGGCTGGGCCTGACGTCGAGAATCGGCGAGTCGGACGTGCTCGCGTGGTGGATGCGGACGAACCTCGACGAGGACTCGTGGCTGCTCGAGGAGCGACGGGCAGGCCGTCGCCGGCGGCTGGATGGAGGTGCACGACGGTGTCGCGTTCGGCGGCAGCGGGGTTCGCCCGGGCGCCAAGGGTCGCGGGCTCGGAGCGTGGCTCGCTTGCACGCACAAGAGCAGCGCGCACGGGACCTCGGCGCCAAGACCCTCCATCAGCACACGATGGCTGCCGACACGGCCGCGGGCGCGCTCATGGAGTCGCGGGCTATCGCGAGGCGCGGCGGCACTACGAGATGGCGATCGAGCTCGACGCGGAGCCGCCGGCGCCCGAGCTCTCCGACGGGCTGTCCGTGGACACCTTCCGCGAGGAGGAGGCGAGGGAGTTCCACGACGCGATTGCGGAGGCGTTCGCCGACGAGTGGGGCTTCGTCCCGATGCCGTTCGAGGAGTGGTGGGAGATGCGCAACGACGACGACAAGAGCCTCTGGTTCGTCGTCCGCGACGGCGAGCGGATCGCTGCGTACGCACGGTGTGAGGCGGGGCGGCACGGTGGCGGCTTCGTCGGCATGATCGGCGTACGCCGGGACTGGCGGAAGACGCGGCCTGGGGCGCGCGCTGCTTCTTCACTCGTTCCGCGAGTTCTGGGAGCGCGGCATCACGCGTGTGACGCTCGGCGTCGACTCGGAGAACCCGACCGGCGCCACGCGGCTCTACGAGAGCGTTGGCATGAAGGTCGAGAGCGAGAACGTGACGTTCGAGAAGGAGCTTGCGTGATCAGCCTGCCGGCCCGCCGACTCTCGACGACCTCCCGACGCGCTCACGGAGTTCTTCGCCGCAGCTGGAACGGCCTACGGTCGGCCGACGGCGAGGGCGAGGCGGAGATCCGTCACCTGCTCACGACACCGATGTTCGACGTCGAGGCCGACTTCAGGATCGCGGCCGCCGAGGACGGAGATCGTGGGCTGGTGCGATGTCTGGGACCAGAACAAGGAGCACCAGCGCCTCTTCCTCGACCCTCGCGCGAGCCGTGATGCTCCCCACGTCTACGAGGCACTGTTCGACTGGGGGCTCGCTCGCGCGCAGTCCTTGGCCGAGAACGGCGCCGTCTGTCGCGCCGCGGGAAGCGCCGGGGACGAGGCGTTCGCCGGCGAGGTCACCAAGCGAGGTTTCAACCTCATCCGCCACTTCTTCCGCATGGAGATCGATCTCGCGCGCTCGCCCGAGGAGCCGGTGTGGCCCGAGGGAGTCTCGTGCGGACGTTCCGCCCGGAGACGAGCGCGCTGTCTACGACGCCATCATCGACGCATTCACGGATCACTGGGACTTCGTCCCAGACGGCGTTCGAGGAGTGGGAGCAGTTCATGGTGCACTCGGCGGAGTTCGATCCAGAGCTCTGGTTTCATCGCCGAGGATGGTGATGAGATGGCGGGCTTCTCCCTCTGCCGTTCCGGCCGACGACCCGGAATCGGGCACGTGGGCGATCCTGGGGGTGCGTCAAGCCGTGGCGGCAACGGGGCATTAGGCGTCGCGCGCTGCTCCTCCACTCGTTCCATGAGCTCCGGCCCGGGGACGCCGAAGGCCGCCCTCGGCGTCGACGCCGAGAACACGACCGGCGCCGTCCGGCTCTACGAGAGCGCCGGCATGCGCGTCACGCACCGGCTCGACATCTACGAGAAGGTGCTGGCGTGAGCGTGCTGCGCGGAAAGTGCCCGTACTGCAAGACGTACACCGCGGTCGCGATCGGCCCCGGCTACGAGTGCCACGCCTGCGGGCGCGAGTTCGCAGCCGGCCTCGTGCGCGTGCCGCGCGCCTGGGGTGACGGCGGTGACGTCATGGTGGCGGCGGCCTCGCTCGACCTGCTCGTACCCCGAGGTGGCCGTCATCGAGGAGCCGAGCCTCGGGGAGCAGGAGCTGGCGATGGCTGCGGCGCTGCCCGAGCGGCCGCTCGTGCTCGGCGGCTGCTGCTGCTCGCACGTCGGCGCCATCGAGGCCCTCTCCGCGCGCTTCGAACGTCTCGCCCTCGTCTGGCTCGACGCGCACGGTGACCTCAACACGCCCGACACCTCGCCGAGCGGCAACCAGTGGGGCATGCCGCTGCGGATGGTGCTCGACGCCGGGTCAGTCCGCATCGAGGACACCGTGCTGCTCGGTGCACGGAGCCTCGACCCTCCGGAGGAGGTCTTCATCCGCGAGTCGGGCCTCGCCACCGGCGTCGAGGCGATCGACGGCGCGCTGGACGGCGCCGACGCCGTGTACGTCGCCTTCGACGCCGACGTGATGGACCCGGCCGAGCTGCCGTCGTTCATGCCCGAGCCGGGCGGCTGGAGCGTCGACGAGGCCGAGCGGGTCCTGCGTTCCGTCGCGGAGCGGTGCACGGTCGCCGGCGCGGGGCTGACGGGCGCCACGCCCGATCCCGGCGGCATCCAGCCGCTGGCGAGGCTCGTCACGGCGCTTGGTCTTTGACCAGGCTGCGGCTCGCTCGTGCCTGTTACGTCGCGTCAGCGCTCGCGATTCCGGCCGCAGTCAGCCGGCCGGTCGTAAGCTCGCGATGCCCTCCCGGCTCTGCAGCAGCAGGTCGGCCAGCTGATCGTGCTGAGCTTCAAGGGCACAGCCGCGCCCCAGTACGTGCTGACCGCGCTTCGCGAGCGGAGGGCGGCGGGCGTGATCCTCTTCGGCGGCAACGTCGAGTCGCCTCGGCAGCTACGCACGCTGACGGCGGCGCTGCGCAGTGGCGGCGGGTCGCCTCTCGTCGCGGTCGACCAGGAGGGAGGCGATGTGAGAATCCTGCCGTGGGCTCCGCCCGCGTCCTCGGCGCCGGAGCAGGCGGCCGCGGGCACGGTCGGCCGCGACGCCAGACGAGCCGGGCTCGTGCTGCGCAGAGCAGGTGTCAACGTCAGCCTCGCGCCGGTGGCGGACGTGCCGAGTGTCGCGGGCAGCGCGCTGGCGAGCAGGTCCTTCTCGAGCGACCCGAAGCGCACGAGCACGGCTGTGGCCGCGGCCGTCGCAGGCTGGCGTGCCGGCGGCGTTGCCGCGACGGCGAAGCACTTTCCGGGTCTCGGTGCCGCCACCGTGAACACGGACGACGGGAAGGTCACCATCAGGCGCAGCTCGGGCCGAAGCTGACGAGCGTGGACCTGCCTCCGTTCGAAGCCGCGATCCGCGCGGGCGTCCCGCTCGTGATGGTCTCCCACGCGCGCTACACCGCCCTCGACCGACACCGCATCGCGTCGCAGTCTCGCCCGATCATCGATGGCCTCCTCCGAGACCGACTCGGCTTCCGCGGCGTCGTGATCACGGACTCGATGGAGGCGGCGGCGTCACTTGCCACCGGGAGCATCACGGCCACCTCGGAGCGCGCCGTCCGAGCCGGCGCCGACCTCGTCCTGTTGACGGGCCGCGGCTCGTATGCGCCCGTCTACCGGCACCTGCTGACGAAGGCGCGTCACTCGGCCTCGTTCCGGGAGCGCGTACGCCAGGCGGCGGCGCGCGTGCTGGCCCTGAAGGCGGGTCTATAGTGGGCGATCAGATGGCGGAAAGCGGCATCGACGTCTCCATCGAGCGCAAGGACGAGCCGGCACCGGCGGACGGCAAGCGGCATCCGAACACGTGCCCCTCCTGCGGCTCCCACTACCGGGACGAAGAGCTGCGCGAGGCGCTCCGCGTCTGCAGCCAGTGCGGACACCACTTCCCGATGCCGGCGCGCGAGCGGATCGACTACCTCGCCGATCCCGGGAGCTTCGAGGAGGAGGCGGCGGACGTGCGCTCGGCCGACCCGCTCGAGTTCTTCGACCTGCGCCCGTACCGCGAGCGGCTGGCGGAAGCCGAGCTGCAGACGGGACTCGGCGAGGCGATCGTCATCGGCCGGGCGACGCTCGACCGGCACGACTGTGAGCTCTCCGTCATGGACTTCTCGTTCCTCGGCGGCTCGATGGGCAGCGCCGTCGGCGAGAAGCTCGTCCGCGCCTGCGAGAGCGCTGCGGAGCGACAGGTGCCGCTCATATCGGTCACGGCATCGGGCGGCGCGCGCATGCAGGAAGGGATCCTCTCGCTCATGCAGCTGCCGAAGACCGTGTGCGCCGTCGAGGACCTCCACGAGGCCGGCGGAGTCGCTGATCAGCGTGATGGCGCACCCGACGACGGCCGGCGTGCTGGCGAGCTTCGCGTCGCTGGGCGACGTGATCGTCGCCGAGCCGAAGGCGCTGCTGTCGTTCACCGGCCCTCGCGTCGTGCAGCAGACGACTCGCGAGAAGCTGCCCGACGACTTCGGCCTCTCCGAGTCGAACTACCGCTACGGGCATGTGGACGCCATCCTGCCGCGGAACGAGCTGCGGCCCTACCTGGCGCGCCTGCTGCGGCTGTTCTCGAGCGAGTCGAGTGACAGCTGACGAGCAACTTCGCCTCCGCGAGCGGCTTGCAAAGCTCAGACGGTTGAGCCTCCTCGGCGGCACCCGCGTATCCGGCGACCTCGAGCGGCTCGAGGAACAGCTCGAGCGCATGCAGGCCGAGGTCACCGACGAGGAGATCTGGCGCTCCGTCGAGCTGGCGCGCCATCCCGACCGGCCGTACACGCTCGACTACGTCGAGCGCCTCCTGGACGACTTCGTCGAGCTGCACGGCGACCGCGGGCGGGCGGACGACAAGGCGCTCGTCACCGGCCTCGGCCGCTTCGGCAGTCGCACGGTTGCCCTCATCGGGCACCAGAAGGGCCGCGACCTCAAGGAGCGCACGCAGCGCAACTTCGGCATGGCCTATCCGGAGGGCTACCGCAAGGCGATGCGCGTGATGGAGCTCGCGGACCGGCACGACTTTCCGCTGCTGACGCTCGTCGACACGCCGGGCGCCTACCCGGGCGTCTCCGCCGAGCAGCACGGCCAGGGCGGCGCCATCGCCCGCTCCCAGGCAGTGATGGCCCGGCTCGGCGTGCCGATCGTCTCCTGCATCATCGGCGAGGGAGGCTCCGGCGGGGCCATCGCCATCGCGGTCGCCGACCGCGTGCTCATGCAGGAGAACGCCATCTACTCGGTGATCAGCCCCGAGGGCTGCGCGGCGATTCTCTGGCGCGACGCCGGCGAGGCCCGTAAGGCGGCGGCTGCCTTCAAGCCGGACGCGCTGCACTCGCTCGAGCTGGGCGTGATCGACGGCATCGTCCCCGAGCCGGACGGCGGCGCACAGGAGGACCACGACGAGGCCGCGCGGTTGCTCGGCGAGGCCCTCGAAATGGCGCTGGACGAGGTCGAAGGCACGCCCTCCGACGTCCTGCGGCGCGAGCGCCGGGCGAAATTCCGCCGCATGGGCATCCACGCATGAGCGATCGGGCACTACTTTGTGCGTTTTCAGCACAAAGAACGGGAATCCACACTCTCCACAGGCTTATCCCCGATCCATACAGAGCCCGAAACCGCATGAAGTAGCCGTTTTCGGGCCGAACAGGCCACCGCGATGCCCTCAACCGACCAACTTCGTGACTATCGGCGCAAACGACGACCGGACAAGACGCCCGAGCCCGCCGGAAAGGCCTCGAAGGGGAGCAAGAAGGGCCGGAAAGGCCCGATCTTCGTCATCCAGCGCCACCAGGCGAGGGCGCTCCACTACGACCTGCGTCTCGAGCGCGACGGCGCGCTTGCGAGCTGGGCGGTGCCGAAAGGCATGCCGCTCGAGCCCGGCCAGCAGCACCTCGCGGTCCACGTCGAAGACCACCCGCTCGAGTACGGAGCGTTCGAGGGCGAGATCCCCAAGGGGGAGTACGGCGCGGGGACCGTGGAGATCTGGGACCGCGGCACGTACGAGCTGCTGGAGGAGAAGAAGAACGGCGGCCTGACCTTCCGGCTCGACGGCGAGCGCCTCCAGGGAACGTGGGCCCTCATCCCCGCGCATCTCTCCGGCCAGGAGAAGAACTGGCTCGTCCTCCGCAAGCGCGAGGAGTCGGCCAAGGCTTCGGCGTCCGGCGAGACCCGCCGCTACCGGCCCATGCTGGCGACTCCTGTCAAGGAGCTCCCACGCGGGCGAAGACTGGCTGTTCGAGCCGAAGTGGGACGGCTACCGCGCGCTCGCGTACGTGCGCGGCGGCGAGGTGGAGCTTCAGAGCCGCACCGGCAAGTCTGACTTCACGAAGCGCTTCGACGCGATCGCGAGAGCTCTGCCACGCGCGGTCCGTACGCCCGACTGCGTCCTCGACGGCGAGGTGTGCGCGATCGACGACACGGGCCGCGCGAGCTTCTCGGCGATGCAGCAGGGAGCGGGCACGCTCGTCTACTACGTGTTCGACCTGCTCGAGCAGGACGGCGAGCCGCTCGTCGACCTGCCGTTGACGGAGCGGCGCCGGCGCCTGAAGAAGCTCCTCGGGCGCTCGAGCTCGGTCGCCTTCACGGACACGTTCGACGACGGGGACGCGCTGCTCGAGGCCGCCGCCCAGCAGAGCCTGGAGGGAGTCATGGCGAAGCGTCCGGACTCCCGCTACGAGCAAGGCCGGTCGCGCCAATGGCTGAAGGTGAAGGTGCGCCCGCGTCAGGAGCTCGTAGTAGCCGGCTACACGAAGGGCCAAAGGAGGCGAGAACGCATGGGCGCGCTCGTGCTCGCTGTCAACGAGCAGAGCGGCCTGCGCTGGGCCGGCAACGTCGGCACCGGCTTCACGGAGGATGAGATCGACGACCTGCTCGCCCGTTTGAAGCCGCTCGAGCGGCGCGACTCGCCGCTCGCGGCCGTCCCGAAGATGCCTCGCGTGCGGCAAAGCGATCTCCGGTGGGTTGAGCCCGAGCTCGTCGTCGACGTCGAGTTCGTCGAATGGACGCACGAAGGCCACCTGCGTTTTCCGACCTTCCTCGGGGTACGAGAGGACAAGCTGCCCGAGGATGTCCGCCGCGAGGAGCCGTTCCCCAGCGAGATCAAGAAGGGCAAGCGGGCTCTGAAGTTCTCCAACCTCGACAAGGTCTTCTGGCCGGAGGAGGGGCTCACGAAGGGCGACCTGCTCGCGTACTACCGCGAGATCGCGCCCACGATCCTCCCCCATCTCCGCGACCGCCCGTTCACGATGAAGCGCTACCCCGACGGCATCGACGGCAAGTTCTTCTTCCAGAAGGACGCGCCGAAGCACATGCCCGACTGGATTCCCGACGCGGAGGTTCGAAGTCTCCACGCGTGAGAAGCCGCGGCAGCGCCGGATGATCGATGCGCCGCTCGTCTACGGACGAGCTGGCGCTGCTGTGGATGGTGAACATGGCCGCCATCGACATGAACACGTGGTACTCCCGCGTGGACAAGCCCGATCGCCCGGACTGGGTGCTCTTCGACCTCGATCCCTCACCCGACGTGGGCTTCGCCGAGGTCGTGGAGGTCGCGAAGCTCGTGAAGTCTGTCCTCGACGAGCTCGGCCTCGCCGGTTACGCGAAGACGAGCGGCGCCGACGGGATGCACGTGCTCGTGCCCATCGCCCGCCGGTCCACGTATGCGCAGGCGCGCGAGCTCGGCGAGATCGTCGCGCGCACGCTCGCGTCGACGCACCGCGGCCTCGTCACCACCGAGTGGGTGAAGCGGAAGCGTCGCGGCGTGCTCATCGACGCCAACCAGAACGGCGAGGGAAGACGATCGCGTCGGCCTACTCGGTGCGGCCCCGGCCGGGAGCGCCCGTCTCGACGCCGCTGCGCTGGAACGAGGTGAAGGCGGGGCTCGACCCGACCGAGTTCACGATGGACGTCGTGCTGCGGCGCGTGGCGAAGGAAGGCGACCTGTTCGCAGGCGTGCTCGACGGTGGGCAGTCCGTGGCGCAGGCGCTCTCGTCTATTCGCTAGCGAATTCGAATGTGAGTGCGTGATCGATGTCGCCCGTCCACGCCTCGTAGACGGGCGAGTAGCCACGTTGCGCCGCAAGCTCACGAACGTGGACGCAGAGCTCCTGCTGGAGCTGAGGTGAGCCCGTTCGGGCGACTTCGAGAATCAGAGGCTCCAGGTCGCCGAGCTTGCCCTGCCATTCCTTCGGGTATGGCGCACGAACACCCTCGAGTGCGAAGAGAAGCTCGCCTACGACTCGCAGGGAGCGGCCGCACTCGATTCGCCCTGCGAGCTCGTTCCCAGTCCTCCACGCCTTCATCGATCGGTAGAAGTCGTTCAGGTATCCGTCGTACAACTCTGCCGTCTCGTCATGCGAGATCGTGCGGGCGGCGGCGAGCACCGACTCCACCTCCCCTGTCTCGTCCCAGACGGTCTGCGCATACGCGAGAGCGGGCTTCAGCGAGTCTGGCGCTCGTCGCAGCAGGTCGAGAGTCGTCGGGACGATCTCGAGCCGGCCGCGCCGCTCTCGTGGGGGGAGTGGCTCGACGCGACGCACGTAGAAGACGTCCAGATCAGACTCCGCGTGCGCCGATCCCGAAGCCGCGGAACCGAACAGGACGAGTGCCACAGCATCGGGATCGCTTTGTGCCTGCTTCAGCAGTTCGGCGAGCTCAGGTTCCACGTGTGGATCATCGCGTGTCAGGGGGCTGTTCGAGCCGCCGCGGGTGGCCGAGAGTGCCGAGCTCGGCGATGTCGCGGCGGAAGAACAGCGCGACCGTCCAGTCGACGTCGAGCGCCGTTGCGCGGCCGAGCAGCAGCTCGGAGCGCGGGCACATCATCCTCAGGGGCACGACGACGTGACGCGGCTCGAGCGTGCCCGAGGCTGCCTCGGGCAGGAGCGGCGTGAAGAGCATGAAGTTCTCCGGGCAGACGATCGTCGTCTCGACGCCGCGCTTGCCGAGCAGCCGCGCCACCCAGCTGCCGGCGAAGCCGCCGCCGAGGATCAGCGTGCCGCCACGGGCTCGGCGCTCACTCATCGCCTCCGTATCATCGGCCGTCGTGGCAATCGAGGGGGCGGGCACCGGAACGCGCGGCCGCGACGGCTGTGGGTCGCATTCGTGGACCCGCTGCCCAACCGCGTCTTCTTCGACTGCGGGATCGTGGCCGGCCTGCGCCGCGCCTTCGACGACCGCATCACCGCGCTCTTCCCTCTGCACCCGAAGCACATCGAGCCCTGGCGCGACCAGCTCGACAGGGCTGAGAGTGGTCGAGGCGGCCGAGCTGATGCCGGAGCAGGTGCCGCTCGGGCCCCGCATCGTGCGGCGCGCCGACATCTTCCTCGACGATCACGTCGGCTTCCACACGCTCGCGGTGCGCACCAGCCTCCGGCACGGCTTCAACCGGGAGCGGTGGGCGCACGGCCATCCCATCGCGTTCCTCGACATCGACCGGGCTGGGCACCTGCCGCGCTGGGACGTCGTCGATCGCGCGATGTCGGCCTGGCTCTTCTCCGGCCGGCGGTATGTCCCTGCGCCGCTGCTCGATGCCATGCGCGCCGACTGTGAGGGGCTCGTCGTGACCAATCTCCAGGCCCACGTCTCGATGCCGTACCTCGTGGCGGCTCGGCGGCTGGGCGTGCCGGTCGTCGGCTACGTCGCGTCCTGGGATCACACGGTGGGCAAGGGCGTCGTCTCGCCGCACCTCGACCTCTACGTCGTGCAGAACGAGATCATGCGGTCGGACCTCGTCCGCTACCACGGCATCGATCCCGCTCGCATCACGATCACCGGCTGGCCGCAGACGGACGTCTACCACCGCCGCCGTCCCCGGGAGGCCCACGCGGAGCTTCTGCAGGCGGTACGACCTCGACCCGGAGAAGCCGCTCGTGCTGTTCGCCGGCAACACGCCGGACAACGCTCCGTACGAGGGACGGCTTGTCGAGCGCCTGCTCGAGTGGTGGCCAGGAAACGGGGGCGAACCAGCGCTTCTCGCTGCTCTTCAGGCCGCATCCGCGAGACAACAGGGTCGTCGAGCGCTTCGGTGCCGCCGCCGGCGTTCCCGGCGCCGCCGTCCAGGCGCCGAGCTACACGGATCTCGAGGATCTCGCCACGCTCCTCCAGCACGCCGACGTCGTCGTGGCCAACGCCGGCACGATCCTCCTCGACGCGCTCGTGAACGACCGTCCGGCCGTGTGCGTGCTCTGGGATGAAGGGGCACCGGCGGGCGAGCGCTGGGCCGATCGCAACCTCGTCGGCGACCACTACAAGCAGCTCGCGGAGTCGGCCGCGTTCCTCCGCGCCCACGACTTCGACGAGCTCGTCGCGGGAATCGACCGCGCTCTCTCGCAGCCTGGCGAGCTGGCCGCCGAGCGCGAGCAGATCGCACGCGAGGTCGTCGGCGAGGTGGACGGCAAGGCGGGTGAGCGGGTCGTCGAGGCGATCGTCTCCCGGCTCGGATGACACGTCCCGAGGCGACCCTCGTTCTCTACAGCCGCCTGGCGTTCTACCCGGTGCACTGGCTGGCTCTGGAGGAGGTCGTACGGCGCTTCGAGGCGCGCGCGATCGTGCTGGCTGCGCCGCCGCCCGCCGACCTGCCGACGGTGCACCGGGCGCACGGGACGGCGGATCCCGCCGGAGCCTCGGCGCTGCCGATCGAGGTGCGGCACGTGCCGCGCGGCTCGCGGCGCGAGCGGCTGGCCTGGATCGCCCGGCAGCTGCGTGCGATCCGGCCCGACGTGATCTGGGTCCAGGAGGAGCCCATCGACCCGTTCCTGCTGGAGATGCTCGCGCTCTACCGCTTCCACAAGCGACCGCGCATCGTCACGGCTGTCTGCGAGAACATCTTCCCCCGGCCGCGCCGCTTCGCCGAGCGCACCGCGCGGCGCCTGCTCTGGCCCCGCCTCGACCACCTGCTGACCGTCGCCCGGCCGTCGCTCGAGGGCATTCGCGCCGCCGGCATGCCCTCGTCGGTGCCCGCATCGACGCTCGTCGCAGGTGGACTGGAGCCGGAGGGCGAGGTGAAGGCCATGGCGCTCGATGCCGGCGACTTCACGGTCGGCTTTGCCGGCCGGCTCGTCGAGGAGAAGGGCTGGAAGGTGCTCGCGGGCGCACTTCCCGACGACACGAGACTCGTGCTCGCCGGCGACGGGCCGCAGCGCGAGGAGCTGGAGGCGCTGGCCGCCGCCGACGGCCGGATCCACTATCTCGGCCTGCTGCCCAAGGACGAGCTCTGGAGCTTCTATGCGGCGCTCGACTGCCTCGCCGTCCCGTCGCTCACGACGCCGCGCTGGAAGGAGCAGTCGGCGAGCACGCTTGTCGACGGCCTCGCCATGGGCCTGCCGATCGTGGCCTCGGACAGCGGCGGCATCGCGGACATCATGGGGCCGGCCGGTCTGCTCGTCCCCGAAGGAGACGCCGACGCCCTGCGGAGCGCGCTCGCTCGCCTGCGCGACGACACCGCGTTGCGCGAGCGGCTGGGCGCCGCTGGACGGGAGCGTTTTCGCCAGGAGTTCGCCATTCCGGCCTACGCCCGCAAGATCGCCAACGCACTGAAACTTCACGAACGCTCGGTAGCCTTGGACGCGTGAGCGTCCTCGAGAAGACGGCGCCCGAGGTTGCGCCCGTCGAGGCGCCGCCGCGCGACGATCGCGTGACGACGATCACGCCTGCGACGCGCCTCCCGAAGCTCGACCTGCGCGAGCTCTGGCACTACCGCGAGCTGGCGCTGACGTTCGTCTGGCGCGACCTGAAGGTGCGCTACAAGCAGACCTTCATCGGGATTCTCTGGGTCGTGCTCCAGCCGCTGCTGGCGACGGGCATCTTCACGCTCATCTTCGGCCGCTTCGCGGAGTTCCCGTCCGACGACGTTCCGTATCCGATCTTCGTCTTCGCCGGCGTGATCATGTGGACGACGTACTTCCAGCCGGCGTTCAACAGCGCCAGCGGCAGCATTGCGGGGAACAAGTCGCTGATCACGAAGGTGTATTTCCCGCGCGTCCTGCTCCCGCTCGGGGCCGTCGTGACGCCGCTCGTCGACTTCGTCATCGTCTTCCCGATCCTCGTGGCGATGATCGTTCTGGTTCGACGTCGCCCTGACCGCGCAGGCGCTGCTGTTCCCGCTCTTCGTGCTGCTGGCGCTCGTCACCGCGCTTGCCGTCGGGCTGCTCTTCACCGTGGCCGGCGTGCGCTACCGCGACGTGCCGTACGCCGATCCCGTTCGTGATCCAGATCTGGATGTTCGCGTCGCCCGTCTTCTACTCGATCAACACCTCTCAGAGACGAACTACCAGTGGCTGGCCGCGCTCAACCCGATGACCGGCGCCATCACCGGCCTCCGCTGGTCGCTGCTCGGCACGCCGACTGCCCGCGCACGTGATCGGCGTCAGCACCGCGATGGCAATCGTCCTCCTCGCCGTCGGGCTCGCCGTCTTCCGCAGCGCCGAGCCCCGCTTCGCGGACACGATCTGATGGCTGCGGCGGCGACGATCGAGGTCGAGGGGCTCGGCAAGCGCTACCGGATCGGCCAGCTCCAGAGCGGCTACGGGACGTTGCGGGACTCGCTCGCGCACGCCGGGCGCCGACTCATGGGCCGGGAGCACAAGCAGCATTACGAGGAGATCTGGGCGGTCAAGGACGTCTCCTTCTCGGTGAACCAGGGCGAGGTGCTCGGCATCATCGGCCGCAACGGCGCCGGCAAGTCGACGCTGCTCAAGCTGCTGACGCAGATCACGACGCCCACGACGGGCCAGGCGGTGATCCGCGGCCGCGTCGGCAGCCTGCTCGAGGTCGGCACGGGCTTCCATCCCGAGCTCACCGGCCGCGAGAACATCTACTTGAACGGCGCCATCCTCGGCATGGGGCGCCGCGAGATCACGAAGAAGCTGCCGGAGATCGTGGACTTCGCCGGCGTGGCGACGTTCCTCGACACGCCCGTGAAGCGCTACTCGAGCGGGATGTACGTGCGGCTCGCCTTCTCCGTGGCCGCGCACCTCGAGCCGGAGATCCTGCTGGTGGACGAGGTGCTCTCCGTCGGCGACGCCGAGTTCCAGCGGCGTTCCCTCGGTCGCATGGAGGAGTTCAGCCGCTCTGGCCGCACCGTGGTCTTCGTCTCCCACCAGATGCCTGCCGTGGCGAGGCTCTGCGACCGCGCGATCCTGCTCGACGGTGGCCAGGTCGCCCGCGACGGTCAGAGCGACGAGGTCGTCGCGCAGTACCTGCAGTCGGTGACGGGAACGCCGTCGCGGCGCGTGTGGCCCGATCTCGAGAGCGCGCCCGGCGGCAAGTACGCCCGGCTGCGCGAGGTGCGGGTCGTCGACGAGCAGGGCGAGCTGCTGGACAGCGTCGACATTCGCCGCCCGGTGGGCGTCGAGATGACGTTCACGGTGCTCCGCGACGACGTCCCGATGTTCCCGAAGATCAAGCTCTACGACCGGGAGGGCGACGCGGCGTTCAATGCGCTCGACACGAGCTCCGACTGGGAGGAACTGGCCGGCACCGGCGACTACACGTCGACGGCGTGGATCCCCGCCGAACTTCCTCAACGAGGGCTACTACCGGGTCGACGTCGCCGTGTGCAGCCTGGGCCGGGCCGGGACGAACAAGCTGATCCACCAGACGGCCGTGCGCGAGGCCGTCTCCTTCAACGTGTTCGACCTGGGCGAAGGGGATTCGTCGAAGGGCAAGTTCCCTGGGCACCTGCGCGGGCCCGTGCGGCCGCTGCTCGACTGGACGACTGAACGGCGCTGAGCTTGCGCATCGTGGGCGTCATGCTCGTCCACAACGAGGACGAGTTCGTGGAGCAGGCGCTGCGTAACGTGGCCCCGTTCTGCGATCGCTTCCACGTCGCCGACAACATGTCCACGGACGGCACGTGGGACGCCATCGGACGCGTGGCTGCCGATTTCGACCACGTCGAGCCGGTGCGCATTCGGCGGACCGGTGACTCGCACGCTCTCGTCGAGGGTTACGCGGGGACGGACACGTGGGTCTTCGGCGTCGACGGCGACGAGCTCTACGACCCGGCCGGGCTGGCGGCGTTCCGCGAGCAGCTCCTCGACGGTGCCCATCGCGAATGGTTCAGCCTCAAGTCCAACGTCCTCAACGCCGCCGAGCTGGACGATGGGCGGCGCACGGCGAGCGGGTATCTCTCGCCGCCCTCCCGCTCGATCACGAAGCTCTTCAACTTCGCCGCCATCGAGTCGTGGACGCGCTGCTACCGGCAGTACATGCACGACGGAGAGATCGCGTTCCGGCCCGGGTACGACCGCGAGTCGATCGGCGTCCTCAGCGACCGCTACACGTGGGAGGAGAGCCCACTGCGCTGCCTCCACGTGTGCTTTCTGCGCCGCTCGAGCCTCGATCCGCCCGACGCTGCAGGCCATGGCCGGCTGAGCCCCATCGAGCTCGGCGGCAAGCGGCGCTCCCGGCTGAGCTCGCTCGTCGACAGGCTGCGCCCCGCCCCGCCGCCGTCTCCGTGGAAGGACGAGAAGTACCGGCAGGGCGAGCTCGTCACGAAGGACGCGACGCCGTTCTTCCCATGACGAGCGATGAGCGTGATCGTGGCCACGTACGAGTGGCCGGAGGCGCTCGACGCCGTGCTGTTCGCGCTCTCGGAGCAGAGCGACCCGGACTTCGAGGTCGTCGTGGCCGACGACGGGTCGGGGCCGGAGACGGCGGCCACGGTCGAGCGCTGGGGTGACACCTTCGGCGAGCGGCTGCGACACGTCCGGCAGGACGACGCCGGCTACCGGCTCGCCCGCGTCAAGAACCTTGGCGCCCGGGCTGCGGGCGGGGACTACCTCGCGATGATCGACGGCGACTCCGTGCCGCGCCGACGCTTCGTGGAAGCCATCCGCAAGAGCGCACTCCCCGGCTGGTTCCTCGGCGGCAAGAGGCTGGAGCTCTCCCGCGAGCTCAGCGAGCGCGTGCTTGCGGAGCGCGTGCCCGTACACCGCTGGTCGTTCGCGCGCTGGCTGCGAGAGCGCGGCGACGCGAGCCCGCTGGCCGCGCTCACATCGCGCGATCGGCGTCGCCCCGGCCGCGACGGCCTGCCGGAGTTCGTCCCACACACGGAGCGCTACGGCTTTCTCTTCGGCGTCCGCCGGGACGACTTCGAGCGCGTCAACGGCTTCGACATGCGCTACGAGGGCTGGGGCGAGGAGGACATCGATCTCGCCGTCCGCCTGCGCCGGCTCGGCCTGCGCTGCGGCTGGCCGGGACCGCAGGGCACGCTGCTACACCTGTGGCACGAGAGCCGCAAAGGCCCGCGCCCGAACGTCGGCCTGCTCGAGGAGACGCGCGCCGCCGACCGCGTGGAGGCGGTCAGCGGCCTTCGTCGAGCTCGTACGCGTGACTACTTCAGACAGACGGCGACCAAGGTGACACTCGCGTTCTCCGGCGAGTAGCTGGCGAGGCGCAGTCTCCAGGACAACCCATCGGTGCTGGGCCGGGAGTCGAACGTCGTGATCAGGTTGTCGGCCGGGCCCTGGAAGCCGCCGCTGATCGCCTTCTGGCCGGCGTCGCAGGTGGTCGTCGTGTCCACGATCACGCCGGGCTCGAGCGTCCGCGTGGCGGTCTTGTAGATGACGAGGCTCGCGACGGCGCTTGCAGGGCCGGGCGTGGCGGCGATTGCGTCCGCGGTCTTGCCGTTGAGCAATGTTGCGGGCCCGGGCATGCGGGCGACCTGCGCCGGCGTCTTTCCGCCCAGCTTCTTCGCGTTGTCAGCGACCTTCGCGCGGGCGGCAAGCGGAACGACGTTTTGGGCGATGGCGGTGCCGGTGAGGGCGACGATCAGTGCGAGAGCCGCGACGACCAGCGCGGGGCTCGGCATACGAATACGCATGGCATGGACCTCCGGTGACGAGGGGTGTTTCAGCTTAGGGATGGCGCAGGAAGGCCTACGTCACGGCGAAGCGCTGCGGCGCGCCGAGCGAGCTCACGTAACCGGCTGGAAGCCGGTAGTTCCGCTCGGTCAGCGACTTGAGCGACGCGGGCGAGCAGTACGTCGCCGTGGCCAGCACGCGAGGCTTGGCCGTCGCGAAGCCGCCGCGGTGAAAGCCGCTCGTGTTGCAGAGGACGAGGGTTCCCGCCGGCGCCGTGAAGGTCTTCACGTCCTCCGGGTCTGACCGCCTCGTCGAACTCCGATTGCGACGGGTACGCGGGGCTCAGCGGATACCAGGGATAGAAGCCCGCCAGGTCGCCGCCGCGGGCGCTGCCGGCCACGAACTCGAACGGCCCGGCGCCGGCATCGACGTCCACGAGATAGAGGAAGGCCTTGAGCAGGTGTCCGTCGTCGAAGTCCCTGTGCCAGCGCTGCGAGAGGATCCGGTCGGAGTCGGCCGGGATGGGCACCGAGTACCAGAAGTCGACGTACTCGAGCTTCGACCACATGCGGAGGTACGCGTTGGCGAGGCCGAGCAGGCGATCGGAGAGTGCGCAGCCGAGCCACGGCGAGTCAGGTGCGATCTCCTGACCGCGTGCGTACCTGCGGACGAGGTAGTCCTTCGCGTCGTCGCGGCTCTCGGCCGTGGACGCCTTGGCGACGAACGTCTCGCCCTCCGCCAGGACGGCCGCGACGGTCTCTTCGTCGAACAGGTCGGAGAGCGGCAGCACGGCGTAGTCCCTCTGCTCCAGGTCGGTGAAAACGCGCTGCTGGGCCTCGTCGAGCACGGGCGGAGTGCGCTCGAAGTTGCGCCTCGCCCGCCGGTTGCCGAGCACGCGGTCGTGGAGCTTGTACGTGGTGATGATCCCCTTGTGCTCGACCGCCTTCGCACGGCGAACGAGCCGTTCCCCGCGCCCCAGGCGCTTCGTGACGCTCGTTGTGCGTTCGACGAGCTTCGTCCGCTGTCGGTGCATCGAGGCCCGAAGCTAGCAATGTGGTGGGAGGTGCGCCACCGCGTGGTCTACCGTCTCGGCGTGAATCTCCGCACGGCACCGCGAGCCGCGGCCGTCCACGCCCGTAGGGCCGGGGGTGCGCTGAAACGTGTAGCTGCCACCGAGGCCGCCCGTCTCGCGTCCCGTCGCGACCGCGCCGACGTGTCCGTCTTCCACGACTTCGCGCCGCCGCCCTCAGGCGGCGGCAACCAGTTCCTCGCCGGGCTCGTCGGTGAATTGCGGCGCCGGGGGCTCGAGGTCGAGGTCAACCGCATCTCCGGCGGGACGCCGGTCTGCCTCTTCAACTCGTTCAACTTCGACGACCGTCGCCTGCGCCGCTTCGCCCGCGATGGCTGCCGCATGGTGCATCGCGTCGACGGCCCGATCGGCGTCTACCGAGGGTTCGACGACGGCACCGATCGCCACATCTACGAGCTCAACGGCGAGCTCGCGCAGGCGACGGTCTTCCAGTCCCGCTACAGCCTGGAGAAGCACCGCGAGCTGGGGCTGGAGCTGCGCGATCCGGTCGTGATCCCGAACGCGCCCGATCCTGCGGTCTTCAACGCGAGCGGCCGTGTGGAGCTACGTCCAGGCGAGCCCGTGCGGCTGATCACGACGAGCTGGTCGGACAACCCGCGCAAGGGCGCCGACGTGATCGCCGAGCTCGAGCGCGGGCTCGATCCCGCGCGGTTCCAGCTGACGTTCGTCGGCCGCTCGCCCGTCGACTTCGAGCACGCGCGCGTCGTCCCACCGGTGCCGTCGGCGGAGGTAGCCCGGCTGCTTCGCGAGCACCACGTGTTCGTCTTCGCGAGCCTCAACGAGGCGTGCTCGAACTCGCTGCTCGAGGCGCTCGCGTGCGGCGTCCCGGCTCTCTACGTGGACAGCGGCTCGAACGCCGAGGTCGTCGGCGGAGGCGGGCTTCCGTTCCGCGACGCGGCCGAAGCGGCCGCGCGCCTCGACGAGCTCGTCGAGCGCTGGGCCGAGCTGCAGGCGGCCATCCGCGTGCCTTCGCTCGCCGAGACTGCGGATCGCTACCTCGAGGTGCTGCGCCCGTGAGCGCGAAGGACTTCGTCCGGCCCGTCGCGAGCCCCGTGCGGCGGTGGGCGATCGAGGCCAGGACGAAGAGCTGGCGAGACCACTCGCGCCTCTTCGTGGCCGGCGACGGCAACGACTGGTCAATCGCCGACGACGCACGGCAGATCGCGCGCCTGGCTGCGCGGCTCGGCGCGCAGGTCGGCAACGAGAGCTGGGTGTCGGCGGTGCGCGACCAGTCCGTCTTCCACGCGAGCCAGTTCACGCTGCTCGGCCAGCCGTTCGAGCGGAACGGCAACCGGCTCGGCGTCGCGTACCTCCACGGGCGGCCGGGGACGGAAGGGATGCCGGAGTTCGACACGTGCTACGAGGCCATGCGGACGCGGCACGAAGAGCTCGACCGGATTCAGGTGCCCTCGCGGGCCATGGAGGAGCTCGTGCTGGAGGCGGGCGTGCCCGAGGAGAAGGTCTTCCGCATCCCGATCGGCATCGACCTCGCGCGCTTCACGCTGCGCACTCCTGAGGAACGAGCCGAGGCGCGCGCCAAGCTCAACCTGCCCGAGGATGCGTTCGTGGCAGGCTCGTTCCAGAAGGACGGCGTGGGCTGGGAGGACGGGTTGGAGCCGAAGCTCATCAAGGGGCCCGACGTGCTGCTTGCGGCCGTGGAGCGGTTGCACCGGCGGGTCCCCGAGCTGTGGCTGGTGCTCACCGGGCCCGCCCGCGGCTACGTGAAGCACGGTCTCGATCGGATGGGCGTTCCCTACCGCCACCTCGTCGTGAGCGGCCAGGAAGGCGTGGCGAAGGTGTACCGCGCGCTCGACGTCTGTCTCGTCACCTCGCGCGACGAGGGCGGGCCGAAGGCGATGCTCGAGGCGATGGCGACCGGCGTCCCGCTCGTGACGACTCGCGTCGGCCAGGCGGCCGACCTCGTCCAGCACTCCCGGAACGGCTACATCGTCGAGGTGGAGGACGCGAACGGGATCGCCGACTGGGCGGGCTATGTCGCGGAGGCTCCCGACGAGACGCTGGCGCGGCTGGCGGCGACGGGACGGGCGACGGCCGAGGAGAGCTCGTACGACGCGCTCGCACCGCGCTGGCGAGAGCTGCTGACCGGGTTTGTCTCTCTGGGCGAATCGTGAAGAACGCCGGCGGGTGGCTCCGCGCGAAGGCTCGCGCGGCGCTGATCGGGCTGTCGCGGCCGGCCCGCGGGGAGGTCGCCGTCTCCTATGGCCATCGCCGCATCCCTGCGCCCGGCGAGCCCGTGGAGGGCGGGATGGTGAAGTTCCAGCGCCTGCAGGCGGCGTTCCCGCACCGGCCGCGCGACTTCAACCTCCTCTACCTCGGCTCCAGCTCGCTGCCGACCGACGAGCAGACGGTGATCGAGCTGGCGCGGCGCCGCGGCGCGCCGGTGGTCGTCAACCAGAACGGCATCGCCTACCCGGCGTGGGCGGGCAGCGACACCGAGCGGCTCAACGCGCGGCTCCGCCGTGTGCTCCAGGCGGCGACGCACGTCGTCTACCAGGGCGAGTTCTGCAAGCAGGCGGCCGACGAGTTCCTCGGCCCGCCGGAGGGATCGTGGGAGATCTTGCGGAACGCCGTCGACACGCAGGAGTTCACACCGGCCGAGCGCACTCCGGACGGCGGGCCGTTGCTGCTGCTCGCAGGTGACCAGTCGCAGGCCTATCGCCTGGAGACGGCGCTCCGCACGCTGGCACTGCTGCCCGACGCACGGCTGCTCGTGACCGGCTCGGTGGTCGGCGGCGAGCAGCTGATCGGCGAGCTTGGCGTCGGCGACCGCGTCGAGTTCGCCGGCCGCTACGCGCAGCGAGACGCTCCCGCGCTCTACCGGCGCGCGCACGTCCTGCTCCATCCCAAGGTGCGAGACCCGTGCCCGAACGTCGTGCTGGAGGCGCTCGCCTGTGGCGTGCCGGTCGTCCACTCGGCCAGCGGCGGCGTCCCGGAGCTGGTCGGCGATGCCGGGCATCGGCGTGTCGATCGGAGACGACGTGGGAGCGCGACGTGCCGCCTGCGCCCGCCGACCTGGCCGAGGCGGTGCGAGCCGTGCTGTCCTCGCACGACTCGTACCGCGAGCGGGCCCGCGCGCGCGCCGTCGAGCACTTCGATCTCGCGCCCTGGATGGAGCGGCATAAAGCGCTGTTCGCGGAGCTCACCGGATGACACCTCGTGTGAGTGTCGTGATGCCCGTGCGTGACGGCGAGCGGTTTCTCCGCGAAGCCCTCGAGTCGACGCTGGCGCAGACGCTGGGCGACCTCGAGCTGATCGTCGTCGACGACGGGTCGACCGACGGGACGCCGGGCATCCTGGCCGACGCGGAGCAACGTGATCCGCGAGTTCGCGTCGAGCGACAGGAGCCGGGTGGCCTGACCGTGGCCCTCAACGCCGGCTGCGCGCTGGCGCAGGCGCCGCTGATCGCCCGCATGGACGCCGACGACCTGATGCTGCCCGACCGGCTCGAGCGCCAGGTCGCCTACCTCGAGGAGCACCCGGAGGTTGCGTTGCTGGGCGGCGGCATCGTGCTCGTCGACGAAGCGGCACGCGAGATCGATCGCGAGCCCGGCCGGCCTCAGCTCGACTTCCTCGTCCGCAACGAGCTCACGCATGCGACGGTGATGATGCGCGCCGACGCGTTTCGGGCACTGGGCGGCTACCGGCTCGACCAGTCCGAGGACTACGACCTCTGGCTGCGCTTCGACGAGCGCTACGGCGTCGCGGCGGTCGCCGAGCCCGTCATCCGCTACCGGCTGCACGCGGGGCAGTTCTCTGTGACCGCTCTCGAGCGGCAGGCGCTCGGCTTCCTCTGCGTGCGCGAGGCGGCGATCAGGCGGCGACGGGGAGAGCCGGATCCGCTGGACGGTGTCGAGGGGTTGGACGAGACCGTGCTCGCGCGCCTGGGCGTGTCCGGGGCGCAGCTGGACGCGACGATCGTGTCCGACGCAGTGGGCTGGGCGGCGACGCTGACGCGCGTGGGTAGGCACGGTGAGGCGCGCGCGCTGCTCGATGCCGCCGCGGCCGTCAACGGAGCGCCCCCTCGTCGGGAGCTCGTGCGTCGTGCGCGTGGGCTCATCTTCAAGCGCGCGCTCCGGCACGGACGGTTCGGCGAGGCCGCGCGCGAGCTCGCGGCCTACGCTCGCGGGCGATGACGTCAGTCCTCCAGGTCAACTCGTCCGACGTCGGCGGCGGCGCCGAGGTCGTCTCGCTTTCCCTCCACCGCGCGTTCAGAGCGCGTGGGCACGACGCGTGCCTCGCCGTGGGGCTCGCACGGAGCGGGGAAGACGGCGTCGTGCAGATCGGCGACGGCCGCTCGCGACGTTCGCGCGCGCTCCGCGATCCCGGCGTCCTGGTCGACGCCCTGCGAGGCCGGGAGGACTTCCGCTTCCCGGCTTCGCACCGCGTGCTCGAGCTGCCGCCGAAGCCGCCGGACGTGCTGCACCTCCACAACCTCCACGGCGGCTACTTCGACCTCCGGGCGCTGCCCGAGCTCTCGGCGCGGCAGCCGACCGTCGTCACGATGCACGACGAGTGGCTCTACACCGGCCACTGCGCCTACACGCTCGACTCCGAGCGCTGGCTACACGGGTGCGGATCGTGCCCTCACCTCGACTCCTATCCCGCGCTGCGCGTCGACGGGACGGCTGAGAACTGGCGGCGAAAGGCGGCGCTGTACGAGCGCTCGCGGCTGCACGTCGTCTGCCCTTCCGAGTGGCTCCTCCAGCGGGCGGAGCGTTCGATGCTCGCGCCGGCGATCGCGTCTGCGCGCGTGATCCCGAACGGGATCGACCTCGAGCTGTTCGCTCCAGAGCGACGCAACGGCCGAGGCGAGCCCGTCGTCGTGTTCGCCGCGCAGGGCGCTCGCACGAACCCGTACAAGGACTTCGAGACCCTGCGCAGGGCACTCGAGCTGCTCCGCGACCGCAGGCTGCTCGCCGTCGCACTCGGCGAAGCGGGCCCCGAGGAGCGGATCGGGGACGTGACGCTGCGCTCGGAGCCCTTCCAGGCTCGGGAGGAAGTCGCGCAGTGGCTCCGTCGGGCCGACCTCTACGTGCACGCGACCAGAGCCGACAACCATCCACTGGCCGTCCTGGAAGCCCTCGCGTCGGGCGTGCCAGTCGTCGCGTGTCGCGTGGGCGGCATTCCCGAGCAGCTCACCGACGAGACGGGAGTGCTCGTGGAGCCCGGTGATCCACAGAGCCTTGCGGCAGCGATCTCTCAGCTTCTCGACGACCCGGATCGCTGTGCCCGTATGGGCGCTGCAGCCGCCGCCGACGCCCGCGCGCGCTTCTCGCTCGACCGCCAGGTCGAGGCGTACCTCGACCTCTACGCTGAGCTGTGCTGACCCTCTTCTCCGTGCCGAAGCCGTTCGAGGGCGAGATCGGCGCCATGCAGCGCCGCTCCGTGGAGAGCTGGCGCGCACTCGGCGTCCAGGTGCTCCTGCTCGGCGACGTCGCAGAAGCCGCGCGCGAGCTCGACGTGGAGCACGTGCCCGGTCTCGAGTCGACTGCGCACGGCACGCCGCGGCTCGACTCTGCATTCGCGCTCGCCGACGGTGCTGCCCGTTTCCCGCTGCGCTGCTTCGTCAACGCGGACGTCGTCTTCGGCCCGCGACCTGCTCGACGCCGTGCGGGCGGTTTCCGGAGCAAGAAGATCGCTTTCTGCTCGTCGGCCAGACAGAGGAAGACGGCAAGCGGCGCGGCGCCGCGGCCATGGACTGGTTCGTCTTCCCGGCCGGCCTCTTCGGCGAGGTGCCGCCGTTCGCCATCGGCCGCGCGGGCTTCGACAACTGGCTCGTCTGGAAGGCTCGCCAGGTCGGCATCGTCGTCGACGCCACGCACGACGTACGCGCGGTCCACCAGCCGCACGGCTACGAGCACGTGGCGGGCGGCATGGACGAGGCGTACTACGGCGAGGAGGCGGCGCGGAACCTCGAGCTGGCCGGCGGCAAGGCGCACGTGTACACGCTCCACGATGCGAGTCACGTCCTTGCGCGGACGGGAAGCTGCGGCGCAACCTCGGCGCGCCCCTTCGCTGGCGCGAGAACGTCCGCAAGGCCGCATGGAAGTTCGGGCTGCGATGAGAGTCGCGTTCGTCTCGCCCGAGCCGACGCCGTATCGCGCGCCGCTGCTCGATCGGATCGCCGCGCTGCCCGACGTCGAGCTGACGGCCATCTATGCCGCGCAGCACGGTCGCCTCTCGGCAATGGGCCATCGTGCTCCACCACAAGGCGGTCTTTCTCCGCGGTTTCCCCTGCCGGGTGCCAGGCGGGTGGTCCGCCACGACTATCCGATCACGCCATCGATCTTCGACGCGCTGCGGAGCGCTCAGCCGGACGTGGTCGTCGTCTCAGGGCTGGAGCACGTTCGCCTCGCAGGCAGCGCTCTTCTGGTGCCGCCTGCGCCGCGTGCCCTACGTGCTGCTGGTGGAGAGCCACGACGCGGGGCCGAAGGCCGGCTGGCGCCGCACCGTCAAGACGACGGCCGTGCCGCCCATCCTCCGATCGGCCGCGTCCGTGCTCGTCGTCGGCTCGCTCGCCCGCGAGTCGGTGGTCGCGCTCGGCGCCGACCCGGCCCGCGTCCGGGTCTTCGCGAACACGATCGACGTGACGGCGTGGGCAGAGCGTGCTGACGAGCTTGCCGGCAGGCGCTCCGAGCTGCGCGCAGCCTTCGGTCTCGCCGAAGAGGTCGTCGTGCTGAGCGTCGCACGGCTCGCACCGGAGAAGGGGCTCGACGTGCTGCTGCAGGCTGCGACGGCGGCCGGCGTCAGGCCGCTGCTCGTCGGCTCCGGACCGGAGCGTGCATACCTCGAGACCATCGCGCGGGACGCGATCTTCACCGGTGAGCTTCCCGAGGACCGCGTGGCAGAGGCCTATGCGGCGGCCGACATCTTCGCCCTGCTGTCGGCACACGAGCCGTGGGGCGTGGCCGTCAACGAGGCGGCGGCGTCCGGCCTGCCGCTCGTCCTGTCCGACCGCGTGGGCGCAGCCGCCGACCTCCTGCGCGACGGCGAGAACGGCGTGCTGGTGCCGTCCGGGATGCAGCCGCGGCCGCCGACGCGCTTCGCCTGCTCGCCGTCGATCCCGCGTTGCGACAGCGCTACGGAGCGCGCTCGCGCGAGCTCGTTTCAGCCTGGGGCTATGACCCCTCGGTCGAAGCCTTCGTCGAAGCCTGCCGGGAAGCGATCGCCTCGCGGTAGATCTCTTCCTGGTGAGCCGTCACGTGCTCCCAGGAGTTGCGCCGCGCCGCAGCGACGCCGCCGGCGGAGAGCGAGCGCCGCAGCCCCTCGTCCGTGAGCAGTCGTCGCAACGCGTCGGTAAGAGCCGCTGCCGAGTAGGGAACGACGAGCGCTTCCCCTTCCTGGAAGAAGCTGGCGATGCCGCACCGGTCGGTGACGACGACCGGCGTTCCGGCAGCGGCGGCTTCGGCGGCGGCCATGCCGAAGCTCTCGCCGGCCGAGGGCAGGCAGAGCACGTCCGCTTCCGGATAAAGGTGGAGCGGCGGCTCCGCCGTGGCGCCGAGCGTGTGGACGCGGCCGGTCGTCTCCGCCGCGCGCACCTGGTCGATCATCCCGTGGCGGTCGTCGGGCCCGACGAGCACGAGATGCAGGTCGGTCAGCTCGCGCGCCGCTGCGAGCAGATGATCGATTCCCTTGCCGGAGGCGATGCGCCCCGCGTAGAGCGCGATCGGCGCGTCCTCTGGGATCCCGAGCTCTCCGCGTAGCACGCCGCGACCCCCCGGCATCGAGTCGGGGTCCGGGAATCCGTTGCCGCGCACGCGCACGCGGTCGACGTGCACGCCGCCGTCCCGGACGTGCCCTGCCTCGCGCTCGGAGCTGACTACGACGGCGGCCGCACCGCCGGCGACCCCGCGGTAGAGCGTCGCGTCGAGCGCGCGCTTGAGCGGCACCTTGCGCAGCCGCGGCTCGAACATCCCCAGCGGCTCGAACACGTACGGGATGCGCCGCAGCCACGCCCACGCCGCGACGCCGGTGGAGATGGGATCCCGAAAGCCCAGCACGTGGACAACGTCCGGCCGCTCCAGCCGCTCGAGCGCGAGCGGCAGAGACGGCGTGATGCCCATCCAGCGGTAGCTGATCGGCGTCGAGAGGTACGTCACGCGCACGCCGCC
Source organism: uncultured Actinomycetes bacterium (assembly GCA_963821415.1). GTDB lineage: Bacteria > Actinomycetota > Thermoleophilia > Gaiellales > Gaiellaceae > PALSA-612. The sequence continues at coordinate 99,853 of CAWGEE010000036.1, read as the reverse complement.
GTGCGTCTCTGTGCGGGTCTGTGACGACGGCCGCGAGTGGAGGTCGACGAGGGTCGTCGTCACTACCGAGACCTCGTGGCCGTGTGCCGCCAGCCGCTCAGTCAGCTCTCGCGTCACCGGGATCGGGCCGCCGAAGGCGACGGCCGGCCACCAGGCCGGCGCGGCGAAGAGGATCCGAAGGGGAGCACCCTGCATGCGGGTGGACGGTAGCGTTCTGCGCCGTGAGCGACCCCGCGAAGCCACGCCTGCTGGTCGTCAACCAGTACTACTGGCCGGGCGTCGAGGCGACGGCGCACCTGCTGACCGAGCTCTGCGAGTCGCTCGTCGACGAGTACGAGATCCGTGTGCTGACGGGCGTGCTGCGCGGCCACGAGCAGCTTCCGCGGCGTGAGGTGCGCAACGGCGTGGAGATCGTCCGCGTGTCGTCGACCGCCTTCGAGCGCGCGAATCTCGGCCTGCGCGCGCTCAACTACGCCTCGTACATCGGCAGCTCGCTCCTGCAGGGGCTGACCGGGCCGAAGCCCGATCTGGTCCTCTGCATGACCGATCCGCCCATGGTGGGAGACGTGGGCCTCGCTATCGCGAGGCGGTTCGGCGTGCCGTTCCTCGTCATCTCCGAGGACGTCTTCCCCGAGATCGCAACGCAGCTTGGAAGGCTCAACAACCGCGTGCTGGTGGCGACGCTCCGCCAGCTGATCGGGCTCTACCTGAAGCGCGCCGACCGGGTCGTCGCGATCGGCGACACCATGCGCAGCCGGCTGGAGGAGAAGGGCGCTCCGGCCGATCGCATCCGGGTGATCCCGAACTGGGTGGACACGGCGGCGATCTCGCCGCAGCCGGTCGACAACGCATGGTCGCGGCTCAACCGGCTCTCGGGGAAGTTCGTCGTCATGCACTCGGGCAACATCGGCCACGCCCAGAACCTCGAGACGCTCGTGCGCGCGACGACGTTCCTTCGCGACCTCGACACGCTGTCCGTCGTGCTGATCGGCGGCGGTGCGCGCTACACCGACCTCGTCCGCCTCGCCACGCGCCTGAACGCGGACAAGCTGCGCTCGCTGCCGTACCAGAGCCGGGACGTGCTGCCCGAGTCGCTCTCGTCTGCGCACCTGCACTTCGTCGGGTTGGCCGAGGGCTTGGCCGGCTTCGTCGTGCCCAGCCGGCTGTACGGGATCATGGCCGCCGGCAGGCCGGTGGTCGTCGCGGCCGATCCGGAGAGCGAGACCGCCCAGGTGGTCGAGCGCGTCGGCTGCGGCATCGTCATCCCGCCCAGCCGTCCCGAGCTGCTCGCCGAGGTGATTCGCGACGCGTACGAAGGCCGCTACGACCTCGACGCGATGGGCATGCGCGGGCGGGAGTACGTGATGGCCGACGCCGACACCCGCGTGGCTCTCGGCCGCTATCGCGAGCTCTTGCGCGAGATGGTCGCCTGATGCGGAAGGTCTTCTGGGGCAGTCTGGCGGCGCTCGCGTGGACCCACGTCGGCTATCCGGCCGCGGCTGCGGTGGCAGCGCGGATCGCGCCGAAGCCCGTGCGTCGCGAGGACATCCTGCCCACGGTCACGATCATCGTTGCCGCGCACAACGAGGAGGACGTCATCGCACGCCGGGTCGAGAACCTCCTCCAGCTCGACTACCCGACCGGGGACGTCGAGATCGTGGTCGCCTCCGACGCCTCGACGGATCGCACTCACGAGATCGTCCGCGAGATCGCGGCGCGCGAGCCGCGCGTGAGGCTGCTCGAGTGCCCGCGGGGCGGGAAGGTGGCGGCGCAGAACCTCGCCGTCTCGCAGTCCGACGCTGACGTGGTCGCGTTCTCGGACGCCAATGCCACGTGGGCGCCCGACGCGCTCGGCTGCTCGTTCGCGCGTTCGCCGACCCGGAGGTGGCCTACGTCGTGCGGCCGGCTCGTGCTGGAGGACGCCGACGGCACGAACGTCGAGGGCGCCTACTGGCAGCTGGAGACGTTGCTGCGCGAGCAGGAGTCGGAGACGGGATCGATCACGGGCGGCAACGGCTCCATCTACGCCGTTCGGCGCTCCGATTACGTCGACGTCGACGCGCGCTTCGGTCACGACCTTTCGTTCCCGTACCTCATGGTGCAGCGCGGCCGGCGCGCGGTCTACGACCCCGCGGCGATCGCCTTCGAGAAGCCGACTCCCGACGTGGAGGACGAGTACCGCCGGAAGGTGCGGATGTTCGAGCACGGCTGGCTGATGCTCCACAAGGGCCGGATGTTGGAGAACCTGCCGCCCGGGTATTTCGTGAAGCTCGTCTCGCATCGCCACCTGCGCTACGGGAGCGGCGCATTGCACATCGGCCTCCTCGGCTCGAGCTTCCTGCTCTCGCGACGGGGTGGTGTCTATCGGCTGGCGTGGCTCGCGCAGCTCGCGTTTCTGGCGGAGGCGGCCCGCCGGCCCGGCCTCGCCCGCTACTACACGCTTGTCACGTGGGGCACCGTCGAGTCGCTGAAGAACTACGCCGAGCGCGGCGTCCCGGCGGTGTGGGACAAGGCTCCCGGCACGCGCTAGGCCGATCCGATGCGAACTTAGGAGGGCGCCCGGTAGGCGGGGAAGAAGCCGTCGTAGTCGATCTCGGCGCCGCCGGAGAGGCGGCGGTAGGCATCCTCGTCGTGAACGAGCTTCCCCACCCAGAACTCGCGCGCGCCGTCCGGGCTGAAGCGCTGCTTGAACGCGAGCAGGGCGTCCGCTTCGCTTCCCGCCCCGCCGCCGAGGTGGAACTCGTCGAGGCCCTGCGCTTGCCCCCAGACGGCGGCCTCGTACAGGAGGAGATTGCTGGCGCCGAGGTCGCGCGCCGAGTCGGCGGTCGCACTCAGGTGGTAGTGGAGCCAGTGGTCGTCCCGGAGGCATATCGCCGACGCGACGACCTGCGCGTCCACCGTCGCGTCGAAGCGAACGAGGCGGTCGCCGAGAGCCGTCAGCCGCTCCCAGTACGCCGGCGGAAAGAAGTAGAAGTCCGTCGCCTGCTGCCGATGCATGGTCGTGTCGTACAGCGCCGCGAACTCGGTCAGGTCTTCCGGATGGCAAGTCGCACGGACCTGGACTCCGGCTCGCTCGGCCTTCCGGCACTTGTTGCGGTGGCTGCGGTGCATGCCCGCGAAGAGGTCGCGGCCGTCGCCGAGCCGCCAGGCGGCGGTTGCGCCGGAGCGCTCGAGCTGCACGGACGCAGCCGCCTGCCGGTGGTTCGCGAAGAGGGGGTGGAAGCGGACGAATGTGGAGACGACGCCGCGCCCGGCGCACCATTCTTCGTACTGCTCGTAGAAGGCGGCCACCGGCGGCTCGCCGCCAACGCCCACCGGCCCGCCGTAGCCATAGGGCGTCGTCACGTCGCGGGCAGCGGCGCCTGGGATCTCGCGGACGATGCAGGCGAGTACGACGTCGCCGCCTCCATCGGCGAGGTGGAGCAGGACCGGCTCGCCCGGATCGAGCACACAGGCGCTCTCGACGTAGGCTCGCAGCAGGTACGCGTCAGAAAGGGCGAGGCCCGTGAGAAGCGCATCCCACTCGTCCGCGGGAACCTCCCTCACGGCTCGTTTGCATCCGCAGCGCGCGCGCGCTCGATGTTGAGCTCGTCCTCGACCGGCTCCGGCTCCGCCCTGAACAGCTCGCCGAACGTCATGAAGACGATCTTCGCGTCGAGCCAGAGCGACCAGTGGTCGATGTACCAGAGGTCCATCGCGAAGCGGTCCTGCCAGGGAACGGAGTCGCGGCCGTGCACCTGCGCCCAGCCGGTGATGCCCGGCAGCACCGTCAGCCGCCGCGCCTCCTCACCAGCGTAGTTCGCAGCTTGCTCGACGAGATCGGCGCGCGGACCGACGAGGCTCATCTGGCCGAGCAGCACGTTCGCGAGCTGAGGCAGCTCGTCGAGGCTCGAGCGGCGCAGCCAGCGGCCCGAGCGGGTGATGCGCGGGTCGTCCTTGACGAGCCCGAAGGGGTCCTTGCTCAGTCCCAGCTCGCGGCCCAGCGAGATGGCATCCGGCACCATCGTCCGGAACTTGACCATCGGAAACGGCTTGCCGCCTCTCCCGGCCCGTGCCTGGACGAAGAAGACGGGGCCGGCCCGACTCGACGAGGATCCACACCGTGATGGCGAGGTAGACGGGGCTGAGCAGGACGAGGCCGACGAGCGCCAGCACGGGGTCGAGGATGCGCTTGAGGGCTCTCACCGGGCGAGCTTCCGCCTCAAGACGTGCCGCACCTCGCGGCCGCGCTCCTGGACGAGGCGCAGTCGCACGAAGTTCACGCCGCGCATGGCGGCGTCGTGTGCGGCGTACACGGGGACGAGAGCCTGCGACGAGGCTCCGCCGCTCGTCTCGTAGCCGAGGGCCCGCAGCTCGTCCCCGGCCACGCTCTCGAACACCTCGACCTGGCGCGGCGCCAGCTCCGTTCGCCACTTGCCGACGGCGGCGGTGGTGATCCCGGCCCAGACGTTTGTGAACCACCCCGCCTGACTCTCGACCACCTTCGAGCGATCGGTTTGCTCGATTGCGAGCATGTCCGGTGCATATTCGAGCTCGAGGAACGCGCACACGGCCGCGACCGTCTCCGCCGGCTCGGAGACGAGATCCTCGTAACGAATCTCGAGCACGCGGCCGGGATGACGCTCCGCCGCCCTGTGGCCCCGGCGGATCGCGTCCGCCCACGAGTGAGCCGCCGCCCAGGCGTTGTTGGGGCCGAACGGCACCTTCATCACCGAGAGCGCGACGTCGCGACCGTCGCGGATGAGGTGCACGAACCGCGCGTCCGGCCAGATCTCGGCCAGCCGGTCGATGTGCTCGATGTAGGCGGGCGTCTTGTCACCCCATCGCGTCTTGCCCTCGCGTTCGGCGTAGGCGACGAACGGTGCGCTGACGGCGAAGCGGAACGCATCCGCGCCGTTCATCCCGTCCGGCAGAGCAGGCGGCTCGCCGGTCAGGCCCCAGAGCCGCACCCGCGGATGGCTCCACGCCGCGCGCAGTACGTCCTCCGCCGGCTGACGGGGATCGACGTCGAGCAGAAACATCGACTCGGGCGGGATGGCGACATCGCCGCGGTCGAGTATCAGACGCAGCATCGTCGTCCCGGAGCGGTCGTGGCCGAGGAGGAAGACGGGGAAGCTCGCCATCGTGATTCCAGCAGACTACGCGTCGTGCGGATCAGCCTTGCCGACCCCGTGAGCTACACGCTGCCCTACGATCGCAGCCTCGCCGAGGCGCTGGCGAAGCGTGGGCACGAGGTCGATCTCTTCTCTGCCAGCTTCCTGTTCACGGAGCTGCCCCCACCCGACGGCTACCGTCAGCACGACGTGTTCTTCACGCGGAGCGCACGTCTGCTGCGCGGAAATCCGCGCTCCCGGCTGCGCTTCCTCGCCAAAGGTCTCGAGTACGTGCCGAGCGCGCGGCGCATGACGAAGGAGATCGCACGGGTTGACCCGGACGTCGTGCACGTCCAGTGGCTCGGTCTGCCGCAGTACGACCTGCGCTGGCTGAGGGCGGTGGCGCGGGAGCGGCCCGTCGTCTTCACCGCTCACGACGTGCTGCCGCGACGGACGGCCGACAAGCTCGACCTCTGGCGGCACGTCTTCGAGACCGTCGACCGCGTGGTCGCGCACGGTGCCGGCGCGGTCGAGCAGCTGGTCGAGCTCGGCGTCGATCGTGCGCGCATCGTGCGCATCCCGCACCCGGTCTTCACCCCATTGCGGGACATCGCGCCGCCCCACGGGTCGACGCTCGTCTTCTTCGGGCTCATCCGCCGGTCGAAGGGGCTCGACCTGCTCATCCGCGCTCTGCCCGAGATCGCCAGGGACGTGCCCGACGTCCGGCTGGTCGTCGCCGGCGACCCCATCGAGCCCGCCGAGCCGTTCCAGGAGCTCGCACGGGAGCTCGGCGTGGTAGAGCGGATCGAGTGGCGCCTGCGGTTCCTCGCCGAGGACGAGGTCGCCGACGTCATGGAGGAAGCGTCTGTCGTCGTTCTCCCATACCGGAAAATAGAGTCGTCGGGCGTCCTCGCCACCGCTCTCGGCTACGGGCGGCCGGCAGTCGTCGCCGACGTGGGCTCCCTCGGGGACACCGTCAGCGAATTCGGCGCCGGCGCAGTCGTTCCGGCGGAGAATCCGAGCGCACTGGCCAATGCGTGTGTGACGCTGCTTACGGACGCCGATGCGCTCGCGCGCGCCTTCAAGGCGGCGCAGACCGCGAGCCGGACGCTCAGCTGGGACGAAGCCGCGCGCGCCCACGAGCACGTCTACGAGCAGGTGCTGGAGCTCAGACGCAGATGAACGCGGGACGGTTGAGACTGCGCTCGGTACAGAGGAGCCGGAACTCCTTGCCGCTCTCGGCCATGTAGTCGGCGAAGGCTCTCGGCTCGTGATCGACGTGCGCGAAGTCGTCGAAGTAGATGACGACCCCGGGAACGATGTGCTCATCGAGCTCTCGGAGCACGAGTATCGTCGAGGAATAGAGATCGGCGTCGAGCGCGATGACGAGGGCGCGATGGTCGGGAACCTCGAAGCGCGGCAGGACCTCCGCGAACCAGCCTTTCACGAAGGCGACCCGCGGATCGTCGATCTCTGGTATTCGACCCTCTGTGCCGAACGTGCCTGCCGAGAGGCCGAGCCTGTCGTCGAAGGTCTCGGGCAGACCCTCGAAGCTGTCGAATCCGTAGAGCCGAGAGTCGGGTTGACGGAGGATGGTGCTCCAGTAGCGGATGCTCTTGCCCTGGAAGACCCCGAACTCGAGGTAGAGGAGAGGCTCCCCAACGTGCTCGGCAATACGATCGAAGACGCGGAAGCGATGGGCGAGCCGGTCTGGAGTGTCGAACCCGTGAACCTTCATCCACCTGCCGAGGGCCATGTAGTTGAGGGAGATCCGGAGGTTCTGGACGACCCGGACGGGCAGCGCCGCACCGACCCGCGTGAGAGCCACCTTGAAGCTCTCGCGCGCATCTGCCTTGAGATCGCCCATCGGCGGGACGCTAGCGGAGAGCGCTCGGCCTCGTGACAGCCGCAGAGCCGGTGATGCACGCGGCGGAACGGAGGTTTCGCCATCCGCTGCTTGCGCTCGCAGCGGGGGCGGCGCTGGTCGTGCTGTTCGAGGTCGGCCGTGTCGAGGCCGCCGGGCGCGACTACCCCTGGGTGCTCGCCGAGGCGGCCGCCGCAGCGGCGGCGCTATTCGTCGCGTGGCGCGGCCAGGAGCGGCTCCGGCTCTTGCCATTGCTCGCGATCGCGCTCGCCTTTCACGTCGCGCTCGTCTGGTCGCACATCGCACAGGACGTTCCGGTCGACTTCGACATCTCCATCTACACGACGCAGGGTCAATCCCTGCTCGACGGCGACTACCCGCGCTCGGAGTATCCGACCGGCGCCGTCTCGCTCTTTGCGGTCGAGACCTGGCTGGGCGACGACGCGCGCACGCCGAACGCGCTGCTGATGATCGTGTTCCAGCTGGCGGCGGTGGCGGCCATCTGGTCGCTGTGCACACGATGGAGCGCCTGGCTCGCAGCGCTCGTCGCTCTCTGGCCGCTGAACGCGTATGCCTGGGAGTTCAAGTTCGACCTCGTGCCGGCGGCGCTGCTGGCCGTCGGTCTGGCGCTCGCCTACCGGGAGCGGTTCGGCCTGGCGGGCTTCGTGCTCGGCATCGGCGCGGCCGTCAAGTGGACGCCGGCGCTGGCAGCGCTCGCGCTGCTCGTGTGGCTGCTCGCGTCAAGTCGCGCGCGGGACGGATTGCGGCACGCGGTGGGATTCGTGGTCGCGTTCGCGGCGCTGACGCTCCCGTACCTCGTGTGGGAACCCGACGACGTGTGGGCGGCGTACTCGATCCAGGGCGGCCGCACCATCACCGGCGAGTCGTTGCCCTACCTGCCGCTGCACTGGCTCGGCCAGGCCGAGCTCGGCGAGGACTTCACGCACGAGGCCGTGGCGCCGGAATGGGCCGATCCGGCCGTCACGGTCGTTCAGCTGCTGATCCTGGCCGGTCTGCTCGCGCTTGCGTGGCTAGCGCGTGGTCGCCTGGCTGCGGGAGTCGCGCTTGCGGCGCTGGCGCCCGTGGCGTTCCTGCTCACGAACCGCATCTTCAGCTCGCAGTTCCTCGTCGTGGTGCTCGTCGCGTGGGCGATCGCGATCGCGCTGCTCGCCCGCAGCCGGCTCGAACAGCTCGCTGCTGGGAGCTGCTGCAGCCGCGGCGAGCCTGCTCAACGCGTTCGTCTACCCGTTCGTGCTGCCGGGCCCTTCCGGGATCTGGGAGCCGGTTTCGGCGCTCATGTTCGCCGTCGCGCTCGCGCTCACGGGCTGGTTGCTGCTGTCCGCCGTGCGTGGCCGCGACTACGCTACCCCGTCGTGAGATACGTTGTCACAGGCGCCGCGGGCTTCATCGGCTCGCTGCTCTCCGAGGCGCTCGTCGCCCGCGGGGACGAGGTGGTCCGGCATCGACAGCTTCACCGACTACTACGACCCCCGGCTGAAGGAGCAGAACGCGGAAGGGCTGGACGTGCGGCGCATCGACCTGGCCGTCGACGAGCTCGACTTCGCCGGCTTCGACGGCGTCTTTCATCTCGCGGGCCAGCCGGGCGTCCGCAGCTTCGGCGGCGTCTTCCCGCTCTACGTCGAGCGGAACGTCCTCGCCTCGCAGCGCCTCTTCGAGGCGGCGGCGCGCGACGGGGTGCGCGTCGTCTTCGCGTCGTCGTCGTCGGTCTACGGCGAGGCCGAGCGCTACCCGACTCCTGAGGACACGCCGCCCGCGCCGGTCTCTCCCTACGGCATCACGAAGCTCACGTGCGAGCACCTGGCCCGGACGTACGCCCGCAGCTTCGGCCTCGACGCCGTCGTCCTCCGCTACTTCAACGCCTTCGGGCCCAGGCAGCGGCCGGACATGGCGTTCACGAAAGTGCTGCGCGCGCTGTCGGCCGGCGAGCCGTTCGACCTTTACGGCGACGGCGAGCAGTCGCGTGGCTGGACGTACGTCGACGACGTCGTCGAGGCGACGATCCTCGCGATGGGCGGAGGTAGCGGCACGTACAACGTGGGCGGCGGCGTCGAGGCGTCGGTGCGTGAGGCGATCAGCATCGTCGAACGGCTCGCCGGCCGGTCGCTGGAGATCCGTGAGCACCCGCCTGTTCCGGGCGACCAGCGCCGCACGAACGCGGACACGACACGGATTCGCACGGAGCTCGGCTGGGCGCCGCAGGTCTCGCTGGAGGACGGTTTGCGTGCACAGTGGGAATGGGCCTCGGCTACAGTCGGCGCCCAATGAGCCCGGATCCAGAGCCGCAGGCTGTCGATCTCGAGGCCGAGCAGGAGGTCGATTTCGGGCGCTACGCCCGGACGATCGCCGCACGCTGGTGGCTGCTGGTCGTCGGCGCCGTGCTCGGGGCGCTGATCGGCTTTCTCGTCTCGCTCTCGGACGGGAAGATCTACAAGGGGACGGCGCAGGTCTACCTCGGTCAGCCGTTGGCGCCCGACTCCGCCGCCGCCGTGACCACGTCACCGACCACGCTCGGGCTCGTCCAGGCCTTCATCACGAGCGAGGAGGCAATCGAGAAGGCCGCGTCTGCCGCGGGGCTGCGACCGTCCAGGCTGCGCGACAATGTCACCGTCCGAGCGATTCCGGGCACGTCGACCACCAGGCAGGCTTTTCCGGCGCCGCTGCTCTCGATTCAGGTCACCGGCTCCTCGCGCGCGAAGACCGCCGCCGCCGCCAACCACCTGGCGAGACAGGCCGTCGCCGAGGTCGGCACGTACACGAAGACGAAGATCGAGACGCTCGACCAGCAGCTCGCGTACATCGACACGCAGCTCGGGATCGTGAACGCGCGCCTGGCCGCCGCGCGGGCGCAGCAGAAGGAGATCGTCGCCGACCCCACGCTCAGTCCCGTCGAGAAGCTCGTCGCCCTGACGACCCTCAACACCGAGATCACGCTCGCCGAGCAGCGCGCGGTGACGCTGGAGCTCAACCGCTTCAACACGACGCGCGCGGTGTCGCTGGCCAAGGACATCGAGGCGAGCCGCGTGACCGCACAGGCGGTGGCAGTGCGGACGGAGCCGACGAGCCGGCGGACGAGCGTGCTCGTCGGCGCCTTCATCGGCGTCCTGCTCGGGATCCTGGCGGCGCTCTTCTGGGATCCCGTTGCGGGTCGCCTCGCCGCGCGCTCCGCGTAGCCCATGCTCGACGGCAAGACCGTAGCCGTCGTCGTTCCCGCGTACGACGAGGAGACGCTGCTCCCCGAGACGCTGGCGGGGATTCCCCACTTCGTCGATCGCATCTACGTCGTCGACGACGCGTCGCGCGACAGCACGGCCGAGAAGGCCGTGGCCGAGCCGCGCGTGCAGCTGATCCGGCACGAGCAGAACAAGGGCGTCGGCGCCGCAATCCTCACCGGCTATCAGCAGGCGATCGCGGATCGCGTCGACGTCACGTGCGTGATGGCGGCCGACAACCAGATGGCGCCAGACGACCTCGAGTCGATCGCGCGGCCGGTCGTTCGAGGGCGAGGCCGACTACGCGAAGGCCAACCGCCTCGTCACCGGCGAGGCGTGGCAGCTGATCCCGCACGCGCGCTACCTCGGCAACGCGATGCTCAGCCTGCTGACGAAGATCGCCTCCGGCTACTGGCACGTCGCCGACTCGCAGTCCGGGTACACGGCGATCTCCCTGGCGACGCTGGAGAAGCTCGACCTCGACCGCGTCTATCCGCGCTACGGCTTCCCCAACGACATGCTCGTGCACCTCAACGTGATCGAGGCTCGCGTGCGGGACGTGCCGTCGCGGCCGGTCTACAACGTCGGCGAGCAGTCGGGCATCCGCTACTCGCGTGTGGTCCCGGCCATCTCCTGGCTGCTGCTGAAGGCGTTCTTCTGGCGGATGTGGCAGAAGTACGTGATCCGCGACTTCCACCCGCTCGTGTTCTTCTACGTGTTCGGGATCGCGATGTTCCTCGCCGGGCTGGCGCTCGGCATCGCCGAGGTCGTGCTGCGGATCCTCGGCAACCCGATCCCGCCGGCGACCGTCGTGCTCGTCGCGCTGCTGCTCCTCTTCGGCTCGCAGTTCACGCTGTTCGCCATGTGGTTCGACCTCGAGCGCAACAAGGACCTGCGCTGACGGGCTAGACCGAGCGGCGTCGGCGGCGCATGATTGCGCCATGCGCGCCGACCTTCCCACCGGCACCGTTACCTTCCTCTTCACGGACGTCGAGGGCTCGACGAAGCTCCTGCACGAGCTGGGCGCGGAGAGGTACGCCGAGGCGCTCGCCGAGCACCGCCGCCTCATCCGCGAGGCCTGCGCCGCGCAGAGCGGCGTGGAGGTGGATACGCAGGGAGACGCCTTCTTCTTCGCCTTCCCCAGCGCACCGAATGCGCTTGCCGCCGCCGCGTCCTTCACAGACGCGCTCGATCGGGCCCCATCCGCGTACGCGTGGGCCTGCACACGGGCACGCCGCACCTCGCACAGGAAGGCTACGTCGGCTCCGACGTGCACCGCGCCGCCCGCATCGCCGCCGCCGGGCACGGCCAACAGGTGCTCGTCTCCGCCGCCACCGCCGGCCTCACCGGCACCGAAGCCTGCGCGATCTCGGCGAGCACCGCTTCAAGGACCTGGCCGCTCCCGAGCGCGTCTACCAGCTGGGAGATGGCGACTTTCCGCCACTCAAGTCGCTCTACCGCACGAACCTGCCCGTGCCGGCCACCCCCTTCCTGGGCAGAGAGCACGAGCTGGCAGAGCTGATCGAGCTCCTGAGCAATGGCACCCGCCTGCTCACGCTCACCGGCCCCGGTGGCACGGGCAAGACGCGCCTGGCCATACAGGCAGCCGCCGAGGTCTCCGACTTCTTCCCCGACGGGGTCTTCTGGGTGCCGCTGGCTCCGCTGCGCGATCCCCCGCTGGTAGCCGACGCGGTTGCGCAGGCGCTGGAGATTCCAGGAGGTGCCGGGCGCACCGCTCGCGGACACGCTTGCGAATGGCATCGCCGCGAAGCGCGCGCTCCTACTGCTCGACAACTGCGAGCACCTGCTGGAGTCGGTCGCCGAGCTCGGCATCGATGCTCGTCCAGCGCTGCCCGCGAGCTCCTGCTCACGGCCACGAGCCGGGAGCGCCTCGGCCTACGCGGGGAGCGTCTCTTCTCGGTCCCGCCGATGGCCGCGGCAGACGGAGAGGCGCTGTTCGTCGAGCGGGCGCAGGTGGTGCAGGCCGACTTCGTGCCGGACGAGCACGTACAGGCGATCTGTGAAGCCGTCGACGGGCTGCCCCTGGCCATCGAGCTTGCGGCCGCCCGCGTGCGCTCGCTCTCCCCTCAAGCGATCCGGCAGCGCCTCGGCGAGCGATTGTCGCTCCTGACCTCGCGCGATCGCGATGTCGACGAGCGCCAGCGCACGCTCGAAGCGACGATCGCCTGGTCCTACGAGCTGCTCGAGCCCGACGAGCGAAGGGCTCTGGGGGCGCTCTCGATCTTCGCCGGGGGCTGCACGCTGGAGGCGGCGGAGGAGGTTGCGGGCGCCGACCTCGACCTGCTGGAGTCGCTGCTCGACAAGAGCCTGGTTCGCCACCGCGTCGACCGGGCAGGCCAGGACCGCTACTGGATGCTGGAGACGATCCGGGAGTATGCAGCCGAGCGGCTCGCAGAATCGGAGGATGCCGAGGCTGCCGCCGGTAGACACGCTGCCTGGGTGCTGGACTGCGTGCGCCAGATCGCTCCTCGTTGGGCCGAACCGGCGCCACAGGACAAGCTCGACCGAGTGCTGGCGGACGACGCCAACGTCCGGATTGCCGTCGAGCAGGCGATCGAGCGAGGGCAGCTGACACCGCGCGCGAGCTGGTCGGGCTCATCGGGCGTACCTGGCTCGACACGGGTCGCTTCGTCGAGATGCGCACGTGGGCCCAGGCGGCGCTCGGACTCGGCGGTGACAATCCGGCACACGAGGGCATGACGCTGCTCACGCTCGGGTACGGCAGTGGGTGGCTCGACGGCGAGAGCTTCGCGAGGGCGGCCGAGGCCTTCAGCCGGGCCGCCATGCCTCGCGAAGCCGCGTACGCCACCATGTGCCTCGGCGTCGCCGAAGGCGACAATGGCTCGGTCGATCGCGGCCTCGAGCTGCTCGAGGCCGCCCGCGCCGACTTCGAGCGGCTGGATGACGCGTACTGCCTGCAGCTCGCGCAGCACAACATCGACTACGTCGAGGGGCTGCGCTGGCCAATCGATCCCGCGGAGGCGAGGAAGCTCGCTGCTCGAGCGTCTGAGGCGGTCGCGCGAGCACGCGCAGTCGGGCGATCGCGGCGACGAGATCGCGGCGCTCGACAACCTGAGCCATGCCCTCATCGACGCCGGCGAGCTGGACGAGGCATGGTCGGCGGCGCTCGCGGCCGTTCGCATGATCGGCGACGAGCACGTCGGCCGGTTCAGTCTCGGTGCCGCTCGCTGCCGCGCTTGCCCGATGCGCTGCGCTGCGCGGCGACCCTGAACGCGCGCTCCTGCTCGGAGCCGCGCTGCGCTCACTCGAGCTCGAGCTGGGACAGCGCGTTCCCGTGTCCCGGCTCGCGGCGCTCGAGGCAGCAGAGGCGGAGTGCCGGACGACGCTCGACGCAGCAGAAGGCTGCTCGAGCGACTGCCGAGGGGAGGCGATGACCGTCGAGTCGCTGCTCGAGTACCTGAGTGCGCTCGCCGATGACATCGATGCGTAGCGACATGTCTTCGGGTTTGCAGTAGGCGCCCGGATGGCGCCGCCCTCGCAGCCGAACGGCGGCTAGCATCTTCGCGATGAGCACTTGCGTCGTCACCGGCGGAGCCGGGTTCCTCGGCTCGCATCTCTGCGACTACCTGCTCGCAGAGGGGCACCGCGTGATCTGCGTCGACAACCTCGAGACGTCGACGCTCGAGAACCTCGAGCACATCCGCGGCGACGACTTCCTGTTTCTGAACCACGACGTCACCGAGCACATCGAGATCGAGGGGCCGGTCGACTTCGTCTTCCACCTGGCGGCGCTCGCGAGCCCGATCGACTACATGCGGCAGCCGCTGCACTCGTCTCAAGGTCGGCTCGCACGGGACGCACCACGCGCTCGGCCTCGCCAAGTTCAAGCGCGCGCGGTTCCTGCTCGCGTCGACGAGCGAGGTCTACGGCGACCCGCTTGTCCATCCGCAGCCCGAGAGCTACTGGGGGAACGTGAACCCGATCGGGCCGCGCGGCGTCTACGACGAGGCGAAGCGCTACGCGGAGGCGCTGACGATGGCGTACCACGGCCAGCAGGGCGTGGACACCACGATCGTCCGCATCTTCAACACGTACGGCCCGCGGATGCGCGCGCACGACGGGCGTGCGATCCCGACCTTCGTCCGCCAGGCGCTTGCGGGCGAGCCGCTGACGGTCTTCGGCGACGGCTCGCAGACGCGGAGCTTCTGTTACGTGGACGACCTCATCCGCGGCCTCTATCTCCTCGCGACGAGCGAGGAGCATCTGCCGGTCAACCTCGGCAACCCGGACGAGTTCACGCTGCTCGAGCTGGCAAACACCGTGCTCAAGGTGACGGGCTCGCAGAGCCCGATCGTCTTCGAGGCGCTGCCCGTGGACGATCCACAGGTGCGCCAGCCGGACATCACGCGTGCGCAGCAGGTGCTGGGCTGGGAGCCCGAGGTGTCGCTCGAGGACGGCCTGCGCCGCCTGCTCGACGCGGTCGCGCGCACGCCGGTCGGCTAGGCAAGGCCGCGGCGCTAGAGTGCGCCGGTGTTCGGGGCGGACGATGACTCGTCTTGTTGCTCGGCTCTCGCTCGCCGTGTCGGCGGCTGCGCTGCTCGCGCTCGGCGGCGCCATGCCCGCTGGAAGTCGTCCACCGCGGCCCTCGGGGACCCCGAGCTCGACGTCTCGTCTCGCACTGGCGGTGGCCGTACGCTCACTTCCATCAGCCTCGGCGCCAGCTCGTTCTCGTCTGCTGCGCCGCCCACTCCCTCTGCCAGGGTGGATCTCTCGGTGGCAGAGGGCTACACCATCGATCTCACACGTCCAGTGGGCACGGACGTCGGCTTCATGATCGCGGAGCTCCTCGACGCTGGGCGGAAGCTCCCCGACATCCGCCACCGGCACGTCGTCGTCGATGATCCGGCGAAATACGTTGCGGATCCGGCCGGCCAGGCGTGCGCGCCGGGAACACACAACGCTGTCTGGCTGGCCACGCTGACCGTCCTCGGTCAGGACCTGCAATTGCCGATCTTTCTCGACAGCGCGACGGGGACGCCGGGGCCCCGCTACACGCTCCGCTTCTGTCCGTTGTGGCCGCCGCCGGTGGGAGGTCCAGAAGGGGATCGGGGCGATCAGTGTCGCGATGCTCGTCGATGGGCCGATAACTCCGCCGACCGCGCGCGGCCGCTACACGTGGAGCGCTCTTCTGTCGCCGCCAGTGGCCGGATCCTCCGTTCCCGATCCGAGCCGAGCCGCCGAGGTGCGAGCGACCGTACCGCTCCCGCAGCGGCTCACTCTCCGCACGAGCTATGACGCGAAGAAGAAGTCGGCTCTGCTCACGGGCACCTTCACCGTTCTCGGCGAGCCGCGGGCCGACGTCAGCGTCTCGTTCGTAGCATCCGCGCTTCGGCTCGGACGATTTCTCGTTCTTCGGGCCTGCCCGAACGGACAAGGCGGGCAGGTTCTCCATTCGCAGAACGGTCGAGCGGTCCACCCGCTTTACGGTCTCGGTTCGCTCTCAGTTGCGCTCCTGCGCGGGACCGTCTACCGCGCCCCGAGGCTGTCTCAACGAGACCGTCACGTCGCCGGACTCCGCGTCGGCATCCGTGATCCTCCCCAGAGTCGACCGATCCCAAGCGGGCGATCAAGAAGCGAGACCAGGTCGCAGGCACGACGTGCCAACCTGCAGCGCAGCGACGTTCCTGCCGCCTGGAACTCGGAGCCGGCCGAGGACGCCGGCGCTCCACTCTGTGAGAAGTTCGCCCCCAACCTCTCACGCCTGACGATCACGGGAACCGGCGCGTCACCGGTCTTCTTCTCCGAGGCGGGTGGCGCGTGGTCGGAGGCGTGGGTCTATCGCACTGAAGCGGAGGCGCGCGTCGCCTTCGAGCGGCTCGCGCGGCTGGCTCTCCCAACGTGCCTGGCGAACGAGCTTCGTGAGCAGGAAGTGGACGTGCGCGTCTCGCCTCTCTCCTTCCCGAAGCTCGCGCCGGCGACTCGTGCGTTCCGACTATCTGCGCCGGCTCCAGGAAGAAACGATCATCATTGACCTCGTATGGCTACGCACGGGCCGGACCCTGGTGCTGCTCAACTTCGTGTCCGGCGATGCACCCCTAGCGAACGAACGCGAGCTGACGGCGAAGGTCGCAGCGCGGGCTCGTAAGGGCTAGGCGAGGCCCTTCTCCGTCAGCAGCCGGCGGTAGAGGTCGTCGACGTCGCCGACGAGACGCTTGACCGAGTAGCGCTCGAGAACGCGGACACGACCTGACTCTCCCATCCGCCGCGCCAGTTCGGGGTCCGCGGCGAGCTGCCCGAGGCGATCGGCAAGCGCGTCGACGTCGCCCGGCTCTACGAGGAAGCCGTCGACGCCGTCGCGAACGACGTCGGGCACGCCCCCGACTCGCGTCGCGACGACGGGTCGCCCGCCCGCCAGGGCTTCGATCGCGCTGACGGGAGTGCCCTCGTTCGCCGACGGCAGGACGAGCGCATCGAACGCGGCGTAGAAGGGCGCCACGTCGTCCTGGTAGCCGAGGAAGAGGCAGCGGTCGACGATGCCCAGATCGTGCGCAAGCTGCTCGGTCGTCTCGCGATCCGGCCCGTCGCCCACCAGGCACAGGCATGCGTCGACGCCGCCGTCGAGCAGCCGCTTCATCGCGAGCACGATGTCGTCCGTCCGCTTGACGGCCGTCATACGGCCGATCCACCCCACCGTGAAGCGCTCGGGAGGGATGCCCATCATCCTGCGGGCCCGCTCGCGCGTCTCGGGCGAGCGATCGACGCGCTCCTCGAGTTCCACCCCGAGGCGAATCACCGTGAACTTCTCCCGCGGCGCGACGCCGAGGGCGACGAGGTCGTCGCGCACCTCCGGGCTGACCGCGACGAGCGCAGTGGTCATCGACGCGAGGCTGCGCTCGAGCATCCGGAAGAAGCCGGAGCTGACAGGGCCGAAGTAGCCGCGCAGGACGTGGCCGTGAAACGTGTGGACGACGATCGGCGGCCGCGCATCCCCGGCCAGCAGCGCTGCGGTGCGGGCGACGGCGCCGGCTTTCGCCGTGTGCGTGTGAAGCACCTGCGGGCGGAGTTGACGGATGAGCCCTGCGAGGCGATGGGCCGCCCGCAGGTCATGAAACGGCGAGATCTCCCGGTGGAGATCGGGCAGGGCGACCACCTCGACGCCTCGCTGCTCGGCGACGTACACCATCGAGCCCTCCCCGCGGGCCAGCGAGCCGGCGACGAGTGTCGTCTCGTACCCGCGCTCCTCCAGTCCGGCCGCGAGGTAGGCGACGTGCAGCGCCGGCCCTCCCTTGTTGAGCCGCGCGATGACTAGGACCCTACCGGCGCAGTTACGCTGGGGAACCTGCCGTCCCAACCCTCCACCGGTCCGCTGCGCGGACGGGCGGCTTCACCGCCGGCTCAGGCCGCGCAAGGCTCTCGGCGGTCCGGCTCAGCCCTTCCTCGAGCCCGACGTGAGGCTCCCACCCGAGCACTTCGCGCGCGTCACGTGGGTCGGCCCACGAGTTGCGGAGATCGCCCGAGCGCGGTGGCAGGTACGTCTTCTGGAGAGGCTTGTCGAGCAGCCGGGCGATCGTCTCCGCGAGCTCGTTGACCGTCGTCGGCGTCCCGGCGGAGACGTTGAAGATTCGGCCGTTCGCGCCCTCCGCCTCGGCGGCGCGGAGATTGGCCGCGACGACGTTGTCCACGTACGTGAAGTCGCGAGACTGCTCGCCGTCGTCGAAGATCGTGACGGGCTCGCCCTGCCCGATCGCCGTGAGAAAGAGCGGCACCACGGCTGCGTACTGCGAGCTCGGGTCCTGGCGAGGGCCGAAGACGTTGAAGTAGCGCAGCACTGCCGTCTCGAAGTCGTACACGCGGCTGAAGCTCACGCAGTAGCGCTCGGCGGCGAGCTTCGCGACGCCGTAGGGCGAGATCGGATCGAGTGGCATCGACTCGCGCAGCGGCAGCTCGGGTGCGTTGCCGTACACCGACGAAGACGACGCGAAGACGACGCGGCGCACGCCCTCGTCGCGAGCAGCGAGCAGGACATTCATGGTGCCTTCGACGTTGACGGCGCTGGTCGTCAGCGGATCCTGCACCGAGCGCGGCACCGACCCGAGGGCGCCGAGGTGGAAGACGAGCTCGCAGCCGCGGACTGCCGCGTGCACTCGCTCGTAGCTCCGCAGCTCGCCCTCGACGAGCTCGACGTCTCCCTCCAGGCCGGTCAGGTTCGTCCGCCGCCCGGTGGAGAAGTTGTCGAGCACGCGCACGTTGTCGCCCCGCTCGACCAATGCGCGCACGAGGTTCGAGCCGATGAAGCCCGCGCCGCCGGTAACCAGGCTTGTCATCTCGGCTTGTCCGCCACCACGTGGTAATTGAGGAAGAGCGAGCCGGGGATCGGCGCGCGCAACGAGGGTACCGCCCGGTCGACGAGACCGCCCAGGGAGTTGAGCGTCCACACGGTTGCCCGCGAGAGCGGCGTAAGGTGGACCTTACGGAAGAGCAGATCGGCGTAGACGGCTGAGATCGCGGCCAGGCAGGTGGCCGCGCCGCCCACCGGTGTGACCGAGACGGACGACCAGTCCGCGCTCTGCGCGAACAGCCGCTCGAGCCCCGCGTGCGTCCAGCGCCAGTAGTCGGAGGGTGAAGGGTGGTAGACCTGGACGCCGTGCGTGGAGGCGAGCACACGCCCGCCCGGCGACGTGACGCGGTGGAGCTCTCGCACGGCCTGCGCGGGATCCTCGACGTGCTCCAGCACCTGCGTGCAGAGCACGACGTCGAACGCGCCGTCTTCTACGGGCAGCGCCTCCACCGAGCCTTCGAGGTCGGCCGCGGGGTTGCCGATGTCCACGCCCACGTAGCTGTCCGCGTACGGCTCGAAGTACGGGAGGTAGGGCTTGATGCCGGAGCCGACGTCGAGCACGCGGTAGCGGCCGAGATCGGAGTGGGCGCGTGCCGCCTCCGCCTGCAGCCACGCCGAGAGTGCGGCGCGCACGTGGTACGTGATGCGGCTCTTCGCGGGCTGCCGGTGCTCGGCGCCTGGCGCAGGGTCAGGCGCGGCCAAGCTTCGCTCCAGCGGCGGCGGCCGCGGCGAGTCCGAGTGCGATCCACGTGAGCGCGTCGAGAGGCACGCCCGCCACGAGCCCGACGGCTGTCCACGTTCCCATCGCCAGTAGCAGCCAGGCTCCGGCGAGCACGCCGGGCAGGCGCGCTTCGGGCGGTCCTCGCAGCGCTGCCCGCCCGGCGAGCCACAACCCGGCCACGAATGTCGCCATCAGCAGCAGGAACCCGATCACGCCGAGGTCGGCGAGCGCCTGTACGTACGCGTTCTGGATCCCGTACGGGTGCTCCGGCGAGGGGAACGCCTCTTCCGGCGTGTCCGGGAACTCGCGCCGCGCGTCGTCGAGGTAGTCGCCGTAGACCTGCTCCTCCTTCGCCGAGGACTGCCAGCCCGCGCCGGCCACGGGGTGGTCGAGGAACACCTGCCAGCCGATGTACGCGAGCATCGTCCGCTGGACGTATGTCTGGACATTCTCCTGCGCGGACGGATCGTGCTCGCGGATGCCGAGGAAGCGGACGAACTGGTCGACGTCGCCGCCGCGCATGACGAGGATGCCGACTGCGACGGCGGCCACCACGCCGAGCGAGGCGAGCGCCCGCCTGACGGTCAGTCGCCGCAGGTAGGCAGCGACGAGCAGCACGGCAGCGGTGCCGGCGGCCAGGCCGAGCCCCGCAGCCGCCGAGCCGGACACCGTCACGCCCACGGCGCCGGCTGCGCCGGCTGCCACGAGCAGCCACCGGGGAAGCGCGATCGTCGGTCGCAGCGCGAGCACTGTCAGCGCGAACAGCAGCGAAGCCCCGCACAGGGCCGCGAGGTCGTAGTGGCCAGGAACGACGGCTGGCGACGCCCCGGCGACCAGGCGTCGAAGAAGTCGACGCCGAAGATCTGGAGCACGCCGACGGCCGCCGCGGCAGTCGCCCAGACGACGAGTGCGGCGAGCACGAGCTCGAGATCCCGCGCGCTTCGCAGGAGCAGCGGCACCGCCGGCGCCAGCAGCGCGTACTCGCCGAACTTCGCCGCCGTCACGGCGTGCGACGAGACGTCGTAGGCATCGTCCCAGATCCTCGGATAGAGGCTCGCTGCCCCGACGAGCACGACGAAGAGCCCGCCCGCAAGCCAGATCGGCCAACCGGCGCGCAGCGGCGCGAATCCGTGCCTGAGACCGGCCACGGCGGCAACGACGGCGACCGCGAGCACTGCGAAGTCGGACAGCACCGCGTGTGCGGACAGCGATCCGACGTCCACGGTGAAGCCCGGCTGGAAGTCGATGTGGAAGAAGAGGAACGGGATCGCGGCCGCCAGCACGACGGAGGCGGGGATGGCATCGAGCCGCGTCAGCGAGGCCGTCTCGGCGCCCGAGCCGCCGTTCGAAGGCGTGGGTACCGCCACGGGCGGCCACTATACTGGCCCCCGTTTGACGGCCTCGCCGCTCAAACGGCTGTCCGAAGGCTTCCGCGCGATCGGCGTCCGGCGCTCCGCCACGGCGGCCGGCATCTACGTCTCCGTCGGCTTCGGCTTCCTCGGAACGCTCTTCGCGGCACGCCAGCTGGGCCCCGAGGACTTCGGCCTGCTCGCCGTCGTCGTGGTCGCGACGGGCTTCTTCCAGAGCCTGCTCGACCTCACCGCCGAGGAGGCCCTCGTGAAGTACGGCTTCGACTACGCGACCGGGGAGTCGTGGGGCCGTCTACGGCGGCTGTTCCGGCAGGCGCTTCTGGTCAAGGCTGTCGGCGGCGTCGCGGCAGGGATCGTGCTCGTCGCGATCGCGCCGGCCGCCGACTCGATCTTCGGCGGCACCGACCTCACCGTCCCGTTTCTCATCGCGGCGGTGCTCCCGTTGCTGCAGAGCCCCGAGGGCGTCGCCAGCGCGGCGCTCATCCTCCGTGAGCGCTACGACATCCGCGCGTGGCTGCTCGCCTCGTCGATGGGGTTGCGAATGACAGGGCTCGCCGTCGGCGCCCACTTCGGCGTCACGGAGGCTGTCGTCGGCATCGTCGTCGCCCAGGCGATAGCGACGGTGCTGCTCGCGACGGTTGCGCTCGCCGCCTTCCGACGCTTTCCGGCCGCCGAGCCGGTGCGGCTCGACGAGGATCGCCGCGGCATCCTCCGCTTCGTCTTCCACTCCAGCCTCGCGACGGGCGTCGTCTCACTGCGCGGCGCGCTGGCGCCGCTGCTGCTCGGCATCGTCTCGAAGCCGGTGCAGGTCGGCTTCTTCCGCATTGCCCAGGCACCGCAGCAGGGCCTCGCCTCGCTCAGCGCGCCGGCGCGCTTGATCATGCTCACCGAGCAGACGCGCGACTGGGCGCGCGGCGCACGGCCGTCGTGTTCGCGGGCGTTCGCCGCTATGTGTCGTGGGCGGCGCTGCTGATGGCGTCTGATCGTGCCGCCGGTCTACATCCTCATGCCATGGCTCGTACGTGTCCTCTACGGCGAGGACTACGAGGGCGCGAGCGACGCGGCCCGGCTCGTGTTGCTGGCGGCGGCGCTGCAGTTCGTCTTCGGCTGGTCGAAGTCGCTGCCGGTCTCGATCGGGCGGCCGGGGCTGCGCGTCGTCGCCCACGGCATCGAGTCGGTGGTGATGATCCCGCTCGTCGTCGTGCTCGGCCGCGAGTGGGGGGCGACGGGAGCCGCAGGTGCGGTGCTCGCCTCGACGGCCGTCTTCTGCGCTGTCTGGGTCGTCCTGCTCGCGCAGATTCGAGGTGCGACGCCGTGAAGGTGCTCATCGTGTCGGGAATCTGGCCGCCCGACGTCGGCGGGCCCGCCAGCCACGCGCCGGAGCTCGCCGCGCACCTGCGCTCGAGAGGTCACAAGGTTGCGGTCGTGACCACTGCGGACGGTCCGCCTCGGGCGGAGGCCTACCCGGTGAGCTGGATATCCAGAGGGATTCCGGTCGGTGCCAGGCACGTGGCCGTGGCCGAAAAGGTCCGGTCTCTCGCCCGCGGCGCAGACGTCGTCTACGCGACGAGCATGATCGGCCGGGCGGCGCTGGGGGCGACGGCGGCGCGCAAGCCGCTCGTTATCAAGCTGACGACGGACGAGGCGTACGAGCGCGCGCAGCGGCGGGGCCTTTACGACGGCGACCTCGACACGTTCCAGCACGCCGGCGGCGACCTCCGGATCCGTGCGCTGCGCCGCTCGCGCGACACGGCTCTCCGGCAGGCGACGCGCGTCATCTGCCCCAGTGCGTACCTCCGTGACATCGCCGTCTCCTGGGGCGTCCCGGCCGACCGCGCTCTCGTGATCCCGAACCCGGCACCCGACCTTCCGGCGCTGCCGACACGGGACGAAGCCCGGACCGCCGTCGGCGTCGACGGCCCCACGCTCGCTTTCGCCGGGCGGATCGGCCGCCAGAAGTCGCTGGAGGTGGGGCTGGAGGCGGTGGCGCGGGTGGCAGGCGTCTCGCTGCTCGTCGCGGGCGACGGGCCCGAGCGGGAGGAGATGGAACGCCGTGCGGGTGAGCTACGCCTCGGCAGGCGGGCTCGCTTCCTCGGACCGCTGCCGCGCGACGACGTGCTCTGGCTCTTCCGTGCGGCCGACGCGAGCCTCCTCTCCTCGACCTGGGAGAACTTCCCGCACACGGTGGTCGAGTCGCTCGCCGTCGGTACCCCCGTCATCGCGACGAGCGTCGGCGGAGTGCCCGAGGTCGTTCGGGACGGCGAGAACGGGTTGCTCGTGGCCGCGGGCGACGCCGGCGCTCTCGCGACGGCCGTAACCCGCTTCTACGGCGAGCGCGGCCTGCGCGAGCGGCTCGCGGCGGCCGCGGCACCGTCCGTGGCCGGCTATGGGCGGGAAGAGACGCTGGCGCGCATCGAGGCTGTGCTCGCGGAGGCGGCGCGATGAGGAAGCTGCTGATGGTCGGCCGCACGCGCTACCGGCTGCCGCTGTCCGACAGCCTTGCGCGTAAGTTCTCCGCGCTGAGCGACGCGCTCGACGTGCGCGTCGTCGCATCGTCGGCCGACGGCTCGCGCGGAGACGACACCTTCAGTCTTTGGCGGCGCCTGCCGGTGCTCGACGGTGCCGCGTTCTACGGCGCGCTCCCGTTTCGGGTCGCACGCGAGCTGCGCCGCTTCCGGCCGGACGCGGTGACGACGCAGAGCCCCTACGAGGCACTTGCGGTGCTCGCGGCCCGCGGCCTCGCGCGGCTCGCGGGCCGCGCTCATCGTCGAGCTCCACGGCGACTGGCGCACGTTTCCCCGCCTCTACGGCTCGCCGTTGCGTCGCGCGCTGTCGCCGGTGACTGACCGCGTGGCGCCCTGGGCGCTGCGTCATGCCGACGCTGTGCGCACGTTGTCGCCCTACACGACCGGCCTGGCGCGCGAGGCCGGCGTCGAGCCGGCCGCCGCCTTCATCGCCTTCACCGACCTCGAAGCGTTCACGGAGCGTCCTGCAGCCGACCTGCCTCCCGAGCCGCGGGCGCTCTTCGTCGGTGTGCTCGAGCCGTACAAGAACGTCGAGAATCTCGCCGCCGCCTGGCGGCTCGTTGCCGAGCGCGTGCCCGAAGCGTCGCTGCGCCTGATCGGCGACGGGCACCGGCGGGACGTCGCCGAGTCCCTGGTCGCGGAGTACCCCGATCGCGTCACCTGGACGCCGAGGGAGCCGACGGACGAGATCGTCCGCGCGCTCGACGACGCGTGGCTGCTCCTCTTGCCGTCGCGGGCGGAGGGAACGCCGCGCATCGTGCTGGAGGCGTTCTGCCGCGGCCGCGCCGTCGTCGGCGGGCGCGTCGGCGGTGTGCCGGACGTCGTGGAGGATGGTGTCAGCGGCCTCCTCGTCGACCCTGACGACGTCGAAGGCATCGCTGAGGCCACCGCGCGGCTGCTGGGCAATCGCGAGGAGACGTGGCGGATGGGTCGTGCCGCATGCGAGCGCGCGAACGAGTTTGTCTTCACTCCGGAGGAGTTCGCCGAGCGGACGTCCGCGCTCGTCGAGCGCGCGGTCGGAGGCCGATGAAGAGGCGCGTGCTCTTTGTCGGCCGCACGCGCTACCGGCTGCCGCTGCCCTTGTGGCTCGAGCGCAAGTGGGACGCCGTCGGCGATGCGCTCGACTACCGCGTGCTCGCGAGCGCCGCCGACGGAACGCGCTCCAGCGGCCGGTTCGAGCTGATCGCCTCGGCGGCGGCCGCGGACGGGTTTGCCTTCTACGCACGGCTTCCCTTCCGCGTCCGTCGCGCGATCCGAAAGTTCCGGCCGGAGGCGATCGTGGCCGAAGACCCACGCACGGCGACGCTCGTCATGATCGGCCGCCGCCTTGCAGGCGCACCGCGCGCGAAGGTGATCTGCGAGGTGCACGGCGACTGGCGACACTCGACGCGGCTCTACGGCGCAGGTGGGCGTCGGCTGCTGTCGCCGCTCGTGGACGCGCTCGACCGCTACGGCGTGCGCCATTCCGACGCCGTGCGAGCGCTCTCGCTCTACACGGCGACGCTCGTGAAGGCAGAGCGCGGCGAGCTGCCCGACGCCGTGTTTCCCACGTACTCCGACCTCTCCGTCTTCACCGAGCGCCCGCTGCGGCCGCTGCCCGAGACGCCCACGGCGCTGTTCGTCGGCGTGCTCGAGCGCTACAAGAACATCGACGGCCTCGTCGCGGCCTGGCGGCGCGTCGCCGACCGCGTGCCCGAGGCGCGGCTCGTCGTCGTCGGCAAAGGGCCGTTGCGAGGAGAAGTTGAAACGCTCACCGCCGAGCTGCCGGGACGCGTCGAGCTGATCGAGGAGCTGCCTCCGGAGGGCGTATCCGCGGCACTGGACGATGCAACGCTGCTCGTCCTGCCTTCCCGCCATGAAGGTCTCGGCAGGGTCGTGATCGAGGCCTTCGCGCGGGGCCGGGGCGTGGTCGCCAGCCGTGCCGGCGGCGTGCTCGATCTCGTCGACGACGGCGTCCAGGGCCTGCTCGTCGATCCCGAGGACACGGTCGGGCTGGCCGGCGCTCTCTCCACGGTGCTCTCCCGGCGCGACGTCGCGGAGCGGCTGGGAGCGGCCGCGCAGGCGCGCTTCGCCGACTGGAACCAGACGGCGGACGAGTTCGCCGAGCGCACGAAGGAGCTCGTGGAGTCCGCTCTAAACTGACCGCGAGATGAGAGCGGACGAGCTCAAGCAGCAGCTCAAGAACGGTGTCTACCGCACGCTCGGCGAGGCGGCGACCGGCGCCGGCATCGTCGACTCGGGCGACGCGCGGACGCTGCGGGTCCTCATGTACCACAAGATCAACGACCAGCCCGAGAACTCGGTCACCGTGCCCGTCTCGCTCTTCGACGAGCAGCTCGTCCAGCTCGGCGAGCTCGGCTACACGGCAGTCTCGCTCGACGACGTGCTCGCGTACTACGTGGACGACGCACCGCTGCCGGATCGCGCCGTCCTGATCACGTTCGACGACGGCTATCGCGACAACCTCGAGAACGCCGTGCCAGTGCTCGAGAAGCACGGCTACCCGGCGGTGCTGTTCGTCCCCATCGGCTACCTCGACGGCTCGCGGCCGCTGCCGCACGACGAGCATCTGGCCAGCCGCGGCATCCTCAACCGGACGCTCCAGTGGTCGAACCTCGCCGAGCTGGACGCCGCCGGCGTGCGCGTCGAGTCGCACGGCATCGGCCACCGGCCGCTCGCCGATCTCGAGGTCGACGAGGCGGCACGCGAGATCACGCTGTCGAAGCTGCGGCTCGAGGAGGCGCTCGGGCGGCCGGTGCGCGCGTTCGCGTACGTGAAGGGCTCGGAGGCTCACTACCGGCTCGTCCATCTCAGCCTGCTCAAGCAGGCGGGCTACGAGGTCGCGTTCACGTCCATCTCCGGCGCCAACGGGCCGCAGACCGATCCGCTGCAGCTCCACCGCTACAACGTCGAGCCGTACCCGGCGCGGACGTTCGAGCTCGTGCTCGCCGGCGCGTGCGACCTGATCGGGGTCAAGGACACGGTGGCCGGCACGCACGCGCGGCGGTGGTTCAACGCCGCGCTCGGTACGTCGTCCAAGTGACGGATTTCGAGCTGGTCACGTATGGCCCGGAGCACCGGGAGGATTACCTGCGGCTGCTGCGCGGCGCGTGGGGCGAGGGCGCGATGTCGGGCTCCGAGTTCGACTGGTGGTTCGACGGCAACCCGGCCGGCTCTCTGCGCTCGGTCGCGGTGCTTGACGGACGCGTCGTCGGCGTGGCGGGGCACTCGTTGTGCGTCACGGTGCTGGACGGAGAGCGCCGCACGGCGAGCTTCTCCGTCCACGCCGTGACCGACCCTTCCGCTCGCGGCCGCGGCATCTTCGTCGAGCTGGAGCGCAAGCACGAGCGGGAGGCGACGCGAGATGGGCGTCAGCTGCGTGCTCGCGTTTGCCAGCGCCCCCACTGCGCCCCTCTTCCTAGGCCCGCTCGGCTGGACGGAGATCGGGAAGCTCCGGGTTTGGGCGCGGCCGGCATCACCGAAGGTGTCCGGTGCAGCCGTGCCGACGCTCGACGTGGACGGCGATGCGGCGAGCCGCTGGCCTAACCACGTCGTCCGTGACGCGGACTACCTGCGCTGGCGCTACCTGAACTCGCCCCGAGGCTACGAGGTGGTTGCCGGCGGCGACGGGTACGCCGTCGTCTGGCCGGCCAAGCGGCACAAGGGCAGGACGATCGCCGTGCTCGCCGACCACGTCGGCTCGAGGGATCTGCTGTACCAGGCTCGTCGCAGGGCGAAGGCACGCCTGCTTTTCGCGCTGCCGGCGCCCGACGAGCGGTCGGCATATCTCGCGGCGGGCTTCCTGCCCACGCCGCAGACGCTGAACTTCATGGGCAAGGCGCTGGCGGGGCGGCTGAACGCCGATCCCCGCGCCTGGCGCGTCACGCTTGGCGACACGGACTTCTTCTGATGCGCCGCCTCGTCTTCATCACCCAGCAGGTCGACCCGGGGCACCCGGCGCTGGCAGCGACCGTTCCGAAGATCCGCGCGCTCGCAGCGCTCGTCGACGAGGTGGTCGTCCTCGCCGACCGCGTGCTCCCCGGCACGCTGCCGGACAACTGCCGCAGCCTCAGCTTCGCGTCGCGCACGAAGGCCGGGCGCGGCCTTCGTTTCGAGGCGGCGCTGACGAAGGAGCTGCGGCCGAAGCCCGTCGCGATCGTCGCCCACATGTGCCCGATCTACGCCGTCTTGGCGGCGCCGCTCGCGCGGCCGCTCGGCGTTCCGCTCCTGCTCTGGTTCACGCACTGGAAGCGCACGCGGACGCTGGAAGCCGCAGAGAAGGCGTCCAACGCGGTCGTCAGCGTCGACCGCCGCTCGTTTCCCATCGACTCGGCGAAGGTGGTCGCCATCGGCCACGGCATCGACCTCGACGAGTTCCCCTGTCGTCCGGAGGGTCAGCGGGCAAACGATTTCCGCGTCGCGTCCCTCGGCCGCTACTCGCGCGCGAAGGGACTGGAGACGATCGTCCGTGGCGTTGCCCTGGCAGCGGAACACGGCCTCGACGTGCGATTGGAGGTGCACGGCCCGGCGCTGTCGGCAGCCGAGCGCGAGCACCGCGGCCAACTCGAGCGGCTCGTCGGAGAGCTCGGCCTGGACTCGCGAGTTCGCCTCGACGCCGCGGTGCTGCGCTCCGAGGTGCCCGAGATCCTCGGCCGCGCCGACTGCCTCGTCAACAACATGGAGGCTGGCGCCCCCGACAAGATCGTCTACGAGGCGGGGGCGAGCTGCCTGCCCGTCATCGCCTCGAACCCTGTCTTCGACGAGCTCCTGGACGGCCTGCTCGTGCCGCTCCAGTTCCCGCGCGACGACCCCGAGCAGCTGGCGGCGCGCATCGAGAGGCTGGCGATGATGACGCCGGCGCAGCGCGCCTCGATCGGAAGGGTCCTGCGCGAGCGAGTCGCCGCCGGTCACTCCGTCCAACACTGGGCCGAACGTATCCTCGAGGTGGCCCAGCGATGAGCACGAACGGCGCAAAGATCCTGCACTTCCAGAAGGTGGCCGGCATCTCCGGCTCGGAGGCGCACCTGCTCTCGCTCCTGCCGAGGCTGGCCGAGCGGGGATGGGACGTGCGCATGCTGATGCTCCACGAGCACGAGCCCGGCGCCTGGGACTTTGCGCGGGAGCTCGAGTCGCGCGGCGTCCCGCTGGACGCGATCCCGATCGCACGCGACTTCGACCCGGCGGCTTTCATGCGGCTCGTGAACTACGTCGGCCGCGAGCGCCCGACCATCCTCCACACGCACCTCGTCCACGCCGACGCGTACGGGCAGATCGCCGGCGCGCTGGCGGGCGTGCCCGTGCGTGTGTCGACGAAGCACGGCTTCAACGAGTTCCGCGAGGGACGCGCGTTCGCGCTCGCCGACCGCGGCGTGGCCAGCCTCGCGCACGTCCACATCGCCATCTCGCGCGGCCTCGCGCAGTACCTGGAGCAGGCCGAGGGCTTCGACGCAGAGGACTTCGAGATCGTCCACTACGGCATCGCGCCGCGCGGCGAGCCGTCGCCCTACGCGGAGTCGGCGCCGCGGCTGCTCTGCGTCGGCCGGCTGATCCCGATCAAGGGACACATCGTGCTCCTGCGTGCCTTCGCGGAGGCGCGGAAGGAGGTGCCCGGCCTGACGCTCGACATCGCGGGCCGCGGGCCGCTCGAGCCGGCGCTGAAAGCGCTTGCGCGCGAGCTGGAGATCGACGATGCCGTGCGTTTTCTGGGCTACGTGTCTCCGATCCAGGAGGCCATCGAACGGTCCGCGGTGATCGTCGTCCCGTCGATGGGCGAGGGCTTCGGCATGGTGGCGCTCGAGGCGATGGAGCGCGCGCGGCCCGTGATCGCCGCATCGATCGGCGGCCTTGGCGAGCTCGTTGCCGACGGCGAGACCGGTGTGCTCGTCGCTCCGGGAGAGGCTCAACCGTTGGCGCGCGCGATCGCCGACGTCGCAGGCAATCTCGAACGGGCGGCGCGGATGGGAGAGGCGGGTCGCCGGCGTGCGCTGACGGAGTTTCTCGAGGAGCGCTGCATCGAGCGCACCGAGCGGCTCTACGAGCAAGCCCTCTCGTAGAGCGCGAGCGTGCGATGCGTCATTCGGGCGACCGAGAACAGCGATCGCGCGCGGCCGATGCCGAGCGTCCCGTACATCCCGTTGGCCAGCACCGTCGCGACGTCGCGCGCCAATGCCTCGGAGTCGTCGGGCGGAAAGAGCAATCCGGTCATGCCGTCCGCGACCAGCTCAGGGGCTGAGCCTGCGTCAGCCGCCACGACGGGCCTCCCGGCCAGCATCCCTTCCAGCATCGCGAGGCCGAACCCTTCCCAGCGCGCAGGGTGGACGACGACGTCGCAGCGGCGGTAGAGGGCCGCGACGTCTCCGACACGGCCCGGCATGAGGACGCGGTCGGAGACGCCCAAGTCGCCGGCCAGCGCTTCCAGCCGAGCTCGCTCGGGCCCTTCGCCGAGAACGAGCAACGTCGCGTCGGGAATCGACGGCAGTGCGCGGATCGCCGTGTCGACGCCCTTCTGAGGCGCAAGCCTCGCGACGCAGAGAAGCAGTGGCGAGCCGTCGGGGATCGGCAGCTCGGGGTTCTCTCCCCAAGGCTCGGGCAGCGCGTCGAGCCCGTAGTGAATGACCTCGATCTTGTCCTCTGGTAGTCCGACCTGCTTGACGTTGAAGCGGCGCACGGCCTCGCTGATGGCGACGATCCGCCTGGCCCGCCGCGCCAGCACACGCTCCGCGAAGCGCCACGGCCCGGCGCGAAACGGGTCGGGGTTGTGCTTTGTCGAGACGATCGGCGTGCGCGTCGACACCGCGCCGTAGACGTCGGCGTGCACGAGATGCGTGTGCACGAGATCCGGCTTCGCACGCTTCAGGGCTCCCCGCAGCTGCCATGGCTGCGTCAGCCGCTCGAACGGCACGCTGAGCTCGTCGTAGAACGGGTCCGCTCCCGGCATGTCGAGCCCCACGAATGACACGTCGACGCCCTTCGCGGCCAGCGCCGGCAGCAGCGTCAGCAGGTGTCGTTCAGACCCGCCGATGCCCCCGATGCGATGGACGTGCACGACCTTCATCGCGCCGGCCTCGAAGCGGGCCGAAACAGGCATGTCAGGGGTCAGACCCCGGGCGTGGCTAGTTGCGTCGTGGCCGGTTGGGATTTGCCTGCACAGGCGGCGATTTTCGTCGGCACGCATTGCGCGCGGAAGTGTGACGTCTTCGTGCACGCGGACATGGCCGTTTAGGCGCCTGCCGGGCTTCATCGCGCCGGTCTCCAGCGATCGAGCAGTGAGACGACGGCGGCGCCTGCAGCGAGCGCGAGCACGAAGTCCCACGGGACGCGGTAACGCGTCGCCCCGGCGAAGACGAGCGCGGCGAGCGTGTTGTAGGCGAGTAGCGCGACGAAGAGGACCGCGATCCGCCGCGGCATGACGAAGAGGCCGATCGCCGCGAGCACGTAGAGCGGGATCGTGTACAGCGGCTGCACCCAGGTGCGCGCGTCGTCGACGAAGCCGCCCGCCTCCGCACGTCCCTCGGTGCGGATCGACCGCGGATCCCAGAGCATGCGCGCCGCCTGCCCCATCAGGCGAGCTTTTTCGCCGGGGTGGTCTTGCCAGAAGTCGATCACCTCGCGGCGGTAGAGCCGCATCTGCTCGCACTCGTCCACGCTCGTCGGCGTGCCGGCTTTTGTGAGATCGGCCGCCAGCTCCGGCCAGGGGGGCGCCCCGGCGAGGTTCGGCACGTCGTCGATCCAGCCCCCGCGGTCGAGGACGTCGTACGTGTTGAGGTTGTTCGCCTTCCAGAGCGCGCGCGAGTCCGTGGTGAGCGTGAAGCAGCCGACGTTCGCCTCGTTGCGGACGAGCCAGGGAAGCAACGCGATGGCGCACGCTGCCAGCGTCACGCCCACGGTCTGCCAGCCCTTCCTGCGCCACAGGAGATAGCCGGCGATCACGAGCGGGAGCAGCACGAGCCGCGAGTTGCCGAGGATCGCCAGCCCTAGCGCGAGCCCCAGCAGCGCCGGGGCGACGAGCCCGCCGCGTCGCTCGCCGACGAGGAGCGTCAACAGGACGACGACGGCCGCAAGCAGCTGGTCGATCAGCTCGCGGTTGACGTGGACGTCGTGCCAGACGAGGTAGGGGCTCAGCGTGGTCACGACCGCAGCGATCAGTCCCGCGCGATGCGAGAGGAAGCGGCGCCCCGTCTCGTAGACGACGATGGCCGTGAAGGCGGCCACCGCGATCTGTGCGAAGCCCGACCGACCACCATTCGCGCCCTGCGATCCAGTAGATCGGGATCAGGAAGAACGAGTAGAGCGGCTGCGTCCAGGCCGACGGCTCGCCGGGGAGGAAGCCGAACGTCCCGTGATCGACGAACGTCCGCGCGAACTCGTCGCTCTTCTCGGTGAACGACTCGAGGATGTCGTCGCGCTCGTGGAGGAGGACGGCGAGCCGCGGCACCACCGCCGCCGCCGCGACGACGGCGTATGCCTGGCGGCGACTCATCTATCGAGATGCGTTCGCTGCCAGAGCTCGAGCATGAGCAGGCACCACAGCCCGTGTGCGTGGTCGGCGCGGCCGTCGACGTGATCTCGGAGCAGGCGCTCGACGGCGCGCGGCCGCAGCTGGCCGCGGCTTCTCGCACGCGTGTCGAGCAGCACGTCGCCGGCGAGGTCGCGGAGCTCGTTGCGGAACCAGTCGGCGAGCGGCACGCCGAAGCCTGACTTGCCCCGCTCCGCGATCCCGTCGGGAAGGTCGGCTGCGAACGCGCGCCGCAGCGCCTCCTTGCCTCGTCTGCCCTTCGTCTTCAGCTCGGCGGGCAGCGAGACGCCGAGCTCGAGCACCTCCCAGTCGAGGAACGGCGAGCGCAGCTCGAGCGAGTGAGCCATCGATGCGATGTCGGCCTTGAGCAGCAGGTCGCCGGGCAGGTATGTCTGGACGTCGAGCAGCTGCAGGCCGGCGATGCCGTCCGCCGGAGGCGGCCCGAGGAGCTGCCAGGCCGGCGACGGCCGCGGCACGAAGTCGGCGTCCAACAGGTCGACGCGGGCCTCGGCGGGGAAGACCTCCATCAGCTTCCCGTAGCGCTCGCCGGGCTGTGAGGCGGCAGCTTCCAATAGCCGCGCGGCGCGCACCGCCGTGGAGCGGCGCTCCCTGCCCATCGACCGGAGAGCCCGAGCCGCGGAGCCCACGCCGGGAACGTGCAGCCGACCGGCCAGCTCGTGGGCGACGTAGCGCTCGTAGCCGGCGAACGACTCGTCGCCGCCGTCCCCCGTGAGCGCCACGGTGACGTGTTGCCGCGCCGCCTCGCAGACGAGGTAGAGCGGCAGCGCCGCGTCGTCTCCGAGCGGCTCGTCGAATGCCTGCGCCAGCCGAGGCAGCGTGCCGGCCACGTCCTCCTCCAGCACGATCTCCTGGTGCTCCGTCGCGTAGCGCTCGGCGACTGCGCGCGCGTAGCGACGCTCGTCGTAGCGCTCGTCGCCGAAGCAGACCGTGAACGTCCGCACGGGGTGCGTGGACGCCTTCGCCATGAGGCTGACGACGATGCTCGAGTCGATGCCCCCGGAGAGCAGCGCCCCCAGCGGCACGTCGGAGATCAGGCGGCGGCGGACGGCCGCTTCCACGCGCTCGCGGACGAGGGCGAGCCAGTCGCCTTCGCTCTCCGGCCCCTGCAGCTCGAGCTTCGCGTAGCGCTCGACGCGAACGTTGCCGCCCTCGGCCACGAGCACGTGCCCCGGTGGCAGCTTCTCGACGCCGGTGAGGCCGGTGCCGCCGGGCACGTACTGGAGCGCGAGATAGGCATCCACCGCCTGCGGGTCGACCTCCCTGGACACGCCCGGCAGCGTCAGCAGCGCTTTCAGCTCGGAGGCGAAGGCGAGCGAGCCGTCCGGCAGCTGCGTCCAGAGCAGAGGCTTCTTGCCGACCCGGTCCCGCGCGAGCACGAGCCGCTCGCGCGTCCGGTCCCACAGCGCGACCGTGAACATGCCGGACAGTTGCTCGGCGAACCCGATCCCGTGCTCCTCGTAGAGATGCGGGATGACGGGCGTGTCGCCCGTGCCGCGGATCTGGTGGCCGCGCTTCCCGAGCTCCTCGCGCAGCTCGAGGAAGTTGTAGATCTCACCGTTGAAGACGCAGACGACGTCGCCGTGCCTCGTTCTCGACCGGCTGGCTGCCGGTGACGAGGTCGATGATCTGCAGGCGCCGGTTGCCGAGCACGCAGCGGCCGAAGCTGTCGACCGAGCCCTCGTCCGGCCCGCGGTGGATGAGCGCGGTGTTCATCCGCTCCACCAGGGATGCGTCCGCCGGGCCGGAGGGTGCTAGGAATCCGCAGATGCCACACACGACGGGCAAACCGTACGCAGTCGTCTCCTGTCACGTCGAACGACCTCTCGACGACCGCTGCTGGGAGCTCTTCGTAGCGCTTCAGGCCCGCCGGCCGGGTGGATTTCCGATCGCGGCGCTGCTCCGGCCGCCGGACGGTGATGCCGGCGAGGACTCTGACCGATGGCTCGAGCGGGCTCGGGCGGCTGCGCAGCAGGGGCCGCTCGGCCACCACACGCACTTCGTCGGGCCTACGCATGCCCGGCCCGCGGCCGGCAGCGGCGGCCACGCCGAGCGCGTTCGGCGCGAGGCGCTGTGGATGCGCGAGCAGGGCCTCGAGCCGCGGCTCTTTTGCGGCGGCGGCTGGTACATCGACGAGGAAGTAGCCGCCGTCCTGGCCGAGCTTGGTTACGCCGACTGCACGGGCACCGCCTTCGTCCCGTCCTATCTGCGCGCGGGCGAGCCACGCCTCGCGGTGGATGAGCCCGCCTGGCTGACGCTCGCGCAGGGCCGCCGCCTGCTCGAG
Organism: uncultured Actinomycetes bacterium; assembly: GCA_963821415.1. Taxonomy (GTDB): domain Bacteria; phylum Actinomycetota; class Thermoleophilia; order Gaiellales; family Gaiellaceae; genus PALSA-612. The sequence continues at coordinate 65,913 of CAWGEE010000036.1, read as the reverse complement.
CTTCCCGTCCACGCACTCGCTCGGCATGGCCGCCCGCGGGGCGACGGGCACGCTCCCGCAGTACGTCCACGTGTACTTCCACGACACGGATTTGCTGTCCCGGAAACGCCGGATCGCGCTCCGCATCGCGCTCGAAGCGCTGTCGCGGCGCTGCGAAGTGACCGATCTCGACATGCTCCGAGAGGCCGCCGAGAGCCTCCCCCAGCGGGTCTTCGCCCTACACTGATACTTCCGTGACAAGCGAGCCTGCGCCCTCCGAGCAGCCCGCCGTCGCGCCGGAGGAACGCCGCGACCTAGGCGACATCCGGCGCGCGAAGCCGTTCGTCGTCGCTCGCTCGCAACTCCGCACCGCGGCCTTCCGCGTCGGTGGCATCGCCCTCCTCATCTTCCTGGACATCTGCGGCCTCGCGCTGGCGCTCTACGCCGCGCTCGCGCTGAGGGAGGTCTACTACGGGAACACGCCGATCCTCTGGGGCGTGCTCTGGGAGGCGGAGCGCGAGTGGCTGCCTTTCGTGTCGCTCGTGATGGTGCTCGTGTTCTCGCAGGCGCGGCTCTACTCGAGCCGCGAGCGGCGCGGCGGGTTCGGCAAGGTCGTCTCGTCGCTCTTCCTCGTTGCGTTGCTGACGTTCGCGTTCGGGGTCGGCACCGGGCACGAGTTCTCGACCTTCGGCCTCATCCCGACCACCGCGGTGATTGCCGCCCTGCTCATCGGCCTCTTCCGGGCCAGCTACGACGTCCTCACGCAGCAGGTCTTCCACATGCTCGGCATTCGCCGCCGCGCCGTGCTCGTCGGCGAGGGTGAGCACCTCCTCCATCTGTACCGGACGCTCGGCGCGGGCCGCAGCGGCATCGAGTACGACCTGCTGGGCGTCGTCACGAGCCAGGACGAGACGGACCTGCCGCTGCCCAGGCTCGGGAGCGCCGAGTCGTTGCGGGCCGTCCTCGCCGAGCAACCGGTGGACGAGCTCATCGTCACCGACTCCGACTTCAGCGAGCGCGAGCTGCTCGAGCTCGTCGACCAGGCCCACCGCTCGGGGGTTCGCATCCGCATCGCGCCGAGGACGACCGAGCTGCTGACGAAGCATGCCGACTACGTTCCCGGTCAAGGCATCCCGCTCTTCGAGATCAGGCAGCCGGTGCTCGTCGGCCTCGACTGGGCGGTCAAGCGGGCGTTCGACGTCCTCGTGTCGCTGGTGGTGCTCGTCGTCGGCCTGCCGTTCTGGCTCGCGATCGCGGCCGCCGTCAAGCTCACGTCCCGCGGCCCGGTGCTCTACAGCGACCGCCGCGTCGGGCTCGGCGAGCAGGAGTTCGGGATGCTGAAGTTTCGGACGATGTACGCGGACGCCGCCGAGCAGCAGTCGGAGCTCGAGGACGCAAACGAGGCTCCCGGGCGCGCTCTTCAAGATCCGCGACGACCCGCGCGTCACGCGCGTCGGCCGCTTCCTGCGCCGCTTCTCGCTCGACGAGATTCCGAACCTCGTCAACGTCCTGCGCGGTGAGATGAGCCTCGTGGGCCCGCGTCCGCTGCCGACCCGCGACTTCAGCCTGCTCGAGGAGTGGCACCTCAAGCGGTACCTCGTGCTGCCCGGGATGACCGGGCTCTGGCAGATCTCCGGCCGCTCGAACCTCTCCTTCGACGACCTCGTCCGGCTGGACTTCTACTACCTCGACAACTGGTCGATCTGGCTCGACATCACCATCCTCGCGCGCACGATCCCTGCGGTGATCTCGCGGCGCGGCGCGTATTGATCGGCGTCGTCCAGGCGCTACGGCAGTCGCTACGCCGCAAGCGCTGACCCTGCTACACTGTCGGACTAAACTAGACTAAGTCAGACATGTCCGACACAGGTCAACATCCACGAGGCGAAGACGCACCTCTCCCGGCTCGTCGAACGCGCCGCCGCGGGCGAGGAGATCGTCGTGGCCAAGGCGGGAAAGCCGATGGCGAAGCTCGTCCGCTACGAGACCCCGAACGAGCCACGGGAGTTGGGGTTCCTTCGAGACCAGATACGGATTCTTCCGGGCTTCGACGAGATGGACGAGGAGATCGAGAGGCTCTTCGAAGAGGGGGATTGAGGCTTCTCCTCGACACGCACGCGTTGCTCTGGGCGGTGGCGGAGCCCGAGAAGCTCTCACACACGGCGCGAGATGCGATCGAGGTCGGCACGAACGACGTGGCCTTCAGCGCGTGCAGCATCTGGGAGCTAGCCATCAAGAGCTCGGCCGGCCGGCTGGAGGTGCCCGGCGATCTCCTCGAGCAGATGCGCACGCGACGGTACTCGGCGGTCGCGATCACGCCCGAGCATGGGCTCGCGGCCGGTTTGTTGCCTCGCCATCACGGCGATCCCTTCGACCGGATGTTGGTTGCACAGGCTCAGCTAGAGCGGTACACGGTCGTCACGCGCGATTCCCGCTTCTCGCTCTACGACGTCGAAGTGCTCGCCGCGTGATCGCCATACTGGCCCCCGTATGAAGCCGCCGAAGATCCTCGCCGTCGCGTCGGCGATCGACCTCGATTTCAAATACGGCTGCACGCCGGCCTGGTGGCAGCTGTGGAAGGGCCTGCACGAGGCCGGTGTCGACCTGATCGTCACGCCGTACCGCGGCCGGCCCGTGCAAGCGCCGTGGTGGCGCACCGAGCCGAACCCGTGCTACCGCGAGGGTGAGCTGTTCGCCGGCGGACGCGACCTCGTGGCCCGCCTCAGGGGCGACACGCACATCCGGCGTGCCGAGGAGAGCCCGCCCGACACGACGACCGACAAGCTCGTACGCGACGTGATCTGGCGCTGGGTGACGCCGCGCTGGCAGCGCCACCTGGAGGGGATCCTCGAGCGGGAGGGGGACGTCGACGCCGTCGTCGTCTTCACCGTGCCGATGAGCCACCTGCGCGGCGTGGCGACGAAGCTCCGCGAGCGGTTCTCGGTGCCGATCGTCTTCTACGACGGCGACGTGCCGATGAGCCTGCCCGAGTTCGGCGGCATGGACACGGGCTTCAACTACTACCACGGCGCCGATCCGTCCGAGTACGACCTCGTCGTTTCCAACTCCGAGGGCGGGCTGGAGCGCTTGCGGGAGCTCGGAGCGCGCAGCGCGGAGGCGATCTTCTGGGGCGCCGACCCCGAGCTCTTCCGGCCGCTGCCCGTGGAGAAGACGACCGACGTCTTCTTCTACGGGTACGGGGAGAAGTTCCGCGCCGAGTGGATCGACGCGCTGGTGATCGAGCCCAGCCGCCGCCTGCCGCAGGTCGACTTCACGCTCGGGGGCAACGACTTCCGTACAGACACCGGCGCGGCGCGATACGTCGGCGACGTGCCGTTCAACGTCTTCTCGAATGCCATCTCCGCTGCGCGCATCAACCTCAACGTGACACGGAAGCCGCACGCGACCGTGCCCGCCTCGTCCACGTCGCGGCCGTTCGAGCTGGCCATGTCCGGAGCGGCCATCGTCTCCAACCCGCACGAGGGCATCGAGCGCTGGTTCGAGCCAGGTCGTGAGCTCGTCGTCGTGTCGAATGCCGACGAAGCGGTGGCGACCTACGAGGAGCTGCTCGGGGACGCGGGCCGCCTGGAGGAGCTCGGCCGCGCTGCGCGCGAGCGGGCGCTCGACGAGCACACGTTCCTCCATCGCGCACGGCAGCTGCTCGCGCTGATCGGCATCGAGTCGCAGGCGCCCGCCAAGGCACGTGTCTGATCCGGATCCCCGGCTCGCGGCCCTGCGGCGGCTCGCGATCGTGCCGGCCTACAACGAGGAGGGCTCCGTCGCGCGTGTGATCGACGAGATCCGCGCCTTCGATCCCGGCTTCGAGGTCGTCGTCGTGGACGACGGCTCGGGCGACCGCACGACCGAGGTGGCCGAGGAGATGGGCGCGCGGGTGCTGACGCTCCCGTACAACCTCGGCATCGGCGGCTCGGTGCAGACCGCCTTCCGCTACGCCCTGGAGAACGACTTCGAGCTGGCCGTGCGCCTCGACGGGGACGGCCAGCACGACGCGGCGCACCTCCCCGCGCTCGTGGCGCCCGTGCTCGACGGCGAGGCGGACGTCGCCGTCGGCTCGCGCTACCTCGCCGACGGCGGCTACAAGCAGTCCGCGCACAGGAACCTCGGCAACCGCATCCTCGCCGGCGCCGCGTCGCTCGTCGCGCGCCAGCACGTCACCGACCCTTCGTCCGGCTTCCAGGCGCTGAACCGCGATGCGATCGAGCTCTTCGCGAACGACTATCCGCACGAGTTCCCCGAGGTGGAGGCGACCGTGCTCGTCGCGAAGCATCGCCTCCGCCGGGTCGAGGTTCCCGCCCCGATGCGCGAGCGGCTGGCGGGAACGTCTTCCCACGGCGTCCTCAAGTCCACGTACTTTCTGCTCAAGGTGCTGCTCGCGCTCTTCGTCGCGATCTTCCGCGGCCAGGCCGTCCCCGGAGATAAGCGGTGACGCCGCTCACCTTCTCGATCGCGGGCGCGATCGCGTCGGTGCTGCTCGTGCTCGTCGTGCTGGAGCTGATCCGCAAGCGGCGGCTGAAGGAGCGCTACGCGCTGCTCTGGCTGGTCACCGGGATCGTGCTGCTCGTGCTCTCGCTCTGGCGGTCGGCGACGGCGACGATCGCCGACTGGTTCGGCGTCGAGACGTATCCGCCGGCCGTGCTCTTCGCAGTGGCCGTGTTCTTCATCCTGCTCGTGCTGCTCGACTACTCGACGGCGATCTCGAAGCTCGTCGACCAGAACGTCACGCTCGCCCAGCGGCTCGCGATCCTCGAGGAGAAGGTCAAGGAGCGAGATAGATCGTGACGTTGTCCTCGCTGACCTGATCCGGGTAACGCGCGGCGAGCTCGCGAATCAGCGCAGGCCTGTTGGCGAACTCGCGGCCGACGACTACAGCTCGGACGCCGTCAAGCTCTTCGAGAATCTCGGCATCGGTCAGCGATCCGGCGCCCAGGCGAACGAACGACGTGTCGACGAGCTGCCCGGGCACACGGCGGTCGGCGAGGTACGCGACGATGGGGAGGTCGGTGCCGACGAGGTCGTCCGGCGCGGTGCGAGCGCGTAGCTCGTCGGCTGCGCGGGTAACGCCGGGCGGGTCGCCGTCCTGGTCGCCAGAGCCGGCGCTCCTCCTGGACGAAGCCGACGGCGATCGCAACCGCAGCAGCTCCGGCGACGGCGTAGCGCGCCGGTACCGAAACGCGGGCTACCGCAGCGCCCAGGCCCGCCCCGGCCGGTACCGCGAGGGTGGCGGCGAGCAGCACGAAGTGGTGGTCGAGCAGCGGCTGCTGAGCGATGAGAAACGCAGCCGACACGACGATCCACGCGCCGAGCGCGAGCAGCTCGACTCGTCTCAGCAGCACGACCGCGGCTACGAGACCGATGGGCACGAGTACGCCGGCAGGCGTCCGCCAGTCGAGCGGGTGCAACAGCACTCGCTCGATGTTGTCGGCCAGCAGATGGGCCCAGGCCGCGCGCATCGCGGTGGTCGGAGACGACCGACTCCCACAGCTCGCCGAGCGCACCCGCGTAGGCGACGAGCAGAGCCGCCCACACTGCGAGCGCGCCGGCCAGCGCCGCGCCAGCCGCGCGCAACGAGCGGCGGGCGACGAGCAGCACGGCGAGCGGCGCGACCACCGGAAAGGCGAGCAGCTTGACGGAGATCGCCGCCCCGGCGAGCACGCCCGCCGCCGCCCACCGCCACGAGCAGCGCCCGGCGTAGAACGCGACGGCGACCGCGCACAGCGCAAGGGCGACCGACGCAGTGTCCGCCTGCACGCGCGGCAGCCTGCACGGGCCAGGGCGCGGTGATCGCGAGCAGCCCCGCTGCTCCGAACGCGCCCCAGACGCCGGCCAGCTTCCTCCCGATGGCGTATGCGGCCACCAGCCCGACAAGCGCTACGAGCACGAACGCGACCCGGATCCCCTCGACGCCGTCGCCCGGCAGCAGGGACAGTCCCTGCAGCAGGACGTAGAAGCCGGGCGGCTGCGACGCGTAGACGTCCGTTCCCAGCTCCTGCCCGTGGCGGAGCGCGTCGAGGGAGGCGAGATAGACGCCCTCGTCGTAGTTCGCGGCCGCCTCCACGCCCCGGATGTAGACGAACGCCGCGACAGCGAGCAGCCCGGCCAGCCCGAGCGCCTCGCGAAGCCACGGCCGTGAGGTCAAGGAACCCTGACGGTGACGGGGTTCGAGAGCAGGAAGACGTCGCCCAGCTCGGGATCGTCGATCCAGTTCGCCGCCGCGCCCACCCTGTACGTCCACGTGCCCGGGCCCGGGCCGGTCGACGGCGCTCGTCCTCCGCAGCGTCTGCAGCTCGACGGAGACGAGCGTGCAGCGGTCGGCGCCGTCACCGTCCGTGAAGCAGAGGTAGTCCGTGTCGGCGGGGCTGCGGAAGAGCTTGTAGAAGACGCGCGTCGAGCCCGTGTCCGGCTCCGACCAGCGCAGCCGGACGACGCGCTGCGCCCGTGGCCTCGAGCTCGATCCCGCGAACGGGCACGGCGATCTCGATGTGCTGGAGCACCTCGTCAGGGCCTCGCAGCGGCGAGGACGCGGCTGCCGCGACTACGGGAAAGAGCCCCAGCACCACCACGGCCGCGACCAGCGCGCGCCGTCCCAGCGCGCGCGGCTTGGGTAACGCCGTCCGCCGGGCGAGCTCGATGCCGTACTTGGGGATCAGCAGGGGCAGCGACGCGCCGAGCAACAGAAACGCCGGGATGGCAGGCAGCAAGAAACGGAAGAACGCGCCGCTGTCCACGGTCGCATCGTCCGAAGAGCCCTTCAGGACGAAGAACCCCCAGAACCAGACGGAGAGCATCAGCGCCACGGGAATCGAGCGGCGCGCCACCGCGATGGCGCCCGCGAACGGCAGCCACTGCAGCACGCGCATGCTCCAGAACACCTCGCGCAGGCTCGCGAGGTTGTCGCCGATGTTGTCCCAGTTGATGTCGACGTACTTGTCGTAGGGCGCCGTCAGCGAGTCCGGCCCCAGCGCCACGACGGTCTCCTGCGACGCGAAGGCCGGCAGGTAGCCGTAGCCGCGGTACTTCCAGATGGCGAGGGCGAGCACTGCGGGCGCGAGCGCTGCGGCGCCGACGAGCAGCTCGCGCCAGCGGCGGGCGGCGAGCAGGGCGACTGCCGGAGCTGCGAGGAAGATGAGGTTGGACGGCTTGACGACGGCGGCGAAGCCTGCGGCCAGCCCGGCCACGGCGGCCGTGCCGGGGTCGCGGTTCTCGATGGCGCGGAGCGTGAAGACCGCCGACAGGAGCAGGAAGACCGTTCCCGTGTAGTCCGCCATCGCGGTCAGCCCGAGCGGCAAGGGGAGGAACTGGTCGACGTAGCGATCGTGGTAGCGGTCGACGAAGAGCGGGACCGCGACGTACGGGCCCAGCGTCCAGATCGCCGCCGCCCAGTAGCCGATCACGCGGCCGCCGATGCGCGCCCCCAGCTCGTACACGCACCACAGCGCGATGGGCGCGACGACCAGCGCCTGCAGCAGCAGCGGCCAGGGGAGGCCGCCCAGGAATCCTGGCCCACCGATCCACGTGAACGGGACGAGCAGCATCGGCCAGCCGTGCGAGACGCTCGGCACGGTGATCGAGCCGTGGCCCATCAGCCAGCTCGTCGTCCAGAACCAGATCTGGTCGCCGCCCTGGTAGAAGAGCCAGCCGTTGTGGTTCACGCGTGCCGTGAAGACGAGCAGTGCGAGCCAGTGCACGACGAGCAGCGGCACGAGCAAGCGCCACGGCTCGCGGAGGGGAATGCCGTTCCAGGCGCGGACGGCCGCGCGCCAGACGCGCTGCGTCATACGGTCGCTGGCGCGTGCTCTCGGTACCAGGCGATCGTGCGCTCGAGGCCGCCGCGGAGGCTCGTGTGTGCGCGGAAGCCGAAGAGCTCGGCCGCCTTCGTCGTGTCGAGCAGTCGCCTCGGCTGGCCGTTCGGCTTCGACGTGTCCCAGGTGATCCGGCCCTCGAAGCCCGTCAGGTCGGCTATGAGCGCGGCCAGGTCGCGGATCGAGATCTCCTCGCCCGACCCGAGGTTCACGGGATCCGGGCCGTCGTAGCGCTCGGCGGCGAGGGCGATGCCCTCGGCGCAATCCTCGACGTAGAGGAACTCCCGCGTCGGCGTCCCGTCACCCCACAACACGACCTCGTCGCGGCTCTCGAGCATCTTGCGGATCAGCGCGGGGACGACGTGCGAGGTCTCGAGGTCGAAGTTGTCGCGCGGGCCGTAGAGGTTCACGGGCAGCAGCGTGATGGCGTTGAGCCCGTACTGCTCGCGGTAGGCCTGGGCGCCGACGAGCAGCGCCTTCTTCGCGACGCCGTACGGCGCATTCGTCTCCTCGGGGTAGCCGTTCCAGAGATCCTCCTCGCGGAACGGCGCCGGCGTGTGCTTGGGATACGAGCAGATCGTCCCCAGCAGGACGAGCTTGCGCACGCCCGCGAGGCGGCTCTGCTCGAGGACGTGCGTGCCCATCAGGAGGTTCGCGTGCCAGAAGCGGCCCGGCTCGGCGCGGTTCGCCCCGATGCCGCCGGCGACGGCCGCGAGATGGAAGACGACCTCCGGCTCGGTCTCGCGGAACAGCCGCGCGGCGTCGTCCTCGTGGGTGAGGTCGTAGTCGGCGCTGCGCGGGACGGTGACGTCGTGGCCCGCCGCCTCGAGCCGCTCGACGAGGTGGGAGCCGAGGAAGCCCGAGCCGCCGGTGACGAGCGCCTTCATTCGACCGGAGCGGGTGACGGCGTGATCCAGTCGACGCTGCCCGTCCACTTGTCGCGATTCGCGGCGTACCACGCGATCGTGCGCCGGACGCCGTCCTCCCAGGAGACGAGCGGCTGCCAGCCGGTCTCCCGCGCGAGCTTCTCGTAGCCGACCTTCAGCGCGAGCACCTCGCTGGCGCCCGGACGGTGGCGCTCGGGCACGCTCACCAGCTCGCGGTCGCCCGGCCAGTGGCCGTCCTCCTCGCCCACGCGGAGGATGAGCTCTGCCCAGTCGCGCATCGAGATGTTCTCACCCTGGCCGTAGACGTAGACGTCGCCGGGAATGCCGTGCGCGGCGACCATGAGATGCCCGCGGACGCCGTCCGTGCAGTAGCAGAAGTCGCGGAGCGGCTCGAGCTGTCCGAGCTCGACGCGCGGCCGCTCCAGCGCCTGCGTGATGATCGTGCCGGTGACGAAGCGCGGGTTCTGCCGCGGCCCGTAGTTGTTGAACATCCGCGTGACGACACCGGGGATGCCGAACGCGTCGTGGTAGTTCATCGTCAGGAAGTCCGCCGCAACCTTCGACGTCGCGTACACGGACTTGGGATTGATCGGCGAGCGCTCGTGGAAGACGACGCCGCCGTCGGAGTCGAAGTCGTGCTGGTGCGCGACCGCCTCGCGGGGGTTGCCGTACTCCTCCGACGTGCCGGCCGTGTCGAAGCGCTCCAGCTCGAGCTCGTGGTCGAGGATCGACTGCAGGAGGTTGAGCGTGCCGACGACGTTCGCCATCACCGTCTCGTACGGCCGGTGCCAGGACTCGCCGACGTGAGCCTGGGCGCCGAGGTGAAAGACGTACGGCCGGTCCGGCGCCTGTTTCAGCTCGCGGACGAGGTAGTCGACCGAGGTGCGGTCGGTGAGGTCGGCGAACTTGACGTGGACTCGCGAGCGGAGGTGGCCGATGTTGTTAAGCGCGCCGCTCGACGTGGCACGGACGAAGGCGAGCACGTTCGCGCCGAGCTCCACGAGCGCCTCCGTGAGGTGCGAGCCCATGAAGCCGTCGGCGCCGGTGACAAGCGCTGTGCGACCCTCGTAGACGTCACCGAGCTCGCGGCGCAGGTCGGCGATCGCGGCCTCGGTCCAGATGCTCTCGGCAGCCGCCCCGCTCATGGCCGCAAGAGTAATCACTGGCTGTAAAGGTTTGTTGGTGCGCGGGTGGGCCGGTCTCTACGCGGAGAGCGTGAAGCTGGGCGTGCGTCACCTCGTCCGCAAGGGCTACCGCCGCGAGGCGGTCGTGCGCGTCGTCGTCCCGCTCGACCCCAGCCGCTACCTCGAGCTGCCGTGGGCGATCGAGCGGCTGGGCGCGCGGCCGGGCGAGCGGGTGCTCGACCTCGCGAGCCCCAACCTGCTCGCGGTCTGGCTCGCGCAGAGGGGCGTTCGAGTGACGTCCGTCGACCAGCTCGAGCGCGAGATCGAGACGTGGCAGGCCCTGGCCGGCGACGTGCCGGGCTCGAGCTGCGGGTCGCGGACGGCCGCTCGCTGCCGTTCGAGGACGCGTCGTTCGATCACGCGTACTCGATCTCGGTGCTCGAGCACATCGAGGAGCCGGGCGACGCCGAGGCTCTTCGCGAGCTGGCGCGAGTCGTGCGGCCGGGCGGGCGCGTGCTCGTGACGCTTCCCCACGCGCAGACCTACCGCGAGGACTGGCGTGACGCCCCGGTCTACGCGAATGAGCCGAGTGGAGGGCGGTCGTTCTTCCAGCGCTGGTACGACCCGCCTCGTGTCGACGCGCTCGTGGCGGCCGCGCCGGAGCTCGAGCTGGTCTCGCGCGAGGTCGTGCGCATGCAGCCGAACTGGAACGACGCGTACGTGCGGTCGTTCCCGTGGCTCGTGCCGCTGGGGCCGGCCTACGGATTGCTGGGCCGCGAGGTCGCAGCTGCCGACGGCGACGTCGTCCGTCTGGCGTTCATCAAGCGCTAGCCGCGTCGCGGTATACGAGGTCGTGGGCGTGGGCGCATGCTCCCCACGTGAAGCGCGCCGCGTGGGCGAGCCCTCGCCCGACGAGCCGGCCGTCGAGCGCGCGGAGGATCGCCGCTGCCATGTCCTCGGGAGACAGCGGGTCGAAGTACTCGGCCGCATCGCCGCATACCTCGGGCAGCGAGGTGGCGTTCGAGACGGCCACAGGGCAGCCACACGCCATCGCCTCGAGGGGCGGTAGCCCGAAGCCCTCGTACAGGCTGGGGAAGACGAGGCAGGCGGCGCTGCGGTACAGCTCGACCAGCTCTTCCGGAGAGACGTGGCCGCGCGACTCCACCCCGTCGGGCAGCTGGGCGCGTTCATGTCCCTGCCCCGTCAGGACAAGCCGCAACTCCGGCCGCTCTCGCCGTACACGCACGAATGCCGCGAACAAGCGCTCGTGGTTCTTGTGCGGCCAGCGGTTGGCGGGATAGAGAAGAAACGGTTCACGCTGCCTCTCGTCCGGGGTGAAACGTTCGTGGTCGATGCCGCTGTGAATCGTGCTGACACGCGTTGGGCTCAGGCCGTAGCGCTCGAGCAGCGTCCCCCTCGCGTGCTCCGAGATGGCGATCAAGAAGCGGCTACGTTGCACCGTCCAGCCGTAGGCCGCGCGGCGGTACGCGTGCTCTGCACGCGAGAAGAACTGCGGATAGACCTCATGCTGGAGGTCGTGGATGGTCGTCACTGCAGGGGGATGCGCGACGCGTGGGACCATCACGCTGAGCGGAAAGTGCAGGGCGTCCAGTGCCGCACCATCGAAGTGGCGGCGAATGGGGCCGGGCATGGCGGTGGCCAGCGACATCGCGGCGATGCGCCCGGGCATCGTCGTTCTCGCCCGGTACTCGGGCACGACGGTCGTCGGCAGCCCGTCGCCTGCCCCCGGAGCGACCGTCGGCACGAAAGCCGCGTAGTCGAGCTCGCCGACGCGTGCGAGGGCGCGGCAGAGCTCGCGGGCGTAGGTTTCCGATCCGCCCACGAGCCCGGGCACGAGCGTCAGCAGGCTGATCCCGACGCGCACGGCGTCGAGCCTAGCCGCGCCGCCCGCTAACGATGCCGTAACAGGCCGGGGCTACGATGCGGCCATGCCGGACGGCGGCGTGCACGATGGTGCGTCTGCACAGGCCTCGCTGTCGGCGGAGGTCGACGCTGTCGCGTTGTTCGAGCAGCTCCGCGAGGAGATTCGGCGCGGCGGGGCTGGTGCTGAGGGCGCTCGCGCGACGTGGCGCGCCCAGGCCGAGCGCATGTGGCCGGTGTCGGCCGAGCGGCCGCTCGAGCGGCGCCCGGGCATCAAGGGCGCGATCGCGTATCCCGTCAAGAGGCTGCTGCGGCCGTTGCTGCGCTGGTACGTCGAGCCGCTCGCGGCGGAACAGCGCGCCTTCAACGACGCGGTGCTCAAGCTCGTCGACGACCTCTACGAGACGGCCGATCGGGCTGCGGTGGGTGACGAGTCGAGTCGCCGCACGCTCGTGGAGCTGGAGGAACGCCTGCGGCGAGTCGAGCGGCGCGGTCCGGGCTCGGCACCCGCCCCGGCGATGACTGTTGCGACGCAGCCGGCCGCGGCAGCCCTCCCGGACTACTTCGCATTCGAGGCGCGAATGCGCGGTTCGACGGCGGCCGTCCGTGAGCGTCAGCGCCCCTACGTCGAAGACTTTCGCGACGCCGGGCCGGTGCTCGACATCGGCTGCGGGCGTGGCGAGTTCCTCTCGTTGCTGCGCGAGGCAAGCGTCGAAGCGCGCGGGGTGGACGCGGACGCGGACATGGTCGCGTACGCGCGAGGGGAAGGGCTCGCCGTCGAGCAGGCCGATGCTCTTGCGTATCTGGAGGCTCTCGAAGACGGCTCGCTCGGCGGCATCTTCGCCGCCCAGGTCGTGGAGCACCTGCCGCCGGCGACGCTGGTCCGCCTGCTCGAGCTCGCTGCGTCGAAACTTCGTCCCGGCGGTCTGTTCGTCGCCGAGACGATCAATCCGCTCTCGCCGCTCGCTCTGCGCAGCTACTTCGCCGACCTCACGCACGCGCAGCCGCTCGTGCCGGAGACTCTCGTGTTGCTCGCGGAGCAGGCGGGCTTCCGCGAGGTCGCGACGCGCTTTATCAACGAGCCCGAGGAGAAGCTCGCGGTGCCCGACGACCCGGTCATCGCGGCGAACGTGCGCCGCCTGAACGAGCTGCTGTTCGGGCCGCTCGACTACGCAATTCTCGCGCGGCCGTGAGGATCGCCGTCTGCCGCCCGCAGGTGCCGTTCGAGCGCGGCGGCGCCGAGATCTTCGCGGACGACCTCACCACGGCAGCTCCGCCGGCGGGGGCACGAGGCCGACGTCGTCACGCTCCCATTCAAGTGGTATCCCGGCGCGCGCGTGCTCAGCCAGGCCCTCCTTTGGCGGCTCGCCGACTTGACCGAAGCGGATGGCCGCGCGATCGACATGGTGATCGCGACGAAGTTCCCCTCCTACTGCGTCCGCCATCCGAACAAGGTCGTCTGGCTGCTCCACCAGTTCCGCCAGGCATACGAGCTCGACCGCACCGAGCTCGGCCAGTTCTCGGAGTCGCCGCCAGACCGCGCGCTTCGCCGCCAGGTGCAGCGGCTCGACCGCCTCTGCCTCGGCGAGGCGCAACGAGTCTTCGCCACGTCCCAGAACGTCGCCGACCGCCTCGCCCGCTCCACCGACATCGCCGCCGAGGTGATGCCACACCCTCCACAGCACCTCGACTACCGCTGCGACGAGTACGGCGACTTCGTGCTCTCGGTCGGCCGCCTCGACCGCGCCAAGCGCGTCGACCTGATGCTCGAAGCCCTCTCCGCCGACACGACGTTGCGCGGCGTGGTCGCCGGAGACGGGCCTGACCGCGCTCGTCTCGAGGACCTGGCGACGAGGAAAGGCCTCGACGGGCGTGTCACGTTCTCCGGCCGCGTCGACGACGCCGAGCTCGCCGATCTCTACGCCCGTTGCCTCGCCGTCTACTACGCGCCCGTCGACGAGGACTTCGGCATGGTGCCGTTCGAGGCGTTCCTCGCCGAGAAGCCCGTCATCACGACGGCCGACGCCGGCGGCCCGCTGGAGGTCGTCACCGACCGCCGCACGGGGCTCGTCTGTGAGCCCAGGCCGGCCGCGGTCGCCGAAGCCTGCGCCTGGCTCCGCGACCACGTCGACGACGCGCGCGCATGGGGACAGGCCGGCCGTCAGGTCGCGGAGCAGCTGACCTGGGACCGCGCCATCGATCGCCTCCTCGCATGAAGGTCGCCTACTACTCGCCGCTCCCGCCCTCGCGCTCGGGCGTCGCCGACTACAGCGCGCTGCTGCTCCCTGCGCTGGAGCAACGGATCGACGTCGAGATCGCGAGCCCCGGCCGACTCCGCCGCGCTCCGAAGGCCGACGTCGCCCTCTACCACGTAGGGAACGACCCGGACGCGCACGGCTGGATCGTCGAGGCGCTGCGCCGCCGGCCCGGCGTCGTCGTCCTTCACGAGCTCGTCCTTCATCACCTCGTCGCAGGAATCACACTCGCCCGCGGCGACGCGGCGGGCTACCTGGCGGCGATGGAGCGAGACCACGGCCTGGCCGGCCGGCTGCTCGCCTACGGCGTGCTCGACAACCGCATCCCCCCGCTGTGGGAGACGCGGCCGCAGGACTTCCCGCTGGCGGGCGAGATCCTCCGGCTCGCGCAGAGCCTCGTCGTCCACTCTCGCTACGTGGAAGAGGGTGCCCGCGCGGCGGGCTACGACGGCCCGATCGCGCGCATTCCTCATCCAGCGTGGCCACGCGATGAACCGACCGCGACCAAGGGCGTGCTGATCGGCTGATTCGGCCACTTGAACGAGAGCAAGCGGATCCCGCAGCTCTACGCGGCGTTCGCGCGGCTGCGCGAACGGCTTCCCGAGGCGCGGTTGCTACTCGTGGGCGGGGCGCTCGCGCCGGCTCGCCGAGTCTCGAGGTGCCGGAGGGAGTGACACGCGAGGGTTATGTCCACGAGGAGCGGCTCTGGTCGCTCATGGCTTGGTGTGACGTGGTCGTCTCCCTGCGCTCCCCGACAATGGGTGAGACCTCGGGGACCGTGATCCGCGCGCTCTCGGCCGGCCGACCGCTCGTCGTCTCCGACGTCGGCTGGTTCTCGGAGCTTCCCGACGCTGTCGCCGTCAAGGTGGCGCCGGACGAGCGGGAGGTAGAGACGCTCGCCGCCGAGCTCGAGCGACTGCTTGGCGACGACGAAGCGCGCGCAGCGATGAGTGCCGCCGCGCATGAGCTGGCAACGACGGAGCATGCCCTCGGGCGGGTTGCCGATCTCTACGCCGCGACACTGGAGGAGGCGGCGGGCGGCGAGGCCGTTCGCGAGGCCGTCACGCGTGAGGTTGCGGACGCGGCCGCCGAAGTGGGCATCGGCCCAGACGATCCCGAGGCGAAGGAGCTGGCGGCCCGCCTCCGCGAGGCCGAGCTTGGGTAAACAGCTCGCCCGCGTCCCGGCGTGGGCCTGGCTCGCGGGCATCGTCACCGTCTCGACGCTCCTCCGCTACGTGTTCGGCCGCGGCACGGTCGCGCCCTGGATCATGGTGGACGAGCTCATCTACTCGGAGCTCGCGAAGAGCCTTGCGGACTCCGGCCGCTTCCTCGTCCGCGGAGAGGCGACCGCCGCCTACGGGATCGTCTACCCGGCGCTGATCGCGCCGGCGTGGGCGATCTTCGAGTCCGTGCCGCAGGCGTATGCGGCGGCGAAGGCGATCAACGCGTTCGTCATGTCACTCGCGGCCGTGCCCGCGTACTTCCTCGCCCGGCGTGTGCTCGCCGAGCCACTCGCCCTTGTCGCGGCCGCGCTGACCGTAGCCGTGCCGTCGATGGTCTACACGGCGACGCTGATGACCGAGAACGCGTTCTACCCGCTGTTTCTCTGCGCGGCGCTGGCGATGGTGCTTGTGGCTGGAGCGACCAACTCTGCTGCGGACCGCGATCGTCCTCGGAGTCAGCCTCGTCGCGTACCTCACCCGCCAGCAGGCTGTGGCGCTGCTGCCGGCGCTGCTGACTGCGCCGCTGCTCGTGGCAGGGAGGGCGGCGTTCCGCCGCTATGCGCTTCTCTACGGACTGGCTGCCGCGGGTTTCGTCGGGGCTCCTGGTCGTCCAGTTGGCGAGAGGGCGGTCGCCGCTCGGCGTCTTCGGCGCGTACGAGGTGGCCGGCCGCGCCGACTATTCGGTGGGCGAGGTGGCGAAGTGGTTCGCGTACCACGTCGGAGAGCTCAGCCTCGCGCTCGGCGTGATCCCGTTCGCCGCGCTGATCCTCCTGGCGCTGATGCCACGGCAGCTGACGGAGCGAGACCGCATCTTCGTCGCCGCCGCGCTCAGCCTGTCCTTCTGGCTCGTGCTCGTAGTGGCCGTGTTCGCTTCGGAGCAGACGTTCCGCATCTCCGAGCGAAACATGTTCTACGTCCAATCGCTGTTCCTGATCGCGCTGCTCGTGTGGATCGAGCGCGGCCTGCCGAGGCCTCAGCCGGCAACAGCGATTGCGGCGCTGATCGCCGTGGGGTTGCCGCTCGCGATCCCGTACGACGACTTCATCGGTCTGAACGCGGTGTCGGACACCGCGGCGCTGCTGCCGCTCGGCTGGCTCGTCGACCATGGACTGGCTCTTGCGGACGCGAGCCTCGTCGTGCTCGCCGGCGCTGTCGTCACCGGCCTCGCGTTCCTCTTCGTGCCCCGCCGCTACGCGCTCGCGCTGCCGGCACTCGTGCTCGTCTACTTCGCCGTGTCGCAGTACCCGATCGTCGACCAGCACCGCTTCCGGTCGGCGCAGCATCTGTTCGGCGGCATCGCGATGGAGCATCGCGACTGGATCGACCGCTCCGTCGGGCGGGATGAGGACGTGGCGTTTCTGTGGACCGGCACCGCAAACGAGTTCACGATCTGGGAGAACGAGATCTTCAGCCGCACCATCGGCGACATCTACACGACTGGACCTGGTGTCGCCGGCGGTCTCGCGCAGACGCCGGTCTCGATCGACAGAAGCACCGGCTACGTGCGAGGTCCCGACGGAAGGCGTGTGCTCGTGTCGCACGTGCTCACCGACGCAACCGGGGAGTTCGGAGGCACCGTGGTCGGCGAGGACGGGGTCAAGCGCCTGGTTCTCTATCGCGTCGACGGCCCGCTGCGGCAGGTGGCATTCGTCGACGGGCTGTATCCGCAGGACACGTGGTCGGGGAAGCGCGTCACGTACACGCGCCACGAGTGCACCGGGGGCAAGCTGGAAGTCGAGGTGCAGAGCGACTCGGCGTTGTTCGATGAGCCGTACTTGCTGGTCGTTCGCGGCGGCGGGAAGGTCATCGGCCGCGTGCTCATCGACCCAGTCCTGACGAAGCAGGTGCTGCGAGTGCCGCTCGAGTCGAAGAACGGCAAGTGTGTCGTGGAGTTCGAGGTCGGCCGCACGGCGATACCGAGGGTGGTAACGGAGGGCGAGAACCCGGACCCGCGCGAGCTCGGCCTCCACTTCAACCGGTTCGACTACGAGCCGTGAGGATCGCGTTCGACGTCTCGCCGCTCTCGCATCCGCGGTCGGGGATCGGCACGTACCTCCGCGGGTCGCTGGCGGGGCTGGCGGAGGCGGCCGCCGGCGAGCACGAGATCGTGGCCTTCGCGCCCACGAGCCCGCAGGGGAAGAAGGCGATTCCCGCAGCCCTCGAGGGCATCCCCGTGGAGATCTCGCTCCAGTTCCTCCCCTTCGCGCACTTCTGGCGCCAGGGCTGGAGCCGGCTCGGGAGGCCAGGTGTCGAGCGCTTCCTCGGCCCGATCGACGTGCTCCACTTCTCGGACTGGATGTATCCGCCGCAGCGCGGAGGGATCCGCGCGACGACCGTTCACGACCTCGTGCCGCTGCGGCACCCGGAGTGGGTGCAGGGGCGCACGCGTCGCATGCACACGGCGAAGTACCGGAATGCGGCGCGCACATGCGACCTCGTCTTCGCAAACTCGCAGTTCACGGCGCGCGACGTCGTCGAGCTGCTCGAGATTCCGGAGGACCGCGTGCGGGTCGCGCTGCCGGGAGTAGACGACGTATTTGCGACCGACGGAGCGACAGCCGAGCTTGGCGGCGACTACGTCCTCACCGTGGCGACGCTGGAGCCGCGCAAGAACCTCGCGGCGCTCGTGGAGGCGCATGCGCTGCTCGGTCGCGACGACCTCCAACTGGCGGTCGTCGGCGCGGAGGGCTGGGGCGAGCAGCCCGCGCTCGACCGGCCCGGCATCGTCAGGCTCGGCTACGTGGACGACGACGAGCTGGCGCGGCTCTACCGCGGCGCCTCGGTGTTCGCCTACCCCTCGCGGTTCGAGGGATTCGGGCTGCCGGTGATCGAGGCCATGGCGTGCGGCGCGCCGGTCGTCTGCTCGTCTCACCCGTCGATGGACGAGGCCTGCGGCGACGCGGCGGTACGAGCAGACCCCGAGGACCCGGCGGCGATTGCCGCCGCGATCGAGATCGCACTTGATCGGCGGGACGAGCTTGTCTCACGGGGTGTCGCGCACGCCGCGCGCTTCTCGTGGAGCAACACGGGCCGGGTCTTCCTCGACTCCTACCTGGAGGCGGCGTGATGCGCGTCGGCCTCGACGTCTCGCCGCTCGACCAGACGCTTGCCGGCACCGCGCGCTACATCGAGGGCATCGACGCGATCGACGACGTCGAGCTCGTCCGCCTCGGGCACCGCGGCTCGGGCCGCACCGCGACCGTCTACCGCGACTTGTGGTGGTACCCGGTCGGCCTCCCCCGCCTGGCGAGGCGCCAAAGGCTCGACGTGCTCCACTGCCCGACGTTCCGCGGCCCGATTTCACCCCCGCCGACGCCGTTGGTCGTTACCGTTCACGATCTCGCCGTCCTGCGCCACCCAGAGACGTTCAACCAGTGGACGCGGCGCTACAGCCGCTCGTGCGTACCTCGGGTGGCGCGGGCGGCGAGCCGAATCATCGCCGTCTCCGAGTTCACGAAGCGCGAGCTCGTCGAGCTGCTCGGCACGCCGCCGGAGAAGGTGACGGTCATCCCCAACGGCGTGGCCGACGTGTTCTCTGCCGAAGGCCCGGCGGCCGACGGCGACTACGTGCTGACGGTGGGAACGCTCGAGCCGCGGAAGAACCTCGAGCGGGTGCAGGAAGGGGCTCGCCTGGCCGGCGCTGAGCTGCGGGTCGTCGGCGCGCGAGGCTGGGGCGGCGTGGAGGCTGCGGGCTGGCTGGGGCGGGTGTCCGACGACGAGCTCGCGCGCCTCTACCGGGGCGCCGAGTGCGTCGTCTACGCGTCGCTCTACGAGGGGTTCGGCCTGCCGATCGCAGAAGCGATGGCGTGCGGCACGCCGGTGGTGACGAGTCGGGGTGGCGCGACCGAGGAGACGGCCGGCGGCGCCGCGGTGCTCGTCGACCCCTACGACCCGGCTGCGATCGCCGCCGGCATCGCGGAAGCGGTAGAACGACGCGGCGAGCTGCGCCCGCTCGGCCTCGAGCGTGCCCGCGCGTTCTCGTGGGACGCGGCGGCGCGCGCGACGGCCGACGTCTATCGGGAAGTAGCCCGGTGAGCCTCGTCGCCATCGACGCGGACGTGCTCGGCCGCCAGCGGACGGGCGATGAGACCTACGTCCTCAACCTCCTGCGCCACCTGCCCGGCGCAGCCGCAGGCAGGCTGCGCTTCGCGGCCCTGACGCGACGTCCCGAGCTCGTCCCGGAAGGCATCGAGGCGGTGCACGTGCCCGCACGCTTCCAGGAGCTGCGCATGGCGTGGTCGGTGCCTCGCATGCTCGGGAAGCTCCGGCCGGCGCTCGCGCACTTCCAGCACGCTCTGCCGCTGCGTTGCCCGTGCCCTGCAGTCGTCACGATCCACGACCTCTCCTTCGAGCGCGATCCTTCCGTGATGCCGGCGCATGATCGACTCATCTTCAAGACGGTGGTGCCGCGCTCGGCAAGGCGTGCTGCGCACGTCCTGGCCGTGTCGGAGCGGACGAAGGCCGACATCGTCGAGCTGTACGAGATTCCGCCGGCGAAGATCACGGTTACATCGCACGGCGTGGATCCCGCGTTCTCGCCGGGTGACGGCAACCCCGGCGAGTACCTGTTGTTGGTCGGGTCCGTCGAGAAACGCAAGAACCCGCTGGCCGCGGCTGCCGCCGCATCGGAGGTCGGCCTCCCGCTCGTCGTCGCCGGACCGGTGCGCGACGCCGAGCTGGCGCGTGAGCTCGAGCGCCGTGGCGCCAGGCTCCGTGGCTATGTGACCCAGGATGAGCTCGTCGAGCTGTACCGCGGTGCGGCGTGCCTCGTGATGCCTTCGCGGTACGAAGGCTTTGGCCTGCCCGTGCTCGAAGCAATGGCGTCCGGAACGCCGGTTGTCGCCGCGCCGGATCCAGCGCTCCGCGAGGTAGCGGGCGAAGCGGCGGTCTTCGTCGAGCCCGAACGGCTGGCGGAGGGCATTCGGCAGGCCATGGCCGAGCGCGACCGGCTGGTCGCGGCGGGACTCGAGCGCGCGCGACGCTTCACCTGGGAGGAGACTGCGCGCCGCACGGTCGAGGCCTATCTGGAGGTGCTCGCGGCGTGAAGGTGGCGGCCGTCGTGATCAGCCACGGCCACAGCGCGGAGCTCGCCGAATCTCTGCCGGCCCTCGTGCCGCAGGTCGACGAGGCGGTCGTGATCGCGAACACGCCGGGCTCGGCGCCTGCAGACCCGCTCGGGGCACGCGTGATCGAGAACGCACGGCCCGCGAGCTATGCCGCCAACATCAACGCGGGCACGCGCGCGACGACGGGTGAGCTCGTGCTCGTCTCCAATCCCGATGCCGTGCCCGAGCCGGGCGCGATCGCCGTGCTCCGCGAGTTCATGGAGGCGCATGCTCGTTGTGGCGTGGCCGGCCCCCAGCTGGTCGATCCGGACGGCTCCTGGCAGCCCTCGCGGCGCCGCTTCCCGACCGTCGGCGGCACGCTCGTCCGGCGCACGCCGCTCCGTCGCCTGCGTCCCCCGCTCGAGCACCAGCGCGACCACTACCTCCTCGACGAGCGCCCCACCGAGCCCGTCGAGGCCGACTGGATGCTCGGCGGCTGTCTGCTCCTCCGCCGCTCGATGCTCGACGAGCTAGGCGGCTTCGACGAGGGCTTTCGCATGTACGGCGAGGAGATCGACCTCTGCTACCGGGCGGCGAAGGCGGGCTGGGAGCGCTGGTACGTGCCCGCCGCGGTCGTCCGCCACCGCTGGGACGCGGCGACCGACAAGAGCTTCTTCACGAGGCGCACGCTCTGGCACTGGCGCGGCATCTTCCGCTTCGTCCGCAAGCACCCCGAGCGGCTCAAGGCGCTTTGAGCACCGAGAAGTACGACCCGCAGGCCGAACGGTGGACGGACGAGGCGTACGCCGACCCGATGGGCTACCTCGCTCACCGCGCCGACCTGATCGCATCGCTCGGCCCGCCGCTCGAGCGCGGCGACGCGGTGCTCGACCTTGCCTGCGGCGACGCCGGGCTCGCGGAGCCGCTGCTCGCCGCCGGGCTCCGCTACGTCGGCGTCGATCTCTCGGAGCCGATGGTTGAGGCCGCGCGCCGCCGCGTCGGCGATCGCGCGGAGATCGTGCTTGCCAACCTCAACGACTACCGGCCGCCGGCGCCGGTGGCCTGCACGACGTGCTTTCGCGCGGTCTACTACGCGCGCGACCGCCGCGAGCTCTTCGACCAGATCGCCGGCTACACCGAGCGAAAGCTCGTCTTCGACCTCAACCCGCGCCAGTACCGCGTCGAGGAAGTCGTCGCCGACCTGAAGGCAGCGGGCCTCGCGCGCGTCGAGCTACACCCGTTCTTCTTCCCCCAGCGGCACGGCCTGCCCCGCCCGCTCGCCGCGGCCCTCCGCGCTGCCGAGCGCTCTGGCCCGCTCGCGCGCGTCCTGCTGCGCGTTCGCTTCAGCTACCTCGTCAGCGCGAGCCGCGAGGGATGAAGACGTATCCGACCTGTGCGCCGAGCTCGCGCCGGTCGGACTGGCCTTCGTAGTCCGAGGGCGAGAACGTCGGCCGCACGGTCACCTCGACGCGGAACGGCGGCGGCGGCGCCGGAATGACGAAGGTCGCTCGCGAGAGGCTGTGGATCGTCCAGCGGCGCGTGGCGGTCACCTCGCCGATGTGAGGCTGCTTGTCGGCGCCCTTGACGAGCGTCCCGACCCTGATCAGCACGCGACCGGGCTTGTCCGGGCCGCCCCAGGCCCAGCGCCCGAGCCGCACGACCATGTTCCCGCCCTGGCCGCTCGGCGACGCGTACTGGTTGTACGCGCTCTCCGCGCCCATCCAGCCGTCCGTGAAGACGCCGGTCTCGGCGTGCGCAAGGCGCAGAGGCCCGTTGAGCTTGTAGACGAACCAGCGCCCCGTCCTCGGCGGTCTGGCCGACGAGCTCGCCGTCGACGTCCACGCCCCGCTCGGCGAGCACGTAGCGCACGCCCGGGTCGGGAGAGAGCCGGCCGTCAGTGGCCACGAGGTCGGGCGTCAGCACCGGGCCCTGGCCCCGGCGCCGTGCCGTCGAGGCTCCACACGTGCTTCAGCGAGCGGTTCCAGAACTCGGTCAGCCAGATGCCGAGGGCAGCGCCCGTGTTGATGTTCTGACCGAGGTAGAGGACAGGCTCGCCGCCCGAGATGTCGTCGAGCCACGTCAGCGGCTTCGGATAGTTGCGCGTGATGAGGTCGCCGGAGTCGTTCGAGTACTTCGCGGCCGAGATCTGGCCGGTGAGCGTCCACGCGAGAACGAGCGCCGCCGTCACGCCGACCACCGCCCGCACCGCCGTCCGGCGAGCGCCGAGCAGCCTGGGCAGCACGAGCAGCAGCACCGAGATCGCGAGCGTCACGATCAGCGCCCACTGCACCGCGTTGTCCGTGAACGAGAGGTTGCGGTTGGACATCTGCGCGATGGCGAGCCCGAGCGCGTCCGAGTACGGGACGTTCTCGAGCGCGTAGTTGGCCGAGACGAGCAGGTAGGCGACGAAGCCGGTCGCCGCCGCCAGGGGGAGCCAGCGCAGCCGCGGCCGTTCGAGCCAGAGGGCGGTGCCGACGAAGACGAGCGGGATGACATAGATGAGGTTCCGTTCGACGATCACCGTGCCGAATGACGTCGAGAGATACGAGGCCTTGACGGCCGTGTAGAGGCCGAAGCACAGGAGCGCTGCGAGCAGGAGCGCCGTGAACGCGCGCAGCGCGGGCGTCCGCTCCTCGTCCTTGGGGCGAACGAGCCCCGCGAGGGCGGCAACGACCGGCAGGACGCCGAGACCGATGATCAGGGCGCCGCCGGCCCAGACGCCGTACTCGATCATCCGGCCGCGGTAGTGGCCCGTTGCGATCAGCCAGCTCTGCGAGAAGTTGCCGACGATCGCCGAGAAGAAGACGAGCGCGCCGGTCGTCAGCACGACGGCGCCGATCCAGTCCCATGCCGTCCACCCCGATCGCCAGCGCCGTCCAGCCTCGCTCGTGAGGAAGTAGAAGAACGCCGCGAGGGCGAAGGTCACGGTGATCACGCCCAGCTCCGCGCGGACGAGCGGCGCGACGAGCGAGGCGACGATGGCGCCGGCGATCCACCAGCGCGTCTGCGCGACGATCGCCTTCACGATCAGGAAGAAGCAGAGGGCCGCGTAGGGGTACGCGAGCGCCTCCTCGGAGATCACCTGCGAGTAGGCGAGCGCGGGCACAGCAGCGGCGCAGGTTGCCGCGAACAACGCTGCGGGCTTCGCGACGATCGTCCGCGCGAGGAAGTACGTCGGGAAGACGACCGCGGTCATCGTGAAGACGCCGATGTAGCGAACGAGGTCGTACGCCTGGGCCGTCGAGTCGATCCACCAGGCCGGCGCTGTGAGGTACGTGTAGAGCGTCTCGAAGAAGTGCGGCTCGCCGCGCCGCGCCGCCTCGCCCGTGTCGGCGATGCTGCGCGAGAGCTGCGTCAGCTCCAGCTCGTCGGTGAAGAGCCACGGCGAAGAGTGGCGCCAGGACTGGTACGCGTAGAGCGCGGCCAGCCAGATGAAGATCGTGGTGAGGGGCAGCGCGGCGTATACGCGATCGAGCCAGGTGCGGTCGCCGGCAGCCGCCGCCGGGGCGGCGGAGGTCGTCATTCGACTGCGGCGCCCAACGCGACGACCGGGTCCAGATCGAGATCCCTACGCACGAATCTGCAGGGTACTTGCGCCTGCTCGCAGGCTCGCACGACCCCGTCGAGGAGGTCGCGCGGCGCGGCGGGGATGGTCACGAGCACGAGGTCCGGCCGCGACTGGACGAGGACGCGGTCGATCTCCGGGAGCGTGCCGAGCACGGGCACGCCCTGCATGCGGCGGCCGCGCAGCCGGCGGTCGTCGTCCACGAAGCCCACGACCTGCTCGCCCGGCGTCTCCCGCAGCTCGCGCAGCAGGCTCCGCCCGCTGCGGCCCGCGCCGACGAGCAGCGTGCGGCGGCGGTCGTGCCGGTCGCGGAGCGTCGCGTGCGCGCGGAACAGCACGCGTTCGGCGAAGCGCGAGCCTCCGACGAGCACCATCGCGATGAGCGCGTCCAGCACGTAGATCCGCTGCGGGAAGTCGCCGAAGGGGCGGCTCGTGAACCAGACGATTCCGTAGGCCAGGCCCTCCGAGACGATGACGGCGATGATGATGGCCGCGGCCTCGCGCGCGCCGGCGAAGCGCCAGACACCGCTGTAGAGCCCGGCGGGGATGAAGCAGAGGTAGCGGGCGGCGAGGATCGCCGGCAGCGAGACGAGGAAGATGTGCTTCTGGTAGTCCGTCCCGGACCCGTCCACGAACAGCAGGTAGGCGATCGTGAACGAGGCCGCGATCAGCGCGAAGTCGACGGCGACCTCGACGAGCCGCCGCGGGTTGAGCAGGATCTTGCTCAGCCGCACGGGCCTGCCGTCGACCACCCTCTCGCCCTCGTCGATGTCCGTGAGGAAGCCGGCCAGCTGCACGAGCAGAGCGAACGTCACGAGGACGCCGACGAGCGTCACCCAGCCGTTGTCGAGGCCCGAGTAGGCGAGGCTCGTCAGGCCGAGCCCGGCGGCGATCGCCGTCAGCAGGACGACGGTGCCTTTCTCCGAGATGCCGCTGCGCACGAGCCGGTGTGACGCGTGGTCGCGGCCGCCCTGGTGGATGGGCCGGCCTTCCACCAGCCGCACGGCGGTTACGAGCGCGGTGTCGAGGATGGGGATCGCCAGCACGAGCAGCGGGATGATCAGCGTGGCCACCGTCGACTCGGCAACCTTCCAGCTCGTCGCCAGGCCGAGTGCTGCCAGCGTCAGCCCGATCACCTGGCTCCCGGAGTCGCCCATGAAGACGGCTGCCGGCTTGCGCGGCCGGAAGTTGTAGGGGAGGAAGCCGGCCACGGCCAGTGCGAGCGCGAGCGAGACGACGAGCAGCAGGTCGTCCGAGTGGATCCAGACGGCGTCGACGGCGAAGAAGAGCGCGCCCACGACGGCGAGGCTCCCCGCGAGCCCGTCCATGTTGTCGAGGAGGTTGAAGGCGTTCGTGATGGCCACCAGCCAGAGCAGGCCGAGGGCGGTTCCGATGAGGCCGTTGTCGACGATCTCCACGCGGATGCCCGACGCGATGACGACACCTGCGGCGGCGAACTGGCCGGCGAGCTTCGCTAGCGGCGGCAGGGAGCGCAGGTCGTCGATCAGGCCGAACGCGAACACGATCGCCGCGCCGCCGGCGATGCCCGCGAGCTCCCAGGTCGGTTCGATCGCGCCGGTCAGAAGGCAGGCGCCGATGCCTGCGAGGAGGCCGAGGAATATCCCGACGCCGCCGAACGACGGCGTCTCCTGCTCGTGCCAGCGGTCGTCGGACGGGGCGGCCAGGAAGCGGCCGCCGAGGCCGTTGCGAAGCAGCGCCCAGATGGTCAGGGCGGCGACCGGGAACGCGACGATTGCTGCGACGGCGCTCATGGCCGAAACGGTAGTGCGGGCGTGTTAAGCACCTGTTTGGCCGTCCTTTCGGGTACAGACTACGACGTGTCCGTGACGCCGACGCTGCTCGAGCTGCTGCGCTGCCCGGTGTGCCGGGGCTCGCTCGACGACGAAGGTGCCAGACTCCGCTGCCGCCGCTGCGGCGGCGTGTTCCCGATCGAGGACGACATGCCGCGGATGCTCGACGACCGCCTGCCGGGCATCGAGGCGAAGCGGCGCGAGATCGAGGGCTGGCCGGCGATGGCGAAGGCGCACGGCTGGTACGAGCCCGACGACGAGGTCGACGCACACCTGCCGTATCTCAACCGCGACCTCGGCTGGGACGACAAGAACTGGCGCGCCACCGAGCACTCGTTCTCGCTCCTGCTCGACCGCTACGTGCGGCCCGGAATGCGCGTGCTCGAAGTGGGGGCGGCGAAAGCGTGGGCCTCCCAGCACGTCGTGCCCCTCGGCTGCGACTACGTGGCGACGGACATTCTCGCCGACCCGGTGATCGGGCTCGGGCGCGCGGCCTTCTATCAGGCGCGGGTCGGCCCTTTCGGCCGCGTCCAGGCCGACGGCGAGCACCTGCCCTTCGCCTCGGAAGCCTTCGACGTCACGTACTGCGTCGCCGCACTGCACCACGCGCTCGACATGACGGCGATGGTGCGCGAGATGGCGCGCGTGACCCGCAAGGGCGGCTGGGTCTGTGCGTTGAACGAGGGCACGCGCGCGCTTGGCGCCGCCGCCGACGTCCCCGACCAGGAGGAGGAGAAGGGCCACGGCATCAACGAGCACGTGCACACGCTGTACGCGTATCTCTGGGCGTTCTCGCGCTCGGGTCTCGTCGTGCGGCGCGTCGAACAGGCGGAGGGCTACGAGGAGCTGGCCGATCGTCGGATCGCCGGCCGCCTCCTGCGGCTGCCCGGCGTGGGGCGCAGCGCCGCGACGTTCTTCTCCCAGACCTGCCACGGCTACTCCGGCGTCTCGCTCTATGCCCGTAAGGGCCGTCCCTAGACTGCTGCGGTGAGTGTCTACGCGGATCTGCTGCGGTACCGCGAGCTGTTCGGCAGCCTGTTCCGGCGCGATCTGCGCGCCCGCTACAAGGGCACGATCTTCGGCGTCGCGTGGTCGCTCGTGAACCCGCTCGTGCTCGCTGCGATCTACGTGCTCGTCTTCTCGCTGCTCTGGCAGGTGGAGAACATCAACCACTATCCGCTCTTCCTGCTCTGCGGGCTCAGCATGTGGCTCTTCGTCTCCTCGTCTCTCACGGGCGCCGCGCGGTCGATGCTCGACTACGCGGAGCTGATCAAGAAGGTGCGCTTCCCGCGGCAGCTCGTCGCGTTCTCCGTCGTGGCGACCCAGCTCTTGCCATTCGCGGTGCTGCTCGGCGGGCTGATCGTCGTGGACGCGATCGTCATTCCGGAGACGCGGGACACGGTGTTGCTGGCCATTCCCGTCGCGGCAGGGATCGTCGTGCTCGTTGCCGGCATGGCGCTTGCGGTCGCGTCGGCCAACGTCGTCTTCCGGGACGTGGAGCACCTGCTGTCCGCGCTGCTCCTGCCGTGGTTCTTTCTGACGCCGATCCTCTACTCGCTCGAGGAGCTGCCTGGTGGCTTCCAGGAGTACGACGTGGTGGTTGATGTCCTGCGCTGGGCCAACCCGCTGACGCCTCCGCTTTACGCTCTGCGCGACCCGCTCTTCTACGGTGAGGTGCCCGCAGCGGGCGACGTGCTCTATCTCGCGGTGGCGGCCGTCGTCTCGCTCGGAATCGGCGCTCTCGTCTTCACCCGCGTGGACGACCGCATCGCCGTCGAGCTCTAGAGAGAGAGTACGAGCGAGGCGTCGTAGACCCACGGCTCGTCCGCGGGCGGGCGGAAGGCGGGGAGGCCCTCGACGTCGGGAAGCCGCTCGAGCTCGATGCCGTGGAGGACGGACGGGCAGAGCAGCGGCTGGGCGAAGCCGGGAACGCGGCCGGGGCCCGGAGCCCACGGCGCCAGAGCCTTGCGCAGGCGGCGCGGTGCCTCGATTGCCCCTGCGACCACGGCGTACCCCTCGGCGTGGAGCGCCAGCACGCGGCTCTCCCACTCCGGCGTGGTCGACGGAGCATGCACGGTCGCTGCTTCGCGGAGCGAGGATGCATCGACGCGCGGCGCCACGTCGACGGTCTCGCTCGGATTGTCCTCGGCGGCCCCCAGCTCGGCGAACCAGGCGCGGTGCTCGGCGACGAGGTCGAGAGCGAAGCCGTAGCTGCCGGGCGGTATCGGCGCACGTACGGCGATCTCGAGCTCGACGCGCTCGCCGGGCTCTACCGGGCCGGGCAGCCGCGTGCGAACGCCGTCCCAGACGATCGCGTTGCCCGCGCTCGTCGAGCCAGTGGTACGAGGCCGCGATGTCGGGGCCCCACGTCGCCGCGCCGGCGTTCTCCACCTCGACCTGCGCCGTCGTCATCGCGCCGGCGCGCGGCGGGTCGAGCGACCACGAGCGCCAGCGCGCAACGAGTGGCCCGGGCACGGCGCCAGTCTATTCCGGCCATGTCCAGGTGCCAGACCCAGGGACAGACCCAGTGACTGACCCTTCGAGGTTGAGGACTAGGCTTGCGCCGTGACGGAGCCGCTCCTCGTCCGCGCTTGCCGCCGCGAGCCGGTCGAGCGCACGCCGGTGTGGTTCATGCGCCAGGCGGGGCGTTCGCTCCCCGAGTACCGGGCGCTGCGCGAGCGTCACGGCTTCTTCGAGCTGGCCGGGACGCCCGGAGCTCTGCGCGGAGGTGACGCTCCAGCCGGTGCAGCGGCACGGCGTCGATGCCGCCGTCCTCTTCGCGGACATCATGACGCCGGTGCTCGCCATGGGCATCGACGTCCAGCTCGTCGAAGGCGTCGGGCCCGATGGTCGAGCACCCGATCCGCACCGCCGCTGACGTGGAGCGCCTGCGGGCCGGCGCTCCGCCGGAGGAGACGCTGGAGGCGATCCGCCTCGTCCGCGCGGAGCTGTCCTCCGAGAAGGCGCTCGTCGGCTTCTGCGGCGCGCCGTTCACGGTCGCCTGCTACCTCGTCGAGGGCCGTGGCAGCCGCGACTTCCTGGCGGCCAAGGAGCTCATGTACCGCGAGCCCGCGGTCTGGCACGCGCTGCTCGAGCGGCTCGCCGAGAGCTTCGCCGCCTATGTCAAGGCGCAGGTCGAAGCCGGCGCCGACGTGATCCAGCTCTTCGACTCGTGGGCGGGCATCCTCAGCCCGAGGGACTACGAGGAGTTTGCCGCGCCCTACTCGCGCCGCGTGCTGGAGGCTGTCACGGCGCCGACCATCCACTTCGGCACCGGCACGGCCGGGCTCCTCGCGCAGATGCGCGACGCCGGCGGCGACGTGATCGGCCTCGACTGGCGGGTCGAGCTCGATCGCGCGTGGGCCGCGGTGGGGCTCGACCTGGGCGTTCAGGGCAACCTCGACCCCGCCGTGTTGCTCGGCCCGTGGCCACAGGTGGAGGAGGCGGCAAGAGACGTGCTGCGCCGCGCCGACGGCCGCCGGGGCCACGTCTTCAACCTCGGTCACGGCGTGCTGCCCCAGACGAATCCCGACGTCCTCACGCGCCTGACTGCCTTCGTGCAGGAGCAGGCGGCATGAGCGACGTCGCCGTCGTCCTGATGGCGTACGGCAGTCCCGACCGGCTCGAAGACGTCCCGGCGTACTACGCCGACATCCGCGGCGGTCGGCCCATCCGCCCGGAGCTGCTGGAGAACCTCGTCGAGCGCTACCGGCGGCTGGGAATCGAAGACTCGAACCCGCTCAACGCCATCACCGAGGAGACGCGGGCCGCGTTGGAAGCACGAGCTCGGCGTGCCGGTCTTCACGGGCATGAAGCACTGGCAGCCGCGGATCGCCGCCGCGGCCGGGTCGGCCCTCGCCGGCGGCGCGGAGACGGTCGTCGGCCTCGTCCTCGCGCCGCACTACTCGCGAGGCTCGATCGCCGGCTATCGGCAGCAGCTGGAGGAGGCGCTGACAGGTCACGCGGAGCTCGTCTTCGTAGAGAGCTGGCACGACGATGCCGGCCTCATCGCTCTGCTCGCCGAGCGCGTGCAAGGCACCGATGCCCACGTCGTCTTCACCGCCCACTCGCTCCCTGCACGCGTGCTGGAGGGCGGTGACCCGTACGAGGAGCAGCTGCTCGAGACCTCGCGGCTCGTGGCCGAGGCGGCGGGAGTCGAGGACTGGTCCTTCTCGTACCAGTCGGAGTCGGCCACGGGCGAGCCGTGGCTCCAGCCCGACATCCTCGACCACCTCGCGGCGCTGCGGGCCAGGGGCGTCGACGGCGTGCTCGTCTGCCCGGTCGGCTTCGTGTCCGACCACCTCGAGATCCGCTGGGATCTCGACGTCGAGGCGAGGGAGCGCGCGGCCGAGCTGGGTATCCGCTACGAACGGATGGAGATGCCGAACGCAGATCCCGCCTTCATCCGCGTTCTTGCCGGCATTGTCCGGCGCGCCGCGGCGCTACCGTCAAGTGCATGACGCAGCCCGGATCGATAGAGATCGATCGCGCGAGCCGTCGCTTCCGCGTCTACCCGCAGCCCGTGCGCACGCTCAAGGAGCTGCTCGTCGCGCGGCGCCGCGCGCGCGGGACGGACGTCTGGGCGCTGCGCAACGTCTCCGCGAGCATCGCGCCCGGCGAGGCGGTGGGGCTGATCGGCCGCAACGGCTCGGGAAAGACGACGCTGCTCCGGCTCGTCGCGGGGATCATCAAGCCGACCTCCGGCACGGTCGCCGTCGAGGGCCGCGTCGGCTCGCTGCTCGAGCTCGGCGCCGGCTTCCACCCGGAGTTCACGGGACGGGAGAACGTCTACCTGAACGGCGCCATCCTCGGCCTCAAGCGCGAGGTGATCCGGCGACATATGGAGGAGATCGTCGCCTTCGCGGAGCTGGAGCGCTTCATCGACGTACCGGTGCGGACGTACTCGTCGGGCATGTACATGCGGCTCGGTTTCGCCATCGCCGCGCACCTGGACGTCGACGTGCTGCTGCTGGACGAGGTGTTCGCAGTGGGCGACGAGGAATTCCAGCGCAAGTGCTTCGGGAAGATCTTCGAGTTCAAGCAGCGCGGCGGCACGATCGTCTTCGTCTCCCACGACGCCGCCGCGGTCGACCGCCTGTGCGCCCGCGCCGTGCTGCTGCGCGACGGCGAGGTGGCCTTCGACGGCCCGACGCGCGAGGCGATCACGCAGTACCACCGGCTGCTCGCCGAGGAGCGGGAGCCCGACGAGCGAGGCGCCGGGCTCAGCGAGTACGGCACCGGGGAGGCGCGGATCGCCGATTGCCGGCTCGTAGGGCCGGGCGGCGAGGAGCGGAAGCAGTTCTCGCCGGGGGAGCAGCTCACCGTCCACGTCCGCATCGACGCGGCAGAGGACGTGCCCGCGCCGAACCTCTCATGGGAGCTTCGCGACGAAGCCGGGCTCGTGCTGGCCGCAGGGAGCACGCGCACCGCCGACATCGGCTGGCGGCCCGGCGCATCCGAGCAGCGCTTCCGCTTCGACGTCGAAAGCCTGCCGCTCGGCGACGGCCGCTTCCGCCTGCGGCTCGAGCTGACGGACGAAGCGGGCGGACGGCTCTACCACTGGCTGGACGACGCGGCGCGCTTCGTCGTCTACCCGTCCGATGGCGAGACGGGCCTCGTCCGGATCGACGGTCGCTGGTCGGCGGACGCCGAGGCCGCTGGTAGAACAGACACGTGAGCTACCGCACGTGCCCCGACTGGCCCCAGCTGATGGAGATCGCGCCCGATCTCCAGTTCAAGCACTACACCGTCAGCGAGGCGCAGCTGCCGGGGGACGCGCTCGTGAACCTCGACCCGGCCACGCTCGAGGAGATCGACATCTGCTGTGACCTCGAGCGCCACGTCTACTACGCGGGGCACACGCACCCCGCCGTCGTCGAGGCGCTGAGGGCGTCGCACTGGTTCGACCTCACGGAGTGGACGACGGCCGGGCCCGGGACGTCGGCCGCTCTCTAGTCCGCTGGCACGTCCGACACGGCGAAGAGCCGCCACTCGCCGGGCACGCCCTTCAGCGCCGCCTCTCCGCGATCCTCGAACGTGATGCCGGAGCCGGCGACGAGATCTCGCACGGTGCTCGAGACGAGCACTTCCCCGGGAACCGGCCTCCGCGGCGACTCGGGCGCCGATGTGCACTGCGATACCGCCGAGTGTGTTCGGGATTCACGGCCTCGGTAGTGTCACCGACGATGCCCAAAGTCGCGGTGCTTTCCGGCGGCGTCGGCGGCGCACGCTTCCTGCGCGGACTCGTCGAGGTCGTCGAGCCGTCCTCGGTGACGGTGATCGGGAACGTCGGCGACGACGTCGAGGTGCTCAGCCTCCACGTATCGCCCGACCTCGACAGCATCCTTTACGCGCTCGCCGGAGTCGCGGACGAGGAGCGCGGGTGGGGGCGCGCGGACGAGACCTGGCAGGCGATGGAGGTCGTGTCGGGTCTCGGCGGAGAGGCGTGGTTCCAGCTCGGTGACCGTGACCTCGGGGTGCACCTCGTGCGTACGCAGGCGCTGCGCAGCGGTGAGCCGCTGTCGGCGGTCACCCGCAAGCTCGCGAACGCTCTCGGCGTCGAGGTGACGCTGCTGCCCGCCACCGACGACGCGCTGCGGACGTGGGTCGATACGCCGGCCGGCACCTTCCCATTCCAGGAGTGGTTCGTCGCGCGTCAGCACCGCGACGAGGTCGACCGCGTTCGCTTCGACGGAGAGGCCACGGCAACGCCTGCGCCCGGTGTGCTCGACGCGATCGAGGCCGCCGATGTGATCGTGATCGCCCCCAGCAATCCGTTCATCTCTATCTGGCCGATCCTCGCCGTCGCGGACATCAGGGCCGCGCTCGAGCGGCGCCGAGTGACCTGCGTCGCCGTCAGCCCGATCGTCGGCGGCCGCGCGCTGAAGGGCCCGGCCGACCGGATGCTCGAGCGCCTGGCAGGAGGCACGGAGCCGCGCCGCGTCGCCACGTGCTACCAGGGGCTCGTCGACGTGCTCGTCATCGACCGTGCGGACGCGGACGGCGCGGCAGAAGTGGAGGCCGACGGCGTGCGCTGTGTCGTCACCGACACGGTCATGCGCGACGCCGAGAGCCGGCGCGCGCTCGCCGAGGCGGTGCTCGCAGCTGCCTGAGCTCAGGATCATCCCCGTCGAAGGCCTCCCGGAGATCGTTGAGGGAGACGACCTCGGATCGCTCATCGCCGAGCGGCTCGAGCTCGAGGACGGCGACGTCGTCGTGGTCTCGCAGAAGGTCGTCTCGAAGGCCGAGGGGCGCATCGTCCGCCTCGACGACGTCGAGCCGTCGGCCGAGGCCGTCGAGCTGGCGGCCGGGCACGATCCGCGCCACCTGGAGGTGATCCTCCGCGAGGCAGCGCGCGTTGTGCGCACGCGCCCACCGCTCGTGATTGCCGAGACGCGCCACGGGTTCGTCTGCGCGTCGGCCGGCGTCGATGCGTCGAACGCGCCCGAGCCGGACACGCTCGTGCTCCTGCCAGTCGACCCCGACGCTTCCGCGGCGGCCATTCGCGAGCAGATCGGCGAGCGAACCGGTCGCGACGTGGGCGTCGTCGTCAGCGACTCCTTCGGCCGCCCGTTCCGTACGGGCATCGTCGACGTGGCCATCGGCGTCGCCGGCATCACGCCGCTCGTCGACTGGCGCGGTCAGGTCGATCCCACCGGGCACGAGCTTCGCACCACGGTGATCGCCGTGGCCGACGAGATCGCCTCGGCGGCCGAGCTCGTCATGGGCAAGCTCGACGGGGTACCGGCGGCGGTCGTCCGCGGGCTCGAGGTGCGCGGCCTCGGGTCGGCGCGCGAGCTCGTCATGCCCCCCGAGCGGAACCTCTTTCCGTAGCGATGTGGGAAGAGCGTGAGGACTACTCGTGGGTTCATTGGTTCCAGGAGGCGCCAGGCTCGCTCCTGACCCGCATCGAGCACGCCGCGAGAGGCATCGAGGACTACGACTATCAGCGGAACAGCGAGACGCAGATCTTCGTCTACCCGCCGCGGCGGCCACGGTCTAGATGTCCTCACGATCTCCGCGACTCAGGACGACGGCGGCACGCGCCTGGAGATCAGCGGCCGTTCTGAACCGGAAGTGATTCACGCCGTACGCCAAGCCCTAATCGACGCTCGCTAGGTTCACCGGCTTGCTACGCGTCGTCGTCCCTGGGCGAAGGCGGGCTTTGCCCGCCGGGAGCCCAAGCCGTCGCAGGCCACGAGGTCTGCGAAGGAGGGGGCGACCGGGGGAACCATGGGTTCCCCCGGTTCTATCTCAAGCGCCTTGTCGGGACTGCCGATAGCGAGAACGTGGCGCTGCATGACGTCTCTCCCGGACCCTGCCTGGCCGCCCCCGAACGGGGGCGTTCGGCAGGCGGATGCGCTGGTCGAGTCGTACAGGCGTCTGTTCGAGGTCTTCCACCACGTGCTCTCCGAGCAGAGCCTCGACACGCTGCTCGACCGCATCGCGGACACGCTCGACGACCTCGTGCCGTACGACGCGCTCCAGATCTACGAGGCTGACAACACGCGCAACGAGCTGATCCCGGTGCTCGCTCGCTCGGAGTGGGAGAACGAGATCATGCGGACGCGCCCGGCGTTCGGCCAGGGCATCACCGGCTGGGCCGTCGTGAACCGCGAGCCGGTGCTCGCGAACAAGGCGCACCTCGATCGTCGAGTCGCCTTCATCCCCGGCACTCCGGCCGAGCCCGAGGCCCTCGTCACCATCCCGCTCATCGCCCGCGGTGCGCTCAAGGGCGCGCTCAACATGTACCGGCTAGGCGAGTCGGCGGCGTTCGACGAGGACGAGTTCGAGCTCGCCAAGTGGTTCGGCGACGCAGCGGCGCTGGCGCTCGACAACGCGCAGGTGCGCGCGCGCCTGGAGCACCAGGCGCAGACGGACTCCCTCACCGGCCTCTTCAACCACCGCGTCTTCCACGAGCGCCTGCGGGCCGAGCTGATGCGCGCGAGCCGGGCCCGCGACTCGGTGGCGCTGCTGATGTTCGACATCGACGAGTTCAAGCGCGTCAACGACATCTGCACTCACGCGGTCGGCGACCAGATCCTCGTCGGGCTGGCCGAGCTCACGCGCTCGCTCGTCCGCACGAGCGACGTCGTCTGCCGTATCGGCGGCGAGGAGTTCGCGGTGATCATGCCGTCCTGCGACGGTGGAGATGCTCTCGGGCTCGCGCGACGGCTGACCGAGCGGCTGGAGGCACGTCCCGTCGATGCGGCGGGGGAGATCACGATCTCCGTCGGCATCGCCCATGGCCCGGAGAACGCCGGCAACCCGCGCGATCTCGTCGACTGCGCGGAGTCGGCGATGATGACGGCCAAGGCTCGCGGCAAGAACCGGATCGTCGTCTACGCGGGCGATGTCGGCGAGCGGCCCGGCATGCACGACTCGGGCCGCGACGTGCGCTCGGTCGCGCACCTGAAGATGCTGCAGAGCGTCGCCGCGCGCCTCAACCGCCTGAACAGCGTGAAGGACATCTCCGAGGCCATCGTCGGCGAGCTGCGCGGCCTCATCGACTACCACAGCTGCCGCGTCTACCTCGTGGAGGGCAACTACGTCGTGCCCGTCGCGGTCAAGGGCGACGGGGTCACGGAGGAGCAGCAGGTGCAGGCGCTGCGCATCGAGCTCGGCACCGGCATCACCGGCCACGTCGCGGAGTCGGGCCGTTCGGTGCTCGTCGCCAACGCGTTCGACTGCGAGCACGCGCTCCTGATCCCGGGCACGGAGCGAGTGGACGAGTCGGTGATCGCGGTTCCGCTCCGCTACGGCACCCGCATCACCGGCGTCGTCTTCCTCTCGAAGCTCGGCGTCGGGCAGTTCGACGAGAACGACCTACGGCTGCTCGAGGTGCTCGCCGGCTACGCGGCGGTCTCGCTCGAGAACGCGCGGCTCTACGAGAGCCTCCGCCTCGAGGCCGCCCATGCGAAGGCGTGGCTCGAGTTCGCTGACGCCATCTCCGATGCGAGCTCGCCCGAGCAGATCGCCCAGGAGGCCGTCAAGACGACGGCGGCGCTGCTCGAGTGCGAGGTCGTCTCGCTCTGGCTGGAGGACCCGCTCGTGGGAGACTTCAAGTGCCTCGCGTGTTCGGGCTGCCGTGACACGCCGCTCGAGGGCGCGATGTGCGACACGCGGTTGCCTCGCCTCGCCGGCGAGTCGCTCATGGAGGTCGTCGTCCTCGCCGCGCCGCCGTCGACTCGGACGAGCTGGTGGAGCTCCTCCGGCGGCCCGAGCTCGCGACGTTGGGCCCGGCGGCCGTGGCGCCGCTTCCCTCGGGGCACGGCGTTCGTGGGTGGCTCGTCGTCGCGCAGGCCGGCGTCGGCCGAGCACGGGCTCACCGACGAGCGGCTCCGGCTGCTGGAGGGGCTCTCCTATCGAGCGGCGATGGCGCTGCAGAAGGCGCGGCTCGACCGCCACCGCGAGCAGAGCCTCCATGTCGCCAACGCTCTGCTCGTGTATGCGCGCGCGCTCGCCCGCACCTGCGCCGACGACCTCGAGGAGTGCATCGTGGGGCGGGCGGCGGAGATGCTCGACGCCCGGCAGGTGTCGCTCTGGCTCCAGGCGACGCCCGACTCCGACGTGACGGCCGTTGCGGCCCGGGATGACGACGAGGAGCGCCGCGCGGTCGTGCTCGCGGCCACGTTTCCGACCGAGGTCGCGCAGCCCTTCTCGGAGCGGCCAGAGCCGTTCATCCTCCGTCCCGAGGGCTACGCCAAGCTGGCCGATGCAGCTGCGTTCGGCGATGGCGGGGACGTCGCCGTGGCGCCGTTCGCCCTCGACCAGGGGCGGATGGGCTTTCTCGTAGCCGGAGCGCCAAAGGGCGAGACGTTCGGCGAGCTCCAGCTGAAGATGCTCGCCGGCCTGGCCGACCAGGCCACGCTCGCGATCTCAGGCAGCCGCTAGCGAAGCAGCGGCACGACGTCGGCGCAGAACTGGTCGAGGAAGCGGCGCTGGTCCTCGCCCGGCGCGTGGAAGACGAGGTGCGTGAAGCCGAGCTCCGTGTAGGGCGCGATCTCGGCCGCGACCTGCTGCGGGTCGTCGGAGACGATGAAGCGGGTGTGGGCACGGTCGGCGGCGGCGTCGGCGAGCCGCTCCATCTCCACGGGGTCCTCGACGCCCGTCTTCTCCTCGGGCGTAAGCGAGAGCGCCGCCCACCAGCGGCAGGCGTCGCGCGCGTAGTCGGCGTCGTGGTCGTACGAGACCTTGATCTCGATCATGCGCACGATCGAGTCCGAGTCGCGGCCGGCCGCCTCCGCACCCTCGGCGACGGCGTCGAGCAGCTCCCGATAGAGCTCGGGCTTCTTGCCGCTCGTGCAGATGAAGCCGTCCCCGACGCGTCCGGCGAGCTTCGCGGCCAGCGGCCCCGAGGCGGCGACGAAGACGGGAACGGGCTCCGGCGGCCGGTCGTACACCGTCGCGTGCTCGGTGCGGTAGTAGTCGCCGGCGAACGTGACGCGCTCCTCCGTCCAGAGCCGGCGCATGAGCTCGATCGACTCCCGCAGGCGTAGGCGCCGCTCCTTCGCGCCCGGCCACTCGCTGCCGGTGGGCGGTGTCTCGTTCATCGCCTCGCCCGTGCCCACGCCCAGGAACATGCGCCCCGGAGCCAGGCAGCGCGAGGGTGGCGAACGCCTGGGCGACGACCGAGGGGTGATAGCGAAGCGTCGGCGTCAGCACCGAGGTTCCCAGCAGCGCGCGACGCGTCCGCTGGGTGAGCGCTCCCAGCCAGGGGAGGACGGCAGGGCTGTGCCCTCCCGTGTGGCGCCAGGGCTGGAAGTGGTCGGAGACCCCGACGAGGTCGAGGCCGAGCTCTTCGGCGTAGACGGAGAGGTCGATGAGCTCCTGGGGCCCGAACTGCTCGGCTGACGCTTTGTAACCGAGCGTCAGCTTCGCCACTTGGCGAGGTCCTCCGGCGTGTCGACGTCGAACGCGAGGCCGGGGCAGTCGAGGACATGGGCGTCCGCGCCCGCCATCCACGCCGCCCGCTCGTGCACCGCCGCCGAGCCCGGCTCGCCGAAGTGCGTCGTCACGCTGCCCGGAGGCCGCATGGAAACCGCGTTCGTGCCGCCGTCGGTGGCCCGCGCGATCGCCAGGCCGCACTCGGGCGTCGCCATGACGAGCGCCCGCACGTCCTCGAGCGTCAAGAGCGGCAGGTCGGCAGCGACGATCGCCACCACGGGCTCAGTCACATCCGCCATCCCTGCGGTGAGCGCCTCGTTCCACGGCAGGCCCCGGTCGTCGAAGCGCGGCACGCCGTCGAGCTCCAGCGGCTCGGCCGAGACGATCGTCACCGGTCCCACGTCCGCCTCCTTCACGACCGCGAGCACGTGCGCCAGCATTTCCCGCACGAGATCGGCACGCTCGCCTTGATCGAGGGACTCGGCAAGCCGGGACTTGGCCCCGTCCAATCGCTTCACGGGGATGAGCACGTGCGCAGCCACGCTGCGTATTCTCACCTAGTGGGGACGAGAAAGGATGCTCTGGCGCTTACGGGCCTTACCGGCGGAGGAGTTGCTCGCCTCAGCGCGGCGCCTGCGGGAGGACGGCAAAGGCCGCCTCGTCACGTACTCCCCGAAGGTCTTCATACCGCTGACGAAGCTCTGCAGGGACGTCTGCCACTACTGCACGTTCGCCGCGCCGCCTCGTCGCGGGGAGCGCGCATTCATGTCTGCGAACGAGGTGCTGGACGTCGCTCGCGCCGGTGCCGCGGCCGGCTGTCGCGAGGCGCTGTTCACGCTCGGCGACAAGCCGGAGCGCCGCTACCGTGCCGCGCGCGACGAGCTCGCCGAGCTCGGCTGCTCGACGACGATCGAGTACCTCGTGCGCATGTGCCGCCTCGTGCTCGATGAGACCGGACTGCTGCCGCACGCCAACCCGGGAGTGATGACGCGCGACGAGCTGGCGGCGCTGCGCGAGGTGACGGCGTCACAGGGGATCATGCTCGAGACGGCCTCCGACCGGCTGTCCGAGCGCGGCGGGCCGCACTTCGGCTCGCCCGACAAGCGCCCGGCCGTGCGGCTGGAGACGATCCGGCTCGCCGGCGAGCTGCGCATCCCCTTCACGACCGGGATCCTGATCGGCATCGGCGAGACGCGAGAAGAGCGGATCGAGGCGCTGCTCGCGATCCGCGACCTCCACGAGCGCTACGGGCACATCCAGGAGGTGATCGTCCAGAACTTCCGCGCCAAGCCGGGCACGAAGATGGCCGGCGCGCCCGAGCCGTCTCTCGAGGAAGAGCTCTGGACGGTGGCGGCGGCGCGGCTCGTGCTCGGCGCCGAGATGAACATCCAGGCGCCGCCGAACCTCTCCTACGACGACTTCCCGCGGCTGCTGGACGCCGGCATCAACGACTGGGGCGGCGTCTCGCCCGTCACGATCGACCACGTCAATCCCGAGGCGCCCTGGCCCGAGATCGAGCGGCTCGAGACGGCGACCCGTGCTGCCGGGCTGGAGCTCGCCGCCCGCCTGCCGGTCTATCCCGAGTACGTGGACGGTGCGTGGCTCGACCCGGCGGTCATGCCGCACGTGCTCGCCGCTTCCGATTCGGTCGGCCTCGCGCGCGAGGGCGAGTGGACGCCGGGCGCCGACGTGGCCATCCCGTTCGTCCCCCGTGACGCGCTGCCCGTCGACTCGCGCGACGAGCTCGGCGAGGAGGAGATCGTGCGGCTGTTCCACGCCCGCGGGACGGAGCGGGACCGCGTGTTCGCGGCCGCCGACCGGCTGCGCCGCGAGGTGAACGGCGACACGGTCACGTACGTCGTGACGCGGAACATCCAGTACACGAACGTCTGCTACTTCAAGTGCGGGTTCTGCGCGTTCTCGAAGGGCAAGCTGGCCGAGAACCTGCGCGGGCCGGCCTATCTCCTGCCGCTGGACGAGATCGTGCGGCGCGCCGAGGAGGCATGGGAGCGCGGCGCCGTCGAGGTCTGTCTCCAGGGCGGCATCCACCCGGCGTTCGACGGCGATTACTACCTCTCGATCGTGCGCGCGATCAAGGACGCCGTGCCCGGCATCCACGTCCACGCGTTCTCGGCGCTCGAGCTCTGGCAGGGAGCGGCCACGCTCGAGCTGCCCGCTCGCCGACTACCTGGAACGGCTGCGAGACGAAGGCCTCTCCTCGTTGCCGGGAACGGCCGCGGAAGTGCTGGACGACGAGGTGCGGCGCGTCATCTGCCCCGACAAGGTGACGACCGACCAGTGGCTCGAGGTGCACGACACGGCGCACCGGCTGGGCCTGGGCTCGAACAACACGATCATGTTCGGGCACGTCGACGGCCCCGTGAACTGGGCGCGCCACCTGCTCCGCGTGCGCGACCAGCAGCGCTCTAGCGGCGGCTTCACGGAGTTCATCCCGCTGCCGTTCGTGCACATGGAGGCGCCGATGTACCTGAAGGGGCTTGCCCGGCGCGGCCCGACGTTCGGCGAGTTCCTGCTCATGCATGCCGTGGGGAGGCTGGCGCTCCATCCATGGATCACGAACGTCCAGGTCTCGTGGGTGAAGGCGGGGCCGGACGGCGTGGCGGCGGCGCTGCGGGCGGGCGTGAACGACCTCGGCGGCACGCTCATGAACGAGTCGATCTCGCGCGCGGCGGGCGCCGAGTTCGGCCAGGAGATGCCGCCCGAGTGGATGGAGGAGATGATCCGCGCCGCCGGTCGCGTGCCGCGGCAGCGGACGACGCTCTACGGCGAGCCGGATCCCGAGCGCGTGACGGCGTCGTTCGGCGCAGCGCCGCTCGCCGAGCCGCTCAGCCCGCCCGTCGACACGAGCGGCCTGCGGCGCCCCGAGATTCTCGTTCGCCCTGGTCTTGCAGCAGCCTGAGTCCGAGCCTGTCGCGCGGCTGGCGACGATCCGCTCGGACGGCTCGCCGCGCGTCGTGCCCATCTGCTTTGCGCTCGACGGCGACACGCTCTACATCGGCCGTCGACGAGAAGCCGAAGCGGACGCGCCGCGCTCGCGCGCCTTGCCGACATCGAGCGTGACCCGCGCGTCGAGGTCGTCGATCGACCACTACGACGACGACTGGTCGCAGCTCTGGTGGGTGCGGCTGCGCGGCCGGCGCTCACGTCGCCGAGACGCGACGAGCGCGCGCTCGGCCTCCTGTTCTTCGTCGTACCCGGCCTGTTCCTCACCGCCATGTGGAGTGTCTTCATCCCCGCGCTTGTCGCCGAGCGTGGTATTGGCCTCGGGTTGTCCCGTTCCTCCAAGCTGACCGAGGGCCGGAGGTGGATCGGCTTCTGGGTTGCGGCCTTGCCATTCTTGCTCCTGCTCACACTGTTGATCGTCGACGCCGCGACGGAATTGCACTATGTGATCGACATTGCCCTCTATCTCGTGATCGGGCTTGCTTCCTCGTGCCCCCGTCACGGCGCGGTGGCTCGCCGTCTTGCTACAGGCGCTCTCTGTCGAGCAAGCCTGAGGACGCTCGCGTCGCGCGGCTGGGGACGATCCGCCCGGAGGGCTCGCCGCGCGTCGTGCCCATCTGCTTTGCGCTCGACGGCGACACGCTCTACACGGCCGTCGATCGAGAAGCCGAAGCGGACGCGCCAGCTGGCGCGCCTCGCCGACATCGAGCGCGACCCGCGCGTCGAGGTCGTCATCGACCAGCTACGACGACGACTGGTCGCAGCTCTGGTGGGTGCGGCTGCGCGGCCGCGCTCACGTCGTCGATCGGGACGAGCGCGCACTCGAGCTTCTCGTGCGCGAAGTACCCGCAGTACCGCGAGCGGCCGCCGGAGGGCCCGTTCATCGTCATCGAGATCGAGGAGCGGGCCGAGTGGTCGGCGTCTTTGCAATGAATAGGCGACCACGAAGGGAGGCTGCGATGGCAGTTGACGAGAACAAAGACGCGGTCATGCGCGCGATCGAGCTTTGGAACGCGAAGGACGAGCAGTACTACGAGATCTACACGGACGACGTGGTCGCCCACGGCTTCGACCCGCCCAACCTCGACGGCATCCGGGCGCTGTTCGGGAGCATGTGGGTCGCGTTCCCGGACCTCCATGGCGATCTCCAGCACGTCGTGGCTGAGGGGGACATGGTCGCCGTGCACTTCCAGGTCTCCGGCATGCAGGAGGGGGAGTTCATGGGCATATCGCCCACGGGCAAGCGGATCGAGATCGAGGTGATGGCCCTCGTCCGCTTCAACGAGGACGCCAAGATCGTCGAGCGTTGGACGCGAATGGACGAGGTTGCGCTGTTGACCCAGCTCGGGGTGATGCCCGCGCCTGCCGAAGCGCCGGCTTGATGGTTCAGCGCCGCGGCGGCTACGTCGTCCTGCAGCAGGTGCGAGGCGACGATTGGCGGGTGCTGGGAGAAGTCGATCGCCAGCCAGGGCTGCCGGCTCGCAAGTCGCGCGCGCAGGCGGTTCGGGACGTGCTCGGGCGCGAACCCGCCCGCGGCGAGGTCTTCGCGGTGTTGCCGCGGAGCGAGTGGCGACTCGCGCTCGACCACTAGAGCAGCCGCTCGACGATCACGACGTCTCGCCACTCGCCGTCGAGCTTCGCGTGGCGGCGGTAGACGCCGACCTCGCGGAAGCCGAGTGATCGGCAGAGCGCGAGGCTCGCCTCGTTCTCGGGGAAGACGCGGCTGACGAGCTTCCACAGGCCGCGCCGCTCGCACTCGTCGATCAGGCCCTGCACCGCTGCTCGACCGTAGCCCCGGCCGCGCGCCTCACGCGCGACGTAGACCGAGAACTCGCCCACTCCGGCGTAGGCCTCGCGGTCGCGGTACCGGTGGGCGACGGCCCAGGCGACGACCTCGCCGTCCGACTCCACGACGACGAGCGGAAGATCCTCCTCGAGCCACGACGCGATGTCCTCGGCGGTCCTCGGCTCGGTCTCGAAGGTGGCCAGGCGATCCTCGATGCCCTCGTTGTAGATCCGCGCGATCGCTGCGGTGTCGCTCGACTCGGCGGCACGCACCGTCATGGTAGGAGCACCTCGCGCAGCGCCTTCACGCAGAGCATGCCCATCGCCTCCCGCGCCTCGTGCGTCGCCGACGCGATGTGCGGTGTGAGGACGACGTTGTCGAGGGCGAGCAGCCTTTCCTCGACGTCCGGCTCGCGCTCGAACACGTCGAGCGCAGCGCCCGCGATACGGCCCTCGGCGAGAGCGTCGGCGAGCGCACCCTCGTCCACGACCGGTCCGCGGCTCGTGTTCACGAGGTACGCCGTCGGCTTCATCAGCGCTAGCTCACCGTGCGCCGATGAGGTGATGGGTCTCGTCGTTGAGCGGCACGTGCAGCGTCAGGATGTCGGCCATCTCGACGAGGTCGTCCAGCGGGAATTCGCCCGCGTGCACCACGTGCATTCCATGGGCCCGACCTAGCTGCCCGACTGCTTGCCCGATCCGCCCGAACCCGACGATGCCGAGCATGAGGCCCGCGAGGCCGCGCCCGAGCATGAACGTCGGCGCCCACTGCCACTCCTCGCGGCGGCGGAGAAAGCGATCGCCCTCGACGACACGTCGCGTGAGCGCCAGCATGAGCGCGAGCGTCATCTCCGCCGTCGCGGCGGTGAGCACGTCGGGCGTGTTGGAGACCGCGATCCCGCGCCGCTCGCACTCCTCGAGGTCGACGTTGTCGAGGCCGACGGCGTAGTTGGCGACGACGCGCAGCTGCGGACCGGCGGCGTCCAGCAGCTCGGCGTCGACGCGGTCGGTCAGCATCGTCAGCGAGGCCGTCGCAGCCGGCCGCGCGCGCGAGCAGCTCCTCGCGCGGCGGCGGCAGCTCCTCGTCGTGGACGTCGAGCGCGAACGACCGCTCGAGCTCCTCCCGCACGCGCTCCGGCACGCGGCGCGTGACGAAGACGCGCGGCCGATCGTTCACCAGGGCGCTGTCAGCAATAGCCCGCCTTGGCGGACTTGACGCGGGTCGCCTTCCACTTCCAGCTCGAGGTGCTTGCCCAGTTGCCGAGGACGAGGTCGAGGGACGCGGAGTCGACGTCGAGCCAGGACTTCGCCTTCTCGGTGGCGTCGACCGGAAACGACTTCGTCTGGCCGTTGATCGTGGCGACGAAGACACCCTTGACCTTCCACGTGCCTTGCAACTTGGGCTGGCGAGCAGGGCCGTTGATGTCGAAGTCGCCGACGTAACGGAACTCGCCCTCGAAGTCTTCCTTCGACGACTTGTCCTCGTAGTGGAAGCGGAGATCGGCGTCGACGACGCCCGCTGCGTCGCCGTTCTTGCTGGAGAGAATGAAGTTCATCTTCCCGCTGACGAACGTCAGCCGGCGCCCCTTGATGGTGATTTGCTTCCCAACGGGCACCTTGCCGACGCCGCACCAGTAGCCCGGCGGGAAGGCCGGCCCGAGCGCCGTGGAAGAAGCAGCTTGCGGCAGCAGTAGGAAGACCAGTGCGATCCCTATAGCTAGCGCTCTTCGCATCGCATGCCTCCTTGGAGACTGTCTCCGACCATGGTCGAGGAGGGCTGTGAACGGCGTCAAGCAGGCGCCGGGCGGATCGAGTGCACGTAGCCGAGCCGTTGGGGTGGGCGTCATCGAGTAGGGCTAGGCGGCGTAGTGCTCGTCTGCGATCGCGAGGGCCTCGTCGAGGATGGCGAGGCCCTCGTCGAGCTCGTCGCGGGTGATCGTCAGCGGCGGCGCGACCATGATCACGTTCCAGTGCACGAAGAGGTAGAGCCCGGCCTCCATCGCCGCCTTCGCCAGCCGGGCCATCGGCGCGGCGTCCTCTCCGGCGGCGTTGAAGGGCACGAGCGGCTCGCGCGTCTCGCGGTTCGCGCACGAGCTCCAGCCCCCAGAAGAGCCCCTTGCCGCGCACGTCGCCGATCGACGGATGGCGCTCGGCGAGCTTCGGCAGCTCCTCGGCGAGCACGTCGCCCATCGCCG
This sequence comes from uncultured Actinomycetes bacterium, assembly GCA_963821415.1. Taxonomy (GTDB): domain Bacteria; phylum Actinomycetota; class Thermoleophilia; order Gaiellales; family Gaiellaceae; genus PALSA-612. The sequence continues at coordinate 21,493 of CAWGEE010000036.1, read as the reverse complement.
CCGCGTTCTCGACGATGCCCTCGTCCTTGAACGTCTCGATCGACGCGACGGCGGCCGCGCACGCCAGCGGATGCCCCGAGTACGTGAGCCCGCCGGCGAAGAACTTGTCCTTGATCGCCTCGTACACGTGCTCGCGCACCGTCATCGCGCCGAGCGGCACGTAGCCCGAGTTGATGCCCTTCGCCGTCGTGATGATGTCCGGCACGACGTCCCAGTGCTCGCACGCGAACCAGCGGCCGGTGCGGCCCCAGCCCGCCATCACCTCGTCGAAGATGAGCAGGATCCCGTGCCGCTCCGTGACCTCGCGGATCGACTGGAGGTAGCCGTCGGGCGGGTAGATGAGGCCGTTCGTGCCGACGACCGTCTCCATGATCACGGCGGCGACCGTGTGCGCGCCCTCGTACTGGAGGATCTCCTCCAGGTGCGGCCCGCCCGAGCAGACCGGGCAGGGATCGGGGTGTCCGGCAGGGCAGCGATACGTGTACGGGTCGAGGATGCGCGCGACGCCCGGGATGCCTGGCTCCGCGAACCAGCGCCGGGGATCGCCCGTGAGCGTGATCGCGCCGCCGGTGGCTCCGTGGTAGGAGCGGTAGCGCGCGATCACCTTGTGGCGGCCGGTCACCCAACGGGCGGTCTTGATCGCGTTCTCGTTCGCCTCGGCGCCGCCGTTCGTGAAGAACGTGTGGTCGAGATCGCCGGGCATCACCTCGGCGATCAGGCGGGCGAGCTCCGAACGCTTGTCGTTCGCCATCGGCGGGCCGATCGTGCAGAGCTTGTCGGCCTGGTCCTTGATCGCCTGAATGACGCGCGGATGCTGGTGGCCGATGGAGACGTTTACGAGCTGCGACGCGAAGTCGAGGTAGCGCTTCCCGTCGTAGTCCCAGAAGTACCGCCCCTCCGCGCCCGCGACGGCGAGCGGCTTCAGCGCGGACTGCACGGACCACGAGTGGATGAGGTAGTCGCGGTCATCCGCGAGGATCCGCTCGGCCTCTGCGGCACGGTCTTCGAATTGTGGCCATACTCGATGGTAACGCGCTACGCTCCAGGGAGATGACCGAGGTCGTTGCAGCGCCGCCAGGACAGGAGAAGAGCGAGCTGACGCAGGTCGGTCACTGGAACGGAGGGGGTCAGTGGGGAACCATGGGTTCCCCCACCTTTCGATGGTGGCCATGACTCGATGGTAACGCGCTACGCTCCAGGGAGATGACCGAGGTCGTGCAGCGCCGCGAGCGCGCGGGCGCGAGTTCACGCAAGTCGGCCACTGGATCGGCGGCCACGTGGCCGGGACGTCCGGCCGCAGCGGCCCGTCTACAACCCGGCCGCCGGCGAGCAGACGAAGGAGGTCGCGTTCGCGTCTGTCGAGGAGGTGGACACGGCCGTTTCGGCTGCCGCGGCGGCGTTCCCCGCCTGGCGCGCCACGTCGCTCTCGAAGCGCGCGGAGCTGTTCTTCCGCATCCGCGAGCTCGTCCACGACCGCCGCGAGGAGATCGCGCGCATCCTCACCGAGGAGCACGGCAAGGTGCTCTCGGACGCCATGGGGGAGGTGCAGCGCGGCCTCGAGGTGATCGAGTTCGCGTGCGGCATCCCGACGCTGATGAAGGGCAGCTTCTCCGAGCAGGCGGCGACGGGCATCGACGTCTACTCGATCCGCCAGCCGCTCGGCGTCGTCGCCGGCATCACGCCGTTCAACTTCCCCGCGATGGTGCCCATGTGGATGTGGGCGCCGGCGCTCGCGTGCGGCAACGCGTTCGTGCTCAAGCCGTCTGAGAAGGATCCGTCGGCGTCGCTCTACGTCGCCGAGCTGCTCAAGGAGGCGGGCGTGCCGGACGGCGTCTTCAACGTCGTCCAGGGCGACAAGGTGGCCGTGGACGCGATCCTCGAGCACCCCGGCATCGCGGCCGTCAGCTTCGTCGGCTCGACGCCGATCGCGCGCTACATCTACGAGAACGGGACGAAGCACGGCAAGCGCGTGCAGGCGCTGGGCGGGGCGAAGAACCACATGATCGTGCTCCCCGACGCCGACATCGACATGGCCGCGGATGCGGCGGTGAGCGCGGCGTACGGCTCGGCCGGCGAGCGTTGCATGGCCGTCTCGGTCGTGCTCGCGGTGGGCGAGGTGGCCGATCCTTTGGTGGCGGCGATTGAGGAGCGGCTGCCGAAGATCACGGTCGGGCCGGGGCTCGAGGAGGGCTCCGAGATGGGCCCGCTGATCACGCGCGAGCACCGCGACAAGGTCGCCTCGTACGTCGCATCCGGGGCCGAGCAGGGCGCGACGCTCGTCGTAGACGGCCGCGAGTCGGCGCCCGACGGCGACGGCTTCTTCCTCGGCGTGTCGCTGCTCGACGACGTCACGCCGGAGATGGACTGCTACCAGAACGAGATCTTCGGGCCCGTGCTCGAAGTCGTCCGCGCGGACACGTACGACGAGGCGGTCGGGCTCGTCAACGCGAACCCGTACGGCAACGGCGTCGCGATGTTCACGCGCGACGGCGGCGCGGCGCGCCAGTTCCAGTTCGACGTGAACGTCGGCATGGTCGGCATCAACGTGCCGATCCCCGTGCCGGTGGCCTGGTACTCGTTCGGCGGCTGGAAGTCGTCGCTCTTCGGCGACCTCCACGCGTACGGGCCGGAGAGCATCCAGTTCTACACCGGCGGCAAGGTCGTGACGGCGCGCTGGCCCGACCCGGCCACGAGCTCCGTCAACCTCGGCTTCCCCCAGACGCGGTAGCGTCGCCGAGCGGCCCGATTCCGACGATCCCGCTGTGGATCGATTGGCTCAGAATTGGCACAACTCAGTGCCAGGCATTCTCAACAGAGGCTTAATCTGAAAGAGGCAGGTCCTAGAATGGCGCCGATGTCCTGGCTCGGGTCGAGCGCGGCGCTCGCCATCCTCTCGTTCGACGTCGACGCCGAGTCGGCGATTCTCGCCGAGGGGCGCCAGTACGCCGGGCATCCGAGCGCGATGAGCCACCAGCGTTACGGGCCGCTCGTCGGCGTGCCGCGCATCCTCGGGCTGCTCGAGGAGCTGGACGTGCCTGCGACGTTCTTCGTCCCCGGCTGGACGGCGGAGCGCTATCCCGAAACCGTCGAGCGGATCCTCGCTGCCGGACACGAGGTCGGCCACCACGGCCACGGCCACCGGAGCCCGCTGCGCATGGACGAAGCAGAGGAGCGGCGCGACATCGAAGCCGGCCTGGCGGCGCTCGACCGCTTCGGCGATCCGGCCCGAGGGCTACCGCACGCCGAGCTGGGAGCCGAGCCCGCGCACGTTCGACCTCCTCGCCGAGTACGGCTTCGACTACGACTCGTCGCTCATGGACGACGACAAGCCGTACGTGCTGGAGACGGCGAACGGGGCCGCTCGTCGAGCTCCCCGCCCACTGGAGCCTCGACGACTGGAACCAGTACATGTACCTCCCCGATCCGAGGTCCGGCCCGGGCACGGTGCACCCGCCGTCGCGGGCGGTCCGCCTCTGGCAGGAGGAGCTCGACGGCATGCGCCGCCACGGCTGCCTGTTCTGCCTGACCATGCATCCGTTCCTGTCGGGGCGGCCCGGCCGGGTGGAGGCTCTGCGGGGCCTCGTCGAGTACGCCGCTCGGCTGCGGCGACGTCGAGTTCGTGTCCTGCGGCGAGGCAGCCCGCCGCGCCCGCGAGGACGAGAGCCTGCCGCGCCGGCCGCTGCCCGTCGTCGAGCTCGGCACGATCTATCCCGAGTAGGCTCAGAGTCCTCTATCGCGACTAGGCTCAAAACCGTGGCGGGGCCGCCGTATCGGCCGATCGACGCTCGCGTCTACCCGCGCTTCGCGGGCGTGCGGACGTTCATGCGGCTGCCGCACGTCACCGATCTGACCGGCGTCGACGCTGCCGTCTACGGGATCCCATTCGATACCGCCGTCACCTTTCGGCCGGGCGCTCGCTTCGGCCCTGAGGCGATCCGTTCCGCGTCGGCGCTGCTCAGGCCGTTCCACTCGGGCTTCGGCATCGATGTCTGCGATTCGCTCTCGATCGTCGACTACGGCGACCTGCCCGTTGCGCCGGGCGACACCGAGGGCACGTACCGCCGCGTGGAGGAGGCGCTCGCGCCGGTTGTGGAGGCGGGCGCGTTCCCGCTCGCGCTCGGCGGCGACCACTCGATCACGCTCGCCGAGCTGCGCGTCATCGCGAAGCGGCACGGCCCGCTCGCGCTCGTTCAGCTCGATGCGCACGGGGACACTTGGGACGAGTACTTCGACCAGCGCTACTTCCACGGGACGACCTTCCGCCGGGCCGCAGAGGAAGGGCTGATCGAGCCGGCGGCGTCCGTGCAGGCGGGCATGAGAGGGCCGCTCTTCCAGAGCTCGGACCTCGACGACGGCCGCGCGCTCGGCTTCCAGGTCATTCCGAGCGAGGAGCTTCGCGAGCTCGGCCCGGAGGCGTACGGCGAGCTCGTCCGCGAGCGCGTCGCCGACCGGCCGGTGTTCCTCTCCTTCGACGTCGACTTCCTCGACCCGGCCCACGCGCCCGGCACCGGCACGCCCGAGGTGGCGGGCTTCTCCACGGCGGAGGCGATCGCGTTTCTGCGTTCGCTGCAAGGGCATCGCGCTCGCCGGCGCCGACGTGGTCGAGGTGTCGCCGCCCTACGACGGTCCCGGGCCAGATCACGGCCCTCGCCGCCGCCAACGTCGCCTGGGAGCTGCTCGCGCTGCGGGCGGCCGTATGATCGAGCGACCCGAATGAGGAGGACTACATGAGAACGATTCTGCTCGTCGACCATCGCGTAGCCGACTTCGATGCCTGGCTTAAGGTGTACGACGAGGTCAGGCAGTGGCAGCACGACAGCGGCGTACGGTTCGAGCAGGTACTGCGGTCGACTGACGATCCGAACCGTGTCCTCGTCACCCACGCCTTCGAGTCGCGCGAGGCCGCCGAGAGCTTCGTCAACAACGCCGAGTTGCAGGAAGCGATGGGTCGTGGAGGCGTTGACGGCTCGTCCGTGAAGATCGAGTACTTCGACGAGGTCGAGTCGGAAGACGTCTGACACCTGGCGCTGCGGGCGGTTCAGGCTTCGGAGCCTGGCCGACAGCGCCTCGACATAGCGCTCGAGCGCCTGCTGTCGTCTGCGTGAGTCCCTGATCTCACCTTCGAGCCGCGCCACTTCGCCGAGCCGCTCCTCGCGTTCTTCCTCCTCCGACATACCGTCCACGCGAAACTCGTCGAGCCAGTCCTCGCCATCCTCGTCGCCGAACGTCTCGTCGAAGGAATGGCTTGTGTCGAGCAGGGTCTGCCGCACGATCTCGACGTCCTCGGCGTCCATCGCAGCGAACGTCTCTTCGTCCACCTTCGGGCCTTCGATCTCGGTAGCGGTCTCCTCGAGCTGTCCGCGGAGCGCCGCTTCGCGATCGCGCTCGAACTCGAGAGCCTCGAGCGCCTGCCGCCTACGCTGAGAACGCGCGATCTCGCGGAGTTCCACGGGCCTACGATAATCCAGCGGTGCCGGAGGGCCCGTCTCCCAGAGCCGTGCTCGCCGCCGCCACGGTCGCGCAAGCTGCCGTCTCGTTCGTCAACTTCGGCCTTCCGGCTGTCGGGCCGGAGCTGCAGAGCGAGTACGGCCTGACGCTCGCTGAGCTGGGTGCGGTCGTAGTCGCTGCCTTGCTCGGCTCAGGGCTTTCGCTGATCGCGGCCGGCATCGCCGTCGACAGGTACGGACCGCGGCTCTCGACACTGGCGGGCACCGCGCTCGGAGCCGCGGGGCTTGCGCTCGCGGCGATGGTGGACTCGACCGGACCGTTGATCGCGGCGCTGACGCTGTTCGGTGTGGGCACCGCGGTCGTGCCCATTGCGGGTACCAGCGCCCTCTTCCGCGTGTATCCCGCTTCGCGTCGAGCCTGGGCGCTCGGTGTCCGCCAGATGGCCGTGCCCCTCGGTGGAACCGTCGCCGCCGTAGCCATGCCGCTCCTCGTGCGCGCCGGCGGCGTGCACCTCGTGTTCGTCGTCGGTGCCGGCCTCGTGGCTGTGACGGGTTGCGTCTTTGCGCTTCTCCCGGAGGAGACGCAACGTTCCCGTGGCTCTTCGGTGCCCCGCCCGTTCCGGAGCATCGTGCGGGCGCAGGGCATGACGAGGCTGCTCGTGGTGGCCGCCTTCTACATCGTCGTGCTCCAGGCCGTGCTGGCGTTCACCGTTCCCGCCGTGCGCTCGGCTGGGCTGTCGGCCCTGGTCGCGTCCACGGCCTATCTCGCGATCAACCTCACCGCGATGATCGCCAGGGTGGTCTGGGGCAAGGTCGCCGACCGACAGGAAGGGGGCAGACGCGCGCGCACCCTCGTCGAGGTGGGTCTGGTGGCGGCGGCCGGTGCGCTCGTATTCACGATCGCCCTTCATGCGGGCCCTGTCGCCGTGATAGCGGCTGCCGTTGTCTTCGGCTTCGGCGCGCTGGGCTGGAACGGGATCGTCTACGTCAGTGCGGGCGAGCTCGCAGCCCCGGAGCTCGCCGGGCGCTCGGTGGCGGTGGCCGCGACGGTCGTGTTCCTGATATCCGCGCTGTGCACTCCGCTGCTCGGCGCAGTTGCCGCAGCCGCGGGCTGGGACGCGTTCTGGGTCTCCACCGGCCTCCTGGCGCTCCTCGGCGCTCTGATCGCAGTCCGCTTACCAGCGCCCGTAGCTACCAACGAACCCTGATCTCGGCAGCGGATTGCATTTTGTATGCTCGCGCGGTGCCGAGGATCCTTCAGGACGGCGCGCCGCTCGTACGCAACGCCGGCGTCGTCGCTACGGAGGTGATTCGCGAGGCGATCATCGACGGCAGGCTTGCGCCGGGCGAGCGGCTGAAGGAGGAGGAGCTTGCGCGAGAGCTCGGGCTCAGCCGGACACCCATCCGCGAGGCTCTCGCCGTGCTCCAGGCCGAGGGGTTGGTCGATACGGCGCCAAACCGTGGAGCGACCGTCCGTGCGCACGACGCGGAGGACCTCGACGACCTCTACCGGCTACGCGCGCTGCTCGAGGGATACGCCGCCGGCCGGGCGGCGACGAGGATGCCGCCGGAGAGCGTGGCGGAGCTCTTTGCCAGCTGCGAGCGATTCGAGGGATTGGCCGACGGTGACGTCGCTCCCCTCGTGAAGGAGAACATGCACTTTCACAGCACGATCGTCGAGGCCGCGGCGAGCCAGCGCATCGCGAACCTCGTGCGCAAGGTCATCGAGCTGCCGCTCGTCTACAGGTCCTACATCTGGTACTCGCCGGAGCAGCGCCGCATCTCTGCGCACTTCCACCGCCAGATCGCCGTGGCGATCGAGGCGCGCGATGCCGACCGCGCCGAGTCCCTGATGAAAGAGCACGTTTTCGAGGCGCGCGACCTCCTCGTGGCCCACGTCCGCGAGCTCGAGCGTTCCGAGTGACTGAGACGATGGCGGAGATGGGCATCGCTCGAGACACCAGCGGTCCAGGACCGTTGGCCGGCGTCCGGGTGATCGAGCTCGGGATGCTGCTCGCCGGGCCGTTCACGGGACGACTGCTCGGCGACCTCGGTGCCGAGATCATCAAGGTCGAGCCGCCCGGCCAACCCGACCCCTTGCGTGACTGGGGGAAGGCGCGGTATCGCGACCGTTCGCTCTGGTGGCCGGTGCAGGGGCGCAACAAGAAGTGCGTGACGCTGAACCTGCGCGAAGAGGCGGGTCAGCGGCTCCTGCTCGAGCTTGTCAAGCAGAGCGACGTGCTGGTGGAGAACTTCCGGCCCGGGACGCTCGAGCGGTGGAACGTAGGCCCGGCGCAGCTCTGGGAGGCGAATCCGAAGCTCGTCGTGTGCCGCGTGTCCGGCTATGGCCAGACGGGCCCGTATGCGCCTCGCGCCGGGTTCGCGTCGGTGGCCGAGGCGATGGGCGGCATGCGCCACATCAACGGCTTCGAGGGCGAGCCCCCTCCGCGCATCCACATCTCTCTCGGCGACTCGCTCGCCGGGATGTTTGCCGCCATCGGCGTGCTCTCCGCGCTGTACAAGCGCGATTCGCTCGGCTTCGGCCGGGGCCAGGTAGTCGACGTGTCGCTGCTCGAGTCGTGTTTCGCCCTGCTCGAGAGCACGGTGCAGGAGTACGACCGGCTCAAGATCGTGCGCGGGCCCGGGGGCACAGGCCTGAAGGGCGTGGCGCCGTCGAACATCTTCAAGTCCTCGGACGGCAAGTGGACCGTGATCGCCGCCAACGCCGACAACGTCTTTCGCCGGCTCTGCGAGGCGATGGAGCAGCCGGAGCTCGCCGACGATTCCCGCTTCAAGACCCACCTCGACCGCGGCGAGCACCAGGAGGAGATCGAGGCCATCGTCGCCGAGTGGGCGGGCCGGCACACCGCCGCCGACATCGACCGGCTGCTCAACGACGCCGGCGTCATCTGCGGCCCGATCTACACGATCGCCGACATCTTCGACGACGAGCACTACTGGGCACGGGAGATGCTCGTACGCCACGTGGATCCCGAGTTCGGCGAGTACGTCGGGCCGGGCATCGTGCCGAAGCTCTCGGAGACGCCCGGGGAGGTCCGCTGGTCGGCGACCTGGGACGAGGGCAGCCACAACGAGGAGGTCTACGGCGGGCTGCTCGGGCTCTCGCCGGAGGAGATCGACCGCCTCAAGAGCGAGGCCGTCCTGTGAGCGGCCAGCGTCGTCATCTGCGACGTCGGCCCCCGCGACGGGCTCCAGAACGATCCGAAGATCCTCGAGCCGCAGGTTCGCGCCGAGCTCGTCGACCGCCTCGCCGACGCCGGGCTGCCGCGCATCGAGGCGGTCAGCTTCGTCAATCCCGCACGGGTGCCGCAGATGGCCGGGGCGGAAGAGGTGGTGGCGGCTATCGACCGCCGGCCGGGCGTCGTCTATGCGGGCCTCGTCCTCAACGAGCGTGGCTACGACCGGCTCGTGGAAACCGGTCTGGACGAGGCGCACTTTGCATTCGCCGCGTCGGAGACGTTCAACCAGCGCAACCAGAACGCGACCGTCGAAGAGTCGGTGCAGGCCGCCGAGCGCATCGTGTCGCGCGCGCACGAAGACGGCCTCCGGGCGACGGTGACGATCGGGACCGCGTTCGGCTGCCCCTTCGAGGGCGCCGTCGACCCGGGTCGGGTTCTCGAGCTCGCGCGGCGCCTGGCCGCAGCCGAGGCCGACGAGGTCGTGTTCGCAGACACCGTCGGAGTGGGCGTCCCGCGGCAGGTCCGCGAGATCGTGGGCGCGGCGGCTTCGGAGCTTCCGTGCCCCGTCGGCGTCCATCTGCACAACACGCGCAACACGGGGTTCGCGAACGCGCACGCGGCGGTCGAGGCGGGCGCGACGGTGCTGGACGCATCCGTCGGCGGCATCGGCGGCTGCCCGTTCGCGCCGCGCGCGACGGGCAACATCGCAACGGAGGATCTCGTCTACTTGCTGCACGGCGAAGGCATCGAGACCGGCATCGATCTCGACCGGCTCGTCGCCGTCGCGGAGTGGCTGGAGGGAGTGCTCGAGCGCGAGCTCGAGGGTCAGATCTATCGCGCCGGGGTTTTCGCCCCGGTCGCCGGCTGAACAGGAGGAACGGATGGCGCACAGGCTCGGAGTCGACGTCGGGGGGACGTTCACTGACCTCCTCCTCGTCCATGACGAGAGCGGAGCGATGCACCGCGTGAAGACCCCGTCGACACCGGGGGACCCGTCAGAGGGCGTGCTCGTCGGCGTCCGGCGCATCTCGGACGAGGCAGGCACGGCCGTGGCCGACATCCGCAACATCCTTCACGGCACGACCGTGGCGACGAACGCCGTGCTCGAGTCGAAGGGCGCTCGCGTCGGCCTGTTGACGACGGTCGGCTTCAAGCAGATCCTCCACCTCGCGCGTTCGCAGACGCCCGGACCGCTCGCGGGCTGGATCATCATGATCAAGCCCGACCCGCCGGCCTCGCTCGCCGACACGCGCGAGATCGTCGAGAGGATGGACGCGAGGGGCAATACCGTGACGCCCGTCGACGTGAAGCAGGCCGAAGCGGCCGTCCACGACCTCGTCGAGTCCGGCGTCGAGACCCTGACGATCGGCTTCATCAACTCCTACATCTCGAGCCGGCACGAGGAGGAAGTGGGCGAGATCGTCGAGCGCCTGTACCCGGGCTTCCCGGTCACCCTCTCCTCTCACGTGCTGCCCGAGTTCCGGGAGTACGAGCGGACGCTGACTGCGTGCATGAACTCGTACGTGCGGCCGAGAGTGGCGAACTACGTCGAGCAACTCCAGTCGGAGCTGAAATCCGCCGGCGCGACGGCGGACGTCAACATCCTCCGCTCGGACGCGGGGCTGATGACGACGCGCGAGGCTGCGCGGAACCCGATCTACGGCGTCCTCTCCGGGCCGTCCGGCGGCGTCGCGGGCGCGCTCTACGTGGCGCGCAAGGCCGGCTACGACAACATCCTCACGTTCGACATGGGCGGGACGTCCACCGACGTGTCGCTGTGCCTCGGTGGCGCTCCGACGATCGGGCGCGAGACGGCGATCAGCCACTTCCGCCTGCGTGTGCCGTCCGTCGACGTCCACACCGTTGGCGCCGGGGGTGGGTCGATCGCCCACGTGCCGGAGCTGACGAAGGCACTGCGCGTCGGCCCGCAGTCGGCCGGCGCAGAGCCGGGTCCCGCGGCGTATGGAAAGGGCGGCACCGAGCCGACCGTCACCGACGCGAACGTCGTCGTCGGCCACCTCCCCCCTCAGCTGCTCGGCGGCGAGATGCAGCTCGACGCGGAGGCCGCGCGGACGGCGGTGCAGACGATCGCCGATGCCATGGGCCTGCCGTCCGTCGAAGACGCTGCCGAGGGCGTCCTCGCCATCGTCAACGAGAACATGGCGGGCGCGCTGCGGGTCGTCTCCGTCCAGCGAGGCCATGACCCGCGCGAGTTCGCGCTCGTTGCCTATGGCGGGGCGGGGCCGATGCACGCGAACGCCGTCGCTCGGATCATGGGCTCGTTCCCGGTGATCGTGCCCCCGGCGCCGGGCCTGCTCTGCGCGCTCGGGGACATCGTGGCGGACTTCCGCGACGAGTTCGCCCGCACCTACATCCGCGTGCTCGACGACGCCGAGCCGGAGGACGTCTCGAGCATCCTCGAGGAGCTCGGCGAGCGGGCCCGGCAATGGCTCGCGAACGAGGGCATCGCCGAGGAGCTGCGCAGCATCAGCTACGTGGCCGACATGCGCTATCACGGCCAGGGTTACGAGATCCCCGTGAGCCTGACGCCCGAGGAGGTGCGCTCGGAGGGCCTCGGGCAGCTCGACCAGCGCTTCAACGCGCTCCACGAGCAGCACTACGGCTTCCGCATGTACGAGACGCGGAGCGAGATCGTCAACCTCCGCGCCGTCGGCTTCGGCGCCGCGCCCAAGCCCGAGCTGCCCGAGGGCGTCGAGAATGGGCAGGACGCATCGGCCGCGGTCGTGGATGAGCACGAGATCGTCTTCGAGGGTGGGCGCCACTCGACGAAGGTCTACGACCGGTCGAAGCTCGAGCCGGGAAACACGTTCGCGGGCCCCGCGATCGTGACCGAGTTCGACGCCACCACGGTCGTGCTGCCGGGTTACGAGGCCCGCGTCGACACGTACTTCAACATCCTGATCACGCCGAGCGCATAGGGGGAGAGACGAGATGGCAATCACGCAAGAGAAGCCGCGAATCGCGGACATCCCGACCGACGTCGAGGTCGATCCGGTCACGCTGGACATCATCGAAGGAGCGCTCAAGAGCGCCCGCTTCGAGATGGATGCCGTGCTCTTCCGCTCGGCGATGAGCCCTGTCATTCGCGAGCAGCACGACGAGTTTCCGATGATCACCGACCCGAACGGCCGCATGATCGTCGGCCAGTTCGGGGCCTACATCAACGAGATGATGGCCGCCTGGGAGGGCGGGATCTACCCGGGCGACGTGATCCTCACCTCTGACCCGTTCAAGTGCTCGGCGTCGATCTCGCACACGAACGACTGGCTCGTGCTCGTGCCGATCTTCTTCGAGGACGAGCTCGTCGGCTGGTCGAGCCAGTTCGGTCACCAGATGGACTGCGGCGGGCCACTGCCGGGATCGCTACCGACGGGCGCGCGGACGATCTTCGAGGAGGGCCTCATCATCCCGCCGCTCAAGATCGTCGAGCGGGGCGAGAACAAGGAAGACGTCCTCAAGCTCATCTTCAACAACATGCGGCTGCCGGAGATGAACAGGGCCGACCTGTTCGCCATCGTCGCCGGCTGCCGGGCAGGCGAGCGGTGCGTCGTTCAGCTCTGCGAGCGCTTCGGCAAGGAGACGTACCTCGCCGCCTGCCAGGCGCTGCTCGACCGCACGTACGAGGCCATGCGCACGCTGATCCAGGTGGCCATCCCCGAGGAGCCGCAGACCTTCGAGGACTGGATCGACGACGACGGGCTCGGCAACGGGCCGTTCAAGATGAAGCTGACGATCTGGCGCGAGGGTGACCACGCGTTCTTCGACTGGTCGGGCACGGATCCCCAGGCGCTCGGGCCGGTGAACTTCTACCTCTCGGAGGGCATGTTCAAGATGTTCATCGGGATCTACCTGATCATGGTCAACGATCCCCAGATCCTCTTCAACGACGGGTTCTATCCACTGCTGCACGTGGTCATGCCGAAGGGGAGCCTGCTCAACCCGCGCTTCCCCGCGGCGCTCGGCTGCCGCACGCACGCGCTCGCGCGGCAGTTCGACGTGCTCGGCGGCGCGCTCTGCAAGCAGGCTCCGGAGCTGAACACGGCGGCCGGCTACGGCACGAGCCCCTACATGCTCTACTCGGGTTGGGGCGACAAGGGCGACTTCTTCTACTCGATGGAGATCCTCTACGGGGGCATCCCCGGGCGTCCGATCGGCGACGGCATGGACGGGCACTCGTGGTGGCCGCTGTTCGAGAACATCCCCACCGAGTACCTCGAGGCGTACTACCCGCTCCGGATCGACGGCTATACGACCGTCACCGACTCGGGCGGGCCCGGCTTTCACCGGGGCGGGAACGGCGTCGAGAAGCGCTACGTCTACCTGGAGCCCGGAGAGGTCTCGATCCACGACGACCGGTGGCTGACGAGCCCCTGGGGCGTGCTCGGCGGCTGGCCGGGACAGCGCTCGTCGAAGTTGCTCAAGCGCGCTGACGGCAGCGAGGAACGGCTGCCGTCGAAGTGCGACCGCATCGAGGTCAACCCGGGCGACATGCTCGTCTACCGGACGGCGGGCGGCGGCGGCTGGAAGGACAGGCTCGACCGGCCCGTCGAGGCCGTCGTGCGAGACGTTGCCTTCGGGCTCGTCAGCCGCGGGCTCGCGAAGGAGGGCTACGGAGTCGTCATCGGCGACGACGGACAGGCCGACGAGGCGGAGACGGTGGCCGAGCGAGCGCGCCAGCGGGAGGAGCGCGGCGAGGCGCTCGACTTCGACTACGGGCCGCCCCTCGAGCAGCTGCTCGCCAACTGCAAGGAGGAGACGGGGCTCGAGCCGCCGGTGCCGGCGGTGCCGCTCCGGTGGTCGCCGCTCGAGCCGGGCGACGAGGCCCTCGCGCGGGTGAGGGCGGGCGACGGGATGCCCGCGCCCGTGTAGAGCAGGATCGGGCCATGAGGCACGACGGGTTCCACGGCAGGGTCGGCTTCGGGCAGAGGCCGGCCCTGATCGTGATCGACGTCAACTGCGGCTTCACCGACCCGGCGTCACCGCTCGTCTGCGACCTCGACTCGGTAGTGGAGGCCATCGCGCGGCTGCTGGAAGAGGCGCGCGCAGCGGCCGTACCGGTCGTCTTCACGACTGTGTCCTACGACGAGGGCGGCAAGCATACGGCGGCAGCGTTCATCGACAAGATTCCGGCCCTGGAGACGCTGGAGGCCGGCTCCCGCTGGGTGGAGATCGATCCGCGGATCGCGCCGCATGCGGGCGAGCCGGTTCTGAACAAGCTGTTTGCATCGGCGTTCTTCGGGACAGCGCTCTCGAGCTTCCTCGCGGCAAACGGCTGCGACAGCCTGATCGTGACCGGGGCCTCGACGTCGGGTTGCGTGCGGGCGACCGTGGTCGACGCGATCCAGCACGGCTACCGCCCGGTCGTCCCCCGAGAGGCGGTCGGCGACCGTAATCCGGAGGCTCACTCCGCCAACCTCTACGACATCGACACGAAGTACGGCGACGTCGTCTCAGTGGATGACGTGCTCGCTCACCTCGAGGAGGTCGCAGCTGCCGCACACGCTCGCTGAGAAGATCCTGCTCGCGCACGCCGACGTGGACGACGTGCGGCCGGGCGACGTCGTGATGGTGCGCTGCGACGTCGTCATGGCCAACGACGTCAGCGGGCCCGTGGCGTTCCGGGTGATGGAGCAGATGGGCGCGTCGCGGGTCTTCGACCCGGCGAAGGTCGTGATGGTCGCCGATCACTTCATGCCCGCGAAGGACGCGCGCTCGGCGGGTGTCCAGCGACGGCTCAAGGAGTGGTCGGACGCGCAAGGGGTGACGTTCTTCGGCCAGGGCAAGGGCGGAATCGAGCACACGCTCCTCTGCGAGGAGGGGTGGGTGGTTCCCGGCTCGGTCATCGCCGGCGGTGACTCCCACACGTGCACCTACGGCGCGCTTGGTGCCTTCGGCAGCGGCTTCGGCTCCACCGACATCGCGGCGTGCCTCGCGTTCGGCGAGTTCTGGCAGGCCGTGCCGGCAACCATCCAGGTCGAGCTCACGGGACGGCTGGGTCCGTACGTGGCCGGCAAGGACGTCATCCTCGCGATCATCGGAGAGCTCGGGGTGGGCGGCGCCACGAACTGCGCGCTCGAGTTCGTCGGCGACGGCGCAGAAGCGCTCTCGTTCGACGAGCGTCTGGCTGTCTCGAACATGGCCGTCGAGGCCGGCGCGGACACAGGCCTCTTTCCGGCCGACGAGACGACTGCCGACTACCTCGAAGGCCGCACGGACCGGCCGTGGCGAGCGGAGCGCACGGATCCCGACGCCGAGCTCGCCCGCCGGCTCGCTCTCGATCTTTCCGCCCTCGAGGCGCTCGTCGCCAAGCCGCACCTGCCGGGGAACGTCGTGCCGGTGTCCGAGGTGATGGGAACGCGCATCGACCAGGCGTACATCGGAAATTGCGCGAACGGCACGATGACCGACCTGCGGCAGACGGCCGAGGTGCTGCGCGGGAACCGGGTGCACCCCGACTGCCGGCTGATCGTCGTGCCGGCGACGCAGCGCATCTACCGGGAGGCGCTCGCCGAGGGCCTGCTCGACGTCTTCGTCGAGGCCGGGGCCATGGTGTCCACGCCGACCTGCGGCGCGTGCTTTGGCGGCGGCATGGGCGTGCTGGCCGCCGGCGAACGGGCCGTCACCACGACGAACCGCAACTTCCGCGGCCGCATGGGCTCGCCCGAGGCCGAGGTCTACCTCGCCAACGCGTGGGTTGCTGCCGCAGCGGCTGTCGCAGGCGAGCTCGTAGACCCGGCGGGAGTCGTCTCCGGAGCGACGCGGTGATTATCGAGGGCAGGGCCGTGGTGATCCCCGGCGACGACGTCGACACCGACGTCATGTATCCCGGCCAGTTCCTGAACATCGAGGACCCCGAGCTGATGAAGGCGCACCTCTTCGAGGGCTACGACCCGGCGCTCCGCGATCAGCTCGGGCCCGACACGATCATCGTCACGGGGGCCAACTTCGGGCTGGGCTCGTCGCGCGAGCACGTCGTTCAAGCCATGAAGGCGTGGGGCGTCCGCTGCCTCGTCGGGAAGAGCTTCGCCCGCATCCTCCGGCGCAACGCGGTCAATCTCGGACTGCCGGTGCTCGAGTGCGCAGGCGCGGCAGGCGCGGCGCGGCCCGGCTCCCAGATCAGGATCGACACGGACACCGGCGAGGTGGACGTCGACGGCCAGGTGTTCGGCGCTCAGCCCGTGCCCGCGTTCGTCGTCGACCTCGCCTGCTCCGGAGGCCTCGTGCCGTGGGCCAGGGAACAGCTCGGGGCGGGCTCGGCGTGATCGTCAGGGACCTCGGCGATGCCTGGCAGGTCGTCCTCCAGACCGACCACGCAGACCTCTCGGCGCAGTTCGCCGGGAGCTGGGCGGACTCTGCGCGTATCCGAGTCGTTGAAAGTCGCGACGGGACGCCACGACGATGGCTGGGCGGTGTGGGAGCGGGCGCCGAGGGTCGACGGCGACGGTACGCCCGTGAACTTCCTCGATGTCGACGTCCGCTCGCACCTCGCCTTCTACCGCGCCGGCATCGCGGCGATCACGGAGCAGGACGAGCATGCGGGCTTGCTCGTGTCTATGCACGGCGCCGGCATCTACCGGCAGCGCTACGGGCTCGATCCTGGACTCGGTCTCACGCGCGCGCCGGAGGTGCAGGACGAAGTCGATGCCTTCGTCGCCGAGCAGGAGGCGAAGTTCGGCGGCGATCCGGGTGATCACCGGTCCGAGTACGAGCTGCTCCAGGTCTTCGACCGCCTGTCGCTGTACTTCTGCATGCGCGACGTCGAGGCGGGCGAGGCCGCTGAGCTCCAGGGCTACCGCCTCGAGCCTGTTGCGCCGTGGCACGTGCGCTGCGATCCCGTTCCCGTTCGACGAAGTCGCCCGCCGGCTTCTCCCTCCTCCGCCGCGTACTGCCGAAGGACGGGTCGTTGGAGATCCTGTCCGTGACGCCCGAGCGCGTGGCAATTACTGTCGAGGCCTGAGCGCTACCCCTTGCCCTGGTCCCAGGCGAGCCAGCGGTCCGGTTCGATCTCGACCACAGTCCGGCCCTCGAACCAGAGCATCTCCTCGAGCTCGGGGCCGCTGGCGCCCTCGAGATACCGCAGCTCTACCTTGCGCGTCGCCTCCCGGACCGCCTGCTCCTCCTCGACGAGGGTCGCGAGTCCGAAGCACACGACGGACCGAGGTGATCGCGTCAGGTCGGTCATCCTCGGGTCGTCGTCGACGCACAGCGTCACATGCGGATCGGCGGCGATGTTGCGGAGATGTCGGCGGCTCTTGCCGAGCGTCAGCAGGAAGCGGCCGTCCTCCCAGACGTACCAGATCGGCGTCACGTGCGGCCAGCCGTCCGCACGTTGTGACGCGAGCCGTCCGATGCGCTTTTCCGTGAGGAACGCGTCGCGCTCCTCGTCTGTGAGGGCGTTCTCCTTCGTCGCAGTCGTGCGATTGAGCAGCGTGCTCGTCATCTCACACCTCCAGGATCACGACGCCGGCACAGAAGGCCGAGTCTGACAGACTCCGCGCGAGACCACGAGGAGGGGTGATGGAGGGGACGGCAGAGGTCAACGGCGTCAACCTCTGGTACCGCATCAGCGGAGAGGGCGAGCCGGTCGTTCAGATCCACGGCGCGGGCTTCGGGCACTTCAACTTCGACCCGGCGACGCCCGAGCTGTCCAAGCACTTCCGCGTCGATCGACTACGACATGCGCGGTTACGGCGCGTCTGACCGCCCGGTCCAGGACTACGACATGGAGGTGTGGGCGGACGATCTCGCGGGCCTCATGGACGCACTCGAGATCGACCAGGCGCACGTCCACGGCACGTCGATGGGCGGGATGATCGCCATCGTCTTCGCCGGCAAGTACCCGGAGCGCACGACCTCCGTCGTCATCAACTGCGCCGCGGCGAAGCTCGGCGACACCGGCCGCCTGATCTTCAAGAACTGGATCGACATCGCCCGCCTGGACCCGGACGGGCCCGGCAGTCGCGTCCTGGCCGAGCTGATCACCTGGCAGGCGCTGTCCAAGCGCTTCCTCGAGGAGCAGAACGCCGAGGAGCTCACGGACCTCATTCAGCAGATCCTGCGCGACTCGAATCGGATCGAGGTGTTCACGGCGGCGTGTCAGGCCATGTGCGACATGGACCTGACCGAGTGGCTGCCGAAGATCACGTCGCCGGCGCTCGTGCTCGGCGGCGACGAGGACGTCATGACGCCGTGGGACCAGGGCCCGGGCGGCGTCGGCCAGCAGGGCATCTACGAGGGCATCGAGGGCGCCGAGAAGCACGTGATCCGGGGCTCGAACCACTCGACGATCTTCGACGCGACTCGGAGGAGCACAACCGCGTCGTGATCGACTTCTTCACGCGTCATTCGCGGAGCCGGTTAGCAACCAGATGCCGGCCGTCGAGGAGTACGGCGTCGAGCCGATCCCGCGGGAGCAGCAGACCGCCGGCTGGCGAGACCTCTTCGCGATCAACTTCACGTTCTTCCTCAACCCCGTCATGTACGTGCTCGGCGCTCTCGCCGTCGTCGACGGCGGCTTGCCGCTGTGGTGGGCGGTGCTCGCGATGGTGGTGGGTCAGGCGCTCGCGTACGCGATGCTGTGCATCGTCGCCCAGCCGGGCGTGGACTATGGGCTGACGGGGCCGGTGCAGATGCGGGCGCACCTCGGCTACTGGGGCTCGCGCCTCTTGTCCTCGCCGTACCGTGTGATCGCGGCGACGTACTGGTTCGCGGCGCAGGCGCTGACGGGGGCGCTGGCCATCCAGGCGCTGTACGGCGCGATGACCGGCGACCGGCTGCGGCTCGTCCCGCTCGCGATCTGCCTCGGGGCGATCCATGCCGTGCTCGCGGTCCTCGGGTTCGACGTCATGCGCTGGCTGCTGAAGATCGTGCTGCCGGTGTCGCTCGCGCTGACCGCGATCATCGTCGTCCTGTTTCTCGGCACGGACGACGCCGGTTACGCCGTGGCGCGCGTGTTCGACTCGCCGGAGCAGCAGCTCACGTGGACGGGCTTCGCGACCTACGTGACGGTGATGTGCGGAGCGTCGCTCACGCTCGTCGCGAACATCTCCGACTTCTGCCGCTATACGCCGACACGCCGGGACATGCGCATCGGCCTGATGGGATCCGCGCTCTCGGCCGCCGTCATCACGACCTTCGTCGGAGGCTACGCGGCTGCCGCCACAGGCGAGACGAACCCGTTCATCGCGGTCGCCGATCTCGTCTCGAGCGACGTTCTGCTGGTAGTCCTGATGGCCGCGATCGTCGTTCAGGGCCTGGCTGCGAACATCATGAACGTCTACACCGCAGGCCTGTCGCTGGTGAACACCGTCCCGCGGCTGGGGCGGCTGGTGGCCACGCTTGTCGTCGCCGTCATCGCCGTGACGCTGTCCGGCTTTCCCGATCTCATCGAGGAGGCGCAGCGCTGGATTACCCATCTCGGCAACTTCGGTGCGCCGCTCACCGGCGTCGTGCTCGCCGACTACCTCGTCGTCAAGAGGCAACGTCTCGACGTGGACGCGCTCTTCGACCCGCATGGCCGCTACCGCTATCTGAACGGCATCAACGTGGCAGCGGTGCTGGGTGTCGCCGCGGGCGTCGCGCTGTACTACGCCGTCCCGGACTCGTGGCTCAAGGTCGTCGTGGGCGTGGCCGCGGCTGCCGCGACGTACCTCGTGCTCGTTGCGCTGCAGACCCGTGCGATGTCCCGTGCCGGACGCACTCATGCAACGGGAACGGTCGCCTCCTCCCAGCGCTCGAGCTCGCCCTCGTAGATGTAGCGGTCCTCGGCCGACCAGCGCTCGAGTCCGGCGAGATAGCCCTCGTAGATCGCGTGATCGAGCTTGCGCGGCGCCAGGCAGTCGCCGATCCGGTGAAGGTTCTCGACTCGGCCCTTGAGCGCGAAGTACAGCTCGTCGCTGGCCTTCGAGCCGGTTGCGAGGACGACCGTGTCGACGCCCTCGATCGAGTCCTGGGCTCCCGTGTAGAGGTTGAAGACCGACACCGTGTCGCCCTCGATCGCGGCCGCCCACTCGTTGAGGCGGTATGTGAGGCCCTTCGAGAGCAGGCGCCCGTACAGCGTCGGCATGTCGAGGGTCGTCAACGTGAACGGAAGCAGCGCATTCCACCGGCTCACGAGCTCGACGTGGGCGCCGCGGTCGAGGAGCACCTCGACCACTCCGGCGACGGAGCGCGACCCGTCGTCGTCGAGCACGACCACCCGCTTGCCGACCGGTTGCGACTCGAGCAGGACGTCCCACGCCGTAAGCACGTTTGGCTGGTCGACGCCGGGCAGCGTCTCTGCCAGCGGGCTCACGCTCGAGAAGCCCGTGCGCGTCGGCACGGCGCCGGTGGCGATGATCACCCCGTCCGTGCCGAGCTCGTCCACGAGCTCAGTCGTCGCCTCCGTGCTGAGCCGGATCTCGACGTCCAGCTTCCGCAGCTGCGTCTCCAGGTCACGCGTGATCCATGCGAACTCGTCGCGTCCGGGAGTCCTCAGGATGAGGTTGACCTGGCCGCCGAGGTTCGGCTCCTTCTCCACCAACGTCACGCTGTGGCCGCGCTTCGCGAGCGTCTCCGCTGCCTTCATCCCTGCCGGGCCCCCGCCGGCCACGAGCCAGCGTGCGGGCGGCTCGGCCGGCGGCAGCGCGCCCAGCCTGCTCTCGCGGCCGGCGGCCGGATTGACGGTGCACGAGATCGCCAACCCCTTGAAGACCCGGCCGATGCAGCCCTGGTTGCCGCGGATGCAGTGGGTGATCTCGTCCTCGCGGCCCTCCTCCACCTTCGTCGCGAAGTCGGGATCGGCGATCTGCGCTCGCGTCATCGCGACCATGTCCGCCTTCCCCGAGGCGATGATCTCCTCCGCGAGCACGGGGTCCTTGATCCCGCCGACGGTGAAGACAGGCAGCTCGGCCAGGGCAGCCTTGACCTGCGAGGTGAGGTCGACGAGGTACCCGTCGGGCTCGTCGGACGGCTGGATCGCCATGAAGATGTTGTGGTACCCCGCGGCGGTCACGTTGACGTAGTCGATCTGCCCGTCCGCCTCGAGGGTCTGGGCGACGCGGACGGCATCCTCGATGTCGAGCGCGCCGGGGATGAAGTCGGTCAGGCTGATGCGCACGCCGACGACCCAGTCCCGGCCGACGCGGCGGCGCACCTCGTCGATCACCTCTCGTGAAAAGCGCAGGCGATTGTCGAACGAGCCTCCGTACTCGTCCGTACGCTTGTTGTAGAGCGGCGACAGGAACTGGTGCAGCAGGTAGCTGTGCGAGATGTGCACCTCGGTGCCGTCGAAGCCCCCTTCGCGCGAGAGCTCCGCGCAGCGAGCCCACCAGTCGACCACTTCTCGGATGTCCTCGGGCTCCATTTCCTTCGGCGTCTCGCCGTACGCGGGCGACTTCACGGCAGACGGTCCCCACAACACACGCAGGTCGTCAGCGGAGTCACTGGACGCATTGAGGCCGAAGTGGTTCAGCTGCGCGAAGATGACCGCCCCGTGCTCGTGGACGGCATCGGTCAGTCGCCGGTCGGCCTCGAGCGCCTCGGGCAGGTAGGCCCAGGCAATGCGCGGGAAGCCAGTGGTCGAGGTCGGATGCACGACGCGGTTCCCGGTGATCAGGAGGCCGGCGCCCCCCTTGGCGCGGGCGACCTGGTAGTCGACGTTGCGCTGAGAGTCGACGGCATTGGCGGCAAACAGCTTCACGTGCGCCGTCTGCATGATCCGGTTGCGTACGGTGACGGTCCCGATTCTCAGCGGGCTGAAGAGATGCGGATAGCTCGTCACGGCCTGCTCCTTTCCACGGGAAAGCCCGAATCTACGCCGACGCTACGCCTACGGTACCGCAATAA
>CAWGEE010000035.1:0-27552 GCA_963821415.1 uncultured Actinomycetes bacterium | reverse complement strand
ATGGAGCGTGCCGGGATCGAACCGGCGACCTCCGGCTTGCAAAGCCGGCGCTCTCCCAGCTGAGCTAACGCCCCGAGCCGTCCCATTGTAGGGACGGCGGCAGATTCCTTTGCGGCCCCCTAGGCGGCTGCGCGCTCGAGGCGCTCTTCGTGGCGCGCCCGGGCGATGATGAGCTCGCGCTCGCCGAAGCGAACGCGTGCACGCTCTGCGCGGTACTCGTCCCAGAGCTCGGCGAGCTGCTCGTCGATCTCCTGGCGCTGAGCGACGAGCGCGGAGTCGTGGCCCTCGGACAGGGCGTGCAGAATCTCACGCCGCTCATCGGAGAGGCGCTGGATCTCTCTCTTGATTTCAAGCAAACGTGGCATCAGTTGGAAAAACGCATAGGCACCCCGTGCCATTCCCGCTATTTCTCACGCTACGGCGAGCCGTTTGGAGGCGCATACCTCCTCTGCGGCCTGAATAAACATCCGCGCCGCTGGAGTCATTTGGCGGTCCGCGTGCCAGGCAATGCCGATGATTCGCGGCGGCACGCGCTCGCCGAGATCGATGACGGCAATCGACTTGTCGGCAGGATCGACTGTGAGTCGCGGCACGAGCGCGACTCCCACGCCGGCAGCCACCAGCGCCTGCAGCGTGCCGTTGTCGTCCGAGCGAAACACGACGTCCGGCTCGCGGCCGGCCAGGCGCAGCCGCTCCTCCACGCGCTGCGTGGTACGGCACGTGCGGTAGCTGATGAGCGGCAGCTCGAGGATCTCGCGAAGCGTCGGCGTCTTGTCGCGGCCGACGAGCGGCGAGCCTGCGGGCACCACGAGCACGTAGGGATCGCGCATCAGCTCGACCGACTCGAACGGCCCGCCCTCGAGCGGGAAGACGCAGAAGCTGAGGTCGATGTCACCGCGTTCGACGAGCTCGAGGAGCTCCCGGTCGTCGGCCGACTCGACCAGCCGGACGTCGACCTTCGGCCACTCGCTGCGGAAAGCGGCCAGCAGCGTGGGAAGGACGCGCGCGCCGACGGACTGGTACGTGCCGACGCTGAGCGGCCCGGAGTCGCCGTTGCCGAAGGAGTCGAGGTCGGCCTGCGCGGCGGCCAGGCGCGCGTTGATGGCGCGCGCGTGCGTGAGCAGCAACGTCCCCGCATCGGTCAGCGTGACCGGGCGCGGGCCGCCGGGGCGGTCGATCAGCCGCTGCCCGACGATGCGCTCGAGTGCCGCGATCTGTTGGGAGATGGCCGACTGTGTGTAGCCGAGGCTCCGCGCGGCGCGGCCGAACGATCCCTCCTCCGCGACCGCCTGGAGGGCGAGCAGATGCCGCAGCTCGACGCCGAGCCAACTATCAGTTTGCATGATCGAACACTACGATAACACGCGTTGCGCTAATGAACAAGAACGCGCCAGACTGGCCGTATGAGCATCGGGTTGACGGTCTTTCTCGTCTTCGTCGCACTGGCGGCGTTGGCTCCACTCCTGACCCGTGCGGGCGATCTCGACGATCGCGACCGGCGGGGCTGGTGGTCCAAGCACTAGCTTGGAGCTAGCCAAAGGCGTGAGCCCGGCGAGGGTCTGGGCGGCCCTCGCCGTCGTGTACGTGGTCTGGGGATCGACGTACCTCGGCATCCTGCTCGCGATCGACACGATCCCCGTCTTCCTGTCGATGGGGATCCGGTTCGTCGTCGCCGGCGGCCTGCTCTATGTCTGGGCCGTACGGCGTGGGGACGTGACGGGCGACCGCCCCGGGCGGCGCCAGTGGGCGGCGGCCGCTCGTCGTCGGAGCGCTGCTGTTCGTGGGCGGCAACTCGCTCGTCGCCTGGTCGGAGACGCGCGTCGACACGGGAATCGCGGCGCTGCTGATTGCAGCCGTGCCGCTCTGGATGGCCCTTTTCGACCGTGTCGCGAACGGTCAGCGCCTTTCGCGCACGACCCTGCTCGGGCTGCTCGTCGGCTTCGGTGGCGTGGCGCTCCTGGCGTGGCCGTCCGGGCCCGAGCCGCATCGACGCGCTAGGCGCGGCTGGCGCTGCTCGTCTCGGGCGCCGCCTGGGCGGCGGGATCGCTCGTCGCGCGACGTGCGTCGCTGCCGCAGCGGCCGCTCGTCTCGTCGGGCATGCAGATGTTCGCCGGCGGGATGCTGCTCATGTTGGTGGCAGGAGCGTCCGGCGAGCTGACCGAAGTCGGCCATGTCTCGCTGACGTCCGTGCTCGCGATGGTCTATCTCATCGTCATCGGCTCCTGGCTTGCCTTCTCGGCCTACGTCTGGCTGCTCCGGGTGGCGCCGATGAGCGTCGTCTCGACGTATGCCTACGTCAATCCGGTCGTCGCCGTCTTCCTAGGCTGGGTCGTACTGAGCGAGCCGCTCTCGGTACGCACGCTCGCCGCGGGCGCGATCATCCTCGGCGCCGTAGCGCTGATCGTGACGCCTGCGCGCGTCCGCTCCAGCCCCGTGCCGGCGGCAGCGCCAGTCCGCGCCCAGTAGTTACGCTGGCCCCATGACGACGGTCGACCTCCGCCGCCTTGGGCTGCGGTCCGGCGAAGAGCTCACCGAAGAGCACGAGGTGGCGATCGCACCGCTCGAGCTGGGCGGCCAGCGCTACGCCGCCGTTCCCGAGCACGTGCCCGCGGAGCTGACGGTGACGCGGGCTGCCACGGGGACGGCCTTCAGGCTCCGCCTCATCGCGCAGCTGCACGGCCCCTGCTACCGCTGTCTCGATGACGCTGCCTTCGACCAGACGATCGACGCCCGCGAGTACCAGGCCGAAGACTCGGAGGGAGATGACGAGCTCGAGTCCGTCTACGTCGCGAACGGACGCCTCGACCTCTCCGCCTGGGGTCGCGACTCGGTCGTGCTCGCGCTGCCGGACAAGATCCTCTGCCGCGAGGACTGCGCCGGCCTCTGTCCCGTCTGCGGCAAGAACCTCAACCGCGAGCCTCACGGCCACGAGGGCGAGGAGATCGACCCGCGTTGGGCGGGCCTCGCCGAATTGCGAGACTCGCTCCAATGACGGCAGATCCGAATCGCTGGAAGGCCCTGGCGGTGCTCGGCATCGCCTATCTGATGGTGGTGCTCGACATCTCGATAGTGAACGTCGCGCTGCCGTCGATCCAGGAGGATCTCGACTTCTCCGAGAACGGCCTGCAGTGGGTCGTCTCGGGCTATGCGCTGACGTTCGGCGGCTTCCTGCTGCTGGGCGGACGGGCCGGTGACATCCTCGGCCGCCGCATCATCTTCATGGTCGGGCTGGCAGCCTTCTCGGCGTTCTCGCTGCTCTGCGGGCTGGCCTGGACGGCCGGCGTGCTCGTGATCGCGCGCATGCTGCAGGGCGCCGCGGCTGCGATCCTCTCGCCGTCGGTCTTCTCGATCACCACCGTGAGCTTCGAGGAAGGAAGCGAGCGGAACAAGGCTCTGGGCGTGCTGGGCGCGATCGCCGGCTCCGGGCGCCGCGATCGGCGTCCTGCTCGGCGGGATCCTCACGGAGTACGTCGGCTGGGAGTGGGTCTTCTTCGTCAACGTGCCGATCGGGCGTGGGCGCGCTGTTCTTCGTGCGCCGCTTCGTGACGCGAGAGCAAGGCGCCCGACCTGGCGCGGCACTTCGACGCCTGGGGTGCGTCCACCGTCACCACGGGCCTGATCCTGTTCGTGTTCGCCCTCACGCGCGCGCCCACCGAGGGTTGGACGTCGCCCGAGGTGATCCTCTCGCTCGTCGGCTGGGCCGTGCTCTCGACCGCGTTCATCCTCATCGAGCTCCGGTCGCACTCGCCGCTCGTGCCGCTCGACGATCTTCCGGCGGCGGACGCTGACGGCCGCGAACGGGATCGGCCTCATCCTCGGCATGTCCGTCTTCGGGATGTTCTATCTGCTGTCGCTGTACATGCAGATCGTGCTCGGCTTCTCCGCGCTCGAGACCGGGCTCGGCTACCTCGCGGTCGCGCTCACGGCCGTCGTCGCGTCGGGGGCGGCGCAGGCGCTCTCGACGAAGGCCGGCGTGAAGCCGGTGCTGGCCGCGGGCATGGCGCTGCTCGGCGCCGGGCTCATCTTCTTCACGCAGATCTCGGTAGACGGCTCGTACGCCGCCGACCTCTTGCCTGGCTTCATCCTGATCGGCGTCGGGCTCGGCTTCGCGTTCGTGCCGGTGTCCATCGCGGCCCTGTCAGGAGCGACGGGAGAGGAAGCAGGATTGCAGTCGGGCCTCATCAACACGAACCAGCAGATCGGCGGCGCTCTCGGCCTCGCGATCCTGATCAGCATCTCGACGACGCGGACCGACAACCTCATCGAGGACGGCGTCGCGCAGCTCGATGCGCTGACCGACGGCTACTCGCTCGCGTTCTGGGTCGCTGCGGGCATTGCGATCCTCGGCGTGATCGTCACGCTCTTCGCCTTGAAGCGCGAAGACCTCGTCATGGAACCCGCGGAAGAGGGCGCCAGCTAGCTAAACTGGGCAGCCGCTCATGGCTGTCCCGAAGAGAAAGACGTCGAAGTCACGGCGCGACAAGCGCCGCGCGCAGCACAGGATCGAGGCACCGCGCCTCTCCGTCTGCCCTGTCTGCGGCCAGCCCAAGGAGTCTCACCGCATGTGCCCCACGTGCAAGACGTACCGTGGGCGTGAGGTCGAGCCTCTGCGCGCGCCGACCGCCTAGGGCTCGTGCAGCCCACCCGCGTGGCCGTCGACGTGCTCGGCGGCGACCGTGCGCCGGAAGAGATCGTGGCCGGCGCGGTCGAAGCGCGGTCGGAGACGGTTCAGCCCGTGCTCTTCGGCCCGGCGACGATCGACCCGGCGGGGCTCGAGCTCGTCGAGACGACGCAGGAGATCGAGATGCACGAGAAGCCGGCAGAGGCTGTTCGCGCGAAGCCGGAGAGCTCGCTCGTCGCCGCCTGCCGGTCGGTGGGGCGCGGCGATACGGCCGCCGTCGTCTCGGCCGGCAACACCGGCGCGATGCTCGCCGCCTCGCTGCTCGAGATCCGGCGGCTGCGCGGTGTGATGCGGCCGGCGATCGCCGTTGTCATCCCGTCCGTGCGTGGCCCGTCGGTGCTGATCGACGCGGGCGCGAACGCCGAGTCGCGGCCAGAGCACCTGCTCCAGTTCGCGACGATGGGCGCCATCTTCGCCGAGGAGATCCTCGAGCTCCCGGAGCCCGACGTCGGCCTGCTCTCGATCGGCGAGGAGGCCGCGAAAGGCAACCAGGCGACGCAGGAGGCGCACCGGCTGCTCGCCGAGAGCGACCTGCGTTTCAAGGGCAACGTCGAGAGCCGCTGGCTGCTGGAGGGGGCTGCTGACGTGGTCGTCACCGACGGCTTCACGGGCAACGTCTCGCTGAAGCTGCTCGAGGGCACGATCCTCTCCGTGTTCGACGGCCTGCGGGCGGAGATCGAGCGGACGCCGCGCGGCAAGCTCGGTGGGCTGCTGATCAGGCCGGCCGCGAGGCGGCTGCGCGCCCGCCTCGACCCCGAGGCGCATGGCGGCGCATATCTGTTGGGGCTGCGCGGGCTCGTCGTCATCGCGCACGGCAACTCCTCGCGCGTGGCGATCGCGAACGCGATCCGGCTCGCAGCACGCGGCGTCGAGCACGGCGTGGTCGAGAAACTCGGCGAGCGTCTTGGCCATGAATCGCCGGAGGACCGTGTTAGCATCCTCGCTCCCGCAGAATCCGACGGCTAAGAGAGGTGACATGGCAGCGTCGCGCGATGAAGTCTTCGAGCGAGTGAAGTCAGTTTTGGTGGAGCAGCTCGGCGTGGAGGAAGGCGACGTGACCGATGCCGCGTCGTTCCAGGACGATCTCGATGCCGACTCGCTCGATCTCGTCGAGCTGATCATGGAGCTCGAGGACCAGTTCGGGATCAAGATCTCCGACGAAGATGCCCAGAAGCTCGTGACCGTCGGGCAGGCCGTCGACTACGTCACCGAGCACCAGTAACGAGCCCGACCAGGCCGGGGCCCTCGTCTCGTTGATCGAGACGCTCCCTCCGGAGCAGCTCGCGCAGGTGTTCATGCACCCGTCTCGTGTCAGCGAGCGATCGCAGTCGTACGAGCGGCTGGAGTTTCTCGGGGACAGCGTGCTCGGGCTGGTAGTCGCGCGGGCGCTGTTCGACCGGTATCCGGTGGCGGCCGAGGGGGAGCTCTCGCAGCTCCGCTCGTCCGTCGTCTCCCGCCGCAGCTGTGCTGCCGTGGCGCGCCAGATCGGTCTCGACCGGATGTTCGCCGAGCAGTTCGAGCTCACCGAGGATCTGCGCCGCTCGGACAACGTGCTCGCGGCGCTGATCGAGTCCGCGATCGCCGCGCTCGTGCTCGAGTACGGCCTGGATGCCGTCGCGCCGGCTGTCCTCGAGGCTTTCGAGGGCCAGATCGAGGAGGCGCTCCACGCGCCGGGCGACTTCAAGACACGGCTGCAGGAAGAGGCTGCCAAGCGCGGCTGGAAGGTCACCTACAGCGTCGTCGAGGTGGAGGGACCGGCGCACGCGCGGCTTTTCACGTGCGAGGCGCTCGTCGCCGGCGTGCCGCGCGGCCTCGGCACGGGCCGCTCGAAGAAGGAGGCGCAGCAGGCCGCCGCAGCAGTGGCCCTCGCGTCCCTTTAGGACACGTAGAGGGACAGTCACTGAGAGTGTCCCAGGGACTGTCCCTGGGACTGTCCCCTGGACACGTCCGCATCCGCCGTTAGCGTTGGGCCGGCGTGTAGCGCCTGTCCGCGAAGCGGACCGGGGAGGGGGTTTGGGGGAACCGGGAGGTTCCCCACGGTTGATTCCTCGTCCGCTACGAGCGTTAGCGTTGGCCACGATGCATCTCCGCGCGATCACGATTCGCGGCTTCAAGTCGTTCCCTGAGCCCGTCGAGGTGCGGCTCGAGCCGGGCGTGGCCGTCGTCGTCGGCCCCAACGGATCGGGCAAGTCGAACATCGCCGACGCACTGCTCTGGGCATCAGGCAGCCTCGCGCCGAGCGAGCTCCGCGCCGAGAAGCCCGACGACGTGCTGTTCGCCGGCTCCGCGTCGCGCCAGCCGGCTCCGTACTGCGAGGTCGAGCTGCGCTTCGAGGACGTGGGCGGGGCGCTGCCGGGCATCGACTTCGAGGAGGTGTCGATCGCCCGGCGTCTCCACCGCGGGGGCGAGGGCCAGTACCTCGTCAACGGTGCCACCGTCAGGCGAACGGATGTGGTCGAGCTGCTCGCAGACGTCGGCCTCGGGCCCGGGGCGGGTGCCGTCGTCGGCCAGGGCAAGGTGGAAGCGATCCTCGCGTCGTCACCGGGCGAGCGGCGGGCGCTCGTGGAGGAGGCGGCCGGGCTGGGACGCTTCAAGCGCCGTCGCCACCGCGCAGAGCTGAAGCTCGCGCGAGTCGCGCAGCAGGTGGAGCGCGCTCGCGATCTCGAGCGTGAGGTGCAGAAGCGGCTGCGGCCGCTCGCGCTCCAGGCGAGCGCCGCCGAGCGCGCCGAGAAGCTCGGCGTCGAGATCCGCCGCATTCGCGCCGGGCTCGCGTCGCTCGACCTGGCAGAGCTATCCGCGCGAGCCGGGCAGGCGAGCGCCCGTAAGGTCGAGCTCGAAGCCAGGCAGGCTGATGTCCAGTCGCGGCTCGATGCCTTGCTCGCCGAACGCGAGCGCGCCGAGGGCGAGCTGGCCGCCGTCGCCGGCGGGCAGGAGGGCGCCGCGGGAGCGCTCTATCGCCTGCGCAGCGCGCGCGAGCGCGTCGAGATGCGTCGCGAAGCAGCGTCCGATCTGCTGGAACGGCTGCGCGCGCCCGTGCCCCAGAGGCCCGCCGAAGACGTCGCCGAGCAGGCGCGACTTGCCGAAGCGAGGGCGGTTGCGGTCGAGCGCGCGCTCGCCGAGCGCGAAGGCCTGCCGCCGGCGGCTCGCGCGCTGGCGGAGCGGGGGGAGACGCTGGCGCTGAGCGCGGTCGACGTCGAGCCGGGCCGCGAGGCGTCGGTGGCCGCGGCGCTCGGCCATCGCGCGGCGGCGGTGGTGGTCGAGGATGCCGCTCGCGGTATCGAGCTGCTCGAGCACGCCCGCTCGGCCGGGCTCGGCCGCCTGGTCGTGCTGGTGGGGCAGGACCCCGCCGAGCTCGCCCGCTCGCTGCCGGTGGTGCCGCTGGCCGAGCTGCTCGCGTCTCCTGTCCCCGCCGTGACGGCGGAGGGCTTCGGCTGGGACCCGCAGCGCCACGAGCTGTGGTTCGCCGGCGAGACCGCGGAGGCATTCCAGCTCGAGCTGGAGGCGCAGGCGCGCCGCCTGCGCGAGGAGGCGCGCACTCTCGCGGAGCGCGCGGCCGCCGCGACGCCCGTCGTGCGATCGCCCGACCCTCGCCTCACGTCACTCTGCGAGCGGCTCCGCGACGAGCTCGCGCGCACCGTCCGCGAAGCGGCGCGCGTCGAGCAGCCGCTCACCGAGAGCGCCGATTCCGGTGGCGCGCTCGCCGCCTCGCTGGCGGCCGGGCTCAGGGACCTCGCGGCGCGCGAAGCCGAGCTGCGGCGGGAGGCTCACGAGGCCTCGTCGGCGGTCTCTCAGGTCGAGATCGAGCTCGCTCGGCTGGATGCCGAGTCCACGGAGGCGCGGCGCCGCCTCGGCGAGGCAGGTGAGGACGCAGCAGAAGGCCCGCGCGAAGAGCTGGAGGCGACGCTCGAACGGCTCGAGCGCCGCCGGGAAGCTCTTGGCGGCGTCAACCCGTTCGCGAAGGAGGAGTACGACCGTGAGAAGGAGCACCTCTCCGAGCTCCGCACGCAGACGGCCGACCTCGAGCTGAGCCTCGCCGAGCTGGACAAGCTTCGCCGCGAGCTGACGGAGACGGTCGACCGACGCTTCACGGAGACGTACGCCGCCGTGGAGGCGAACTTCGCCGAGGTGGCTTCGACGCTGTTCCCCGGCGGCGAGGGTCGGCTCCGGCTCACCGAGCCCGAGGGCGACGACGAGGAGCCCGGGATCGAGGTCGAGCTGCGCCCCGCCGGCAAGCGCATCAGCCGTCTCTCGCTCCTGTCCGGAGGCGAGAAGGCGCTCGGCGCGCTGTCGTTCCTGTTTGCGCTCTTCCTCGCGCGGCCGTGCCCCTTCTACCTGCTGGACGAGGTCGAGGCGGCCCTCGACGACGCGAACATCGGACGCTTTGTCGGCCTCCTGCGGCGCTTCTCGGAGCGCGCGCAATTCATCGTCGTCACGCACCAGAAGCGCACGATGGAGGCCGCTGACGTGCTGTACGGCGTGACCATGGGGCGCGACGGCGTGTCGCAGGTCGTGTCGCGCCGGCTGCCGCGCGAGGACGCCGAGGCAGCCGCGGTCGCCTAGATCAGATCGCGTAGAGGCCGCGCTTGCCGATGCCGACCGGCCGCTCGAGGCCGAAGGCGTGGAGGTTGCCGGCCGAGTCGGCGACGAGCACCTCGTCGCCCGCGTACGAGATCGGCGCCAGCACCGCACCGGGCAGTCCAACCGTCCACAGCACCTCACCGGTCGTGGCGTTGAGCGCGAACGCGTTCCTGTCGAAGCCGCCGGGGACGAAGACGACATCGCCGACGATGAGCGGCGGCGACTTGGGGCCGCGGCCGACGCCGGGCGCGGTCCATGTCGGCCGCTCGGGGAGCTCGCAGCGGGGGCCGACCTTGAAGCCGACGACGGCGTCGAAGGTCCGGATCGCCCCCTGCTCGTCGTAGTCGCGCGCGGCGGAGATGAAGAACATGCCCAGCTCGGGCGAGTAGCTCGGCTGGGCGAGGAACGAGGCGCCGAGCTCGCCGGGGCCGACGCGGGCGCTCCAGAGCGGCCCGCCGGCGAGATTCGCGCGGTTCCAGATATACGTCCTGCCGTTCTTCGCGTTGGCGGCTGCGAGCGGCGGGCAGCCGGCGGGCTGGAAGAGCAGCGGCGCGGCGCCGAAGCCGCTGTCCTCGACGATGTTGACGTCCTCCGGCCGGTTCCACGCGATGACGTTGAGATCTGCGTCCAGCTCGAGCACGGCCTCGGCGTAGCCGGCCGTCTCGACGAGGCAGAACCCGCACTCCGGGTCGAAGACGAAGCCGTTGCCGGTCGCCGTCCACAGATGGCCCGTGTCCGGGTCGATCGTCACGCCCGCGTAGCCCCAGATGCCGCCCATGTTGTTCGGGCCTTCGGTGATGTCGAGCGAGGCGACGATGCGCGGATCGACGACGTCTACGGACACGAGCCGGCCGTCGGCGTTGTAGCCGTCTTGGTCAGGCTTGTCGCAGAAGCTCGCGACCGGCACGTAGAGGCGGTTGCCGCGCAGCGTCAGGCCGCTCCACACGTACTCGGAGCCGGTCAGCTGGACGATTCGCACTGGCCAGCCGCCGACCTCCTCGCCGGTCGCCAGGCTCAGCGCATGAAGCAGGCCGTCGGAGCCGATGGCGTACAGGCGGCCGCGCGCCCGGTCGAGCACCGGCGTGGAGGAGATGCCGTACGTGATGTTGCACGCGGGGATGAGCGTGGCAGCGCTCACCTGCCGCTTCCAGAGCACGCTGCCGTCGACGGCTCGGAGCGCGGCCACTGTGCCCGCGTTGGTGGCGACGAAGATCGCGTCCTCGCGCCTCGAGCCGAAGGGCACGTCCTCGGCGTAGAGCGGAGACGCCACGAAGCGTCCTCCCACGCTCACGCTCCAGTGCTCGACGATGTCGCGCACCGTCTCCGACGAGAGCCCGCCGGCTGCCGCGGCCGGGACGTTGTTCGTGACGAGGTCGCCGCCGCCGTAGCGCGGCCAGTCAGCAGCCCAGGAGATCGCCGGTAGCGAGAGCGCGAGGGCAGAGCCGCAGACGATCGCGACCCGTCGCAATGCGCTCTTCACCATCCGAACAGAATCACAGTTGCATCCGACGTGCAGCAAATCCAAGGCAAAATCGCGCGATGCGGACGTGGGGAGAGCTGCTTGGCGACGCCGAGCCGGAGGACGACCCGGAGCAGGAGACGGCCGGCTTCTTCGGCCGCCTGCGCGGCTCGCTGAGCCGAAGCCGTCGAGGCATCTGGCAGCGCCTGTCCGGGTTCGATCCGCTCGACGACGAGTCGTGGGAGAGCCTCGAGGAGGCGTTGATCGGCGCCGACGTGGGCATCGCAGCGACGGACGTGCTCGTCGAGCGGCTGCGAGCGCGGCGCGATCTCGATGAGCTCGACACGGCGCTCGCGGAGGAGATCGAGGCGCTACTGGGAGAGCCGGGCACGCTGTCCGTCGACGACGGCCCGAGCGTCGTGCTCGTCGTTGGCGTCAACGGCACGGGCAAGACGACCACCATCGGCAAGCTCGCCTTCCGTCTGCGCGAGCACGAACGCGACGTCGTCGTCGCGGCGGCCGACACGTTCCGGGCGGCCGCCGGGGAGCAGCTGGAGATCTGGGCGCAGCGGGCCGGGGCCGACTACGTCGGCTCGGCGCGCGGCGGCGATCCTGCTGCCGTTGCCTTCGACGCCGTCGAGGCGACCCTGGCCCGCGGCCGCGACGTGGCGATCGTCGACACGGCCGGCCGTCTCCACACACAGGTCGGGCTGATGGACGAGCTGAAGAAGGTGCGCCGTGTGATCGAGCGCCGGCTGGAGGGTGCCCCGCACGAGACGTTGCTCGTGCTCGACGCGACTACCGGGCAGAACGGGCTACAGCAGGCGCGGCTCTTCCACGAGGCTGTCGGCGTGACGGGCGTCTGCCTGACGAAGCTCGACGGCTCGGCCAGGGGTGGCATCGTGCTGCCGGTCGCGGTCGAGTTAGGGTTGCCCGTGAAGCTGATCGGCATCGGCGAGGGCGTGGAGGACCTGCGCCCATTCGACGCCGGCGACTTCGCCCGCGCCCTCGTCGGGCGCGACGAGGACTAGCAGCTCGTGCACGACTTCGGCTCGAAGCTCCGAGAATCGGGGCAGGCACTCGCGAGCGTCTTCTCGAATCCGGGACTTCGTCGGCTCCAGCTCGCCTTCGTCGGTTCCATCGTCGGCGACTGGGCGTACGCGATCGCTGTCGCCGTCTACGCGTACGACCAGGGCGGCCCCGCTGCCGTGGGCCTGCTCGGTGTTGCTCGCTACCTCTCGATGGCGCTCGTGCTGCCGCTCGCGTCGACCCTCGCCGACCGCTACCCACGCAAGTGGGTGATGCTCGTCTCGGACGTCCTCCGCGCTGTGCTCGTGCTCGTGGCGGCTGTCGTCATCGCCGCCGACGGCCCCGAGCTGGCGGTGTACGGGCTTGCGATCGCAACGGCGCTCGTAGGCACGTGCTTCCGCCCCGCGCAGGCGGCACTGCTCCCCGGGTTGGCGCGTGATGCCGGCGAGCTCACGGCGGCCAACGTCGCCTCCAGCACGATCGAGAGCGTCGGCTTCTTCCTCGGCCCGGCGCTGGGCGGGCTCCTGCTCGCCGTCGCCGACATTCAGACGGTCTACGTCGTGAACGCGGCCACCTTCATCTGGTCCGCGGCGTTCATCGTCCGGCTACCGGCGCCTCCGGCCACGCGTGCCGCAGAAGCGGCAGATGAGCGCGGATCGTTTCTCGCCAACGCCGGTGCGGGATTCCGAGCCATTCTCGGCAACCGCGACCTACGGCTCGTCATCGGCGTGTACTGCGCCCAGACGGTCGTTGCCGGAGCATCGCTCGTCTTCGTGATCACGCTCGCGCTCGACCTGCTCGACCTCGGTCGCTCGGGAGTCGGCTACCTCGACGCGATCATGGGGATCGGAGGCCTCGTCGGCGGCTTTGTCGCTCTCGTTCTTGCCCAGCGCGGCCGCCTCGCGCTCGACTTCGGAGTAGGCGTATTGCTCTGGTCGGCGCCTCTGCTCGCGATCGCGGCGTGGCCGTCCGTCGGAGTGGCCGCGGCGGCCATGCTGCTGATCGGCCTCGGCAACTCCGTCGTCGACATCAACGCCTACACGATCCTCCAGCGGACGGTTCCCGACGCTGTAATGGGTCGTGTCTTCGGCGCGATGGAGAGCGCGATCATCGGCGCGATGGCAGGCGGCGCGCTCGTGATGCCACTGCTCATCGAGACTGTGGGGATCCGGGTTGCGCTCGCCGTGCTCGGCGGCGCGGTGTCCGGCATCGTGCTGCTGGCGCTCGCCGGTCTTCGCCGGATCGACCTCACCGCCCTTGCCCCGCACGGCCTCGAGCTGGTACGCGAGATCGCGATCTTCACGGCGCTGCCCGAGCCGATTCTCGAGCGACTTGCCCGTGCGCTCGTGCCTGTCGAGGGAGAGGCGGGCGATGTGCTGATTCGCGAAGGAGACGAGGGCGACCGCTTCTACGCGATCGAGGAAGGCACCGTCGTCGTCTCCAAGGAGGGACGCTGGGTGGCGGAGCTCGGGCCCGGCGACTACTTCGGAGAGATCGCGCTGTTGAAGGACGTGCCGCGGACGGCGACCGTGACGGCGAAGACAGACGTGAAGCTCTACGCGCTCGAGCGCGACGTGTTCATCCCTGCCGTCACCGGCCACCACGACGTCCAGGAGCTGGCAGAGACGGCGATGACGACGCGGCTCGCGATGCTCTAGCGAGCGGCGCCTGAGCTCGGCGACGATCTTGCCGCGGCCGGTCACCGTCGCAGTGACATGGCAGATGTCCGCCTCCGCCGGCTTGACCGGAAAGCGGAAGAGCGCGGCGCGCGGTCGGTGGTACGTGATCGGCGTCGACTCCGTGCCCACCAGGCAGTCGACGAGCACGGTGGCATCGCCGACCTTCCCGGTCAGCTTCGCGTAGAGCGCCTTCGGCGTATTGACCTGGCCGTGAGCGATGGCCAGCGCGAACGGTCCCGATCCTTTCGCGATCGCGATCCGCTTGCCTGGGAGCGGCGCCGCGGCGACCGTCGAAGCAAGCGCGACGGCGACAACGGCAGCGGCAACAACGCGTCTCATCGGCCCGCCGAGGATAGCGGGAGGGCCTGGCGAGGCGGTGCTCGTCGCCGGGGCGCGCCAGGGGCCGGGATGCAGGACGCAGGGAGGCCGCGTACTCTAGTACGTGGGCGACCGAGGACGCCGCAGCGCGGCGCCTGGCGTGATTCCGGCGGCTCAGCCACTGCTTCGCCAGGCCCTCCCATAGCTACCCTTCCAGGCCGATGTTCGACGCTCTCGGCGACAAGCTGCAGTCCGTCCTCGGCGGTCTCCGCTCGCGCGGAACGCTGGACGAGGAGACGATCTCGACGGCCATGCGCGAGATCCGTCTCGCGCTGCTCGAGGCCGACGTCAACCTCGACGTCGTCAAGGAGCTCACGGCCCGTGTCAAGGAGCGCGCCCTCGGCCAGGAGGTGACGAAGAGCCTCACGCCCGGCCAGCAGGTCGTGAAGATCGTCCACGAGGAGCTGACGCGCACGATGGGCGGCGGCGACTCCAGGCTGGCCTTCGCGGGGCGGCCGCCGACGGTGATCCTCCTCGTCGGGCTCCAGGGCTCCGGCAAGACGACGGCCGCGGCGAAGCTCGCCCTGATGCTGCGGAAGGACGGTCGCTCGCCGCTGCTCGTCGCCGCCGACCTGCAGCGCCCCGCGGCCGTGACGCAGCTCGAGCAGCTAGGCCGCGAGCTGCAGATTCCGGTCGCCAGCGCCGAGCGCGAGGACCCCGTGGCCGCTGCGCGCGCCGGTGTCGAGCAGGCCCGAACTCAGGGCAAGGACGCCGTCATCGTCGACACGGCCGGCCGGCTGCAGATCGACGACGCGCTGATGGACGAGCTCGCGCAGATCCGTGACGCGACGACGCCGCACAACGTCCTGCTCGTGCTCGACTCGATGACGGGCCAGGAGGCAGTGTCGGTCGCGCAGGCGTTCCAGGAGCGGGTCGCTTTCGACGGCATCGTGCTGACGAAGCTCGACGGTGACGCCCGCGGCGGCGCCGCGCTCTCCGCCCGGGCCGTCACCGGCAAGCCGATCAAGCTCGCCTCGGTCGGCGAGAAGCTCGATCAGCTCGAGGTCTTCCACCCCGACCGCATGGCCTCGCGCATCCTCGGCATGGGCGACGTGCTGACGCTGATCGAGAAGGCGGACGAGGCGACTGACGAGGAGGACAAGCACGCCATGGAGCAGCGGCTGCTCGCCGGCGAGTTCTCCTTCGACGACTTCCTGCAGAGCTCGAAGATGATGCGCAAGATGGGGCCGCTGCAAGGCGTGCTGTCGATGGTGCCGGGCCTCGGCAAGCAGCTGAAGGGCGTGGACGTCGACGAGCGCGAGCTCGACCGTGCGGAGGCGATCATCCTCTCGATGACGCTGGAGGAGCGGCAGCCTGCCGGAGCTGATCGACGGCTCGCGCCGCAAGCGAATTGCACAGGGCAGCGGCACGTCGGTCCAGCAGGTCAACCAGCTGCTCAACGCCCGCAAGCAGATGGCGAAGATGATGAAGCAGATGTCGAAGGGCAAGATGCCCGCGCTTCCCGGCATGGCCGTGAAGCGATAGAAAGGAGCAAGGAGAAGATGGCAGTACGGATGAGGCTGACCCGCGTAGGGTCGAAGAAGAACCCGATCTACCGGGTCGTCGTCGCCGACCAGCGCTCGCCGCGCGACGGGCGGTTCATCGAGATCGTGGGCCGCTACAACCCGCAGCCGGACCCGTCGATCATCGAGTTCGACGAGGCGAAGGTGAAGGACTGGCTGAGCAAGGGCGCACAGCCGAGCGACGCCGTCGCGAAGCTGCTCAAGGTGAAAGGTCTGTCGGCCTAACCTCGAGTGCCGGCAGATCTCGTCCTCTATCTCGCGCAACGGCTCGTGTCCGAGCCCGACGCCGTGCGGATCGAGGAGCTCGACGGGCCGGAGGGCGAACTGGTCTTGCGCCTGCATGTGGCCGAGGGCGACCGCGGCATGATCATCGGCCGCCGCGGGCGCACCGTGCACTCGCTGCGCATCCTCGCCCGGGCTGCCGGGGCACGCCAGGACCGGCGGACGATGCTGGAGATCGCCGACACATGAGGGTTGCGGCGCTGTACGACGTGCACGGGAACCCGCCGGCGCTGGAGGCAGTGCTGGCGGAGGTTCCGGACGATGCGGCAATCGTCGTGGGCGGTGACGTGGCCGCGGGCCCGTATCCCGCCGAGGCAGTTGAGCTGCTCCGGGCTCTCGGAGACCGCGTGCGCTGGATCCGGGGCAACGCCGATCGCGAGCTCGACCCGAGTGAGCAGGGCCTCGCCCCTCCTGACGTGATCGGCTGGGTGCGCGATCAGCTGTCCGAGGAGCAGATCGCGTTTCTGCACGGGCTGCCCGAGCGGCTCGAGCTGGACGTCGACGGCGTCGGCCGCGTCCTCTTCTGCCACGCGACGCCCCAGAACGACACGGACATCTTCCTCGAGGGGACGCCGGAGGAGCGCGTCGCGCCGTCGTTTGCCGGCGTCGAGGCCGATCTCGTCGTCTGCGGCCACACGCACATGCAGTTCGACCGTCAGATCGCCGGCATCCGGGTCGTCAACGCGGGCAGCGTCGGCATGGCGTACGACGACGAGCCGGGTGCCTACTGGCTGGCGTTGGGCCCCGACATCGAGCATCGCCGCACGGCGTACGATCCCGCGGGCCTCGAGGCCTCTGCGTTCCCGGGCGACTACTTCCGTGGAGGCAGGCCGAGCAAGGCCGAGGTCACCGAGCTCTTCGGGGCGAACGCTGTCCGCGCGTGAGGTCGCAGTCGGCGTGCGGCCGTGAGGCTCGCCGCGCTCTACGACGTGCACGGCAACCTGCCGGCGCTCGAGGCTGTGCTCGCAGAGGTCGAACGCGAAGGCGTCGACACGATCGTCTTCGGCGGCGATATCGCCGCGGGACCGTTTCCGCGGCAGACCGTCGATCTCGTGCGATCGCTCGACGCCGTCTCGATCCGAGGGAATACCGACTGGAGGAGAGGCGGCGAGTGGGGCGCCCATGATTGGGTATGGGATCAGCTTGGTCCGGAAGCCTGCGACTGGCTAACGGCTCTGCCCACGCACTCGGTGCTCGGCTTCGTCTTCTTCTGTCACGCGACGCCTCGCTCGGACATTGAGATCGTCACGCCTGCAACCACAGATGACGAGCTGGCAAGGATCCTTGACGGTGTGGAAGAGGAGCTCGTCGTCGCGGGCCACACGCACATGCAACAGGACCGCCTCGTCGACCGATGGCGCTTCGTGAATCCAGGAAGCGTCGGCAGGCCGTACGAGGATGCTCCGGGCGCATACTGGGCGATCGTCGGTGACGTCGTGGAGCTGCGCCGAACGGACTACGACCTGGCCGCCGCAGCAGCAGCGACTCGAGCGAGCGGACATCCGCTGGCGGACGCACTTGCAGAGGAGAACGTTCTCCGCGTCCCGAGCCGCGAAGACGGGATCGCAGCGTTCGTGCAGATGACCGCGTGGGTGCAGGTGGGTCGCGTCGGGAGGCCGCATGGCCGCGACGGCTCCTTCGTGGTCGAGACCGCGAGCGAGGATCCGCGACGCTTCGAGCCGGGCGCGACTGTCTGGGTTGGCGGAGTCGAGACCCGAGTCGTGGCGTCGAAGCGGGCGGGCGGCCGACCCGTGATCTCCCTCGAACGCGAGGTCCCCCGTGGCGCCGTGCTCCAGGTGCCGGCGGAGGACCTGCCACCGCCCGAGGACGACGCGTACTACGTGTTCCAGCTCGTCGGGCTCTCGGTGGAGGAGGAAGGAGGCCGGCCGCTCGGCCGCGTGAGGGAGGTCGAGCCGGGCGTCGCCAACGACGTCCTCGCGCTCGACTCGGGCCTCGCCTTGCCGCTGCACGAGGCCTGCGTGCTCGAGGTCGACGTCGAAGGCGGCCGGATCCTTGTCGCCCGGGGCTTCGCCGACGCGGGCTAACCTGCGTTCCCCGTGCAGCTCGACGTCTTCACCCTCGTCCCCTCCGCGTTCGCCTGGCTGACCGAGCGTCGGCCCGTGGCCGCTGTGCTCGGCAGCGGGCTCGACCTGCGCCTGATCAACTACCGGGACTTCACGCCGCTCAAGAGCGGCCAGGTGGACGACGAGCCGTACGGCGGTGGCGCGGGCATGGTGCTCCGCGTCGACGTGGTCGCGGCAGCGCTCGACGCCGTCTACGGCGGCGTCCCCGAGCACCGCGTGGTGGCGCTGACGCCGCAGGGGCGGCAGCTCGATCAGGCGGTCGTCGAGGAGCTCGCGGCCGAAGAGCGGCTGACGCTCCTCTCGGCCCGCTTCGAGGGCTTCGACGAGCGCATCGTGCAGCACCTCTGCTCGGACGCGATCTCGATCGGCCCGTACGTCCTCTCCGGAGGTGAGCTGCCGGCGATGGTGGTCGTCGACGCGGTCGCACGCTTGCTGCCGGGCGCCCTCGGCGACGAGGAGTCCGGGCGCATCGAGAGCTTCTCGGCCGAGCTCGACGGCGGTCTCGAGTATCCCCAGTTCACGAGGCCCGCCGAGTTCCGCGGCTGGCACGTGCCCGAGGTCCTCCTGTCCGGCGACCACGCCCGGATCGACGAGTGGCGCCGGGCGGAGAGCCGGGCGCGGAGCGCGGCTTGACCGAGCAGCGCCCGCCGTCCGACTTCGAGCCCGTCCGCTGGGAGGACGAGGACGCGCTGTTCGGCGAGCCCGCCGGCGACGGGCACTCCGAGGACGGCTGGCTACACGAGTATCGCTCCCCCGAGAGCGAGCAGGACCGGATGGAGCGCGAGCGACGGGAGCGCGCGCGGAACTCGCGCAACCCGGTCATCCGCGCCACTGCCGGCCTGCCCCGGGGGCTCCGCATCACCATCGACTGGGCGGTGACGATCATCGGTGCCATCGCCATCGTGCTGGCGATCAAGGCGTTTGTCGTGAATCCGTACCGGATCCCGTCGTCGTCGATGGAGCCGACGCTGCACTGCGCTCGACCCGGCTCCGGCTGCGAGGCGCGCTTCTCCGACCGCGTGCTCGCGAACCGCTTCATCTACCACCTGCGCGACCCCGCCCGTGGCGACATCGTTGTATTCAAGACGCCGCAGTTGGCCGAGGGTAAGTGCGGCGCGGGCGGAACGTTCGTCAAACGCCTAGTCGGGCTGCCCGGCGAGACGTGGGAGGAGCGGGAC
The DNA here is from genome assembly GCA_963821415.1 of uncultured Actinomycetes bacterium. Lineage (GTDB taxonomy): Bacteria > Actinomycetota > Thermoleophilia > Gaiellales > Gaiellaceae > PALSA-612. Next base: position 8,681 of record CAWGEE010000035.1, on the reverse strand, counting down.
GGCGTCGTCTACATCAACGGCAAGCGGCTCGTGGAGCCTTACGTCCGCGGCGACCGCCGCGACTCGAACACGTACGGCCCGCGCAAGATCCCCGAAGGGCGGTACTTCTTCATGGGCGACAACCGCGTGCAGTCCTGCGACTCGCGCGAGTGGGGCGCCGTGCCGAGGGAGAACATCATCGGCGAGGTGTTCTTCGTGTACTGGCCGCCGATGCGGATCGGCTTCCGCGCCGCGCTCGTTCTCCTCGGCTTCGTGCTGATCATCCCGCTGACGCGGCTCCGCTTCCGCTAGCATTGCCCGTCGGCCCTCGCGGCCGGTTTTTCCTATGAGCAAGGTGATCCAGGCACTCGAGCGGCGTCAGCTGCGCAAGGACCTGCCGCAGTTCAAGGCGGGCGACACCGTGAAGGTGCACTTCCGCGTGATCGAAGGGTCGCGCTCGCGCATCCAGGTCTTCGAGGGCACCGTCATCAAGCGGCAGGGCGCCGGCGTCCGGGAGACGTTCACGGTGCGCAAGCAGTCGTTCGGCGTCGGTGTCGAGCGGACGTTCCCGCTCCACTCGCCGAAGATCGAGCGCATCGAGGTCATGCAGATCGGTGACGTCAATCGCGCGAAGCTGTACTACCTGCGCAAGAAAGTGGGAAAGAAGGCGCGCGTCCGCGCCAAGCAGTACGGTGGGCCCGTATTCTCGACCGATGCCGGAGTTGCCGACGAGGAAGCCGACGAGCTCCGGAAGGCGACGAGCCTGCCGAGGACATCGAGCCCGCAGCCGAGGCCGAGCTCGAGCCCGCAGCCGAGGCAGAGCTCGAGCCCAGTGACGAGCAGCCAGAGCCCGCCGGCGACGAGCCCGCTGAAGACGAGCCCGCCGTCGAAGAGGACGGGGAGAAGGCTTCTTAGCTTCGACCGCCGCCTCGGCGCCCGCTACGTGGCGGGGGCAGACGAGGCGGGGCGTGGATCTCTCGCAGGGCCGCTCGTCGTGGCCGGAGTGCTGCTCGACTATGGGACCCTGCGTGACCACCGCGTCCGCCCGCTCGCGTATCTCAACGACTCGAAGGAGCTCGACATCGTGCGCCGGGAGGAGCTCTTCCGCGCGGTCGTCGCGTGCGCCGAGCGCGTCTCGATCCGCGTGGTGACACACACCGAGATCGACCGCGTGGGGCTGCACGCGTCGAATCTCGCGAGCCTGCGGCACGTGCTGCACGCGCTGTCCCCTCCGGCCGAGGTCTGTCTCGTCGACGGATTCCGGCTCGGCAAGAAGGCGCCCGAGCACATGGCCGTGGTCGGCGGCGACGGCCGAAGTGCCGCCATCGCCGCTGCCTCGATCGTGGCGAAGGTCGTCCGCGATCGCGTCATGCGCCGCCTCGACGCGCTCTTCCCGCAGTACGGCTTCTCGTCCCACGTCGGCTACATCACGCCGGGTCACTCGGCGCGCGTCCGCGAGCACGGGCCGTCCGCGATCCACAGGATGTCCTTTGCCGCGCTCTGTTATCAGGACGCCGACGCGGCGTAGCACCCGCGCCGCCGGGCGGCGAGCCGAGTGGCGCGCCGTCGTCCACTACTGCCTGCGCGGCTATCGCGTGCTCGGCCGCAACGTCTGGGCGGGCCGCTACGAGGTCGATCTCATCGTGCGGCGCGGTCGACGGCTGGTCTTCTGCGAGGTGAAGTCGAAGACGAGCAAAGGGCACGGGGATCCGCTGGAGATGGTCGGCCCCGAGAAGCTCGCCCGCATGCAACAGGCCGCCATGACATGGCTCGCCGCCCACCCGGAGCTCGACTCGCTGGAGATGTCGTTCGAGGTCGTCGCCGCTCGCGGCAGGCGGCTCGAGCGCGTCGTTGTGACGCTTTGACGCCCAACGCCACGGCTACAATTCGCGGTGCCGAGGGGCACTATCCCCCAACGGGCGCACTCGTCAGAACGGCCGCGAGGCCCGGGTGCGTCGGCCTTCCGGGGCGGGAGAAACCTTCGGCTGTTCGTACACTTACGTGCAGTCGAAAGGAGTCCCCACCAAATGAACGTCACCCAAGCAAGCTGGACGAGCAAGGCCAGGACGTGGCTGCTGCTCGCCGGGCTGACAGCGCTCTTCATCCTCATCGGCTACCTACTCGGAGGCGCGTTCCTATGGCTCTTCGTGGCGTTCTCCGTCTTCATGAACCTCGCCGCGTACTTCTGGTCCGACAAGTTCGCCATCCGCGCCTCGCGCGCGCAGCCGGTCTCCGAGGAGGAGGCGCCTGACCTGCACAAGATGGTGAACGAGCTGTCCGAGCTGTACCAGGTGCCCAAGCCGCGCGTCTACATGATCCCGTCCGAGCAGCCGAACGCCTTCGCGACCGGCCGGAACCCGAAGCACGCCGCCGTCGCGGTGACGCAGGGGCTGCTCCAGCACATGCCGTACGACCAGGTGCGGGCCGTGATGGCGCACGAGTTCGCGCACATCAAGAACCGCGACATCCTCGTGTCGTCGATCGCGGCGATGATCGCCGGCGCCGTCTCGGCGATCGGCAACATCTTCTTCTTCACCGCGATGTTCGGCGGCGACGACGACGACAGCCCGCTCGGCGCGTTGGGCGCCATCGTGCTGATCATCATCGGGCCGCTGGCCGCGGCGCTGCTGCAGCTCGGCGTCTCGCGGCAGCGTGAGTACCTCGCCGACGCCACGGCGGCGCGGATGCTCCGCGAGGGGCGGCCGCTGGCCGAGGCGCTGGAGAACCTCGACTCAGCCCGTCACGTCGTGCCGATGGCAGGTGAACCCGGCTACGGAGACGCTCTACATCGTCAACCCGTTCTCCGGCGGCGGGCGTGACGAAGCTGTTCTCGACGCACCCGCCGATCGAGGACCGCGTCAAGCGGCTGCGCGAGTACGACCGCGCCGCCGGCATCCACTACGGCTAGTCCCAGACTAGGAACTGCGGAGGCGCCGCCGAACTCAGCTTCGGTGGCGCCGACGCAGGATGCTCTCTACGCCGGCCTGGACCTCGAGCTCTCGTGGTCCGAGCGTGACTTGCCCGAGCGCGAGCGGACGAAGCACGTCAACCGGCTCCATCCGTATCTCGGGAAGTTCATCCCACAGCTCGTGGAGGCGCTGCTCGGGCGCTACGTGCGGGCGGGCGGAACAGTGCTCGATCCGTTCGCGGGCTCGGGGACGACGCTCGTGCAGTCGCTCGAGAGCGGCCGCAGCGCCGTCGGTGGCGACATCGCCGCCTTCAACTGCCTGCTCATGCGGGTCAAGACAGCCCGCTACAACGAGTTCACGCTCGAGAAGGAGCTCCGCGACGCCTGCACCCGTCTCGAGCAGACACGTCCGGGGGACAGTCCCTGTATCAAGCCTGTTCCGGAATACGCGCGGAGGTGGTTCGCGCCGCACGCCGCTGCCGAGCTTCTGTACTGGCGGGCGATCGCGGGCGAGTACGAGCACGCTGACGTGCTGCGCGTCGTGCTCGCCCGGGCTGCACGCTCGGCCAGGCTGACGACGCACTTCGACCTCGACTTCCCCCGCGCGCCGCAGCGGGAGCCCTACTGGTGTCACAAGCACAAGCGCGAGTGCCGGCCCGTCGACCGCGCCGAGCACTTCCTGCGCCGCTACGCCCTCGACACGCTGAATCGCATCAAGGAGTTCGCCCGCGTGCGTGCGCGTGGGCGCGAAGCCACGGTGCTGCACGGCGACTCCCGCGAGCTCGAGTGGGGCGGAGACTTCGACGCCGTCGTCACGTCGCCGCCCTACCCGGGGCTGATCGACTATCACGAGCAGCATCGCTACGCCTACGAGCTGCTGGCGCTGGACGACCGTCGCGAGCGAGAGCTCGGGGCCGCCGCCTCGGGCACGAGCCGCGCTGCGCTCGCCGCGTACGTCGCCGGCATCGCGGAGTCGCTCGCGAGAGCCGCCGACGCGCTGCGGCCGCGCGCGCCGGTCGCTCGTCGTCGTCAACGACCGGCGTGACCTCTACCCCGAGATCCTCGAGCGGGCGGGGCTACGTCTCGAGGACCGTCTCCGCCGCCACGTCAACCGCCGCACGGGGCGGCGGGCGGGCGAGTACTTCGAGGACGTCCTCGTCGCCCGGCGTTAGGAGGGTCTGGCGAAACAGTGACTGTGCCGCCGGAATCACGCTGGAGGCCGCGCTGCGGCGTCCTCGGTCGCCCACGTACTCACTAGTACGCGGGCTCCCTGCGTCCTTGCATCACAACCTCCAGCGCGCCCCGGCGACGAGCACCGTTCCGCCAGACCCTCCTAAACGGGCGCCAGCCTGAAGCCGCCGGCCTCCTCGAGCGCGGCGATGCGCTTCTCGAGCGGCGGGTGCGTCGAGAAGAGGCCGCTCAGACTGGCCTGCGGGCCGTGCGCCTGCCGCAACGGGCTCTCGATGTACATGTGGGCGACGGCGCGGCTGGCGTGACGCGTCTCGCGCTGGTCGAGCTGCAGCTTGCGCAACGAGAGGGCCATAGCCTCGGCGTCGTTCGTGATCTCGGCGGCGGACGCGTCCGCCAGGTACTCGCGTCGCCGCGACACCGCGAGCTGGATGACGACGCCGGCGATCGGCGCCAGCAGCAGCGCGCCGAACGCGATGATGGTGATGATCGGGTTCGAGCCGCGCTTGCCGCCGCCGAAGAACGCCATGCGGAGCAGGATGTCCGCCAGCAGCGCGATCACGCCTACCAGTAGCGCGACGAGCGTCATCAGGCGGACGTCGCGGTTGCGGATGTGCGCCACCTCGTGGGCGAGCACAGCTTCCAGCTCGCGCTCGTCCATCAGCTCCACCAGCCCCGTCGTCACTGCCACGAATGCCTTCTTGGGGCTGCGGCCGGCGGCGAAGGCGTTCGGCGCGTCGTCCTCCACGAGCCGGAGCTCGGGAGTCTGCTCCAGCCCGGCGGCGATGGAGACGTTCTCGAGCAGGCGGTAGAGGTACGGGTTGTCCCGCTTCTCGATCTTCTGGGCGCCGGTGATGCCGGCGACCATGCGGTCGGCCGCAAACCAGGAGATGAGCGCGTATGCGAAGCCGCCGATGGCGACGAACGTGAGGATCGTCGGGTCGAAGACGAAGGAGAGCAGCAGGCCCAGGCCGATCACGAGCAGGGCGAAGAGCAGGAGCAGCCAGATCGTGCGCCAGCGGTTGGCGCGAATCTGCTGCTGGAGCGTCATCAGCCGCTAAAGGCCACGCTGACCGGAGCCTCCGCGCCCTCGCCGGCCTCGAAGAACTCGCGCGGCTCGAAGCGGAACAGGCGCGCGACGAGCAGCGTCGGGAACGTCTGCTGGCGGTTGTTGAAGCGCAGCACGGTTGCGTTGTAGTAGCGGCGCGCGGCGGCGATCTTGTCCTCGGTGTCCGTCAGCTCCTCCTGCAGGTGCATGAAGTTCTCGGAAGCGCGGAGCTGCGGGTAGGCCTCCGCCACGGCGAACAGCCGGCCGAGCGCAGCCCCCAGCAGGTCGTTCGCCTCCGCGGCCTGCTGCGGCCCGGAAGCGCTCATCACGGCGGCGCGCGCCCGCGTCACCTCGTCGAACACCTCGCGCTCGTGCGCCGCGTAGCCCTTGACCGCCTCGACGAGGTTCGGGATCAGGTCCGCGCGCCGTCGCAGCTGCACATCGATGTTCGCCCAGCCGGTCTCTGCCTCGTTGCGGACGCGGATGAGGCTGTTGTAGGCGTAGACGATCCACAGGCCGAGGAGAACGATGACGGCGAGCGCGATCCACAGCCACAGAGACATCGGCGCAGCCTAACGCGCGTAAATCGGCACAGAGCTGTCACCGACGAGCGTGGATCTCGCGGCTACGTTCGGTCGTGTGCTCGCGCGCACGGTCACCCACGCTCTTGTCGGCCTCGACGCGCGCCGCGTGGAGGTGGAGGCCAACGTCGAGAGCGGCCTGCCCGGCTTCACGATCGTGGGCCTCGCAGACCGTGCGTGCCAGGAGGCGAAGCACCGCGTGCGCTCGAGCGTGGCCGCGGCAGGTCTCGAGTGGCCGCGACACCGGATCACCGTGAATCTCGCGCCCGCGGGGCTGCGGAAGGAGGGCTCGGGCTTCGACCTGCCGATCGCGCTGGCCGTGCTTGCGGCATCGCATCAGATCCCGCGAGAGCGGCTGGAAGGGCACGCCGCCGTCGGCGAGCTGGCGCTCGACGGGCGCGTCCGGCCTGTCGGTGGCGTGCTCGCGGCTGCGGAAGGTGCTCGCAAGGGTGGGCTCGAACGGCTGCTCTGCGCCGCCCGCTCGGCGGCAGAGGCCGCGCTCGCCGGCATCGAGCCGGTGCCGCTGCGCCATCTCGCCGAGGCTGCCGCCTACCTGCGCGGCGAGGCCGAGCCGCCTCCGTACGAGCCGCCGAACGGCGGTCCGCCCGCCGTCACCCATCCCGACCTAGCGGACGTCCGCGGGCAGGAGCGTGGACGGCGCGCGCTCGAGATCGCGGCCGCCGGCCGACACAACCTCCTGCTGGCGGGCCCGCCCGGGACGGGCAAGACGATGCTCGCTCGCCGGCTGCCCGGCATCCTGCCTGCCCTCGCTCCGGACGAGGCGCTCGAGGTCACGCGCATCCATTCGGTGGCCGGGCTGCTGCTTCCCGGCCAGCCGCTGATCGCGTCGCCGCCGTTCCGCGCGCCGCACCACAGCGCCTCGGTGGCGGCCGTCGTAGGCGGCGGACCGGGCCCGCGTCCCGGCGAGGCGAGCCTCGCCCATCACGGCGTGCTGCTGCTCGACGAGCTGCCGGAATTCGTGCGGCCCGCACTCGAGGCACTGCGCCAGCCGCTGGAGGACGGGATCGTCAGCATCGCCCGCGCGCAGGGGATGGCGCTCTTCCCGGCCCGCTTCCAGCTCGTGGCGACGATGAACCTCTGTTCCTGCGGCGGGCGTGGCGACCCGGCGGTGGAGTGCTCGTGCTCCGCGCAGCGCCTCGCCGCTTTCCGCGACAAGCTCTCGCGTGCGCTGCTCGACCGGTTCGACCTCGTCGTCACCGTGCCTCGGCCGCTCGCGCAGGAGCTCGCAGCACCGCCGGCCGAGCCGTCGTCCGGCGCGGCCGCCCGCGTGGCGGGCGCGCGAGAGTTGCTTCGCGTGTCGCCGCCGCGGCGGACGCCGGCGGCGGAAGAGCTGCTGACGCGTGCCGTCGAGCGCCTGCCTCTCTCGGGCCGCGGACGAGCGCGCGTCGCGCGTGTGGCCCAGTCGATCTCCGCGTTGGCGGGCTCCGAGGACATTCAGCCCGAGCATGTCGCCGAGGCGCTCTCCTACCGCGTTCCGAGGGAGCTCGACGCATGAGCGATCTCGCCGTTGCCGCGTTCGCGGCCGAGACCGGATCGCATCTCGTTGCCGAGCCCCGGTCCGCACGCTTCGCGAGGTTCGTGCGCGAGTTCGACGCAAGGGCGTACCTCGTCATGATCCAGGCGCAGGGCATCCGCTGGCTCGGTCGTTCCGAACCCGCCTTTCCGCGTGGCCTGACTGCGATCTTCGACCCGCCGATCGGGCTGTTCGTACGCGGTGACGTTGACGCGGCGCTGCTCGACCAGCCCGCGGTCGCCGTCGTCGGTGCGCGTTCCTGCTCTCCATACGGCGCGTCGGTGGCCAGGACGCTCGGCCGCGAGCTCGCCGCGGCCGGCCTCGTCGTGGTCAGCGGCTTGGCCCGTGGAGTAGACGGAGAGGCTCACCGCGGTGCACTCGAGGCGGGTGGGACGACCGTCGCCGTGCTCGGCTGCGGCATCGACCGCGTCTACCCGGCCGCCCATGCCGAGCTCGCCAGGCGTGTGTCAGAGCGCGGACTGATCGTGTCGGAGTACGCGCCGGGCGTGGAGCCCGCCCCCTGGCGGTTCCCGGCCCGCAACCGGATCATCGCGGGGCTGGCCGCGGCCACCGTCGTCGTCGAGGCGAGGGAGCGAAGCGGCGCGCTGATCACGGCCGACCTCGCGCTGGAAGAGGGGCGCGAGGTCTTCGCCGTGCCGGGCGAGATCACGTCCGCGCTCTCGGCGGGGACGAATGCACTGCTACGTACGGGAGCGACGGCGCTCACCTCCGCTGCTGACGTGCTCGAGGCCTTCGGCATCGCGCCCAGTCAGCCGCAGCCCGTCGAGCTGTCGCCGCCGGCAGCGCTCGTGCTCTCGCGGCTTCGCGACCGGCCCGCCGCGCCCGACGAGCTGACGCGAGAGCTGGCCGTGCCGGCCGCCAAGGTGGCAACCTCGCTCGCCGAGGTCGAGCTGGCGAGCCTCGTCGACGAACAGGCAGGTGTCTATCGAGCAACCTTAGCCGACATAGGCTGTTCAGCCTGGCGGCGCCTCGTGGCAAGCACGATCCTCGGGCGCCGGGCGTCCGAGGCCGCACTCTTCTGATCCCGCGCGACTGCTTAGTAGGGCTAGCTCGGAGCCGCAGCTGACTCGTCGGTCTCCCAGAGACCGAAGGTGTTGCCCTCGGTGTCCTGGCAGATCGCGAAGTACCCCATGTTGGGCACGGGGCTCTTCTCCATGAGCACCGAGCCGCCGATCGACTTCACCTTGTCCGAGGCTGCCTCGACGTCGTCCGTGTCGAAGTACACAGTGATGCCGGTCTGGCCTTCCTGCCGGGTCTGAAGGGCTCCGCCGGGCTCCGTCGACTGCGTCATGTGGTAACCGCTGCCCTGGTATTCCTCGAAGTCCCAGCCGAAGAGCGAGTTCCAGAATGACGTCGCGCGTCCGGCGTCGTCCGCGGGGAACTCCCAGTGCACGAGCTTGCCTGCCATGCGGTCTCCTTTCG
>CAWGEE010000034.1:0-13048 GCA_963821415.1 uncultured Actinomycetes bacterium | reverse complement strand
CGACGCCGGTGGAGCTCCGTGCGCGGCGCCCGAGAGGGAGACGCTTCCGACCCGCGACCGCAGCGTCACCGAGCGCCGGCAGGAGCCCACGAGGGAAGAAGAGCATGATGGCGATGAGGATGAGGCCGAACACGCCGAACGAGAAGACGGTCGGTGCCGCGGCGGGAAGGTCCCAGCCAAATAGCTCGGAGCGGGCGCCGATCTCGCGCAGCTCCTGCTCGAGGTACAGGATCGCGACGGTGCCGGCGACGGCTCCGTAGATGTTGCCGAGTCCCCCGACGGCGACCATGACGACGAACTGGATGCTGAGCACGATCGGGAATGCCCCAGGCGTGACGATCAGGAACGAGAACGTGAACAGGCCGCCGCCGAGGCCGGCGAGCGCCGCCGCGAACACGAACAGCCGTAGCTTGTAGCTCGGAACAGGTATTCCCGAGGCGGCCGCAGACGTCTCGTCGGTCGCGATCGCTTGCAGTGCCCTACCCACGCGTGAGTGGACGAGGTTCGTCGCGAGCAGCAACGCGACGGTGACGACACCCCAGACGACAGCTGCGTGCAGGGGCCCTCGCAGATCCTGCCCGAAGACGCTGAGCGGCTTCGTGACCGAGATGCCGTACTCGCCGCCCGTGAAGCGGTCCCAGGCGGAGGGGAGGGCGAAGGCGATGAGGGCGAGCGCGAGCGTTGCGAAGGCGAGGTAATGGCCGTGGAGGCGTAACAGCGGGACCCCGATGACGGCAGCGATCACAGCGGTGACGACGGGCGCAGCGAGGACGGCGACGAGGGGCGAGATTCCCGCCTCGGGGTCGATGAAGCGTGTCGCCGGGTCGAGCCCAACGGTGAGGATCGCCGACGTGTAGGCACCGATGAGGAAGAACGCGCCCTGGCCCAGCGAGATCTGACCCGCGTATCCCATCAACAGCGTGAGGCCGATCGTGACGAGCGCGTATAGACCCATTCGGTCGTAGAGCGATACGTCGAACGACGAAAGCTGGTACGGAAGCCAGCAGGCGAACGCGCCCCCCGCGAGTATCAGCACGATGCGGACCGGTGCAGGCCACGGCACCCGCGCACGTTGGATTGCCGTATGTGCCTCGTGGGATGCGCTCGCGATCTCCGCTCGCGAGCGCCAGCCGATCAGGACGAGCATGACGATGAGCGCGATGATCAGGCTGTACTGGGGGTCGATGTAGCCGACCACGAGCTGCTCGAGGATTCCGAGCGCATACCCGCCGATCAACGCGAGGCGGATGGAACCGAGCCCGCCGAATACTGCCGCCGCGAAACCGTTGACGGTGATCGCGACGTCCGAGCTGAACGTCATCGGGCTGCTCGGGGCAAGCAGCGAGCCGCCGAGCGCGCACAGAGTTCCCGCGCCGACGAACGCGACGACAGCGAGCGAGCGGATGTTCAAGCCGACGAGCTCGGCGGCGGGACGGGAGTCCGCGCAGGCCACCAGCGCCTGGCCGACGATCGTCCGTCGCAGAAAGAGGGTCAGCGCGATCGCCGCGAGCAGTGCCACGCCCGCGATCAGCACATACTGCGGCTGGATGAGGACTCCGCCGACGTTCCAGGCGCGATCGGAGATGCCGGGATAGCTGCGCGGGATGTCGCCGAACTTGAGCAGCAGCAGGGCTTGCGCAAGGAACGCGGCGCCGAGCGTGATGATGGTGCTGGCAAGGCTTGTCGTCCGGCGGCGAAAGCCCACAGCAACGACGGCGAGAATCGATGCGGCGAACGCCGCAATGAGGATCGAAACGAGCGCCGCGAGCGCGAGCGGCATGTCGTCGGAGAGCTGGAACGTGAAAAGCCCGCCCATCACCGCGAACACGCCCTGCGCGAAGTTGACGATGCCCGTCGTGCGATATACGAGCACGAGGCTCATGCCGACGAGCGCGAACGCAGATCCCGTTGAGAGACCGATGACGACGAGCTGTAGGAACGTCGTCATCCAGGACCGGCCCCGAGGTATGCGCTGTGGACCTCCGGGCGGTCGCGTATCTCGCGACTCTCGCCGGCGAGGACGACACGTCCCGTCTCGAGCACGTACGCGCGCTCGCAGAGGTCGAATGCCAGGAGCGCGTTCTGCTCGACGAGCAATATGGCGACCTTGTCCTCCTCGTTCAGCCTGTGCAGGAAACCGACGAGCTGCTCGACGACGAGCGGTGCGAGGCCGAGCGAGAGCTCGTCGATTGCGAGCGCGCGTGGCTCGGCCATGAGTGCGCGTCCGATTGCCACCATCTGCTGCTCGCCGCCGGACGTGCGACCTGCGGGGCGGTCGCGCAGCTCGTACAGCTTCGGCAGCAGGGAGTAGATCCGCTCGAGGCGCTCGCGCGCCTCGCGGCGCCTACGCCGGTAGCGAAGCGTCGACGTGACGATCTCGGTCCTGAAGGAGCGGCCGAACGCGCCCAGCATGAGGTTCGCCTCGACCGCCAGGCTGGGAAAGACCTGACGCCCTTCCGGCACCTGCGTCAGCCCGCGCCGCACGACCTGGTTCGGCGTTCTGCCCGTCACGTCGTCGCCGCCGACGTGAACGGTGCCTCCGGCAGGCCGGACGACGCCGCACACGGCATTCAGCAACGAGCTCTTCCCGGCGCCGTTCGCGCCCACGAGCGCGACCCGCTCGCCGACGCCCACCGTCAACGAAACGCCGTCGAGGGCGACCGCCGGCCCATACCGCACGACGAGCTCTCGTACGTCGACGAGGGCACTCACAGCGAGGTGGAGCCGAGGTAGGCAGCGATCACGCCGGGGTCTGTCCTCACCTCGGGCGGCGTACCATCTGCGATCACGCGTCCGCGGTCGAGGACGACCACGCGCTCCGCGATCGCGCCGACGAACTGCATGTCGTGCTCGACGAGCACCATCGTCAGCCCTTGCTTCGAGAGCATTTGGAGCGCCTCGACCAGTCGCGCCTTCTCGCCGGCACGCAGGCCCGCGGCGGGCTCGTCGAGTAGGAGGAGGTCGGGCCTTTGCGCGAGGGCCCGCGCGAGCGACAGGAGCCGCAACTGCCCGAGCGGGAGCACCGCCGCGGGTGCCGACGCGCGGTCATCGAGCCCGACGATCTCGAGCGCCTCTCGCGCATCCCGCCGGACGCGGTCCTCCTCGCGCCACTGCCAGGGCGGGCGCAGCATGCTGGCGAGGAAACCCGCATGCGAGCGGACGTGTGCCCCGACGGCAGCGTTGTCGAGCACGTCGAGCTGCGCGAGCGGGCGCGTCGTCTGGAAGACCGTGGCGAGCCCGTGGCGGGCACGGCGATGCGCCGGCCAGTGCGTAACGTCGCGGCCGCCGATGCGCACGTAGCCCGCGTCCACGAGGTGGAAGCCGGAGATGCAGCCGAGGAGCGTCGACTTCCCGGCGCCGTTCGGTCCGATCAGGCAGGTGAGAGAGCCGGCCGCGATGTCGAGCGACACGTCATCGACCGCCCTGACCGCACCGAAGGCTTTAGCAACGCCGACGAGCTCGCAAGCGAGCTCGTCACCGGACTCAGATGCGAGCGCGACAGGAGCCGGCGCCACGGGGAATCAGGCCACCTGACACTCGTGATGACTATCAGGCATGCGGAAAACCTCCGCCGAGATTGCGCACGGCGGCCTTGACCATTCGCAGGAACGCCGCGCGGTCTTCAACCGTGAACCCAGCGAGCAACTGGCTCTCGAACTCGGCAACAGTCTGCTCGCAAGCGGCGAGGACGCGCCCGCCCTTGCGAGTGAGCGCCGCCGGCAGCGTCCTTCGATTACTCGGGTGCGGGTCGCGCTTGATGAAGCCCTTGCGCTCGAGCGCATGGATCACTTCGCTCATCGACTGCGGCGTCATGAACGCACGCCGAGCGAGCTGCGACGTCGACAGCGGAGCGCCATGGCGGTCGAGGATGCTTAGCGTCGTGAACTGCAGCGTCGTGAGGCCGTACGGAGCTACCCGTTCTGTGACCCCGGCGAACACCCGCTGCTGCAGACGGGCGATCGCGTAGCAATAGCCAGGCTCCGGCCACTCGCCGGCCTTCTCGGCTGGAAGAGGCTCGGTCAAAGCGTCCATCGTGTCACACGGACCGTGTCGCGCCAGACGCGCCGCAGGGCGCCGGTCTTGCCGGGCCCTGCGGCGCGAGAGTCCCTCTACTTCTTCTTCTCGAAGGCGGCGCCGAAGAGCGGCTTGAGCTTGCAGCTTTGGATCTTCCCGACCCACATGGAGCCCATCTGGAGGCCCGTGTGGTTGATTTTCGACAGGAAGATCTTGCCGGCGGGCGTGACGAGCCCACGGAGCTTCGTCTCCAGGGCGGTGTTGATGCCGGCGCGGGTGCCGTTGCTCTTCTCGATCGCCGCCTTGTATGCCCAGAGCGCGCCGCTGGCGTCGCCGTCGAAGTTCGAGACGGGCCGCTTGATGATCTTCTCGAGCAGGGCGGCCTGGGCACGCACGGGGTCCTTCTTCGGCAGGGACTTCCAGACCGTGGCGAGGAACGAGTTGATGATCGCGCCGTTCACGTCACCACAGGTTCCTTCAAGGAACTGCGGCGAGGCGTTCGCGCCGGTCAGCACGAGTTGTTGCGGCAGCTGGAGTTGCTTGAACTGCTTCACAATCGTCGGGCCGGCGGGCGTCGCCGTCCAGAGCCAGAGCGCCTGGGCTCCGGAGTTCTTGATCTTGGTCAGCTCGGCCGAGAAGTCGGTCGCCGCCGGCGAGAAGATCGTCGTGTCGACGATCTCGAAGCCGTACGTCGCCGCGAGCTTCTTCACGACCTCGGGGCCTTCGCGCCCGAAGCCGCCGTTGTCGCCCATCAGCCAGATCTTCTTGATGCCGAGCGTCCGAAGGTAGCGGGCATCGCTGTACGCGTACAGGCGGGTCGTGGCCGTGAGGATGTACGCGAACGGCTGTGGCGGGCTGACGAGCTGCGTCGGCGGCGAGAGGGCGATGAACGGGATCTTGCCCTGGCTCGCGATGGCGCCGGTCGCGACCGCGGCCGCTGCGTTCCCGGACCCGAAGATCGCGACGTACTTCCGGTCGCTGATGAACTTCTGCACGTTCTGCACTGCCTGTGACGGGTTCGACGCGTTGTCGAGAACGTCCACCACGACCTTTCTGCCCTTGATCCCGCCGCGGGCGTTCCAGTACTTGACAACTGCGTCGACGGTCTGGCGGTCGCTCTGGCCGACGAGTTGCGTCGGGCCCGTCAGTGGCGCGTCCATGCCGAAGTAAATCGGTCCCCCCTGGTCCGTGCTCGTCGCGGACGCCGACGCGAAGACGAGGGAGATGACCGCAGCAGCGGCGGCCACGACGCCACCGGTCTTGCTCCTCCTCATGAAACGCTCCTTTCGGTATCGGACAGGCAGCCTGCCTTGCGCGCCGAGTTTAAGGGAGCCTGCAACCGTTGTCCAGACCCCGCAGAAGACCAAGCCCTCTGACGCCGTCGAGGTGCACGGCGCCCTATGCGGGCGGATCTGAGCCCGCCTCGAGGATGGCCACCGTTCCCGCCGTCCCGTCGACGCGGATCGTCTGGCCCGTCTGGATCTGCGAGGTGGCGCGGCCGGTGCCCACGACGGCCGGCAGGCCGTACTCACGGCAGACGATCGCGGCATGGGACATGACGCCGCCGATGTCCGTGACCACCGCCTGGACCTTTGTGAAGATCGGTGCCCACGCAGGCGAAGTGATCGGGCAGACGAGGATGTCGCCGTCGCGCACGTCTCTGATCTGCCGAACGTCGATCACCACGCGCGCGAGGCCCTCGACGGTGCCCGGCGACGCCGGCGCTCCCGTCAGCTCGAGCCCGCCCTCCTCCTGCCTTGCCCACGCACGCACACGCTCGGTGGTGATGCCCCACAGCATGTTCAGCACCGGGTCGTTCACCGCCTCGGGCATGACGCCGAGAGCGGGTGGCGGAGTCCAGTCCGCGAGCCGCTCGAGGATCTCCTTGCGGCGCGCGGCGATCGGCGGCCAGTGCTTCGGGCCCAGCGGCTCGCCGCCCGTCGCCCACACGAGGACGAGCTCGTCGAGCGCCGAGGCGACCTCGTGGCGGGAGAGCTGGAAGACGTCCTCGGCATCCTCCAGGTAGCCGTGCTTCGCGAGTAGCGCGCCGAACTCGCGCACCTTGTTCCACCACCTCGTCAGGAACCAGTAGTCGCAGATGAACTTGTGCTCCTCGACGTACGGGAAGACCATGCGTGAGAGCCCGAGCAGCTCGTCGAAGCCCTTGCGCGTCTCCTCGTCGAGGAGTGAGCCGTACTGCTCCGCGAGCCGGTCCCGCTCGCGGGCGAGCTCCTCGGTCGGCCGCTCGACCTCTTCGCCCTCCTTCAGCGCGCGCACGTAGCCGACGAGCGACGCGTAGGGAATGGTCGGGTCGTCGAGCCAGCTGCCGTAGTAGTGGTAGAGACCGTCGCCTGTGGCCATGTTGAACCACGGGTCCTTCACCTGCTCGAGCTCCTCCAGCCATGCCCTCCCGGCCTCCGACTGCGCGAGCTCGGCGTCGATCTCCTCCGGCGAGCGTCCGTCGACGAACGCCGAGTCCACCCCTGTTTCGACGGCTAGACGTGCCAGCCGCTTGAGCTCGGCGTCCGGCCTGAACAGGAGCACGTCGATGCCCGCAACCATTTGGGCGATGTGCTGATCGGGGATGTCCGGGAGGCTGCCCTTGCAGAAGTCGACGAACGTGGCGTAGGCGCCGTAGCCGAGCAGCAGGAACTCGCTGTGGTGCTGCCACATGAGCTCGCCGCAGCGCAGCAGCCGTCCGTACGCCTCGAGCACCTCGACGTACGCCGTGTCGCGATCGTCCTCGAACACGACCTCGTCGGGCTCGTACTCGTGCAGCTCCGGGACGCGAAGCTCGGTGAGCTCGGCGATGAGGGCCTCCATCTTCACCTTCCACTTCGCGTACAGCTCGTCCCAGTTCTCGAAGTAGTAGCCCGCGCGCTTCTGGAAGAACTCCGCGCGCTCGGCGATCTTGGCCGGGTCCGTGACCGGGTTGCCGGAGATGTAGATGTAGCCGTTGACGACCCGGTAGTCGATGCCCATCGCCGGGGGGACGGCGAAGACGCGGTTCTGCCACGTCGCGATCCCCATGTAGGGGACGTCCGCGCACGCGATGTCGAAGGCCGGCATCGGCAGCGGGAAGTGCATCGAGTTCCAGAACCAGAAGCGCTGCTCGTCCGTCTCGCGCCTGCGCTCGTCGAACAGGGCGTGGTACGGGTACATCTCCTCCCAGCCCTCGCAGCCGGGCGGAGTCTCGATCTCGTACGGGTTGGGGAACGACCCGGCGTCGCTCACGTCGACGCCTCGGGCACCGCGGCCGCGGCCTGGGCCGCCTGTCGTCGGCGGCGCCGCTTCTGCAGCGTCTTGTAGTTCGCGCCGGCGACGCCCTCGGGATTCATGATCAGCGTGACGATAAGCGCTACGCCGGCGAAGAGCAGAGCCCAGTTGCCGGACAGGCCGAACCACTTGTCGAGGGCGTACGAGACGAGGCCCGAGGTCGAGATGAGACCCGCGACGAAGGCGCCGGAGATCATCGTGATGCCGCCGACGTAGGTGAAGGCGATGAGCCCGAGAGCTGCGAACGCCCCGAACTTCGCCGCGCTGACCCCGCCGAACTCGTAGCTGTACATCACGCCTGCGACGCCGGCGATGAACGCCGAAAGCCCGAAGCCCACGAGCTTGACGACGGTCACGTTGACGCCGGCAGCGGCAGCCGCGCGCTCGTTCGAGCGCACGGCCAGCATCTGGCGACCGACGCTCGACCGGCGGACGTTGGCGATGACCAGGCAGAGCGCGACGATCACCGCGAGGAGGAAGAAGCCGAAGACGGGGCTCGGCAGCTTGCCGTCGAGGCCGCGGAAGGACGAGTCCGCGCCGAGGCTGAAGCCGAACAGCTCCGGGGGTGGCACGGGCGACGCCCCCGACCCGCCGCCCCACTTGTAGTTCGCGAACCCGAACTTCTCGATCGCGACCGCCGCGGCCAGCGTGACGACGGCCAGGCTGACGCCGCGCACGCGGAGCGCGGACACCGCCACGAGCAACCCGAGCACCGTCGCGATCGCAACGGCGATCAGCGGCGCGAGCGGGAACTCGATGCCGAAGTCGACCGCCATGTGCGAGACGGTGTAGCCCGCCACCCCGGCCAGGGCGAGCTGGACGACCGAGATCTGCCCGACGAAGCCGGTGATGACGACGAACGAGAGGCAGATCAGCGACGCGAGCAGCGACACGATCAGCGCCTGGCGAAAGTCCCAGGGGAGGACGATCAGCGCGGCCGCGCACACGCGCAGCTCCGATCAGCGCATTGCGGCCAAGATGGTCAGAGCGGGGAACGAACGGCAGGCGCTTCTCGATCAGCTCGCCGCGGCCCGGCAGGCTGGCGCCGCGCCAGAACATCGCGACCACGATCGCCCCGAAGACGAACAGGTCCCAGACGCCGGGCATCGCAATGCCGTGGTCGGTCGGATACCACGACTTCGGCGCGATGTAGAACTGGAGCACCGACTGGGCCATGCCGAGCAGGAGCCCGACGGAGCAGGCGATGCCGAACGACGTGAACCGCGCGAACAACGCGGCTGCCAGCGCGGGGACGATGTACAGGGGGAGCGTCTGCCAGTAGAGCACCGTGATCGACGCGGCGAGCACGCCGAGCCCTCCCGCGACCAGGCAGGCGAGCAGGGTGTTGATCATCGACAGGCTGTTCGGCGACAGCCCCGCGAGCGTCGCCGAGACCTCGTTCTCCGATGCGGCCCGCGTCGCGAGGCCGAAGCGGGTCCACCGGTAGAGGGCTGCGAGCACCGCGGCGGCCACGATGACGATCGCCGCCATCAGCAAGCGGTCGAGCCCGACGAAGGCGCCCCAGAGCTCTACCTGGCGGTTCTGCGGCAGGACCGGCGGCTGCGGCTTCGGCGTGTCGCCGAACGCGACCAGCATCGACGCCTGCAGGGTCAGCAGCACACCGAGCGAGGCGGCGAGCTTCGCGAGCGGCGATGCTGCCTGGAGGGGCCTGAACGCGAGCAGCTCCATCGCGACGCCGAAGACGATGATGACGGCGAACGTGATCACGAGCGCGGGTGCCGTCGAGATGTCGGGCCCGAAGAGACCAGTGCGCAATGCCCAGTAGGTGTACCCGGCGAACATGGCGATGCCGCCGCTTGCGAGGTTGATGACGCCCGACCCGCGGTAGAAGAGGACAACGGCGAGCGCGATGCCGGCGATCAGCGCACCGATGCCCAGGCCGAGCAGTGCGAACTGCCAGATCTGCTGGATCTCGTCCACGCTCATGGACGTAGCCTAATTCGGAGCTGGCGGGCCCGGCCCGAGAGCCGGGCCCGCTGTCCTGCGTCGGCCAGAGGTCCTAGCCGCCTACTGTCCCGGTGGCTTGAGCCAGCCCGAGACCCGCTTGAACTTTCCCCTTCCTTGATACTCGAAGAACTGCGTCTGGTCGTTGCAGTCCGCTGGGATTGCCTTGTACTTCCCGCACTTCACCGTCGGAGCGCCCAGCGGCACCGGTCCGCGGAACGCCTTCGCCTGCTTGTTGATCGCCGCAGGCGAGATGTTCCTGTAGCCGATCTTGTTCAGCCACTTGATCAGCGTCAGCGTCTGCCCGAATGCGACCGGAGTCCAAGGGTCGGGCGTGATCGTCGGCTTTGGCCCGTACTTCCTGAAGACCCTCAGGAAGGGCGGCACGCCCTTGTCCGTCAGGTCGAACCCGAGCGAGGACGCGATCGCCCATGTCCACTTCGGGTAGTCACCGCCGAGCCCCTGCGCCACCCTCGGGTCGAGGCAGAGTGGGTTCGTGAGCACCTTCTGCGTGAGCCTGAGCTGCGCAAGCGCCTTCGCCATGTTGACGCACCCGGCGGCGACGTCCTGCAGCACGAACACGTCGGCGCTCTGACCGCCGGCGGCTGTGATCGGGCCGACGAGGTCCGGTCGAGTTCGGGTCGTAGCTGACCTGCTTCACCGACAGCCCGGCTCTCCGCATGGCGGCGACGATCGACACGCCGGCCTCTGCGATGCCCGGGATGGTCGGGTAGACGACCGCAGCCGTCTTCGCCTTCAGCACGTCCCGCGCGAACGTCCCGTACGGGCTGAGCACTGACGCGTTACCGCCGAAGATGCCGAAGACCCCGGTCTTCTACGTCTCGTCGATCGGGTGGACGAGCACCCCGCCAACGACGGCCTTCTTGCCGAGAGCCGAGTAGAACGACTGGTTGCCGATGACGACGCCACCCCAGAGCACGACCGATACGCGCTTGTCGTTCGCCATCGCCTGGCCGCAGCGCGTGCCTTCCTCTTCGGACGTCTTGATGAAGCACTTCTTCAGGATGATCGGGTGTCCGGCCGCGCCGCGGAGCTCTGCGTTCGCGAACTTGACGGTCGTCTCGACCGCGGGCGTCCACAGCGGCCCGACCTGGACCTGTCCGCCCTGGAGGTTGACCATGCCGATGACGAGCGGCTTCAACTTCGGGTTAGCCTTGCCGGGCTTTACACCGACGAAGGCCGCATAGTTCGTGACCGCGGCGGGAGCCGTCGCCCCGCCCAGGGCGACCGGGAGTGCTACCCCGAGCGCGACTACGAGCGCAGCAAAGGTTACGAACGCCCGACGGCTGCGAGTGCGGCTACGTGCGCCGGGCGTGGGTGAGAGCGACATTCGTGACCCTCCCATCTCTGGTGATCCAGCTATATATGTTGGCCGTGACAGCGAGGCGACAGTAACACCTTTTCGCACGACTGTTCAACATATTGTTGATGATCCTGGTAATCGTCTCGTAGTCCCGACCTGCGGCGCGGAGGGTAGTTGAGTGACACCGGTCCTCGAGGCACACGCGTTGTCCGTCAGCTTCGGCGGCGTCCGCGCGGTCGTCGACGTCGACCTTACGATCGAGCCGGGCCAGCTCGTCGGCCTGATCGGGCCCAACGGCGCCGGCAAGACCACCTTCATAGACGCCATCTCGGGCTTCGTTCCCTATCGCGGCAGTGTCATGCTCGACGGCAACGACCTGTCGGGCAAGGCGCCGCACGTCCGGGCGCGCATGGGCCTGGCGCGCACTTGGCAGTCGATCGAGCTGTTCGACGACCTCACCGTGCACGAGAACATCGCGGTCGCGTCCCAGCATCCATCCGCCTTGGGCGCCGTGCGGGAGGTCGTCTCCCGGCCGACCGATGGGACGGCGCAGGTGGAAGAGGCGCTCCGCATCTTCGAGCTCGAGGGCTTGAGCGAGGCGATGCCCAGTGAGCTGTCGCAGGCCCACCGGAAGCTGGTCGGGGTAGCGCGGGCGCTCGCCGCGGCACCGCGGCTCCTCTGTCTCGACGAGCCTGCCGCAGGACTCGACACGCTCGAGAGCGAAGCGCTCGGCCGCCATCTACGCGAGACCGTCGACAAGGGCACGACGACGCTGCTCGTCGATCACGACATGGGCCTCGTCCTGACGATCTCCGACTACGTCGTCGTGCTCGAGTTCGGCGAGGTGATCGCACAGGGGTCGCCGGAGACCGTCCGCGCGGATCCGAAGGTGATCAGCGCCTACCTCGGCGCCGCCGGAGCGGAGGTGTCGGCCGAGCTCGGCGCCGACGCAGAAGCAATCTCGTGAGCACGGTGCTTCAAATCGAAGAGCTGACTGCGGGCTACGACCAGGCTGCCGTCATCAGAGACGTGGACCTTACGGTCGACGCCGGCGAAGTGGTCGCGCTGCTCGGCGCCAACGGCGCCGGCAAGACAACCACGCTCCGCGTCATCTCCGGCATCGTCAAGCCGTCGGCCGGCCGCATCCTGCTCGACGGCCGCGATCTCGTGTCCGTGTCGCCCAGCGCCCGCGCCCGCAGTGGCATCGCCCACGTGCCCGAGGGGAGGGGGATCTTCTTCGGTCTCACCGTCGCCGAGCACTTCCGCCTGGGCCACCGGGGAGAACAGCTCGACGAGCAGCTGGCCTATACGTACTTCCCGAAGCTGGCAGAGCTTCGCCAGCGGCGCGCCGGGCTGCTCTCGGGGGGTGAGCAGCAGATGCTCGCGATCGGACGCGCCCTCGCTCGCCACCCCCACGTGCTGCTGCTCGACGAGCTCTCGCTCGGCCTCGCGCCCGTCATCGTCGAGGCGCTGCTGCCGACCGTTCGGGAGTACGCCCTCGAGTCGGGCTGCGCCGTTCTGCTCGTCGAACAGCACGTCCACCTCGCGCTCGAGGTGGCCGATCGCGGCTACGTCCTCTCGCACGGCGAGGTCGTCCTGCACAAGTCGGCCGAGGAGCTCAGGCGCGACCGCCACCTGCTCATTGCCAGCTATCTGGGCGAGCAGCCAGGCCGGGAGGCAGTCAGCTAGACCCGAGCCGGGCGATACGACTTCCGCACGGTCTCCACGTACGGGACGGGGCTGACAGTCGCCCGCAACTCCGTCTGACGTGGGGCTCGACCGTCGGCTTCGCGGTACCGCCGTCCTCTTCGCCCCAGACGAGCGTCACCTCGCTCCCCGGCTCCGCGTACTCGGGGTCGAGCACGGCGAGCGTGAGCATCTTCTCCTCGTTCGCGGTGTAGCCGATCCACGTCGAGACTCCGACCGTCCCGCCGTCCACGGTGACCCGGTCGTACGGGTGCATCGAGTAGACGGCAGACGGCCAGTCCATGAACTTCGCGCGGTCGGCGGACGCGAACATCGTGCCGATCGTGCGCGTCACGTCCTCGTCGTCGAGCGCCAGCGTCACCTTCTGGCGATGGTCGTCGTCCGCTATGGCTTCGAGCGCCTCGCGTCCGATGAAGTCGTGATCGAACTTCACGTAGCTCCCCTAGCCCAGGTCCCACGGCGTGAGTAATAGTCCTCGACGTCGACCGAGACGAAGCTGCCGCCGATCGACGCGTTGGCCTCGTAGCCTGTGGCAGGGAGCCACTCGCGGTACGTCTCGAGGCTTTCGCCCGAGTAGACGGCCGGGAGCGGGGACGGGATCCAGCCCGACTCGAGCGTGTTGGACGAGTATGCGCGCCCGCCTGCCTGACGCAGGCCGAGCTCCTCGCCTGCTGCGAGCAGCGCTTCATGAACGGCCTCGTAGTCCTCCCAGGGGCCGAAGAGCTCCCAACCCGGTTGGCCGACCATCCCGTGGCGCAGCGC
>CAWGEE010000033.1:0-12840 GCA_963821415.1 uncultured Actinomycetes bacterium | reverse complement strand
TTGCAGAAGTCGAGAACGTCGCGTACGTCCCGTAGCCGAGCAGCAGGAACTCGCTGTGGTGCTGCCACATGAGCTCGCCGCAGCGCAGCAGCCGCCCGTAGGCCTCGAGCACCTCGACGTACGCCGTGTCGCGATCGTCCTCGAACACGACCTCGTCGGGCTCGTACTCGTGCAGCTCCGGGACTCGTAGCTCGGTGAGCTCGGCGATGAGGGCCTCCATCTTCACCTTCCACTTCGCGTACAGCTCGTCCCAGTTCTCGAAGTAGTAGCCCGCGCGCTTCTGGAAGAACTCCGCGCGCTCGGCGATCTTGGCTCGGGTCCGTGACCGGATTGCCGGAGATGTAGATGTAGCCGTTGACGACGCGGTAGTCGATGCCCATCGCCGGGGGAACGGCGAACACGCGGTTCTGCCACGTCGCGATCCCCATGTAGGGGACGTCCGCGCACGCGATGTCGAAGGCCGGCATCGGCAGCGGGAAGTGCATCGAGTTCCAGAACCAGAAGCGCTGCTCGTCCGTCTCGCGCCTGCGCTCGTCGAACAGGGCGTAGTACGGGTACATCTCCTCCCAGCCCTCGCAGCCGGGCGGAGTCTCGATCTCGTACGGGCTGGGGAACGACCCGGCGTCGCTCACGTCGACGCCTCGGGCACCGCGGCCGCGGCCTGGGCCGCCTGTCGTCGGCGGCGCCGCTTCTGCAGCGTCTTGTAGTTGGCGCCGGCGACGCCCTCGGGGTTCATGATCAGCGTGACGATAAGCGCTACGCCGGCGAAGAGCAGAGCCCAGTTGCCGGACAGGCCGAACCACTTGTCGAGGGCGTACGAGACGAGGCCCGATGTCGAGATGAGACCCGCGACGAAGGCGCCCGAGATCATCGTGATGCCGCCGACGTACGTGAAGGCGATGAGCCCGAGAGCTGCGAACGCCCCGAACTTCGCCGCGCTGACCCCGCCGAACTCGTAGCTGTACATCACGCCTGCGACGCCGGCGATGAACGCCGAGAGCCCGAAGCCCACGAGCTTGACGACGGTCACGTTCACGCCGGCAGCAGCAGCCGCGCGCTCGTTCGAGCGCACGGCCAGCATCTGGCGACCGACGCTCGACCGGCGGACGTTGGCGATGACCAGGCAGAGCGCGACGATCACCGCGAGGAGGAAAAAGCCGAAGACGGGGCTCGGCAGCTTGCCGTCAAGGCCGCGGAAGGACGAGTCCGCGCCGAGGCTGAAGCCGAACAGCTCCGGGGGTGGCACCGGCGACGCCCCCGACCCGCCGCCCCACTTGTAGTTCGCGAATCCGAACTTCTCGATCGCGACCGCCGCCGCCAGCGTGACGACGGCCAGGCTGACGCCGCGCACGCGGAGCGCGGACACCGCCACGAGCAACCCGAGCACCGTCGCGATCGCAACTGCGATCAGCGGCGCAAGAGGGAACTCGATGCCGAAGTCGACCGCCATGTGCGAGACGGTGTAGCCCGCCACCCCGGCGAGGGCGAGCTGGACGACCGAGATCTGCCCGACGAAGCCGGTGATGACGACGAACGAGAGGCAGATCAGCGACGCGAGCAGCGACACGATCAGCGCCTGGCGAAAGTCCCAGGGGAGGACGATCAGCGCCGCCGCTCACAGGCCAGCTCCGATGACCGCATTGCGGCCCAGATGGTCAGAGCGGGGAACGAACGGCAGGCGCTTCTCGATCAGCTCGCCGCGGCCCGGCAGGCTGGCGCCGCGCCAGAACATCGCGACCACGATCGCCCCGAAGACGAACAGGTCCCAGACGCCGGGCATCGCAATGCCGTGGTCGGTCGGATACCAGGACTTCGGCGCGATGTAGAACTGGAGCACCGACTGGGCCATGCCGAGCAGGAGCCCGACGGAGCAGGCGATGCCGAAGGACGTGAACCGCGCGAACAAGGCGGCTGCGAGCGCGGGGACGATGTAGAGGGGGAGCGTCTGCCAGTAGAGCACCGTGATCGACGCGGCGAGCACGCCTAGTCCTCCCGCGACCAGGCAGGCGAGCACGGTGTTGATCATCGACAGGCTGTTCGGCGACAGCCCCGCGAGCGTCGCCGAGACCTCGTTCTCCGATGCGGCCCGCGTCGCGAGGCCGAAGCGGGTCCACCGGTAGAGGGCCGCGAGCACCGCCGCGGCCGCGATGACGATCGCCGCCATCAGCAAGCGGTCGAGCCCGACAAAGGCGCCCCACAGCTCTACCTGGCGGTTCTGCGGCAGTACCGGGGGCTGCGGCTTCGGCGTGTCGCCGAACGCGACCAGCATCGAAGCCTGCAGAGTCAGAAGCACACCGAGCGAGGCGGCGAGCTTCGCGAGCGGCGATGCTGCCTGGAGAGGCCTGAACGCGAGCAGTTCCATCGCGACGGCGAAGACGACGATGACGGCGAACGTGATCACGAGGGCGGGGGCCGTCGAGATGTCCGGGCCGAAGAGGCCCGTTCGCAAGGCCCAGTAGGTGTAGCCGGCGAACATCGCGATGCCGCCGCTTGCGAGGTTGATCACGCCCGACCCGCGGTAGAAGAGGACAACGGCGAGCGCGATGCCGGCGATCAGCGCACCGATGCCCAGGCCGAGCAGTGCGAACTGCCAGATCTGCTGGATCTCGTCCACGCTCAGGGACCTAGCCTAATTCGGAGCCGGCGGGCCCGGCTCGAGAGCCGGGCCCGCCGTCCGACGTCGGCCAGAAGAGGTCCTGGTCGTCCTACTGTCCGGGTGGCTTGAGCCAGCCCGAGACCCGCTTGAACTTTCCTGCTTCCTTGATACTCGAAGAACTGCGTCTGGTCGTTGCAGTCCGCCGGGATTGCCTTGTACTTTCGGCACCTCACCGTCGGGGCGCCCAGGGGCACCGGTCCGCGGAAGGCCAACGCCTGCTTGTTGATCGCCGCAGGCGTGATGTTCCTGTAGCCGATCTTGTTCAGCCACTTGATCAGCGTCAGCGTCTGCCCGAAGCCGACGGGTGTCCACGGGTCGGCGGTGATCTTCGGGTCCTTCGCGTACTTCTTGAAGACCTTCAGGAAGGGCGGCACGCCCTTGTCCGTCAGGTCGAACCCGAGCGAAGACGCGATCGCCCATGTCCACTTCGGGTAGTCACCGCCGAGCCCCTGCGCCACCCTCGGGTCGAGGCAGAGCGGGTTCGTGAGCACCTTCTGGGTGAGCCTGAGCTGAGCAAGCGCCTTCGCCATGTTGACGCACCCGGCGGCGACGTCCTGCAGCACGAACACGTCGGCGCTCTGACCGCCGGCCGCCGTGATCGGGCCGACGAGGTCCGTCGAGTTCGGGTCGTAACTGACCTGCTTCACCGACAGCCCGGCTCTCCGCATGGCGGCGACGATCGACACGCCGGCCTCTGCGATGCCCGGAATGGTCGGGTAGACGACCGCGGCCGTCTTCGCCTTCAGCACGTCCCGCGCAAACGTCCCGTACGGGCTGAGCACTGACGCGCTACCGCCGAAGACGCCGTAGACCCCGGTCTTCGACGTCTCGTCGATCGGGTGGACGAGCACTCCGCCCACGACGGGCTTCTTGCCGAGAGCCGAGTAGAACGACTGGTTGCCGATGACGACGCCACCCCAGAGCACGACCGATACGCGCTTGTCGTTCGCCATCACCTGGCCGCAGCGCGTGCCTTCCTCCTCGGACGTCTTGATGAAGCACTTCTTCAGGATGATCGGGTGTCCGGCCGCGCCGCGGAGCTCTGCGTTCGCGTACTTGACGGTCGTCTCGACCGCGGGCGTCCACAGCGGCCCGACCTGGACCTGGCCGCCCTGGAGGTTGACCATGCCGATGACGACGGGCTTCAGCTTCGGGTTCGCCTTGCCGGGCTTTACGCCGACGAAGGCCGCATAGTTCGTGACCGCGCTGGACGCCGTCGCCCCGCCCAGGGCGACGGGGAGCGCTACCCCGAGCGCGACTACGAGCGCGGCAAAGGTTACGAACGCCCGACGGCTGCGAGTACGGCTACGTGCGCCGGGCGCGGGTGAGAGCGACATTCGTGACCCTCCCATCTGTGGTGATCCAGCTATGTATGTTGGCCGTGACAGCGAGGCGACAGTAACACCTTTTCACACGACTGTTCAACATATTGTTGATGATCCTGGTAATCGTCTCGCAGTCCCGAACTGCGGCGCGGAGGGTAGCTGAGTGACACCGGTCCTCGAGACACATGCGTTGTCCGTCAGCTTCGGCGGCGTCCGCGCGGTCGTCGACGTGGACCTCCGCATCGAGCCCGGCCAGCTGCTCGGCCTCATCGGGCCCAACGGCGCCGGCAAGACGACCTTCATCGACGCCATTTCGGGCTTCGTTCCCTATCGCGGCAGCGTCATGCTCGACGGCAACGACCTGTCGGGCAAGGCGCCGCACGTCCGGGCGCGCATGGGCCTGGCGCGAACGTGGCAGTCGATCGAGCTGTTCGACGACCTCACGGTGCACGAGAACATCGCGGTCGCGTCCCAGCATCCATCCGCCCTGGGCGCCGTGCGGGAGGTCGTCTCCCGGCCGACCGATGGGACGGCGCAGGTGGAAGAGGCGCTCCGCATCTTCGAGCTCGAGGGCCTGAGCGAGGCTATGCCGAGTGAGCTGTCGCAGGCCCACCGGAAGCTGGTCGGCGTCGCGCGCGCGCTGGCGGCGTCACCGCGTCTGCTCTGCCTCGACGAGCCGGCCGCAGGACTCGACACGCTCGAGAGCGAAGCGCTCGGCCGCCATCTGCGCGAGACCGTCGACAAGGGCACGACGACGCTGCTCGTCGATCACGACATGGGCCTCGTCCTGACCATCTCCGACTACGTCGTCGTGCTCGAGTTCGGCAAGGTCATCGCACACGGGACGCCGGAGGCCGTCCGCAGCGACCCGCAGGTGATCAGCGCGTACCTGGGATCAGCCGGAGCGGAGGTGTCCGCCGAGCTCGGCGCCGACGCAGAAGCCGTCTCGTGAGCACGGTGCTCCAGATCGAAGAGCTGACGGCGGGCTACGACCAGGCTGCCGTCATCAGGGACGTGGACCTTACGGTCGACGCCGGCGAAGTGGTCGCGCTGCTCGGCGCCAACGGCGCCGGCAAGACGACCACGCTCCGCGTCATCTCCGGCATCGTCAAGCCGTCGGCCGGCCGCATCCTGCTCGACGGACGCGATCTCGTGTCGGTGTCGCCCAGCGCCCGCGCCCGCAGTGGCATCGCCCACGTGCCCGAGGGAAGGGGGATCTTCTTCGGTCTCACCGTCGCCGAGCACTTCCGCCTCGGCCACCGGGGAGAACAGCTCGACGAGCAGCTGGCCTATACGTACTTTCCGAAGCTGGAAGAGCTTCGCCAGCGGCGCGCCGGGCTGCTCTCGGGTGGTGAGCAGCAGATGCTGGCGATCGGACGCGCCCTCGCTCGCCACCCGCACGTGCTGCTGCTCGACGAGCTCTCGCTCGGCCTCGCGCCCGTCATCGTCGAGGCGTTGCTGCCGACCGTTCGGGAGTACGCCCTCGAGTCAGGCTGCGCCGTTCTGCTCGTCGAACAGCACGTCCATCTCGCCCTCGAGGTGGCCGATCGCGGCTACGTCCTCTCGCACGGCGAGGTCGTACTGCACAAGCCGGCCGAGGAGCTCAGGCGCGACCGCCATCTGCTCATCGCGAGCTATCTGGGCGAACAAGCGGAGGCGCGGAGGCAGTCAGCTAGACCCGCGCCGGGCGGTACGACTTCCGCACCGTCTCGACGTACGGGGCGGGGCTGACAGTCGCCCGCAACTCCGTCTGGACGTGGGGCTCGACGGTCGGCTTGGCGGTGCCGCCGTCCTCTTCGCCCCAGACGAGAGTCACCTCGCCGCCTGGCTCCGCGTGCTCCGCATCGACGACGGCGAGCGTGAGCATCTTCCCCTCGTTCGCGCTGTAGCCGATCCACGTCGAGACGCCGACCGTCTCGCCGTCCACGGTGACCCGGTCATACGGGTGCATCGAGTAGACGGCGGACGGCCAGTCCATGAACTTCGCGCGGTCGGCGGCCTGCGAACATCGTGCCGATCGTGCGCGTCACGTCCTCGTCGTCGAGCGCCAGCGTCACCTTCTGGCGATGGTCGTCGTCCGCTATGGCTTCGAGCGCCTCGCGTCCGATGAAGTCGTGATCGAACTTCACGTAGCTCCCGTAGCCCAGGTCCCACGGGGTGAAGTAGTAGTCCTCGACGTCGTCCGAGACGAAGCTGCCGCCGATCGACGCGTTGGCTTCGTAGCCGGCGGCGGGAAGCCACTCGCGGTACGTCTCGAGGCTGTCGCCCGAGTAGACGGCCGGGAGGGGGGACGGGATCCAGCCCGACTCGAGCGTGTTGGACGAGTACGCGCGCCCGCCCGCCTGACGCAGGCCGAGCTCCTCGCCTGCTGCGAGCAGCGCTTCATGAACGGCCTCGTAGTCCTCCCAGGGGCCGAAGAGCTCCCAACCCGGCTGGCCGACCATCCCGTGGCGCAGCGCGCCGACTGTCTTGCCGGCGATCGTCACGTCGGTGAGGTTGAAGAACTTCAGCTCGGGCGGCGACTGGCCGAGCACCTTCTCGATCACCTGCATCGCGTTCGGGCCCTGCACCTGGAACCGGTAGTGCTTGCGCCGCCCGTCGGTTCGCAGCGCCGAGCGCTGGTCCAGCTCCACGGAGACCTCGTGGCCACCCGTCTCGGCGTGGTACGTCACCCAGTTGAGCGCCGGGGCACGGCCCACGAGATTGAAGGTGTCCTCGGCGAGGGCGAACAGGATCACGTCGCCGATGACGTATCCCTCGTACGTGCACGGCACGAAGTGCTTCGCCCGGCCCGGCGCGAAGCCGTCGAAGCTGTTGACGCCGAGCCCGGAGAGCAGTGCGAGAGCGTCTCGGCCTTCCACGGCGAGCTCGGCCATGTGGAACGACTGGTCGAAGAGGACGCAGGTCTGCTGCCATGCCTGCTGTTCGTCGCGCCAGTTCGTGAACTCGGCGGGCACCCCGGGATAGACGTTCGGCCCCGCCGGCGCATTGCGCAGCAGATCGACCGTGCTCGCGGCGGCGCCGAGGACGTCTTCCAGGCTGCGAGGGGAACTTCCTGTCAAAGGACACCGCGGCTCGCGTTGTCGATGCCGCCGGGAAGCAGTCCCTGCTGCACCGCCTGGGCCACGTTGAAGAGGTGGGTGCGCATGGCGCTCTCGGCCTCGGCGGGACGGCCGGCGACGACGGCCGCCACGATGGCCGCGTGCTCCGCAACCGATGCGCCGGAGCGACCGGGGATGAGAATCGTGCGGTACTGGTAGCGAACGGTCTGCGAGTTCAGGGCGTCGATGAGACGAGCGGCGGTGCTGTGTTCCGACAGCTCGAGCAACGTGGCGTGGAGTTCCGCGTTCGTGTCCGATGCTCCAAGGAGGTCACCGGCCGCGAGCAGCTCACGCTGGCGCTCGAGACACGCCTGCAGACGCGCGCTGCCCGCTTCGTCGATCCGCTCGGCCGCCAGCCGGACGGCGAGACCTTCGAGAACGGCGCGGGCCTGGAGGATCTCGACTGCCTCCTCGTCGGAGACCGGTCGCACCCGCGCGCCACGGTGCGGCTCGCGCACGACGAGCCCCTCCTGCTCGAGCCGGATGAGCGCGGTTCGCACGGCGCCGCGCGACATGGCGAACGTCGAAGAGATGTCCGACTCGATGAGGCGGGCGTTCGGTGCGAGCTCACCGCTGACGATGGCGTCGCGGAGGGCCTCGTAGCTGGCGGTGGTTGCCATGGGCGGCACATACTGCCGTATCGTTGCGAAGATCGTCAACAATCCTGTTTTACTTCTCGGCGGGCGAATGGAAGGACAAGTGACTGGGATTGCGGTGCTCGGACTGGGCGAGGCGGGAGGCCGGCTCGCGGCTGACCTCGCCGCGGCCGGCGCTGACGTTCGTGGATACGACCCGGATCCGGCCCGCGGCGGCGCGACGACAACGGCGCAGGAGGCGGTCGCGGGCGCCGACGTCGTGCTGAGCGCCAACGCAGCGAGTGCTGCCGTGGCGGCCGCCGAGTCTGCGCTGCCCGCACTCGGCGATGGGGCGGTCTACGCCGATCTCAACACCGCTTCCCCCGCGCTGAAGCACGAGCTGGCCGCGATCGCCGGCCCCCGGTTCGCCGACGTCGCGTTGCTGGGCCCCGTGCCCGAGAAGGGGCTCGGCACGCCCGCTCTCGCCTCCGGCCCAGGGGCCGAGGCATTCGCAGCCGCCTTGCGACCGCTCGGCATGCCCGTGGAGGTCGTCTCCGATCGTGCCGGCGACGCCGCGGAGATGAAGCTCTTGCGATCGGTCTTCATGAAAGGGCTGGCCGCGTCCGCGATCGAGAGCCTCGACGCTGCGGAGCGCGCAGGGCACGCTGATTGGTTGCGGGGCGAGATCGGCAACGTCATCGGCGAGCCGCTGCTCGACCGTCTCCTGGTGGGCAGTCGAAAGCACGCGGCCCGCAGGGTCGACGAGATGGATGCGGCACGCGACCTGCTGCTCGAGCTCGGCGTCGAGCCCCGCGTCGCCGCTGCGAGCGCTGCCTTGCTCTCTCAGCTGTCGGAAACGGAAGAGCGTTAGGTTCGAGCCCGATGGCGACGCGCACCGAGCACGAAGTCCGGCCGAGCGAGCGGGCGCGGCTGATCGTCAAGGGTGCGTACGACCTGCACATCCACGTCGCTCCCGACGTGCCGAAGCGCCGGATCGACGACGTCGCGCTCGCGCATCGCTTCGCCGAGGTGGGGCTCGCCGGCTTCGGGCTCAAGTCGCACTACACGTCCACGGCCGAGCGTGCCCAGATCGTCTCCGCCGCCGTGCCGGGCGTGCGTGCGATCGGGACGCTGACGCTCAACCGCGCCGTCGGCGGCATGAATGCGCTCGCCGTCGAGATCGCCGCGCGTGAGGGCGCGAGGATCGTCTGGATGCCGACGGTCGACTCGGCGGCCGAGACCGCGGGGCGCACGGAGCCGAAGCCCGGCGACAACGTGCCCCAGTGGGCGAGGCTCCAGCACGAGCTCCACGAGCTCGGCCTCAGCGTCGAGCCGGTGGAGGTCACCGATGCGTCCGGGGAGCTCCTCCCGGAGACGCGTGACGTGGTGCGGGCGATCGCACGCCACGACCTGATCCTCGCCACCGGCCACCTCGGCCGCGATGACGCGTTCGCCGTCGTCGAGGCGGCGTTCGCGGAAGGCGTGAAGGACGTTGTCGTGACCCACCCCGAGTTCCCGTGCCAGGACTTCTCGCTCGAGGACCAGGCCGCGCTGGCCGCCCGCGGCTGTCTCCTCGAGCGCTGCCTGACGACGCCCCAGAGCGGCAAGACGACCTGGGAGCACGTGTTCGACGGCGTGCGGGCGGTGGGCATCGAGCGGACGATCTTCTCCAGCGACTGCGGAAATCCCCACTATCCCGCCGTCGAGGACGGGCTCGCCCTGTGGGCCGACCGGCTGCTCGCCGCTGCCTTTGACGAAGACGAAGTGCGAGAGATGATCGTCACCCATTCGCGGCGACTGGCCGGCGATGAGTAGACGACTGCTCGTGGTCGGCGCGCACAGCGCCGACTTCGTGTGGCGTGCGGGAGGCGCGATTGCGGTGACGACCTCCGGAGGCGGTACTGCCCAGGTGCTCGCGCTCTCGTACGGCGAGCAGGGCGAGTCGGGCGAGCTCTGGAAGGAGCCCGGGCAGACGGTGGAGCGCGTGAAGGAGATCCGCCACGGCGAGGCGGAGCGGGCCGCGGCCGCGCTCGGCGCGACCTTCGAGTGCCTCGATCTCGGCGACTACCCGCTCGAGATCGACCGCGAGGCGCTCGTCGCCATCGCCGACCGGATCCGGGAGCACGCGCCCGACGTGCTCGTCACGCATACGGACCGCGATCCGTTCAACCCCGACCACGCGATCACGTTCCACGCCGTCGAGCGGGCACGGGTGCTCGCCGCGGGCGCGGGTGTCGCAAGCGCCTTCCAGACGATCGAGCCGCCGGAGCTGCTGCTCTTCGAGCCCCACCAGCCGGAGCTCTGCAACTTCACGCCGACGACGTTCGTCGACATCACTTCCGTCATCGAGCAAAAGCGGGCGGCGATGGCGGAGATGAAGGCCCAGGCGTACCTGCACACGTACTACGACCAGCGCGCGGAGCAGCGGGGAAACCACGCGCGCCGCTCGTCGGGCAAGCGCCGCGATCCGGTACGCCGAGGCATTCCAGCGCGTGACGCCGCAGGTGGTGGATGCTCTGTGAGCGACGCCTTCGCAGAGCTGGCGGCTCTGGGGATCGGCGACGGTGCACGAGGCCGCGGCGCGGTCCCCGTTCGTCGACATCGACCTCGTCCAGGTGCTTCCCGGGTCACGTGCAGCCGGCCCCGCGCGAACCGTTCGCTGCGGCCAGGACGACAACCTCATGGTCCACGCCGCGATCGCGGAGGCGCAACAGGGCGAAGTGCTCGTAGTGACGATGCCCGAACCCGCGCCCGTCGCGCTCGTCGGCGAGCTGCTGGCAACGCAGGCGAAGCATCGCAAGGTGGCGGCGATGCTCGTCGACGCGGCCGTGCGCGACGTCGAGGAGCTGAGGGACGTCGGTCTGCCGATCTGGGCGCGCTATGTGCGCGTGCGGGGCGCGGACAAGCGCGTGGCCGGGGTGATCGGCGAGCCGGTGCAAGTCGGCGGGGCGATGATCCGACAGGGAGACGCCGTCGTGCTCGACGCGGACGGCGCCGTCGTCATCGAGGAGGGCCGGATCGACGAGGTGCTGGCGGCCGCTCGCGATCGCGCGGAACACGAGCAGGAGAAGCGCGCGAAGCTGGAGGCCGGCGAGCTCTCGTACGACCTCGACGGCCTGCGGCAGCTCGTGGAGCCATGACGGAGCCCCTTCACGACGTCGCGAGAATCGGCCACGCTGAGCTGCTCACGCCGAAGCCTGACGAGAGCCTGACCTTCTTCGTCGACGTGCTCGGCATGGAGGAGGAAGCGCGCGAAGGACCGTCCGTCTACCTCCGCGGATGGGGCGACTACCTCCGCTACAGCCTGAAGCTGACCGAATCGCCGCAGGCCGGGCTCGGCCACATGGCGCTTCGTACGTGGAGCCCGGAAGCGCTCGAGCGCAGAGTTGCGGC
Source organism: uncultured Actinomycetes bacterium (assembly GCA_963821415.1). Lineage (GTDB taxonomy): Bacteria > Actinomycetota > Thermoleophilia > Gaiellales > Gaiellaceae > PALSA-612. Next base: position 1,790 of record CAWGEE010000033.1, on the reverse strand, counting down.
CGTCGAGGAGGCCGGGCTCGGCACGGGCTGGATCGACGGCGATGTCGGTCACGGGCCCGCGTACCGCTTCACCGATCCCGACGGCCACGTGTTCGAGCTCTACTACGAGGCGGAGCGATACGTGCCGCCCGAGCACCTGAAGCCCTCCTGGCGAAACCAGCCCCAGCGGTACGTGGGGCGAGGGGCCGCCGTCAAGCGGCTCGACCATGTGAACGTGCTCGCCGCGGACGTCCGCGCGAACCGAGTCTTCGCGGAGGATGTTCTCGGCTACCGCCTCTACGAGCGGATCGAGCGCGACGACGGCACCGAGGGCGGCGCCTGGATGAGCCTGTCGATCGCGGCCCACGAGCTCATCTACGTCGCCGACGCCGTCGGCGCTCGCGGTCGTCTGCACCACCTCGCGTTCTGGGTGGACACGCGAGAGGAGTGCCTCCGCGCCGCCGACCTGTTCGTCGACAACGAGGTCCCGATCGAGGCTGCGCCCTCGAAGCACGGCGTCGCGCAGGGGTTCTTCCTGTACGGCTTCGAGCCGGGCGGAAACCGGATCGAGGTGACGACGGGGGTTACTTCGTCTACGACCCTGACTTCGAGCCGATCGTGTGGACGTCGGCCGAGCGCGCGCGTGGCCAGTTCTGGGGCGTGCAGACCATCGAGAGCTTCCACACGTACGGCACACCGGACGTGGAGGCGAGGCAGTGATCGACAGCGCGCGCTTCGAGATCCTGCCCTTCGGCAAGGGCGAGCAAGAGGCTCAGGAGCTTCCCGAGCGCGTGTGGCTGACGGTGACCGCTTCGCCGACGCATACGCTCGACGACACGGTCGACGTGGCATCTCGCCTGCGGGGGCTCGGGCACTCGGTGACTCCGCACCTGGCTGCGCGCATGGTGCGCAGCCGAGAGCATCTCGATGGCGCACTGGCGGCGCTCTCGGAAGCGGGCGTCGATGACGCGTTCGTGATCGGCGGCGACCAGACGCCTCCGGTGGGCCCATACGCGTCGGCCACCGAGCTGCTGCCTTTGCTCCTGGAGCATGCGCAGCGGCCGCGGACAATCGGTATCGCCGGCTACCCGGAAGGGCATCCGCTGATCGACGACGCAACGCTCACCCAGACGTTGGCGGAGAAGAGTCGCGGGGCCGACTACATCGCGACGCAGCTCTGTTACGACCCGGACGTGCTGCTGCGCTGGGTGCGCTCGATCCGTGAGCAAGGCATCGACCTCCCGGTGCACGTCTCCGTGCCGGGAATGGTCGATCGCCGTCGACTCCTCGAGATCTCGGCACGCGTCGGGGTGGGGCCGTCGCTCAGATATCTCCGAAAGCAGGGCGGCATTCGGAATCTGTTCCGCCTGTCGAAGTCGTCGGCAGACCGGCTGGTTGACGCGCTCGCGCCGCATCTGCGAGGCGCAGAGCCGAACATCGCCGGATTCCACTACGTGACGTTGAACCGCCTCCTGGACACGTGGCGCTGGGAGCGCGAGAAGCAACCGGCCACGAATGGCATTGGCTCCCTAGTTCAAACGGAGGTGACGTCGAGATGACTCACAAGAGCCTCGAAGAGAAGCTGCAGGCGGCCGGCAACCCGGTCGAGATGGCGCGGAACTCGCAGATCGGGCCGTACGTCTACCCCGGCGTCGCCAGCGAGTTCTCGAACTGGATGGACGAGCAGGTGGCCTGGCGCGAGACGTCGGCGCTCTTCGACCAGTCGCATCACATGACCGATCTTCGCGTCGAGGGGCCCGACGTGATCAGGCTGCTCTCGGCGCTCGGGGTGAACACGTTCGAGAACTTCG
>CAWGEE010000032.1:0-33613 GCA_963821415.1 uncultured Actinomycetes bacterium | reverse complement strand
CCGTCAACAAAGCGAAGCAGTTCGTGGCGTGCAATCACGACGGCTACGTGATCGGCGACGGGATTCTCTTCTTCATGGACGAGAACAGTGTTCGGCTCGTGGGGCGTCCGTCGGCGCATAACTGGGTCCAGTACCACGCCGAGACCGGCGATTACGACGTGACTGTGGCACGGGACGAGCGCACCGCCGTCAACCCGACGGGCGGCCGCGAGCTGTACCGCTTCCAGGTTCAAGGTCCAACCGCCATGGACGTGCTCGAGCGGGCGAACGACGGGCCGCTCCCCGAGATCAAGTTCTTCAACATGGGCGAGCTGACGATCGCGGGGAAGAAGGTGCGTGCCCTCCACCACGGCATGTCCGGCGTGCCCGGGCTCGAGCTGTTCGGCCCGTGGGCAGAGCGGGAAGACATCCGGGGCGCGATCGTCGAGGCCGGCAAGGACTACGGCCTGGCGCAGGTCGGCTCACGCGTCTACGCGACGAACACGCTCGAGTCGGGCTGGATCCCGTGCCCGTTGCCCGCCATCTTCACGGGCGACGAGCTGAAGGCGTACCGCGAGTGGCTGCCGGCCGAGGGCTACGAGGGCACCGGCTCGCTCGGAGGCAGCTACTACGCCGACGACATCTCCGACTACTACGCGACGCCCCACGAGCTCGGCTACTGGCCGTTCGTGAAGTTCGACCACGACTTCGTCGGACGCGAGGCGCTCGAGGAGATGGGTGACGAGCCCAAGCGGCGGAAGGTGACGCTGGCGTGGAACGGCGAGGACGTCGCCAACGCGATGGGCACGCTGTTCGAGAAGGGCGACGCGGCGAAGTACATCAACCTCCCGCTCTCGAACTACGCCACCTGGCCGCACGACAAGCTGCTCCACGAGGGCGAGCTCGTCGGCCTCTCGACCTTCTCCGGCTACAGCTACAACGAGCGCTCGATGCTCTCGCTCGGCTACGTCGACGTCGACGTGCCGATCGGCGCCGAGCTGACGCTCGTGTGGGGAGAGGAGGACGGAGGCTCGTCCAAGCCCGTCGTCGAACAGCACACCCAGGCCGAGATCCGAGTCATCGTCAGCCCCGTGCCCTACTCCGAGGCCGCACGTACGGAGTACGCCGAGGGCTCCTGGCGGACGAAGGCGGCTGTCACCTAGGCCGCGACTTCGAGCAGCGCCGACACGAGCTCGTCGGTCGCCGACAGGTACGGCGCGTGGTCCGCGGCGAGCTCGAACACGTGCTCGCACGGGTGCTCGCGGATCATCCGCCTCTGCAGGGCGGGGGACAGAGCCTGGTCTCGTTCCGTCAGCACGTACGACCGCGGGATCGACGCAAGCTTTGCGTCGTCGATCTCGACGGGTGTCGTATAGGGCGCGACCGCCTGCGGACGCCGCTTCGCCACCGCCCACGCGACCTGGTCCGAGGTGCAATCGTTGTAGATGGCCTTCGCGGTCGCCTCCGCGGAGAGGATCGCTACCGGAGGATCGCCTTCGATCGTGAGGTTCGCCTGGATCTGGTCGTCGGACTCGGGAAGCTGCGCCATGTCGAGCAGGCTCTGGCCGTTCGAAGGCATGAATGCGCAGACGAAGACGAGGTGGGCGACCTTGTCGGTACAGCGGTCGGCTGCCTGCGTGATGACGACCCCGCCCATGCTGTAGCCGACGAGAACGGCGCGTTCCGGCCGCTCCGCGAGGATCGTGCACACGCGCTCGGCGTACGCGTCGAGCGTGACGTCGTCCAGGGGTGTCTGATCGTCGCCGCTGCCCGGTAGGTCGGTCGCCTCGACGGTGTGGCCGGCCGCCTCGAGCGGCTCGGTCACCGGCTCCCAGCACCAGGCGCCGCCGAACGCGCCGTGGACAAGGACGAAGCGCGCCATCAGGAGATCGTAAGCACCAACTTGCCCTGCGTGCGGCCCGTCTCTCCCGCCTCGTGCGCGCGGCTCGCATCCTCCAGGGGGAACGTCGCCGAGACGTGTGGGCGGAGCGCGCCCGCCTCGACAAGACCCGCGATCGCCTCCAGGCCGGCCCGGTCGGGCTCGACGAGGATGCCCGTAACGCGCACGCGTTCGCCCGCGAGCTCGCGAAGCGACTCGAGGCCCGCCGCCGACGGAACGACGATGAAGAGACCGCCGTCGCGCAGTGTCCCGACTGCGCGGGCTGTGCTCTCGTCGCCGACGACATCGAGGACGACGTCGATGTCGCCGACGGTCTCCTCGACCGGCCCGGCTGTGTAGTCGATCGCCTCGTCGGCGCCCAGTTCCGCGAGGAAGTCGTGCTTGGCGGAGCGCGCCGTGCCGATCACGTGAGCGCCTCGCGCCTTCGCGATCTGCACGGCGAGGTGACCGACGCCGCCCGCGGCTCCCAGCACGAGCACGCGCTGTCCCGGTTGGACGTCCGCCGTCTCGACGAGCGCCTGCCAGGCCGTCAGCGCGGCGAGCGGGGTCGCCGCCGCTTCGACGTCCGAGAGCCCCTCGGGCACCCGCGCGAGCTGGCGCGAGGGCGATGTGACGAACTCTGCGTAGCAGGCCGCTTGCTTGGGGAAGCGAGGCATGCCGAAGACGCGATCTCCCACGGCGAACCTCGTGACGCCCGGGCCGAGCTTCTCCACCCGCCCGGCGACGTCCCAACCGACCGTGAACGGTGGATCGCCAAGGAAGCCGCCGCGCATGCGCACCTTCCAGTCGACCGGGTTGACTCCCGCAGCCGCCACACGGACGAGTACCTCCGTCGGGGCAGGCTCGGGCTGCGGGAGGTCGGTGAGCTCGAGCACCTCCGGCCCGCCGAGCGCCTGCTGGGTGATCGCGCGCACGCGCTCAGTCTCGCAATTGTCGTGTATACAGGCCTGCGCCAGGTGACACCGACGTACACACGCCCACTCGAGGAGCTGAGGCGGTCCGACGCCGTGGAGTTCGGGGGGAAGAGCGCCAGTCTCGGGGAGCTGCTCTCCGCCGGGCTCCGCGTGCCGTCAGGGTTCGCGATCAGCGCGAAGGCGTTCGGGAAGTTCATCGAAGAGACCGGTCTTGCCGGAACGATCGCGGCAGCGCTGGCGCGTGTCTCCCCTGGGAACGTCGACACGATCGACGCGGCCTCGAAGACGATCGGCGAGGCGATGCGCTTCGCGCCCCTGCCGGACGACCTGCGTGCCGAGCTCGTCGCGCGCTACGACGAGCTCGCCGGCGCCACGGGCGACGTCAGGCCGCCGGTCGCCGTTCGCTCGAGCGCGCTCGGAGAGGACAGCGAGGAAGCCAGCCACGCCGGCCAGCAGGAGAGCTTCCTCTGGGTGTGCGGCCCGGAGCACGTCTGCGACGCCGTGCGCGACTGCTGGGTGAGCCTCTACACGCCGCACGCCATCAGCTACCGGGCCGCGTTGAGCGGAGATGCGGAGACGGCGATGGGCGTCACCGTCCAGCTGATGGTGGACGCCGAGGTCTCCGGCGTGATGTTCACGTGCAACCCCGTCAGCGGCGATCCCAGCATGGTGGCCGTCAACGCCAGTTGGGGGCTCGGGATCGCCGTGGTCGGCGGGGAGCTGACACCGGACGACTACCTCGTGAGCAAGGTGACGGGCGACGTCGTGCGCCAGACCGTGAGCGAGAAGGGCATCGAGTACGTGCCGGACGCCGCCGGCAGGGGCACGGTGCGACGGGAAGTGCCGGCCGAGCGGCGCAGCGAGCCATGTCTGGGCGAGGCTGAGCTCGCCGCGCTGGTCGAGCGTCGCGCGGCGCATCGAGGCGCATTACGGCAGCCACCAGGACGTCGAATGGGCGATCGCGCGGGAGGCGGAGCTGCCTGAGAGCCTCGTCGTCCTCCAGTCGCGGCCGGTGACCACGCTGCTCGGAGCGACCGCCAGCCGGGGCCGCCTCGGCGATAGCGCTCGTGATGGACACGTTCGGGGCCGGCGAGAAACCGTCATCCTGAGCGCGAGATGCCGCTGAGCGAAGCAGACGTCCGCGAGATCCTGCGCCTGATCGACGAGTCGGACGTGGAGGAGCTGCGGGTCGAGACGGAGACGTTCTCCCTCTACGTCCGTCGCGGGGAGAGGAACGCTGTGGCGGAGGAGCCACCGTCGGTCGCTCCCGCGGACGGCGTCGTCACCGTCTCCGCGCCGATGATCGGCACCTTCTACCGGGCGGAAGCTCCGGGCGCAGCGCCGTACGTCGACCTCGGATCGCGCGTCGAGCCCGACACGGTCGTGTGTTTGATCGAGGTCATGAAGATGATGAACCCGATTCCCGCAGGCGTAGGAGGGACGATCGTCGAGGTTTGCGCAACCAACGCGGAGCCCGTGGAGTACGGCGCGCCGCTCTTCCACGTGCAGCCCGGTCCATGAGCAGCGTCGTCGACATCGTCGACACCACGACGCGCGACGGGCAGCAGAGCCTCTGGAGCGCGACCGGGTTGCCCGCGCCGGACGTCCTCGCGATCGCGCCGACGATCGACCGCGTCGGCTTCCACGCCGTCGACTTCACCTCGAGCACGCACATGGCCGTCGCCGTGCGGTTCTTCCGTGAGGACCCCTGGGAGCGCATCCGCCTCGTCAGCGCGGCCATGCCCTCGACGCCGTTGAGCTTCATCGGCACGGGCATGCGCTTCATCACGTGGACGCCGGCGGACGAGGAGGTCATCCGGCTCGTGTTTCGCTGCATCGTCCGCAACGGCATCAGGCGCATCCAGATCGTCGACCCGTCCAACGACCCCGCCCGGCTGCGGCGGATCGCCGTCGTCGCGCGCGAAGAGAAGGTCGAGGAGATCGTGCTCGGGCTGACGTACTCGGTCAGCGAGGTGCACACGCACGCGTACTACGCCGAGCGTGCCGCCGCCCTCGCCGACTGCGCGGAGCTGGACCGGCTCTACCTCAAGGACCCCGGCGGGCTGCTGACGCCGGACGCTGTGCGCGAGCTGGCACCCCACTTCATCGCTGCTGCCCGCGGGCGTCCCATCGAGCTGCACAGCCACTGCACGATCGGGCTCGCGCCGTTCGTGTACATGGAGGGGCTCCGGGCCGGCTTCCAGGTGCTGCACACGGCCGTCGGCCCGTTGGCGCGCGGCACGTCGAACCCGGCAGTCGAGACGACGCTTCGCAACCTCGAGGCGGAGGGGTACTCCCACCGGCTCGACGAGGACGCCCTGGCGGCGGTGGCGGAGCATTTCGCAACCCTCGCCGAGGAGCGAGGGCTGCCCGTCGGCCATCCGCAGGAGTTCGATGCGACCTACTACCGCCATCAGCTGGCCGGCGGCATGGTCTCGACGACACAGCGGATGCTCGAGGAGCTGCGCCGGCCCGAGCTGTTCCCGGCCGTGCTGGAGGAGGTCGCCCGTGTCCGCGCAGAGATGGGTTACCCGATCATCGTTACGCCCGTCTCGCAGTTCGTCGCGACGCAGGCCGTCCGGAACATCATCGACGGCGAGCGCTGGGCGACCGTCTCCGACGAGACGGTGCGCTACTTCCTCGGCCACTACGGGGAGCCCGCCGCGCCCGTGGACCCCGAGGTGGCCGACCGTGTGCTCTCTCGTCCGCGCGCCGGAAGAGCTTCGACACCTCGAGCCGCTCAGCCTCGAGGGAGCACGAGCCCGTTTCGGCCGGACGATCTCCGACGAGGAGCTGCTGCTGCGGCTGACGATGCCCGAGGAGCAGGTTGACGCGATGCTCGCGTCTCCACCGATCGTGGACGGCGGGCGCCCGGACGGCCGGCCAGGCCGTCACCCGGTCGTGACGCTGCTGCGCGAGGTCGAGAAGCGACCGTCGGTCACACATCTACGCGTGCAGGCAGGAGACGAGGTCGTGGAGTGGCGCCGTGCGACTTGACGACGTCAACGGCTTCGTCTTCGACATCGACGGCACGCTCGTGCACCGGGAGGGCCAGACGATGCACGTGCAGCCCGGCGCCGTCGAAGCGCTCGATCGGATTCGCGCCTCCGGCAGGCCGTTCGTCCTCTTCACGAACGGCGCACACGCACCGTCAGTCAGCTTCGCTGCAGAGGTGCGCGCGGCGGGCCTCGACGTCCGCGACGTTGAGGTGCTGACGCCGCTCGACAGCGTCCAGTTCCATCTGCGGACGCACCATCCCGATCGCACGATCCTCGCGTTTCTCAATGCCTCGGCGCAGGGGCAGCTCGAGCAGGGCGGCGTCGTGTTGGCGCGCGAGGACGAGACGGACATCGGGGCGGTCTTCGTCGGACACGTCAACGCGGTCGAGTTCGCCGACCTCGAGCGCGCTGCCCGGGCGCTCCTCGGCGGCGCCGTGCTCCTGACTGCGAGCTACGCCGCGTCGTACGCGGGCGCGAACGGCCCGATCTTCTCCCGCGGAGCGATGCTCACCGCCGCGCTCGCAAAGGCGTCCGGCGTCGAGCCGACGATCGTCGGCAAGCCCTCCGAAGCCGCGCTCGAAGCGATCCGCGACCGCCTTGGCCTACCGACGCAGGAGCTCGCAGTGATCGGGGACGACTTCACGATGGACGTCGCGCTCGGGCGGCTCGGCGGCGCCAAGACGATCCTCGTCCGCACCGGGACGTCGGGAAGCGTCGAGCGTGAGAGCATCCCCGAGGAGCAGCGGCCGGACGAGGTGGTCGACGGCGTCGCCGAGCTTCTCGACTGGCTCTAACGGCGGATAATGCGCCGATGACTGTGCGGGGCACGATCAGCGCCGAGGAGGCGGTGTCCCACATCCGCTCGGGCGACACCGTCATGGTGGGCGGGTTCGGCCTGGTCGGCGCGCCGCTGACGCTCATCGACGCGCTGGCCGAGCATTCCGACGCAACCGACCTGACGGTGGTCTCGAACAACATCGGTGAGCCGGGCAAGGGGCTCGGCAAGCTGCTCCGCCAGGGTCGGATCCGGCGCGGCATCTCATCCTTCTTCACCTCGAACCCCGAGGCCGTCGCGGCAGCGAACGCCGGGGAGATCGAAGCCACGCTCATTCCCGCAGGGGACGTTCGCGGAGGCAATTCGCGCCGGTGGCGCCGGCATCGGCGGCTTCTTCACGCCGGTCGGCGCGGGAACGCTCCTCGCCGAGGGGAAGGAGGAACGGGAGATCGACGGCGTGCCGCACGTCCTCGAGAGGCCGATCCGCGCGGACGTGTCCCTCGTCTACGCCGCGCGCGCAGACGAGCTCGGCAACCTCTGGTACCGCCACACTGCGCGCAACTTCAACCCGATGATGGCGACGGCGGCGAAGATCACGATCGCGGAGGCGGGCGAGATCGTGCCCGTCGGGCGAGCTCGACCCGGAGTCGATCGCGACGCCTCATCTCTACGTCGACCACCTCGTGGCGAGCGCGTGACCGCCGCCGACCCCAAGGCGCTGATTGCCGCCCGGGCAGCGCAGGAGCTCCGACCCGGAGAGGTCGTGAACCTCGGCATCGGCATTCCCAACCTCATTCCCGGCTATCTCGGCGCGGAGACGGAGATCTTCCTCCACACGGAGAACGGTCTCCTCGGCGTCGGGCCTCGTCCCAGCGAGGACGAGCTCGATCCCGACCTCGTCGACGCCGCGAAGCAGCCGATCACGGCGCTCCCCGGAGCGTCCTACTTCGACAGCGCGGCGAGCTTCGCAATGATCCGCGGCGGCCATGTGGACGTCGCCGTCCTCGGAGCCCTGCAGGTGAGCGAGCGCGGCGACATCGCCAACTGGGCCATGCCCGGCAAGGACGTCCTGGGCGTGGGCGGAGCGATGGATCTCGTCGTCGGCGCCGGGCGCGTGATCGTGACGATGACCGGCACGACGCCGAGCGGCGGGCGTAAGCTCATCCGTGAGTGCACGTTCCCGCTGACAGCGCGCGAGGCCGTTGACGTGGTCGTGACGGAGCAGGCGGTGTTCCGCTTCCGAGACGGCTCGCTCTATCTCACCGAGCTGCTGGACGGAGCGACGGTCGAGGACGTCCAGGCCGCCACCGAAGCGCAATTCGACGTCGCTCTGGAGGGCTGAATGGGACCAACGTCGCCCTCGTCAACGCGCGCCCAGGACTCGGACCGGGGCGTCGACCCGCCCGTACCTCTACCCGGACTACGTCGGCACTCGACTTCGCTCACCGAAGGAGCCGCTCATCGTCATCCCTCATACGCTCTCCGAGGAGACCGGCCCGGTCTTCGGCGACAGGAAGATCGGGGAGCTCGACCACGACCTGACGCGGCAGCACGATGGTGAGCCCCTCGGCGAGCGGATCGTCGTCAGCGGCCGCGTCCTGGGCTCGGACGGCAAGCCGCTGCGTGGCCAGCTGGTCGAGATCTGGCAGGCGAACGCCGCCGGCCGCTACGCCCACTCGGTCGACGACCACGACGCGCCGCTCGACCCGAACTTCTCGGGCGGCGGGCGCTGCCTGACCGGTGACGACGGCGAATACCGCTTCATCACCAGTCAAGCCGGGCGCATATCCGTGGCCGAACCACCCGAATGCGTGGCGCCCGAACCACATCCACTTCTCGCTCTTCGGCCGGGCGTTCACGGAGCGGCTGGTGACGCAGATGTACTTCCCGGGCGATCCACTGTTCGAGTTCGACCCGATCTTCAAGTCGATCCGCGACGAGCAGGCACGCGAGCGGCTCGTCAGCCGGTTCGACCTCGAGCTGACGAAGCCGGACTGGGCGCTCGGCTATCGCTTCGACATCGTTGTCGGCGGCCGCGACTCGACGCCCTTCGAGGAGCCGCACGTTGACTGAGACGCTCGGCCTGACACCATCGCAGACGGTCGGGCCGTACCTGACGCTCGGCCTGCTGGACGGCTCACCGATCTCGTCGTCGATCGTCTCGCGGGACGACCCGCGCGCGATCGTCGTCCGCGGCCGGCTGCTGGACGGCAACAGCGATCCAGTGCCGGACGGCATGATCGAGTTCTGGCAGGCGAACGAAGCGGGGCGCTACGCGCACCCGGCCGACGCTCGTGAACGACGTGCCGCTCGAGGACGGGTTCTGGGGCTTCGGCCGCTCAGGCACCGCGAACGACGGGTGGTACGAGATCGTGACGCTGAAGCCGGGTCGGGTGCCGGCGCCCGACGGCCGGCTCCAGGCGCCGCACATCGTCGTCGGCGTCTTCGCGCGCGGCCTGCTCAAGCGGCTCGCGACCCGTCTCTACTTCCCCGACGAAGAGGAGGCGAACGCCGCCGATCCCGTGCTCTCCGAGCTCGACGAGAGGGAGCGCGCGACGCTCGTGGCGCTCCAGGAGAACGGCGGGCTCCGCTTCGACGTCTGCCTCCAGGGCGAGGACCAGACGGCGTTCTTCCTCGTATGACGGCGTTCGGGCCGCTCTTCGTACCGCAGCAGATCCTCGCCGCAGTCTCCGATCAGGCGTGGTTCGCGGCGATGCTCGAGGTCGAGAGCGCGCTCGCGCGCGCAGAGGCGGCCGCAGGCATCGTGCCCGCCGAAGCGGCAGACGCGATCGTCGACGTCTGCCGCCTGGAGCTCTACGACCTCGGCGAGCTGCTGGAGCAAGGCCGAGCGGTCGGCAACCCCGCGGAGCCGCTCGTCCGGGCTCTTCGGCAGCGAGCGGGAGCCGATGCAGCCGGCCACGTACACCGGGGCGCGACGAGCCAGGACGTGATCGACACCGCTGCGATGCTCGTCTCGCGACGTACCCTCGATCTCATCCGCGGAGAGCTCGATCGCGTCGCGGCCGGGCTTGCGGCGCTTGCCGATGAGCATCGCTCGACGCCGATGGCAGCCCGTACCCTGCTCCAGCAGGCCGTTCCCGAGACGTTCGGCTACAAGGCAGCGGGCTGGCTCGTCGCCGTGCTCGAGGCGAGGCGCCGCCTTTGGCAGGTGCGAACCGAGCGGCTGGCGGTGCAGCTCGGCGGTGCGGCAGGGACGCTGGCCGCTCTCGAGGGGCAGGGGCTGGAGGTGTTGCGTCTCCTGGCGGCGGAGCTCGAGCTTGTGGAGCCAGAGCTGCCGTGGCACACGAACCGGACACGAGTCGCCGAGCTCGGCGGAGCGCTCGACATGTGTGCCTCCGTGCTCGCGAAGATCGGCCTCGATCTCGTGCTGCTTGCGCAGACGGAGGTGGGGGAGGTGCGGGAGGGGACGGACGGCGGATCGTCCACGATGCCCCAGAAGCGCAACCCCGTCCGGTCCGTGCTCGCGCGGGCCTGCTGCCGAGCTGGTGAGCGGCTACGCGTCGGTGCTCGCCCGCTCGGTCGTCCAGGAGCACGAGCGCGCGGCGGGCGCGTGGCAGGCGGAGTGGGAGGCGCTCTCGGGAGCTCTCGCCTATACCGGCGGTGCTGCCTGGAACATCGCCGAGGCGGTGGAGAATCTCGAAGTGGACACCGACCGCATGCGAGTGAACCTCGAGCTGACAGACGGCCTGATCGTCGCCGAGCGGCTCAGCATCGCAATGGGCGGCGGGAAGGCACACGACGTCGTCCGGGACGCGGCCCACCGCACGGCAGAGTCCGGGCGAACGTTCGCCGACGAGCTGCGGGCAGACGGGCGTGTTGAGCTGTCAGACGCTGCCCTCGCGGAGGCGCTCGATCCCACGACGTACCTCGGCTCGTCGGAGGCGTTCGTCGACCGCGCGCTCGAGCGATACCGGGGCGAGCGTGAGACATGAGTGACGCGTACGACCGTGGCATGGGCACGCGCCGTGAGGTGCTCGGAGACGACCACGTGGACGAGGCCATCGCTCGGACGACGGCGTTCACGGAGGACTTCCAGGATCTGATCACGCGCTACGCGTGGGGCGAGATCTGGTCGCGGGACGGGCTCGACCGCCGGACGCGCAGCTGCATCACGCTGACCGCGCTGGTTGCGCTCGGGCGTGAGGAGGAGCTCGCCATGCACGTGCGCGCCGCCCTCCGCATCGGCCTCTCGCCGGACGAGATCAAGGAGGTTCTCCTGCACAGCGCGATCTACTGCGGCGTGCCGGCGGCGAACGGGGCGTTCGCGGTTGCCCAGCGCGTGCTCGACGAGCACGAGCACTCCGCCTGATGCGCACGCAGGTGGCGATCGTCGGCGCCGGTCCGGCGGGGCTGACGCTCGCGCAGCTCCTGCACAGCGAGGGTATCGAGTCCGTCGTGCTCGAAGACCGTAGCCGGGACTACGTCGAGCACCGGATCCGCGCCGGCGTGCTCGAGCAGGGCACGACCGACCTGCTCGTCGACGCCGGAGTCGGCGAGCGCATGCAGAGGGAGGGAATCGTCCACCACGGCATCGAGCTCCAGTTCGACGGTGAGCGCCATCGCATTCCGCTGAGCGAGCTCACCGGCGGGCGCACGATCACGATCTACGGTCAGACCGAGGTCGTGAAGGACCTGATCGCAGCGCGGCTCGACGCCGGTCTCCCGCTCCTCTTCGAGGTGTCCGACGTCACCGTCCACGACCTCGAGTCGGAGCGGCCGACAGTCCGCTTCCGGCACGACGGCGCGGAGCACGAGCTCGAGTGCGACGTCGTCGCCGGGTGTGACGGCTACCACGGCGTCTGCCGGCCGAGCATTCCGGCCGGCGTCCTGCGCGAGAGCGCGCGCGACTATCCCTTCGGCTGGCTCGGGATCCTCGCGGCGGTGGCTCCGTCCAGCGATGAGCTCGTCTACGCCCACAGCCCGCGCGGCTTCGCCCTGCTGAGCCTGCGCAATCCCGAGCTGAGCCGGCTCTACATCCAGTGTCGCCCCGACGAGGATCTCGCGGAGTGGCCCGACGACCGCATCTGGGAGGAGTTACAGCTCCGGCTCGGGCTCGACGGCTGGACGCTGGCAGAAGGGCCGGTGCTGGAGAAGGGCGTCACGGGCATGCGGAGCTACGTCGCCGAGCCGATGCGCTACGGGCGGCTCTTTCTCGTCGGCGACGCCGCGCACATCGTGCCTCCGACAGGCGCCAAGGGCCTCAACCTCGCGCTGCACGACGCCGGCCACCTCGCAGAAGCGGTCGTGTCGTGGTACCGGACCGGCCGGCCAGATCTGCTCGATGCGTACTCCGGCACATGCCTGCGGCGCGTCTGGCGCGCCGAGCACTTCTCGTGGTGGATGACGTCGATGCTCCACCGAGCCGAGGATGACGACGACTTCGGCCTCGCCCTCCAGCTGTCGCAGCTTCGGTACGTGACCACGTCGAACGCGGCAGCGACCTCGCTGGCCGAGAACTACGTCGGCCTAGAGTTCTAGTCGACAAGACTAGAACTCTGTGCTAGGGTAATAGTCGTGACGACCAAAACTATGAAGGCAGTTGTCCACGACCGGTACGGCCCGCCCGAGGTTCTACGTCTCGAGGAGGTCGAGCGGCCGGTGCCAAAGGACGACGAAGTCCTGGTCCGGATCCGCGCGACGACGGTCACGAGGACGGACCTGCACATGCGTGCCGCCAAGCCGTTCATCTGGCGCTTCATGCTCGGGCTCCGCCGGCCGAAAGCCAGGATCCTCGGCCTGGAGTTCGCCGGCGAGGTGGAGGCCGTCGGCTCCGCCGTCACGCAGTTCCGTGTCGGAGACCGGGTGTTCGGCCTCCGGAACGGCGCGCATGCCGAGTACGTCTGCGTGGGCGAGGAGCGCCTGCTGGCGCACATGCCCGACCGCATGACGTTCGAGGAGGCGGCCGCGGTCTGCGACGGCTTCTACCAGGGGCTCGGACACCTGAAGGAGGCAAGAGTCGGCAGGGACACGCGGCTCGCCGTCTACGGCGCCTCGGGATCCTGCGGGACCGCGGCCGTGCAGCTCGGGAAGCACCACTTCGGTGCGCACGTCACCGCGGTGTGCAACACGAAGAACGTCGAGCTCGTGCGGTCGCTGGGGGCGGACGAGGTCGTCGACTACCTCAACGAGGACTTCACGAGGCGGGGAGAGACGTACGACGTCGTCCTCGACGCGGTGGGCAAGCACTCGTACTTCCGCTCGAAGCGCGCGCTCGAGCCGCACGGGCTCTTCGTGGCGACCGACCGGCTCTACAACTTCCCGCTGGCGTTCCTGACGCGCTTCGCCAAGAAGAAGGTCGTGTTCACGTATGAGCGCCCGAAGCGCGAGGACATCCTGCTCCTGAAGGAGCTGCTCGAAGCCGGGAAGTACCGCGCGGTCATCGATCGGACGTATCCGCTCGAGGACGTGGTCGAGGCGACGAAGTACGTCGACACGTTCCAGAAGGTCGGGAACGTCGTCTTAACGATCTAGCTTCGACAATCGCTCTCGCAGGAGCGACCGGGCGTTGGCCGGCGCTTCCGGAGCAGGCGTGGCCCCGAGGTTGTCGTAGGTGACCGTGTACCTCCACGTTCCCCAGGTCACGGCGATCTCGCGCACGACGCCTTCCGGGCCGACCGTTACCGCCGTGTCGAGCAGCGCCTGCGGGTTCTCCGCCTCGTCGTGGGCGACGTAGCCGAACGGCAGCACGCGGATGTGCTGTCCCTCCTTGAAGCCGGTCTCCCTGGCGATCGCGCCGGCCGGCACAGTGCCGCGGTAGACGCTAGAGCCGTCGGCGAGCCCGCTGGTCGTGAGGCCGGTCATGCCGCGGGTGAACCGGCGCAGGGTCGCGCCGCCGACGTCTTCGCGCACGGCCACGAGGTACTCGGCCGGTGTCGTGCCGCTGCCCGGATCGATGCTGCTCGGGCTGCCGAGCATCAGCCACCCGCCCTCGGCATCAGGGCCGTAGAGCTTCCCGTCGACGACTCGCATCTCCCGTCCGCCCGGCCGGGATGGGTGCTCTGACTCGGCAATCGCCACGTCGGCGCCGTTCCAGCGCACGGTCTTGCCGGCCCAGAACTCGCCGTTGTTGGGTCATGTGGACGACGGCGGTGCCAGACTGCTCCGCTGACGCGGCGCTGACGACGGCGGCCTGCTCGACCGCTGCACGGGCATTCTCGACCCCGGGGCTGCTGCCGAGCGACCCGATGGTGAGGAACGCGGCCACGCCTGCGACGGCGATGGCAGCGGCCGCCGCCGAGGCGCCGATGAGGCGGCGTCGCGGCCGAGAGTGCGGCAGGACGTCTGAGGACGTCGCCACGCGCGCACGGACTGCGCCGGCAACGCCGTCGACGGACTCCGCGAAGCTTGCGTCGTGGCGAGGGTTGGCCCTGCGGAGGGCCCGGAAGCTCTCAGACGTGCTCATGTCTCACTCTCCTCTGGGTGACGGAGGAATGCGCTGTCGCATTCCTCGACTCGTTGCTCAGGTTCCTCGAAGACGGCCCGGAAGCGGCGGCGGGCGCGGTGCAACCGTCCGCGCGCCGTCACCGTGAGACAACCGAGGACGTCTCCGATCTGGGCGGGCGACAGGCCTTCCCACTCGGACAGCAGCAGGACCTCGCGGTCGCGTGCTCCGAGGTAGCTCAGCGCTTCGTGCACCAGTGCGTCGGCGGCGTCCGGTGGGGCAGGCCGCTGGACCGCGGCCTCCAGCTCCAGACGCTGCTGGAGGGTGGCGCGACGGCGGCTCGACCGCCTCTGGTTCGCGATCACTCGCCGCGCCGTCGCGTACAGCCAGACCCGCGCCGCGTCGCCTTCGGGCAGCTCTTCGAGACGGCGCCACGCGGTCAGGAAGACGTCGGCCGCAGCATCCTGCGCGTCGCTCGGCGAGCGAGTCCGCCAGCTGCAGTACGCGACGATGTCGGCGCCGTACGACTCGAACAGCGCGTCGAAGCGCCGCCGTTGCTCGCTGCCTGTTCCCTGCATCACCCTGTAAATGTCCGGCAGGCCGTCATGCGTTTGATACGTACTAGCGAACTCATACCTCAGGAGGCCTGATGGATGACGCCAAGATCCATGGATCGATCGAGCAGCTGGTGGCGGAGGAGCACGAGCTCTGGGAGCGAGAGGCGGCCGGCAACGCAACCGACGCCGACCGGAAGCGCCTCGAGGACCTCAAGGTCTCCCTCGACCAGTGCTGGGACCTGCTTCGCCAGCGCCGCGCGCTTCGCGAGGCGGGGATGGACCCGGACGCCGCGCAGACACGGCGCACCGAAGTCGTCGAGAACTACGAGCAGTAGCGCGTGCGCAAGATGCACGACGACGAGGTCGATACCGACCCGTCGCTCGTGCGCCGTCTCGTCGCGGCGCAGTTCCCCGAGTGGGCGGACCTCCCGGTGCAGCCCGTCCCGTCCGGCGGTACGGACAACGCGCTCTATCGCCTGGGCGAGCGAATGGTCGTGCGCCTGCCGCGGCACGAGCGCACGAACGGCACTCTGGAGCAGGAGCACCGGTGGCTGCCGAAGCTCGCACCGCTGTTGCCGCTGCCCGTTCCCGCGCCGCTCGCGCGCGGGATGCCCGCGGCGGGCTACCCGTGGGAATGGTCGATCTATGAGTGGCTCGACGGCGAGACGGCATATGTCGCGCCGATCGCCGACTCTGTGAGCCTTGCGACCGACCTCGCGCAGTTCGTCACCGCGCTGCAACAGATCGATGCCGCCGGCGGACCGCCGCCGAGCCGGCACAACGCGTTCCGGGGCGTGCCGCTGGCCACGCGAGACGAGCAGCACGCGCGCGTCGATCGCCGCGCTGGGCTCGAAGATCGACGGCCGAGGCGGCAACGGCAGCCTGGGACGCCGCCCTGCACGCACCGGAGTGGCGGCACGCTCCGGTCTGGATCCACGGAGACCTCGACGCTCGCAACTGTCCTCGTCGCGCAGGGCCGGCTCAGCGCCGTCATCGACTGGGGCTGTCTCGGCGTGGGCGATCCTGCCTGCGACGTGGCGGTGGCGTGGAAGATGCTCTCGGCGCACACGCGCGATCTCTTCCGGACAGCGCTCTCGATCGACGACGCGACCTGGGCCCGGAGCCGAGGCTGGGTGCTCTCCCAGGCAGTCGGCGCACTGTCCTACTACACGCTCGAGACGAACCCCGAGCTCGTCCGGGAAGGTCGAGCGCTGGCTGGCGGAGGCCCTGGGGCCTCCGCCTCTAGCCGGGAGGGTCTGACGAAACAGTGACTGTGCCGCCGGAATCACGCTGGAGGCCGCGCTGCGGCGTCCTCGGTCGCCCACGTACTTACGAGTACGCGGGCTCCCTGCGTCCTTGCATCACAACCTCCAGCGCGCCCCGGCAACGAGCACCGTTCCGCCAGACCCTCCTAGACCTGCGCCGGCTGCTCGGTTGCGGACGTGGAGTCCGCCGGTGTGTCCCGCAGGTGCCGGATCAGATCGTCCAGGTCCGCGAGCTCCTGCTCGAGGTCGCGCTGATACGCCTCGAGGCGCTCGAGCAGCTCGGTGCGGTTCGGGAAGGGGCGGCGGAAACGGAGTCCTCGCCCGTGCCTTTGGTGTTTTCTATGCATCGTTCACCTCCCTTCGGAGTCGTAGCGGTCGAGGAAGGTGGCGCTGCGCTCCTGTGAGCGACGGAGCGCGTCTGCCCATTGATCGAGCAGGCGCGAGCCGGCCTTCGTCAGCGCATAACGGCGCTTGGCGGGTCCCGGGGACGTCGAGTCCCACTCGGACGTGACGATGCCCTCGTCTTCGAGCCCGCGCAGCAGCCGGTAGAGGTTGCCCATCTCGACGGGTTGGTCTCCGGTCACCTCCGGAAGCCGTTCGAGCAAGTCGTACCCGTGCGTGGGTCGTTCCCGCAGGAGCAGCAGGAGGGCCGGCTCCACAAAGCGCTCGACGCGCGCGTGCACGCGCCAGCGCCCTCCGTGGAGCCGCCGGGACCGGGATCGACGAGGGTGTTGCCTCATCGCCGCCTCACTATTGGTAAAACACACATGCAAGAGAACAGTAGCAGGCTCGGGCCGGGCGGCGACAATCCAGGGCGTGCTGCTGAATGAGCTCGTCGAGGTCTCAGCCGAGGTTGCATCGACGCGCGCCCGCCTGAAGAAGATCGACGCGCTCGCGAGCGTGCTCGGGCGCCTGGAGCCGGATGAGGTGCCCGTCGCGGTTGCGTATCTCTCGGGCGACCTGCCGCACCCGCCGATCGGCATCGGCTGGGCAGCCCTTCGTG
This sequence comes from uncultured Actinomycetes bacterium, assembly GCA_963821415.1. Taxonomy (GTDB): domain Bacteria; phylum Actinomycetota; class Thermoleophilia; order Gaiellales; family Gaiellaceae; genus PALSA-612. The sequence continues at coordinate 16,819 of CAWGEE010000032.1, read as the reverse complement.
ATCGGCCGCCCGAGCACGCCCCGCCGCCCGTGCTCGGCGTGCTCGAGGTGGACGCCGCCTTGCGGAAGATCGGAGCGACGACTGGACCAGGCTCGCAGGCCGCGCGGCGCGAAGAGCTCGCGAGCCTCTTCTCCCGGGCGACTGAGCCCGAGCAGCAGTTTCTCGCGCGCCTCCTGACCGGGGAGCTCCGCCAGGGAGCGTTGCAAGCACTGATGGCGGACGCCGTCGCGAAGGCGGCCGATCTTCCGGCCACCGTGGTCCGAAGGGCGGTGATGCTGGCGGGCGACCTTGGCGCGGTTGCCGCCGCAGCGCTGACGTCCGGCAGCGAAGGGCTCGCGACGTTCCGGCTGACGCTCTTGCGGCCGATCCAGCCGATGCTCGCGCAGCCGGCGACGGACATCGCGTCCGCGCTCGAACGGTTCGGCGAGGCCGCCGTGGAGTGGAAGCTCGACGGCGCACGGCTGCAGGTGCACGTGCAGGGCGACGAGGTGCGTGCCTACACGCGGAACCTCGCCGACGTGACGGACCGCGTGCCGGAGGTGGTGGAGGCTCTGCGCGGGCTCTCGCTCGAGGCCGCGATCCTCGACGGCGAGGTGATCGCGCTCGACGACAAGGGTCGGCCGCACGCGTTCCAGGTGACGATGAGCCGGTTCGGCAGCCGGCGCGGGGTGGAGGCGTTGCGCGACAGCGTTCCGCTCTCGCCCTTCTTCTTCGACCTGCTCCACCTGGACGGCGAGGACGTGCTCGACCGTCCTGCCCGCGAGCGGTTCGCCGCTCTCGCCGAACGCTTCCCCGAAGAGCTTCTCGTTCCCCGCATCGAGACCGGGAACGTCGAGGAAGCGGAGCAGTTCCTCGCGGAGGCGCTCGGGCACGGCCACGAGGGCGTGATGGTGAAAGCGCTCGACGCTCCGTACGAGGCGGGACGGCGGGGCGGCAGCTGGCTCAAAGTCAAGCCGTCGCACACGCTCGACCTCGTCGTGCTTGCCGCCGAGTGGGGCCACGGCCGCAGGCAGGGCTGGCTCAGCAACATCCACCTCGGCGCCCGCGACGAGGAAGGCGGCGACTACGTGATGCTCGGCAAGACGTTCAAGGGCATGACCGACGAGATGCTCGGCTGGCAGACGGAGCGGCTGCTCGAGCTGGAGGCTTCTCGTGACGGCCACACGGTCTACGTGCGGCCGGAGCTCGTCGTCGAGGTCGCGTTCGACGGCCTCCAGCAGAGCTCGCGCTATCCGGGCGGGCTCGCGTTGCGCTTCGCGCGCGTCAAGGGCTACCGGCCGGACAAGTCGGCCGCGGAGGCGGACACGATTCAGACGGTGCGCGCCCTGGGGAAACTAGACTCAGGCTGATGGCAGAGCGACACCACGTTCGCATCGAGTACTGCGTCCCCTGAGGGGCGCTACCGAACGCCGCCGGTCTGGCGGCGAAGCTGCTCGAGGAGTGGGAGGACAGCGAGATCGGCACGGTCGAGATCGTGACGGGCGCAGACGGCATCTTCGACGTGCACATGGACGGCGAGCTCGTCTTCGAGAAGAAGATGATCGGCCGCTACCCCGATCCCGATGACGTCCTGCCGCTGATCCAGGCGAAGCTCTGACGCGGACCCTCCTTAGCCGTCGACGGCCGGGAAGCCGGGCGTCGACAGCACCGTGTCGCCGGCGAGGATCGACATCGCCTCGTAGCCGTCGAGCTGGGCCGTCCACGCGGGCCCCCGCGCGCTGCCCATGGCGAAGGCCGCGGTGGCATACGCGTCGGCGGTGGCGAGCTCCGGGCCGGTGATCGTCACGGACAGCAGACCGGTGGGCGGCAGACCCGTGTGCGGATCGAGCACGTGGTCGCCGCGGGCGTAGGCGCCCGATGTCGCGATGGCGAGGTCGCCCGCCTCGACGACGGCGGCCACCCGGTCTGCGCGGTGGGGGTGACGGATGCCGACGTGCCAGCGATCTTCGGAGGAGGGTCGCCCCCGGACGACGATGTCGCCGCCGGCGTAGATGGCGAAGTTCCGGGCGCCCGCGTCCTCCAGGATGCTCGCCGCGCGGTCGACGGCCCAGCCCTTGACGAGGCCGGAGGGATCGAGGCCACCGCCGGCCTCGGAGTCGAAGTACCCACGCGTGTCCTCGCGGAGCTGCTGGCAGCGCTCGAGCACGTCTCCGACTTCCGGGTGGGCGTCGTCCCGGGAGAGCTCGCCACGCCCGATGCGGCTGATCTCGCTCTCCGACTTGTACGTCGAGAACGTGTCGTCGACGAAGCGCAGCCAGTCGAAGACGTCGTCGACGGCTGCTCCCTCCACGTCGGCGTCTCGGACGTCGACGACGATCCCCATCCCCATCACGTGCTCGACGGCGGTCATACGCGGCGCCCGTTCAGCAACGCGATCTGCAGCGACTTCTCGAACCCGATGCTCGTGTCGGTCGCCTCCGAGATGTAGTCGATCGTCGTCTTGAACTGCTCTCGCAGCACCTGTTGCGACAGCAGTGGCAGCACCTCGCGGTTGAGGTCCAAGGTGTGCGCACCGCCCTCGTTGGGCCAGACGGGTAGTCGCACCGCTGTGATCCGCCGCGTGACGGTCTTCTTCGTGCCGATGGTCGTCGTCCGCTTGCGCACCGTGAGCACGACCTGGATCTCGCCCCAGCGGTCGACGTCCACCGTCGTGCCGGGTGCCTGTTTCCACTGCGTGACGATTTTCTTCTTCGGTGGAGTCGCCGCCGCTCCGACGGTTGGCAACACCAGCGCGGCGGCGCTGACGAATGCGGTAACGCGTGCTCTCGCTTCCATCGACCTCCCTAGAGCGCGAAGCGCTCGCTGTGCACCTGCCGACGCGGGACACCCGCGTGGCGGACGTTGCTCTCGATGACGTCCACCATACCCGGAGGGCCGCTGACGAACACGTCCCGCTCCGCGATGTCGGGCACGAGCTCGCGCAGGTGCTCCGGGGACAGCAGATCGCGGCCGGCCTCGTCCGCGTGATCGCCTACGACGAGCTCGACGCGTGCCTGCACGCGCTCCAGCTCGTCGGCGAATACGGCCTCATCGGCTTCGATCACCCGATAGAGCACGACCGTGTCCCCGTCCAGCTCGTCGAGGAGCGCGCGGATCGGCGTGATGCCGATCCCGCCCGCGATGAGCAGCGTCTTCTCGCGGAGCTTCGCTTCGCTGGTGAAGATGCCGAACGGCCCCTCGGTGACGGCCCGGGCGCCCACCGGGAGCTTGCGAAGGTCGCGCGTGTAGTCACCGACGGCCTTTGCCGTCAGGCGCAGGGAGCGGCCGTCGGGCGCCTGTGACAGCGAGAACGGATGCGCCTCCCACCAACGACCCCGTGTCAGGAAGCGCCAGAGAAAGAACTGACCGGGACGCGCTCGGAGCTGGTCGAGCTGCCGGCCGGTGACGCGTACGGACACGACGTCCTCGCCTTCGGGCACGACCTCGGCGACGCGGAGCCTGAAGCGGAGCGCGTTCACGATGGGCGCGCCCAGCCGGAACACGACGACGGCGGCGAGCGTCACGAGGTAGAGGGAACGCCAGTAGTTGGCTGCCACGTCGTCCAAAGCCAGCTCGTTCCCCGTCGGAATCTGGTGGAACCACGCGAGCGCGATGCCGGCGTAGGCCGCGAGGTGGATCGCGTGCCACAGCTCGTAGGGGAGCCGCCTCCGGGCGACCGCCACCGACGTAGCGCCGACGACCACGAGCAGCGCCGTCCCCACGGTGGCAGTGATCATCCCCGGATACACGTCCGCGCCGAGCAGGGTCTCCACCTCGGCCCAGAGCGAGACGTCGTCGAGCAGTGCGTAGCCCCACACGCTGAGCAGCGTGTGGGCGACGACGAGCGCGATCGTCGCGTGGCCGTTCCAGCGGTGCACGACCGTGAGGTGGTCGAAGCCGGCCAGCCGGTCTAGCCACGGGATCCGCGCCAGCAACAGCACCTCAATCAGCGCCAGGTACGCGGCGAAGAACCCTGTCAGCCGCGCGAGGCTCGTCACGAGCTCGGCGCCGTCGTCGACCTCGGTGACGTTGCCGCCCTGGTACCAGATCCAGACGATGCCCGCCGCGTTGCCGAGCAGAAGAGCGAGCGCGACGGCGGCGACTACCCGGCGTCTCACCGTGGACATACTGCCTGTGGGTGAGCTTCGTTCGCTGGATCCTGATCGGGCTGGGAGTGCTTGCCGCTCTGGCGGTCGCCCTGGTGCTGGCGTTCGTGGTCTTCGCGGAAAACGTGCAGCCGGACGAACCGGGCGAGTTCTATGCGGCGCCTTCGCCGCTTCCGGACGGCCCTCCCGGGACAATCACTCGCAGCGAGGTAGTCGACGGATTCCACGAAGGGTCGACGGCGTACCGGGTGCTCTACAAGTCGACCGGCTACGACGGCAAGCCGACGGCAGTCAGCGGGCTCGTGGTCGTGCCGGAAGGCGAGCCGCCGCCGGAGGGCCGGCGCGTGATCGCCTATACGCACGGCACGGTCGGTGTCGCCTCTCGCTGCGGCCCGTCGCTCGTCGCCGGCCCGCAGCAGCCGCTGTTCTTCGAGGGCGGCGCAGCACTGCTTGCCGCCGGCTATGTGATCGCCGCACCGGACTACCAGGGCCTCGGCACGCGTAGCCCGCATCCGTATCTCGTTGGCGAGTCGGAGGCGATGAACACCCTCGATGCCGTGCGCGCGGCGAACAACCTTCCTGAGGCCGGCGGCTCGAAGGACTTCGTCGTCTGGGGCCACTCCCAGGGCGGGCATGCGTCCCTCTTCACGGGCCAGCTTGCTGCCAGTTACGCGCCCGACCTTCAATTGCTCGGCGCCGCGGCCGGCGCGCCCGTTCCGAACCTCGTCGACATGTTTGCGGTCAACATCAAGACGACCCCCGGCAAGATTCTCATAGCGATGGCACTGAATTCCTGGGCCCAGGTGTACGGCGCCAAGCTCGACCAGATCGTCACGCGAACCGCACGGCCGTTCGTAGCGGGGGTCGCGCGCAACTGCCTCTACAACCAGAAGCAGATTCTCGCGTCGGTTCCCAGCGCGCTCGTGCTCGGCCTCACGTTTCTCCGTGTACCGCCGTGGGAGGTCCAGCCGTGGAAGACCATCCTCGAGCGGAATACACCCGGAGCCGAGGCCGCGCGAATCGGCGAGCCCGTCTTGATCGTCCAGGGCGGCGCAGACGGCATCGTCGCGGCCGGACATCACGAGGAGGTTCGCAGAGAGGCTTTGTGCGAACGGCGAGCGCGTATCTCTTCGCCTCCAGCCCGGGGTTGGGCACCTCGAGACTGGGCACGAGGCGGCACCCGCGGTCGCTGACTGGATCGCTGACCGGTTTGCAGGTAAGACTGCTCCGACGACGTGCTAGTTCGTGGTTACGAGCCGCTGACGACCGCCTCGCACGCGCTGTGGGAGCGAGCGCTCGGCTCATTGCCGGGCGGCAATACGCGCACGACCGTCTTCCACGACCCTTACCCGGTCTACATCGTCCGCGGCGAGGGCTGTCGCGTGTGGGACGTGGACGGCGTCGAGCGCATCGACTTCATCTCCAACTACACCTCGCTGATCCTCGGTCACTGCCATCCCGCCGTCGTCGAGGCGGTGCAGCGGCAGGCTGGCCAGTTGATGAGCGTCGCGGCGCCGAGCGAGCTCGAGATCGAGCTGGCCGAGCGGATCAAGGAGCGCCTGCCGAGCGTCGAGCAGCTCCGCTTCGCGAACTCCGGCACCGAGGCGACGATGCTGGCGTTCCGCGCAGCGCGCGCGTTCACAGGCCGGTCGAAGATCGGCGTCTTCGCGGGCGGCTACCACGGCTCCCACGACTACGCGGCGAGCATCCCCGCGAGCGTTGGCGGTGCGCCGGGCGGTCCGGGCATTCCGGACGCGGTCGCGGAGACGCTCGTCGTCTGCCCCTTCGACGACGTCGACGGAACGCGTGCTGCGCTCGAGCCGCATCTCGACGATCTGGCGGCGGTGATCGTCGAGCCGGTGCTCGGGTCCGGCGGCGTGCTGCCCGCGTCGAACGAGTTCCTCGAGTTCCTCCGCGAGCTCACGCGCGACGCGGGCGCGCTGCTCGTCTTCGACGAGATCATCTCCTTCCGCGTCGGCTACCACGGCGCGCAGGGCCGTTACGGCGTGACGCCCGACCTGACCACGCTGGGCAAGATCATCGGCGGCGGGCTGCCGGTCGGCGCGCTCGGCGGCCGCGCGGACGTGATGGCGCTCTTCGACCCACGGCGAGACGACCGCATCGGCCACGGCGGGACGTTCAACGCCAATCCCCTGACGATGGCGGCGGGGCTGGCCACGCTGGCCGAGCTGACGCCCGACCGCTTCGACGCGCTCGAAGCGCTGGCCGGCGAGCTCGAGGCCGGCGTCAACGCGCAAACGGCGGCGACGGCTGCGGCGGTCGGCTCCCTGTTCCGGATAGAGCTTCCCGACAGGTCGCACCTGACCGACCTCCACCTGGGCCTGCTCGCGAACGGCATCCTCATGACGCCGCGCGGCATGGGCTGCCTCTCGACGCCGATGACCTCGGCCGAGATCGGCGCGTTCGTCGACGCCGTGCAGGCAGTCGTCTAGGAGGGTTTGGCGGAACGGTGCTCGTCGCCGGGGCCGCTGGAGGTTGACGGACGCAGGACGCGTCAGTCGTGATTCCGGCGGCACAGCCACTGTTTCGCCAAGCCCTCCTACCTGCGCTTACGCAGCCAGTAGCGGACGAAGTAGAACGGCACGACGATCCCGGCGAAGAGGAACGTCGCCACGCCCCAGGCGGTGGCATGACGCGATCCGTGCCGGTTGGCGTGCGCGAACACCGCCATGGCGAGGAGAGCGGCCAGCGTGATCGCGATCGCGAACTGGATCGGGCTGAGGTCGGCTATCGAGGCGGCGATGCTCATCGGCGAAAAGAGGGTATGTAGTGCGGGACTACACTCGATCTTCCCACTCCCAGAGGAGGATTCGCATGGGTGTCAACCCGATTCCCGAGGGCTACCGCACCGTTACGCCCTACCTCGTCGTCGAAGGGGCGGCGAACGTCCTGGACTTCGTGAAGGAAGCGTTCGGCGCGGAGGAGAAGTTCCGCATGGACGGGCCGGACGGCAAGATCGGCCACGCAGAGTTCACGATCGGCGACTCGGTCGTGATGATCGGAGAAGCCGGCGAGGAGCACCCGGCCATGCCGGCGATGATCCATCTCTACGTCGACGACTGCGACGCGACGTACGAGCGCGCTCATCGCGGCGGGCGGGACGTCGGCTCGGGAGCCCGAGGACCAGTTCTACGGCGACCGCTCGGCAGGCGTTCGCGACTCGACCGGCAACCTGTGGTGGATCGCGACGCACGTCGAGGACGTGCCAGAGGACGAGATGGCGAAGCGCATCGAAGAGTTCTCGGCGGCGCAGGCGAGCTGAGCGAGGGCAGAAGATGCGGTTCCGTAAGGGCGCCAAGCTCGATCCGTCCCAGGTCGAGGACTATCGCGGCCAGGGCGGCGGGCTTGGCGGCCTGGGCGGCGGCAAGGTGCTCGGGGGCGGCGGTGGCCTGATCGGCATCGTCGTCCTCGTCGTCTACCTCGTGATCGCGAGCCAGGGCGGCGGCGGCCTCGGTGACCTGGGCTCGCTCACCGGACAGACGGTCGGTCCGGGCGCTACGCCGAATCCCGAGCTCGCGCAGGAGTGCCGCACGGGCGCCGATGCGAACGAGCGGGAGGACTGCCGCATCGTCGCCGTCGTCAACAGCGTTCAGGCGTACTGGACGAAGACGCTGCGCAACTACGAGCCGGCACGCACGCGGTTCATCGACGGGACCATCCAGACCGGCTGCGGCCCAGCCTCGCCCGCCGTCGGCCCGTTCTACTGCCCGGCGGATCAGTACGTCTACATCGACCTCGGCTTCTTCGACGCTATGAAGTCACAGCTCGGAGCAGAGGGCGGCCCGCTGGCCGAGGCCTACGTCCTCGCGCACGAGTACGGCCATCACGTCCAGAACCTCACGGGCGTGCTGGGCAGCGCCAACCGCGACACCGGCCCGCAGGGCGGGCAGGTGCGCGTCGAGCTCCAGGCCGACTGCTACGCGGGGCTCTGGGTCGGCCGTGCCCTGGACACCGGCTTCATCGAGGACCTCACCCGGCAGGACGTCAACCAGGCGCTCGACGCGGCGGCCGCGGTGGGGGACGACCGCATCCAGGAGCGCGCCGAAGGGCGCGTGACGCCCGAGTCGTGGACGCACGGCTCTTCCGACCAGCGCCGGACGTGGTTCGTCCGCGGCATCGAGGGCTCGGGCCCGAACAGCTGCGACACGTTCAAGGGCCAGGTCTAGGAGGGCTTGGCGGAACGGTGCTCGTCGCCGGGGCGCGCTGGAGGTTGTGATGCAAGGACGCAGGGAGCCCGCGTACTAGTCAGTACGTGGGCGACCGAGGACGCCGCAGCGCGGCCTCCAGCGTGATTCCGGCGGCACAGACACTGTTTCGTCAAGCCCTCCTGGCTCTTAACGCAGGAAGGACAGCCCGACGAGCGTCGGTACGACGATCCACACGCCGACGGTGAGCGTGATGCCGACGATCGCGAACTTCCGCGACTGGTCGCGCGGCGGGTTGCCGCAGTTGCCGACCGACGTCCACAGCTCTTTCAGCGGCTCGCGCACGGACAGCCGAATGCGCGAGCTGGCCATCGCCGTACCGCGCAGCAGGAACCAGGAGATGACGACGCCGATCAGCGGCGCCGACGACGCCGACGATCGTGGCCGTGACCCAGTCGTCCCACGTGTAGCCGGTGGCCAGCCGGTAGATGCTGGCGAAGAGCGGCAGCAAAACGGCGCCGATGACGAACGTCGGCACGCCGAACGCGCGGCCACTTGACGATCTCGACGAGGGCCGCGGCGTCGAAGCGCGCGGACCGCAGCTTCTTCATCTCCTCCGAGCCGTCCGGCGCCTCGATCTCGCGGAACCAGTAGAGGTTGCGCATGTCCGTCGTCACCGTCTGGACGTACGAGACGACGATGTAGCGCGCGACGAGCTCGATCCCCCAGCGCACGAAGGCGGTCAGCGGGCCGAGGCCGGAGGCGGCACGCGAGCCGCGGTAGCCGTGGCGCCGCAGGCTCTCCAGCGCGGCCACCGCCCGCTGGTGGTCTGCGAAGAAGCGCTCCGGCCGCGCGATCGTCGTCGTGCGGGCCAGCTCGGTGAGCATCTCGCGGGCGCGCGGGCTCGTGACTTCGATGTCGTCGAGGAACGCCTCGATGGCCGCGTCGTCGCCGGAGAGCAGCTGGAGCCGCTCGAGGGGATTGACGTCGTCGCTCGTGCCGCTGGCGCCAGCGGTCGTCGCGCATCGGAAAGGGAGCCTAACCGCGGTTGCGGCGGGCTCCCTCTCCGCAGTTCTGCTCTAGCGCCGGTAGCAGGAGACGTACAGCGTGAACGTCCTCGGGCTGCCCGTGCCGTTGGCGCCGCTGGCCTGGTAGCCCATGATCACGCCGCGCCGGTCCAGGATCGGCCGCAGCTCGACGGTGTAGAGCACGTCCGCCGCTCCGGCCGACGGACCAGCTGGTGCCGGCGCTGAGCGCACGCTCGCCGCGGGCGCACATCTGGCCCGACGTCGGCGCTCGTCGTTCCCGACCCTGGAGCGTCCTGCACGACCACGCTCTCGGTCGGCATCCGAATCGAGCCGAGCAGAGCGCCGGGGTCGCCCTTCGGGCCCCTCGGGCCGGGAGCACCCGGAGCACCCGCTGGGCCGGGCGCGCCCGGTGGGCCGGCGGGACCGATGGGGCCGGCCGGGCCGACCGCACCGACCGGACCTGTCGGCAGCTGGTGCTGGTTGAAGTCGGCCATCGTCAGCGAGCCGTTCCTCACGACCCCACTCGTGATGGCGCCTGCAGCGATCTTGCCGAACGTGACCGAGCGGCCCTTGAGCTCCTTCGTGCCCACGGAGCCGTTCTTGAGCTCTCTGGCGCCGACGCTGTTCGGAGGGAACGCAGCGACGGCCGCGATGCTCGTTCCGGTGAGGGCGACGAACAGCGAAAGCAGCGCCACACCCATCGCCGGACTTGGTTTGCGAATGCGTACCACGCATCCCACCCCCTTTCGGCCTCCAGTGGTAGCGGGCCGATGTCAGCTGGAGGTCGCGCCCGTGTAAGGCGCGCGCAAGCCGCGCGGTGAAGGTGCCGTCCGCCTGTGCGCCTACCCTCGCTCCATGGCTGCCGAGCAGCCGCAAGTCGAGCAGGCGCCGATCAGCTGCCCGCGCCCGGAGCTCGGACCCGATACCGACCCCGAAGGGGCGGCCGGGCGGGCGGACGCTGCTCGGCTACATCGTCTGGGGCTCGCTCGGCGCGGTGATCGCGGTCATCGAGCTGCTGGCGGCGATCGACTCTGACTGCGACGCCGTGGCCGACGCTGTCCTCGACTGTCGGCGGCCTCCAGCGAAACCACTCCTGGGTGGGGATCTTCGTGCTAGGCGGGATCGTCGTGCTCGCCGTCCGCATCCTCTTCTACCCGTGGCCCTACAAGGAGCCGGACATAGTGAGCAAGCAAGATCTCGGCTACGTCGTCTGGGGCGCCCTCGCCGCCATCGCCGTCGCCACCGAGATCACGGCGTGGCTGGGGAAGGACTGGCTGCGGCTGCCGACCATCGCCGCGACGGCGGCGGATCTCCAGGCGCGCTTCCCGTGGGCGGCGACGATCATCCTCGCCGGGATGGCCGTGCTCGCCGTGCATCTCGTCTTCTACCCCTGGCCCGACCTGCCGCCGCGCTGAGCACCTCGGCCGAAGCAAGCCGCTTCCAGCGCGACCGCGACGCGGGGGAGGAGCAGCGGGCGACGACGCTCGAGCTCTTCTACGACCTCGTCTTCGTCTTCGCCGTCACGCAGGTGTCGCACCTGCTGCTCGACGACCTCTCGTGGCAGGGCGCAGGCGAGGCGGCGCTCGTCCTGCTCGTCGTCTGGTGGGCGTGGAACTACACGACGTGGGTGACGAACGAGCTCGACCCTGACTCTCCGGTAGTTCGCCTGCTGCTGATGGCGATCATGCTCGCGACCCTCGCTGATGGCAGTAGCCATTCCGGACGCCTTCGGGTCGAGGGGGCTCCTGTTCGCCGGCTCGTACGTCGCCATCCAGGTCGGTCGGCACCTGTTCCTGACCTTCGCGTCCGCGAGGCCGGGGACGATCGAGCGCGAACGGGCCTTGGCGATCCTCGTCTGGTTCTCCGTGGCGGGGGCGTTCTGGATCGCGGGCGCGCTCGTCGAGGACGAGGCGCGGGTCGCTCTCTGGCTGGTGGCGCTGGCGATCGACTACCTCGCGCCGGTGTTCCTCTACCGCGTGCCGGGCCGTCCGCAGCTCGCTCCGGAGACCTGGGACGTAGAGACCGCCCACTTCGCCGAGCGGTTCCAGCTGTTCGTCATCATCGCGCTCGGCGAGTCGATCGTGCTGATCGGGGCAACCACGGCCGACCTCGACATCGACGCCGCCCGGCTGACGGCGCTCGGCACTCGCGTTCGCCGGCACGGCCGCGCTCTGGTGGCTGTACTTCGACTACGTGGCGCCGATCGCGCAACGCCGTCTCGCGCTGACGGAGAACCGCACGCTGCTGGCGCGCGACGGCTACACGTACCTCCACGTCTTCATGATCGCGGGCATCATCGTGTGGGCGGTCGGCGACGAGCTGGTCATCGCTCATCCCACGGATGTGCTGCCCGCGGCCGAGGTCGTGGTGCTCGTGTCCGGGCCGGCGATCTACCTGCTCGGGCACGTGCTGTTCCGCCTGCGCATGGCCGGGACGCTGTCGCGAAAGCGGCTGGCGGGCGCGCTCGCCTGTCTTGCAGTGGGCGGGCTCGGCCCGGTCGCCCCTGGTCTCGTGCTCTCGGCGCTGCTCGTCGCCGTGGTCGTAGGCGTGATCGTCGCGGAGCGTATCGCCGAGTCTCGGAGACAGGCACGCGGCGAGCCGTCGCCGCTCGAGCGGCTGGAATCCGAGCGGCGCGAGCGGCTACTCTCCGCGATGAAGGAGGGGTCGTTGAAGGCCGTACCGCTCGTTCTGGCACTCGCAGCCGCTGCAGTCCTCGCCACCACGGGCATCAGCGCGCCGCGGGACACGACCTTCCCCGGCGGCTCGTACTTCGCGATCCTCTGCAGCTTCAGCCATCGCAACAACGACGATCCGATCGTCCACGCGGGGTCACCGGGCCGCTCGCACAACCACACGTTCATCGGCAACACGACCGTGCACGCGTTCACGACGCCGGCGACGCTGCGCGGTGGCGAGACGACATGCGAGCTCCCCGGAGACGCCTCGACCTACTGGATCCCGACGCTCTTCGTCGGCGCCGAGCCGATCATCCCGCTGGCCGGGCATCGTCTACTACATCAAGCACACGTACCAGCGTGTCGAGCCACTGCCCGAAGGACTGAAGATGGTGACCGGCAACGCGGAGGCGAAGAAGGCCCAGTCGAAGATCGTCGGCGCGTGGAGCTGCGGGGGGATCGGGGGCAAGCTCCGCTTCTCCGTGCTGCCGCAGTGCAGGCTCGACCAGGCGCTCGAGCTCCGCATCCACTTCCCCAACTGCTGGAACGGCAAGACGCTCGACAGCCCCAACCACAAGCGGCACATGGCGTACTCGGTCAACGGCGCGTGCCCGCAGAGCCACCCGACGCCGCTGCCCACGGTCGCGCTGATCCTCGTCTACGACTCCGTGCCGAAGCGAGCCAGGCTCGCCTCGGGCAAGTTCGGGCTGCACGCCGACTTCATGAACGGCTGGGACGAGGACGTGCTGCAGACGGCTCGTCGACGGCCTGAACTACGGCTAGCCGCGGCTAAGCAGCTCCTCCCGGTCCGAGCCGCCGGAGATGCCGAGCACGAGCACCGGTCCGATGCCCTGCGCGTAGAACTTGTGCTCGAGGATCTCGGGGTGCAGCGGCGTGTAGTCCCTCGTCATCAGGACGTTGCGGAAGGAGCCCGCAGGCACCTGCACCCACTCGTCGAGTGACAGCACGGATGCGGCGTCCTCGGCCTCGCCGGCGTAGTACTCCTGCCGTACTCGAGCCCGGGCTCGGGAGCGGCGGGCACGAGCGATGCCGGCCTGGGCGCCGTCGACGCCGTGCTCCCACGAGCCTGCGGTCGTCTTGACCTTGCCGTTCTCGAACTCTTTCGTGTCCTCGCCCAGGTACCAGATGTTCCCGTCCGCATCCTGGGCGTACCAGTCGAACGTGTCCTCGACGAGCTCGCCCGTCCTCGGAGACGACGTCGTGGACGACCCGAGCCCTCGATTCCCGTCGATCGTCTTCTTCTGGTCGGTCACCGTCACCACGACCTTCTGCTCGCCGCCCTGGCCGTCCGTCTCGCGGTAGACCCAGCGGTCGCCGGGCGACATCGGCCAGTACGGGTTCGTGATCTCGGTCGTGAAGTCCGCCGGGTCGAGCGTCACCGGCTCGGCGCCTTGGGGAAGCGCCGACTTCGCCGACGAGCCGCAGCCCGCTCCGAGCGCGACCAACGCACCGGCGATCGCGGCTGAGACGAAAGTGGATCGGTTCATGATCCCTCCTTGCTCATGGCTGACGCGAGCGACCGTATGCGGGGCGGGTGAGAGAGCGATGAGTTGTAGATGAGCGCTCGATGATCGAGATACCCGCTCCCGACTCATGGGCGTTTCATCTCGCGTCCCTACAGTCGTGGCGATCCCGTTGCTTCGAGAGAAGGAGGCATGTATGAGAAGCAGGTTCGCGAAGATCGCTGCGGGTGTGGCCACGATCGCCGCCCTCGCGCTGGGCGGGGCCGCGATCGCCGGCGCCGGCGCATTCGGCGGTGGCGGCTCGAGCCTCTCCGGCAAGGAGGCCGTGACGGCAAAGCAGGCTGCGCTCCGCGCCACGGGCGGGGGCACGGCGAACGCCGTCGAGCGGGACTCCGAAGACGGCGCAACGTACGAGGTGGAAGTGACGAAGCCGGACGGAGCCGTTGTCGACGTACGGCTGGACGGCTCGTTCAACGTCGTGAAGGTCGACGGCGACGCCGAGACGGCAGACGACCCCGACGCAAACGACGCATCCGAGCCCAACGACGCTGACGGCAAGAGAAGCCGGGGCGGCACGACTGCCGCCCCGGCCCCATACGGCTCTCATCTCACTCTCACGCAGACGAGCGACAATGCGCGCGTGCGCGCGCTCGTCGTCGAGGACGAGGTGAAGATGGCCGCGCTCCTGCGGCGCGGCCTAGCCGAGGACGGTTACGCCACCGACGTCGCAAAGACCGGCGACGACGCTCTGTGGATGGCGCGCGCGGCGCCGTACGACGTCATCGTCCTCGACGTGATGCTGCCGGGTCGCGACGGCTTCGCCGTCTGCCGCGAGCTGCGGGAGAGCGGGATCTGGGCGCCCATCCTCATGCTCACGGCGCGGGACGCTGTCGAGGATCGCGTCGAGGGCCTCGACTCGGGCGCCGACGACTACCTCACGAAGCCGTTCTCGTTCGCCGAGCTCCTTGCGAGGCTGAGAGCGCTCGTCCGCCGCGGAGCCGAGGAACGTGCGCCGGTGCTCCAGGTGGGTTCGCTTCGACTGGATCCCGCCACGCGCCAGGTGTGGCGGGGCGACGTCGAGGTATCGCTCTCGACGAAAGAGTTCGCTCTCCTCGAGACGTTCATGCGCCGCCCGGGGCACGTGCTGTCACGGCTCGATCTGCTCGAGCACGCATGGGATTACGGCTATGAGAACCGTTCGAACGTCATCGACGTGTACGTGAGATACCTGCGCGAGAAGGTAGATCGGCCGTTCGACGTGCGCTCGATCGAGACGGTGCGCGGCGCCGGCTACCGCCTCCGCGTGGATGGAGGATCGTGAGCCGACTGCCCATACGCTGGCGGCTCGCGCTCGCGTTCGCGCTCGCGATGGCGGTCGTGCTCTGCGCGCTCGGTGCGTTCCTCTACGTCCGCCTTGAACGCTCGCTCACCGACGGGGTCGACGAGACGCTCGAGCTCCGGGCCGCGCAGATCGATGCTTCGGGGACCATCGGCCCCGCGGGCGACGAAGGCGTGACGCAGCTGTTTCGTGCCGACGGCCGGCTGGGCTCGTCTTCTCCCAGCGGCGAGGTGCCGCTCCTCGACGCCGACGACGTCGAGCGCGCCCGCCTGCGGCCGTTCGTCGAGAGCCGAGACGGGCGGCGCCTGCTCGCCACGGCCCGCGACGACGACGTACTCGTCGTGGCCCTGTCGCTCGAGGACCGCGACGACACGCTCCGCAGCCTGCTACGCCAGCTGCTCGTGGTCGGCCCGCTTGCGTTGCTTCTCGCCTCGGTCGGCGGGTACTTCCTCGCCGCCGCGGCGCTACGGCCCGTGGAGGCCATGCGACGCGAGGCGGAAGCGGTCTCCGCAGGCCAGCCGGGCAGACGGCTGACACTACCGCCCGCGAACGACGAGCTCCGCCGGCTATCGGAGACGCTCAATCAGATGCTGGCGCGCCTGGAGGCGGCGCTCGAGCGAGAGCGCCGTTTCGTCGCCGACGCCAGCCACGAGCTGAGAACGCCGCTGGCGATGCTGCGCGCCGAGCTCGAGCTCGCGCTCCGCCGCGAGCGAACTCCGGAGGAGCTGGACCGGGCTGTGCGGTCGGCGGCAGAGGAAACGGAGCGCCTGTCGCGGCTCGCCGAAGACCTGCTGGTGCTGGCACGCGCCCAGGACGGCGAGCTGCCGGTGCGCCGTGAGCCCGTCGCGGCGGCAGAGCTCATCGACGACATTGCCGCACGCTTCCGGCCACGGGCGAACGACGCAGGGCGCGCTGTCGACACCGGCGCAGAAGACGGCCTCGTCCTCGATGTCGACCGGCTGCGCGCGGAACAGGCCCTTGGCAACCTCATCGACAACGCGCTGCGCCACGGGCAGGGGCGGATCCTCGTCGATGCCAGGCGCGGCGAGCCTGGAAGCGTCGAACTCCACGTACACGACGCAGGGCCGGGCTTCCCGCCGGAGCTTGCCGATCGGGCATTCGAGCCCTTCAGCCGAGGGAATGCCGCGCGCACAGGGCCTGGTGCAGGCCTCGGCCTCGCGATCGTCGATGTCATCGCCCGCGCCCACGGCGGTTCCGCCCATGTCTCAGGCGCGGACGCGTGGATCGTTCTGCCCGGCCGGTCTTAGAGACTTCTCAGCCTGGCCAGCTACGGTTGGAAGCATGGACGAACAACGTGTGACTCGGCGCGGATCGCTCGTCAAGCTCGGAGGTGCGGGCATCGCTGCCGCCCTCGGTTGGAAGGTCGTGGAAGCGAGCGGCGCAGGCCCGGCCGCGGTCGCCTCGGGAGCCGTCTCGTGCGTACTGACTCCGGAGCAAACGGAGGGGCCGTACTTCCTCCCCGGCGACAAGGTGCGCCGGGACGTCAGGGAAGGCAAGCCCGGGACCCTCCTGACGCTCAAGCTGACCGTGCTCGACGTCTCGACTTGCAAGCCGATCAAGGGCGCAGCCGTGGACATCTGGCACTGCGACGCCGTCGGCAACTATGCGGCGACGGACAACAAGACCTTCCTGCGCGGAATCCAGAAGACCGACGCGAAGGGCGTCGCGACCTTCAAGACGCTGTATCCCGGCTGGTATCAGGGCCGCACCGTGCACATCCACGTCAAGGTGTCGCTGGGCGGCAACGTCGTGCACACGGGGCAGCTGTACTTCCCGACTCGGTAACGGACAAGGTCTACACACGGTCGCCGTACAGCTCGCGGCCGGGGCGCTCGATGCGCAATCCCGACGACTCGATCTACCGCAACGGCGGCAGCCGCTCGACTCTGAAGCTGAAGAAGGTGGGGAGCGCCTACACGGGCTCGATCACCATGGGCGTCCAGAGATAGGCCGGAAATCTGACGATTTCCGGCCGCCGGTAGGTGGTCTCCGACAGCCGTAGTTAGCCGCGCCCGCCATGT
>CAWGEE010000031.1:0-17035 GCA_963821415.1 uncultured Actinomycetes bacterium | reverse complement strand
CCGGCATGGAGCTGATCGAGATCGGGACGGTCGGCTGATGTGCGGCGTCTTCGGCATCTACGCGCCGGATCGCGACGTCGCCCGACTCACGCACTTCGCATTGCACGCGCTTCAGCACCGCGGACAGGAGGCGGCAGGCATCGCCGTCTCCGAGAACGGGCGGCTGACGGTGCTGCAGGAGTTTGGGCCTGATCACGAACTTCTCGGAACAGAAGCTGCGCGGATTGCGCGGAGAGGCCGCGATCGGCCACACCCGCTACTCGACCACCGGCTCGAGCGCGTGGGGCGAACGCCCAGCCGCTGCTCCCCCGGGGCAATCGGACCGTCGCACTGGCACACAACGGCAATCTCGTCAACGCCAACAAGCTGCGGGGTGAGCTGGAAGCGGAAGGAGCGAGGCTCGGCTCGACGTCCGACTCGGAGCTGATCGCGGTCCCCGATCGCCGGCGACCCGCACCCGCTCGAAGAAGCGGTGCCGGCGGCGATGGCAAGGCTGGAGGGCGCGTACTCGGTGGTCGCGATCGCCGACGGCAAGCTCCTCGCCTTCCGCGATCCCCCACGGCTTCCGGCCGCTCGCTCTCGGCCGGCTGGGCGAAGACTGGGTCGTCGCCTCCGAGACGTGCACCTTCGACCTGCTCGGTGCCGATCTCGTGCGGGAGGTGGCGCCGGGAGAGCTCGTGATGGTGGACGAGACAGGGCTGCGCTCGATCCAGGCCGTGCCCGCGGCGGGCGAGGGCGCACTCTGCATCTTCGAGTACTTCTACTTCTCCAGGCCGGACTCGCACCTAGCCGGTGTCGAGGCGCACGCGGCGCGCGTGCAGATGGGCGAGCGGCTGGCGGAGGAGTCGCCTGTCGAAGCGGACTTCGTCCTCCCCATCCCCGACTCGGGCACGCCGGCGGCGGTCGGCTTCTCGCGGGCGTCGGGCATCCCGTTCAGCGAGGGGCTCATCAAGAACCGCTACGTGGGTCGCACGTTCATCCAGCCCGACCAGGAGCTCCGCCACAAGGCATCCGGCTGAAGTTCAACCCGCTCGACGAGGTGGCCGGCAAGCGCGTGGTCGCGGTCGACGACTCGATCGTGCGCGGTAACACCACGCGGCAGCTCGTGGCGATGCTCTTCGACGCGGGCGCCGCTGAGGTACGCGTCCGCATCTCGTCTCCACCGGTCGTCGGCCCCTGCTTCTAAGGGATCGACCTCCCCGACGAGGACGAGCTCGTCGCGGCCGCGCGCTCGGTGGAGGAAGTGCGGGAGTTCATCGGCGCTACGAGCCTCGCGCACCTGTCGCTGGAAGGTCTGGCCGGAGGCAACACGGAGGCCGGCGTCGTCGCTCTGCCGCGCGTGCCTCACGGGGGACTACCCGACGCGAATCCCCGAGGACCGGCGCCTGGCCCAAGCTCCGTTTCGAGACGGCGACCTCGCCTGCGCGCCCGGCGATGTTCAACCTGCCCGGCATGGAGCTGATCGAGATCGGGACGGTCGGCTGATGTGCGGCGTCTTCGGCATCTACGCGCCGGATCGCGACGTCGCTCGACTCACGCACTTTGCGCTGCACGCGCTTCAGCACCGCGGACAGGAGGCGGCCGGCATCGCCGTCTCCGAGAACGGGCGGCTGACAGTGCTGCAAGAGCTGGGCCTGATCACGAACTTCTCGGAGCAGAAGCTGCGCGGATCGCGCGGAGAGGCCGCCATCGGCCACACCCGCTACTCGACCACCGGCTCGAGCACATGGGCGAACGCGCAGCCGCTGCTCCCGCGGGGCAATCGCACCGTCGCGCTGGCACACAACGGCAATCTCGTCAACGCCAACGAGCTGCGGAGCGAGCTCGAGAGCGAGGGCGCGAAGCTCGGCTCGACCTCCGACTCGGAGCTGATCGCGGTCGCGATCGCCGGCGACCTGCACCCGCTCGAAGAGGCGGTGCCGGCGGCGATGGCAAGGCTGGAGGGCGCGTACTCGGTGGTCGCGATCGCCGACGGCAAGCTCCTCGCCTTCCGCGATCCCCACGGCTTCCGGCCGCTCGCTCTCGGCCGGCTGGGCGAAGACTGGGTCGTCGCCTCCGAGACGTGCACCTTCGACCTGCTCGGCGCCGAGCTCGTGCGGGAGGTGGCGCCGGGAGAGCTCGTGATGGTGGACGGGTCAGGGCTACGCTCGATCCAGGCCGTGCCCGCGGCGGGCGACGGCGCACTCTGCATCTTCGAGTACTTCTACTTCTCCAGGCCCGACTCGCACCTCGCCGGCGTCGAGGCGCACGCGGCGCGCGTGCGAATGGGCGAGCGGCTGGCCGAGGAGTCGCCTGTCGACGCAGACTTCGTCCTCCCCATCCCCGACTCTGGTACGCCCGCGGCGGTCGGCTTCTCGCGAGCGTCGGGCATCCCGTTCAGCGAGGGGTTGATCAAGAACCGTTACGTCGGCCGCACGTTCATCCAGCCCGACCAGGAGCTCCGCCAGCGGGGCATCCGGCTGAAGTTCAACCCGCTCGACGAGGTGGCCGGCAAGCGCGTGGTCGCGGTCGACGACTCGATCGTGCGCGGCAACACCACGCGGCAGCTCGTGGCGATGCTCTTCGACGCAGGCGCGGCCGAGGTACACGTGCGAATCTCGTCTCCCCCGGTCGTCGGCCCCTGCTTCTACGGGATCGACCTGCCCGACGAGGACGAGCTCGTCGCGGCCGCGCGCTCGGTGGAGGGGGTGCGAGAGTTCATCGGCGCTACGAGCCTCGCGCACCTGTCGCTCGAAGGTCTCACGGAGGCAACGCAGCGGCCGGCTTCGTCCCTCTGCCGCGCCTGCCTGACGCTCGACTACCCGACGCGGATCCCCGAGGGCCGGCGGCTCGCGAAGCTCCGTTTCGAGCCCGCGTCCGCCTAGCCGCGCCCGTAGCGGACGACGCGCGCGGCGGCTTCGGGTTCCACGCCCTGCTCGATCAGCTCCTGGCGCCGCTCGCTCTCGCTCGCAAGCTTGAGGAAGAGCCAGGCGATGGCGGCGATCGTCACGACGGAGTCGACGATCATCATCAGCGAGCCGGCGATGCCCTGGTCGGCGCGAGCGGAGATGCCGAAGCGGGCGACGGCGTGCACGTAGTCGCCGTAGACCGGGTCGTCGGCCCACGCGAGCACGTTCGCGAGCACCATGCTCGTGAAGCGGGCGGCGACGATGTAGAGGAGCTTCGCGCCGGTGCCGAACCAGCGCGGCGCCGGTAGCGGCTCGAGCACGGGGGCCCAGAAGAGCGCGCCCGCGGTGAAGAACGAGATGTGCTCGACGGCGTGCACGACATCGTTCCCCAGCGCCGCCTCGTAGAAGAACGGCAGGTGCCAGAGGTAGAGGTTCACGGCCCACAGCGGCCACGCGACCATCGGATGTGCGAGCACGCGGAGCCGGTGAATCCAGTTGTAGGCGAGCAGCGGACGGAGCAGCGGCCCCGTCAGCCCGGCGACGATCGCCAGCGGCGCCAGCTCCCCGAGCAGCACGTGCTGCGCCATGTGCACGAAGAAGAACTGCTGCTCGCCCCACGCATCGAGCGGCGAGAAGAGCGCGAACGCGACCAGGCCGAGGCCGACTCCGAACGACCAGCGGCGCCAGCCGGCGACGGGGCTCCCGCGACGCGGCGAGCGTGTGCGCGCGGCGGTAGTAGACGAACGCGGCGAGCGCGATGGCGACGGCGGCGAGCGGATCGAACGTCCAGCTCGTCAGCACCGAGAGATCGTCGTGGGCGCCCCCGTGTAGGAGGATCACAGCGCTGAGAATAGACTCGCCGCGTGAGCGGGCGGACGTACGACGACGCCGGCGTCTCCATCGAGAAGGGCGCCGACATCGTCGAGCGGCTGCGCGCAGCAGCGGAGTCCACGGGCGCGGCCGGCTTCGGCGCCTTCGCCGGCCTCCATCCGCTGGACGACACACGTCTGCTCGCCGCCTCGACAGACTCGGTGGGCACGAAGCTCGTGCTGGCGCGGCAGCGGGGCGCGCTGCGGAACTGCGGCGCCGACCTGGCGGCGCACTGCATCAACGACGTCATCACCTGCGGCGCCGACCCGCTCGTCCTGCTCGACTACGTCGCTGCCAACACGATCGATCCCGCGCAGGTAGTCGAGCTGGTGGAAGGAGCGGCAGAGGTCTGCCGCACGGCCGGCGTGGCACTGATCGGCGGCGAGACTGCCGAGCTGCCGGGCATCTACCAGGAGGGCGAGCTCGACTTCGCCGGCACCTGCGTGGGCGTCGTCGAGCGCGACCGCGTGATCGACGGCTCGCAGGTCGTGGCGGGCGACTTCGTTGTCGGGCTGCCGTCGGCGGGCGTTCACGCGAACGGCTTCACCCTCGTGCGTCGCGTCCTCCGTGACGAGGACTACGACGGCGAGGACTTGCTGGCGCCTACGAGGCTGTATCTCGACGACGTGCGGCGGCTCCGCGATCGAGCCCACGCATTCGCACACGTGACGGGCGGGGGCATCCTCGGAAACCTCGAGCGCGTCCTGCCGGCCGGGCTCCGCGCCGAGATCGACTGGGACGCCTGGGAGCGCCCGCCCGTCTTCCACTGGCTCGCGCGCCACGTGGCGGAGGACGAGCTGCGCCGCGTGTTCAACCTCGGCATCGGGTTCCTCGCGGTGCTGCCCGAGGCGGCGACGAAGAGGCCGTGATCGGAAGAGTCGTGGCCTCGTGAGCAATCCGATTCATCCACACCGCACCCGGCGGAACCGGCCATCCTCGAGCACTGGAAACCGCGATGGTTCCTGACGATGTCCCAAAGGCCAGTCCCAGTGCCTGGCACTGAGATGTGCCAATTCTGCGCCGATGTGTCCACAGGCGTCGCGGTGCCTGGGGCCGAGAGGCAGCCGTGATCGGCGTGCTCGTCTCGGGGGAGGGGACGAACCTCCAGGCGATCCTCGACGCGGGCCTCGCCGTCCGCGCCGTCGCGTCCAGCCGCCGCGATGCCCGAGCGCTCGAGCGTGCCGAGGCCGCCCTGATCCCGGCCGCGGCCTTCGAGCTCTCCGACTTCGAGTCGCGCGAGGAGCGTGACGTCGCCATGGCCGACTGGCTCGAGGAGCACGGCGTGACGCTCGTCGCGTGCGCCGGCTACATGCACCTGCTGACGCCGGCCTTCCTCGCCCGCTTCGACCGCATCGTCAACATCCATCCCTCGCTGCTGCCCGCGTTCCCGGGCACGACGCCGATCGAGGACGCGCTGGCCGCGAAGGCGACCGAGACCGGCGTTACCGTCCACTGGGTGGACGAGGGCGTCGACACGGGCCCGGTCATCGCTCAGGAGCGCGTTGCGATCGAGGAGGGCGACGGGCCGGCCGAGCTGCGCGAGCGCCTGCACGCCGTCGAGCACCGCCTGTACCCCGAGGTGCTGCGCGAGCTATCGAAGTGATCGAGCGGGCGCTCCTCTCTGTCTACGACAAGACCGGGCTCGACGCGTTCGCGCGCGGCCTCGCCGAGCTCGGCGTGGAGCTGGTCGCGAGCGGCGGCACGGCCGCGTACATCGAGGAGCACGAGCTCGGAGTGACGCTCGTCGAGGAGCTGACCGGCGTCGGCGAGCTGCTGGGCGGCCGCGTGAAGACCCTCCACCCGCACGTGCACGCGGCCATCCTCGCGCGCGGCAACAACGCGGAGGATGCGCATGCGCTGGACGAGCTCGGCATCCGTCCCTTCCAGCTCGTCTGCGTGAACCTCTACCCCTTCGCGCAGATCGCCTGGCGCCGTGGGATCAGCGAGCAGGAGGCCGTGGAGATGATCGACGTCGGCGGCCCGGCGATGCTACGGGCGGCCGCGAAGAACTACGAGCACGTGACACCGGTCTGCAGGCCCGATCAGTACGACGGCGTGCTGGCCGAGCTGAGGGCGAACGGCGAGCTCTCGCTGGAGACGCGCCGCCAGCTCGCCGCCGCGGCGTTCGCGACCACGGCGGCATACGAGTCGGCGATAGCCGCCTGGTTCTCCGACGGCGAGCCGACCCCGCGCACGCTGACGACGACCTTCGACAAGGTGGCCGACCTGCCGTACGGCGAGAACCCACATCAGCGGGCGGCGCTGTACGCGGAGGCGGGTGCGCGCCGCCACGTGCTCTCGCGCATCGAGCAGCTGCAGGGCGATCCGCTGTCCTTCAACAACCTCGTCGACCTGTCCGCCGCACGGGCGCTCACCGAGGAGTTCACCGTGCCCGCCTGCGTGATCGTGAAGCACTCGAACCCGTGCGGCGTCGCGCTCGGCACGACGATCGAGGAGGCGTACGCCCGCGCGCAGGCTGCCGATCCCGTCTCCGCGTACGGAGGGGTGGTCGTCTGCAACCGACCCGTGGAGGGAGATCTTGGCCCCCGCATCGCCGAGCAGTTCGTGAACGTGCTGTTCGCGCCCGATTACGACGACGCCGCCCGCGCCGCGTTGAGCGCCAAGCCCGGAATGCGCGTGCTGCTCGACTCCGAGCGGCGTCACCACTCACCCGGCGAGCGGGACTACAGGCGGGTGCTCGGCGGCCTGCTGATCCAGGACCGTGACGCCGACATCGATCCGCGTGAGGCCATGGAGGTCGTGTGCGGCGAGCCGACGGAGGACGACTGGGGCGAGTTGCTGTTCGCGTGGCGCGTCTGCAAGCACGTGACCTCGAACGCGATCGTGCTCGGGCGCGGACTACGCACGATCGGCGTCGGCGCCGGCCAGATGAGCCGCGTCGACGCGGTCCGCATCGCCGTCGACAAGGCGCGCGAGCTCGGCCATGACCTGGCGGGGGCGGCACTCGCCTCTGACGCGTTCTTCCCTTTTGCCGACGGTCCCGAGCTCGCGCTCGAGGCGGGCGTGCGGGCGATCATCCAGCCCGGCGGCTCGAAGCGGGACGGCGAGGTGATCGAGGCGGTGCGGTCAGCCGGCGCAGCGATGGTGTTCACCCACCGCAGGCATTTCAGGCACTAGCGCTTCAAGCGACTTCGAGGAAGGCGCAGCGGCGTCTGTCGGCCGGGAGCGGCGAGGGGCCGATCCGGCTGACCCGGAAGCTGACGCCGTCGACTTCCTCGGCCGTGCCGATCTCGGGCGCGGGGCCCGACCGCTCGGCCAGCGCGTACACGCCCTCGACGGGCACGAACACGAGGTGCCGGCTGGTATCCGCGTCGGAGAAGTCGCGCTCGCCGAGTCGTGCCTTGGTAGCGGCGAGGCCTTCGGAGACCTCCCCGAGCAGCGTCGCGCAGGCCGACAACTCGTGCTCGGTCGCGGCAAGCTGGTCGGTGAGTGGCTGGAGCTCGGCGAGCTCCGCCTCGACTCGCCCGAGCGCCTGCCGCGTCGCGCCATGGCTCTCGGACTCCTCCTGCACGCGCTCGTTGAGAGCGTCCGCGACGGCGCGCAGCTCGGCCAGCTGGAGCTCGACCGCGGCGCGTCCCTCCGCCTCGGCGGCGGCTCGACCATGCTCCTCTTCGACCTGCTCGCGAAGCGCCTTCAACTCGGCGTTCCGCTTCGCAGCGGCCTGCTCGTGCCGCGTCAGCTCCGTGCGAACCACCGTGAGCTCCTGCTCGAGCTCAGTTGCATGCGGTGCCAGCCGGCGCAGCTCCTCGGCCTCATCGGCCTGTTCCTGGAGGCTGGCGGCCCGCGCTTGCAGGGCTCGCAACTCCGCCTCGAGAGCCGTGCGCGACTCGCCCTCTCTCGAGAGGGCCTGCTCGCGAGCCGCGAGCTCTTGGCGGAGCTCCGTCGCCGTGGCTTCGAAGGCTGCGACCTCGGCTCGGGATTCGTCGAGCTTCCGCTCGACCTTCTCACTGGAAGCGCGCTGCTCGTCGAGCTCGGATCGGAGCGCCGCCAACTCTTGTGAGACCTCGGCAGCAGTGGCCGTCTTAGCTCGCTCTTCCTCGAGGAGGCCGCGAAGCTCCTTCAACTCGGCCTTGCGCTTCTCGGACGCCTGCTGCGTTCGAGCCAGCTCCTCGCGCATGACTGTCAACTCCTGCTCGAGCTCACGTTGCATGCGGTGCCAGTCGGCGCAGCTCCTCGGCCTCGGCGGCGATCTCGCGCAGACGGGCAGCCTCCGCGGCGGTCTCCTCGAGGCGCTCACGCGCTTCTACGCTTGCGGCGCGCTCCTCCTCGAAACGCTCGGACTGCACGCGAGCGTCCTTCTGCAACTGCCGCAACTCGGCCTCTACGGCCTTTCGTGCGTCGGCCTCGTGCGAGCGAGCGCCCTCCTGCGCAGCGAGCTCTTCTCGTAGCTGAGCCAGCTCGAGCTCGTGCGCCTGGGCCGCCTCCGCATGCGCCGAGAGCTCGGTTCGGAGCTCGGCGATAGTGGCCTCCGACGTCGCCTTCGCGGATCCCGTCTGCGCGAGCTTCCGCTCGAGCGTGTCCACTGCCGCGCTCTGCTCGTCCAGCTGCGCCGTGAGAGCTACGACGGCGGCCTGTGACTCGCCGCGCTCCGCCCGAGCTGCGTCCAACTCGGACCGGAGCTCGGCAATTGTCGCCTCGAGTGCAGCCGCTTCACTCGTGCCTCGTCGAGGCGGTGCTGAGCCTCCGTGGCGCTCTCGCGCAACTCGTCGACCTGTGCCGTGAGCGCTCCGAGTGCGTCCTTCGATCCGCTGTGTTGATCGCGAAGCTTCGTGAGCTCGCCTTCGAGCCGGGTGACTTCGGCTTCCATTGCCGCCTTGGAGGCGGCATTGCCGGCCAGCTCCGCCTCACGCGCGGCAAAGGCGGCACGAAGCTCCTGCAGCTCGTTCTTGGAGGCGGCGACCTTTCCCTCCGCCTCGTAGTGCTGCTCGTGACCCTTCTCGACGGCGGCCTGCAGCCGGGCAACCTCGGCCTCCAGGGCCGTTCGGGCCGCTGCGCCTTCCGCCAGCTCGGAATCGCGTGCCGTAAGCTCGGTGCGAAGCTCGGCGGCGACCGCTTCCAGGCGCGCCAGCTCGGCTGACGCCTCTGCCTCGCCATCCGCGTCCTCGGCCAGCGCGGCGCGCTCCTTCCACTCGACCGCTTCTGTCGCAAGCCGCTCGGCGTCCGCACGTGCCTCTTCGAGCAGCCGCTGCGTGCCCTCGTGCGTCTTGCGCTCCTCGTCCAGCCTGTTGGCCGCGAACTCAAGTTGCTGGCGCAGGCCGTCGAGCTCGGCGTTCGCGTCGGCCACCTCGGGCTCCGGCTCCTCCCCCTCGGCGGGCACGAGGACGCCGACTTCCGCGGCGAGGCCGTCGATGAGCTCCAGACGGGGCTCGCGCTCGACGTGCGGCCCGGCCCGCGAAGCTCCATTGTCCTTGCTGCGGCCCCCGCGCGGGTGGCGACGTTTGATCTCCGACCACAAGCCGGAGCCGTAGCCCGTTTGCTTCTCCATCTCGACACCGAGCTGCTCCGCGAGCATGGTGGTGAGAGCCGGCCCGGAGACATATCCCTTCATGACGAGGACCTCGCCGAGCCGCTTGCCGTTCACCTTCTGTTCCGCAAGTGCCTCCTCCAGCTCCTCGGGCGTGATCAGGCCCCTCTCGACGAAGAGCTCTCCGAGCAGCTTGGCTGGTACGGATGCCGCTTCCACGATCGAGCTAATCGGCACACGTTGCCGAAGGCTTGAGCGTTACGCTTGATCCCGTCGTGGCGCGCGAGTATCCGACAGTCCTCGATCTCGTCGGCGGGACGCCGGTCGTCCGCCTCCAGAAACTGGGCGCAGACCTGGGCTGCACGCTGCTCGCGAAGCTCGAGTTCATGACGCCGGGCGGCTCGAACAAGGACCGCATCGGCCTGCGTATGGTCGAGGCGGCCGAGCGCGAGGGCAAGCTCGAGCCGGGCGGGACAATCGTCGAGCCCACCTCCGGCAACACCGGCGTGGGGCTCGCGCTCGCGGCCGCCGTGAAGGGCTACAGGCTGATCTGCGTCGTCCCCGACAAGGTGGCGACGGAGAAGATCGCGCTGCTGCGCGCGTTCGGCGCCGAGGTCGTCATCTGCCCAACCGCCGTCGACCCCGAGTCGCCGGAGAGCTACTACTCGGTGTCGGACCGGCTGGCCGAGGAGATCCCCGGCGCCCACAAGCCCGACCAGTACTCGAACCCGGCGAATCCGGAAGCGCACTACGAGACGACCGGACCGGAGATCTGGGAGCAGGTGGGCGACGAGCTCGACGCCGTCGTCATCTCCGTGGGCACCGGCGGGTCGATCACGGGCATCGGCCGTTATCTCAAGGAGCAGAAGCCCGAGCTGATCGTCGTCGGCGCCGATCCCGAAGGCTCCGTGTTCACCGCCTGCGACGAAGCGGACGTCCACCCGTACCTCGTGGAGGGCATCGGCAAGGACTCGTTCCCGGAGACATTCGACCCGTCCGTGGTGGACGAGTACGTGCGCGTGTCGGACCGCGACTCGTTCCTCACCGCCCGCGCATTGGCGCGCGAGGAAGGCATCATCGGCGGCGGCTCGGCGGGAACATCGGTCTTCGCGATGCTCGAGGCGGCCCGGCATCACGGGCCGGGCCACACGCTCCTGACCACGATTCCCGACGGCGGTCGCGGCTACCTCTCGAAGCTCTTCGACGACAACTGGATGCTCGAGCACGGCCTGCTCGAGCGGCGCGGCCCGCTGCCGACGATCGCAGAGGTGCTCGCCTTCAAGCACGCCGAGAACGGAGCCACCCCGGATCTCGTGGTCTGCGAGGCGCACCAGAAGATCGGCGCCGCCATCGAGCTCATGCAGCGCTACGGGATCTCCCAGCTGCCCGTCGTCCGCCGCGATCCGCCGGACTCGCTCACGGACGTCATCGGCTCGCTGAACGAGCGCGGGCTGCTCGACCGTGTGTTCCGCAACCCCGACTCTCTGGGCGAGGACGTGACGGGCGCGATGGATCCGCCGCTGCACGCCGTCGATGCCGGCGACTCGGTGCGCGACGTCTACGGCAATCTCTCGGGGACGGGGGCGGCCGTGCTCGTGGCACGGAACGGCTCTCCCACCGCCGTGCTCACCCGCTCCGACCTGCTGGAGTACCTCGCCCACGGCCGCGCGGACTAGCGTTTCCGCCGTGCCAGAGGTCGTCCTCATACCGCTGACCGAAAGAGAGCGCATGACCTTCCTCCACGAGGAGGTCGCGGACTACGCAGAACAGCAGATCCGGGACGCCGGCTGGCTCGCGCCATGAAGCGCTGGACCGTGCTCGTGCCGAGATCACACCAGTCTTCGAGCGCGAGCTCGCCGACGCCGTCGCGTCAGGCGACCGGCTGTGGTCGGCGAAGTCGGCCGACGGCCAGTCCGTGGGGTGGCTTTGGGTGAAGCCGATCGACGGCGCAGGCGTGCCGACGGTGTTCCTCGAGCAGATCACCGTCGCAGCGAGCTGCCGCCGCCAGGGATACGGCGGCGCGATGCTGTCGGCGATGGAAGAGCTCCTCGCGGCGCATGGAGCAGAGGAGCTGCAACTGCGCGTCTTCGTCGGCAACCAGGCGGCGCGCCAGCTCTACGCGGCTGCCGGCTATGAAGAAGTCGAACGTGACGAGCGCCGCGTGAGCCTACGCAAGCGTCTGCAGCCCGCAGGGACCAGCTAGCCGTGCTGCTCTACGACTCGGCGCCGTCCGGCAACTGCTACAAGGTTCGGCTGCTGCTAACCCAGCTCGGCATTCCCTTCGAGCGGCGCACGATCGACACGCGCCAGCGAGAGGGATCGGGAGCAGCTTCTCGGCGACAAGAACCCGGCGCTGCGCGTACCGGTGCTCGAGCTCGACGACGGACGTCACCTCGCGGAGTCGAACGCGATCATCTGGTACCTCGCCGACGGCACGGAGTTCCTCTCCGGCGACCCGTTCGAGCGCGCGAAGATCGCTCCAATGGATGTTCTTCGAGCAGTACGACCACGAGCCGAACGTGGCGGTCGTCAGACACCGCACGATGCTCGGCCATGCTCGACGACTATCCCGACTCTGGGCAGCGCCGCGAGCGCGGCCACGCTGCGCTAGCCGCGATGGAACGACATCTCGCTGAGCTCGAGTTCTTCGTAGGCGGGCGCTACTCGATCGCCGACATCGCGCTCTACGCGTACACGCACGTGGCACACGAAGGCGGCTTCGACCTGGCGCGCTATCCCGGCGATCAACGCCTGGCTCGACCGCGTCGCCGCCCAGCCGGCCCACATCACGATCGACGACTGAGGCCGTGGAGACGGTCAGCCTCACCCAGCTTCGGCGCTTCCTCGTGGCGCACCAGGGCTACGCGACGCGCGCGAGGACGTCCCGGCCCGCGGACGTCGCCCGCGAGATCGAGCGGCTGTCGGCCGTCCAGCTCGACTCCATCTCGACCGTCGCCCGCGCGCACAGGCTGACGCTCACATCGCGGCTCGGCTGGTACAAGCCGGACACGGTCTCGCGGCTACTCGGCCAGGGACGCATCTTCGAGTACTGGGCGCACGAGGCGTGCCTGCTGCCCGTGTCGGACTACCCGCTGTTCAAGCGGCGCATGGTGCACCTCGAGGATGCGCACTGGTGGGGACGCAAGCGCCAGAACCGGAAGACCGAGGAGCAGGTGCTCGAAGCGATCCGCGAGCGCGGCGCATTGCCTTCACGCGCATTCGAGGGCAGAGGCGACCCGGGCTCCATGTGGAGCTGGAAGCCGGCGAAGCGCGCGCTCGAGCATCTCTTCGCCGCCGGTCAGCTGGCCATCGCCGGGCGAAACGGCTTCCAGCGCGTCTACGACCTGCCGGAACGCGTCATTCCGCGAGAGCTTCTCGACGCGCCGACGCCGTCGGAGGACGAGTTCCGGCGCGGCTTTGCCCTCCGCGCAATCCAGGGGCGCGGAGCGCTCACCGAGCGAGGCATCGCCGAGCACTGTCGCTTTCGCGGCGGCGCGGCGGCGATGCGGCCGATCGTCGACGGGCTCGTCGAGGAGGGTCTCGTCCGGCGCGTGGCCGTCGCGGATGGCGGGCCACCTGTGGTCGTTGCCGCTGGTGTCGACGTGGACGGCCGCGTGTCGCGCAGCGGCGTGCTCGTCTCCCCGTTCGACAGCCTGCTCTGGGACAAGCCGTTCGTGGAGCGCGTCTTCGGCTTCCAGCCGCTGATCGAGGTCTACAAGCGGGAGCACGAGCGGATCTACGGCTACTACGTCCTGCCCTTCCTGCTCGGAGACCGCTTCGCCGGCCGTGCCGATCTCAAGTCCGACCGCTCCGAGGGCGCACTCAGGGTCAAGGCGTTCCACGTCGAGCCCGGCATCCGAGCATCGAAGCGGCTCGACGACGCGTTCGACCGCGCGCTGGCGCGGCTGGCGCGAAGCCTCGGCCTCGAGCGGGTGGCGCGATGAGGCTCGTCTCACCGGAGGAGGCGCGGCGGATTGCGGTTCGGGCGCAGCTTCTCGACGGCACCGCCACATCGGTGCTCGACACCGTGCGCCGGCTCGGGTTCCTCCAGATCGACCCGATCTCGACGGTGGCCCCGCCGCAGCACCTCGTGCTGTGGAGCAGGCTCGGCTCCGCGTACGACCCCGCCGAGCTCGACCGGCTGCTCTGGGAGGAAAGGAAGCTGTTCGAATGGCGGGCGTTCCTCCGGCCGATCGAAGATCTGCCGCTCATCCGCGCTCGCATGCGGCCGCATAGGGGAGCGATGCACGCCCACGAGCAGCGCAGCAACGAGTTCATGAAGGCGAACGCACGCTACAAGCGCCATCTCCTCCGCGAGCTCGAGCGCTCCGGGCCGCTGCTGTCGCGCGAGATCGCGCAGCACTCGGCGACTCCCCGTGACCCGCACCCCTGGTGGGGCAACCGCCAGGTCGCGCTCATGCTGATGATCCTCGAAGCACGCGGC
Organism: uncultured Actinomycetes bacterium; assembly: GCA_963821415.1. Lineage (GTDB taxonomy): Bacteria > Actinomycetota > Thermoleophilia > Gaiellales > Gaiellaceae > PALSA-612. The sequence goes on along the minus strand of CAWGEE010000031.1, from coordinate 3,348 downwards.
GTCGTCGCCGTCGTCGGCCGGCGCAACGGCCAGCGGCTCTGGGATCTCGCCGAGCGCTGGTATCCCGAGACGGAGACCGTGCCGCTCCGCGAGGCGGAGCGGATCCTGGCCGAGCGCCGCTTCCGCGCCCAGGGCGTGCGGCTGACGAAGAAGGGTTGGGAAGCGCACGCCGACGCGACGGACGGGCCGGTGCCCGACCGCGCGACGCTCCTCTCCCCGTTCGACCGCCTCGTCCATGACCGCGACCGCGCGGAGGCTCTGTGGGACTTCCACTACCGCCTGGAGATGTACGTGCCGAAGGCGAAGCGCGAGTACGGCTACTACGTGCTGCCGCTGCTCGTCGGCGACCGGATCGTCGGCCGCGCGGAGCCGGTCTTCGACCGCAAGACGAAGACGCTCGAGCTGCTCGGCGCGTGGGGCGACACGTCCCGCCTGGACGAGGCTATGGCCGACCTCGGACCTGGCTCGGCGCGGATACATCCGCTGATGGACTTCGAGACGCGCGCCATCCATGAAGGCCAGGAGCCGGACCCGACGACCGGTTCGGTGACCGTGCCCATCTACCAGACCTCCACCTACGCGCAGGAGGAGGTCGGCGTCCACAAGGGCTACGACTATTCGCGCGTCGCGAACCCCACGCGCACGGCGCTCCAGACCTGCCTCGCCTCGCTCGAGGGCGCCGACCACGGCGTCGCGTTCTCGTCCGGGCTCGGCGCGACGACGACGATCATGCACCTCGTCTCGCCGGGTGAGCGCGTCGTGTCGGTGAACGACGTCTACGGCGGCGTCTACCGGATGTTCTCGCAGGTGTACGAGCCGAAGGGCTACGCGTTCGAGTACGTGACGGCGCCGGAGATGTCCACCAATCTCGCCGACTCACCTCGACGAGCGGACGCGCCTCGTCTGGATCGAGACGCCCACGAACCCGACGCTGAACATCGTCGACATCCAGGCGGCCGCCGCGGCGGCACACGAGGCCGGCGCTCTCGTCGTCGTCGACAACACGTTCGCCACGCCGTACCTCCAGCAGCCGCTCGAGTTGGGCGCCGACATCGTCGTCCACTCGCTGACGAAGTACCTCGGCGGGCATTCCGACCTGATAGGAGGCTTCGCGGCGACGAACGACCCGACCGTCGCCGAGCGCCTCGTCTTCCTGCAGAAGTCGCTCGGCGCCGTCCCCGGCCCGTTCGACTGCTGGCTAGTCCTGCGCGGGCTGAAGACGCTCGCCGTCCGTATGGAGAAGCACTGCGCCAACGCCCGCGCCGTCGTCGCCTTCCTCGAGTCGCACGAGCACGTGCGGCAGGTGCTCTACCCAGGTCTCGCGAGCCATCCCGGCCACGAGATCGCGGCACGCCAGATGCGCGACTTCGGCGGGATGGTCTCGTTCCTCACCGAGACCGAGGAGGAGGCCGTGGCGCTCTGCTACGCGGACGAAGATCTGGACGCTGGCCGAGAGCCTCGGCGGCGTGGAGAGCCTCATCGAGCACCCCGCCCGGATGACGCACGCATCGACGGCGGAGGGGCCGACCGCCGCGCCCCGCAACCTCATCCGCCTCTCCGTCGGCATCGAGTCCGCCGACGACCTCGTCGAGGACCTCCAGCAGGCTCTCGTCCGCTCGCCCGCCACGGCCGCCTGACAGACCGCCGTGTCCATCGAGCCGATCGACCTGCTCCACCTCGGAGGCGAGCGGGTGATCGGCGTGTATCCTCCTCGAGACAGCGGACGGGCCGGCGCTCTTCGACTGCGGGCCGACCACGTGCCTCGAGACGCTGAAGAAGGGACTGGCGGGACGTGGTGTCGCCCTGTCCGACGTTCGCCATCTCCTGCTCTCGCACATCCACCTCGACCACGCGGGCGCTGCGGGTACGTTGGTCCGCGAGCACCCGGGACTTCAGGTGCACGTCTCGGAGATCGGCGCGCCGCACCTCGTCGACCCGAGCAGGCTCGAGGCGAGCGCGAGGCGTCTCTACGGCGACGCCTTCGACGCGCTGTGGGGCGAGCTGGCGCCCGTGCCGGAGGAGAACGTCCATGTGGTCGGCGACGACGTGGTCGGCCTCGCGTGCTTTCCGACGCCGGGCCACGCGTCACACCACGTCTCGTACCTCGCAGCCGACGGAACGCTCTACGCCGGCGACGCGGCGGGGGTCCGCATCGTTCCCGGCCGGTACGTGATTCCTGTCTCGCCACCGCCGGACTTCGATCCGGAGGTCTGGGGCCGCACGCTCGACGAGATCGAGCGTCGCCGACCCGAGCGACTGGCCCTGATCCACTTCGGAGTCGCCGAAGACGTCGAGACGCATCTGGCGATGACTCGCGAGGAGCTTGCCCGCTGGGTCGAGCGCGTCGAGCTCGGCGCCACGGAGCAGGAGTTCGTGGATGCCGCACGCCGGGACATCGCTGCTCGCGTCCCGGAGGACCCGGACTCGTGGCAGCGTGCGGCGCCGTTCTGGCAGTCCTACCGAGGCATCGAGCGCTACTGGCGGAAGAAGCGCGAGGCTCTCACACAACGCTGACGGTCAGAAGCTCCGGGTCCGTCCACGGCCCGCCGGCGCGCTTCGCGAGATCCGCGAACGTCACGCCGCCCAGCAGCGAGATGGTCGCGTCGCGGACCTCCTCCCAGACCTCGCGCAGCGTGCAGCCCACTGTCATCGGGCACGGCTCGGGGCTGTGCCTCGTGGCGCAGCTGATCGGGGCGAGTTGGCCCTGGAACAGCCTCACGATGCGCTCGAGCGTGATCTCCTCGGGCTTCTTGTTCAGCCGGTAGCCGCCGGTCGGGCCGCGCTCTGAGCGCACGATGCCGGCCGTGCGCATCGTGGGCATCACCTGCTCGAGCACGGACTGGGGAACGGCCGTACGGCGCGCCAGCTCCTCGAGCTTGAGCGGCCCTCCGCCGTCGATCGCGAGCGCGAGCACGGCCCGCGTCGCGTAGTCGGTCCTCCGCGATACCCACATGCGTCGCCCTCCTCGTCGATCTCGCTTGACATGTCAGCACAACTTTCAATACCTTGCTGTCATGAATTATAAGTCTACATTCTTTGTAAACAATACTCATTGAAGGGAGAAAACAGCGCATGTATCGCCCACTAGCCGTACTCGCCGCAGTTGCCGCACTCGCCTCGGCCGTCGCCGGAGCCGGCATCGTCGCCCCCTCGGCGCCCGCCCGCGCAAGCGACACGGAGCTGAGGCTCGTCGCGTACTCCACCCCCCGGGAGGCGTACGCGCAGCTGATCCCGATGTTCCAGAAGACCGCGGCCGGTAAGGACGTCGACTTCTCGCAGTCGTACGGCTCGTCGGGCGAGCAGGCTCGCGCCGTGAAGGCCGGCCTCGAGACCGACGTGGTGGCCCTC
>CAWGEE010000030.1:0-186864 GCA_963821415.1 uncultured Actinomycetes bacterium | reverse complement strand
TGCCGATAGAGCGTGCAGCGATCCCCTAGGAAGGACAGGCGAATGACGTATCGAGCTCGCAACATTCTCATCGCGGTCGTGCTGGCAGGCGTCGCCGCGCTGCTTACCGTCTTCTACGTCTCGAACTACAAGAGCAACGTGCGCACGGACGCCGAGACCGTCTCGGTGCTCGTCGCCGCGCGGGACATTCCGCAGGGAATGCTCGGCTCGCAGGTCGTGGCGCAGAAGATGCTGACGACGCAGGAGATCCCCGCAAGGCGATCGTCAACGGCACGATCTCGAAGCCGGAGGACATCTCTGGCCTCATCGCAACGCAGCCGATCTACATCGGCGAGCAGGTCACGGCCCGCCGCTTCGGCCCACTCGAGGCCGCCGGCGTCCGCGACCAGCTCCGCGGCACGTACCGCGTGATGCAGATCAAGGGCAACCCCGACCAGATCCTCTCGGGCGTCCTGCGCCCCGGTGACCACGTCGACTTCGTCGGGAGCATCAAGTTCCCGGCGGAAGACAGCGCGAAGCACTTCGCGAAGGTCGTGCTCAGCGACGTCCTCGTGCTGCGGACCTCCGGTGAAGACGACTCGCAGGCCTCCGTCGTCGACCCGACGGGCGGCGACGGCTGGGTCATGCTCCGGCTCACGGACTCCCAGGCACAGAAGCTCTACTTCGTCTACGCGAACAACGATTGGTGGCTCACGCTCCGCCCCGGCCTGAACGACGCAACCAGCCGGGACGAGGCGCTCATCTCCGACGCCGTGAGCATCCTCGGCGAGGGCCTCGTTCGCTCCAACGCCAAGTCACGCCTCAGCGGGTCAGGAGACTGACATGACCGAGAACGTCGAAACGGCAAAGAGAAGCTCCGCATCTACGTCACGGGTTCCTGCGACGGGCTCGCAGAGGTCCTCGAGGCGCTCAAGGCCCACGATGAGCTCGAGCTCGTCGGCTCGGCCGAGATCATCCAGGAGGCTGCAGCCGCGCTCGCCGGCGGCCATCAACGACGCGATCCTCCACGCCACCCGTGGGCCCGCTGTATCCGGCGGGGGAGCTGGCAACAGTTCGCGAGTACACGCGGGCGCCGGTCATCCTGCTCGCGTCCGGTGACTGCTCCGGCCTGCTCGAAGAGGCGCTCGAGGACGGCGTCGCCGACCTCGTGCCGCTGCCGCAGCTGACGGAGAACATCGTCTTCGCCATCCGCAAGGCCTATCACCAGGGTCGCCGCGCGCACGCCGGAGACGGCCGCCGCGGGCGCGTGATCACGGTCTTCTCGCCCGAAGGGAGGCGTTGGCAAGACCGTCGTCTCCACGAACCTCGGGGTGACGCTCTGCAAGTCATGGGCAAGAGCACGCTGCTTGCTCGACCTCGACCTCCAGTTCGGAGACGCCGCGATCATGCTCGGGCTCCAGCCGGACAAGACGATCTACGACCTCGTGGTCGCGCCGGGCGAGCTCGACTCGGAGAAGCTCGCCGGGTACACGCTCAAGCATCCGTGCGGCCTCGACGTGCTGCCGGCGCCCTTCCAGCCCGAGGACGCGGAGCTGGTGACCGAAGGGAAGCTCGCCCGCCTGCTCGAGGTGGCGCGTGGCTCGTACGACGCGATCGTCGTCGACACGTCGCCGTTCTTCCACGGGCCGATGCTGGCGACGCTCGACCGGACCGACGACCTGATGCTGCTCTGCGGGCTCGACGTGCCGACGATCAAGAACGTCCGGCTCAGCCTCCAGACGCTCGAGCTCCTGTCGTTCCCTAGCGAGCGCGTCGGTGTGGTGCTGAACCGCGCGAACACGAACGTCGGCATCCAGCGCGCCGAGGTGGAGCGCGCCCTGGAGACGAAGATCAGGGCCGACCTCCCGTCCGACCGTGCAGTTCCGCTCGGCGTCAACCGCGGCAAGCCTGTCTCCCTCAACGACCCCGGCGCGGACTTCTCGAAGGCGATCGTCGATCTCGCGAAGGGCCTGATGGCCGACACGGGCAAGAAGAAGTCGAAGGGCCGGCAAGAAGAGCATGCTCTCCCGGATGCGGAGCTAGTCGTGGGTCTCCACGATCGCATCAACGGCCCCGTCGTCGTCTCCTCCCAGCAGAACGGGGCGGAGGGCGCATCGCTCGCCGCACGCGAGGCGCAGGCCGGCACGAGGACGAAGCAGGCCGATCCGTACGCGGAGCTGAAGACCCGCGTGCATCACGCGTGCATCGCGCGGCTGGGCCCCGAGCTCTTCGCGTCCGAGACGACGGACGACCTCGAGGAGCGGGTCATGCGGACGGTCATGGAGCAGCTCGCTCTCGACCGCACGCCGCTCACCCGCGAGGAGCGCCGCCAGATCGTCGCCGACATCGCCGACGACATCCTCGGCTACGGGCCGCTGGAGCCGTTCCTCCGTGACGACACCGTGACGGAGATCATGGTCAACGGCCCGGAGAAGATCTTCGTCGAGCGCACGGGCAAGATCGAGGCGACCGACGCGTCGTTCGTCGACGACGGCCACCTGCTGCGGATCATCGACAAGATCGTCTCGCAGATCGGCAGGCGCGTCGACGAGTCGTCGCCGATGGTGGACGCCCGCCTGCCCGACGGCAGCCGTGTGAACGCGATCATCCCGCCGCTCGCCCTGCGCGGGCCGACGCTCACGATCCGGAAGTTCTCGCGCGACCCGTACACGATGGACGACCTCATCGAGTTCGGCTCGCTCACGAGCCGCGCGGCGCACTTCCTGGCCGCGTGCGTGAAGGGGAAGCTCAACATCCTCATCTCCGGAGGTACCGGTACCGGTAAGACGACGCTGCTGAACGCGATGTCCGCCTACGTGCCCGGCGACGAGCGGATCGTGACCATCGAGGACGCCGCCGAGCTTCAGCTCCAGCAGGATCACGTGATCACGCTCGAGTCGCGCCCGGCGAACATCGAGGGCACCGGCGAGATCCGGATCCGCGAGCTCGTGCGCAACTCCCTGCGCATGCGCCCCGACCGCATCATCGTGGGTGAGGTTCGTGGCGCCGAGACCGTGGACATGCTCCAGGCGATGAACACGGGCCACGAAGGCTCGCTGACCACGATCCACGCCAACTCCCCGCGCGACGCGCTGGCGCGTCTCGAGACGCTCGTGCTCACTGCCGGCGTCGAGCTGCCGCTCCGCGCCATCCGCGAGCAGATCTCGAGCGCCTTCGACCTGCTCGTCCAGATCCAGCGTCTCGTGGACGGCAGTCGCCGCATCACGCACATCACCGAGGTGCTGCGCATGGAGTCCGACGTCGTGACGCTGCAGGACATCTTCATGGCCAGGCCGCCGGACGAGGAGACGGCCCAGGCGATGCACGCGATGCGGCTGCTCGGCTCGTTGAACTGCTCGGGCCTCAAGCCGCACTTCCTCGAGAAGATGGCGGCCAACGGCGTCACGCTGCCGCCGAAGTTCTTCGAGGCCGAGGACGACTCGGGCCTGCGTCACAGCTTCACCGCCGGGAACTTCGGCGGAGGCGCCCGGGAATGATCCGCCGCAGCTGGGTAGCGGCGCTCGTTGCATCCGTGTGCGCCCTCGGCGCGCCGGTCGTTGCCGGCGCCAGCGTCGAGATCCGCAGCGTCGACACGGGCTCGTATCCGCGCGCGCAGGCAACCATCGTCACCTCGAAGCCGTCGAAAGAGGCCCTCAGCTGACCGAGGACGGGAAGCCGGCCGCAGGCGTGCTGGCGAAGAACCTCGGGGAGTCCCGGAGCATCTGCCTCGCGGTCGACCACTCGCGCTCGATGAGGGGCGTGCCGCTCGACGGAGGCAGTGGTCGCGGCCCAGGCGTTCGTCGCGGCGAAGCTGCCGACCGACCGCATCTGCGTGACGAGCTTCGCCACGAAGGAGCTTCTGCTCGCGCCGTTTACCGACTCGGAAGCCGAGGCGTCCGCCGCCCTCGAGGGCATCAAGGTCGATCCGGACAAGGGCACGGCGCTCTACGACGACGTCCGGCTCGCGAGCCAGACGCTCGCCGAGGAGGAAGGCCGCGCCCGCATCATCATCCTCGTCACCGACGGCAACGAGACGCTGTCGAGTGCGACGCTGGCCGACGCCATCAAGGGCGCGCAGGAAGCCGAGACCACCGTCTACGTCGTCGCCATCGAGAGCAAGGCGTTCACGCCCGGCCCGCTCAAGTACCTGGCGAAGCGAACCGGCGGCCGCTACTACGGGGCGCCTTCGCCCAGCGCGCTGCAGGGGATCTACGCCGAGCTCGCCGCCGAGCTGAAGCGCACCTGGCGGCTCGACTACGTCACGTCCGGCAGGCCGGGGGAGTCCCCCAAGCTCGTCGCGTACGTGCCGGGGCTCGGCCGCGACTCCGCGCGCTCGCCGATCGCGGCCACGGCCGATGTCGCGAAGCCAGGCGGGCTGCTGCCCGCGGCCGCCTACGGCAAGGGTGGGTCCACCGGGCTCGGCCTGCTCGTGGGGCTGCTCATTCTGGTCGCGGTCGTGCTCGTCTTTACCTCCGCCAGCGCCGACCGCGTCGCGCCCAGGTGCAGAGGCACATCGCGCCGAAGCCGAAGCGCTCGAAGAAGGCGAGGGAGAAGAAGGACCGCCTGCAGGCGCTCGCCGGGCTCTTCCAGCTGACCGAGCAGGGCCTCGGCGAGACGCGCCTGTGGCTCAAGCTCAGCCGGCTGATCGAGCGCGCCGACCTCCAGCTGAAGACCGCTGAGCTCTTCTACATGAGCGCCGGCTCGTGCATCGTGCTCGGCCTGCTGGCGACTGCGGCCGGCTCCTCCGGCCTGCTCTCGCTCGCCTCGCTCGTGATCGGGGCGCTGATCCCGCTGGGGTTCGTGTGGATGAAGGCGCGCCGCCGGCTGGCCGCGTTCGAGAACCAGCTGCCCGACCTGCTGATCGGCATCGCCGCCTCCCTCAAGGCCGGCCACAGCTTCAAGCAGGCGCTGCAGGCGATCGTCGACGAGGACGTCGAGCCGGCGGGCAAGGAGTTCAAGCGGGTGCTGACGGAGACCCGCCTGGGCAGGCCGCTCGACGACGCGCTCAACGACATGGCCGAGCGGGTCGGCTCGCCGAACCTCTCGTTCATCGTCACGGCCGTCGCCGTGCAGAGCCAGGTCGGAGGCTCGCTCGCGAGCCTGTTCGACATGGTCGCCGACACCGTGCGCAACCGCCAGCAGTTCGCGCAGGAAGATCAAGGCACTGACGGCGATGGGACGGATGTCCGCCTACGTGCTGGTCGGTCTGCCGTTCTTCCTCGCCGGGGCGCTGACGCTGCTCAACCCGACCTACATGGCGCCGCTCTTCCAAACGTCCTCAGGGCACAAGATGATCATCCTCAGCCTCGTGATGATGGGCATCGGCTCGCTGCTGCTCAAGAAGATCGTCTCCTTCAAGGGGTGACCACATGATGTTGCTCGTACTAGCGCTGCTTTGTCTCGCCGGATCGATCTACATGGTCGCCGAGTACGTGACCCTGCCGGCCCGGGAGCGGATGCTCTCGTTCCGCCGTGCGAACGCGTACGGGAGGCGATCGCAGAAGAAGGCGGCGATGCAGGGGTCGCTGCGCGAGCGGGCGCTCGTGCCGGCCATGGAGCGCGCGGCGCGCGCGGTCCTGCGGATCAACCCCAAGATGTCGGTCGAGACTCGTGAGCATGCGGCTCATGTCCGCCGGCCTCGCCCGGCGGGTCTCGCCCGTCGCGTTCCTCGCCACGAAGCTGTTCGCGGCTGTCGCCGGCCTCGTCCTCGGCATCCTGTTCTTCAGCCCGTCGAAGGGCCCGGTAATGGGGTTCGCGCTGGGAATGGGGCTCGCAGCGGTCGGCTTCATCGGCCCGGACTTCATCCTCAACAAGAAGATCCGCGCTCGCCAGGAACGGCTCAGCCAGGACCTTCCGGACGCGCTCGACCTGCTCGCCGTCAGCGTGGAGGCCGGTCTCGGCTTCGACGCCGCCGTGGTGAAGATCACCGAGCAGGTGGAGGGACCGCTGGGCGAGGAGTTCGCGCTCACGCTCAACGAGATGCGGATCGGCGAGAGCCGCCAGGACGCGCTCAAGAAGCTGGCCGATCGCGCCGGGATCCCCGAGATCGGCGCCTTCGCGCGCGCGATCATCCAGGCGGACCAGTTCGGAATCTCGCTGGGCCGGATCCTCCGCGTCCAGGCAGTGGACACGCGTCACCGCCGCCAGATCGCGGCCGAGGAGAAGGCGATGAAGGCGCCGGTGAAGATGCTCTTCCCGACGGTGATCTTCATCTTCCCGTCGATGTTCATCGTCATCCTCGGGCCCGCCTTCCTGAACCTCGGGAAGATCCTCGAGTTCTAGACTTCGCGGCGGTCGCACCCGGTTGGGGGATGGGTAGCGCGCGGCGAACGCCGATCCCTCCTGTGAGGTACGCATGGCCGCGAGAGATCCCGCCCAGGAGTTCGAGAAAGGCTTCGGCAGCGGACTCCGCGCGCAGCTCGACAAGCGCCGTGGCGAGGTCGAGGCAGCGGCCGAGAAGGTTGCCGCTACGAAGGCGGCAAAGAAGCTCGAGCAGCCGACCAAGCTCGAGCCGCCGAAGCCCGCCGCCAAGGAGCGTGCCGAGCCGGCCCCCGTGCGGATCGTGCCCGACCAGCCTCCGCGTTCGCAGGAGCTCATGGAGGAGCGCAAGGCCCTCGACGTGCGGGCGAAAGAGCTTGCCGAGACGAAGGGAAGCCTGGATGCGCGCGAGACCAGCGTCGCCCAGCTCGAGGCCGAGCTCTCGAGGGCGCAAGACGAGCTCGACGAGCGCGAGGCTCAGCTGCTGCGCGAGCTGCAGGAGCGCGAGGACGGGCTGGCCGAGCGCGAGCAGTCGATCGCCAAGCTCGAGCAGGAGCTCACGGCGCACCGTCGTGAGGTCGAGACGAATGTCGGCCGGCGCTCCGTGGAGCTCCTGGCCGAGAGGGCGGAGATCCAGAAGGAGGCAGAACGCGTTCGCGCGGAGGAACGGCAGCTGAGCGAAAGCCGCGAGAGCATGGCCAGGGAGCGCGCTGAGCTCGAGAGCTTCGTGAAGGAGCTCGATCGGGCGTGAGGCCGAGCTCAACCAGCGCTCCGCGGAGCTCGAGAGGCTCGCCCACGAGGCTACTCGCGGACGCGACCTCTCCACGCTCGAGGTCGAGCTGGGCCGCAAGCAGGAGGAGATCGAGCGGCTCGCGCGCGAGGCCACGCGCGGCCGAGACCTCGACGAGCTGGCGGCGAAGCTCGACGGGCGGGAGCGCGACCTCACGAAGCGCGAGGCCGAGTTCGTCAGCGCCGAGAGCCTCGTCGAGTCCGAGACGCTGCGTCTGGAGCGCCGTGAGAAGCGTGTTGCGAACGGCGAGGCCACGCTCGCGCAGCGTCTCAAGGAGCTCGACGAGCGCGAGGACGCGCTCGAGCTACACGAGGCGGCGGTCGAAGCGGACCAGGAGATCGCCGGCGACAAGCTCGCGAAGCGGGAGCGAGAGCTCGAGCAGCGGGAGCTGCGCGTCGCGCAGCGCGAGTCGAGCCTCGAGGCCTACGTCGCGAGCACGCAGGGCGAGCTCCAGCGCCGCGAGCGCGCCCTCAAGAACGGCTGACCAGCGTAGGGAGGGTCTGGCGAAACAGTGGCTGTGCCGCCGGAATCACGCTGGAGGCCGCGCTGCGGCGTCCTCGTCGCCCACGTACTGATTAGTACGCGGGCTCCCTGCGTCCTTGCATCACACCTCCAGCGCGCCCCGGCAACGAGCACCGTTCCGCCAGACCCTCCTACTGGCGACGACGAGCGTCGCCTGGCGTTCGATCTTGTTCCCGTTCTTGTCCTGGAGCTCGAAGTAGAGGTAGTAGATCCGCTTCGTCCCGTTCGGGGCGAACGTGAACGTCGCCCAGCCGTCTTTGGCGATGGTCGACTGCATCTGGATGTTCCCGAAGAACTGGCTGCCGGGGCCGAACACCTTGATGTTGGCGCCGATCAGCGTGCCCACCGGGTTGCGGGCGGCCAGCTCGAGCACGGACAGGCGGACGACGGGCGCCGTGTTCAGCTTCGCCCGCATCGAGCGGGTTGCGCGCGTCCAGCGGCTTCGCCTTGGCCGCGAATGCCGAGAACGCAGGCTTCCGCGTGTCGTTGCGGTTGATCAGGCCGCTCTGCCAGGTGCTCGTGGGGTCGTCCCGGAGGATGAACCAGATCATCATCTTCACGGTCGGGATGTTGCGGAGGATGTTCATCGACTGGCTCACGTAGGCCGCCTGCTGCGACGACGACACGCCTCGCGGCTCGCCGGGCTTCGTCTCGAACCCGTACTCCGTGATCCAGAGGTTCGGCACCTTCTTGAACCACTTGTGGAGGTCCTTGGAGAACTGCTTGAGCTGCGTGAGGTGGACGTTCGGGTAGCGCGCCTTCTGCAGAGGCCCCTGTCCCAGCACCGAATACGGGTGGTGCGCGTAGCCGTCGAACTTCACCCTGGGCCTCGACGTGGAGAGCAGCCTCGCGAACGTCGCGGGCGCGATCGAGTCCTGGATCTGGCCTGGTGACGGCTTGTCGCGGCCTCGCGGGGAGGTCTCCGCGATGCCGATCTGCGCTCCGGGGCTACCGCCCTTGAGCCCGGCGTGCGCTGCACGGTAGAGCTTCGCGTAGTTGAGCGGGGAGACGGGCTTGCCCTTCTTGTCGAAGGTCGGCGCGAAGAACTGCTCGAGGTTGGGCTCGTTCCAGACGCTGTAGAAGCGGACGAACGGGTAGCCCGGGAAGCGGCCGCTGTACCGCGACGAGAGGGCGCGCGCGAACGCCGTGATGTCGGAGAGGCGCGTGGGAGCGTAGTTCGCGCCCTTGCTGCCGTTCGCCCAGTCGGGAGTGCCCCAGATCGTCAGCAGCGACTCGAGCCCGCGGAACTGCGTGGCGCGGACGAGCTCGTCGAGGTCGTCCCACTGATACGCCGAGTCAAACGGGTTCGAAGCGTTGGCACGGCCGCCTCGGAGCGATCTTCGACCAGTACACCGTGGTGCGCACGATGCCCGCATTCGCGTCCACCGCCTCGTCGAGCATCTTCGTCCGGTCCTCGCGCCAGCGGAAGCTCGGATCGTCCTGGAAGCCGACCCACATGCGGTCGTCCGCAGAGGCGGCAATCGGTGCGATCAGGGCGAACAGCGAACAGACGAGAACGAGACGAGTAACGCGCATACGCATACAAACTCCCTTGGAGACGTCGGGCGAAGTCACGGAGGGTACCGACTGGCCCTGTCGGACCGAACGCAGAACCGTCTACCAGACCCGAATTTTCACGAAACCTTTACGCCGCCTAACCGTCATCGGGTGCCCGGCGCAGCTTCTTAACGTCGCCCTCGCCGCCGTTTTGCCGCGAGGCGTCGCTCCTTCGCGGCCGCGCTGGGCTTCGTCGGCTTTCGCGCTCTCCTCACCTCGAGCGCGGCGCGGAGCGCCTCCACGAGCCGTTCGACGGCGAGCTCGCGGTTTCGCCACTGGCTCCGCTCGTCCTGCGCCACCGCCCGCAAGACCGGGCCGGCCTTCGCTACGACCCGCCGCTTCTGGCGCTCGGTGAGGGCGGACGAGGCTTCGACGTCGAAGACGGCCTCCACCCGGGTCTCCGTCCGCTGCGCATGCTGGCCTCCCGGGCCGCTGGACCGCGAGAAGCGGAGCTCGATCTCGCGACGCGGGACGATCACGCTGCGCGTGACGCGAATGCGCCTCCTCGATCCCCGTAGACTCGCGTGCCATGGCCGCCATTCTCCTGGACATCGACGGCGTCTTCCACGTCTCGGGCAAGCCCATCCTGGGGGCGGCCGAGGCGGTCTCGACTCTGCGCGAGCGGGGCCACCGGCTCCGTTTTGTCACGAATACGACAGTCCGGACGCGGCGGGTGCTCACCGCCGAGCTCAAGGGCTTCGGCGTCGACGTTCGCGACGACGAGCTGCAGACGACCGCCGCGGCGGCGGTCCGCGCATTGCGTGGCCGGCGCGTGCTTGCGCTCACGATGCCGTCCGTGGTCGAGGACCTCGACGGCCTGGACCTCGTCGGAGAGGACGCAGACGCGGTGCTCGTCGGCGGGGCGGACGAGGGTGACGAGACCGGCCGCGTCTTCAGCTACATGAACCTCGCGCGCGCCTTCGCCGAGCTGCAGACAGGCGCCGACCTCTACTGCCTGCACAAGAACCGCTGGTGGCAGACGTCGCGGGGCCCGCTCCTCGACTCCGGCGCCTTCGTGGCCGGGCTGGAGTACGCCGCGGGCGTCGAGGCCGTCGTCATCGGCAAGCCGAGCCCCATGTACTTCGAAGCCGCGCTGGAGGCACTCGACGCCGAGCCGAAGCTGACGTGGATGGTCGGCGACGACATCGAGGCGGACATCGCGGGCGCGCAGAAATTCGGCCTGCGCACGGCCCTCGTGCGTACCGGCAAGTTCCGTCCCGACGACCTCGAGCGCATCGGCGATCGCGCCGGACATCGTCGTCAACTCGCTCGCCGAGCTGCCCGACTGGCTGGAGAAGGCGCTGTGACGAGCGTCGGCATCGACCTCATCGAGATCGAGCGCATCCGCAGGGCGATCGGGAGCTACCCGTCGTTCACCGCGCGCTGCTTCACCGAGGCCGAGCGCGCGTACTGCGACTCGCGACCCAACCCGGCGCAGCACTATGCGGCGAGGTTCGCCGGCAAGGAGGCCGTGGGGAAGGCGCTCGGCTTCGGCGTGGCGAGGGCGTTCGCGTGGCGAGAGGTCGAGATCGTCGGCCGGCCCAAGCCGTCCGTGCAGCTGACGGGCGGCTGGAGCAGCAGGCAGCCCGCCTCGGCGTGGCCGAGCGTCGATCTGTCGATGACGCATTCCAAGGAGCTGGCTGCGGCCATCGCGATCGCCTCATCTGACTGATGTTCGAGCCGCTCTACACGGCCGACGAGATGAGCGCGGCCGAGGCGGGCCACGACGTCCGCGTGCTGATGGAGCGCGCCGGACGGGCGGTGGCGGAAGAGGCTGTCCGCCGGTTCCCCGACGCGCGGTCGTTCGGCGCCGTCTGCGGCGGCGGCGCGAACGGTGGCGATGCGCGGATCGCGCTCGAGGTGCTGCGCGCGATGGGCCACGAGGCCGCGGAAGGCCTCGAAGGCGACGTGCTCCTCGACGGCCTGTTCGGCACCGGCTTCCACGGCGAGCCGAGGTCGGACGCCGCCGAGGTCATCGCGCAGATGAACGCGGCCGAGGCGCCGGTGCTCTGCGATCGACCTGCCGTCGGGCGTGGATGCGGACACCGGTGAGGTCGCCGGCGGCGCCGTGCAGGCGGCCGTGACGGTCGCGCTGCACGGGCCGAAGGTGGGCAACGTCGTCGGCCCGGGGCGCTTCCACGGCGGCGAGCTCGTCGTCCGCGACATCGGGCTCGAGCCGCGAGAGACCGCGCACCTGCTCGTTACCCGGGAGATCCTGGCGGAGGTTCCCCGCAAAGCAGCCGGGCGACACGAAGTACAAGGCGTCCGTGCTCGTCGTGGGCGGCGCGCCGGGTCTCACGGGCGCGGCGTGCCTCGCAGCCGAGGCCGCGTTCCGCGCCGACGCGGGCTATGTGGCAGTGGCGGCGCCGGCCGAGTCGCTGCCGGTGCTCGAGACCCGCCTGCTGGAGGCCGTGAAACGGCCGCTCGACGAAGTCTTCGACGCCGTGGAGAAGGCACGCGCGCTTGCGATCGGCCCCGGCCTGGGACGCGACGACGCCCGCCGGGAGCTCGTTCGGCGGCTGCTCGTGGAGACGGAGCTGCCCGCCGTCGTCGACGCCGACGCGCTGTTCGAGCTGGAGCCGTTCGAGCGGGAGGCGCCCACCGTCCTGACGCCGCACTCCGGCGAGCTCGCCGGCCTGCTCGGCGTGGAGCCGTCGTGGGTCGACGCCCATCGCCTCGAGGCGGCCGCGCGGGCCGTCGAGCGCTTCGGCTGCGTCTGCCTGCTGAAAGGAGTCGACACGATCGTCGCCGCTCCGGGCGAAGGCGTGCTCGTCTGCGGCTT
This sequence comes from uncultured Actinomycetes bacterium, assembly GCA_963821415.1. Taxonomy (GTDB): domain Bacteria; phylum Actinomycetota; class Thermoleophilia; order Gaiellales; family Gaiellaceae; genus PALSA-612. Next base: position 174,976 of record CAWGEE010000030.1, on the reverse strand, counting down.
GGGCCCGCCGTCGCTCGCCACGGCCGGCACGGGAGACGTCCTCACCGGGACGATCGCAGCGTTCCTCGCGAAGGGCCTGGACGGGCGCCTCGCCGCGGCGGCCGGCGCCATTGCCTGCGCCGAGGCCGCGCTGCTCGGCCCCGAGCGCGGCCTCGTCGCCTCGGACGTCGTCGAGGCGCTGCCCGACGTTCTCGACGTGTTCGATGCGCTCTGAAGTCGCGATCGACCTCGGGGCCGTTCGGCGCAACGCGGCGCGGCTGCTCGAGGCGCTGGAGGGAGCCCAGCTGTGGGCGGTCGTCAAGGCGGATGCGTACGGGCACGGCGCCGCCGAAGTGGCCCGGGCCGCGCTCGAGGCAGGCGCCGCGGCGCTCTGCGTCTCCACGGTTGGCGAAGGCGTCGCCCTGCGCTCGAGCCACTCGCAGGCGCGCATCCTCGTCATGGGCCCGTGCCCCGAGAGCGACCTCGAGCGCGTTCGCCGGGCCGGCCTGGAGCTCGCCGTCTCCGAGCCACCGTTTCCCATGGACGTCCCGGTTCACCTGAAGATCGACACGGGGATGGGGCGTTTCGGCATGGTCGACGTGCCCGCACCGCCGCCTAACGCCGTCGGGCTGATGAGCCACCTCGCCACGGCCGACGCGGACGAGGACTTCGCGAAGCTCCAGCTCGAGCGCTTTCGCACGGCCGCCGAGACGATGCCGGAGCTGGAGGCGCACGTCGCGAACAGCGCGGCGGCCCTCCGCTACCCGGAGTCGCGATTTGCGGCTGCGCGCTGCGGTGTCGCGCTCTACGGGCTCTCGCCGTTCGGTACCGATCCGGCAGACGACGGCCTCGAGCCCGTCCTCTCGTGGCGGAGCGAGCTGGCACAGGTGAAGCTCCTCGACGTCGGTGAGAGCACCGGCTACGGGCGCCGCTTCATCGCCGAGCGGCCGACGTGGATCGGGCTCGTGCCGGTCGGCTATGCGGACGGCTTCCGGCGGGATCTCACCGGGACGGACGTGCTCGTCGACGGCGAGCGACGCCGGGTCGTCGGCACCGTCTCCATGGACTCGTTCGCCGTCGAGCTCCCCGGGCAGCTTCCGCGGGGAACCCAGGTCACGATCGTCGGCGACGGCGTGCTCGTGGAGGAGCACGCGCGCGTGGCCGGCACGATCAACTACGAGATCACGACGGGCGTCCGTCACTCGCCCGAGCGCACGCAGAGGGTGTTCGTCGATGCCTGACCTCTCACCGAGCTGGGCGAGGCGCTGGCCGGAGCGGAGGGCTGGCTCGTGGGCGGCGCGCTGCGCGACGAGCAGCTCGGCCGCCCCGTGGTCGACATCGACGTTGCCTGCCGCGAGCCGGAGCGTGCGGCGCGGGCGTTCGCGCGCGCTCGCGGCGGCGCGCCGTTTCCGCTCTCCGAGCGTCACGGGGCATGGCGGATCGCTCTCGAGGACGGGAGGACCGTCGACTTCACGCCGTTGCCGGGTGGCATCGAGGACGACCTCGCGGGCCGCGACTTCACGCTCAACGCCATGGCCCGCCCGCTCGACGGCGGCGAGCTCGTCGATCCCTTCGGCGGGCAGCGCGACATCGCCGAGCGCACGATCCGCGCAGTCGCGCAGGGCGTCTTCGAGGCTGACCCGCTACGCCTGCTGCGTGCCGTCCGGCTCGAGGACGAGCTCGGCTTCCGCTTCGACGCCGAGACGGAGGAGCTCGTTCGCCGGCACGCGGAGCTTGCGCCGCGCCCGGCGGGCGAGCGGATCCTCGGCGAGCTCGAGCGCCTCTCGGCCGCCGGCTACCGCCGCCTCGCGGAGCTCGGCCTGCTCGACGCGCTCGGCGGCTCGGCTGCGCTCTTCGACCGGATCGACCTCGTCGACTCACCCGACTACCGCCTCGTGTGCGTGTTCGGCGAGCAGGTGCGGGGGCTTCCGATCTCGCGCAGCCTCGACAGGTACGCGCGCACGCTGCTCGCGCGCCGAGCCTCCGGCCGACGCTTCCCCGCGTGCGATCCACCGCTTCCGGCGCGCGACCGAGCCGTGGGCCCCCGACGCGCTCGCGTTCCTCGGGCTGCCCGAGCTTCGCCCGGCGATCGAGCAAGCGCGCGCCGCCGATCCCGCAGCGCCGCTGCTTCGCGGCGACGAGCTCGGCCTGTCGCCGGGCCCCGAGATCGGCAGGCTGCTCGAGCTCATCGCCGAAGAGCGTGCCGCTGGCACTATCACGACCAGAGAGGAGGCGCTGGAGCTTGTCCGACGAGAAGCACGCTGAGGCGACGCAGGCGCGGTTCTCCGCGTCGGCGGAGCTCATGGCCGAGCACGAGAAGAGCCGCCGCGAGGAGCTGAGCGCGCAGATCAGGCGCTTCCTCGAGCCCACCGGCGAGGAGCGCGTGCTGGACGCCGGCGCCGGGACGGGCGGCTTTGCGTTCGCGGCCGCGCCGCTCGTCAAGGAGGTCGTCGCCGCCGACGTCGTGCCGGAAGTCCTCGACCGAGGGCAGATCGCCGCGCGAAGGACTTCCCGAACGTGACGTTCGTCGAGGCCGACGTCGCGCACCTGCCCTTCGAGGACGGCTCGTTCGACCTCGCGGCGGGCGTCCGCACGCTCCATCACGTCCCGCGCCCGGAGCTCGTCGTCGCCGAGCTCACGCGCGTCATCGGCATCCGCGGGCAGGTGCTGGTCGTCGACCAGATCGCGCCGATCGACCCGCTCGTCGGGTTCGAGCTCGATCGCTTCGAGCGCGCCCGCGACCCCTCGCACACGCGCCTGCTGCCCGACGCCGACATCCGCTCGCTGCTCGACGCGAACGGGCTCGTGCTTCGCCGCTCCGAGCAGCGCCAGGAGGCTCGCGACGTCGACGGCTACCTCGATCTCGCCGGCTGCGCCGGGCCGGGCGGCGAGCGTGCGCTGTCCGTCGCTCCCGACAGCTACACGGCGACGATCGGCTGGTACCTCGCGACGCCCGTCAGCCTGAGCGACTAGACTCGCCGCCGTGGCTGCCGCAGGCGCCTCCCGGCTCGCAGAGCTCGCCGTCGTGCTCGGCGCGAACGTCCAGGAGGACCAGCTCGTCACCGTCGGCGCCTCGCTCGGCCAGGAGGAGATGGCGCGCGAGGTGGCGGCGGCCGCCTACCGGCGCGGAGCGCGCTTCGTGGACGTCACGTACTTCGACGCGTACGCGAAGCGCGCGCGGATCGAGCACGCGCGCGCGGAGACGCTCGACTTCGTTCCCAGCTGGTACGGCGACCGGATGCTCGAGCTCGGCCGGCAGCGGGCGGCGAGGATCTCGCTCTCCGGCCCCGCGCCTCCCGATGCTCTTGCGGGGCTCGATCCCGAGCGCGCGGGTCGCGACCAGCTGCCGTTCATCAAGGAGGTGCTGACGGTCATCAACGAGCGTCTCGTCAACTGGACGGTCGTGCCGGCGCCCACCCCGAGTGGGCGCGGCTCGTCTACCCCGACCTCGCGGAGGCAGATGCCCTCGAACGGCTGTGGGACGAGATCGGCCATGTATGCCGCCTCGACGAGCCCGATCCTGTCGCGGCCTGGGCGGCGCGGGCGAAGGAGCTGGACGACCGTGCGCGGCAGCTCGCCGAGGCCGGGCTCGACGCGCTCCACTTCGAAGGGCCGGGCACGGACCTCGTCGTGGGCCTCTTCCCCGGCGCGCAGTGGGAGACGGCGGGCGAGGAGACGGTGGACGGCATCCGGCACATGGCGAACCTGCCCTCCGAGGAGGTGTTCACGTCGCCCGATCCCGCGCGCACCGAGGGCGTCGTCCCGTCGACGCGGCCGCTCGCGCTGTTCGACGGGCCGATCGTGCGCGGGCTCGTCGTGCGGTTCGAGCAAGGCCGCGCCGTCGAGATCACCGCCGACGAGGGCGGGGAGATCCTTCGCGGCCGGGCCGCTCTCGACGACGGTGCTGCGCGGCTCGGCGAGGTCGCGCTCGTCGACCGCGAGAGCCGCATCGGGCGGCTGGGCACGACGTTTCTCGACACGCTCCTCGACGAGAACGCCGTCAGCCACATCGCGCTCGGCGACGGCGATCCGTCGCTGATCGGCGAGGGCGACCGCTCGCGCGTGAACGAGAGCGTCGACGCACATCGACTTCATGATCGGCGGCGACGACGTCGACGTCACCGGCGTGAGCGGGACGGCTCCCGCGTCCCCGTCCTCCGCGGCGGCAGCTGGCAGCTCTAGCCGCCCTGTGGATAAATCGGCACACAATTGGCACACATCAGTGCCAGGCACTGGGCCGTGTCCGAAAGGGACCCGTCTCTAGTGGCTAGGCCGGCTTGTTCATCCCGCGGCCGAGCCGCGCGACGAGGCCGGGCACGCGGCCTGCGCGAGCGTCGCGAGCCGGTAGTAGCGAGGCACGTGCACCTCGCGGCGGTCCCGCTCGACCGCGTCCACGATCGCCTCGGCCACGTCTTCGGCCTCGATCACGAACCGATGCGCGTGGCGCGGCAGGACGTCGCGCTGGGGGAAGCCCTCCGTCTCCGCGAAGCCCGGCAGCACCGTGTGGACGTGAATGCCTCGCGGCTCGAGCTCGGCTGCCACCGAGCGGGAGAACGCGAGCTGGGCGTGCTTCGAGGCCGTGTACAGCCCGGACGTGCCTGCTCCCGAGACGGCGCCCGCCACCGAGACGACGTTGACGACGTGCGACGGCCGCGCCGCCTCGAGCGCCGGAAGAAAGGCTCGGAGGCACCAGACGCCGCCGAGGTAGTTGACCCGCGTACGTTCTCGATCCGCTCGGGGTCCGCGTCGAGGAACCCCGTGCGGCCGGGGATGCCCGCGTTGTTGACGAGCAGGCCGATCTCCGGATGGCGGGCAATGACGGCGGCCGCCATCGCTTCGACCGCCTCGCGGTCGCCGACGTCGCAGATCTCGTGCTCGGCGCCCAGCTCGTCCGCCACGCCCGCCAGCCGCTCCGCGCCGCGTGCGACGAGCACGCAGTGCCAGCCGCGGCTCGTCAGCAGTCGCGCCAGCGCGGCGCCGATGCCGCTCGAGCCGCCGGTGACGACCGCGACTTCTCAGCAGACGCGAACGACGCGGAGGGCCTCGGCCTCGCGCCCGGCGGTGTCCGAGACGATGGCCGTCAGCTGGTGCCGGCCCTTCTTGGCGCCACCGATACGCCAGATTGCCTTGTAGATCCCCTGGTCCGACCTCCTGACGCGGGCGATCTGGCGCTTGCCGTCGAAGATGCCGATCGACGAGATGGCCGCCGGCGAGGAGGCGTGCACCTGCAGCTCCGCCCTGCCGCGAACGCACGCGCCCTTCGTCGGCGCGATCCACGTAACGACCGGCCGGGCGACGACCGAGAAGCGTGTCGCCGAGGAAGCGCGTGTTCGGCATCGCCTCGTCACCCGGAGTCGAGACGTTCTTCGTCTCCTGGAAGTCCGCGGCCACGATGCGCATGAACTCGGGGCCGGGGAAGAGCGGCTGTGAGTCCTTCGGGATCGGGAAGACCGCGACGCCCGTCTTCGGGTCGAACCGCACGGCGCCGATCTGCTCGTTCTTGTAGAGCAGGAGCAGCGACAGCGGATCGACGCCCGACTTCGCGTCAGCGACGCGCACGACGATGCTGGGCCTGCCCGTTGCGAGCCGCGTCGTGATCACCCTGACCACCGGCGGCGTCACGTCGTTGATCCACGAGCGGAGCACGTACCTCCGCGCCAGCGGCCGGCCCGTGAACGGGTTGCGGCCGGAGTCGACGGCGATGTAGTAGCGGCCGGGAGCCGGGCAGCACGGCGCCGGTCGCGCCCATGTTGAAGATGAAGTCCGGCATGTAGCCGTTCATGTTGATCGGGCGTCCCGCCGTAGCCCTGGACGTTGTTCTCGTCGAGCGAGCCGAGCAGCCACGGGTGGATCGGCGCGTTGGCGCTGAGAAGGTCGCGCAGCGGCGCGCGGATGTTGAGCGGCGGATCGGTGACGACGGCTCCGAAGTTGACGGTGTTCGCCGGGATGTCGATCGAGTACACGCGCTCGGCGCCGTCCTCGACGGCGGTCTGCTCGAGGCCGAACAGCGCGAGGATCCCGAACGGCTCCGTCGGCCAGCGGTAGAGGCGAGCGCGGTTCGTGCCCGAGCGCGTGTCGCCGGTCTGCGTTGCTCTCAACGGCGTCACCTGGGCGGCGCCGAGCAGCGGCCGCGTGACCGAGAACCCGTACGGGATTCGGCGCACGACGCCGTCCCGCCGCAGGACGAGGAAGCCGTACTGGTCGGCGCCCGTTGCGGAGGCCGCGGCGCTGGTGGTCATCTGGAGCGTCGTCTGCCCGCCCGGCGGCACCGTCACGGCGCCCGGCACGGAGATCGTCACGCCCGGGGTCGCCGCCTGCGGCTGGACGGTGACCGACCACGTGCCGGCGCCGCCGCCGGCGTCGCTGATCGCGACGATCTGCGACCGGCTAGCAGCGCCGGCCGTGACCGCGAGATCGCCGAGCGCGATCGACTGAGGATTCGTGAAGATCAGCGGCGCGTCGGCGGCCGCGAGATTCGCGAGCCCCGCGCCCTGGATCAGCACCGGCGCCTCGACCGTCCGGCTCGAGTCGCCCCAGGCGGGCCCGGCCGTCGACATCAGCGCCGACTTCACCTGCTGCGGCGTCCACTGAGGATGCCGCTGGAGCAGCAGCGCGGCCGCGCCGGCGACGTGCGGCGCCGAGAAGCTCGTCCCGTCGAGGATCGCGTACTGGTCGCCCGCGAACTCGATTCCGGTCGACGAGATGATCTGCGCGCCAGGCGCGGAGATGTCCGGCTTGAGCTTGTGGTCGAACGCCGTGAGGCCGGCCGAGGAGAAGCTTGTCGGCACGCCGGCCCAGCTCGTCGCCACCTCGGCGTGCTCGTCGGCGGTGACGCGGAAGCGACCGCGGCCGCCCGAGCCGGCGACGGCCTGGCGAATCCGCGCCCCGTCCAGGTCGGAGATCGTGCCGCCGGGGATCCCGAAGCCGAAGGGAACGGCCGTCGGGTCACCGCCGCGGTCTTCGGCGAGCAGCAGGCCGATCGCTCCCGCCTGTGCCGCGTTCCGGCCCTTCGCCTCGAAGGAGCAGCCGCCGCGCGTCGCGAGCGCGATCACGCCGGCGAGCGAGCTCGCCGGCAGCGTCGTCGCGCAGAGCTGGCGGGCCACCGGGCGACCGTCGGTGCCGTTGATCGTGCCGACGTCGACCACCTGCTGGTCGGCGTTGACCCAGGCCGGCGGGATCGCCCCCGGCGCGGGCACGAACGGCATCGGCCCGACGGCGGCGGGAGCGACCAGCGTCAGCGCCCTCGTGAAGACGTGGCTGTTGGCCGTCGCGGCCACGCTGATCGCGTCGGGCGCGGTGCCTGGCGAGCCGACCGTGCCCAGGCCGAAGAGGTCGCGGTCGTTACCGGCCGAGATGACGGGCACGACGCCTGCGTTCACGACGTTGTTCACGACCCGCACCATCGGGTCGCGCGCAGGATCGCTCTGCGGGCCGCCGCCCGAGAAGTTGATGACGTCCATCCCGTCCGCGACCGCCGCCTCGAACGCGGCGATGATCTCGGGCGTGTTGGCGCTGCAGCAGCCTCCGAGCGGCGCCGGCTGGCTGAACACGCGGTAGTTCCCGATGTGCACGCGCGGAGCGACTCCCGACAGGCCCGTGATGCGACCGTGGCAGCCGCCCGAGCCGGGGCGGCAGGTCGTGAGCACGCTGGCGGGAGCGGTGGTGTTCTCGACGCCGCCGATGACGCCCGCGACGAACGTCCCGTGGAACGACTGCGCCTCGTCGAGCGGCTGCCTCGACTCGGACGTCGACACCTCGGGGAAGAACGCCTTGGCGACGATCACCTTCGGCGTCGTGAAGCCGGGAGTGCCCTTGGGGAAGCCGGCGGGGAAGCTCATGCCGCCGGGATCGAGAAACGGGTGCCTGGGGTCGATGCCGTCGTCGACGATGCCCACTTTGACTCCCTGGCCGCCGATGCCCGTGGCAGCCCGCAGCGCCGGACCGCCGATCACCGCCGGACCGCGGTTCAGAGCGAGCGTGTAGCTGGCGCTCGGATAGACGTCCTGCACGAAGCCGAGACGCATGAGCCGCTGGAGCTTCGACGCGGGCAGCTTCACCGCGAGCCCGTTGAGCAGGATGCGATAGCGGCGCGGGACCTTCGCCTCCGGGATCTCCCGGCGCAGCGTGGCCACGGCGCGCTCCTGGGCGGCGGCAAGCCTGGCGAGGTACGCGCGGGAGGACGAGCTGGCGACGCTGAGCTTACGCCTGCCCGCGGTCGAAAAGAGCGACCGGTTGTCGGTCCTCGCTGCGAGCGGCGGCAGGCCCAGCGTCGCGATCACGGTCACCCGGCCCGAGTTGGGGCGGGCGGGAACGGCGATCTCGCGGTTACGAAGCGAGTCGACGGTGAGGCCGCCGACGCTCTTGGCGATCGGCCGCAGCGAGGCCGTCGCGGAGCCCGCCACGACGAGCGCGAGGAGAAGTCCTAGGACGACTGGGCGCCGCACGAAATGGGCACGGTAGCGGAAGCTCGGCGCTTACGAGACCTTCAGCGCGAACGCCTTCTTCGCGGTCTTGCCGCTGAACGTGACGCCGATCGATCCGCGAAGGCTCTTGCCGGACGAGCCCTCCGGCACGCGCCACGCGCAGAAGGCCGAGCCCTGCCTGAACCCACGGCTTTGCAGCTGGGCAGGAGAGCCGCCGACGGTCGCCTTGCAGGCCACCTTGCCCGTCGTGACGAACGCCCCGCTGTCGTCGCGCTTCACCTTCAGCCGCGCGAGGAATGTCTTTCCGGCCACCGGCTTTGCCGGCGTCGTCGCGAAGCGCTGGACGAACAGCCTGCTCGGCCCCAGCTTCACCTCGTACGACCAGGGCGAGGGCGCGGACGCGTCGGGCGCCGCGTCGCCGTGCGCGTTCGAGAGGTCGAACGTCTTCGCCACGGGATCGAAGACGATGCCGTCCATCGTGTTGAGGAAGAGGCGGAAGCGGCGTGTGTCACCCAGCTCCGCCCGGTCGATCGTGACCACGGGCCCCGACTCGTACGAGAACGGCAGCTTCACACCGGAAGTGCACACGGAAGGCCCGCAGGTCAGCAGCCAGAGCAGCCGGTCGCCGTGGAGGTAGAAGTCGTAGAGCAGGCGGTAGTCGATCCCGCTGCCGGTGAGCCCCGTCTCCGCGTTCGAGTCGGCGTCGATCGACAGCGAGAAGCGCATGTCGTTGCCGAGAGTCGGCCTGTTCGGCAGGGCGATGCGGAAGGTGAGCGTGCCTTCGTCGTTGTTCGAGACGCGCACGGTCGAGATGTCCGGCGCCGCAGGATCCTCGCCGAGCGCATCGTCGAACGTCGTGCGGTTGATCGCGCTGCCGTTCACCGACCCGGCAGCCGTGGCCACCAGCACGAGTGCTGCGACGAATGTCAACGCCAACGGGCGCACGGTGCCCTAGCGGATCTTGGCGCTGAACGGCCGCGCGAGCCGTCTTGCCCTCGAAGACGATCGTGATCGTCCCGCGCAGCGTCTTGCCCGAGGCGTTGGCAGGCACCGTGAAGACGCATACCGCCTGGCCGCCGACGAACCGCTCGGAGTTCGGCTGCACGCTCCTCGCGCCGGCCCTGGCGGTGCAGTCGACCCGCCCGTTGACGATCGCCGCGCCGGTGTCGCTCCTGGTCGCGGCCATCCGCACGGTGAACGTCTTGCCGGCCTTCGGCGACGCGGGCGCCGTCTTCAGCGACTTGAACACGACGCGCGCGGGCGCGACCTTCACGTCGTAGCGAAGAAGCCCCTGCCGAGGTCCGGTGCGAAGTCGCGCGACGGCAGTTCGTGAAGTCGGGCTCGCCGGTCGTCTCGTTGAAGACGATGCCGGACGACACGCCGGCGAGCACGAACCGCATCCGCTTCGTGTTGCCGAGCTCGGCGGCGCTGATCCTGATGCTGACGCCGTTCGCCCACTGGTAGATGAGCGACGTCGCAGGCGGGTCGCCGAAGCGGCGTGTGAAGTCCGTGCCGTCCCACTTGTAGAGGTTGACCTCGCCGCGGAAGCAGCTGGATCACGTAGTCGACGCCGCCGATGTCGGGCTCGACCCGGTGGCCGGCGTTCGTTGTCGCGTGTCGACGAAGATGTCGACGATGACGTCCCCGTGTACTGCGGGAGGCTCGGGATGTTGATCGGAAGGTGACCATGCCCCTGTCGTCGTTGGAGACGACGATCGTCGTGATGTCCTTGACGCCGGGCTCGCCCGTCGAGTCCTGGTAGGTGACGGTGTTGGCCGCGCCGGCAGGTGCAACGGCGATCACGGCAGCCAGAAGTGCGAGGCCGAGAACTGGGCGAAGCGACCGCATCGGCAGTCAGGCTAGGGACGCGCGCGCGCCACGTCAAGCGGCTTACACTCGCGGTCGCCCATGGGCGAGGCTTTCGCAGGCAAGCAGGGACTCATCCTCGGGGTGGCCAACAAGCGTTCCATCGCCTGGGCCATCGCTCGGCGACTCGCGGACGAGGGCGCCGAGCTCGCCTTCACCTTCCAGGGCGAGCGCATCGAGAGCTCCGTGCGGGAGCTGGCGGAGAGTGTTTCCAGCCCGCTCGTCACGGCCTGCGACGTCCGCTCGGACGACGACGTGGCGCGGGTCTTCGCCGAGGTGGGGGAGGCATTCGGCGGCGGCCTCGACCTGCTCGTCCACTCGGTGGCGTTCGCCGCAGCCGAGGACCTCGAAGGCAGGTTCACGGACACGCCCCGCGACCGCTTCTGGATGGCGGTCGACGTCAGCGCGTACTCGCTCGTCGCGTGCGCCCGCGCCGCGGAGCCGCTCATGGAGGCCCGCGGCGGCGGCTCGATCCTCACGATGACGTACCTCGGCGGCGAGCGCGCCGTTCCCCACTACAACGTCATGGGCGTGGCGAAGGCGACGCTGGACGCCTCGGTTCGCTACCTCGCCTGGGACCTCGGGCCGAAGTCGATCCGGGTCAACGCGATCTCCGCCGGCCCCGTGCGCACCCTCGCCGCCCGGTCGATCGCCGGCTTCCCCACGATGGAGTCGATCGTCGAGCAGCGTTCGCCGCTCCGGCGCAACATCGACGCCGACGACGTGGCGAATGCCGCCGCGTACCTGCTCTCGGCAGAGTCGAGCGGCGTGACTGCGACGACGCTCTACGTTGACGCCGGCTACCACGCCATGGGTATGTAGAGCCTCGTGGTGCAGCGCTGACTCACCTCGGAAGCCGTTTGTTCAAGCCGTTTCGGGCCGTCTGGGAAGTGCGTGGTTACTCATTCCTCGTGCACGATTGCTTTGCGCGTCAACGACTTATTCATCCCGGTTCGCACGATCCAACATGTCATACCGGCCCCGCCGTGTTGCCTCCGTGGTGTCGCGCCGCGTGATCCTCGTGGCGAGGCGACGAGCGTGGCACACGTACTTCGGGTTCTTAGGAGGGCGGAAGCTCGACAAGCTGCGGTAAGTCGTTCGAGCTTTGTTCCGGCCGTGAGGGCCCGGCGACACCGGGCCCTCACTCCACCGAGATCGCTAGCCGCAGGTGTTCGAGCGTCCCGCGACGTTAGGCCCGTTGACTGTGACGGCCGGGTTGTTCGCTGCACAGGTCGCGTCGCGGCCGACGACGTTTCTGGAGACCTCCAGGCCACCACCCGGGACTGCGGTGTTGTTGCTGAACACGAGATCGCGGCCGACGTGGTTGTCCGCGACCTGGATCGACGACGGCCCGAAGAAGCCGGACACCGCATGGTTGCCGGTCACGATCAGATCGCGGCCGATCGTGTTCGACTGCTGGCCGTTGGCCAGGCAGTTGTTGCCGAGTCCGATTCCCAGGTTGACCGTCCTGTCCGTGATCCGCACGTCGCGTCCGACGGTCAGGTTGCAGAGGCCGTCGAACACGAACGGGAAGCCGGGCGATCCCTCGATCACGAAGTCGTGCCCGACCCTCACCGGGCCGCCGGGCGTGTTCGGCGAGTTGTGTCCGGTCTGCACCGTCTGCGGCTTCGAGGCGAACAGGTCGTGCCCGATGGTCACGCTCTCGAGGTGCGTGCCACCACCCAGGCCGAGCAGTTGCATGTCGTGCCCGATCGTCGACCGCAGGACGTCGGCGCCTGACTCCTCACCCCGTCCGACGAAGTCGTGCCCGATCGACGAATCCGTGATGCCGGCGCCGGAACCGGTTCCTCCGGCGACGATGTCGTGCCCGACGGTCGACTCCGAGATGTCTGCTCCCGCGAAGTCGCCGAAGGTCAGGTCGTTGCCGATGCTCGTCCTCACGATCTCCGCGCCCGCGTCGTCCCGCTGGATCATGTCGTGCGTGATCGTCGCGTCGGTCACCGCGCAGAAGCCTCCTTCCGGGACGATCAGGTCGTGAGCCGTGCCCGTGAACGTGAACGTGTCCTGCGGGCAGACGACGTCCGGCGGTCCCGCTGCCGAGCCCGCGAACGGCACAAGCAGGCACGCCGCGACCGTCACGACCACGGACACGGCGACATGTCCTCGTTTCATCGTGATCCCCTCCTCGTTTTGGTGGTCGCGGCCGATCGTCCGCCCGCCCGCTACCGAGCCGCTGCCGACCGGCTACCGTCCGCGACGAGTGCTCGAGTTCCGCGTGCTGGGTCCGCTGGAGGTCGTCGCCGACGGCGGCCCAGTCAGGCTCGGAGGGCCGCGTCAGCGCGCGACGCTGGCGATCCTGCTGCTGAACGCGAATCGCGTCGTGCCGGTCGAGCGCCTCGCGGACGACCTGTACGCCGGTCGCCCACCCGTCTCCGCGGTCACGCAGGTGCAGCGGCAGGTCTCCGAGCTCCGGCGTGCGCTCGGCTCGGCAGCTGCGATCGAGACGCGGCCGCCCGGATACGCGCTCCGGGTCCGCGACGACGACTTCGACCTCGTGCGCTTCGAGCGCCTGACGGCCGAGGCCGAGCGGGCGCGTTCGCGCGACGACGCCGGCGCGGCGGGCGCGCTGCTCCGCGAGGCGCTCGACCTCTGGCGCGGGCCGCCGCTCGCCGACCTCGCCTACGAGTCGTTCGCCGCCGCGGCCTGCGAGCGGCTCGAGGAGCTGCGCCTCGCGGCGCTCGAGGAGCGGATCGACGCGGACCTCTCGCTCGGCCGGCATGCGACGCTCGTCGCCGAGCTCGAGGCCCTCGTCGCCGAGCACCCGCTGCGCGAGCGCCTCCGCGGGCAGCAGATGCTCGCGCTGTACCGCTCCGGAAGGCAGGCCGAGGCGCTCGAGGCCTACCGCGCGACGCGGCACTCGCTGGTCGAGGGCTTCGGCCTCGAGCCGTCGGCGCCGTTGCAGGCGCTCGAGCGGGCGATCCTGACCCAGGATCCCTCGCTCGAGCCCGCCGCGACCCCGGCGCCGGCGCAGGCCGGCGCCGCGCTCGTCGCACCGTCGCGGGACGACCGGGTCGGCGCGCTCGTCGGGCTGGCCGCGCTCGTTCCGGCGCAGCTCGTGCTCGCGCGGCTCGTGGCCGGCGAGGGCGAGCTCGCGGGCGCATCCGCAGCGGTGGCACTGCACCGCGGGCACGCGCGGACGGCGGCCTTCACGAGCGACGACCAGGCCGGCGACCTCGTCAGGCTCGCGACCGCGAACGCGGCTGACCTCGTGCTCGTCGACGCGCCCCCGGATCTCGACGGCGCGCAGCTCCCGGCACCGCTCGCGCACCTGCTCGAGCGCTCACCCGCACACGTGGCCGTGCTCTCGGGCGACGCTCCGGTCGCGGGGCGCGGCGTCCACGTGCCGTTCGGCGGCGGCGAGCACGACTGGGCGGCGCTGGAGCTGGGCGCCTGGATCGCCTCTGCGACGGGCGCGCCGCTGTGGCTCGTCGGCACCCGCGCCGACCAGCGGAGCGGCCGCCGCGACGCCAGCCGCCTGCTCGCCGATGCGTCGCTCGCCGTCCAGCGCGTCGTCGAGGTCGACGCGGCACCCTTGCTCGCCGACCCGGACGGGCTCGTCGACGCGGTCGCGGGTGGCGGCCTCGTCGTGATCGGGATCTCGCCGCGCTGGCGCCACGAGGGGATCGGCGCCGCCCGCCGCGCGCTCGTCCGCGCCGCGCGGCCGCCGGTGCTGCTCGTCCACCGCGGCCCGCGCCCGGGCCTGCTGGCCCCGCGCGAGAGCCGCACCCGTTTCACCTGGACGCTTGATGCTTGAGGTCAGGGGTGGCGCGGGCAGAGAGCGACCAGGTCGAGCAGGTTGGACGCGCTCGTCGTCACTTTGCAGCCGATCCGCGTCGAGACGTACTGGCCTCCCGAGAACGTTCCGTAGACGGCGAAGGGCGCGGCCCGCATCAGCTCACGCTGGAGGCGCACGTACATGGCGGTCCGGGCCGTGCCGCGCAGAGCGTGTGCGCGCTCGAGGCGGCTCCGGAACGACGGGCTGTTCCACGGTCCGGGCCCGAGGGCCGAGCGGTACCGGCCGTGCTTCAGCGCCTGGTCGAGATACGCGGCGGGATCGCGGACGGGCGTGCCGAAGTTCGTCACGAGCAGGAGGTCGGCGCGGTTCGTGGCGGTGTCGTAGTTTCGCGGGCACGCGTCGACGCGGACGATCGACACGGTGATCCCGATCCGCGCGAGGTTCGCCTTCACGATCGGCGCGATCGAGTCGAGGCCGGTGTCGCCGTACGGGAAGAAGGTGCAGTAGTAGAGGACGGCGTGCTGCTGCCGGTCGCCTGCGAGCTTCCGGGCGATGGTGAGCCGTGGCCCCGCGAGGGGATAAAACGCCCCTGACGGGAAGCCGTCGACGGTCGGCGGCACGATCTGGTCGCCCGGCGCGTCGTTGAACGCCGCGGCGAGCGCGGGGCGGTCGAGCGCGTAGTTGACTGCCCACCGAAGCCTCACATCTGCGAAAAGTGGGCGTTGGGCGTTCAGGACGATGTAGTCGAGGAACGTGCCCGTCGTGAGGAAGTAGCGCTGGCCGCCCCGCCGTGCGGCCGGGCTCCCCGGCCCGTAGCGATCCTCGAGCGCGCTGTGGCGCCAGAGCAGCGAGTCGCCGTCGAAGTCGATCGGCAGGTAGTCGAGCGAGCCGCGATCGACGAGCGCCACGGCGTGCGGCGTGGGGACGTCGAGCGTGTAGACGATCCGTGCCCACCGCCGCGACCGCTCGCCGCCGTAGCCCGGGTTCGGCAGCAGCACGACGCGGCCGTCGGCCGTCGATGACACGTAGTAAGGCCCGGACGACGGCAGCGCGCGATCGGGGCTCGGGCGGAACGGCACGGTGGACGGGACAGGGCAGAGATACGGCAGCGAGATGCGAGTCAGGAAGTCGCCGGACGGCTCGACCAGCGTGATCGACAGCGTGTCGCCGCGCGCCCTGATCCCGGACACGTGAGTCGCCTTGCCGGCGACGAACGGCGCGAGGCCCGCGATCGCGGGCGCCTCGGACGGGCCTTGCCCGCCGTGGCCGATCTTGGGCGAGAACGCTCGCTCGAGCGTGCGCTTGAAGGTCGCCGCCGTCACCAGCTCGTTCGACGGCGGTGAGAAGCGGAAGCCGCTGCGGATGCGGAAGGTGTACGTGCGGCCGCCGGCCGAGACCCGCGGCATCGCCGCGGCGACCTCGGGCCGGAGGCGCATCCCTGCCATGCCCGCCGTGTCGGGATAGGCGAGCAGGCCGGCGCACGTGGCGTTCTCGAGTTGCTCGTCGGCGGTCGAGTGCGAGACCGCCGGGTCCAGCGTGAGGTAGTCCCCCGGCAGCGAGAGCCTCAACTCGGGCCCGCCGGCCGGCGGCAGAGGCGGCGGCTCAGGCACCGTCGGGGCCCAGACGACTCCGTCACGGTAGGCGACCGCCGCCGGAAGCGCACCAATGGTCACACGCCGTCGTTCGCCCGAGCGCAGGTCGAGCGAGGTGACCGCCCGCGCCGCGCTGTTCGCGACCCAGAGCCTGCCGCCCGCGAATGAGATCCGCTCCGGATCCGCGCCAGTTGCCAGCTTGCGCCGCACACGAAGGTCGTCCTCGTCGAGCCCGTAGACGACGCCATCCGGGACGACCGACACCCAGACCAGCCCATCGGCCACCGCGACGTCGGTGACGGTCGCAGGGAGGTCGGTCGCCGCGAGCACGCGGCCCGTCTCCGGATCGATCTTCCTGAGCATGCCGGCACCTTCGATCGACCACAGGGCACCGTCGCCGAACGTGACCCTGCCGCTCCCGTCGTACGGGATGCGGCGGCCGGTGGTGCCGTTCACCGGAACGACCGCCGCCAGGAGGCCGTCAGTCGCGACCCACAGGGTGTCGCGGCCAGCCGCGAGCCCCGTCGACGGCGCGTCGTTCGGGCGGAACCGCTCCAGCCGCCCGCTCGCGACCGAGATCCGGGCGAGCTCTGGGCCGCCGTCCTGCGCCGCCCACACGAAGCCGCCCGCCGTCGCCAGCCGGCCGAGTGGAATCCACGGCAGCCTCAGCACGGAGGTCAGCTCGTGCGCGCGGGCATCCACGCGCAACAGCCGCTGCTCGCTCGGCAGCAGCACCCACGCCGACCGGCCCGCGAGGACGACATCGAGCGGTCCGTGTCCGTAGCCGAACTGCGTGCCCGAGCGGATGCTCGCGAGCACTCGACCCGAGCTCGCACCGACGGCGTTGAGCACGAGCGGCCGCTGCACGACTGGCTTCCCAGGCGGCGCGTTGTCGCGAAGCGCGAGCACGGAGCCGATAGCCGCGCCCGCGGCCACGGCGGCCAGCGCACTGGCGAGCAGCCGGCGAGACGGCCGCCACGGGGCGGTGCGTCCGTGCAGCGCGTCGCCCGCGGCGGCGGCGAGGGCGCCGCATGTGCCGTATCGCCCATCGGGCTCCTTCGCGAGCACGCGCGCGACGACCCGGTCCCAGGCCGCCGGCAGCTCGGGCCGCAGCTCGGTCAGCCGCGGCGGCGGCTCGTTCAGGTGTGCGAACACGACCGCCAGCTCGCTCTCCCGCTCGAACGGCCGCTCGCCGGCGAGGCACTCGTAGAGGGTGCAGCCGAGTGCATAGACGTCTGCCCGGCCGTCCACCTTCTCGCCGCGGATCTGCTCGGGCGCCACGTAGTCGACCGTGCCGACGAAGCCGCGGTCGCCGGTGAGGCTGCCGACCGAGGACACGTGCCGCGCCAGGCCGAAGTCGCAGACGTACGCGTGCTCGCCGTCGGGCCCGTCCGCGACCAGGATGTTGCCGGGCTTCACGTCGCGGTGGACCAGCCCTGCCGCGTGCGCGGCGTCGAGCGCCTCACCCGCCTGGCGCACGATCGCCACGGCGCGCTCCGAATCGAAGCGCCCTTCGCGGCGCAACAGCTCGCGCAGGTCGACGCCGTCGACGTACGCCATCGCCAGGTACAGCACGCCGCCGTCCTCGCCCGAGGCGAGTGTCCGCACCACGTTCGGGTGGTCGAGCGTCGCGGCCACGCGCGACTCGCGGAGGAAGCGCTGCCGGAACCGATCGTCGTGCGCCAGCTCGGGCGAGAGCAGCTTCAGCGCGACCTGCTGCCCGTCCGAGTCCTCCGCGAGGTAGACGGCCCCCATCGCCCCGCGTGCGAGAAGCGCCCCGACCCGGAACCCACCGATGACGCTCCCGGTTGGACTCCCGGCGCCCATGGCTCGTCACAACCCTGACAGGGTCGCGGCCGCATTTCAACCGGCGCAGCCCCTCGAACAGTGATCGCGTGCGCCTCGGAAATGCTGAGTCGTAGAGCCGCGCCTAGGTGTTGTCTTCGTGATGTCGAGAGCCGCGTATCGGCACGAAACCCCTGCTCAGGAGCGCCTAGTAACCACGCCATGGGAATGTAGAGGGCGCTGTGCGCGAGCTACAGGCTGGACTCTGGCACTGGCAGGCGCCCCATCCGGGCTGGAGGGAGAGCGAGCCGTGGGACCAGAACGTCTCGTCCTACGCGATCGACGACGGCGAACGCCTGCTGCTGTTCGACCCGCTGGGAGTGCCGAGCGATCTCGAGGCGCTCGCGGCGGAGCGTGAGACGGCGATCGTGCTCACCGCGCCGTGGCACGAGCGGGACGCAGAGCGCCTCGTGGAGCGGCTGAGCGTGCCGGTGTTCACGCCGCTTCCCGACACCGCGCAGTACCTCATGGACACGTACGGCATCACCGCCGAGCAGGCCGGCGACGGCAGTCCCGACGTCGTCTGGCTGCTCCGCGAGGGGAAAGGCGAGGCACGCCCGTACGCGCCGGGTGACCGGCTGCCGTTCGGTGCCGACGTGTTCCCCGGGCACAAGCCCAACGACACGGTGCTCTGGGTCGAGAGCCAGCGTGCGGTGATCTCCGGCGACACGCTCGTCGACTTCGGCCAGGGCCTCGAGATCAACGAGAGGTGGCTCCGCCCCGGCGTGACGCGCGAGGAGATCGCCCAGGGGCTGCGCCCGCTGCTCGAGCTGCCGGTCGAGCATGTGCTCGCGACGCACGGCGGGCCGACCGACCGGGCCGCCCTCGAGCGCGCGCTCTCCTGATAGCCCGGGTCTTCTAGAGCCAGGGCTTCGCCGTCATGACGAAGACGATGAAGAGCAGGATCAGCACGTCGATCCGCGTCACGAGCAGGATCCGACTGATGATTGCCTGAGTCTCCGGGTCGGTCGGACCCTTCGCCTCGATCGTCTTCGCCAGCTTGGCGGCCGTGGGCCGGATCCAGAAGAAGCCGACGACGAACGTCAGCGCCCAGCCCGCGAGGGCGATCTGCACGAACGTCATGTCCCAGTCCCACGGGCTCTTGTCGTTCGTCATCAGGCCGATCCCGAACAGCAGGGTCAGCAAGGAGGCCGGGTGTGTACAGGCGCTCCCCGATCTTGCCCGCCTGATGGGCGAACTGCGCGACACGAAGCGGATCGTTCATCCGCAGCGTCATGATCGCCATGAACGCGAGCGTGGCTCCGCCCCCGACCCAGAGCACGGCCACGATTACATGGCCTGCCTTGAACCAGTCGTACCAGGTCATCGCGAGCACGGCGGCGATCCTATAACGCGAGGCGGCCGGCGCTCAAGACGCGCCTTCGGCGCGGCTACGACTCGGTGTCGACTTCGACGGTCTTCACCGGCAGGTCGGGGAAGCGCTCTGCGATCGTCTCCGACGCGCCTTCCTCGAGCCACGAGGCGTCCTCACCCGCTCGCAGGACGACGACGATCTCGTCGGCCGGGAACGTCCGCAGCGCGTCCTCGACCGCGAGCAGCGGATCGGAGTCGCCGGCCTCCGCCTCGACGTGCTCCGCGTCGCCCGCCGTCGCCTGAGCCACCTGCTCGGCGGTGCGCTCGGCTTCGGCGCGAGCATCGTCTTCGGCGTTCGTCAGCCACTGGAGCCGCGACTGCTTGACGGCGGGGGCGACGACCTTGACCTCGCCCACGTCGCCGCCGAGCGTCTCGCGGAGCTCTGCGGGCACGTCGGGAACCGAGCTGACGACGAGCACGTTCCGCATGTGCGCCTTCTTATCCACTCCCGTTCTTCGAGAAACGGCCGAGCGGGAGCGCGTGCTTGGCGCGTCACGCGTCGGCAGCTCGTCGGCAGCTTCGTCGGCGACCTGTGGGCTGCTCGACGTCGACGGCCACGTCAGCCTCCTACCCGCGCGACCTTTCGAGTAACCCGCGGGTTTATGTCGATGCGCCGGGGGTACTAACGCTCCTATTCCCGACCCG
This sequence comes from uncultured Actinomycetes bacterium, assembly GCA_963821415.1. Taxonomy (GTDB): domain Bacteria; phylum Actinomycetota; class Thermoleophilia; order Gaiellales; family Gaiellaceae; genus PALSA-612. The sequence goes on along the minus strand of CAWGEE010000030.1, from coordinate 155,495 downwards.
CCCGAGGGCTCGGAACACTCTGAGGGCCCGGCCGCCCCGGGCCCTCAGAGGGCTCTCGAGGGGGGACGGAGGTCGATCAGACGAAGGGCAAGATCAAGCAGGCAGGGTAAGGCCAAGCAGGCCGAAGCAAGGGTCAGGAGATGTGGGGCGACGTCAAGGAGAAGGGCGAAGAAATCGCGGACGACGTGAAGGACAAGGCGGAGGACGTGCTCGACCAGACGGGGATCGTGAGAGCACGACCCAGACCACGCGCGCCGCTAGGCGGCTCGCATAGACTCACGGGCCGGGCTCGCCCGGCCCCTGATGCAGCGCGTCTTCCCGGTGTCGCAGATGGGCGCGACGGACTCGAGGTCGAGAATGTCGAGCAGGCGCCATAAGGGGCCGTCGTGCGGCGCGACGACGACTACCAGGATGCCGCGCCGCTCCGCTCTCTGCACCCAGCGGAAGAGCGTCCTCACGCCGTCGCTGTCGATGAAGTTCACCCGAGAGAGGTCGAGGACGAGCGCCGGCGCGTGTCGGGCTGCGGCCTGGACGTCCTCGTCCCACTGCGCGGTGGTGGAGAGGTCGAGCTCCCCGGTCACGGCGACGACAGAAGCCGAGCGTTCCATGTGACTACAAGACCCGTTCCCTGCGTACGCGGTCCCCAAACCGCGTCCAGGCCGATCTACGGCTAACCTCTCGCGCACGGATGACGAACTGTGGTTTCACCGGCCTCTGGCTCGGGTGGGGGAGCCGCATCGGGGACAGGATGAATCCTGTCCCCGATACAGTCTCATCGCGGTGACGAACGAGCACCCGACCCCCGGCGGGCCTCGGTTCGCAGGCTGGCGCCGCTACGCGCTGGCACTCGCAGTCGCCGCCGTCGGCGTCTTCGTCACGCAGCTCTTCGCGGGCGAGATGTTCACGACGCCGCTCGTGGGCATGGTCGTGCTCGTTTCCGTCTTCCTCGGCATCGGGCCGGGCCATGCGGCGATCGCAGCGGCCTGGATCGCGTTGCTGCTGTACGAGGAGCCGCGCTGGGAGCTGGCGATCGATGAGAACGCGGTCGCCCGGAGGTGGGCCATCAGCCTGGTCGTGGCGCTCGTGCTCGTCTGGATCGGCTGGAGCTTGCAGCGCCTGCGCCGCAAGGAGGCCGCGCGGGCGATCGAGGCAGAGCGCGAGTCCGCGACCGCGAAGGACCTGCAGGAGCTGGCGACGTCGTTGTCGGCCGCCGCGACTCCGTCCGAGGTCGCGCGTTCGCTCGTGACCCACATGCCGGACCTGCTGGGCGCCACCGGCGGGTCGCTCGGGCTCATCGAGCGTGACGAGCTCGTGATCGTGGACCCCGGCGCCGACGCGCGCGCCGCTCTGCGACCCGGGCTGCGCCTGCCGCTCACGGCCCGCGCCCCGATCGCAACGGCCGCGCGCGGCGGCAAGCCGGCGTACGCGAATACGCCCCGTGAGCTCCGGCGTGTGTTTCCCGACGGAGCCAAGCTCGTCCCGCATGCCGCCGCCTCGCTGGCCGTGCCGCTACGCGCCGCCGGCCGCGTCGTGGGAGCGATGGGGTTCCCGTTCGCGCATCCGCACGTCGTCGACGACGACATGATCGGATTGGCCAACGTCGCTGCCGGAGCGGGCGGGCAGGCGCTCGAGCGGGCCCAGCTGCACGAGCTCGAGCAGTCCGCCCGGGTCTACGCGGAGCTTGCCGCCGACCGCACTCGTTTGCTGCAGGAGGTGGCCGAGCGCATGAGCGCGGCCGGGACGGCCGCAGAGGTGGCCGAGGTCATCGCCCAGCAGGCGACGGGAGCGCTCGCGGCGGACGGTGTGCTCGTGTACGAGCTCGACGAAGATCGCGATCAGCTCCGCTTGCTCGCCCACGCCGGCCTCCCGGAAGTGGTCATCGGCGAGAGGCGCCTGGTACCCGTCAAGACTTCCGAGTGCGTGACCGACGCGCTCGACTCGGGCGAGCCGGTGACGCTGAAGACACGTGCCCAGATCGTCGGGCGATACGGCCCCTCACAGCGCCGCCTGTTCGACCCGGGCGAGGAGTCGATCTACTGCTTCCCGCTCATAGCCGGCCCGCGCAAGCTCGGCGCGGTGCAGTTCGTCTACAAGGCGCCGACCGCGCTCGACTCCGGCACCGTGGCAATCGCCGGCACCATCTTCCAGCAGGGGGCGGTGGCGCTCGACCGGAGCCTCGGCTTCGAGGAGGAGCTCCTTACCCGCCGCCGCTCCGAGCGCCTCCTCGCGCTCACGGCCCGCCTGTCCGGCGCCTTGACGTCGGGTGACGTCGCCGAAGCGTTCCTCGACGCGGCGCTGAAGTCGGTCGGAGCCGACGCCGCTGCGCTCAGCGTCGTCGACCGCGAGACGGGACAGATGACGGCGGTCGCCTGGAGGGGCGTTCCGGACGAGCTGATCGAGGAGCGCGGCGTACCGCTGAGCGCCGACCGGCCCGGAGCGAAGGCGATGCGGCGGAGGCAACCGGCGTACTACCAGGATGTCGACGAGCTGGCCGCCGACTTCCCCGCCTCGCGTGAGCGCGCCGAGGCGAGCGGCATGCGGACATTCGCGTACTTGCCGCTGTGGGCAGCCGGCTCCCCGATCGGGCTGGCGGTGCTGGGGTGGCGCGAGCCCAACCAGCTCGCACGCGACGACCAGCCGTTCCTGGAGTCGGTCGCGGCGCAGTGCGCTCTCGCTCTCGACCGCGCGCGACGCTACGAAACCGAGCGCGATATCGCGGAGACGCTGCAACGAAGCGTGCTCCCGGAAACGCTGCCGTCGATGGAGGGTCTGCGTGTGGCCGCGGTCTACCTTCCCGGCTCGACCGCGGTCGACGTCGGCGGCGACTGGTTCGACACGCTCACGCTGGCCGACGGCCGGATGGGCTTCGTGGTGGGCGACGTCGTCGGCAAGGGCGTGGAAGCCGCGGCCACCATGGCCCAGTTGCGAAACGGGATGAGGGCGCTGACCCTCGACCATCGCACGCCCGGCGAGACCGTCACGAAGCTCAATCTCCTGCTCTCGAGCTACACGGACGTCCCGTTTGCGACGCTGGGCTACGTCACGCTCGATCCGCGGACGCTGGACGCAACGGTCACCTCAGCCGGCCATCCTCCGCCGCTCGTCGTCGAGCCGGACGGCGAGATCCGCTACCTGGAAGGTGGCGGCGGCCTGCCGCTCGGCGCCGACCCGGATGCTTCGTACACGGAGTGGCACACGACCCTCGAGCCCGGCGCCATCGTCGTCCTCTACACGGACGGTCTCGTCGAGCGTCCCGACCGGTCGATCGACGAGGGCCTCGACCTGCTGGCCGCCGCAGCGGCGGCAGCGCCGCGGGAGCCGGACGCGTTCGTGAACGCAGTCGTCGAGGAGCTGCTCGGGAAAGGTGCCCGCGGAGACGACGTGGCGTTGCTCGTGATCCGTCTCGACGCCGTTCCTCTACAGCCGCTCGTGCTCACCCTGCCGGCCGAGCCGGAGTCGCTGCAGAAGCTGCGCACCGAGCTCGCGCAGTGGCTCGAGCATGCAGCGGTGCCCGACGTCGACGCACGCGACGTGGTGCTCGCGAGCTGGGAGGCCGGCGCCAACGCGATCGAGCACGCGGATGCCCCGCCCGGTGCGACGTTCCGCCTCGACGCCGTGCTGACCGGCGATAGGGTCCGAGTGGAGGTGGCGGATCACGGGCGATGGAAGGAGCCGCAGGCCCGCGAGAACCGCGGTCTCGGCCTGCGGTTGATCGAGGGGCTGATGGCGTCGGTCGACGTGCAGCGCCGCGAGAACGGCACGCGAATCGTGATGGAGCGTCCTCTCAGCCGGGAGCCCGCCTGGAACCACGGATCGAACAGTGAGTCGCGTTAACGTGCGGACCGAGGAGGTACGCGGCGTGCCGGTGGCGCACCTGGAGGGGCGTGTCGACAAGCTCGCCGTCGAGCAGGCGCGGTCGCAGCTCGATCCTATGGCGGCGGCCGGCAAGCTCGTGATCGACCTCGACCGCGTCTCGTTCATCGACAGCGCCGGGCTGCACGCGCTGTTCGGCTTGGGGCGCGTCGCCGCCACGCACGGAGGCGGTGTCGCGCTCTCGGTGCCGTCCACGTCGCCGGTCGCGCGCGCGATCGCCATCGTGCGCCTTGCCGACGCCATGCCCGTGTGTGAGTCCGTAGAAGACGCGGCGACCGCACTGGAGGAGGTTTCGGTCTTCGACTCCGGGGGGTAGTGCTCCACCCGTACCGAGAGGGGGTCGAAATGCCACCACGTGGAGTGAAGAAGGGCACGAAGCGGGCCCGACAGTACGAGCACATCAAGGACTCGCTGAAGAGTCGTGGCAAGAAGCGTGCGGAGGAGATCGCGGCGCGCACGGTCAACAAGGAGCGGGCACGGCGCGGGGAGTCGAAGTCGTCCTCACGGCTGTCGCGCGAGGACATCTCCTCCGGGCGGCGAGGCGGCCTGCGGGCCAACCGCTCTTCGCCGCGCGGACGGACGAAGGAGCAGCTCTACGAGGAGGCCAAGCGCCTCGGGGTGAAGGGCCGCTCGACGATGAACAAGGCCCAGCTCTCGAGGGCCGTGTCACGGAAGCGCAGCTGACGGCAATCCGCTCGCGGGGTGAGGTTTGATCGCACCGCGCGAGCGGGTACAACCTGTCTCTTATGGGCGGAGATGTCGGGCGGGACAGCTCGAGTGGCTCAGGTGGCTGATGAGCATGCGTTCAGCGTGGACGTGATGGACGCCCCGACGGTGTCGCCGTCATCGCCGTGCAAGGCGAGGCGGACCTGCACACCGCGCAGGAGCTGCGCGCCGCGATCAACGACACGATCGACGGCGGCGCAACGTCGCTCGTCGTCGACCTGAGCGAGACGACGTTCATCGACTCGATGACGCTCGGCGTGTTGCTCGGAGCGGTCAAGCGTCTTCGTCCGATCGGCGGCCAGGTGAGCGTCGTCTGTACCGATGCGAACATCCGTCGCATCTTCGAGATCACGCTGCTCGACCGGGTCTTCGCACTGCACCGGAGCCGAGACACGGCGCTCGATGCGGTCGGCAGGCCGGCGGGCGCGTGAGCAGCCCGGGGCCGACAGAGACGATCGACCGGGTGGTCGTCGAGTTCCCCGCCACCGCGGGCTATCGCGGCGTGGGGCGGCTCGTGCTCGGCGGGCTCTCGTCCCGCTTCGACCTGCCCGTGGATCGGGTCGACGATCTCCTGCTCGCCCTGGAGAGCCTCATCACGCAAGAGCTCGCTGCAGACGCCGTGACGATGGAGGCGACGGCCGCGCCGCAGGGCTTGCGCGCACGAGTCGGTCCCTTCCGCAGCTCACAGGTGGACGACGCTGCGGTGACGCGTGTCCTGTTGCCGCTCGTCGACGACGTGTTCGAGCAGAGCGAGCCTGACGGGTTCTGGGTGGAGCTGGGAGTCTCCGCCGGCCGCTCGGCCGGATGACGACAATGGCCACCGAACCAGCATTCCTGCGGCTGCTAGAGGCGTACCGTGCCGGCGACGAGTCCGCGCGCGAGCAGATCGTCGAGCAGTTCATGCCGCTCGTCCGCAAGATCGCCTCTCGCTACGCCGGCCGCGGCGAGCCCATGGAAGACCTCGTGCAGGTCGGCTCCATCGGGCTCGTGCTGGCCATCGAACGTTTCGATGTCGAGCGTGGCGTGAAGTTCACTACGTACGCCGTGCCCACCATCGTCGGAGAGATCCAGCGCCACTTCCGCGACCGCGCGTGGGCGGTGCACGTGCCGCGCCGGATGAAGGAGCTCAGCCTCAAGCTCGCCCGGACGATCGAGACGGCTACGGGAGACCTGGGCCGTGCGCCGACGATCGCGGAGCTCGCCGCAGACACCGGGCTCGAGGAGGAAGAGGTCGTGGAGGCGCTCGAGACGTACCACGCGTACTCCACGAGGTCGCTCTCGCAGCCGCTCGGCCTCGGCGACTCCGACGAGGGCACCGTCGAGGACCTGTTCGGAGCGCCGGAGGAGGGCTATGACGAGGTGGAGCACGGCGTGCTGCTCGAGTCCGGGCTCGCCGCGCTCGACGACCGCGAGCGGGCCATCATCGAGCTCCGGTTCTTCGAGGGCCTGACGCAGTCGGAGATTGCCGTGCGCATCGGCATCTCGCAGATGCACGTGTCGCGGCTGCTGCGCCGCTCCCTGGCTGTCATGCGCGGCCGCCTGGAAGGCGCCGTCACGGAGCGGGAGCTATGAGCGAGACCGTTCGCCTGACGATCCCGGCCAAGGCCGAGTACCTCGTCCTCGCGAGGCTCGTGCTCACCGGCATCGCGATGGAGGTGTCGATGAGCGAGATCGCTCTGGCCGACCTCAAGCTCGCCGTGACCGAGGTCTGCGGCAACGCCGTCCAGCATGCGTACGAGGAGGACCCCGGGCGTCGTGCGCGTCGTGTTCGAGGTCGAGCCGGAAGCGATCGAGGTGTCCGTGGAGGACGAGGGAGCGGGCGCCGCCTTCCCCGACCTCGACGACGACTCGGTGTTCCGCGACGGCCCCGCCGAGAGCGGCATGGGGCTCGCGATCGTCAGGGCCGTGATGGACGAGGTGGCGATCGACGAGGATCCCGCGGCGCGCGGCACCGTCGTGCGCATGCGCAAGAGCCTCGCGGCCTAGGAGGGTCTGGCGAAACAGTGACTGTGCCGCCGGAATCACGCTGGAGGCCGCGCTGCGGCGTCCTCGGTCGCCCACGTACTTACTAGTACGCGGGCTCCCTGCGTCCTTGCATCACAACCTCCAGCGCGCCCCGGCGACGAGCACCGTTCCGCCAGACCCTCCTAGCGAGCACCGGCCACGGCGGCCTCGCGGCTCGGCCAGACGTCGAGCGCTGCGACGAGCCCCGTGATCTCGAAGATCCGGAGCGCCGTCGTGTCGGGCAGCACGGTGCGCAACTCGCCGCCTCCCTCGCGCACCCGCCGGAGCAGGCCGACGATGGCGCCGAGCACGGTCGAGTCGAGAAAGGCGACGCCGGAGAGATCGAGGACGATGACGTCGGGCTCGCTCTCCAACAGCTCCTGAAAGGACTCCCGCAGAGCCGGCGCGTCGTATGCGTCCAGCTCACCCGAGAGCGCGATCACGGCCCCGCCCGCGAAGGGCTCGATGCGCGGCTTCGCGGGCACGAGGGGATCATCGCGCAAGTGATGCCGGGGCCGCGCCCGACGTGCGGCCCCGGCCGGTGTTCAGCGTTCGATGATTCGCTCAGAGGGACCGTCGCGGACGACGGTCTCGCGCCGCCAGCCGCCGAAGCCGCCCCAGCTCGACCAGAACATCAGCGAGATGAGGCCGCCCGCCAGGCCGACCACCATGAGGATGACGCCGACGGTGCTCAGATCGACGTTCGAAACGTTGTCGGTCACGGCCCAGGTGAGGATCGCGCCGACGGCTATGAGGATGAGGCTAACGCCAATTCCCATGTGAACCTCCTGCTTCGTCTCGGTCGGTGGAACTCGACACCCCGTACCCGGGCCGCCCGGCTTCTACACCCCGCGGCTCGTGTTTCGGATGCAACGCGCGGGGCTAGACCGCTCCCAGCGAGTCTCAGGCGCGGAGGTCGCTGCCTGACGACAGACCCGGCCGCCGAACGTCGCCCTCCGCGGTTCGGCGGCCGGCTCTCCCCGGTTGACGAAGCTAGAGCTCTACAACCGCGAAGTCCTGATCGGTCACGTGGCGTGCCACGTTCCACACCGGCACCTCGCCGATGCAGGCCCGTGCCGTCCCGTGATGCGCGTGACCGTGGAAGACGGCGTCGGGACGGTGCGCGCCGATCGGGCCGGCGAGCCGCCTCGAGCCGAGGAAGGCCCAGATGCCCGGTGGCTCACCGACCACGGTGTCCCCGGTGGGGGCGTAGTGGAGGAGGACCAGCCGCCGCTGGCAGCCGGCGATCGCTTCGAGAGCCTCGTCGAGAGCTTCCACCTCGCGTGACGTCTCCGCGAAGACCGCACGCAGAAGCGGCTCTCCGAAGTCCGGGATCTCGGCACCCTCGAAGCCTCCGACGAAGCCTTTCGTGCCGGCGATACCCACTTCGCCGCCGTCGAGGTCGATCGACCTCATCCACCATCCGGCGGGGCTGCTCGTCGACGACGGGTTGTTCGAGCGGGCGACGCACATGGACGTCATGGCCCAGCCGCTGCTCGTCGCGTCCGCGGGCGACGTGCTCGCCACGAGGATCCTGGCGCTGAGCGAGCAGGATCCGAACATCCGGCCGATCCTCGAGATCGCCCGCACGCTGCGCGAGCAAGTCGACTGGGAGTTCCTGCGCGTGACGGTGGGGGACACGCCGTTCGGAGCGGCCGTGCTGACCCTCGTCGAGCGGCTCGGCATAGTGCCGAGCGAAGTCGTGCAGGCTTAGCCAACGGCCGGCCCGGGTACAAGCCACTCATGACCGAAGGGGGGTCTGCCGACGAGCGGCCTACGCTGGTGTTCTTCTCGAGCAAGCGTTCCGGCCCGGCTCGCCGCATGGCGAGCCTCATCGCCTGGGTGCACGTGACGGAGAAGAACCGTCTGCGCGTGGTCGAGGTGGACGCCGACGCGAACGAGCCGCTGATGAATGCGCTCGACGTCGACACCGTGCCGGCGCTCGTGCTGCTCGACGAAGACTCCCATGTGATCGCGCGCCATGAGGGACGCGCCACCGGCCGCCAGATCGAGCGGCTCATTCGTGCCCACGTCGCATAGCCAAGAGAAGGAGAACTCGTGTACATAGGTGCTGGAACACTCGCTCTCATCCTCGTCGTCGTCCTGCTCATCTGGCTGCTCTAGGCGGGCCGGGCGGATTCAAGACGTGGCAGAGAAGCCTCGCGTGACCGACGAGTCCGATAGGCGCGACGAGCCGGTCACCGAGGCTGCCCGACGCGGTCAGTGGTGGGGCACGCCGTTCGTCATCCTCGGCAGCGTCGCGACCGTTGTCTGGGTCGTCGCCGGGCTGATCACCGGCGTCTTGCTGCTCATCTGGTGGCTCGCGTAAGAGCCGGCTAGTTCAGCGCGTAGGCGACGATGCGCACGCCTGGCGCGCCGTCGAGCGTCACCAGGTGCCAGCCTTCGTCACCGAGCGGCACGCGCGTCTCCCGCAGGCGCCCGACCATGACGTTCTGCCCGCGACGGCCGTCCACCGAGATTCGTACGTCCGCGGGCTCGCCGTCTCGTCTCAGGAAGAGCCGCAGGTCGACGCCGCCGGCGTTGTATGCCCACAGCGAGGCATGGGGAGCCGATGTGACGCGTCCCTCGCCGTCGTTCGGCCGCCAGCCGTCGCAGAACTGCGCCACATCCCGCGGCGGGTCGGCGACCGGTGAAGGAGGTTGCGGCCCGCCGCCGCGCCGTGCTGAGCAGCGTGACCGGCCCGTCCTCGGCCTGCGGCCGGTAGCCGTGGCGAACAAGGGCGTCCCACGCGAACGCTGCCGTGTCGGGCGCCGCCGGGTTGTCCCGGAACAGCCCTCCGTGGAAGACGACGCTGGTGACGCCGAGCTGCCTGAGCAAGGCGCTCGGCCGGCGCGTCCAGTCGCCGCAGTTGATCGCCGTCAGCTGCTTGGCCAACTCGTCCGCCTCCACGGGCGCGAGCGTCGAGTAGCCCTGCGGCCGTTCCCGCTGCGCCTGCGTCGAGTAGTAGAGGTAGACGCCGCCGAAGTGGATGCCCGGACGGAAGACGGGCACCTCCAGCACCCGGCCGGGCGGGCCGTCGCGGAGCGCTGCGTAGGCGGCGTTGTCCTCGTCGGCCGCTGTCGGCTCGAAGGTCGTTACGCGGAGGTCGGCGAGCAGGAGGATCACGACGAGTGCGCTCGCCGTCCACAAAGGCGCCCTCTTGTTCCTTGCAACACCTCGTAACTTGGGAAGCAGCTCGTCGACCGCGAAGGCGACGAGCGCGGCGATGGCGAGACAGGCGATCGGCATCAGGCGCTCCGGAACGCGGGGGTAGCGAAGCGGCCAGACGACGAAGCGCACTGCCTCGTAGATCGGCGTCGTCGTGCCGAGCGCCAGCACCACGGGCACGAGCGTCGCCGCGCCGAGCAGGGCGGCCAGCCCGTACGAGCGCCAACGGATGAGTAGGACGAGCCCCGCGATGGCGACGAGCGGCGTCAGCCAGCCCAGGAAGACGAAGCTCTCCGACCCGTGGCGGTCGTGGCGCACGACGAAGTCGAGCCAGTCCGCGGAGAAGCGCCCGACCTGGCGCAGCGAGCGCCCGCCTTCGCCGATCGAGCCGTCGATCGTCGACAGCCAGACGAGCACGCCGGCCGCAGCGGCGAGCAGCACGCCGACGACCGCGCCCACGACGGGCCACGGCGCCCGCGTACGGACGAGGACGTACGCCAGGTAGAACGGCACGGCGCCGAGCGCGAGGTGCACCTGGCCGGACGCCGGGATGGAGGCGATCGCCAGCGCGGACGGCAAGAGCCACCAGCGCGAGCCGCGGCGGGCACGCTCGAACGTCCACAGCGACAGCGGCAGCAGCGCCGAGACCGGCGCCAGCAGATGGCCGGCCGCAGTCTGCTCGAGCCGGTACGGCGCCACCTCGAACGCCAGACCTCCCACGAGCGCCGCGCCAACGCCGAGCTCGAGCTCTCGCAGCCAGCCATACGTGAGCAAGCCGGCCGCGATCAGCCCCAGCAGCACGAAGACGTTCCAGCCGGCGACCACGCCAAGCGCTCGCCAGAGCGGCCAGAAGGGGATGCCGAAGGGCCAGGCGGCAGGGTTGAGCTGCGGATCGGCGACGGGGCGGAACGAGTACGGGTCGCGCCACGGGTAGCTCCCGTTCTCGAGCTGATGCCCGGGCAGCCAGAGCCGGTAGGCCGATTGCAGGTGGTCGCCGGGAGCCGCCTCCCCGTGGCCGCGCTCACCGCCCGCGAGGAACTGTGAGTCGGCATGGCGCAATGCAGGCGTCGCCGCCAGCAGCGCCGCCGCCGTGCACAGGACGGTGGCTAGGAACGCGCTGCTTGTAACAACGCGTCGAAGTCGGGAAGCTCCGCCGGCTCGTAGCGCCAGGCCCCCCGAATCGTCCCATTGGCTCCGATCAGGAACGCCGATCGCTCTGCCACCTCCTGCATGCCGCGCCGCTCGTGGGCGACGCCGAAGCCGCGCACGGCCTCGGCGTTCCAGTCGGAGAGGAGCTCCACGCCCTCGAGGTCGAGCGCCTGGCTCCAGGCGTTGTGGGTGAACGGTGAGTCACGCGAGATCCCGTACGGCTTCACGCCCGCCGCCTCGAACTCCTCCCTCCTGTCACGCAGGAGCTCCATCTCGGCCGTTCACGTGCCCGTCCAGTCCCAGATGTAGAAGAGCAAGAGGATCGGCCCGTCGGCGAGCAGGTCGCCGATCGTGACCGCGTCGGCCGGAGGACGCCAGACGGTTGCTCCGAGCGGGGCGGTGTCGCCGACGGCGAGCATCTCAGGATGCTCGCAGGCGGACGACGAGCACGTGGTCGTACGTGCGCACGACGAAGTTCCTCCCGCTGCGCGTGATCTTCTCGGGCCCGCTCGGCAGGCTCAATCGCTCGACGACGCGGCCGGTGCGCCGGTCGAGGAGATAGAGCTAATCGGGCTCTGCCGTGAAGCCGTAGCCCGTCAGCAGGTAGTCGGGCGTGACGGCGAACGTCTGCGCGTTGGCGACGAGCGCCTTGCTTCGCCAGAGCCTCCGCTTCGTCTGCGCATCGATGGCCGTGATGTACGCGTTCTGCCCGTACGACGCTCCTGGCGTACGTGAGGTGCCCGTTCTGGACGTAGAGCACGCCGTTCGCCTCGCGCGCCCAGACGAGCTCCTCGTAGACGAACTCCTTCTCGCCCGGCAGGTTGCGCGGCGGCCAGACGTACCTCTTGAAGTCGAGGGCGTAGCCCCTCGAGCTGAGGAGGATGCGGGCGGAGGCGCCGTCCTTGCCGTAGAACGCGAAGTCGGACCGCCGGGGCAGATCGTCCGCTGAATCGGCAGGCCGCGGAGCGACCCGGGGACGTTGGTGAGGCGGCAGGAAGGTGTCGTGCCCAGGCCGGGGGAGATCCTGCGCGATGAGACGACGACGAGCCGCTTCGCGTCCGGGGCGGCCGTCACTGGACCGGGAAACGGCGGCCGCGGCAGGGTCGTGACGGTGATCGTGGCGGCGCCCAGGACCGTCGCCGCTATGACTGCGAGCTTCATCGGCGCGCAGCCTAGTCGGCGAGCGCGAGCGCGGCGTCGACGTACCGGCCCGCGTCGCGCAGGCCCAACGGGCCCGGCGGCAGCTCGACGACGAACGCACGCGTTCCGGGGAGCGAGCGGTGCTGCCACTCGGTCGCCGAGCCCGGCGGACGGGGAATCTCGCCGGAAGCGCATGCCTGCCAGCCTCGCGTAGCGCCGGGCGATCCCGACGCTGCGCCCCGTGGCGCGCACGAGCCCTTGCGGCTGGTGGAACCAGATCGTGATGCGCGGCCGCAGCCGCCGGATCAGCCGCATCGCCGCGCGCGTCTCCGTCTCCGACGCGGGCGCGGCGCCCGCTCGGCGCGACTCCCGCCAGGAGCCCGGGAAGTTGCGGTTCAAGTCGACGCCCTGTGCGTTCCAGCGTGTTCTCGCGGCGTGACCGTCGGGGTTCAGGTCGGGAACGACCCAGACCGTTGCCCCGGCCGGCGGCTGCGTCTGGACGAGCCGTGACGCGACGGCGATTCCCGCGCGCTCGTTCCCGTGGATGGTTCCGACAACGAGCACGTCGGGCCGCCCGCGGCCGCTCGCGAACGCGCGAATCGGCTGCTCGCGGGTGCTGCGCCCGACGAAGGCAGGTCGCCAGCCGTCGCCGGGCAGGCGCACGTGCATGTGGTTGTCGTGGTGCGCGGGCAGCACCTCGACGACCGCAGGCGGTCCTCGCAGGCCCGTGTTCGGCCCGACGAACACCTTCTCGGCGCCGGCGGCTACGAAGCGGTCGACGAGGTCCTGAGAGAGCCTCCGGTCGATCTGCGACGGCCGCACCGGGGCTCGCTCCCGCCGGTCGCGGCGAGGGTAGTAGACGTCGACGTCGAGCCCGTTCTGGTGCGACGCGTGCCCGATGCCGCCGAAGCGGCTGCCGAAGTCGCCGCCTCGCGGCCGGCTGAGGTCGCCCACGCCGACGCGGCTGCCGTCGGGGAACGCGGCCCCGTGTGCGGCGAGCACCCGCACGAGCGTCCGGACCAGCCTCTCGTTGCCGAACCGGCGCCAGCCGCGGTTGGGCGAGCGCTTGCGGATCGGATCCCACGTGAAGAAGCGCTCCCCTTGCGCGGCCAGCTGCACGCCCTCGACGAGCCGGCCCTCCCAGGGGTAGCCGAGAGACTGCGAGGGCGCCTGTGCGCCGGCCGCACTCGCGAGCACGAGCGCGACCGCCGGGATCAGGGCGCGCAGCACCAGCCGGCGATCCTCGGGAATGGGCCGCCGCCGAACTGTTCCGTGATGCCCGAGACGGCCACGATCTTCCTCCTGCCGGAGAGTCGCACGAAGACCCACTGGTCGGCCGTGGGCCACGTCACGAGCAGCCAGCGGCCGTCCGGTGTGCGGGCGGCGTCGCGGAACTCGCCCGTCCCGCGGAAGACCACGCGGCCTTCGGCCACGACCTCGCTCGCGGCGCCCCGCCTCCGGATGGTGGCGGCGGGAGCCGGCACGGCGCCCCCGCGGAGAACGCGGCCGGTGTCCGCGTCGACGACGACCGTGCGGCCCGCCCGGTCGGTGTACGCCAGCCGGAAGCCTTCGCCCGGCAGCCACGCGGGCGCTACCGCGGCCACGTTCCGCCGGAGCAGGCGATCGTCCGTGCCGTCGCCTGCCACCACCCGCAGCGAGGAGCCGCTGAGATAGGCGATCCGCGTGTCGATCCGATCGCCCGCCCACCGCGGGAAGCGGACGCGTGGTCGGGCGAGCGACCAGCGGACGTCGCCGTCCGGCTCGAGGGCTGCCAGCTCGTTCGCCCGTGCCACCACCACGAACCGCCCGAACGGCGACCACGACGCCTCGCGCCAGTCGCCCAGCCGCCGCTTCGAGCCGTCGGCCTGGACGACCCAGACGCCGTCTGCCGACTCCACGAGCAGCCGGCCCGGCGCCGGCAGCGAGAAGAGGGCAGGCTGCGCGCGCTCGATACCCACCGCCTCGCGGATGGAGTCGAGCACCGCCTGTCCCGGCGGGCTGGCGACCGCGCCGGCCACGACGGCCACCGCCGCCAGCACGAGGACGGGGCGCCATGCCTTGCGCTCGCGCGGTGCAGGCGTGCGCTCCTCGTACGCTGCGCGCACGACCTGCCACGCGCGCTCCTCGGCGCCCTCCGGCGGCGAAACCGTGTCGAGCTTCACGGGAGCGTCTCCTGCAGCTGGTCGAGCCCGCGGCGCAGCCGCGAGTTCACAGTTCCGCGAGGCAGGTCGAGCAGGCGGGCGATCTCGCCCGGCGTGTAGCCGAGCAGATGGCGGAGGACGATCACGGCTCGGTGCTCCGGCGACAGGCCGCGGAGCGCGTCGAGAGCGTCCGAGCCGACGTCGGGCGACTGCGCAGGGGCAGGGGCGTCGACGAGCTCGAGCTCGGCGCGCAGCGTGCGCGCACGCGCCCAGTCGATGGCGCGGTTGACGACGATCCGGTGCAGCCACGGTCCGAACGGCCGCCTGCGGTCGAAGCGATCGAGGTTGCGGATGGCGGCGAGGAAGGCCTCCTGGGCGATGTCCTCCGCGGCCGCGGCGTCGTGCACGACGAGGAAGGCCGCACGCCACGCGGACGGCCAGTGCGAGCGGAAGAGGGCCTCGAGGTCCGAGGCCGATCCGGCCTGCGCGCCCCGGATCCAGGCGCGCTCGTCACGACCCGCACGCATCGCGTGCCCAGAGTACGACGGAACCTGGCCGGGAGGTCCATGCCCGAGATACGAGCCGCGGCCCCCGCGAGGTCCGTCGGGACCTCTCGCCCGTCGGCGGGCGTAGTCGTAGGTGAAACAAAAGGAGGCTGCTCATGAAATGCGTGCTCGCAACCCTCGCCCTGGCCGCCGGGATCGCCGCCGGCGTCGCCAGCGCCAACGGATCTCCGTACTCCCCGGGCCTGCTGTACGGCTGGAACGGCGTCGGCGCGGGCGACGGCATTCGCTATGTCGCGTTCGGCATGCCGAAGTCCACGATCGTCGCGGCCGTCCGCGTGCGCGACGGTCGTGTGTTGAGGAGCAAGGTCATCCGCGGTGACTACGCCGTGCCGCTCGTCGCCTACGACGGCACGCCCGGCGGCCTGTCGGGGAACGGCAAGTCGCTCGTGCTCGGCTCCTACGGGCCTCTGCCCGGCCAGTCCGGAGAGACTCGCTTCGTCGTCCTCGACACGAGGACGCTTGCCAAGCGTCGCTCGATCGTGCTCGACGGATCCTGGTCGTTCGACGCCGTCTCACCGACCGCCGGGACGCTTGTACTTCACCGAGCATCTGCGAGCGGGAGACAAGCCGCTCTATCGCGTCCGCACCTACGACGCGCGCTCGGGCCGCCTGCGCGGCGCGATCGTCGACCGCCTCGAAGGCGAGGAGGAGATGGGCGGCCAGCCCGTCGCGAGGGCGTCGAGTGCCGCGCGGCCGCTGGGCGTACACGCTCTACGCGCGCCGCGGCGACGAGCCGTTCGTGCACGCGCTCGACACGGTGAAGCGCGAGGCGTTCTGCATCGACCTGCCGCTGCACCTCGGGTACGGGCGGCAGTGGGGTCTGACCCTCGAGCTCGAGTCGCGTGGCGGCTCCCTCTCGGTGCTCAACGGCCGTCGCCGGGTTGCCGCCGTCGACACGAGCACCTGGCAGGTGAGGAGCTAGGCCTGGACGGGCGCGGGCGCGGCCTCGGTCGCGTCCGCGATCTCGCGGACTACCTCGACGATGTCGCGGTTTGCGTTGAAGATGCGCAGCTGCCGCTCGGCGCTCGAGCCGCGCGAGAGGATCTCGCGGATGCCCGTGAGCTCGCGGTCGCAGCCCAGCTCGCGCGCGTGGGGCTCGACGTCCCGAAGAGCGCGGCGGATCAACTGTCCCACCGGGACGCGGTTCCGCCGCCCGGTGGCGAGATCCATCAGCGGCGCCTCCAGGCCGTGACGCGCGGCCAGCCACTTGTTCTCGGTGGTGAGGATCCGGTGATACGACGGGATCCCCTCGCCGCGCTCGTACAGCTCGCAGTAATGCTTGACGAGCGCCTGGCAGAAGGCGGCGATTGCGATCGAGTCCTCCACGCGCGTCACCGCGTCGCAGATCCGGATCTCGATCGTGCCCAGGCGCGGGTGGGGACGGATGTCCCACCAGATATGCGTGTAGTCGACGATGCAGCCCGAGCGCTCGAGCTGGCCGACGACGCGCGCGTAGTCGGCGTAGTCGCGGAAGCGCGGGGGAGGGCCGGAGCGCGGGAACGCTGCGAAGACGAGCTGCCGTGTCGAGGCGAGGCCCGTCGGCTCTCCGCGCCAGAACGGTGACGACGCGCTGAGCGCGAGCAGCTGGGGCAGGTGGACGAGCATGCCGCTGAGCACGCCGACCGCTTTCTCCGGGTCGTCGATCGCAACGTGGATGTGCATGCCGAAGATCAGCTCACGGCGCGCGACGTACTGGAGCTGGTCGACGAGCGCGCGGTAACGGTCGCGCGCGGTGATGCGCTGCTTCTCGAACAGGCTGAAGGGGTGCGTGCCCGCCGAGCCGACGCGCAGTCCGGTCTGTCTCGCGACGTCCGTCACGGCCGCGCGCAGCCGGTGCAGCTCGGTCGTCACCTCGCCGATGTCGCGGCAGACCGGCGTCGCGATCTCGAGCACCGACTGCATGAGCTCGGGGTGCAGCTCGTGCTCCAGGTCTCTGCCCTCGACGGCGGCCAGCACCGTGTCGATGTGCTGCACGAGGTCGAGCGTCTCGGCGTCGAGCAGCATGTACTCCTCCTCGACGCCCATCGTGTACGGATCGCCGCGGCCGAAGCGGTGGTCGAGGACGCTCGACTCGTACGGGTCAGCCGACGACTGCATCGACGTCGATCTCCAGGTGCCATCGCGGATCGACGAGCCCCGCGATGACCACGGTCGTGTTGACAGGGCGGATGTCTCGAAAGATCTCGCCGTGGGCGCGGCCGACCTCGTCGAAGTCGGCCTGCGGCGTGATGTACATCCTCGTGCGCACCACGTGCTCGAAGCTCGCACCGGCCTCGGCGAGCGCGGCGCCGATGATCTCGAAGCAGCGCCGTGCCTGGCCGTAGGAGTCAGCGGGAGGATCCGCGCCGTCCGCCATCTGCGGCGCCGTGCCGGCCACGTAGACGTTGTCGCCGACGCGCACGGCCCGGCAGTAGCCGAAGACGGCCTCGTACGCACCTCCGGACGTGATGCGCTGCCGTTCCATCAGGGTTCTTAGTATCGCGGTGTGGACGCCTTACGTCAGGTGGACGACTGGTCGGTCGACCACGTGGCCGTTGGTGCGGTGCCCTTAAGTGGCGAGCTCGCCGTGTACGGCGAGCGGGGCCGAGAGTTCCGCTGGGCTTCGGTGACGAAGCTGCTCACGGCGTACGCGGCGCTCGTCGCCGCCGAGGAAGGGACGATCGATCTCGACGAACCGGCCGGCCCGCCGGGCTCGACGATCCGCCATCTGCTCGCGCACGCTTCGGGGCTGCCGTTCGAGGCTGGGCAGCCGATCGGTCGGCCCGGGGCGAAGCGCGTGTACTCGAACCCGGGCATCGAGCTCGCGGCGGAGATCGTGGCAGCGCGCGCAGAGATGCCGTTCGAGCAGTATCTCTCGGCAGCCGTGCTCGAGCCGCTTGGGCTCGGCGCCGTCCTGCGCGGCTCTCCCGCCGCAGACCTCTACGGCTCGCTCGACGACCTCGTGCGGTTTGCCGGGGAGTTGCTGGAACCGCGACTCATCGCGCCGGAGACGCTGGCCGAGGCGACGACCGTCCAGTTCCCGGGCTTGGCCGGCGTCATTCCCGACCTCGGTCGCTTCGACCCCAACGACTGGGGACTCGGCTTCGAGCTGAAGGACGCCAAGCAGCCGCACTGGTCGGGCTCACGCACCTCGCCGAGGACGTTCGGCCACTTCGGCGGCTCGGGCACGTTCCTGTGGGTCGACCCCGAGCCTGGCCTGGCCCTGTGCTGCCTGACCGACCGCGACTTCGGCCCGTGGGCGATGGAGGCCTGGCCGAAGCTGTCGGACGATGTGATCGAGGAGGCGGCCTAACTCAAAAGGACAGTCGAGGGGACAGTCCCAGGGACAGTCCCAGGGACAGTCACTGAGAGTGTCCCTCTTATTCGTCGTCGGCGAAGAGCGGGCGGATGAACTCGTCGAACGTCGCCTTGTCGCAGCTCGCCACGACGGCGGGCGTCATGGCCCTCACGGACGCCGTGCGCGGCACGCCCATCGCCAGCGACACCTCTCCGAAGTACGCGCCGGGGTGCAGCACGCCCGCCGCACCGCGCCCTCCGAACTTGCTCGCCGCCAGCACGCCCGACAGCACGACGTAGAAGCGATCGCCGTGCTCGCCCTCGACGACGGGGGCGGCGCCGGCCGGGATCTCCTCGCGCGTCATGCGCTTCGCGAGCTCGTTCAGCCGCTCTCCGGGCAGCTCGGCGAGCAGCTCGCAGCGCGTCAACTCGGTCACCGTGGCGGGCACGTGTCGCGGGCTCATGGCCCTATTCTTGCGCGCGTGGTGCGCATTGTCGGCTGGAAGCACTGCCCGCGCTGCGCAGCCTCCCTCGAGAACGACAGTCAGACCGCCACCTGCGTCGAGTGCGGCTTCACCGTCTACGCGGGCCCCGAGCCGACCGTGAGCGCGCTCGTGGGAGACGACGAAGGCCGGATCCTGCTCTCGCGGCGCAAGTTCGAGCCCGAGGCGGGCAAGTGGGATCTCCCGGGCGGCTTCCTGGAGGAGGACGAAGAGCCGCTCGACGGGCTACGGCGCGAGTTGCGAGAGGAGGCAGGCGTCGAGATCGAGCCGCTGGAGTTCGCCGGCGTGTGGGCCGACCGCTACGGCGGCGCCGAGGACGCCGGGGCGACGCTCAACCTCTACTGGCACGCACGCATCGTCTCCGGCGAGCCGACTCCCGCGGACGACGTCTCCGAGTTCCGCTGGTTCGCAATCGACGACCTTCCGCCTGACGACGACATTGCTTTCAGGAACGTCGTGCAGGCGTTACGCTCCCGACGATGAAGCGACTCATGGCCGTCGCAGTCGTGCTGCTGGCGCTCGCTCCCGGCGCGGGCGCTCGCCCCGAGGTCGCAAAGGTCCTGCTGGGAATCACCGGCGACCCGGCGCGCTTCCAGGCCCAGACGGGACAGAAGTCGGCGATCAAGCACGTCTTCCTGGGCTGGCAGCAGGGCATGACCTGGGGGACGCGGCTGCCCGGTCTTTCTCCCCCAGCTGACTCCGATTCCGATGCTCCATCTCGGCATCGGCGGGCCCGGAGCCACGCGCCGCGCGCGGATCTCGATGCAGCAGATCGCGAACGGCCAGGGCGACGCGTACCTGGTCTACATCAACAAGGCGATCAACGAGTTCGGCAGCCTCGTGTACGTGCGGCCGATGGCGGAGATGAACAACCCGAATGCGCTGTACCACCCCTCGAAAGGCGCGGGCATGTCGACCCAGGCGTACCGGAAGGCCTTCGCCCGCATCTTCCTCATCCTCCACGGCGGCCCGCGGGTGAAGATCGATGTCGCCCTCAAGCGGCTCGGGCTCCCGTTCCTCACCGTGAAGGAGGATCTGCCGCCCAACACGAAGGGCAAGCTCACGGTGATCTGGAATCCGCTGGCGGGCGTGGGCGGCTGGATGCCTTCCTACCCGGGAGACAGGTACGTCGACCTCGTGGGCAACGACATGTACGGAGAAGGAGTCGACTTCTCGCGTTCGGCGAACGAACAGCTCTACGCGTTCGCCCGCGCGCACGGGAAGCGGTACTCCTTGCCCGAGTGGGGCGTGTCAGTCGATCAGCCCGAGTTCGTGCAAGTACCTCTGCGACTTCATCAAGGCGAAGCCCGCGATCGTGCTCGCCGCCTACTTCAACAGCCTCGGCGGGTCCAAGTGGGACCTCGGGCCCGAAGCCGCAGAGCAAGAAGACTCTACCGCTCCTGCCTCACGCCTCTCGAGTTGATGCCGTAGCCACGGGCTCGAAGCCGAGCGCGCGCTCGATGGCGCCCTTCGGGCTGCGCCCCGGTGACTGCGGCTGCCGGCTCGCCGTCGCGGAAGAGGATCATCGTCGGGATGGACATCACCCCGTACTGCATGGCGAGGTCCTGCTCCTCGTCGATGTTGAGCTTCACGACCTTCAACTCGCCCTCGCGCTCCTCGGCCATCTGCTCCAGGACGGGAGCTACCGCGTGGCACGGACCGCACCACTCGGCCCAGAAGTCGACGAGGACCGGGGTCTCGCTCTGCAGGACCTCCGTCTCGAAGGTCTCGGTGTTCACGGATTCCATGATGCTCGCTTTCTCGTAGTCGTTATCGAACAACTTCCAAGAGCCTAAACGGCCGCACGGCCGTTCGCTTCCCGCCGTAGACTTGGCCTATGCCAGGCGTGTTCACGCCACTTCCGCGTGTCCCCGATCATCCCGGCCTCGAGCGGGAGGTGCTCGAGCGCTGGGAAGAAGAGCGCACGTTCGATCGCTGCGGGAGCAGAACCGCGGCGGCGAGCGCTTCAGCTTCATCGACGGCCCCATCACCGCGAACAACCCGATGGGCGCGCACCACGCGTGGGGCCGGACGCTCAAGGACGTCTTCCAGCGCTACAAGGCGCTGCGCGGCTTCGACCAGCGCTACCAGAACGGCTTCGACTGCCAGGGCCTCTGGGTCGAGGTCGAGGTCGAGAAGGCGCTCGGGCTCAACTCGAAGCGCGAGATCGAGGAGTACGGCCTCGCCGAGTTCGCCGAGCGCTGCAAGGAGCGCGTCGCCGAGTTACGCCGAGGTGATCACCGAGCAGGACCAGCGCCTCGGCCGCTGGATGGACTGGGACGCCGACTACTACACGTTCTCCGACACGAACATCGAGTACATCTGGCGCTTCCTCAAGGTCGTCCACGAGCGAGGCTGGCTCTATCAGGGACATCGCTCGACGCAGTGGTGCCCTCGTTGCGGCACGTCGATCTCCCAGCACGAGGTCTACTCCGGCGAGTACCAGGAGCTCGATCACCCGTCGCTCTACGTCCGCTTCCCGCTCGCGGACGCCGAGGGCGAGTCGCTCGTCATCTGGACGACGACGCCGTGGACGCTTCCCGCGAACGTCGCTGCGGCCGTGCGGCCGGACGCGGAGTACGGGCGCACGGCCGACGGGGAGTGGTACGCCGTCGAGCGCCGGCCGGACGCGGACTTCGTCGAGCGGGTGCTGGGCGAGGAGCTCGTGGGACGCCCCTACCGCGGCCCCTTCGACGACCTCCCGGCGTTGGCGGAGGTCGAGCACCGCGTCATCCCGTGGGACGACGTCTCGCTCGACGAGGGCACGGGCATCGTCCACATCGCGCCCGGCGCGGGCACCGAGGACTTCGAGCTGGGCCGCGTGCACGAGCTGCCGGTGCTCGTGCCGATCGACGAGTCCGGCGTCTTCTACGACAACTACGGGGCGCTGGCGGGCATCGCAGCCGATGCGGCGGAGGAGCCCGTCGTCGCGCGCCTCCGAGAGCGTGGTCTCCTCGTCGAGGCCGGGAGGATCGTCCACCGCTACCCGACGTGCTGGCGCTGCAAGACGCCGCTCCTCTTCCGCGTCGTCGACGACTGGTTCATCTCGGCCGAGGAGATCCGGCAGCCGATGCTCGACGCGAACGCAACGGTCGAATGGACGCCGGCCTTCTACTCGAAGCGGATGGACGACTGGCTGCGGAACATGGGCGACTGGAACATCTCTCGCAAGCGGTACTTCGGCCTGCCGCTCCCGTTCTACCCGTGCGCCTGCGGCCACCTGACGGTGATCGGCTCGCGGGCCGAGCTCGAGCAGCGCGCGGTCCGCGGGCTCGACGGCCTGCGCGAGCTGCACCGGCCGTGGATCGACGACGTCGTCATCACCTGCGACAAGTGCGGGGAGGAGGTCACGCGCATCCCGGAGGTCGGCGACGCCTGGCTCGACGCGGGCATCGTGCCGCTCTCGACGCTCGGCTGGGACAACGAGGCGGGGTACATCCCGGGCGGGTACGCGACCGGCGCCGCGGAGGGCCTGACGACCGCCGACCTGCCGGATCACGCGTACTGGGTGAAGTGGTTCCCCGCCGACTGGTGTCGGAGATGCGCGAGCAGATCCGGCTGTGGTTCTACGCCATCTCCTTCATGTCGGTGACGCTCATCGGCCGCTCGCCGTACCGCCGCGTGCTGACGTACGAGAAGCTCCTCGACGAGACCGGGCGCGAGATGCATCGCTCGTGGGGCAATGCCATCAGCGCCGACGAGGCGCTCGACCGGATGGGCGCCGACGTCATGCGCTGGCTCTACTGCGAGCAGGTGCCGAGCCAGAACATGCGCTTCGGCTACGGCCCGGCGCACGAGGCAAAGCGCCGGCTGCTGACGTTCTGGAACTGCGCGAAGTTCTTCGTCGACTACGCGAACGCCTCGCCGGAGGCCGACGCCGGTGACCTCGAGCCGCTCGACCGCTGGCTCCTCGCGCGCACCGAGCAGCTCGTCGCCGAGGCGACCGACGCGTACGAGCGGTACTGGACGCCGGACGTCGTCGCGTCGTTCGAGAGCCTTCGTCGACGACCTGTCCAACTGGTACATCCGCCGCTCGCGGCGGAGGTTCTGGAACGGCGACGCGGCCGCGTTGCAGACGCTGAGAGCAGCGCTCCTCCGCTCGCTCGTGGTGATCGCGCCCGTGATGCCCTTCCTCAGCGACCACCTGTGGCGCGTCCTGCGCTCCGACGACCAGCCGGGCTCGGTCTTCCTCGTTCGCTGGCAGGACGCGGGAGAGCGCGACCTCGAGCTCCTGGACGAGGTCGCCCAGACGCGGCGGGTCGTCGAGCTCGGCCACCAGGCACGGGGCGAGGCGGGCATCAAGCTTCGTCAGCCGCTGCGCCGGGCATACGTCCGCGGCGCGAATGGCGCGGCCGGGCACGCCGGCGAGCTGAGCGAGGAGCTCAACGTCAAGGAGATCGTCTTCGACGACGGTCCTGTCGTCCGCTCCCAACTCAAGCCGAACCTTCCGGTGCTCGGGCCGCGTCTCGGCCCGCGGCTGCCAGCCGTGAAGGCGGCGCTCGACGCCGGCGACTACGAGGAGCTCGAAGGAGGCGGCGTGCGCGCCGCCGGCGAGGAGCTCGCCGCCGACGAGGTGCTGCACGGAGAAGGCGCCGCCGTCGAGGGCTTCGCGATCGCCCAGAACGGAGCGCTCTCGATCGCACTCGACACGACGCTCGACG
This sequence comes from uncultured Actinomycetes bacterium, assembly GCA_963821415.1. Lineage (GTDB taxonomy): Bacteria > Actinomycetota > Thermoleophilia > Gaiellales > Gaiellaceae > PALSA-612. The sequence goes on along the minus strand of CAWGEE010000030.1, from coordinate 132,288 downwards.
AGGAGCTCATCCGAGAAGGCCGTGTCCGTGACCTGAACCATCGCATCAACGCAATGCGGCGCGACCTGGGCCTCGAGCTGACCGATCGCATCGTCGTCACGCTCGGGCCCGACGAGGCGGATCTCCTCGAGTACGAGGACTGGATCAAGGAGGAGACGCTCGCGCTCGAGGTGCGCGCGGGCGACGCGCTGGCGATAGAGAAAGCCTGAGTCGGGCGTAAACAGGGTAAAGCCCGCCGCTCCGGGGGGTCGCTCGCGGCGGGCCTCACCCTGACTGCTCACCACGCCTGGCTCTCGCCGAACGTGGTGTGCATCGCCCAGTGCGCCGACCCTACAACGGTCGCTTTGCTTTGTAAAGAGGCTGTCAGCGACCTAGTCGCGTGAGGTCTGGGCGAGGAAGATCGCGGCGAGCACGATGGCGCCGCCCGCGAGCTGCTGAGCCGCCAGCGACTCGTCCAGCCAGAGGTAGGCGACGAGCGCTCCGAGCACCGGCTCCAGCATCGCCACCATGCCGACGGTCGTCGCGGGCAGGTGCTGGAGCGAGCCGACCATGAGCGTGAACGGGACGATCGTCCCGACGCACGACGATGGCGAGCACGAGCGCCCAGGCCGGGAGCTCCGACCCGCTGAGGTTGCCGAGCAGCGAGATGGTCTCGCCGAGCTCGTCGCGCGGGAAGCTCCACCACGGCTGGGCGACGGCCCAGAAGAGGCTGGCGAAGAGGAAGCCGTAGACGAGGAGCGACAGCGGGTCACGCCGCCCGACCGCGTGCTCGGCGAGCAACAGGTACGCCGCGAACGTCGCGGCGGAGATGAACGAGAGCACGACGCCGGCCGTGTTGAGCGGCACGCCGCCCCAGACGTCCACCATCACCGAGAGGCCGACGAGCGCGAGCGCGAGCGCGGCCCAGCACGCGCCGCCGCACCTGCTCCTTGAAGACGAACCGCGCCCAGAGAGCGACGAGCAGCGGCGCCGTGTACTGGATCAGGAGCGAGACGCCGATCTCGAGCCTCGCGATGGCGGCGAAGTAGAAGAGCTGGACGAGGGCGACGCCGCAGACGCCGAAGACGGCGAGGAAGGCGAGCTCGCGGCGCGTCGTGCGCAGGCTCTGCGGGCGCGTGAGGAGCACGATCAGCCCGAGGCCGATGAGCGCGCCGAGACATCGCGCCTGCGTCAGCCGCAGTGACGTGACGCCCGACTCGAGCACGACCTTCGAGACGGTGCCGTTGACCGCGAACAGCACGGCGGCGCCCATCACCATCAGGTAGCCGACCCCCGGCCCGCGGGCGGTGCGCACGCCCTCGGCGGGCAGGTACGGCGAGTCCACCATGTCGCGCGACCCTAGCCTCCGCCGCGCCTGGTCGTACACTGATGGTCTCGGGACGTAGCTCAGCCTGGTTAGAGCGCTGCGTTTGGGACGCAGAGGCCGCGTGTTCGAATCTCGCCGTCCCGACTCTGCGCCGATGGTTCGACATGCTCTCGCATTCGGACTCGCCGTCGCCGTGGCGGCCTCGGCGATCGGGGCGACGGCTGCCGACGCCGCCGTTCGTCGGGAAGATCGCTCCGCTCTCGGCGAAGCAGCGCGCACTGATGACGGGCGTCTCGTGGCGGCCCGGCTGCCCGGTCGCCGCTCGCCGACCTTCGGCTGCTCACGGTCAGCCACTGGGGGTTCGACGGCCGGCGCCGCACGGGCCGGCTCGTCGTCCACGAGACGGCGGCGAGCCCGCTGCGCACGGTGTTCCGGCGCCTGTACGCGGCGCGGTTCCCGGTCCGGAAGATGGTGCCCATCGACGCCTACGGCGGCAGCGACTTCCGTTCGATCGAGGCCGACAACACCTCGGCGTTCAACTGCCGCCGTGCGACGGGCTCGAGCAGCTGGTCGGAGCACGCGTACGGCCGGGCGATCGACGTCAACCCGATCGAGAACCCCTACGTCGAGAACGGGCGCGTGTACCACGACGCGAGCCGCGCGTACGTCTCCCGGCAGCCGGTGCGCAAGGGCATGGCTGTGGAAGGCGGTGCGCTCGTCCGCGCGTTCGACGCGATCGGCTGGGGGTGGGGCGGACGGTGGACCGGCTCGGTCAAGGACTACCAGCACTTCTCGGCGAGCGGCCGATGATCAAGGGCACGCTCGCCGCCGCGGCCACCCCGCTTCGCGACGGCGGCCGAGAGCTCGACGAGGCGGCCTTCGGGCCACTCGTCGACTTCCTGGCCGGGGCCGGGCTCGACGGGCTGCTCGCGCTCGGCACGACCGGCGAGGGCATCCTGCTCTCGGTTGCCGAGCGCCGCCGGGTCGCGGAGCTCTTCGTGGAAGCGGCTGCGGGGCGGCTCCAGGTGGCCGTCCATTGCGGAGCCCAGACGACGGCCGACACGGTTGCGCTCGCCGAGCACGCGGCCGGTCTCGGCGTGGCCGGAATCGCCGTGATCGCTCCGCCGTACTTCCGGCTCGACGACGATGCGCTGCTCCGAGCACTTCGCCGCCGCCGCTTCGGCCTGCGCGCCCACGCCGTTCTACGTCTACGAGTTCGCGTCGACGAGCGGCTACGCGGTTCCGCCGCGCGTCGTCTCCGAGCTACGTGAGCGAGCGCCGAACCTCGCCGGCCTGAAGGTGTCGGACACCCCCTGGGAGCGCTTCGAGCCGTACCTCATCGAAGGCCTCGACGTCTTCGTCGGCCCGGAGGCGCTCATCGCGCGCGGCATCGGGGCGGGTGCGGTGGGCGCGGTCTCGGCGCTGGCGACGGCGTTCCCCGAGCTCGTCGCCGCCTGCGTCCGCGAGCCTTCAGACGAGCGCGCGGCCGGGCTCGCCGAGCTGCGGGCGTCGATCGAGCGCTTCCCGCGCCATGCCGCGCTCAAGCACGTGCTCGCCCGTCGCGGCGTGCCGATCTCGGAGGACGTCCGCTCCCCGCTGCGAGGCCTGACGGACGACGAGCGCGAGGAGCTCGACGGGCTCCTACCCAGCTGGCTCGACTAAACGGGACCAAAGTTTCGCCGAGCCGGTTTCGCTTTCGTCCACCCAACCGACTGACCTTCCGATTGCCCGTAGGGCCATCCGGTTGAGCTTCGACCTACTCGCGCTCCGTGCTCGGCGCAATCACGACACTAGGGATTCCCGGCGCCCGGCGCAAGGCCCCTCGAAGAGAAAGTTCACGCAATTTGCGAGGTCTCTTCGAGTCGTGTCTCCCGCGCCTCCTCCGCGCGCAGCTGTCGGAGGACGAAGTACGCCGCGACACAGAAGAAGACGACCGCCTGCTCGACCGACATCGTCACGCCGGCGATCTGCTGGTCGGCGAGATCGGACAGGCCCCACATGTCCGGCGCCGCCACGTAGAACGTCGTACGCCGGGCTCGACAGGAGCGAGAGCACGATGCCGATCGGGCTGGCGAGGACGAACGCGGCGAGCACGTAGGCGGCTTTCGCGGCGGCGGAGAGCTGATGCGGAGCGTTCTGGAGCACCGGCCACCAGAAGAGGAGGCCGGTCGCGAAGTAGCTCGCGTGCTCGAGGTGGAGCAGGCTCGACTGATGGCGCAGCGCGGCGTCGTAGGCGGCCGGGAGGTGCCAGGCGGCGTACGTCGCGAGCCACAGCGGCAGCGCCACTGCCGGATGCGTGAGGACGCGCATGAGCCGGCGGCGGCCGAGGCGGGCGGCGAGGCCGGCGGGCACGCCGAGCACGATCGAGCGCCGGCGCCCACTCGGCGAAGATCGACGTTCTGAAGTAGGTGCGCGCTGAGCAGCGACGTCGTCGCGAGCGAGTCGAGCGGCGTGGCGGAGGCTGCGAGCACGAGCAGCAAGCCGCCGCCGAAGCACGCGAGTCGCCAGCGCGGGACGTGCTCTCCGCGCACGCCGATCGCGTACGCGCCCGCGAGCCCGCCGAGGACGAACAGCTCGTGAGGGAAGTCCCACCGGATCGCGTCCACGCTGGCTATCGTGGCAGTGAACGCAAGCGGGCGTGGCTGAAGCGGTATAGCTCGAGCCTTCCAATCTCTCGTCACGGGTTCGATTCCCGTCGCCCGCTCTATCGTCCGGCGCTCTCGCTAGTCTGTTTTCAGAAATGAAAACGAGGGAGCGAGAGGAAGCACGCCGGCTGCGTGCTGAGGGCCGGTCAATGCGAGAGATCACAAGCTGCTCGCCGTGTCCAAGTCGTCGGTCAGCCTGTGGGTTAGAGACATCGAGCTTTCGGCCGCCCAGCGCGAGGCGTTGCGACAGAGGAACGCGATTTACGACGCACAACGAAAGGGCAACAAGGTCTGGTCAGCTCGTCGACGGGCAGAGCGGGCGCGCTCACAAGAGGAAGGACGTCTTCAGGCTCGTCAACGCGATGCGTTTCACGCGGCGGGTTGCATGCTCTACTGGGCCGAGGGCAGCAAGGAGCGCAACACGCTCGGGCTGTCGAACTCGGATCCGGAAGTCGTGCGCTTCTTCCTCTCCTTCCTCAGGGCGTACTTCGCAGTCGCCGACGAAAAGGTCGCGCCTCCAGTGCAATCTCTTCGCAGACCACGTCGAACGACAGGAGGAGATCGAGCGGTTCTGGCTCGACTGCTCGATCTCCCCCGAGACTGCCTGACGAAGTCGATCGTCAACGTCTACTCGAAGTACAGCCAGAAGAAGCGGATGAACAAGCTTCCCGTACGGCACCTGCCGGCTCTCGGTCCACTCGACAGCGATCGTCCAGCACATCTACGGCGCGATCCAGGAGTACGCCGGCTTCGACCGGCCCGAGTGGCTCGGCTAGCTACTTCGCGGAGATCTCCTCGACCATCTGACCGGTCGACTCGGCGTCGGCCGACCGCGCCACGTCGGCCTGCGCGAGCATGCCGACCAGCCGTCCGTCGGAGACGACCGGCAGCCGTCGCACCTGCTCCTCGGCCATCCGCTGGAGCGCCTGGTCGAGTGGCTCGTCGGGCGTCGCGACCACGGGCTTCTCCGTGTAGACGTCCGCAACATTGACGCTGTTGGGATCGAGCCCGCGGGCCACGACCTGGACGACGAGGTCGCGGTCGGTGACGATGCCGACCAGCTCGCCGTTCTCGATCACCGGCAGCGAGCCGACGTTCTCCTTCGCCATGAACTCCGCCGCCTGGGCGACAGTGCGATGGTCTCGACCGCAGTCGGATCGGCGGTCATCGTGTCGCGTACTTTGGTGTTTCCCATCATGTCCTCCTTCGAGTGGTATGGGAAACACGTTCCCGGCGCGGCCGAGCGCGAAACTCGGCGCGCTGACGGGCTAGACGAGCTCGACGCGGTCGATCGTCACCGGCTTGACCGGCGCGTCGCGTGCGTCCTTGTCGACGCGGGAGATCGCGTCGGCGACGTCCATGCCCTCGGTGACGCGGCCGAACACCGCGTGCTTGCCGTTCAGCCAGGAGCACTCCTCGGCGGTGACGATGAAGAACTGGCTGCCGTTCGTGTCCGGCCCCGCGTTCGCCATCGCCAGCGCACCACGGCTCACGGGCAGCTCGAGCGCGCTCTGCTCGTCGTCGAACTTGTAGCCGGGGCCGCCGGTGCCGTCGCCGCGCGGGCACCCACCCTGGATCATGAAGTCCTCGATCACGCGGTGGAAGTTGAGCCCGTCGTAGAAGCCTTCGCCGGCGAGCTTCTTGAAGTTCCCCACCGTCTCGGGCGCCTGCTCGTCGAGCAGTTCCACGCGGATCTCGCCCTCGCTGGTGTGCAGGATCGCCGTCGACATCGCCAGCACCCTACCGGTGAGAGACCGTCCGACGGTGGCGCGATGCTTGGATGGTGATCCCCGAGCGGGCGATCCGGTTCCCCGTGCGGACGGTGTTCGTCGTTCTGGGGATCATCATTGGGGTCTGGGCGCTGATCCAGGTGCTGTTCATCACGCGCCAGGTGCTGACGTGGATCCTCGTCGCCCTCTTCCTCGCCATCGCTCTCAACCCCGCCGTGAACTGGCTTCAGGCGCACGGGATTGCCAGGCGTGGCTACGCCGTCGCACTGACCTCGCTCGCCGTAGCGGGAGTGATCGGGCTGATCGGCTGGCTCGTCATCCCGCAGCTCGTCGACCAGGTGAACGAGTTCGCCCGCAAGGTGCCCGATTACATCGACGACCTGACCGAGGGCCGCGGCCGTCTCGGCTTCCTCGAGACGAAGTACCACATCGTCGACCGGATCCGGGACGCGATCAACGAGGGCGGAGCCAGCAAGGTGTTCGGCCTCTCGGGCACGGCGATCTCGATCACCAAGGGCGTGCTGACGATGGTGGCGGCGGTGATCACGATCATCGCCCTCACGTACTTCATGCTGCTCGAGGGCCCGATGTGGCTCGACCGCTTCTACTCGCTGTTCTCCTCGCGTACCGAGCAGCGCCTGCGCGGGATCTTCGGCGACATCGCGAAGGCCGTCGGCGGCTACGTCACGGGCAACCTCTTCATCAGCGTCATCGCAGGCATCGCATCGGGCGTGATGCTGTGGATCGTGGGGGTGGAGTTCGCGCTCGCCCTCGGCCTGCTCGTCGCCTTGCTCGACCTCGTGCCGCTCGTCGGGGCGACGATCGCGGCCATCGTCGTCACGACCGTCACCTTCCTGAGCACCGATGGGATCTGGCCGGGCGTGATCGTGCTCATCTTCTTCATCGTCTACCAGCAGATCGAGAATCACCTGCTGCAGCCGCTCGTGTACGGGCGAACGGTGCAGCTCTCACCGCTGATCGTGCTCATCGCCGTCCTGATCGGTGCCTCGCTGGCCGGCGTGCTGGGCGCGCTCGGCGCGATTCCAATCGCCGGTGCGATACAGGTGCTCGTGCTCGACTGGCTCAAGCACCGGAAAGGAGGTGGCCAGCAGGAGTCGAATGAACCGGCGCCGGTTTCTGATGCGTGAAAAATGGATACCCGTTAGGGTGGTGCCCCCCGGTTTGCGTGCGCTGCTCCCCATCGCCGTTACCGTTGCTGCTCTCCTTCCCGCCCTGGCGCTGGGCGCAGGCGCCCCACGCGTGGCATCGGAGGACCGGCTCGAGTCGGCTGTGCTGGCCGAGCTCAACCTCGTCCGTCTCGAGCACGGGTTGAAGCAGCTTCGCCTGAACCCGAAGCTGACGGCCGCCGCCGACCATCACTCGCTGGAGATGGTGCGCAGCGGCTACTTCGGCCACGAGTCCGCCGACGGGAGCCACTTCGCGAAGCGGATCAAGGCGTTCTACCAGCCGCGGAAAGCACGTCGGCCGTGGACGGTGGGCGAGAACCTCATCTGGCAGGCGCCGCGACTGACGGCCCGAGCCGCCGTGGTCTCCTGGCTCGCGAGCCCGGGGCACCGCGACAACCTGCTCGAGCCCGCTTTCCGGGAGGTCGGCATCTCTGCCGTGCGCGCCCTGGGCGCCCCCGGCGTCTACGGGAACCGGTCGGTCGTCGTCCTCACGGTCGACTTCGGCGCTCGCTAGCTCCGTCGGGGCCGGCGGTACCCTTCGCTGCGGGCGCCTGTAGCTCAGTGGAAGAGCAGCGGCCTTCTAAGCCGCCGGCCGGGGGTTCGAATCCTCCCAGGCGCACCGACGGGGGGACACCTCCCGCGTTCGCGGCCGCGCGGAGCTGTACCTCGCGGAGACGCTCAGCGCCGCCGGCGGCGTCCCTCGCGGGCCACCGTGTCCGCTGCAGCTGGACACCGCGCTGCGCTCGCCAGTTCGAATCGCTCCCAGACGCACCTGCGCCAGACCTGTCACGGGTTGCGGTAAGCGTCGGAGAGCGGGCGGATCACGAGCCAGCCGACGAAGGCGGCAAGCGCGAGCCCGACGAGCGCGACGCGTGTGGCTCCGAGCAGGCTGAGCCAGTCCGTCTGGCTGTGTAGCACCCAGATGGTGGCGCTCCAGATGACGAGTGGGCCGAACGCGGATGCGACCCGGCTCGCGAGGTTGAAGAAGCCGAACATCTGACCGCGTAGCTCGAGCGGCGTCAGCCGGATCATGAAGACGCGGTCCGCCGTCCACACACAGCCGAGCGCCGCGCCCATCGCAGGTGCCGCGAGCCACACGGTCCAGGGCTCGCCGACCGCCGCCGAGAGCACCGTCAGCAGCGAGAAGACCGGCAGCACCGCAAGCAGCACGGCGCGCGGCCCCACCCCACCGAGCAAGCGCCCCGTCATGAGCGCGGCGATCGCCGCGCCCACGACCGAGACCCCGATCACCGCGTTCTTCTCCGTCTCCGAGAAGCCCCCCAGCCGCGTCATGTACACGGCGAGGAACGCCGAAAGCGTCGCGATCGCGTCCGAGTAGAAGAAGCGGCCGATGAGGAACTGGAACGCGTCGCGGTTGCCGCGCACCTGCTGCGCCGTGCGCATGACCTGGCGGAAGGCGTGCCCGAAGAGCCGCCCTTCGGGGCGCGTCGCCGTCGAAGGCTCGTGACGCCGCTCGCGAATCCAGAAGAACGCGGGCAGCGAGAACAGCACGAAGAACGCCGCGGCCGGCACGAACGCCCGCTGCTTCGATCCGTCGCCGACGATGCCCTCGGCGACGACGGCCAGGGCGAAGAAGATTCCGACGAAGCCGAGGGCGACGGCAATGCCCGAAACGCGTCCGCGGCGGCCGCGCGGCGCGACGTCGGCCAGCAGAGGGTCGTACTGCGCGAGCGCCAGCTGCCCGAACGCGACGGCGATGCCGCCGGCGAAGAGCAACGGCAGGACGTTCCCGTCGGCCGGGATCACCTCGATGAGCGCGCACGAGACGGCTGCGACGAGCGTGAACGCGATGAGGAACGGCTTGCGCCGCGCGAGCTGGTCGGCGAGCGCCCCGGCCAGCGGCATGGCGAGCAGCAGGAACAGGACGACGACGAACTGCGTCATCGCCACGTACCAGTCGGGCCTGCCGAGGTCGTCGATGACCCACGTCCCGAAGAAGCGGACGACGAGCAGGAACGAGAAGATCGAGTAGGCGAAGTCCCAGAACGCCCACGACAGCGGTGCCGGGTCGCGCAGCAGGTACGAGCGCCTCGCCATTGCGCGGAAGCCTAGGCTGCGCGTGGGCCGCGGCTATGCTTGCTCGTAGCGCGGTGGCCGTAGCTCAGCAGGTAGAGCCCCGGGTTGTGGTCCCGGTGGTCGTGGGTTCGAATCCCACCGGTCACCCTCTATTTACCCTGCGTTTGCTGCCGCCTTACATTGGAGGCGGCAGCGCCTTACCTGGCAGCAAGAGGCTCTACCGTCCTTCACAACCACTACCGAGGAGCACACACAACGTGAGCAACAAGAACAGGGCATTCGGGCTCGCAGCGATCGGCATCTCCGCCGCGCTGCTCGTCGGCTCGGCGGTCGCCGTCGCCGGCCCCGGAAAGGGTAAGAGCCTCGTACGAGGCGTTCACACGGAGGTCAGCCTCATCAAGGCCGACGGCACGACCAACTCGTTCGTCGTCGACCGCGGCCAGGTCACGGCCGAGTCCGCCGCTTCGGTCACGCTGAAGCGGAAGGACGGAGTCAGCGTCACGCTCGGTTTGAACGCGGACACGAAGGTCCGCGGCGACATCCAGGTCGAGAAGGGCGCCGTGGTCTTCTCGCGCGGCGGCACGGCGTTCGCCGTCCTGGCACCGCGCGCCGCCAAGGCCGCTGCGTTCCGCTTCGGCGACGGTAATGGCAAGGGCCTCGCAGAGCGCCTGGCACGGCTCAAGGCCAAGAAGGGCCTCATGGGCGCCGTCCACGCGGACGTGAAGCTGATCAAGGCGGACGGCTCGTCCAACGCCTTCAGCTTCGACCGCGGTCAGGTCACGGCCGCTTCGGACACGTCCGTCACGGTCAAGCGGGCAGACGGCCCGAGCGTCACGAAGAGCATCTCGGCCGACACGAAGCTCCGCGGCAAGCTCGCCGTGGGCGGCAGGGCCGCGGTGTTCTCGAAGGGCAGCGCGGCGACGGCAATCCTCGCCGCCGGCCCCAAGTCCTAACGCAGTCTCGCGCGGATAACACTCCCTCCACGCGAGCTGAGAGCCCCGGTCCGCCGGGGCTCTCGGCGTTTTGGGCGCCGCGTACACTTGCTGCTGAGGCCCCGTAGCTCAGTGGATAGAGCGGCGGACTTCGAATCCGCGTGCAGAGGTTCGACTCCTCTCGGGGCCGCTTAGAGGGTTTGGCGGAACGGTGCTCGTCGGCGGCACAGTCAGCTGTTTCGCCAGACCCTCCTGATATGGGAGGCTAGGGGCTCCCAATGCAGGAGGGGGCCATGGATCAAGCGTCTGCCACCGCGAGAGCGGCGACCGGCACCGGCTGGGCGACGTTCGCCGGAGTCTTCTTCCTCGTCGCCGGGACGTTCCAGGTGATCGAGGGCATCGCCGCGCTGTCGAAGTCGAGGTACCTCGTTGCGCAGGTGCTCTTCGCCAACCTCGAGTTCTGGGGCGTCGTCCTGCTGATCGTCGGCGGGCTCGGCATCTTCGCCGGCTACGCGATTCTCTCGCGCCAGGAGGTCGGCCGCGTGCTGGGGATCGCGCTGGCGAGTCTCGGCATCGTCGTCCAACTGATGTTCGCCAACACCAACGCCACCTGGGCGCTCGTGATGATCGCCGTGTACATAGCGATCCTCTACGGGCTGATCGTGAAAGGCGAGGAGACGGGCGGGTACCCGCCGCTCAGCGACGCCTAGCGAGCACGAGCGCGTCTATCGCGTCCACCTCGCTGCCGTCGTCGAGCTTCGTCGGTCGCGTCACCTGTTCCGTCCGCTCGATCTCGAGCTCCGGTAGCTCGGGCACGATGTCGGCCGGCGTGTAGAGGACGGCCGGGCTCGTGGGGCCTGGCGCGCCCGTGCCGATGTTGGTCAGGTCGTGCCCGACGAGCAGCAGCGTCCCGCCGTCGGCGACGGCCGCCTCGGCTCTGGCCAGGATGGCGCGGCGCTCGTCGCCGGGGACGTGGAGGTAGGCGAGCAGCACGAGGTCGAACGAATTCGCGGCCGGTTCAAAGGCGACGAGATCCGCTTCGACCCAGTCGACCTCCACTCCCACGTGCGCCGCTCGTTCGCGGGCCTGGCGCAGCGCCTCCCGAGAGAAGTCGACGGCCGTGACCTGCCAGCCACGCTCGGCGAGCCAGACGGCATGGCGACCGGAGCCGCAGCCGAGGTCGAGTGCGCGTCCCGGCTCCAGATCTTCGAGCGCATCGAGCACCACCGAGCTCGCCTCGCCGTGCGCGTGGAGACGCTTGTCGAGCCAGCGGCGATCCCAGTCGCGCGCGTCCATGCTGCGGTCAGCTCTCGCGGACGGTCACGCGCTCGAGCACGATCGGCTGCAACGGCTGCTCCGTCGCGGCGTCGCCGAGCTCTTCGATCCGCTCGACGGTCTCGAATCCGTCGGTCACCTCTCCGACGACCGCGTACTCCGCAGGCAGGCCCACGTCCTCGCCCGTGACGACGAAGAACTGGCTACCGCTCGTTCCCGGCGGCTCGATCTGCGTCTTTGCCATCGCGACGACTCCTCGCGTGTAGGCGGTGCCGGAGGGGGGTGCGTCGACCGTCGAGTAGCCGGGCCCGCCGCCACCCGATGCCGGTCGGGTCGCCGCCCTGGATCACGAAGCCGGGAACGACACGGTGGAAGATCGTGTCGTCGTAGAAGCCGTCGTTCGCGAGTGCGACGAGCGAGGCGGACGTGTCCGGCGCCAGCTCCTGGTCGAGCGTGATCTCGAAGTCGCCGCAGCTCGTCTCCATGACGAGCACGTACGTCGTCGCTTCGTCGAGCGGCTCCGAAGGCTTTGTCGCGCCCCCGTCGGCCTTCGGCGCCGGCGCTTCGACGTCCGCACAGCCTTCGGCCGTCGACTCGTCACCGCCGTTGTCGCCGCCGCAGCCTGCGAGGGCGAGCACGACCAGGGCGAGGACGGCGAGGCGCACGAGCGCGATCGTAGCTGGCGTCCAGGGGTGAGATGCGGCAAGCTCAGGACGACAACGAAAGGGGCATGCCGATGGCCGCACAAGCGCTCACCGAACTGCTGGACGCCAGCGGCGTCTCGTACGAGCTGCTCCCGCACCCGCACACGGAGCGGGCCGCCGAGGAGGCGGCCGCGCTCGGAGTTCCTCCGGAATCGGTCGCGAAGACGCTCGTCCTCACGATGCCGGACGGCTACGTCCGCACGGTTCTGTCCGCCGCCGACCGGCTCGACCTCCACAAGGTGCGTGAGGTGCTCGACGCCGGCTCGAAGAAGAGGTCCACCTCGCCTCGGAGGACGATCTCGAGCGTGACTTTCCCGAGTTCGAGCTCGGTGCCGTGCCACCGGTGGGCGGCCGGAAGGACCCGGTGCTCGTCGACCAGCGTATTTCGGAGCTGGAGGAGATCGTGTTCGAGGCCGGCGACCACGACGAATCCGTGCGCCTGCGGGCAGGAGACCTGCAGCGGCTGGCCGACGTCCGCATCGTCGATATCCGCGAAGACTGACCGTGCGGCTCTGCCTGATGGTCGAGGGCCAGGAGGACGTCTCCTGGGACGAGTGGCTGGCGCTGGCAGACGTGTGCGAGCGGGCGGGCCTCGACGGCCTGTTCCGCTCCGACCACTACCTCTCCGTTGTCGGCAGGCGCGAGCGAGCTTCACACGATGCGATCGCGACACTCGCGGCGCTGGCTGCGCGCACGGAGCGGATCCGCCTGGGCACGCTCGTCTCGCCGGTCACCTTCCGCCACCCGTCGGTGCTCGCGAAGTCGGTGGCGACGATCGACCACGTGTCGGGCGGGCGTGTCGAGCTCGGGCTCGGCGCCGGATGGAACGAGGGCGAGCACGCTGCCTACGGCTTCGAGTTCCCTCCGCTCGGCACGCGCATGGAGCTGCTCGAGGAGCAGCTGGAGATCGTCCACCGGCTGTGGACCGAGGACTCGGTGACGTTCGCGGGTCGCCACTACCGGCTGGAGGACTGCCCGGCTCTGCCCAAGCCGCTGCAGCAGCCGCGTCCGCCGCTCATCCTCGGCGGCAACGCCAAGCCGCGGTCGGTTGCGCTCGCAGTCCGGCTCGCCGACGAGTACAACACGCTGCTCGCGTCGATCGACGACTGCCGTGAGCGGAAGTCGGTGCTGGTCGAGGCGTGCGAGGCAGGCGGGCGGGATCCCGCGACGCTGCCGCTGACGCTCATGGCCACCTGCATCGTCGGGGAGGACCGGACACAGGTGCTCGACCGCGTACGCGGTGTGCTGAAGGTCTTCGGCTCCGGCGACGAGGATCCGGAGGCCGTGCTTGCCGAGCGGAGGGAGAGATGGATAGCCGGCACGCCTGACGAGGTCGTCGAGCGGCTGCGGGCGCTGGCCGAGGCAGGCGTCGAGCGGGTCTACCTCCAGCATCTCGTGCACGACGACACGGAGATGGTCGAGCTCATCGGCGAAGCCGTCCTGCCCGCGCTGGCGGGATAGCCGTGCCGCGGTTCCGCGACCGCGCCGAAGCGGGCCGCGAGCTCGGCGAGTGGCTGGCCGAGGAATACGCCGGCAGGCCGGACGTGCTCGTGCTGGCGCTGCCGCGAGGCGGCGTTGCGATCGGTCGTGAGGTGGCCGACCTTCTCGACGCGCCGCTCGACGTCCTCGTCGTCCGGAAGCTCGGCTTCCCCGGACAGGACGAGCTGGCGATGGGCGCGATCGCCAGCGGTGGCGTGCGCGTGCTGAACGAGGCTCTGCTCGAGCAGACGGGCCTGCCCAGGGATCGCGTCGACGCGGTCGTCGACCGGGAGCTCGAGGAGCTTCGCCGCCGTGAGCAGCTCTATCGCGGCAACCGCCCCGCGCCGGACGTCTCCGGCAAGTCGGTCATCGTCGTCGACGACGGGCTCGCCACCGGCTCGACGATGCTCGCGGCCGTGCAAGCGTTGCGCTCGGAGGAGCCGGCGCGAATCGTCGTCGCCGTCCCGACGGCCCCGCGGCAGACGTGCAGCGCGCTCGAGGACGTCGCCGACGAGGTCGTGTGCCTACGGCAGCCGTATCCGTTTTACGCGGTCGGTCTCTCGTACGAGGACTTCTCGGAGGTCGGTGACGAGGAGGTTCGGCGCCTGCTCGCGTGACCGTCGAGGGCGGCTGCCCACGGCCACGGCTCGCTCGTGTCGAGCCCCGCGCGAGCCGGGTTGGTCAGGACGTACCCGCAGGTCGCCTCGAGGTGCGCCTCGTCTCTGATCACCCACGCCGAGAAGCGGCTGTCGAAGAGGTGGCCACGCCGGTCGTGGCGCCTGTTGAACCGCTGGGCATACGACCGTGTTCAGGCGGTGCATTCGCCTGCGAGAGCATGGGCATCGTCTGTCTCGAGGACGAGGTGGTAGTGCGTGTCCATGAGGCACCAGGCGTGGCACGTCCACGCCGCCTTCCGACGTGGCTCTTCTCGAAGAGTCGCGAGGAATTCCAGTCGGTCGATGTCGTGGACGAACAGCGGCTGGCCGTGCACGCTGCGGGCGGTCACGTGGTAGATGCCCTCGGCGGGTAGGTGCTTGCGGGCGATGTCGCGGCATCGTGCATCCGAGCGTACGGCTTCATCCTAGCAACGCAAGGCTCCGTGAGCTCATTTCGAACACAGTCGTCACAGCTCAAGGGACACTCTCAGTGACTGTCCCTGGGACTGTCCCCTAGACGTGTTCTAAAGAGGCAGGTCGCGGGCGGCGAAGGAGAGCGCCTCGGAGAACGTCGGGAAGGGCTGGATCGTGTCGCGGAGCACGTCGACGGGCACCTCGGCGCGGATGGCGAGCGTCGCCTGCTGTAGCCATTCACCCGCCTCTGGCCCGACGGCTACGGCGCCGACGAGGACGCGTCGCTCAGCGTCGGCGTAGAGCGTCACGAAGCCCTTCCTCTTCGGCCGCTCGTACGTCGAGGATCGCGACGTCCGGTTCACGTCCCACGAGGCGTTGACGAGGCCGTCGCCCTCGATCGTGCCCACCTGCGCCACCTGAGGATCCGTGAACACCACCGCCGGAACGGCGCGGTAGTCGGCCGCCCGCCGCACCCCGGCGATGTTCGACGCGGCGACGCGCGCCTGGTACTTGGCGACGTGCGTGAAGAGCGACATGCCCGTCACGTCCCCGATCGCCCAGACGTTCTCGGCGGCCGTGAGGTACTCGTCCACCACGATGCCTCGCTTGCCGACCTCGACGCCGAGCTGCTCCAGCCCGAGCCCGTCGACGGTTGGCGTGCGGCCCGCGGCGACGAGGAGGCGATCGCACTCGATCGTCTCGCCGTCGTCGAGGCTCACGGTCACCCCGGGGTCCGAGACCTCGACCCGGGAGACGCCCGAGCCGCACCTGACCCGCACGCCGTCCTCCTCGAGCCGCTCCTGCAGGAGTGAGGCGGCCTCCTCGGCCATCCTCGTCAGCAGCCGGCTGCGCTGGACGATCGTCACCTCCGAGCCGAGCCGCTGATAGAGCTGCGCGAGCTCGACACCGGAAGCTCCCCCACCGACGACGACGAGCGAATCGGGCACCGAGCTTGCCGCCGTGGCGTTCGACGTCGTCCAGTGCGGAACGTCCGCGATCCCTTCGATCGGCGGCAGCGCCGGACGGGAGCCCGTGGCGATGACGAGCTTGTCGTACGGCAGCTCCCTCCCGCCGACGTCGAGGACGCCCGGCGCCTTCACCGTCGCGTCGCCGCGCACGAGATCGGTGTTGCGGTCGGCGAGCCACTCGCCGTGACCCTCGTCCTCGTAGCTCTCGACGACCTGGTCGCGCCACCAGAAGACGCGCTCGAGGTCGAGCGCGCCGGACATCGCCTCGGCGGCGCCCGGCGCCTGCCTCGCAGCCGCAAGCACCTCCGGCGCCCGCAGCAGCGTCTTCGACGGCATGCAAGCCCAGTACGTGCACTCGCCGCCGACGAGTGCCCGCTCCACGAGCGTCACCTCGAAGTCGCCGTCGAGCCGGCTCAGCGCGCCGACGAACGCCTCGCCGGCGGAGCCTCCGCCGAGGACGACGACGCGCGTCACGGGCGTGCCGCCGAGAACGACAGTGAGAGAGCGAAGTCGCCGTCCGGATCCTCCCACCAGTGGGCGAGCTCGAAGCCGGCGTCGCGAGCTCGGCCTCGAGGCCCTCGCGACGGAACTTGTCCGAGATCTCCGTGCGCATCTCCTCACCCGCCGCGAACTCCACCTCGAGGTCGAGCTCCGAGATCCGCACGCGCTGGTCCACCTCGGAGCGCAGCAGCATCTCGATCCACTCGTTCTCCGCGTCCCAGCGCGCGACGTGCTTGAACCGAGCGGGATCGAAGTCACCGCCGAGTTCCCGGTTGATGACGTACAGGACGTTGCGATTGAACTCGGCGGTCACGCCACGCGAGTCGTTGTACGCCGCCTCGAGCCGTGCCGGATCCTTGACGAGGTCGGCGCCGAGCAACAGCGCCTCGCCCGTCCCGAGCAGCCCGTGGAGATCGGCGAGGAACGCCGCGCGCTGCGCGCCCGTGAGGTTGCCGATCGACGAGCCGAGGAACGCGAACAGCCGCCGCCGTCCTTCCGGCAGCCACACGAGGTGGTGCTCGAAGTCGCCGACGACGCCGTGCACCTCGATCCCGGGATACTCCTCGGCGATCCTGGCCGCGGCCTCCCGCAGCGCCTGCTCGGAGACGTCGAAGGGCACGAAGCGCTTCAGGTAGCCCGCCTCGACCATCGCGTCGAGCAGGAGCCGGGTCTTCTCGGACGATCCCGAGCCGGGCTCGACGAGCGTGTTCGCGGCGGTCAGCCGCGCGACGTCGCGCGCGTGCTCGGCGAGGATGATGCGCTCTCGCCCGGTGAGGTAGTACTCGGGCAGCTTCGTGATCTCCTCGAAGAGCATCGAGCCGCGCTCGTCGTAGAACCACTTCGGCGGCAGCTCCTTCGGCGTCGACGTGAGGCCCTGGCGCGACGTCTTCGCGCAAGGCGTCCAGGCGGTCCTCCGGAGTGAGGTAGACGTCGACCTGCAGCGTGGCGGAGGGCGCGCCGTCGCTCAAACGTCGCTCGCGCAGCGGAAGCCGGCAAAGATCTGCCGGCGGATAGGGAAGTCCCAGTTGCGGAACGTCATCCGAGCCACGGTCGGGCTCGTGGCCCAGGAGGCCCCGCGCAGCACCTTGTACTCGGGGCCGAAGAACACCTCGGAGTACTCCGGGTAGGGGAACGCTCGAAAGCCCGGGTAGCCGGCGAAGTCCGACGACGTCCACTCCCAGACCGAGCCTACGCCGCGGAGCACGCCCAGCTTCGCGGCCCGCTCCCACTCGGCTTCGGTCGGCAGCCGCTTGCCCGCCCACCGGGCGTATGCGTCCGCCTCCTCCCAGGAGACGTGCTGCACGGGCTCGTCGCGCGGTACCGGCTCGACGCGCCCGAAGCAACAACGCACCCACGCGTTGCCGTCGCGCTCCCACGAGAACGGCGGCTCGTCCCAGCCGCCGTCGGCGAGGAACGCGGCGTAGTCGCCGTTCGACACCGGCTCGACGTCGATGCTGAACGCGCCGGTCTCGGCCTCGTGGGCGGGACGCTCGTTGTCGTAGGCCCAGGGCTCGTCGTCCGTGCCCATCACGAACGACCCTCCCTCGACGAGCGCTGCGCCCAGGCCGCCCGTCAGCACTCGCGGCTGCCCGCCTTCGTGCTCGAGGCCGGACAGCTGGATCGTCTGGAGCATCGTCTCGACGTGCTGCTGCTCGTGCTGCACGACGAGGCCGAAGGCGAAGCCGCCGCACAGGAGCGGGTCGTCCGAGTCGAGCTCGATCTCGTCGAGCACCGCCAACGACCGCGCGCGGACCTCGGCGAGATACGTTCGCGCGGCGGTGGGATCGAGCAGCTCGAGCGAGGGCCGCTCCTCCCGCTCGTGGGCGAACGCGTCGTACGTGTCGTCGACCTCGGGAAAGATGGGCTTCGCGCCGCCGAGGCGCCTGGAGATCCACAGCTCCTCGAAGTGCCCGATGTGCGCGAGGTCCCAGACGAGCGGCGACATGAGCGGAGAGACCTGCCGGGTCAGCTCCTCGTCGGAGAACGGCGCCAGCAGTGCCGTCGTCCGCGCCCGCGCCACCTCGAGCTCGGCTGCGACGCGTTGCTTCATATCGCCCGTCACCTCTGTGGTTCCGCGCATGAAGCCGGGAGTCTAGATTGGCATGGGTGGGTGAGATCCTCGTCGTCTGTCCGCAGGAACGGGACCGTCACGCTGCACGTTCGACCAACTTCCGCGTTCGGTTCGCCGGACCGGATCTCGACGCGGCTCCGGTTGACGCCCGAGCGCTGCTCGAGGAGCTGGCTGAGCTTCCGGCCGACGGCGTTGTCGGCACGAAGGACCGCTCCGCGCTCCTCGCCGCCCAACTCGCCGAGCGCCGCGGGCTGCCAGGGCCGAGCCCCGCCGCGATCGTGTCGTGCCAGCACAAGCCGAGCTCGAGAGCGATCCAGCAGCGTCTCGCGCCCCAGGCGACGCCCCGGTTCGCCCTGGCTGACGTGCCGCCGCCCTTTCCGCCGCCGTGGTGGGCGAAGCCGGTCGTGGGCAGGTTGTCCCAGGAGGCGCGGCGCGTCGACGGAGAGGCCGAGCTTGCCCAGCTGGTCGATGACCAGAGCTACCGGGACGAGTACGCCGACCTCGCCGGGCTGCCCGAGGACGCCGTCCGTGGCTTCCTCGTCGAAGAGCTCGTGACGGGAGACGAGGTCACGCTCGAAGGCTTCGTGCACGAGGGCGAGGTGACCGTCATCGGCGTCACCGACTCGGTCAAGTACCCGGGCACGAACTCCTTCGAGCGCTTCGAGTATCCGTCGGCGCTACCCCGGGCCCGGCTGGACGAGCTGGCTGAGCTTGCGGCGTTGCTCGTGCCCGCGCACGGGCTCGACTCGTGCTTCTTCAACATCGAGTTCTTCGTCCCGGCCGACGGCGCGGCCCAGATCGTGGAGCTGAACCCGCGCATCGCCTCGCAGTTCTCGGCGCTCGTGGAGGCGGTCCACGGCCGGCCGACCTACGACGCGCTGTTCGCCCTCGCGTGCGGGAAGGACCCGGCCTGGGACGACAGCGCGCCGAGCGGCGTGGCCATCTCCTACGTCGTGCGCGTGTTCGAGGACGCGCTCGTCGAACGAGTGCCCGAGCCGGAGGACGGCCTGGAGCTTCTCGTCCGGCCCGGTTCCAGGCTGTCGGAGCAGGGCACGAACGACACGGCGAGCTACCGGCTCGCGATCTTCACCGAGTGGGGGGAGACGCGGGAGGCTGCGGTTCGGCGATGTCGGGAGCGCGCACGCTCGCTTCGCTTCGAGCTCGCCCCGGCAGTCCCAGGCCGCTGACGAGCGCGCCGGCGATTGCCAGCCCGGCGGCGACCCACATCGCCGCCTGGAACGCGTCGGCGGCCTCCGCGAGCTCCGGCGCGCTTCGCTCGCCGAGCTCGAACGGGTTTCCCACTCCGCTGTAGACGAACGAGATGACGACTCCGAGCACGGCCACCGCTACGAGCTGTCCCAACCGGGAGACCGTCGTGTTGATGCCCGAAGCGATTCCGGTCAACTCCTCAGGAGCCGGCTTCAGTGCTGTCGAGGTTATGGCCGGCACCGTCGCTGCCAGGCCAAGGGAGAAGACGAGCAGCGGTGGCAAGACGTCGATCCAATAGTCGGCTCCCGGCTCCAGCAGGCCCAGCCAGGCCAGTCCGACCGCGATCAGCGCCGGTCCGCCGATGAGGAACGGACGAGGGCCGATGCGGTCGGACCAGCGACCGAAGCGACCGGCCAGGGCCCAGAGCACGATGCTGACCGGTACGAACAGGAGGCCGGCTTCGATCGGCGAGTAGCCGAGCACCGACTGCGCGAACAGCGCGACGAAGAAGAGCGCGCTGCCCAGCGCCGCGTAGACGAAGAACGTCGACAGGTTGGCCACCGAAAGCTCGCGGATGCGGAAGAGCGACAGCGGCATCATCGGCTCGGCCAGGCGCGACTCGACCCAGAGGAAGGCGGTGAACGCCACGCCCGCCAGCACGAATCCCCCGACGACGCTTGCGCTGCCGAAGCCGCTCTCCGGCCCCTCCACGAGCGCCCAGACGAGTGCGCCGATGGCGATCGCTCCCAGCACTGCGCCGTAGACGTCGAGGTGCCGATGACGTGTCTCCGTACGGCACTTGTCACGCGACGCGAGCGCCGCGACGATCGTCACGACGGCCACGGGAATGTTGAGCAGGAAGATCCCGCGCCAGGACACCGCCTCGACGACGGCTCCTCCGACGACGGGACCCGCGACGGTGGCCGCGCTCGTCCAGGCCGTCCAGGCGCCGATTGCTCGCCCGGCCTCGTCCTTGTACGTCGCGCGCAGCAGCGCCAGGCTTCCCGGCGTGAGCAGCGCGCCGAAGATCCCCTGGATGGCCCGCGCCGCGATCAGCACCTCGCTGGTCGGCGCGACGCCGGCCAGCACCGAGGCGGCCGCGAAGCCGGCCACGCCGATGACGAACGTGTTCGCGTAGCCGTAGCGGTCTCCGAGCGCGCCCGCCGGGAGATACAGCGCCGCGAGCGCGAGTGAGTAGCTGAGGAACATCCACTGCTCTCCGGTCAGGCCGAGACCCAGCTCGTCGTCGATCGTGGGCAGTGCGACGTTGACGACGAACGCGTCGAGGAACGCCATCGACGACCCGAGCACCGTCGCCACGAGCACGAGTCGGCGACGATCTGCCATCAGCGGACCGTAGGTGGAACCGTCATGTGGTGCTTGACCAGCCGTGCAGAGTGTGGCGAGCCGGTCTTGCGAACGTGGATCGCGACCCTCCCGTCCCGCCGCTCGACGCGGTGCACGAGCCACGGACGCCCGTCGACCGACGACAGGCCGATGTCGTCTCCCTCCTCGGGAATCGGCCCCTCGTAGGCGCCGCGCCACAGCTCGAGCCCTTCGCTCGACTCGCGGATCCAGACCACCTCCGCATCGATGCCCGCGTCGATCGTAGCGGCGCCGGACGTCGACCAGAGCTGCCGCGGCTCGAAGCTCGGCTGCTCGGCGCGCGTGATCGCTCTCAGAGCAAGGCGAAGCTCATCCGGCGTCGGATTGCCCCAGTACCAGAAGCCGCACCACACCGAATGGACGCGGAGCAGCGAGTCGAGGACGTAGGTCATCGGCAGGTGAGGCCGGTGCGTTTCGTCCGTGCGCTCGAGGATGTCGAGCTCCTCCGCCACGGCGCGGTCCTCGTCGGACAGGAACGGAAACGACGCGCCGATCCCGGCACGCAGAGCGCCGTTCACGTACGGCTCGTCGACGGTCACGGCAGCGAGCCGGCCGTACTCACGCTGGATCTCCTCCTGCATCTCGACCAGCCCGCGCAGGCGCACCTGCTCCTTCGGGCACCACCAGCCTCGTACGAAGCAGAGCACGAGCGGGTGGTGGTCGGCGATCTCGCTCAGCCTGAGCTTGGTGCCGGTGTGGTCGGGTAGCTCGAAGTCCGGAAATGGCTGGCCGGGACCGACATCTGCCATTGCTGCTCCCTTCTCTCGATCGCCTACGCTGCAATTGTTCCCCCGATCTCGACCTAGGAGGCCTCATGGCGCAGGGAGACGGCTGGAAGGCGGCTGCGATCGACGACATCCCGCCGGTGAAACCGGACTGGCCGGCGACGTGGAAGTCGATGCGCCACCACTTCGGCATCACGGCGTTCGGCGTCAACGCCGTGACGAAGGACGCGGGCAATGTCCTGATCCCCGAGCACGAGCACGGCGGGACGGGCGAGCAGGAGCTGTACATCATCCAGCGCGGCGCGGCCGTGGCGACGCTCGACGGCGAGCCGGTCGACGTGCCCGCCGGCAGCGCGGTCGCGGTCGAGGGGCCCGTCAGGCGCAAGTTCGAGGCCGCGGAGTCGCCGACCACGCTGATCGTCGTGGGCGGCATCCCCGGGCAGGCGTACGAGGTCGGGGAGTGGGAGCGCTAGCCTTGACGGTGTAGCGGGCGTGGCGGAACTGGCAAACGCGATGGCCTTAGGAGCCATTGGGCGAAAGCCCTTGGGGGTTCGACTCCCTCCGCCCGCATAGCCAAATGACGTCCGCCTTCGCCGCCGGCCTCGGGCTCGGGTTCCTCGTCGCCGCCCAGGTGGGGCCGATCTGGCTGCTCTGCGCGCGCTCGGTGCTGCGTGGAACGGCGTCCATCGGCATCGCGATCGGCGCAGGGGCGGCGGTGATCGACGCGCTCTACGCCGCGCTCGGCGTGCTCGGGGCGAGCGCCCTGCTCGAGATCGACGCCCTCCGCATCACGTTCGGAGTCATCGGCGCCGGCTTCCTCGCCTACCTCGGAGCGCGGACGCTGTGGAGCGCCTTCCGCGTCCGGCTGGGCGGTGAGGTCGCCGAAGAGGTGTCGACGCCGCGCCGCGCGTTCCTCACCTCGCTTGCCGCCACGGCGTCCAACCCGATGACGATCGCCTCCTGGGCCGCGATCTTCACCGCCGCCTCCACGGCCGACCTCGTCGGCTCGGGCTTCACGGCCTCCGCGCTCGTCGGCGGCGTCGCCGTCGGCACGTTCGGCTGGTTTCTCGCGCTCTCGCTCGGCCTGTCGCTGGCGCGCCGACGGGTCGGCGAGCGTCTGCTCATCGTCGTGGACGTCGTGTCGGGAGTCGCGCTGCTCGGCTTCGCCGCTCTACTTGGCTACCGAACCGTCGCCGACGCCTAGCTGCTCTTCCAGGCGGCGGCTCATGACGCTTTCGGCCTCCGCCGACGAGCGCACGTCGCCGCTGACAGCGGCTACGAACACGTCGCGGCCGAGCGCGTAGATCTCGGCGTCCGTCCGCGCGGTGCAGTCCGCGGTGCGCGGGACGTCCTGCAGCAGGGCGATCTCGCCGAAGTAGTCCCCGGCGCCGAGCGTGGTCATCGTGACGCCGTTCAGCACGACGTCGACCTCGCCACCGGCGATGAGATAGAAGCGGTCGCCGGCCGCGCCCTGTTCGACGACGGTCGTGCCGGCCGTGACGTCGAGCCGCTCGAGTCGCGCCGCCAGCCGCTCCAGCGTCGTCGGCGGCAGGGGCGAGAAGAGCGGGACCTCCGAAACGAGACCCAGCTCCCGCTCTGGCACTTCCACCGACGCGTCGATCCGCCGCAGCCCCGGGAGCGATACCAGGGCGAGGAAGGGAAGTATCGCGCCGGTCACGACGAGCGCCGTCCGGATCCCCAGCTGCTCGACGAGGATCGAGCCGAGCAGCGAGCCCAGTGCCACGGCCACCGCGACCCCGATCTCGAAGACGCCGAACACCCGCCCGAGCACGTGCTCGTCCACCGTTCGCTGGAGCAGCGTGAAGCCCGAGACGTCGAGCAGCGCGTTGCCGATGCCGACGATGCCGAGGCACACGAGAGCCCACCCGGCGCGCGGCCAGGCGCCGACGAGGGCGATCGGAGCGCCCCAGAGCACGAGTGCGATGCCGAAGATGCCGGCCAGCTTGCGACGGGCGACGAGCCCGACGGCCGCCAGCCCGCCGGCGAGCGCACCGGCGCCGAGCGCGGCGTTCAGCCAGCCGAAGCCGGCCTCGCCCATGCCGAGCAGCTCGATCGCGGCGACGACGAGCAGGACGTTGAGCAGTCCGCGCACCAGCGTCTGCGAGTTGAAGAGCAGCACGATCAGGCGGGGATGGGGCTCATTGGCGAGCGTGCGGGCGCCGCCGAGCAGCTCGTGCCGCAGGCTGCGCTCGACGCGCCGCCGCGCGCCGGCGACGTCCCCCTCGCGCCGGATGCGCCCGACGAGCAGAGCGCACGCCAGGTTGACGCCGGCCGCGGCGGCGACGGCGACCTCGAACCCTGCCGTCGCGGCCAGGACGCCGCCGATCGCCGGGCCCACCAGCGTCCCGAGCCCCTCCAGCGTGCTCGAGGAGACGTTGGTCGCTACGAGCTCGCGAGGCGTGCGCGCCAGCAAGGGCACGAGCGAGAGCGTTGCCGGGCGAACAGGCGCACCGACGACCGCCGCCAGTCCGGCGAGAGCGAAGACGAGCACGCGGGAGCTCTCTGCCGCCAATGCGACCGCCATGGCGACCAGCAGCAGCGCGCGCGCGACGTAGATCCCGAGCAGCACCCGCTGCCGCGGATAGCGGTCGGCGAGCATGCCGCCGAACGGCAGCGCGATCGCCGCCGGCACCATGCGCACGAGGCCGAGCGCGCCCACTGCCGCGGCGCCTCCCACCTCGAAGGCGTAGACGGACAGCGCGACGAAGTACGTCCACTCGCCGAGGTAGAAGCCGGCCCACGACAGCTCGAGCCGGCGCAGCTGAGGATTGCGGAAGACGTCCGCGAGCGTTGAGAGGCGCTCGAGCGCGCGCTGCACCCGGCGAGCATCCCACAGGTTGGAGCGCGGGTCACGAAAGGGCGTTCTGGTTGAATGGCCCGCGTGGACGCGACGGTCGAGCGGCTCCCGGAGGACAAGGTTCGCCTCTCTGTCGAGGTGCCTCGTCACGACCTCGAGCACGCTGTCGAGCACGCCACTTCCGACCTGGCCGAGTCGGTCAAGATCCCCGGCTTCCGCAAGGGCAAGGTGCCGACGCAAGTGTTGATCGCGCGGGTCGGCAAGGAGCGGGTGATGGACGAGGCGATCTCCAGCCACATCGGCGGCTGGTTCCGGAATGCCGCCACGAGCGCGCGCATCCACCCGATCGCCCAGCCTCAGTACGAGTACGAGCTGCCGGAATCGGCGGAGTCGCCGTTCACCTTCACGGCCACCGTCGCCGTGCAGCCGAAGGTAGAGGTCCCCGACTGGACGACGCTCGAAGTGCCGCGTCCCGACGCGGAGGTGCCCGCGGAGCTGGTCGACGCGGAGATCGATGCGCTGCGGGACTCGATCGCCGAGCTGTCGCCGGTCGATGGCCGCGCCGCCGGCGAAGGGGACGTGGTCGTCGTCGACGTCGTCAGCCCGTCCGGCGAGGCGCGCCGCGACATGGTCGTCGAGCTCGGCACGGGGCGCATGGTCGACGAGCTCGAGGACGCGCTGACGGGCATGTCGCCGGGCGAGACGAAGGACGTCGAGCACGAGCTGGCCGACGGGTCGACGGCGCGACTCACGGTCACGCTCAACGAGATCAAGGAGAAGGTTCTCCCGCCGCCCGACGACGACCTGGCGCGCGCCGCGAGCGAGTTCGACACGCTCGCCGAGCTGCGCGCCGACATCGAGGAGCGCCTGCGGGATCAGATCGCTGCCGAGATCGAGTCCGGCTTCCGGGCCGCCGCCGCAGACACGCTCGTCCAGGCGTCCGGCGTGCAGCCGTCCGGCCCGCTGGTCGACTCCCGCGCGAACGAGCTGCTCTCCGGCTTCCTGCGCACGCTCGAGAGCCGCGGCATCTCCCCGGAGACCTATCTCATGGCGTCGAACCAGACGCCCGAGCAGCTCCGCGACCAGCTGCGCGCCGAGGCTGCGCTCTCGGTGGCCCGCGAGCTCGTGCTCGACGCTGTGGCCGAGCAGCTCGGCATCGAGGTCTCGGACGAGGAGATCGAAGCGGTCCTGCGAGAGCAGGGCGAGTCGGACGAGACGGTGGCCGAGGTGATGAGCTCGCCGCTCCGCGATTCGATCCGCGAGGACCTGCGGCTTCGCCGGGCGCTCGACCGCGTGACCGCCGAGGTGAAGCCGATCCCGCTCGACCTCGCCGCCGCGCGCGAGAAGCTCTGGACGCCGGGGCAGGAGAAGGCGCCGCAAGAGACAACGTTATGGACCCCAGGGAGTAAGGAGAACGAATGAGTCCTTTGATTCCGATGGTGATCGAGCAGACGTCGCGCGGCGAGCGCGCCTTCGACATCTACTCGCGCCTGCTCAACGAGCGGATCATCTTCCTCGGCACGCCGATCGACGACCAGATCGCGAACCTCATCGTCGCGCAGCTGCTGCACCTCGAGTCCGAGGACCCCGACAAGGACATCTCCATCTACATCAACTCCCCCGGCGGGATCGTCTACGCCGGGCTCGCGATCTACGACACGATCCAGTTCATCAAGCCGGACGTGCAGACGATCTGCGTCGGCATGGCGATGTCGATGGGAGCGGTCGTGCTCGCCGGCGGCGCGCCCGGAAAGCGCATGGCGCTGCCACACTCGAAGATCCTCATCCACCAGGGCTCCGCCGGCTTCTCGGGGCAGCCGACCGAGATCGAGATTCAGGCCAGGGAGGTAATCAGCCTGAAGCGGCTAATGGAGGAGATCATGGCCAAGCACACCGGCCAGGACATCGAGAAGATCTCGAAGGACATGGACCGGGACTACTACATGACCGCAGAGGAGTCGAAGGAGTACGGCATCATCGACGCGGTCATCGAGCATCGCTAGATCGAGCGCTGGCGGAAACGGACGATCCGAGGTACAAGGAGACGGGATGGCGAGGGCGACCGACGGAAACGAGCAGCTGCTGTGCTCCTTTTGCGGCAAGAGCCAGCGCCAGGTCAAGAAGCTCATCGCGGGCCCCGGCGTCTACATCTGCGACGAGTGCATCGATCTCTGTAACGAGATCATCGACGAGGAGCTGACGGCTCCCGCGCATCTCGACCTCGACTCGCTGCCCCGCCCGAAGGAGATCTACGCAAGCCTCAACGACTACGTCGTCTCCCAGGACGAGGCGAAGCGAACGCTCTCGGTCGCCGTCTACAACCACTACAAGCGCGTCCAGATGGGGCAGCAGTCGGAGGACGACGTCGAGCTCCAGAAGTCGAACATCCTGCTGCTCGGCCCGACGGGCTGCGGCAAGACGCACCTCGCGCAGACGCTCGCGCGCATCCTCAACGTCCCCTTCGCGATCGCCGACGCGACGGCGCTGACGGAGGCGGGCTACGTCGGCGAGGACGTCGAGAACATCCTGCTCAAGCTGATCCAGGCCGCGGACTTCGACATCAAGAAGGCGGAGACGGGGATCATCTACATCGACGAGGTGGACAAGATCGCCCGCAAGGCGGACAACCCCTCGATCACGCGCGACGTCTCCGGCGAGGGCGTGCAGCAGGCGCTCCTGAAGATCCTCGAGGGGACGGTCGCGTCGGTGCCGCCGCAGGGCGGCCGCAAGCACCCGCACCAGGAGTTCCTCTCCATCGACACGACGAACGTGCTCTTCATCTGCGGTGGCTCGTTCGGCGGCCTCGAGAAGATCATCGCGCGCCGGGCGGGCCGGAACGCCGTCGGCTTCGGCGCGAAGATCCACTCCAGGCACTCGCCCGAGTCGGCCGAGGTGCTTGGCGACGTGATGCCCGAGGACCTGCTCGCCTACGGCCTCATCCCCGAGTTCATCGGCCGGCTGCCGGTCGTCTCCCACGTCCACCAGCTGAAGCGCGAGGACCTCGTCCAGATCCTCACCGAGCCGAAGAACGCGCTCGTCAAGCAGTACCAGCGCTTCTTCAACTACGACTCGATCGAGCTCGTGTTCACCGAGGACGCGCTGTGGGAGATCTCCGACCACGCGCTCGTGCGCGAGACCGGCGCGCGTGGCCTGCGCTCGATCATCGAGGGCGCGCTGCTCGACGTGATGTTCGAGCTGCCCTCGCGCAAGGACGTCTCCAAGTGCGTGATCACGAAGGAGACGATCTCGAAGGGCTTGAAGCCGACGCTCGTCACGTCGCGGCGTCGACGAGTACGAAGAGCTCGCCGAAGAGTCTGCGTAGCCAGAGTTACGCCTTTCGGACGATGGCCGCACAGGCCCGTCGCGCGTAGTCTCGCCGTACGCCGACGATGGACGTCTGGTTTCAAGCGCTCATTCTGCTAGCGGTCGGAGTGACCGTCGCGTGCGTCCTGGTCGGCCGTAGGTTGCACAGGCTCAGCTTGACCCTGCTGATCCTGATCTCGGTTTGGGTGGTGGTGTGGTCGGTCGGCTATGGAGTTGCGAATTCAGACTGGGGGAACAAGCGCCTCTCCGGGTGGGCGGACTGCCACTCGTGCACCGTCTGGGACGGTGTCGGCGCCTGGTTGATCTTCGGTCCGCCGATTGCGGCGGTCGTGGCCGTCATTGCCACCGCTGTCGTCGCGGCGATCGATCGCCTGCGACGTATGACGTAGCGTCCCGCCCGTGAAACGACGCAGTGTCGATCTCGGCTTTCCGCTTGTCGTGCGCGAGTGGGGAGATGGCGACCGGCTGCTCGTCTACTGGCCGGGTCTCACGCCGTTCGGCACGCTCCACCTGAACGAAGCTGGCCCCGTGTGGGCGGAGACGTACGGCCTGCACGTGATCTCCATCTCCCCGCCCGGAGTCGAGACCGAAGCCCTGCCCGCGGAGGCATACGCGCTCCCACGGCTGGCAGCCCTCGTTGTCGACCTGCTCGACGCGCTCGGGCTCGAGCGGGCGGCGTACGCCGGCTTCTCCTGGGGCGCCTCGATCGGCTGCCATCTCGGTGCGCTCCATGCGGAGCGACTCTCGTCCCTCGTGCTGCTCGACGCCGGCTACCAGGACGTGCCGGCAGACGGGAAGAACCTCGAAGAGCGGATCGAAGACGCTCGCACGATGCAGGCCGGCTTCCGCTTCGATGACTGGGAGGGGCTCTTCGCTGCCGCCCGCGAGGCCGGTGGCCGCTGGAGCCCGGAGCGCGAGGAGCGTCTGCGGTCGGGCATGCGCGAGGAGGGCGGCCAGCTCGTCGTCGCCGCTTCGCCGGAAGCCGCGGCCGCTGCGCTTCACGGCGTCATCGCCGACCCGCCGACCGGGCAGCTGGAGGCTCTCGGCCGTACGGGCTTGCCGGTTCTGCTGGTCACGTCGGGCGACCGGGCGGGCGACGAGGCAGGTCAAGCCTCAGTCGCGCGGTTCCGGGAGGCCGTGCCGCAGGCGGAGGTCGTTCACGTTCCCGATTCAGGGCATGACCTGCTTGCCGACGCACCGGCCGAGACGATTCGCGCCGTGGGCGGCTTTCTCAGACCTGCTGAGGTCTGAGCACGAGGCGGACCGTGCCGCGCCGCGCGCCGCGCGGCTCGTAGCGCGTGAGCAGCACCTCGTGGAACTTCGCGACGACGCGAATGTGGATGTGCGCCGGCCCGCCTGTACGACGCCGGGTACGGCCCCTCGAACCGGAAGCGTCCCTGGGCGTTCGTCCGCACCGATCCGCTCGTCGAGCGTGTGTAGACGCCCTGTTTGTTGGACTGCCAGAACTCGACCCGTGCTCCGCGGATCGGCTTGCAGTCGAGGGCCGACAGCACGACGCCCGTCAGGACGTGACCCGTTCCGATCTTCGCGCGCAGAGGTGGCGTGACCCGACCGAAGGGGCCGAACGCGTCCTCGGGCGTTGGCTTACAGGTCTGGGCAGGAGCGGAGCTCGCGGCACCTGCGAGGAGAGCCAGTCCGCTCAGCGCGACGGTCACAAGAAGCGCTGTCCTCACTCCCCGAGTGTGCCAAAAAGCGGGCTACCACGGAACGGGCCGGCCGAGCAGTCGCTCGAGCGGCTCGTGGTCGGCTGCGAAAGCGGCTCGGAGACGTGCTCGTAGCGCGGCGTCGAGCGGTGGCTTCCGGCCGCGCTGCAGCACGAGGCTCTCCACCCACGTGCGCAGCGGCTCGGGGAAGACTGCGCGGCCGCCCGCGCGCGCTCTCGGCGAGGCCATCAGGCGCGCGGTCAGGCGGTTGCGTGGCTGTGCGAAGACGTTGTGGGCGCCGGGTGAGATCTCCTGCGCCAGTTTCGGATCGACGTCGAGGAACTGGAAGATCGACGTCGCCTCTCCCTGCGGATCTGCGTGGAGATCCTCGAGGAAGCCGACGCGGACGGCGTCCCCGAACACGTCGAGGAACCGCGCCACGTGCTGTGAGTAGAAGCCGAGATAAACGTGCTTCTTCTCCGGGTCGGCGCCGACGGGACGCCGGGAGTCGTCGAGCTGTTCATCTACGACTTCGGCGAAAGGCCGGCTCTCGATGCCGAACTTCACGTCGTGCCAGTACGACGAGTACGCGCGCTCGACCGGGTCGCGCAGGGCGATCATGATCCGCGCGTCGGGGACCCGTGCCTTGATCAGTCCGGGCGTCGTCGGGTCCGAGAAGTACCGCCCGCTGGCCTCTCCGAGCCACGTCTCGTGGCTCGCGTCGGCGAAGAGGCCGAGATATGCCTTCTCCGTCGGCACCCTGACCGGCGGCGTGGGGTCGAGGAAGAAGTTCGGCTCCTTCTCCGGCGACATGAACACGTCCGGGTGCTGGTCGAGATAGCGCCACAGCGTCGTCGTGCCGCCCTTCGGCGCGCCGACAACGAAGAGGTTCGGCCAGCGAGGCACGCCGGCGATTATGGACACGTCCGGGGTCTGACCCCGGACATGGCACGTCCGGGCGTAGCCTTCGGACGTCAGCTCAGGCAGTGCGGAGCGCCGGCTCGCGGCCGCGGACGTGGTCGAGAATCGCGTCCAGCAGCTCCCACGAGTGGAGCACGTGCTCGCGGGCGAGCACCCTCGCGCCGCCGGCGCTGCCGGCGGCGATCGCCTCGCGAATCGCGCGGTGCTCGCGGTCGTTCCGCTCGTACAGCTCGTCGAGCTCGGCGCGCGCCACCCACGTGATCTGGCCGACGAACGTCCGTCGCGCGCTCTTCGCCAATCTCTCGAGGTACGGCGTCTCGGCGGCCGCGTAGATCACGTCGTGGAAGCCGTAGTTCGCGTGCATCCACTCGACGGCCAGCGGACTGTCCTCGACGCCGCTCCGCGCCTTCTTGCGCAGGGCGACGGTGAGCTCGGAGAACCGTTGCTCGGCCGCGTCCAGATCGGCCAGCCGCTCCGGCGTCATCCGCGGCACCGCGAGCTCCGTCGCAAGGCTCTCCAGCTCTGCCCGGACGAGAAACGCCTCGCGCAGCTCGTCGCGCGACAGCGTCCGCACGCGCACGCCGCGATTGGGCGTGAACGAGACGAGCCCGTGCGCCGCCAGCCGCCGCAGCGCCTCGCGGATCGGCGTGCGGCTGACGCCGAACCGCTCGGACAGCTGCTCCTGGCGGAGCACGCTGCCCGCCTCGATCCGGCCCGAGACGATGTCGTCCTCGAGCTCGAGGGCGATCTCGTCGGCCTTGGTGCCCTCCGCTTCCACGAGCTCTACGAGCCGGGTGGCGACAGCACGACGTGCTTGTCGTCCACGACCAGCGGCACGAACGGCAGCCCACGCTCGGCAGTCCAGTCCTCGACCGCGTGCTCCACGACGGCGAGGTCGTCGACCACCGCGGTCACGCGATCGGGATCGGTGAGCACCTTCGCCTGGATGCCCTGGGCCGTCAGCGACTGCGCGAGATCCTCC
This sequence comes from uncultured Actinomycetes bacterium, assembly GCA_963821415.1. GTDB lineage: Bacteria > Actinomycetota > Thermoleophilia > Gaiellales > Gaiellaceae > PALSA-612. Next base: position 101,354 of record CAWGEE010000030.1, on the reverse strand, counting down.
GCATCCCCGCTCCTCGTCAGCTCGATGTGAACCTTCATCCGGTCACCTCCTTCGCGAACTGCCCTTCCTCCGTCGAGCCCTTCAGCGCGAGCGTCGAAGCCTGCCCGCCCGAGACCGCCTCCACGACCGCGTCGAAGTAGCCGGCCCCGACCTCGCGCTGGTGGCGCGTGGCCGTGTAGCCGTGCTCCTCGAGCGTGAACTCGTGCTCCTGGAGCTTCACGTAGGCGGCCATGCCCTCTTCCGCATACCCGGAGGCGAGCTCGAACATGCCCGCGTTCAGCGAGTGGAAGCCGGCCAGGGTGACGAACTGGTACTTGTAGCCCATCCCCGCCAGCTGCTCCTGGAACGAGGCGATGTCGGAATCCTCCAGGTGGCGCCGCCAGTTGAACGACGGCGAGCAGTTGTACGTGAGCCACTTGCCGGGGAAGCGCTCGTTGATCGCCTGCGCGAACTCGCGGGCCTCGCCGAGATCGGGCGTCGAGGTCTCGAACCAGAGCATGTCGGCGTACGGGGCGTAGGCCAGGGAGCGGGCGATGGCGGCGTCGAGGCCTTCGCGGATGCGGAAGAAGCCTTCGCCCGTCCGCTCGCCCGTCACGAACGGCGCGTCGCGCTCGTCGACGTCGCTGGTGAGCAGCGATGCGGAGAGCGAGTCGGTGCGGGCGACGAGCACGGTCGGCACGTCGAGCACGTCGGCTGCGAGCCGCGCGGCGACGAGCGTGCGAATGAACTGGCTCGTCGGCACGAGCACTTTGCCGCCGAGGTGACCGCACTTCTTCTCCGACGCCAGCTGGTCCTCGTAGTGCACGGCCGCGGCGCCGGACTCGATCATCGCCTTCATCAGCTCGAACGCGTTCAACGGCCCGCCGAAGCCGGCCTCGGCGTCGGCGAGGATCGGCACGAGCCATCGCGTCGACGTGTCGCCTTCGGCGGTCGAGATCTGGTCGGCGCGGAGCAACGCGTTGTTGATGCGGCGGACGAGCGACGGCGCGGAGTCGGCCGGGTAGAGGCTCTGGTCGGGGTACACGTGACCTGCGAGGTTCGCGTCGGCGGCGACCTGCCAGCCCGACACGTAGATCGACTGCAGACCGGCCTTCACCATCTGCACGGCCTGGCCGCCCGAGAGCGCTCCGAGCGAGCGGACGAATCCATCGCCGTCGAGGAGCTCCCTGAGCCGCTCGGCGCCCATACGCGCGACCGTGTGCTCGACGTGGACGGTGCCGCGCAGGCGCTCCACGTCTTCGCTCGTGTACGGCCTCGTGATGCCGTTCACCCGACCGTTCATCTCCATCCCGTCCTCCTTTGGGGTCCCGTATTCACAATCTCGGATCCTAGTGTGACGTATTTACCCCAATTTGTCGAGTGCTAACGCCATTTCGGATCCAAGATCTAGACATCTCGGATCCGAGGTGAAGCGGACGTGCTGGACGGACTTACTGCTGGCGGTAGCTGACCGCTGCGATCGGCACTGGCTTCTGCGAAGCCTTTGAGCTCGGCCGTACGCGGCTTCGAGAGCGCGTACGCGCTGTTCGTGCCGTCGAGCGTTTCCGCGGAGACGAGGATCTCGCCGGCGCCCGCGAGTGCGCCGATGCGCGCCGCCACGTTGACGCCGCGCCCGGTGTAGTCGCTGCCGCGTTCGAGCGCCTCCCCGCTGTGGATCCCGATTCGCACGGCGAACATCTCGTCCTCGAGCGCGCGCTGTATCTGCACGGCCGCTTCGACGGCGGACGCGGGGGCATCGAACGCGGCGAAGAACCCGTCGCCCGTTTGCTTGATCACTTCGCCGCGCTGGTGCCGGATGGCTTCCGTCAGCAACGCATCGTGGCGGTCGAGCAGCTTCTTCCATTTCTCCTGCCCGAGCGCCTCGAGCAGCTTCGTCGAGTCGACGATGTCGGTGAAGACGAACGTGCGGTGGGTCGCTGCGGCCTCGCCGAGCAGCTCCATCGTTCGCTGTGCGTCGAGCACGGCCCCGAGTCGCTCGAACGTGGCCTTAGCTGCCTCGTACTCGGTGCGGGCTCCGTTCCGGTCTCCTTTGCGCTCGTACGCCATGCCGAGCGCGATGCGCGCCTCGGCCGCCTCGTACGGGGCGCCGACTCGTGTCCAGATCGCGAGCGCATTGCGCGCCGCGGCCTCCGCCGTGTCCCAGTCCTCCTCGGCGGTCGCGATGCGGGCCAGGGAGAGGTGGAGTACGCCGTCGAGCAGCGGCGTCCGCTCGCCGCCGACGCGGAAGCGGTCCGTGAGCTCCTCCAGCTCCGAGGCCGCCGCTTTCGCCGCTTCGACGTCCCCGACCGCGAGTGAAACGTCCACCTGGGCGGGGAGCCGCCGCGCGCGCGCCAGCGGGTTCGCGGCGTCGTCTCCGAGCGATCGGCCCAGCGCGGCAGCGGCTTCCACGGCTTTGCCCTGGGCGAGCCGCAGCAACGCCTGACCCGGCTGAGGGTCTCGCCCGAGCTCGTGCGCTTTCCGATATGCCTCTTCGGCCGCGTGGAAGTCGCCGCGTCTCCGCCCGATCTCGCCGATCTGGTAGAAGCCGGCGGCCGTCGTGAACGCGTTGTAGGACTCGAGGTCGGCGCACGCATCGACGGCCTCGCGCTCGGCCTCGTCCCACTGGCCGCCCAGCCAGAGGATCTCGGAGCGGTGCACGCGACAGCTTCCAGGGAAGCCGCGCGTCCTCTCGACGTCGCACCAGCGGTTCGCTGCCTCGGTCCACTGGCGGGCGCGGTCGAAGTCGCCGACACCCTGGGCGCCGGTGATCGTCATGCAGTAGACGACCGTCGCCGAGTACGGATCGAGCTCGCCGGTCAGCGCAGAGGTCGATGCCTCGTCGAGCAGTGCGAGCCCGGCATCCAGCTCGCCCAGGTGGACCAGGCTTCTGCCGTGGGTGACGAGGGCCAGCGCCTGGAGGGCGGCATCGCCAAAGCGCTTGCCGATGTCGAAGGCACGCTCTGCCTCGGCGATCGCCTCGTCGAACTTCCCCATGATCTCTCCCGCGTCGACCGCCCGCGTGAGCGCCGCCCTTCCGTGCTCCAGCGACTCCGGCTCGTCCGCCAGGATCCGCTCGCCCTTCGCGAGCCAGCCGCGGAAGAGTGGAAGGTTCCCCTTGGGGAAGTAGTCGAACGCGAGACGAAGCGCGATGTCCGCGGCCCGAAGACGGTCGCCTTCGTCGAGATAGGCCTTGTAGGCCCGTTCCCGGGCCGCGACTGCCTTGTCCGGCCGACCGCTCCAGAACGCTGCATCGCCGAGGCTGCTTAGGTCCTCGGCAGCCAGCCTGTCGTCGGCGCCGGACAGCAACTCGTAGGCGTCTTCCCACGCTCGACGGCGGACCGCCTCGCGACCCGCTTCGATGGGATCGCCGACAGCACTCACCATCCGTGCGGCCATTGTCGCAGAAGGCCCCTCGTTACCATCGCTTCGGGATGGAATCGCGGTACAGCCCCGAGGGCGTCGAAGAGCGCTGGCAGGCCACCTGGGAGGAGGAGGGCCTGTACGCGGCAGAGGCCGACGATCCGCGCCCGACGTTCGTCATCGCCTTCCCGCCGCCGAACGTCACCGGCGAGCTGCACATGGGCCACGCGCTCCAGCTCGCGCTCGCCGACTCGCTCGTTCGCTGGCGGCGGATGCAGGGCTTCAACTGCCTCTTTCAGCCGGGGTACGACCACGCCGGCATCGCGACGCAGAGCGTCGTCGAGAAGGAGCTGGAGAAGGAAGGGCTGAGCCGCCACGACCTTGGCCGTGAGGCGTTCGAGGCGCGCGTCTGGGAGTGGCTACGACTCTACGGGCGGACGATCATGACGCAGTACCGTCGCATGGGCGCCTCGATGGACTACCGGCGCGAGCGCTTCACGATGGACGACGGCTACGTCCGCGCGGTGCTGAAGTTCTTCGTCCACCTCTGGCAGCGCGGCTGGCTCTACCGCGACTACCGCATCGTCAACTGGTGCCCGTTCCACCTGAGCGCGCTCTCCGACCTCGAGCTCGACCACGTGGAGGTGGACGACGAGCTCGTCTACGTCCGCTATCCGCTCGCCGACGGTTCCGGCCACGTGACGATCGCGACCGTGCGACCGGCGACGATCCTCGCCGACGTCGCGGTCGCCGTTCACCCGGAGGACGAGCGCTACGCCGGCCTGGTCGGCAAGGAGGTCGTCGTCCCCTTCGTCGAGCGCCGTGTGCCCGTGATCGCGGACGAGCGCGTCGAGCCCGAGTTCGGCACCGGTGCGCTCAAGGTGACGCCGGGCCACGACCCCACCGACTTCGAGATCGGCCGCGCGCACGGCCTCCCCGAGCCGATGGTGATCGGCCCCGACGGGCTCATGTCGGAGGAGGCCGGCGAGCTCGCAGGACTCGATCAGGAGGAAGCCGGCAAGCGGCGTGCTCGCGTGGTGCGAGGAGCGCGGCCTCATCGAGCGGCGCGAGCCCTATCGCCACGCGATCGCCGTCTGCGAGCGCTGCGAGAGCCGCATCGAGCCGCTGATCTCGCTTCAGTGGTGGTGCCGCATGGATGAGCTCGGCGCGCCGGCGATCGAGGCTCTGCAGACGCGCCGCGTGCGCTACCACCCCGAGTCGCAGCACCGGTTCGCGATCGACTCGCTCGCCAACGCGCCCGACTGGAACATCTCGCGCCAGCTCTGGTGGGGGCACCAGCTGCCCGTCTGGTACTGCCCCGACGGCCACGTCACCGTCGCCGAGTCAGAGCCGGACGCTTGCGCGGAGTGCGGGAAGACGGAGCTCGAGCGCGACCCGGACGTCCTCGACACGTGGTTCTCGTCGGCGCTGTGGCCGTTCGCCACGCTCGGCTGGCCGGACGACACACCTGACCTGCAACGCTTCTACCCGGGCGATCTCAACATCACGGCGCGCGAGATCATCCGCCTCTGGGAGAACCGGATGATCTTCTCCGGCCTCGAGCTCGTCGAGCAAGTCCCGTTCTCCGACGTGATCATCCACTCGACGGTGCTCGCGCCCGACGGGCGGCGGATGTCGAAGTCGCTCGGCACGGGCGTCGACCCTCTCGATGTGATCGCCGAGTACGGCGACCGACGCAACGCGGTACGGCCTCATGAAGATGTCGTCGCAGCAGGACACGCGGCTCTCGTACGCCGCCATGGACGAGGGTCGCCGGCTCGCAAACAAGCTCTGGAACGTCTCGCGGCTCATCCTTTCAAAGACCGAGGGCGCGACGCCCGGGGCGCAGCCGCGCGACGTCGAGGAGCGCTGGATCCTCGCGCGGCTGGAGCGGGCACGGGCGCTGATCGAGGATGCTCTGCCGCGCTTCGCGTTCTCCGAGGTCGCCGACAGCCTCTACCACCTCACCTTCGACGACTTCTGCGACTGGTACGCGGAGGCGATCAAGCCGCGGCTGTACGACGGTGACGCCGACGCGCAGGCGACGGCGCTCGCGGCGCTGGAGCGGCTGCTCCAGCTGCTCCATCCCGTGATGCCGCACGTGACCGAGGAGATCTGGACGCACCTGCCCGCGCGGGAGAGCCGGCTGATCGTCTCGCCGTGGCCCGACAGCGGACGCGCGGTTCGACGCCGACGCCGACGCGCTCGAGCGCGTGCAGTCGGCGGCGACGCTCTACCGGCGCAGCCAGGTGCGGATCGAGCTCTCGGACGACGAGGCGCGCATCTTCGAGGCGGTCGTCAAGCCCGGCCAGGTGACGCAGGACGGCAGCGTCGAGCGCGAGAAGGAGCGGCTGCAGAAGGAGATCGCGCGCGCCGAGGGCATGCTCGCGAACGAGAGCTTCGTCGCGAACGCGCCGGCCGGAGGTCGTCGACGCCGAGCGGGAGAAGCTCGAGCGCTACAGGCGCGAGCTCGACGCGCTAGATACTTAGGGCTTGAACGTCCAGAGGACGTTGCGCGGTCCGTAGGAAGGCCGCACTGCAGCACGGACACCGTATCGGCCGCTCGTCGTCCACGAGATGTGCACGCGCTCGTTATCGGCCGACCTCCTCGCGCCGAGGTCTCCTTCGGGAGAGTGCCGAAGACTGTCATCGCTGCCCTACCGGTGCCCCTCGAAGGCGTCGGAGGAATCGTGCCACCGTACTTGTCCTTCCGATCCGCACTCGTTCCCGTCACCGAGCGAGGACTGAGCCGCCCGCTCGGGCTGATCGCCCAAGCTTGGCCCCCCCGAAGGTGTGCCACCGATCGAACCTAGGTCGATCCACCAGATCCGTGTTACTGCCATGACAGTGTCGCCGCCGGTAGCGATGAGCCCGCCGTCGCCGGCTGAACTTGTCCCGGCGCTTTGCCCACCGTTCGAATTGACGGCCGTTGCGTCGTTCGCCAGATGCTCACCGGATCGCAGTCTTCAAGATCCCCTGTGGCAAGCAGCTGCGCTATCCCCACTGAAGGACGGCCTGGACGAGCTCGTTATCGCCTCCCACGTATGGAGCCGACGACCACTCGCGGTTCGCCAAATGTCGAACGCATTCTGTCGTTGATCACGCGCAGAGGAAGTGGCCGTGACGATGAGCTTGCCCTTCGGGCTGAAGGCGGCTTGGCCGACGTCAGCGATCTCTGAGCGTGCGCAGCAACGCGTGCCGCTCGTCGCAGTTCCCAGATCTCGCGCCTTCCATCTTGCCAGTGGCCCGACATGATCTTCGCCGCGCCTCGTGTCGCTCGTGCCCACGAGCTTGCCGCGATTGCTGAACGCGATCGCGAGCTCCTCTCCCCACCAGGGTCGCTCGTCTCGCAGGCCCGAGCGTTCGGCCAGTGGACAGCCCGTGATCAGCCGTCCCAGATCCGTGTCCTTCGTCCTGAGGTCTGCCGAGTCGAAAGTCGCCTGAGCCAAGCTGAGTTATGCCGTTCGCGCTGATAGCCGAGACGCCCTACGTACCCTCGTCGCTGCTCGTGCCCTTCACCCACATGTGCAACAGCCGGTCCAGTCGTGGTATCCAAGATCTTAGTCCTTCGTCTTGCTGTACACGACACCGACGACCTGCCACCGATCGTTATCCCTTTCGGGCTGAAGGCCCAGACCCCACCGAGTACTGCACGTACGGAACGGGAGCACGCAGCTGCCCCTACGTCGCCTGCGGCGCGCGCGCCGGCGATGCCGCGCCCACGCGCAAGGAGCACGAGCTGCGGCCGACAGCGACGAGCACGATCATCCGGCGCACGTGCTTCATGGCTCGAACGTCCAGAGGATCGCCACGCTGTACGGCATCAGTTGTCCGCCTCCTGCTTGCCCGGATCCAACAACCTGCTGCCGCTCGTTGATCCCGGTGGCGACGGGGTAGGAGTACCCGAGATCTCGAAGCTTGGTGATCCTGCCCCGCTGCCACACACACGCCCGGAGACTGCAGGAGCCGACGATCTGCCCGCGGTCGTTGATCGCGGCTGGCATGAAGCCTGCGAGATCGACCATTCCTCCGTTCTCCCACAGGAATCCGCGACTCAGCTTGCCGCCGGCTCCTGTGCGCCAGCCGACTACCTGACCGCGGTTGTTGATGTCGACGGCGGCGCTCTTTGTGCTGGCGAGAATACGCAGCGTCTCGTTCTCCCAGAGTGCAGCCCGCGCACCGACGGAGCCGACGATGAGTCCGCGATCGTTGATCGCGCTGGGCTCGCCACGCCGACCGGGCAGCGCGCGTACTCGCCCACCTTCCCAGACGACGGCGCGATCACCGCTCCAGCCGACGATCTGACCGCGGTTGTTAATGTCCGCGGCGCCGCTCGAGTCGCGTTCTCGAATCGTGGCCAACGTTCGCACTCCTCCGCTGCGCGGCCAGAACAGGGCGTGCTCGCTACCTTCCCACGTGTAGCCGGCGATGTCACCGGCGTCGTTGATCGCTGCGGCCGACGGGTAGTCGTACGCATCCAACCACGCAGGTTCCGGGAGGGCGCGGCTCTTCCCGTTCTTCCACACGAGGGCCTCGTCCCTGAATCCACCGACGATCCACCCACGCTCGTTGATCGCAGCCGCGTAGAAGTCCGACGCCAGCGTCCTGGGACTCCACCCCGATGCGCTGGCGCTCGCCGAGGTGACAGTCGGCGCCACCGTACCCGCACCCGAGAGCAAGGCGGCGACCGCTGCGGGGAGCACGATCTTCCGGCTCACGTGCCTCATGGCTTGAACGTCCACAGGAGGACGACGCCAAGCTCCCTCAACTCACCGCCGCCCGAGATCGCGTAGCCGACGATCTGCTGTCGCTCGTTGATCGCCGTCGCGACGGCGTCGTGGTAACCGAGCTCGTCGAGCTTCGTCAGCTTGCCGCTCTCCCATACACACGCGCGCTTGCCACACGAGCCCACGATCTGGCCACGGTCGTTGATCGCTTCCGGCAGGAAACCTGACCCGAGATCCCGAGTGATTCCGTTCTCCCACAGGAACCCGCGGCGCAACCTTGCCCAGGTGGGCTTGCGCCAGCCCACGATCTGGCCGAGGTTGTTGATCGCCACTGCCTCGCTCTTCGCATTGATGAGGATGCGTGGCGTCCCCGCCTCCCAGAGCACAGCTCGGGGGTAGCGCGGAACGCCGAACTCGCCGCACCGTGTGCTGACGACGCCGACGATCGCTCCGTTGTCGCTGACGGCATTCGCCTCGTCACATGCCCTGCCCGGCAGGCGACGGGGTTCACCGTCTTCCCACACGACGGCGGTGATGCCGCTCCAGCCGACTATCTCACCGCGGTTGTTGATGTCGTCGGCGCTCATGAGTTTCGCCCTGGGAAGCGACCGGAGCGTTTGGACGTCGCCGTTCCGCCAGAGGAACGCGTACTCGCCACTCACCACAGGTTCGCCGACGATCTCACCGCTGTCATTGATCGCCGTTGGCGAAGTAACCGTCACCGACGTCGTCCGACAACTCCACATCGGGTGCTTCGAGAGCGCTGGGCTCGCCGTTCTGCCAGAGGAGTGCCTCGCCCTCGTCTTGTCCGACGATCTGCCCCTGCTCATTGATGTCGTCTGCATAGCCCCAGCCCACCCTCTCCGCCTTCCACCCCGCGGCGCTGCTCGTACCGGCCGCAGAGGGCACCGGCGACGCCGAGCCGACGCCGGCGAGCACGGCACGCCGTTAAGCGCTGCGAGACACGATCAACAGACGCATGCGAGTCCTTCCGTAGCTTGCTCGGCGAGTGTCCGCGGGGCCGCTAATACGCCGGTAATGCGCCGTGTCAGCGCATCCGCTGGACGAAGCCGAGCACGAGCTTCTTCACGGACGGGATCGCCAGCAGATCGACGCCGTGCCACGACGACGGCGCGATGTGGAGCTTCTTGTCCTTCGTCGCTGCCGCCTTGTAGAGAGCGCGCGTCGCCGCCGGGAAGTCGCCGTCGTCGCGGCCGGCGACGAACAGCGCCGGGACGCTTCAGCTTCTTCACGGCCGCGAGCGCGTTTGCGCCGCTGAAGGCGGTCGGCGCCGAAAGCTCGATGACGCCGCTGATCGCAGGGCGGATGACGGGAGCAGCGGCGACGACGCCGGTGCCGCCCATCGACGCGCCCGCGAGCACGATCTTCTTGGCGCCGCGGCGGCGCAGCTCGGCGGCGGCCGCGATCACGTCCAGGTGCGGGTCGGTGTTCGTGAGGCCGGTGGACGCGCCGTAGCCGCGCATGTCGAAGACGAGCGCGCGGTAACCCTGCTTCGCCAGCTCCCTGGCGAAGGGCAGCCACTGACAGCGGTCGGCGCTCGTCGTGTGCGCCAGCACCACGCCGGTCGAGCCGCGGCCGAGCACGGCGCCCTTGAGCCTGGCTCCGCCCGCAGCCTGGAAGCTGACGTTCGTCGCCCGATCCGAGGCGCGGACGCAGCCGGCTGACCGGTGGCCTGAGCAGAGCCGGCGGCGGCCAGGAGCAGCGAGAGACGCCAGGAGAAGCACCCGGGCGAGCACGCCAAGACGAGCTGCCACAGTACCGCTTCCCGTACTTCCGCTCCTGCCGCGTCTCCCGCGCTCTCGTCTTCCAGCGCCGCTTGAGCTCTCGCCCGATGCGCTTGTTCGAGCGGGCTTCGATCGCGCGCAGCTCGCGCTCGAGCTTGCGGTAGCTCCGCATCCGGTCGCCGTCGAGCTCGCCGGTAGTGAGCGCTTTGAGCACGGCGCACCCGGGCTCCGCCTGGTGTGAGCAGTCGTTGAACTTGCACTGCGTGGCGAGCTCCGCGATGTCGGAGAACGCGCTGTCCACGTCTCCCTCCCAGAGCTGGAGCTCCCGCAGCCCGGGCGTGTCGACGAGGATCGTGCCGTCGCGCAGCACGAGCAGCTGTCGGTGCCTCGTCATGTGGCGGCCTCGGCCGTCTCGCCGCAGCTCGCCTGTGCGCATCACTTCGCGTCCGGCGAGCTTGTTGACGAGCGTCGACTTGCCGACGCCTGACGAGCCGAGGAGCGCCACGGTGCGGGCGGGCGCCAGGTATGCCCGCACGTCGTCGAGCCCCTCTCCGGTGACGTTGCTCACCGCCAGCACGGGGACGCCGATGGCCACAGCCTCGGCTTCTGTGATCTGCTCGTCGTCCTCGCAGATGTCGAGCTTCGTCAGCACGACCACGGGATCCGCCCCGGAGTCCCACGCGGTGACGAGATAGCGCTCGAGCCGGCGGGCGTTGAAGTCGCCGTCCAGCCCGGCCACGAGGAACACCGTGTCGACGTTCGCGACGAGCGTGTGCTCCTCGGCCTTGAGCCATGGCGTCTTGCGCGAGATCTTCGTGCGCCGCGGCAGCACGGCCTCGATTGCCGCTGTGCCGCCCGGCGCGTCGCACACGGCGACCCAGTCGCCGACGGCCGGCATGCCGCCGGTGATCTCGTGGTCGCGGAGCTTGCCGCGTGCCGACGCGAGCCGGTCGTCGCGCTCGCCGCGGACGTAGTAGCCGCCGCGATGCTCCGCGACGACGCGGGCGGGCTCGAAGCCCCGCTCGGAATAGATTGTCATCGCCGCCTCGAGCTCATCGGTCCAGCCGAGCGCGGCAAGGGTATTCGCGGTCACGCGTGCTCCTTGTGTCGTAGGTGGCCGCGGAACCCGATGAGCTAGCGGTCGAGCCCCGCGGCAGCGCGGGTGAAGGTGGGGCTGGCAAGTTCAAGCATTCGGCCACCTCCTTCGCTCGACGACCTCTCAACGGTACGCGTGCATGCAGCTGTCGTCAACATTCCCGGTGATGGGGCCGCATACAGCCTGGATCGAGTCGCTCTCGCCGTGGCCGGAGGAGTTCGGCCTGGATCGGATGCACGCGCTGCTCGAGGAGCTCGGCCACCCCGAGCGCGCGTTCCCTTCCGTCCACGTCGTCGGCACGAACGGCAAGTCGACGGCCACGCGAACGATCGCCGCGCTGCTGCGGCAGGAAGGGCTGCGTGTCGGCGCGTACACGTCGCCGCACGTCTCGGGCTGGGAGGAGCGGCTCGACACCGACGCCGAGGGCTTCGAGCGTGCGGTCGGCCGAGTGCGGCCCGCGGCCGAACGGCTGGGAGCGACGCAGTTCGAGGCGCTGACGGCTGCCGCGCTCGCCGAGTTCGCCGCACAGGGAGTGGACGTCGCTGCGATCGAGGCCGGGCTCGGCGGCCGGCTCGACGCGACGAACGTCCTCGACGCGACCGGTCGTCCACCTGACGAACGTCGGCCTCGAGCACACGGAGGTGCTCGGCGAGACACGCGAGGCGATCGCGCGCGAGAAGCTCGCTGTCGCCCGCCCCGGGCGCGATCGTCGTGCTCGGCGAGCCCGAGTGGGCCTACCTCCTGCCCGAGCAGGAAGTGCGTGTCGGCGGGGCGCAGGCGGCGGCGGAGGCGTTCCTCGGCCGTCCGATCGAGGGCGACGCCGACGTCCGGCTCCCCGGCCGTCTCGAGTGGCGCGCGGAGGACGAGCTGTGGGACGGCGCGCACACACCGGAGGCCGTCGACTGGCTCCTCGAGCGGCTGCCCGAGGACGACTGGACGGTCGTCGCTCTCCGTGCTCGAGACAAGGACGTGGACGCGATGCTCGACCGGCTGGCGCGAGTGGGCACAACGCTCGTCGCAACGCAGTCGTCGAACCCGCGGGCGCTCCCTGCGGCCGAGCTCGCCGACCGGGCGCGCCGATACGTTTCGCACGTCGTGGCTGTGGAGGATCCCGTGGCCGCAGTACGGCGGGCACACGAGCTCGGCTCGCGCGTGCTCGTGACGGGCTCGCTCTACCTGCTTGCCGACCTGCACGCGGCGGCGCGGTGAGCGTGGCCGTTCCCGGCCCCGCGCCCCGTCGTGCACGCCGCCGGCGGCGGACCAGAACGCGCTCCGGCGCGGCCGGCGCCATCCTCTTCGCGATCCTTGCCCTGGTGCTCTTCGTGGCCGCGGCGTTTGCAACGGGGTTCCTGATCGGCAAACTGCTGATATGAGCGCTGCGCCGCTGGCCGACTTCTTCGACTCCCAGGGCTGGCTCGTCACGCGCAACCTCCTGATCTTCTTCTTCGTCGTCTTCTGGCTCGCGGTCGGCTACTGGACGTACAAGGACGCCCGCCGCCGCATTCAGGACCGGTGGCTGGTCGCCATGGCGACGGTGCTGGGGCTCGTGCCGCCGTTCATCGGCGCGGTGATCTACATGCTGTTCAGGCCGCCGGAGTACCTGGACGAGGTGAAGGAGCGCGAGCTGGAGATGAGAGCGCTCCAGGCGCTGCGCCCGATCGGAGGAGCAGCGCTGCCCCGTGTGCCGCTCGCCCGTCGACACCGGCTACCTCGTCTGCCCGGTCTGCACGACGCGGCTGCGAGAGTCGTGCTCCGGCTGCAAGGCGCCGCTCGACCCGCTGTGGCAGGTCTGCCCGTTCTGCGAGACGCCCGTCTCGCGCCCGCAGCCGGTAGAGCTTCCGGACTCGAGGTCCGAGGCCGCCGAGCGGGCGAAGGCGCGGCGGCAGCGTCGAGCAGCCGAGTAGATTTCCGCGCGTGGAGCGGACGCTCATCCTCGTCAAGCCCGACGCGATGGAGCGCGGCTTGCTCGGCGAGATCGTCGGGCGCTTCGAGCGGCGCGGCCTCGTGGTTCGCGCGGCGAAGCTGCTCAACGTCGATCGCGACCTCGCCGAACGGCACTACGCCGAGCATGCGGAGAAGCCGTTCTTCGGCGAGCTCGTCGGGTTCATCACCACGGGCGCGACGCTGGCGCTCGTGCTCGAGGGAGAGGACGCCGTGCGCGTCACGCGGGCGACGATCGGCGCCACGAACCCCGTCGACGCGGCGCCGGGGACGATCCGCGGCGACCTGGCGCTCGCGATGCCGAACAACCTCGTGCACGGCTCGGACTCGCCCGAGACCGCGGCGCGGGAGATCGAGCTCTGGTTCGGCGATGAGCTCGCCTGAGTACCCCGAGTACGTCGCGCAGAACGTCGAGGTCTGGACGAGGAGCAACGCGAAGTTCACGGGCCCGAACGCGCGCGCTGCATGGGCGGAAGAGGACATGAGCTGGGGCGTGTTCCGCGTTCCCGACTCCGAGCTGAACGTCTACGGCGACGTCTCGGGGCTCGACGTCCTCGATCTCGGTTGCGGCACGGCGTACCTCTCGGCCTGGATGGCCAAGCGCGGAGCACGGCCGGTCGGCGTCGATCCAACTCCGGCGCAGCTGGAGACAGCACGCGAGATGCAGAAGGAGTTCGGACTCGAGTTTCCGCTCGTCGAGGCCGTCGGCGAGGACGTGCCGCTCCCCGACGCCTCGTTCGATCTCGTCGCGTCGGAGTTCGGCGCCTCCATCTGGGCCGACCCGTACCGCTGGATCCCCGAGGCGGCTCGACTGCTCCGGCCCGGCGGGCGGCTCGTCTTCCTCCGCAACTCGACGATCGCCACGCTGTGCCAGGACCTCGAAGGAACCACGGAGAGCCTGCAGCGACCGCAGCGGGGCATGAACCGCATCGAGTGGCCGGACACGGGCGAAGTCGAGTTTCACCTACCGGCCGGAAACCTCATCGACGTGTTGCGGGACAGCGGCTTCGAGATCGAGCGGCTGATCGAGCTGTACGCGCCCGAAGACGCGGAGACGCACGAGTACTACGACTACGTCACGCCCGACTGGGGGCGGAAGTGGCCGGCGGAGGAGATCTGGGTCGCGCGGAAGCGGGCCGATGGGCCCCGGCGAGCTGACGGATCACGCGCAGCGGAACCGTTCGCGTTCACCGGACCGGTGCTGGCGACGTCGCTACTTGCCCGAGGACGTCGCGCGCGCACGCTCAGCCTGGCAACGCGAGCCGTCAACTCGGGCTGTTGGGGCAGTCCGAGACAGCGAGCTGCATCTGTTGGATGACGTCGTCCGGGAAGGACGTGCCTTCGAGCTGGGCTGTGGCACTGCTCTATATCTCGTCCTGGCTTCGCTTGAGCGTGGCTCCGGGACGTTCGCGGTTGGACGTGCCAACACGGTGCGGCTCGTCGAGACGGCCCGGCGGGCAGGCGTGCGGCGTGTTGCACGCAGCGTTCGGCATCCCCGATCACTCGTCCCCCTTTCCGTGCTTTCGAGGCGAGCGCAGACCGGAGTCGTGCGTCCGTCGGCCTGCCCGACGCGATCTTCGATCTGACGCTCGTCTCCGAGTCCGGAGCGAGCATGCTCGTGCGATCCACCTCTCGTGGGGCCTCCGGCACGGCCGCTCGTTCCTCGTCCCGGGCGATGGCCAGTGCGAGGTGCAGCTCGTGTCTCTCGTGATACGGCCTGATCTTTCGATGCTCTGCTACCCGGACGAGCCACGTCGTGCTCGATGCAGCGGGACGTCGCGTTGACTTCGCCGCCTACTTCGGCATGCACCGCGTCGAGCGGTCGGCGTCCTTCGAGGACTCGGTGGAGCTCCACCTGCTCGCACGGCGACTGCGATCCGTCTGCTGCGTTCGCATGGCTTGCGACATGCTCGACCTCGTCGAGCTTCAGGCGCCTGAAGGCAGGGCCGACCGTCTCTCCGACGCTCGGGACTACCGCTTCGACGCAGTGGCTCGCGGAAGCGGCCGGCGTGCGGCGCTCTGGTCACACGCAAGCGCTCTTAGCGGCTCGCCTAAGATGATCGTCCTCGCCTCCACGTCGCCGCAGCGACGCGCGATCCTCGAGCAGCTGCGGATCCCCTTTCGCGTCGTCACGCCTGCCTACGACGAGGTCGGCGACGATCCCGTCGAGCACGCGATCGGCAAAGCACGCTCGGTGGAAGGCGGGGGAGAGCCCGTGCTCGGCGTCGACACCGTCGTCGTCCTCGGCGGCGAGGTGCTGGGCAAGCCGGCGGACGCCGAGGAGGCGACGTCGATGCTCGGACGGCTCGCCGGACAGACGCACGATGTCGTGTCCGGCCTCTGCCTGCGTACCGACGAGTGGGAGGAGAGCGGCCGTGCGGTGACGGCCGTCACGTTCCGCGAGCTCACGGCCGAAGGCATCGAGCGCTACGTCGCTGTCGGCGAGTGGCAGGGCCGCGCCGGCGCGTACGCGATCCAGGGCCTCGGCGCCGCGCTCGTCGAGCGAATCGACGGCGACTACCTCAACGTCGTCGGCCTGCCCGCGGGACTTCTCATCACGCTCGCCTCGCGCGGAGGCCTCCCCCTCGACTAAAGCATCCATGTCCAGGGTCAGACCCCGGACATGGCCATAGCGGCCACGCCCCGGGGTCAGACCCCAGTCGGACGGCATCCGTCAGGGGCGACGGTGGTGCGCGGCTAGACTCCCCACCTCCCCCGATGGGCATCTTCGACAACCTCACAGGCTTCGGCAGCCGCGACATGGCGGTCGACCTGGGCACGGCCAACACGCTCGTGTACGTCCGCGGACGCGGCATCGTCCTGTCCGAGCCCTCCGTGGTCGCGATCGACACCCGCAGCGGCGAGGTGCACGCCGTCGGAGTCGAGGCGAAGCGGATGCTCGGCCGCACCCCCGGCTCGATCTCCGCCATTCGCCCGCTGAAGGACGGCGTCATCGCCGACTTCGACGTCACCGAGCAGATGCTCCGCCACTTCATCCAGAAGGTGCACCAGCACCGCTTCGCCCACCCGCGCGTCGTCGTCTGCGTCCCCTCGGGCGTGACCGGAGTAGAGCGGCGAGCCGTCGAGGAGGCGACCCTCTCGGCCGGCGCGCGCCAGGCCTACCTGATCGAGGAGCCGATGGCGGCCGCGATCGGGGCGGGGCTCCCCATCGCCGAGCCTGCCGGCAACATGATCGTCGACGTCGGCGGCGGCACGAGCGAGGTGGCCGTGATCTCGCTCGGCGGCATCGTCGTCTCGCAGAGCCTCCGAGTCGGCGGCGACGAGATGGACGAGTCCATCGTCAATCACGTGAAGAAGGAGTACAAGCTCCTGATCGGCCAGCAGACCGCCGAGGAGATCAAGCTCGAGATCGGCTCCGCCTACCCGATGAAGGACGAGCTGAAGGCGGAGGTTCGCGGCCGCGACATGCTGACCGGGCTGCCGAAGACGGTCGTCATGTCCTCCGACGAGGTGCGCCACGCACTCGAGGACCCGGTCGCCCAGGTTCTCGACGCCATCCGGCAAACGCTCGACAAGACGCCCCCCGAGCTCGCCGCCGACATCATGGACCGCGGCGTGATGCTTGCCGGCGGCGGCGCGCTGCTCACCGGCCTCGACGAGCGGCTGCGCCACGAGACACACATGCCGGTGCACGTGGCGGACTCCCCGCTCACGTGTGTGGCCGTGGGCTCGGGCAAGAGCCTCGAGGAGTTCGAAGTCATCCACCGCAGCCAGAGGAACCGGGGCCGCAACCGGGCGCGCGCGAACAGCCGCGTATAGGAGAGCCTGGCGAGACATGGACTGTGCCGTCCATGACGCGCTGGATCGCCCCGAGGCGGCGTCCTCGGTCGCCCACGTACTTGACCAGTACGCGGGCTCCCTGCGTCCTTGCCTCGGAACGACCATCGCGTCCCGACGGCGAGCAATGTCCCGCCAGGCTCTCCTGAACCTCGTAGCTGTTCCGCAGGCTTCCCTACACTAAGGCCCCCTCGTGCCTCGCCACCGATCAGCACGGGTCGGGACGCTCGTACCGACCGGCCGGCGGCCCGTGGCCCCCGCTGGAGCGCCTGCAAAGCCGGGACGGCCGCTCCTACGGCGAGCGACGGTCGTCGGTCTCGTACTCCTCTCGCTCGCTCTGCTGAGCGTCTACTTCCGCGAGTCGTCGAGCGGGACGCTGCACAGCGTCCAGGACGCGGGCGCGTCCGTCATCTACCCGTTCCAGGTCGCGGCCGAGCGCGTGGCGCAGCCGTTCGAGGATGCCGCCGGCTGGGCCGGGGACGTCCTCGGCGCCGAGTCGGAGAACGAGAAGCTCCGCGCCGAGGTCAAGCGCCTCCGTCAGCAGGCGATCCAAAACCAGACGGCCGTGCGCCAAAACGCCGAGCTGCGGCGGCTGCTCCGTTTCCGGCAAGGGCCCAGCTTCCCGAGCGACTACAACGGCGTGGCCGCGCGCATCATCGGCCGCACGCCGGGCCAGTTCGAGCAGCAGGTGCTGATCGCGGCCGGCTCGAACGCGCGCGTCCACGTCAACGATCCCGTCGTCACCGCCGCCGGCCTGGTCGGCCGCGTCACGCGTGTGTCGCGACGCAGCTCGCGGGTGACGCTGCTCACAGACGAGACCAGCGCCGTCTCGGCACTCGACCTGAAGACGAACGCCGCGGGCATCGTCCGCCACGGCGTCGCCGGCGGCGAGGCGCTCGTCCTCGAGCGGGTGAGAAAGGAGGACGTCGTCGAGGCGGGCGACGTCGTCATCACGGCCGGCTGGCGATCGGGCCGCCTCGCATCGGCCTACCCGCGCGGGATTCCGATCGGCATCGTCAAGGGCGTCGGCCAGCTCGACACCGACATCTACAAGCGGATCGAGGTCGACCCCTTCGTCGACTTCTCGTCGCTCGACTCCGTGCTCGTGCTCGTGGAGAAGCCGCAGACCTCGCCGAGGCTGAGCCGCCGATGATCGACGGGCTGAAGATCGGCGCGATCATCTTCGTCGCGGCCGTGCTCCAGGCGTCGGTGTTCGCAAGTGCCTCGATCCTCGGCGCCGCCCCCGACATCCTGCTCGTCGCGCTCGTCGCCGTGGCGCTCGTCCGCGGAGCGACCACGGGCGCGGTCGCCGGCTTCTTCGGCGGGCTCGTGATCGACATCGCGCTCCTCGACACGCTCGGCGTGACGTCGCTGCTGCTCACGCTCGTCGGCTACTGGACCGGTCGCTACGGCGAGACCACTCCTTCACGGCGCCGCTACGCCCCGTACCTGGCGGTCGGCGTGATGACGGTGCTCTTTCTCGTCGGGATGCTCGCGCTGCGCTTCATGCTCGCCGAGCCGGCCCCCGCGCGCGAGGTGCTCTTCGACACGTTGTTCCAGTCCATCGCGTTGAACCTCCTGCTCACGTGGCCGGTCTTCGCCGTCGTGCGGAGGCTGCTGCCGCGCCGCCCGGCAGCCACCTTCGGACCGGAGGTGAGCGCTCTTGGCTAGCACCGGCGAGCGGCTGCCGAGCTTCCTCCCGCCCGACCCGAAGGTCGAGGAGCCGTACCTGCTGACGCCGCGGATGGCGATGCGCGTCGCCATTCTCGGCGGCATCGCGCTGATCGCGTTCGGCGTGCTCTTCCTCCGGCTGTGGTCGCTGCAGATCCTCTCGCCCGAGAAGTACGAGACGGCTGCGCTCGAGAACCAGCTCCGCCGCGACCGGATCGAGGCTCCCCGCGGCACGATCGTCGACCGCTAGGGGCGCGTGCTCGTTCGCAACGTCGCCTCGACGGCGGTCGTGCTCTGGCCCGGCTTCCTACCCAAGGGCTCGGGTCGCGACACGCAGGTGCGGGAGCTGGCGCGCATTCTCGACATCCCCTTCTGGAAGCTCCGGCGAGAAATCCGCTCGCACCAGGACGACCCGCTGACGCCGGTGACGCTGAAGGTGGCCGTCTCCCCGGAGGTGATCGCGTACCTGGAGGAACACACGAGCGAGTTCCCCGGCGTCGACCTCAAGGAGACGTACCTGCGCTCGTACCCCGCCGAGTCGCTGCTGGCGCAGGTGCTCGGCTACGTGAGCGAGATCTCGGCTGCGCAACTCAAGGAGATGCGGAAGGAGGGCTACGTGCTCGGCGACCGCATCGGGCAATCGGGTGTCGAGGCGGCGTTCGACAAGCCTCTCCGAGGCACGGATGGCATCGCGGAGGTCCGCGTCGACTCCCTCGGCAGGCACAAGAGCGACTGGATTCTGAGAGAGGTGCCCACCTCAGGCGACAACCTCCGGCTCACGATCGACGTCTCGCTGCAGCGCGCCGCCGAGCGCGCGCTGCAATACGGCATCGCACGCGCACACGCGGACGGCGAGTGGGCCGCCAACGGCGGCTCGATCGTCGCCCTCGATCCCAACAACGGCGACATCCTCGCGATGGCCTCGTACCCGACCTTCCGGCCGAGCGTCTACACCGGGCGGGACGACGAGAAGCTGAAGCCGCTGCTCGACGCCGAGACGGCGCGCCGCGAGAACTACCCCGGCCTGAACCGCGCTACCGCGGCCATCTATCCGCCGGGCTCGACGTTCAAGCCGATCACGGCACTCGCCGCTCTGCAGGAGCATCTGGTCGACCAGTACTCGCTGCTGCCGTGCACGGGCTCGTACAGGGTGGAGGGCGTCACCGGCGCCGACCAGGTGTTCAACAACTGGGATCTCAACGTCAACCGGTCGATGGGGATGTCGGAGGCGATCGCTGCCTCCTGCGACACGTACTTCTACCGCCTCGGCACGATGTTCTACGACTTGCCACCGGAGCGCGGCCATCCGCTCCAGGCGTGGGCCAGCCGCTTCGGCATCGGCGCGCTGACGGGCGTGGACATCGGGCCCGAGGCGAAGGGGATCCTGCCGACCCCCGAGTGGCGCGAGGCGACGTACACGAACGAGATCGACAAGCTCTGGAAGCCGGGTGACTCGATCCAGCTGACGATCGGCCAGAAGGACGTCGCCGTCACGCCGCTGCAGATGGCGCGTTTCTTCGCGCTCGTCGCGAACGGCGGCAAGCTCGTGACTCCGCACGTGGTGGCCGCCGTCGAGAAGGCCGGCGGCCAGAACGCGGCGCCGACGGTCGTCAGGTCGTTTCAGCCTGCGCCGCCTGCCGACAGCGGCGCCGACCCGACGGCGATCGAGGTGATCCAGAGCGCGCTCTACGACGCCACGCACGCCTCGTACGGGACGGCGACCTCCGTCTTCGGCAGCTTCGCGATCCCGGTCGCCGGCAAGACGGGCACGGCCGAGAAGGTCGTGCAGCTGCCGGGCTCCAGCTACCCGCTGCTGCTCGATCAGTCCTGGTGGTGCGGCTACGCGCCCGCCGACAGCCCGACGATCACTCTCTGCGCGGTCATCGAGAACGGCGGCCACGGCGGCACGGCTGCCGCACCCGCGGCGCTCAAGGTCTTCGAGCAGTACTTCCACACGAAGGCGCCGGCGATCGGCGACATCAACTCCGACTGACCCATGGCCGAGTACGTCGACACCGTCCAGACCACCAGGCGCCGCCGCCGTCCGGCGCAGTTCGCGCGCCAGGAGGAGCGGCCGCTCGTCGCCCGGCTCGACTGGGTGCTGCTGGCCGCCGCCGGCGGTCTCGTCGCTTTCGGGCTCTGGGCTATCTCCGGGATCACCCGGCACGACGTCCCCGGCGAGCCGGACTACTACCTGACGCGCCAGCTCGTGTTCGCGGGGATCGGGATCGTGCTGATGGTGGGCGCGATCTTCATCGACCCGGCGTGGTACAGACGGTGGAAGCCGGGGCTGTACGGCGTGATGATCGGCCTGATGGTGCTCGTGGCGCTGGTCGGCACGGTCGCCCGTGGCTCGCGACGGTGGATCGACGTCTCCTTCTTCCGCTTCCAGCCCTCCGAGTTCGGGAAGCTCCTGTTCGTCCTCTTCATGGCCGCGTTCCTCGCGGACCGCATCAGGCGCATCGAAGACGTGCGGACGCCGCTCATGGCGATCGCGCTCGCCGTGCCGCCGGTGCTCCTCGTCTTCCTCCAGCCCGACCTCGGCAGTGGCCTCGTCTATCTCGCGGCCCTCGGCGCGTGCCTCTTCGTGGCCGGTGTGCGCTGGGTGCACCTGGTTGTGCTCGCCGCGCTCACCCTCGTCGCCGTGACGGCGGCTCTGTGGCTCTTACCAGCTGCGGGGATCGAGGTGCTGAAGCCGTACCAGACCGACCGCCTGACCGGCTTCCTCGACCCGGACGAGGATCCGCAGGGCACGACGTGGAACCAGCGGCAGTCGATCACGGCGGTCGGCTCCGGAGGCGCCCTCGGGCGCGGCGTCGACGAGGCGACCCAGACGAGGCTCGACTACCTGCCCGAGCACGCGACCGACTTCGCGTTCGCCTCGCTGTCCGAGCAGCGCGGGTTCGCCGGCGCCGCCGTTCTGCTCCTGCTCTATCTGCTGATCGTCTGGCGGGGCCTGAAGATCGTCACGATCGCGCGCGATGCCTTCTCGGCCATCGCCGCGACGGGCATCGTCTTCGCCCTGCTGTTCCAGATCTTCGTCAACGTCGGCATGGCGACCGGCGTGGCGCCGGTGACGGGAATCACCCTGCCGTTCGTCAGCGTCGGCGGCTCGTCGCTCGTGGCGAACCTCGTGGCGATCGGCGTGCTGGAGGCGATCGCCGTCCGCGGTCGGCGGTGAAGCCGCCTGTCCGCGAAGCGGACCGGTGGAGGGGGTTCGGGGGAACCGGGAGGTTCCCCCGCGCACACAGGTGCTAAAGCAACTTGCGGGAAGCGAAGACGCGCTTCACGCAGCGCACGGCATTTAGCGTCCGCGCGAAGCCGACGAACGGCGACAGGAAGAGCACGGTCTCCACGATCTGCCCCGGAGGCACGCCGACGTTGAGTGCGATGCCGATGTGGTACTCGAGCTGAGGCTCCGCCCCGCCCATGGCCGAGAGCGCCGAGATGGCGGCGAGCTGTCGCGCCTGGTCGTCGAGCGTGGGTCGCGAGTAGATGTCGCCGTAGCCGAACTCGATCACGTAGCGGGCGAGGTCGGGGGAAACTTCTTCCACCGCGGCCATGACCGACTCGCCGCGCTCGCCGGCCAGTTCCGCGAGCCGCTGCCGGCCTCGCTCGTACCGATCATCACCCATCTCGTCCCTCCGATCCTCGTGTCGTCCGCTCGGGGTCCTAGCATCCCGAACGTGGCGAAGCTCGAGAAGGCACCGCCGCCGCGGTCGGAAGCCGAGGAGCTGCTCGAGATCGAGGAGGCGGACGCGTGGTTCGAGTACCTCGACAGCATTCGCAACCTCGCGAGCCACGAGCAGCGGTACGCCGAGGTCGAGCCGTGGGCCTGGGCGCGGCTCGCGGTGCGGCTCCGCACCGTCCGCACGAGGCGGTCGAAGCTCAAGGCCGCGTGACCCTGCTGCTACGCTGGCTCTCAGAGGTTTTCAACAGTGACCCTCACAGACAACGCGCTGCACGCTCCGCGCCCTTTGCCGGCCGCGGGTCGCGCGCGCTCTCATCTCGAAGGAGAAATTCTTGGCCCTACGTTGGTTTCGACGGCGCGCTCGCGAAGAGCAGACGCCCGCAGACGACTCACCCGCAGCACCCGCAACACCCGATTCACAGCCTGAGACTCAGCCCGTAGCCGAGGCTCCCAGCGCAGAGGGAGCCGTAGAGGCCCGCCCTCGCCGCCGCCGTGGCGCGCGCGGTGGCCGCGGCCGCAAGAGGAAGCCGCAGACGGCGCAGACGGACGCGTCCGACCAGGCACAGGAGAAGCCTGAGGAGCAGGAGAGAGCTGAGGAGAAGAAGCCGAAGCCGCCTGCCCGCAAGCGCTCCCGCACGGACTCGCGCCGCAAGCAGCCGACGCGCCGGGCGCCGCTGCCCGCGGCAAAGCGCGAGCTCCTCGTCTCCGTGGACGTCACCGAGCAGGCCGTCGCCGTGCTCGAGGACGACCGAGTAGCCGAGGTCTACCTCGAGCGCCCCGGGCGCCGCTCGATCGCCGGCAACATCTACAAGGGCGTCGTCGACAACGTCCTCCCCGGAATGGAGGCGGCGTTCGTCGAGATCGGCCTGGAGAAGAACGGCTTCCTCTACGTCGACGAGATCGTCGGCCCGGAGCTGGAGGGGAAGCGGCACGGCCGCCGCATCCAGGACCTCCTCTCCCGTGGCGAGGAGATCCTCGTGCAGGCGGTCAAGGACCCGATGAAGTCGAAGGGCGCCCGCCTGACGACCGAGATCTCGCTGCCCGGCCGCTTCGTCGTGTACGTGCCGCAGGGCGAGGGGATCGGCGTGTCGCGCAGGCTGGAGGACGACGAGCGCACGCGGCTGAAGGACATCCTGCGCGCGATCAAGCTGCCGAAGGGCGGCCTCATCGTCCGCACCGCAGCCGAAGGCGCGTCTCCCGAGGACATCGAGCGCGACGTGCGCTTCCTCGAGAAGCTCTGGAAGGAGATCCAGGCAAGCGCCAAGAAGTCGCCGGCGCCGACCCTCGTCTACAACGAGGCCGAGCTACCCCTCCGCGTCGTGCGAGACCTCTTCACCGAGGACTTCGAGCGCGCTCTCGTCGACGACGACCGAACGCTGCGACGGATCACCGGATACCTGAAGAAGACGTCGCCGCACATGGCGGAGCGCGTCGTCCGCTACAAGGACCGCACGCCGCTGTTCGAGGCGCACGGCGTCGATGCCGAGATTCGTTCGACGCTCCACAAGCGCGTCGATCTTCCATCCGGCGGCTACCTGATCTTCGACTACGCGGAGGCGTTCACGGTCATCGACGTCAACACCGGCCGCTTCGTCGGCTCGCGCTCGCGAACGTCGACCGCCCGCCTGGAAGAGACGGTGACGAAGAACAACGTCGAGGCCGCGAAGGAGGTCGTCAGGCAACTGCGCCTGCGCGACATCGGCGGCATCATCGTCATCGACTTCGTCGACATGGCGAACCCGAAGAACCGGGGCACGGTCGAGGAGGCGCTGAAGCGCGAGCTCGAACGCGACCGGACGAAGACGTACGTCGTCGAGATCTCTCCGCTCGGCCTGGTCGAGATGACGCGTCAGAACGTCACCGAGGGGCCGCGCGAGATCCTCACGCGTCGCTGCCCGACCTGCGAGGGCGACGGCACGATCCTCTCCGAAGCGTCCGCTGTCGTGGACATCGAGCGCCGGCTGCGCACGCTCGCCGGCGAGAGCCCTCGCACGAAGGCGTTCCGCGTCGAGCTCAACGCCCGCATACGAGACATGCTGGTCGGCCCCGGCGCGGCTCAGCTGGCTGAGATCGAGGAGGTCACGAAGCGCCGCTTCTTCCTCGAATCGAGCCACGATGCGCCGTTCGACCACTTCAACGTCCTCGACAGGGGCCCACTGGCCAAGCTCCAGCCGCAGGCAGCGGTCGAGGAGGGCCAGGAGCTCGAGCTGAAGCTGGTCGAGGTCGGCCTCTACGACCCCGAGGCCGGCGTTGGCAAGCTCGACGGCCTGGACGTCGCCGTCGCCGGCGCCGCGAAGCTCGTCGGCAAGAAGGTTCGCGTCCGTGTCGAGCGCGTCCTGAACGGCACGGCGTTCGCGAGGCTCGCGGGAGCGCCGGAGCAGGCGGTCGCTGCGATCACGGCCGAGGGGCTCGCAGAGAAGCCGACCAGAGCGTCGCGCTCGCGGAAGGCTGTCGAGCCTGTGGCGGAGGCGGTGGAACCGGAGCCCGGGGACGACGAGCCTGCGGAAGCGGTGGCCGAGGAAGCCGAGCCGCAGAGACTGCGGCGCCGAAGAAGAAGCGCACCCGACGAGGCTCCCGCGGCGGCCGCAACCGCCGCAAGAAGCCGGTGGCCGCGGTGGCGGAGGAGGGTGCGGCCACCGTCGAGGAGCCCGAGCCCGTCACGCCGAAGATCCACCTGCCCGCCGCCGACCTGGGCACCGAGCCCGGTGCCGACGGAGCGAACGGCGACGCAGCCACGGCCGAGGCTGCGGCGCCCAAGAAGAAGAAGACCCGTCGCGGCTCCCGCGGCGGCAGGCGGCGCCGCAAGCCCGCAGCCGCTGCTGCCGCCAGCGCCGAGGCTGAGCCCGCTCCC
Source organism: uncultured Actinomycetes bacterium (assembly GCA_963821415.1). Taxonomy (GTDB): domain Bacteria; phylum Actinomycetota; class Thermoleophilia; order Gaiellales; family Gaiellaceae; genus PALSA-612. The sequence continues at coordinate 76,495 of CAWGEE010000030.1, read as the reverse complement.
TAGCGTCGCTCGCGCCTGAACCAGAAGATCTCGACCGCGGTCGCCGCGAGGAGGATCACGAGCCAGCCCCAGCTCAGGCTGGGGAGGACGACGCTCGGAGGCTTCCACTCGATCGTCCCGCGCTTCCAGATTTGCTCGAGCGTCGCATCCTGGAGGGCGTTCGCGACGCCGTAGGCGACGGCGAGCGCGAGGACAGCGGATGATGCCGCCGTGAGCCGCCGGTTCCGGAACGACGGGAGCGCGCGGCTCAACGCGAGGCCGGTGAGCGCGATGAGCACACCGTAGAACCCGTGATGGCCGCCCAGGTGAACGGCTGCGATCGGCTCGCCCGGTGAGGGCTCGTCGGCGTAGATCGGGTCCGGGGCATAGAACCCGAGCAGCGCGAAGATCCACGGCACGGCGATGAGCGCGAGGAGCACTGCGAGCACGACCCGGAGCCAGTCGCCGCGCGCACCGGGTGTCGCGTGTACGCCGGCCGTTCGTATCGCGACGACCGTCAGGGCTGCGACGAGCGCGACGCCGATCGCCGGGAGCACGTTGCGAGGGGCCGCGTCGAGGTCGCCCTGGTCGACCACGATGGCTGTGAGCGCGCATAGGGGTATCGCGATCGCCGATACCCACGCGACGAGCCTCCGATGCGTCTCGTACAGCGCGTTCGCCGCCACAGTGAGCAGACCGACCGCGATGAGCGCGATCGGGAAGTTCGCTTCGACGAGCGCCCGGCCCAGCCCCCCGCGCACGCCGCCGACGTCAGTGTTGTAGAGATCGTCCGGCGGAAGGCGCGCATACGTCACGGCGATGAGCACGACGTTCACGAGCGCGAGAGCCCAGATTGCAAGGGCTTCGCGCATCCCTGGGGCAGCGGGCTTCGCGCCTGGTTCCGGTACACTGGGCTCCGCTCGCGCGTTCCCGACGTGTGAACTCCTAGCCATGTACGCGATCATCTCCCTTCAGGGCAAGCAGTACCGCGTCGAGGAGGGCCAGCGGCTCATCGTCGACCGGCTGACTGCGCCTGCCGACAAGCCGTTCCATCCACCGGTGCTGTTCGTCGGCGGTGACGGCAAGGCCGAGTTCTCGCCGAAGGGCGCGCAGGTGACGGCGAAGGTCGTCCAGGACGTGCTCGGCGACAAGATCCGCATCGGCAAGTACAAGCCGAAGTCGGGCCTCCGGCGCCACACCGGCCACCGCAGCAAGCTGACGGAGGTCGAGATCACGGCCATCAGCCTCAAGGCTCCGGCCAGGGAGAAGGCCGCGGAGAAGCCCGCCGCAGAAGAGCCCGCCGCGGCGGAGAAGAAGGCTCCGGCGAAGCCCAAGGCGGCTGCGAAGAAGCCCGCGGCCAAGAAGGCACCGGCGAAAAAGAAAGAGGACGAGTAATGGCACACAAGAAGGGACTCGGCTCGTCGCGCAACGGGCGCGACTCGAATCCGAAGATGCTCGGCGTGAAGATCTTCTCCGGCCAGGACATAAAGACCGGGATGATCATCGTCCGGCAGCGGGGCACCCGCTTCAAGCCGGGCCCGGGCGCGGGCATCGGCCGCGACGACACGATCTTCGCGCTCCGCGACGGCACCGTGTCGTTCCGGACGAGCGGCGAGCGCCGCACGGTCTCCGTAACCGACTAGGTCTTCGACCATGTTCCACGACCGCGCCCGCATCACCGCGGTCGCCGGGCGTGGTGGAGACGGCGCGCTCAGCTTCCGGCGCGAGAAGCACGTGCCGCGCGGCGGTCCTGACGGCGGCGACGGCGGCTCGGGAGGTGACGTCGTCCTCGTCGCCGACCCGGATCTGCGCGACCTGTCGGCGTTTCGCTCCAGGCGGAAGTACGCCGCAGGGCGTGGTGGGCCGGGACGCGGCGCGGGGAAGCACGGCGCGAACGGCGACGACGTAGAGCTACGTGTCCCCGTGGGCACGCAGGTGCTCGACGGCGAGGGTCATCTCATCGCCGACCTCGCCCATCCCGGCGCGCGGGCGGTCGTCTGCCGCGGCGGCGCGGGCGGACGCGGCAACCGCCGGTTCGCGACGTCCACGCTGCAGACTCCGCGCTTCGCCGAGACCGGATTGCCCGGGGAGGAGGCCGAGCTCGAGCTGCACCTCAAGCTGCTCGCCGACGCGGCGCTCGTCGGACTCCCCAACGCGGGGAAGTCGTCTCTTCTCGCGCGCATCTCCAATGCGAAGCCGAAGATCGCCGACTACCCGTTCACGACGCTGGAGCCCGTCCTCGGCACGGTCGACGCGCCGGACGGCAGCCAGCTCGTCATCGCCGACGTTCCCGGCCTGATCGAGGGCGCCGCCGAGGGTGCGGGGCTCGGTCACGAGTTCCTCGCACACCTCGAGCGGGCGCGCATGCTCGTGCACGTCATCGACGCTGCGGCGGGGGAGCTCGACGAGCACTACGCGACCATTCGCGCCGAGCTCTCGTCGTACGGCGCCGGCCTCGACGAGCTGCCCGAGGTGCTGGTCCTGAACAAGATCGACCTGCTCCCCGAGCCCCCGACCTTCGAGCCACCCGGCGTACTGGCGGAGTTCCCGCTCAGCTGCGCAACCGGCGAGGGGGTCGAGGCGTTCCGCCGCGCACTCTTCTCGCTCGTGCCGCCGCTGCCCGAGGAGCCGGCCGAGCCGGACATGGCCGAGTACCTCGTCTACCGGCCCAAGCCCAAGCGGCCGCCGTTTCGCATCCTGCGCACGGACCGTGGCTACCGGGTCGCCGGCACGGCTCCGAGCCAGGTTGAGCTGGAGGAGGCGCTGCGGCAGGCGGGTGCGCGGTCGGGCGACGAGGTCGTCGTCGGCGAAGAGACGCTGGAGTACCAGTGACGCTCGTCTTCGGCGGGACGTTCGACCCGCCTCACACTGGTCATGTGGCGCTCCTCGAGGGAGCGAAGCGACACTTCGGCGACGAGCGCGTGCTGGTGCTCGTCGTTGCCGACCCTGGGCACCGCGAGGTCGTGTCGAGTGCAGCCGACCGGCTGGCTCTGGCACAGGCGGCCTTCCCCGGCGAGCGCGTCGAGCTGGACGAGCATCCACGAACGATCGACATGCTGCGCGCCCGCCGGCTCGACGACCCGGTGCTGCTCATCGGCTCCGACCAGCTCGCCGACTTTCCCACCTGGAAGGAGCCCGGGGCCGTGCTCGAGCTCGCCCGTCTCGCGGTCGCCGTGAGGCCGGGTTTCGAGGTGACCGACCCGCCGCCCGGCGTCACGCTCTTCGAGATCGAGCCGACGCCGGTCAGCTCGACGGAGATCCGCCGCCGCGTCGCCGCAGGCGAGCCGATCGACGGGCTCGTGCCTCTCGCCGTGGCCGCGGAGATCGAGCGCCTCGGTCTCTATCGCGACTAGAATTGGCCGCGATCAGCTCAGGAGACCGAACCGAACTGACCTCGCTCGAACAAGCTCGCCGCATCGCCGGCATCGCCCAGGAGAAGCTGGCGCGCGACGTCGTCATTCTCGACATGCGGCCGGTGTGCACGTACACCGACTACTTCGTGATCTGCTCGGGCGGCAACCCGCGGCAGACGAAGGCGATCTACGACGAGGTCGCGTTCTCGCTGAAGCAGGACGGGCGCGTGCTGCCGCGCTCGGTCGGCGGGGAGCAGGAGGGGACGTGGATCGTCGCCGACTACCTCGACGTGGTGCTGCACGTCTTCACGCCGGAGACGCGCGGCTTCTACAAGCTCGAGGAGCTCTGGTCGGACGTGCCCTCGATCGAGGTCGCCGCCACCGCCTGACGTCCGTCCGCTCCGCTCGCTATCGTTGTCTATTATGACAACGAATCAGAAGGGAGCGATTGCCGAGACCGCCATCGCTCTGCGGCGATCAAGCTTGGCATCGATGTCTATCGACCGGTTGCCGAGGGCGGCCGCTACGACCTCATCTTCGGCATCGACGAACGACTTGCTTCGGGTCCAGTGCAAGTGGGCTGCGCGACGAGGCGACGTGATCGTCGTTCCGCTGCGTCTCCTGTTGGCGGACTCGCGACAGGTTCATCCATCGGCCGTACACGGCCGCTGAGATCGACGCGTTTCGCCGCCTACTGCGACCGACACTCGATCGCTGCTACTTCCTCCCGATCGAGCGCGTTCGACGGACAGCCGGGCAATCGCAGCTGCGGATCAGCCCCGCGCGGAACAACCAGCGACGCGGCATCAACTGGGCGGAGGACTATGAGTTCGCGGCTACACTTGCACGCCACGGGGCCGTAGCTCAGCTGGGAGAGCGCCTGACTGGCATCCGGAGGTCAGGGGTTCGATCCCCCTCGGCTCCACTCTCTGATCCGCTACCTTCTTTACGGGGTATGCTGGTGCTACGAGGGCAGTTACAGCTCGCAGCTGCTCATCCGCACCTCGCCGCTCCTGCACGTGTCCTTGCCGCCCCCGCCGCGGAGGCTGTCGTTGTGCAAGCCGCCGTCCAGGAAGTCGTCGCCGTTGTCGCCGTTGAGGTCGTCGGGACTGGCTTCGCCGTTGATCCAGTCCTTGCCGCCGCCGCCGTAGACCAGGTCCGGCCCGTCGCCGCCGCAAATCACGTCGTCGCCGCCGAGGCCGTTGATCGTGTCGGCGCCGCCGAGGCCGACAATGATGTCGCGGCCGCTCGTGCCGTTGATCGTGTCGTTCGCCGCTGTACCCACGCGCGTCGGCGTCAAACCGTTGCAGCTCGGGATGAACACGCGGTACGAGCAGCCCACCGTCGTGCTGGTTGCCGGCGCGGTCCGCGCCGGTGACGGGCGTCGTGAAGGTCCCGGCCTGTGCTCGTGTTCGCCGCAGCCTGCGCGGGCGCGGACGCTGGCCCGGACGTTGCATCGGTCACGGACGCGGTCACCCAGGCGCCGAGCCGGTAGATCTCGAACTCGGGCACGGGTGAGGGGCAGGTCACCGTCGGCGGCGTCGTGTCGCGCTGGACGACCGCCGATGCGCTCGACGTCCCGCCGGCCGAGGTCGCGGAGCACGTGAACGTCGAGCCGGCCGTGTCGGAAACGACGGTTGACGGGTCGCACCCCGCCTGCGATGAGATCTCCGACTCGGGATCCGCGACGTTCCACGTGACCGACACGTCGGAGACGTACCAGCCGCTGCTCCCGAGTGTGCCGCTGACGCTCGGCGTGATCACCGGCGCCGTGAGGTCGTCGGTGCTCGGGCGCCAGAGCCAGACGCCACGAGCGACGGTGTTCTCGTCGGCGACACTGCCGACGAGGAAGCCGCCGCCGGGCGGCCACCACCCGAATCCGACGCGTCCGTCGATCGGGAGCCCGGCCTCGTCAGTGGACGCAGTCCAGCCGACGGTCCACTCCGTGTAGCCGGTGTAGGTCGAGATGTACCCGGTCCAGCGCATTTCGCCGAGGAACGTCTGTGCGGATCCGAAGTAGGCATCACCGCTCACGGACGGAGGGTTCGCGGTCAGGATCGCGGGCTCGTATGCGCCCATGAGCTCGACGACCTGTTCGGCGGTCGCCCATACCCAACCCGTGAGCACCTTCGAGCCGATCGAGCCCGAGCAAGGAGTCACGCCGTCACGTGGACACACCTGAGCGACCTGGCTCCAGCTGGCGGGCATCGTCTCGTAGAGCTGCCGCCACTGCTTGCCGTCGTTGTCCAGAAGGGGATTGGGAGGAACAGCCGCCGCGGGCATCGCCCCGGCGAGTACTACGACGGACAGAGTGGCCAGGACAATCATGCGGCTCGACATGCGGCGCTCCTCTCCACGTTGCCGATCGGTCCTCGATACATACGCCGAGCGGTCGCCTTCGGATCTGTCCGTGCGACCTCGCCCTGTGGGCGGCTGGCCCAGGTCTTCTGAGAGGATCGGGTTGTTGGCGAGCGGTGCGCTGATCCGCCGGATTCTCTTCGGGCTTGCCGTCGCCGCCGCCGTGGCGCCGGCGGCTGTGGCGGAGGCGACGGCGCCGACGCGCGGCAGTCCGTCGACGTCAAGTTCACACGCGCTGACGGCTCGCTCGCGACCTTCCCACAAACGGTGCGCGCGTGGTGCGGGCCGTACGACGACGAGAGCCCGGACATCGAGGCCGTCCACGTCTTGGCCGGCGAGCGACCGAGCGATGAGTCCCCCGATGCGTACTGGATCGTGACCGCGGTCCGCGCCGATGTCGAGCGCGATCCGGTGACGACGCTCCCGCACAGCTTCGTCTCCACGGAGCCGGAGGAGCCTGGCCTCTTCGCCTTCGACGCCGAGGACCGGGGCAACGAGCTCTCTTCCGCGGACGAGGAGTCCAAAGGCACTATCCGCGTCGAGCTGGAGGGGTGCGAGTCCGGTGACACCGGTGCGTGTCGAGTTCGAGGACGTCATGCTCGGCAGCGAGTACTCCGACCTGCCAGCCGATCTCGGTCGAGGGCGCCGTCACGGCGGAGATTGGCGACGCGCCGGATAGCTCGTAAGGCACACTCGGGCTCGTGGCGCCCACACTACGCGCTGAGGTCGACGGGCTCGCCATCGCCTACCGACGCGCCGGAGCCGGCCCGGTGCTCGTGCTCCTGCACGGCTTCCTGCTCGACTCCCGCATGTGGAGGCCGCAGCTCGACTCTCTCCCCGCCGATTTCACGGTCATCGCCTGGGACGCGCCGGGCGCGGGCGAGTCGGCGGATCCTCCCGACGGGTTCACCATGGCCGACTGGGCTGACAGCCTCGCGGGGCTGCTCGATGTCGCGGGTGTCGACGCCGCCCACATCGTGGGCCTCTCCTGGGGCGGCCTCCTCGCCCAGGAGTTCTATCGCCGCCATCCAGCGCGCGCGCAGTCGCTCGTTCTGGCGGGTACGTACGCGGGCTGGAGCGGGTCGCTGCCCGAAGACGCCTGGCGGGAGCGCCTGCAGACGTGTCTGCGCGATTCGTCGCTGCCGGCCGACGAGCTCGTTGCGAAGTACGTGCCGACCATGTTCAGCGAGAACGTGTCGCAGCAACGTTCGTTCGGAGCTGGCAGACGTGATGTCGGGCTTCCATCCGCCGGGGTTTCGGCTGATGGCAACCGCGTCGGCGGTGGACACGCGCGAGGTTCTCCCGACGATTCAGGTTCCCACGCTGCTCGTGTGGGGGGATGCGGACGTACGCTCGTCCCTCGACGTAGCTCGTCAGCTCAGCGACGCGATACCCGGCGCACGTCTCGTCGTCATCCCCGGGGCGGGGCACGTGTGCAATCTGGAGGCACCGGAACGCTTCAACGCCGAGCTGCGCGCGTTCTACAACTCTCTGTCCGACTCGTGACCACCGTGACGCGCCGCCAGGTCGAGGTGCTCCCGGATGCGGAAGCGGTGGCCCGCCGCGCCGCCGGGTTCATCTGCGAGCGGGTTCGCGCCGGCGTCGAGGAGCGCGGCACGTTCTCCCTCGCGCTGTCGGGCGGCAGGACGCCCGCGCGCATGCTCGAGTTCCTCGAGGAGGAGCTGGACGTGCCCTGGGACTGCGTCGACGTCTACCAGGTGGACGAGCGCATCGCTCCGCGGAACGATCCCGAGCGCAACCTCAGGCTGCTCGAGACGATGCTTCCCGACGCGCGCATCCATGCCATGCCGGTGGAGGACGAAGATCTCTCGGCTGCGACGGCCCGCTACGGCGCGATCTTGCCCGATCGTCTCGACCTCGTGCACCTCGGCCTCGGTGAGGACGGGCACACGGCATCGTTGGTCCCGGACTGCGCCGCCCTCGGCATCGTCGACCGCGACGTTGCCATCTCGCGCGTGTACGAGGGCCGGCGGCGCATGACCCTCACGTATCCGGCCATCGACCGTGCGCGCGAGGTGCTGTGGGTCGTCACGGGCGAAGACAAGGCCGACGCCCTCGCCAAGCTGCTCGCCGGAGACGAGTCGATTCCCGCCGCGCGCGTCCGCGCTCCGGCCCAAACGCTGCTGACGGATATCCCGGTCACCTACCCTTAACCGAATGGATTCCTGCGTCCTCATGAAGTTCGGCGAGATCGTGTTGAAGGGACGCAACCGCGTGCTCTTCTACGCACAGCTGCGCCGGAACGTCCAGCGGCTGCTGCGCGACCTCGGCCCGCTCGAGCTGCGACAGCGCGGCGGCGTGCTCGCCGTCCTTTCGCCGGCGCCCGTGGACGAGCTCGTCGAGCGCGCGCGGAACGTGCTCGGCGTCAACCTCGTGCACCCGGCGCTCGTGCTCGAGAAGACGCCCGAGGCCGCATGCGCGGCGGCTCTCGATCTGCTGCGCGGCCGCGAGGGCGCGACGTTCGCCGTCCGCGCCCGTCGGCGTGACAAGAGCTGGCTGCTGACGTCGCACGAGCTCGCGACCGTGGTCGGCAAGGCGGTGCAGGACGAGCTCGGGCTGGCGGTCGACCTGTCGAACCCGGAGCTCGAGGTGCACCTGGAGGTGGACAAGCACGAGCTGTTCGCGTTCTCCGAGCGGATCCCCGGCCGCGGCGGGCTGCCCGTCGGCGTGTCGGGGCGAGCCGTCTGCCTCATCTCCGGCGGCATCGACTCGCCGGTGGCCGCCTACCGCGCCATGAAGCGAGGCCTCCGCTGCGACTTCGTGCACTTCTCGGGCCGGCCGTTCACCGGGCCCGAGTCGATCTACAAGGCGTACGCCCAGGTGGCACGGCTCGACGCGTTCCAGGGAGGCTCGCGCCTGTTCGTCGTGCCCTTCGGCAGCGTCCAGCGTCAGCTGGCGACCGCGGGCGCCGCCCGCCTGCAGGTGATCGCGCAGCGGCGGCTGATGATGCGCACGGCGTCCGCGCTGGCGGAGCGCGAAGGTGCGGAGGCGCTCGTCACCGGTGACTCGCTCGGCCAGGTCTCGTCGCAGACGCTTCGCAACCTCAGCGTCGTCGAGGATGCCGCGACGCTGCCCGTGCTCCGCCCACTCGTCGCATGGGACAAGTCCGAGATCGTTCGCGAGGCTCAGGACATCGGCACGTACGAGATCGCGAACCTCCCCGCCGAGGACTGCTGCACCCTGTTCGCCAGCCCGCTGGCCGAGACGCGAGCGGCTCCCGACCAGGTCGTCCGGCTCGAACGGCGCCTCGACGTCGAAGAGACCGTGGCCGAGTTGCTGCGCACGGCCGAACTGGTGCGACCGCGCGTCGATTCCCCGCAAATGCAGCCCGCTTTACAAACGCATTACGCTGGCAATATGGAGTTCTGATGCGAGACGGCAATCATGGAGATGGCGTGGAACGCTCTCGTACCCGAACCCGTGTCTCGAAGCCGTGGACGATCGCAGCGGCGGCCGTCGCCGCGCTCGTCGTCGGCGTGACCGGCTTCGCGGCCGCGTCGGCGCCGCCGACCGAGGCACGCGCGCTCGGCGAGCTCTTCTTCAGCAGGAACATGGCCCGGGCAGAGGTCGTGCTCGTCCAGCGCGGCGTGGTTCACGACTACCGCATCGACCAGGGCAAGATCGTCAGCGTCCGCCAGGGCACCATCGAGCTCCTGGAACGAGACGGCACACGCCAGCTCATCCCCGTTTCGCCGATTGCGCAGGTACTCCTCAACGGCCGGTTCGCATCGCTCGGGCCCGCGATGCTGCGGCTCAACGCGATCACCGTCCGTGACGGTGACGAGCCTGCGCACTCCGTTCGCGTGACGGGGTTGCCGCGGAAGTGACGGCGCACAGCGAGGCCACGCAGCTGCCAGCAGGGCAGCCGGGCGGAACGGTGCTCCTCGTCGAGGACGAGGAGGCGATCGGCTCGATCGTCAGGACGTACCTCGGCCGCGACGGCTATCGCGTGGTCTGGGTGCGCACCGGTGAGGAAGCGCTCGCCGAGTTCACGCGGCATCCGATCCGCCTCGTCGTGCTCGACATCGGCCTGCCCGGCGTCGACGGCTTCGAGGTCTGCCGCCGGCTCCGCGCGCAGTCCGCGGTGCCGATCCTCATGCTCACGGCGCGCGACGAGGAGCCCGACCGCGTCGCCGGGCTCGAGATCGGCGCCGACGACTACGTCCCCAAGCCGTTCTCGCCGCGCGAGCTCGTCGCCCGCGTGAAGGCGATCCTCCGCCGCTCCGAGCCTTCGCCGCGCGACAACCGCATCGAGCTCGACGACGTCGTCGTCGACATCGACGGCCGCGAGGTGACGGTCGGCGGCGAGTCGGTCGAGCTGACGGCGAAGGAGTTCGACCTCCTCGCCTACTTCCTCGAGAGCCCCGGCGTCGTGCACTCGCGCGACCGGCTCCTCGATCGCGTGTGGGGGATGAGCTACCCCGGCGGCACGCGGACCGTGGACGTCCACGTCGGCCAGCTCCGGCGCAAGCTCGGGCGGCCGACTCTGATCAGGACCGTCCGCGGGGCCGGGTACAAGGCCGTCGCCCCGTGAGCGTGCGGCGGTTCCCGCCGCTCCGTAGACGTCTGTTCTTCGCGATCGTCGTCATCGTCGTGGTCTCGATCGGCGTGACGTTCGCCATCGGGGTCGCGCTGTCGCGGCGAGCCGTCGAGCGCGCCAACCTCGACGACCTCGCGCACCAGGCCGACCTCATCGCACAGCGCGAGAACGAGTCCGACGTCCTGCTGCCGTTCTCGCGGCTGGAGCGGCTGCAGCCGTTTCCTCGAGAAGCAGAACCAGCAGATCAAGGTCGTCGACCTCGACGAGCCCTCGGCGTATCTCGAGCGGCGACGCACCTGGCCGACGTTCGCGCACGGCGGCCGGTGGAGGGCACGGTCACGGTCGACGGCGAGACGTACCTCTTCGCCGCGCGCAACGTCCAGGGCCGCGGCTTCGTCCTGCTCCGTCCGAAGACGCCCGAGCTTCGCCGACTGGCAGCCGTTCCTCCTGGCGCTGCTCATCGCCGGCGCCATCGCCGCCGGGCTGGCGGCCATCGGCTCCTTCCTCACCGCCCGGGCGATCGCGCGGCCGGTGCGCCGCGTGGCCGAGGCCAGCCGCAGCCTGGCCGAGGGCGTGTCCCCCGATCCCGTTCCGGTCGAAGGCTCGGCCGAGCTGGCGCTGCTCGCCACCTCGTTCAACGAGATGGCCGAGCAGCTGCAGAAGGCAAGCGAGGCGGAGCGCAACTTCCTGCTCTCCGTGAGCCACGAGCTGAAGACGCCGCTGACCGCGATCCGCGGCTATGCCGAAGCGCTCGAGGACGGCGCGGTGCCGCCCGAGGAGGCGGCTGCGACGATCCGCGAGGAAGCGCGGCAGGCTCGAGCGGCTCGTGCGCGACCTGCTCGACCTCGCGCGCATGAACCGGCGCGAGTTCGCCGTCCACCGCGAGCAGATCGACCTGGCAGAGGTGGGACGCGAGGCCGTGCGGCGCTACGAGGGAGAGGCTCGCGCGGGCGGCGTCGAGCTCGACGCGTTCGCGGACGAGGAGGCGCCTGCGATCGGCGACCCCGACCGGGTGCTGCAGGTCGTGTCGAACCTCGTCGAGAACGCGCTCCGGTCGACGCCACCCGGCGGCGCGGTGCACGTTCGCTCGCAGCCGGGCGTGATCGAGGTCGTGGACACCGGCGTCGGGCTCGCCCCCGAGGACGTGCCGCACGCGTTCGAGCGCTTCTACCTGCACGACCGTGTCGGCATTCCCGACGGGCGCCGCTGGAGCTCCGGCCTCGGTCTCGCCATCGTCAAGGAGCTCTGCGAGCGCATGGGCGGCTCGGTCGTCGCTGGAGAGCACGCTCGGCAAGGGCACGACGTTCACGGTCCGGCTGCCCGCGCCGCCGCGAGAGCGCCGTGTCGCCACTAGTGTCCGCCGTCATGGCGCGCCGTGACGTTCTCGTCCTCTGTTACCACGGCGTCGCCCCCGATCCGCTGCACGGCGAGGTCACCCCGGAGGCTCTCCGCTCCCAGCTGAGCTTCGTCGCCGGGCGCGGCTACCGCTGGACGACGTTCACCGAGGCGGTGCGAGGCGGCGAGGCGGAGAAGGTGGCCGCCGTCACCTTCGACGACGGCATCGCGTCCGCCGTAGAGCACGGTCTGCCCGTGCTCGAGGAACTGGGCGCCCCCGGGACGATGTTTCTGACGGTGACGATGCTGGGGTGGGGAGGACGGGTCGACGACGCGGGCGCGGTGCGGCTGGCGGAACGGGGCTGGGAGATCGGCTCGCACACGATGACTCACCCCGTGCTCACGAACGTCGACGGCGCCACGCTGCAGCAGGAGCTCGCCGAGCTCGAAGCAGGCTCTGGAGCAGCTGACCGGCATGCCGTGCACCGCGATCGCGTATCCGACGGGAAAGGTCGATGCACGCGTCGCCGCGGCCGCCGAGGCTGCCGGCTACCAGGCGGGAGCCGCGCTCGAGGGCGCGAGCGCCGTGGCTCCGGGGCCACTCGCGTGGCCCAGGGTCGGCGTGCGGGGTGATGACAGCATCCGCGTGTTCCGCCTCAAGTGCTCGCGTGCCGTGCGCCGCGCGCGCTCGTCGTGGCTCCGTGGCCCGATGGGGAAGGCGGCCGCGGCGGCCGGCCGCGCGGTGCGGCGCTAGCAGCCTGCAGATGAAGAGCGCCTCGTCCGAGTGGAGCCCGTACCGTCGGCGTGTCGTCTCGTCCGTCTGCTCCTCGAGCAGCTCGGGCGTCACGCGGAAGCCGGCTCCCTCCAGCCGCTGGGCGTAGACGTCGGGCATCCCCTTCACCGACCGCCACGGCGCCTGGATCAGCACGGTGCCTCCCGGTCGGGTGACGCGATAGAGCTCGCCGACCGCCTGGTCGTGCTCCTTGACGATGTCGAGCACGTGCGAGCAGAGCACGAAGTCGAACGCCTCGTCGGGGAGCGCGAGGCTCCTGACGTCCATCGTCTCGTCGGCCACCGGATGCTCGGGATCGGCATCCACGGCCAGCCACCTGCGCGCACGCGGCCGGTAGCGGTTCTTGATCGACCGCTCCGGGCCGACCTGGAGCACGTCGCCCGACACGAGAGCGGGGTTCCTGTCGAGGTAGAGACAGAGCAGGCGCTGGCGCTCGTACGAGCCGCAGGCCGGGCAATACTCCGTCGGGTAGCGGGCGAACCGGCGATATGCGTGGCCGCAGCACGGACAGCGAACGGCGTCGCCGCGCAGAGCGAGCCCCACGCCCGAGAAGACCGCCCGGTTGGCGGCGACTCGCAGCTGCCTGGGCACGAGCGGCCGGACGCGTTCGCGCACGCGGTGCAGCAGCTGACCCATCCCCGGGACCGTACTCGTCTAGCCGATGCGGCGTTTCGCGGCTGCGACGGCGTCGCCTACGGACGCCGCTCCCGGCGTCACCGGCGGCCGAGCACCGGTCGGCGGCACGAACGTCCCTTCACGCACGTCTGCCGCGACCTGCTCGTGCGCGTCGCGGAACGGCATCCCTTCGGCGACGAGCTGCTCGGCCGCGTCCGTGGCACGTAGCAATGGGTCGGCGGCTGCCTCTTCCAGTCGCGCGTGCTCGAACGTGAGCTCGCGGACGAGGGCGGCCAGCGCCTCCGCGGTCGCGGTCACGTCACGACGGGCGGCGAAGACCGGAGGCTTGTCCTCCTGGAGATCGCGGTTGTAGGAGAGCGGCAGCCCCTTGACGACGGCGAGCAATCCCGTGAGGCGGCCGAGCGCCGTGCCCGCCTTGGCGCGGGCGAGCTCCGCTACGTCGGGGTTCAGCTTGTGCGGCATCATCGACGAACCGGAGGCAGCTGACTCGGGCAGCTTCACGAACCCGAACTCGGCCGTCGACCACAGGCACAGCTCCTCGCCGATCCGGGACGCGTGCGAGTGGAAGACCGCGCAGGCGTAGAGGTAGTCGAGAGCGAAGTCGCGATCCGAGACTGCGTCCAGCGAGTTCCGAAGCTGCCGGTCCGGCGGAGGCAGCTCGAGCGTGGAGCCCGCCAGCGCTCCCGATCCCAGCGGGGATGCTGCAGCCCGGCTGCCCGCCGCAGAGAACCGCTCCAGGTCGCGCTCGAGCATCTCCACCCATGCCAGCAGGTGATGCCCGACCGTGACCGGCTGCGCGCGCTGCAGGTGCGTGTAGCCCGGCATCGGCGTCTCGGCTTCCTCCTCGGCGCGCGCGAGCACGTCGCGTGCCAGCCCGCGCAACGCGCTGTCGGCTTCGAGGCATGCATCCTCGACATAGAGCCGCAGCGCCGCAGCCACCTGGTCGTTGCGAGAGCGGCCGGCATGGATCTTCCGCCCGACGTCGCCGAGCAGGCGCTCGATCATGGAGTGGACGTCCTCGTCGTCAGGGAGACGATCCGCCGGGGACATCGTCGAGAGGATCCGCTCCGCCTCCTCGAGCTCCGCGTCGTCGAGCAGGCCGGCGGCATGCAGGCGCCTGGCATGGAGCCGCGTGCCTTCGAGGTCGTACGGCAGCAGCTCGGCGTCGTCCGCCAGGAGGTACGACCAGACCTCGGGCGCCATCCCTTCACGGACCCGGCCCGACCAGAGAGTCATGTCGTCTCTGCCGTCACCCGCCTGCGAGCCGCAGCAAGCTCCGTCTCCAGCGAGGCAAGGCGGACGAAGCCTTCCGCGGCCTCGTGCGGAAACGTCTCGCCGGGCGCGTACGAGGCGAGCGTCTCCGCGTAGAGGGCCTGATCCGAGCGGCGCCCCGTGACGACGGCGGTGCCGGCTCCCAGCAAGACCCTCACCTCGCCGCCGACGACGCCCTGCGTCTGGTCGACGAAAGCGTCGATCGCCTCGCGCGCGGGACTGAACCAGAGCCCCTCGTACACGAGCTCCGTCCACGCGACCTCGAGCGACCGCTTGAGTCGCAGCTCGTCCTTCGTCAGCACGAGGTCCTCGAGCGCGCGATGTGCCTCGATCAGCACGATCGCGGCGGGAGCCTCGTACACCTCGCGGCTCTTGATGCCGACTGCACGGTTCTCGATCATGTCGATGCGTCCGATTCCGTACGCGCCTGCGCTGGCTCGTTGAGCTCGCCCACGAGCTCGTGCAAGGCAGCTCCTCGCCGTCGAGCGCGACGGGCAGCCCGGGCGCGAACGCGACGACGATCTCCTCTGGGCCGGCGGCGTGCGCCGGATCGCTCGTCAGCTCGTACGGCTCTTCGGGAGGCGCCTCCCACGGATCCTCGAGCACGCCGCACTCGATCGAACGGCCGAAGAGGTTCTCGTCGATCGAGTACGGCGACGCCGCCGATTGCTTGATGGGGATCCCGCGTGCCTGCGCGTACTCGATTTCCTCGTCCCGTGTCCAGACCCTGTCGCGGAGGGGGGCGATCACCGTCACGCCGGGGTACTTCGCGCGGAAGGCGAGCTCGAAGCGGAGCTGGTCGTTGCCCTTTCCGGTGCAGCCGTGCACGACGGCTTCGGCGCGGAGCTCGCTCGGCGACATCCGCGACGGCCTCTGCGATCACGGGGCGCGACAATGCGGAGACGAGCGGGTACCGACCCTCGTAGAGCGCATTCGTCTTCAGCGCCCGCGCCACTTGCTCGTCGGCAAACGCCTCCTTGCGGTCGAGGACGATGACGTCCTCGGCGCCGGCCGCGCGTCCACGGACGATCGACGCGTCGAGATCGAAGACCTGCCCGACGTCGACGAGCACGGCGACGACCTAGTCGAAGCCGTAGTCCTCCTTGAGCCACGCGACGATGCAGCTGGTGTCGAGGCCGCCGCTGAAGGCGACCACTGCGGTCTTGCTCACTGCGTGTCTCCTTCCAGGTGGTGACGCAGGAGCTCCGCGATGTCGGCTCCGGAAGAGCCGGCGCGCGGAGCTACGAAGATCGTGTTCTCGCCGGCGACGGTGCCGGCGACGTCGGCAAGCCCCGCGGCGTCGATCGCGTCCGCGAGCGGCGTCGCATAGCCGGGAGGCGTCTTGACGACCGCGAGTGTGTCGGTGGCCTCGACGAAGAGCGACCAGCGCCGGAGGGCGCCCGTCAGCTCGTTGAGCCGGTCGAGGTCGGCGGCGCCCGGGAGCGTATACACGAGGCGGCCGTCGGAAGCCCGCGTCTTCACGAGACCGAGCTGGTGGATGTCCCGGGAGACGGTCGTCTGTACTGCATCGATGCCCTGCCGGCGCAGGGCCTCGACGAGCTCGCCCTGCGTCGACAGCGACTGCTCCTGGACGATCCGCAGGATCGCGCCCTGACGCTCGTACTTGTTCACGATTCCAGCACCTCCAAGAGGGCTGCGAGCCCGCCGGCGAGCTCCTCGGCCGTGATTGTCAGCGGCGGCGTGATACGAACGGTGTTCGGGCCGGCAGTGCCGACGAGCACTCCCCGGTCGGCGCAGGCATCGACAACGTCGCTGGCGTCGGCCTCGACGTCGACGCCGAGCAACAGCCCCGCGCCCCGCGCATGTGGAAACGCCGCACGCACCTGCCGGCTGCGCTCGCCGACGTTTGCGAGCAGCTCATCGGTGATCGCCGTCACCGTTGCGCACGCGGCTGCGCAGGTGACGGGGTTCCCACCGAACGTGCTCGCGTGGTCGCCGGGCGTGAACGCGTCCGACCACCGGTCGGCGACGAGCAGAGCTCCGATGGGGAGTCCGTTGGCGAGGCCCTTCGCGAGCGTGACGGCATCCGGGGCGATGCCCGACTGCTCGAAGCAGAAGAACGAGCCCGTACGGCCGACGCCGGTTTGCACCTCGTCGAAGACGAGCAGGGCTCCTGCATCGTCGGCGGCCTCGCGCGCAGCAGCGAGGAAGTCGACCGTCGCCGGGTGGACGCCGCCCTCTCCCTGCACGGGCTCGACGATGACGCACCCGGTGTCAGAGCTGACAGCCGCCGCAAGTGCCTCGGCGTCGTTGAGCGGGACGAAGGTCACACCGGCGAGCAGTGGCTCGAAGCAGGTTCGCTTCGCGGGTTGGCCCGTCACGGAGAGCGCGCCGAGCGTCCGGCCGTGGAACGAGCCCTCCACGGCGACGACGCCGGCCCTGCCCGTGGCCTTGCGGGCGAGCTTGAGGGCGGCCTCGACGCTCTCGGCCCCTGAGTTGCAGAAGAAGGCTGTGTGCGCCGCGGAAGCGATCGGAGAGGAGTGCCGCGAGGGTGGCCATCGGCTCCGTCCAGTAGAGGTTGGACGCGTGCCAGAGCCTTTCCAGCTGCTCGGCCGCGGCGGCGAGCGGGGTCGGATGGCAGTGGCCGAGGCCGACGACCGCAATGCCGGCCACGAGATCGAGATACTCCCGGCCGGTATCGCTGACGAGCCAGCAGCCCTCGCCAGACACGAACGTGACGTCCTGCCGGGCGTATGTCGCGAGCACGGGCGAGTCGACGGTCTGCGTCATGCCGAGACGAGGGTCTGTCCGATCTCGGCGCGAACGCCCCGCCGTGCGGCGACGACCGCCGCGTTGAGCTTCGGCACCATCCCGCCTTGCAGCTTCCCCTCGGCAAGCAGCATGCTGGCCTCCCGCGCTGCGATGGAGGGTACGACGAAGCCGTCGCGCAGCAGCCCGGGAACGTCAGAGCAGAACACGATGCGGGTAGCTCCCAGCCCGACCGCGAGCGCAGCGGCCGCCTCGTCCGCGTTGACGTTCAACGGGCCGACGGCGAGCGGAGCAACGACGGGCACCAGTCCTTCCGCCAACGCGTTGACGATGACCGGCGGTTGGCTCGGAACTGCATCGCCCACCAGTCCGAGTTGGCGCGCCGGTGTCGCGAGCAGCCCGATGTCGTCGCCGTAGAAACTCACCGCCCGAGGCCCGAGCGCCTCACAGAGCCGCTTGTTGACGTCCCTGTATGCATCTCGCACGATCTCGAGGGCTTCAGGCGTCGTGACGCGCCGCCCGCCCACGAACCGCACCTCGAGCCCGCGACGCTCCATCTCCCGCGTGATCTGCGGTCCGGCGCCGTGAACGACGACGACGTCGTGGGATGCGGACAGCTTCTCGACCACGGCGATGGCAGCGCCGTCTCCGGATGCGTGACCTCCGACCTTGACGACGACGGTGCTCATGTCCGGTAGTCCGCGTTGATGCGGACGTAGTCGTAGGAGAGGTCGCTTGTGAGGTACGACGCAGAGCCGTCGCCGAGCCCGAGGTGCAGCTCTATCGAGCACACGTCCCGAGTTGCTGGCGGCTCGATGTCCTGCGGTGTGCCGTTCCGCATCACGGTCGTACCGTCGAATCGCAGCGTGACGCGATCAGGGTCGAGCTGGGCAAAGCCGCCGTTGAACGGTGCCGATCCTGCAGCGGCCAGCACGCGCCCCCAGTTCGCGTCGCGACCGAAGAGGGCGGTCTTGACGAGGGAGGACGTCGCGATCCGCCGGGCGAGCGCTCGCGCTTCCGCCTTCGAGGCCGCGCCGGTGACGGTGACCTCTGCCAGCACTGTCGCGCCCTCGCCGTCGGTGACGATCTGCTGCGCGAGGTCGGAGCACGCATGTCGCAGGGCCGCGGCGAAGGCGAGGTCGAGATCGAGAGTGCGGGAGACATCGGCGGCGCCGTTGGCGAGGAGGCACACCGCGTCGTTCGTCGAGCACTCGCCGTCGACGGTGATGGCGTTGAAGCTCTCGTCGACCGCAGGCCTGAGAAAGTCGATCGCCTCACCCTCCTCGAGCGGGTAGTCCGTCGTCAGGACGGCGAGCATCGTCGCGAGGTTGGGGTGGATCATCCCCGACCCCTTCGCCATGCCGCCGATGATGAACCCGTCGCCGTTGACGGTCGACTGCTTCGTGCGCGTGTCGGTCGTCAGGATCGCCCGCGCCGCCGCCTCACCGCCGTTGCCCGAGAGCTCACCCGCCGCTTGCTCGAGCCCTCGGAGCACCTTGTCGACGGGCAGTGGGACGCCGATCACCCCGGTCGAGAGGACGAGCACCTCCTCTACGGGCAGATCGAGGAGCCGCCCTGCTTCGGCGGCCGTCGCCTTCGCATCCAACTCTCCCTTCCGCCCGGTGGCCGCGTTGGCGACGCCGGAGTTGGCGACCACGGCCTGCGGCTGGGCGAGCTCGAGATGCTCCCGGCTGATCTTGACGGGCGCCGCCTGGACGCGGTTTACCGTCCACATCGCCGCGCCCGTCGCCCTCGGCAGCGAGCGGACGAGGGCAAGGTCCGGGGCCGAAGCGCGGATCCCGCAGTGGACGCCGCTCGCAACGAAGCCGCGCGGGGTGGTAACAGACATCAGACGAGTACCCCGGTGAGCCTGAGACCCAGCGTCTCCTCGAGCCCGAGCGCGAGGTTCGCGTTCTGGACGGCCTGGCCGGCTGCACCCTTGCCGAGGTTGTCGATGGCGCAGACGACGATCGTGTGACCCGTCGAACGATCCTCGAACACCGCGATCTCGGCGCCGTCGGTGCCCTGGACGCGAGCGAGCTCGGGAGCGGTGCCTTCCTCGAGCACGCGGACGACGGGCGAGCGTGCGTAGGCTGCCTCGAGGCGCTCCCGTAGGTCACGGGCCACGGCGCGGGCGTAGCACGTGACGAGCAGGCCGCGACGGACCGGCAGGAGATGCGGGACGAAGGTCACAGGGAAACCCAGCGCTCGCGAGATCTCCGGCGCGTGCTGGTGCCTGCCGATCTTGTAGGCGGAGAGGTTGTCAAGTACGAAGCCGGCGTGCGTCGACGCCTGCGGGCTGCGGCCCGCGCCCGACACTCCCGACTTCGCGTCGACGACCACACCGGCCGGGTCGATCGCGCCGACGAGCGGGGCAAGGGCGAGCAGGGCAGCGGTCGCATAGCACCCCGGATTGGCGATCAGCCTCCCGGCAGGCGGCCACAGCTCGGGCAACGCGTATGCCCAGCCCTCGAGCAGGTCCGGGCGTGGGTGCTCGAAGCCGTACCACTCCGGATACGCGGTCGCCGGGAGGCGGTGCGCGCCCGACAGATCGACGACGACGCCGTCGCCTCCGATCTCCGTCGCCGCCGCCGCCTCGTGGTCGAGACACAGGAACGTCAGCGCCGCTGAGGCATCGATCGCCTCCTGTTGACTCACGAAGGCCGGCAGGGATCCGTTGAGCCGGACGTCGAGAGCCGACGCGGACGCACCGGCGAGCGTGTCTGAGCCGAGGGCCACGATGTCGAGCTCCGGATGCAGCAGGACGCGGTCGAGCGTCTCCTGACCGGCGTAGCCGCTGCAACCGACGATGGCTGTAGTGATCACCGATGCGTATTATGCCAACTCCCGCGTAACATGCAGATATCCAGCCCGACTGCTGCGGTCGTTACCGTGGCCGGACGCGAAGTAGAGTCGCGGCGTGGCGATCCTCGGCGTCGACGTCGGCGGTACGTTCACCGACGCGGTGCTGCTCGACGGCGACCGCTTCGTGACGGCGAAGGTGCCGACGGCTCCCGAGCAGGAAGAGTCCGTGCTCGCGGCCGCGGCCGCCGTCGGGGCGGAAGGCGTCGAGCGCTTCTCGCACGGGACGACGATCGCGACGAATGCGCTACTCGAGCGCAAGGGTGCCCGTACGGCGTTCGTCGCCACGGCCGGGTTCGAGCACCTGCTTCATCTCCGCCGCCAGACCCGCGCCCATCTCTACAGGCTCTGCGCCGAGCATCCCCAGCCACTCGTCGCTCTCGAGGACTGCCACGGCGTGCGCGAGCGGATGGGGCCCGACGGCGTGCTCGTGCCGCTCGACCTCGACTCGCTGCCGGAGCTCGACGCCGAGGCGGTCGCTGTCTGCACGCTGTTCTCGTTTCGCGATCCGGCTCACGAGGCGGCGATCGCCGATGAGCTGCGACGGCGCCTGCCGGACGCCCACGTCGTCTCCTCGCACGAGATCGCTCCGGAGTTTCGCGAGTACGAGCGGGCCTCGACGACGGCCGCCGATGCCTACCTCGGTCCTCTCTGCGCACGGTACTTCCGCGCGCTCGCATCGCGCTCGTCGGCCGCGGGGTCTGCCGCCGCCGCTCGTCATGCGCTCGTCCGGCGGCGTCATCGACGCGGAAGAGGCGGCCCAGCATCCGGCGCACGTGCTCGTGTCGGGCCCGGCGGGGGGAGTCGTCGGTGCGTCGCTCGTGGCGCGTCAGGCGGGAATCGACAAGGCGATCGCGTTCGACATGGGCGGGACGTCCACCGACGTGTGCCTGATCACGGACGGCGGCGCCGAGCGGACGTCCGAGCGCAGCGTCGGCGGGTCTCCCCATCCGGCTGCCGATGATCGACATCCACACGGTCGGCGCCGGCGGAGGGTCCATCGTCTGGCGGGATGCGGGCGGTGCGCTTCGCGTCGGGCCCGAGAGCGCCGGCGCGAATCCGGGCCCTGCCTGTTACGGGCGGGGCGGTACGCGCCCGACGGTCACCGACGCGAACCTCCTGCTGGGCAGGCTGCCGGCCACTCTCGCCGGCGGCCTCCAGCTCGACCGACAGGCTGCCGAGGCTGCGCTGGGCGAGCTCGACCCGGCCGACGTCGATCGAGATCGTCAACGCGGAGATGCTGCGCGCGCTGCGCGTCGTCTCCGTGGAGCGCGGCCACGATCCGGCCGAGTTCGCGCTCGTCGCGTACGGCGGGGCGGGGCCGCTGCACGCGTGCGAGCTGGCGGAGGAGCTGGGGATTGCAGACCGTGCTCGTGCCGGTAGCGGCCGGCGTGCTGTCGGCGCTGGGGCTGGTGGCGAGCGACGAGCGTCGTGACGCCGTCACCGCGTACGTGTGCCCGCTCGAGGAGGCGGGCGAGCTGCCCGCCGAGGGCGAGGCCGACCTTCGCTACCGCGGGCCAGTCGTTCGAGCTGACGGTGCCGCTCGGCCCCGACCTTGCGGAGCGCTTCCATCGCGCGCACGAGGAGCGCTACGGGGTGGCCGACCGGGCGCGAGAGGTCGAGCTGGTGGCGGTGCGGACGGCGGAGGTGCGCCCCGGCCCGCAGATGCGCCTGGCCGGCCGGCGAGCCGCTTCGCGTAGAGGGACCGGAAGCCCTCGAGCTCGACGGCGCCACTTGCTGGATCCCCCCCGGGTGGGTGGGGGCTAGGGATGGAACCACAATCCGACTGACCAGACTGTGAAAATTCAGCACCAAGTTCTTGGCGCGCAGCTCCGCGCCGTCGCCGAGGAGATGGGCGCGGTGCTCATCCGCTCCGCCTTCTCGGCGAACATCAAGGAGCGCCGCGACTGCTCGACGGCTCTCTTCGACGAGCAGGGCCGCATGATCGTCCAGGCGGAGCACATCCCCGTCCATCTCGGCGCGATGCCCGAGGCCGTCGCCGCCGTCCTCGCCCGCGACCCGCAGCCCGGCGAGGTCTACGTCGTCAACGACCCGTTCACCGGCGGCACGCATCTGCCCGACATCACGCTCGTCTCCCGCGTGCCCGTGCGGCCTCGCCTGCTCCCGCGCGCACCACGCCGACGTCGGCGGCATGGAGCCGGCCAGCCTGCCCGCGGGCTCGACCGACATCTACCAGGAGGGCCTGGTGCTGCCGCCCGTGCGGCTCGACGACGAGCTGCTGACGGTGCTGCTCGCCAACATGCGCAACCCGGACGAGCGGCGTGGCGACCTCAACGCCCAGCTGGCCGCCCACCGGCTGGCCGAGCGTCGCCTGGCCGAGCTCGTCGAGCGGCGCGGGGCAGACACCGTGACGGCAGCGATGGACGAGCTGTACGACTACTCGGAGCGCGTCGTGCGCGCTGGCATCGCCGAGCTCCCCGACGGCACGTACGAGGCGCAGTGACGCCGTCGAGCCGCTCGGAGGCTCGCTCGAGATCAAGGTCGCCGTCACGATCGCCGGCGACGAGATCGAGATCGACTTCGCGGGAACCTCGCCTCAGCACGAGGGCAACCTCAACTGCCCGCTCGCCGTCACCCGCTCCGCCTGCTACTTCGTCGTCCGCTGCCTCACCGAGCCGGATCTCCCGTCGTCCGGCGGCGCGTACGCGCCGGTCCACGTCACGGCCCCCGCCGGCTCGCTCGTGAACGCATCGTCGCCCGCTGCCGTCGTCGCCGGTAACACCGAGACGTCGAGCCGGATCGTCGACGTCGTCTTCTCGGCGTTCGGCCGGGCCGTGCCGGTGCCCGCGCAGGGTCAGGGAACGATGAACAACGTCACGTTCGGCAACCGCGACTTCACCTACTACGAGACGGTTGCCGGCGGCCAGGGCGCATGTCCGGATGCGGACGGGCCGAGCGCCGTCCACGTTGCGATGTCGAACACCCTCAACACGCCGGTCGAGGCGCTCGAGCTCTCGTACCCGCTGCGCGTGGAGCGCTATGAGCTGCGGGCAAAGTCGGGCGGTGACGGCGCGCAGCGCGGAGGCGACGGCGTCACCCGCGAGCTACGCGTGCTCGAAGACTGCCGCGTGTCGCTGCTGACCGAGCGCCGGCAACACGCACCGGCGGGGAGGGACGGCGGCGAGCGACGGAGCCCGCGGCCGCAACCTCCTGAACGGCGAGGAGCTGCCGGCGAAGGTGAGCCGCTCCCTGCGCGCGGGCGACGTGCTTCGCATCGAGACCCCCGGCGGCGGAGGCCACGGCCCGCCCGGCTAAGGCCGTGCCCTGCACGGCGCGCTATCCTGCGAGCGTGGTCTGGGAGGCGATCTTCTTGCTCGCCGTGCTCAAGATCCCCGTGATCTACGTCTGCTGTGTCGCCTGGTGGGCGATTCGCGCCGAGCCGAGGCCGTACGACGGCCTGGAGCCGGCAGTCGTGCTCAGCCCGCCTGAGACGGACCCGCGGCCGGGCGCGCAGCGCTGGAGGCGGCCGCGCCGCCCGAGCGGCGGCGGCCCGCACGGCCGTCCGCTGCGCACGTCGCCGCGGCGTGCCGCGTATGCGCAGACTAGAGTCAGGCCGTGAGCCAGGCGGAGTCGCACGACGCGCAACCGGCCCGCCCGTTGGGCCGACCCGCTGAGCGGGCTGTTCGCGGCGATGGCGCTCTTCTTCAGCCTCGCTCGCGCTCGCGTATCACCCGCTGACCGTCTCCGTCGCCGCCTTCCTGCTCGGGCTTCCTCGCCTGCTGATGAGCCCGCGGCACGAGAAGCTCGCCGGGATCGCGCTCGCCGTCGCCGGCGTCTGCTTCGTCGCCGGGATGTCGATCGCCGTCATCACCGACAAGCCTCTCTGGTAGACCGCCGCGGCCGGTAACCTCGGGCCATGACCGAGGTCGACGGCCTCAACGCCGGCGTACGCGACGTCGCTGCTCCACGACTACCTCGAGAACCCCGAGGCGGTGCCCGAGGAGTGGCGAGAGCTGCTCGCCGAGCGCGTCGCCGTCCAGCTCGCGCCGGCGAAGCTGCCCGCCACAGGCCGGCAACCGCGCCCCCGCCGACGCCCGCCGGCGCCTGCCGCCGAGCCGACAGCCGCCCCCGCAGCGCCTGCCCCGGCCGCCACGCCGGAGCTCCTCGCCGCCGTGGCCACGGCGGCGGCGCTCGTCGACGCGTACCGCACGCACGGCCACGCTCGCGGCACGCCTCGACCCGCTCGGGTCGGAGCCGATCGGCGACCCGGAGCTCGACCCCGATCCGCATCGCAACCAACTGCCGCCCGCGCTCCAGCGCGAGATCCCCGCCGCGCTGCTCGGCCTCCACGTTCCCGCGGAGACGTTCGCCGAAGCGCTGCCGCTGCTCGAGGAGACCTACTGCGGGACGATCGCGTACGAGATCGAGCACATCTCCGACCACGAGGAGCGGAGATGGCTGCGCTGGGCGATCGAGTCGGGCCAGTTCCGCCAGCCGCTCTCGACGGAGGAGAAGCGCTGGCTGCTCGAGCGGCTGTCGACCGTCGAGGCGTTCGAGGAGTACCTCCGCCGCGTCGTTCCTCGGCCAGAAGCAGTTCTCGATCGAGGGGCTGGATGTGATGGTGCCGATGCTCGACGAGTCGATCGGGCTCGCCGCGCGGCAGGCGCGCACGGGATCGTCATCGGCATGGCGCACCGCGGGCGGCTCAGCGTGCTCGCACACACGCTCGGCCAGCCGTACGAGGCGATCCTCCGCGAGTTCGAAGGAGAGCGCGTGCCGGACGCGGTCGTCGGCAACCCCGAGGGCGGCACCGGTGACGTGAAGTACCACCTTGGCGCCGAGGGTGTTCGCGAGACCGAGGCCGGGACGATCGCCATCACGCTCGTCTCCAACCCGAGCCACCTCGAGGCCGTGGACCCCGTCGTGGAAGGCTGGACGCGCGCGGAGCAGACCGACCGCTCGGCGGCCACGGGCCGGCATAGCCCGTCCGTCGCGCTGCCGATCCTCATCCACGGCGACGCGTCGTTCCCCGGACAGGGCGTCGTCGCCGAGACGTTCAACCTCGAGGGGCTCCCCGGCTACTCGACCGGCGGCACCCTCCACCTGATCGCGAACAACCAGGTCGGCTTCACGACCGATCCGAACGAAGGCCGCTCCACCCGCTACTCGAGCGACCTGGCAAAGGGTTTCGACGCGCCGATCATCCACGTGAATGCCGACGATGCCGAGGCCGTCCATCTCGGCCGTGCGCCTGGCACTGGCCTTCAGGGAGCGCTTCGGACACGACGTCGTCGTCGACCTCGTCGGCTACCGCCGCTTCGGCCACAACGAGCAGGACGAGCCTGCCTACACGCAGCCGCTGATGGCCCAGGCGATCGCGGATCAACCGACCGTCAGCGGCCCAGCTCGCCGAGCGGCTGGCGGCCGAAGGAGTCGTGACGGCGGAGGACGCCGAGCGCATGGTGGCGGAGACGCACGAGGCGATGAAGGCCGCCCACGAGCGGCTGCGACAGGCGCATTGCCGAGCCGCCCAAGGAAGAGCCACGCACGCCGCCGGCAGGCTCGACGGACGTCGTCACCGCCGTCGACGCCGACCGGCTGCGCGAGCCTCGATCGCGAGCTCGTGGCCGTCCCCGAGCGCTTCACGATCCACCCGAAGCTCGTGCGCCAGCTCGAGCGGCGCCCCGACGCGCTCGAGCAGGGCGGCATCGACTGGGGCCACGCCGAGGCGCTCGCGCTCGGCTCGCTGCTCGTCGAAGGCATTCCCGTCAGGCTGACCGGGCAGGACACCGAGCGCGGAACGTTCTCCCACCGCCACCTCGTGCTCCACGATGCGGTGACCGGAGAGCGCTATGCGCCGATCCAGCACCTGACGGACGCCGAGGCCTCGATCGAGCTGCACAACTCGCCGCTCTCCGAGTACGCGGCGCTCGGCTTCGACTACGGCTACTCGGTGGCGGCGCCGGAGACGCTCGTGCTCTGGGAGGCGCAATTCGGCGACTTCGTGAACGGCGCGCAGATCATCATCGACCAGTTCCTCGTCTCCGGCCTCTCCAAGTGGCGCCAGACGTCGCGGCTGACGCTGCTGCTGCCGCACGGCTACGAGGGCAACGGGCCCGAGCACTCGAGCGCGCGCCTCGAGCGCTTCCTCCAGTCGGCTGCGCAGGAGAACATCCGCGTCGCCAACCCGTCGACGGCCGCGCAGTACTTCCACCTGCTACGACGCCAGGCGCTCGACGCGCGGCCGCGTCCGCTGGTCACGATGACGCCGAAGGGCCTGCTGCGGCTCGCCGAGTCCGCGGCGACGCTCCAGGAGCTGTCGACCGGCGCCTTCCAGCCCGTGCTCGACGATCCCGCCGCCGACCACGCCCGCACGCGCACGATCGTCTTCTGCTCGGGGAAGATCTACTACGACCTCGCGGGCCACGCGGAGCGCGCGCAGCAGGACACCGTTGCGATCGTCCGCATCGACCAGCTCTACCCCTTCCCCGCACGGGCACTCGTCGACTTGCTCGGCAAGTACCCGGCCGTGGAGGAGATCGTGTGGGCGCAGGAGGAGCCGCTCAACATGGGCGCCTACCGCTCGATTCGCCATCGGTTGGAGGACGCGCTGCCCCAGGGCGTGCCGCTGCGCTACGTCGGCCGGGGGTGGCGTGCGAGCCCCAGCGAGGGTTACCCGACGGCGCACCTCGCCGAGCAGGAGCGGATCGTCCGCGAGGCGCTCGGCGTTACTCTAGTCGACTTGCGGCTCTTGATCAGGGCACCGGCGGCGGCCGCCGCCTTGGGCCCGTGCTTGCGCGCCTGCTCGAAGACGAGCGCCCTCTGGGCGGGCGGGAGCCTCCGCCACAGCTTGTACGCTGCGAACGCCAACCCGATCGTGCTCTTCGGCGGCATGGGCTGAATCCAAGCAGAAACGTGTGAGGGAGGAATCCGCGTCGTCATCACAAATCCGTTACAATCGCCCGCGTCCTGACCCCGACTCGGAGGTAGGTATGCCCGTCGAGACTGCGTCGTTTTTCTCGCAAGTGATCGAAGACCACGTCGAGCTGAAGCGCCGCAACTCGGCAATCGAGGGAGCCCTCCCGATCGACCGCTATCGGAACGGTGACCCGTTCGAGAACCACCCGCTCTTCAAGACCGAGGAGCAGGCCCGCATCGAGGAGACGATGGGCGGCGAGGAGCCGGCCGTCGTCGCGCACATCCAGCCGTGGCCCGGCGAGGAGCGCATCGAGGAAGAGGACAGCCTCTGGGGCCGCACCCGCGACTTCGACTGGGGCGACTGAGCGTCCCTGGCCGCTCAGATCTGAGCTTCTCTAGCAGCCCCGCGTCACGGTAGAGGACAGACCGAGCTTCACCCACTCGCCGGCGACCGCCGCGGGCACGCTCGTCCAGGGATAGTCGACCCCCACGGCGTCCACGTCGGCGTCGAGGCAGCGGTCGAAGAGCATGCGCGCGCGTGTGACGTGGAAGCGAGACGTCACGAGCAGCACGCGCTGCCAGCCGTGCTTGCGTGCGAGCTCGGCCACCTGTCGCGCCTCGCCTCTCGTCGAATCCGGATCGGGCGTGAAACACGCGACGCTGAAGCCGTCGCCGCCCTCCTGGCACAGCCGGTTCGCCCGTGGTTGTCGCGGATCGAAGCCGTCGGAGATGACGAGCACAGGGGCAACGTCCTGCGCGCACGAGCTCGAGACCACGGTCGAGGCGTTCGTGCTTCGAGCCTGCGAGGACGACTACTGCGTCCGCCGTGCCCGGCTCGTCCTCTGTGGGAACGAACACGAGCCGTACCGTGGCCACGATCCACGCCACGAGCAGGACGCCGACGAGCCCCACGAGGATCCGCCTCCAGCGCATTGGCGCGCATCGTAGAGTCGTGGCGTGAGCTCGCTCCCGCTCTACCTGCGCGCCGTCAAGCGTTCCGCGCTGTCGGGAAGGCCGTCGCTGGGACGCCTCGACGACCGCCTCGTGTTCGTCTTCGGCAGCCCGCGCTCGGGCACGACGTTCCTTGCCGGCGCCATCTCATCGCTTCCCGGCTTCGTCGACCTTGGCGAGGTGAACCCGCTCAAAGCCGCGATCCCGGACGTCTCGGCGCACGAGATCCGGACGATTCTCGACCGCGTCCGCCGTTTCGGCCTCGTCGGCAGCCGCCGCGCCGTGGAGCAGACACCCGAGGCGGCCTTCGTGCTGCCCGCGGTCGCCGAGGCGTTTCCACGGGCGACGCTCGTCCACGCGCTGCGCGACGGGCGCGACGTGGTCTGCTCGCTGCTCGAGCGCGGTTGGCTGGGCGCAGAGCGCGCGGACGCAGATGACGCCGGCGCCGCCTTCGGCGTCCACGCGCGCTTCTGGG
Source organism: uncultured Actinomycetes bacterium (assembly GCA_963821415.1). Taxonomy (GTDB): domain Bacteria; phylum Actinomycetota; class Thermoleophilia; order Gaiellales; family Gaiellaceae; genus PALSA-612. Next base: position 48,311 of record CAWGEE010000030.1, on the reverse strand, counting down.
TGGAGCCGGGCAGGGAGGAGGAGTTTCGGCAGGCGAGCGACGCCCGCCGCTGCGCGTGGGCCTGGCGGCGCTACGTTTCCGCCGTGCGCGAGAGCGGCGTTCCGGTGACCGAAGTGCGCTACGAGCGGCTCGTCAGCGATCCGGCCGCCGCCACCGAAGAGCTCTCGCGCGCTTTCGGCGTCGCGCCGGAAGCGATGAAGGCTGCGCTCGGCGCCGCCCACGCCTCCTCGGTGGGCCGCTGGCAGCGCGACCTGACGCCCGAGCAGCTCGCAGACGTCGAGGCGGAGGCCGGCGAGTTGCTCGCAACGCTCGGCTACGCCGCCTAGAGTTTGGGCCATGAGCCGCGAGCCCGACAAGAACGTCGTCGGCGGCGTGCTGCTCACGTGCTCGGTCGAACCGCTCACCGGCTTCTACCGCGACGGCTGCTGTGCCACGGGCCCTGAAGACGAGGGCAGCCACACCGTGTGCTGCGAGACGACGGCCGAGTTCCTCGAGTTCAGCGCGCGGGCCGGCAACGACCTCTCCACGCCCCGGCCGGAGTGGGGGTTCCCAGGGGTCGAGCCGGGTGATCGCTGGTGCGTCTGCGCGGAGCGCTGGCTCGAGGCTCACCGCGCCGGTTGTGCGCCGCCGGTCGTGCTCGGCGCGACGCACGCGCGAGCGCTCGACATCGTGCCGATCGACCTACTGACCGCGCACTCGGTCGAGTCGGCGCAGCGCGCTCGTCCTAGGCGGCTACGGGCACTCGTCGACGGTGCCCTTCGCGTAGCCGAAGGTGTTCTTCGGCCGCAGGACGTTCTTCAGGAAGGTCCCGTACACGTGGAGCGGGAAGTGCCGGCTGAGGATGCCCGCGAACGCGTCCCGTCCCCGCATGAGCTCGAGCCGCGCGTCCACCCAGCGCTTGAGCTCGGCGTTGCCCTGCATGATTCCGATGCCGTACGGCGACGGGAGAAACGTGTCCTTCAGGATCACCGCACTGCGGTCCCGGCTTGCGATGTTGACGAGCGACGGGTCGTCCCACATGAGCACGTCTGCCTGCTTCGAACGCCAGCGGCTCACCGCGCCGGTGAACCTGTCGGTGGTGACGCGCGTCGCAGTCGGGAAGCACTTCTCGAGCCACCGGTCGTAGATCGACCCGGTCGTCGTGGCCACGCGCGCTCCCGGGAGGTTGGCGAGCGATTGCACCGGTGAGCCGCGCGTGATGAGCAGGCGTCCCGTCGCCTTGTAGTACGCGCGCGAGAAGTCGATGCGCGTGTCCCGGTCGGGCGTGTAGCTGAACGTCGCGATCACGAGGTCTGCGCGCCCAGAGGTCAGTGCCGCCTCGCGCTCCGGCGTGGTCACGCACGTGAAGCTGACGCGGTTCTTCTTTCCGAACGCGAACTGCGCGAGAAGCTGCGCAACCTCGACGTCGAATCCGACGTGCTTGCCACCCACTCTCGACCCGAACGGCGGCGAGTCGCACTTCACGGCCACGTTGAGGCGGCCCCGGGCCTTGATGTCCGCGGGCAGCGGCGGCAACGTCGCCGAGCCGGCCTCGAGCCCGCCGGAGGAGGCCGGGCCGACCGTTGCCGCGGCGGCCCAGGCCGCGAGCCCCGCGGCAAGGGCCGTCCCGACGATGAGAGCAGCCAGACGCCTCATGCCGGAGGGATCAAACAGCATGCCTCCCGGCGGGGTCAAGCACCGCCAGGGCGGGAAGGCTCTTTAGATCGAAGACGTCGAGCTCTTCGCGGACTTCGCCGCGCGCTTCTCCGCCCGCTTCTCCTTCAGCGTCTTCTGAGCCGGCTTCTTCGTGAGCTTCTTCTGTTTGTCTGCGCCTTTCATGGTGTGAGCCTACACCGCCCCTCAGGACATCATCTCCGCCATCGCCGCCTTGCCGCGCTCCTCGATCTCCTCGGGCGGGATGTCCTCGACGTGCGTCGAGATCGACCACTGGTGGCCGTACGGGTCGGTGACCGTTCCGAAGCGGTCGCCCCAGAACATGTCCTCGGCCGGGGTCGTCAGCGTCGCGCCGGCATCGACCGCCTGCTCGATCGCCGCGTCGACGTCCTCGGAGTACATGAAGATGCTCATCGTCGACGTCCCGGCCTCGTTGGGCGGCTTGACGTTCGATTGCGGGAACGGATCGGAGAGCATGATCAGCGAATCGCCGATCTCGAGCTCGGCGTGGGCGATCTTTCCGCCCGGCGCGTCCATGCGCATCCGCTCCTTCGCGCCGAACGCCTGCTTGTAGAAGTCGATCGCGCCCGACGCGTCCTCGACGGCGAGCACTGTGGTGAGGGTGTGGTAGCCCTCTGGAATCGGCTTGACGCCCATGTTCAACCTCCTCTTGAGTCACGACTCTTCTCGGGGGTACGCTTCGGGTTATCCACCTGACCCGGAGGTAAACCCATGCCGCACATCACCGAGGGCGAGGTGCTGATCACGACCTCGGCGTAGGAGACGCCATGGTCAGGACGATCTTTCCGCGGGCGTGGCCCTCGCCCAGGTAGCGCAGCGCGTCGTCGACCTGAGTCAGCTCGTAGGTCTTGTCGATGACCGACTTGACCTTGCCGCTCTCGAGCAGCTCCTGCATCACGGCGAGATCCTCCTTCGTGATCTTCGCAACGAAGAACTTCACCTTCTGGCTCTTGGCCATCGCCCGCCAGGCGCATGCGGATCACGTGGCCCAGAGGGCCCAGCAGCCCGCGGCCCGGAAACTTCGCTCCGACGATCACGACCGTCGCCTCCGGCGTCAGCACGCGCCGGAGCTTCGAGAACGGCTTGCTGCCGGCGATGTCGATCAAGAGGTCGTGACGGATGTCGAGCTTCGTGAAGTCCTCCTGCGAGTAGTCGACGACGCGGTCGGCGCCGAGCGCTCGCGCCTGCTCGACGTTCCGCGTCGAGCACACGGCCGTCACGTCGGCGCCGAGCGCCTTGGCGATCTGCACGGCGTACGTGCCGACGCCCCCTGAGGCGCCGTTGATCAGCACCTTCTGCCCGGGCTGCAGCTGGCCGTGGTCGCGGAGCGCCTGGAGGGCGGTGAGAGCCGCAATGGGCACGGCCGCCGCTTCCTCGAACGAGACGTTGGCCGGCTTCGGCACGAGTCGAACCTCCCTGGCTGCTGCGTACTCCGCCCACGCTGCGCCCCCCGTGCCGAAGACCTCGTCACCCGGCTGAAACTCCGTGACGTCGCTGCCGACGGCCTCGACCCGTCCCGCGAGATCCGCGCCCACCCGAGGGTCCTTGGGCCTGCGCAGCCCGGTTCCGAACAGCCTCACGAACCACGGGCCGTTCACCGCGTACCACTCGGCCGGGTTGACGGACGAGGCGTGCACGCGTACGAGCACCTGGTGGTCCTCGATGGCGGGCTTGTCGACCTCGCGTAGCTCGACGACGTCCGGTGGGCCGTACTCGCTCGTGGAATGCCGCTTTCATCGTTGTCCTCCTCCTGCCTACGTACAGTGTAAGTTTACGGCCGGCAGACTAGACGTACGGCGTAAGTCTGTCAAGGACCGAGATGGCCAAGCGCACACCGCTGAGCAGAGATCGCATCCTGCACGCCGCGATGAAGCTCGCCGACGAGGGCGGCATCAAGGCGGTCAGCATGCGGAAGATCGCCCAGGAGCTCGGCGTCGAGGCGATGTCGCTGTACAACCACGTCGCCTCGAAGGACGAGATCGTCGACGGCATCGTCGACCTCGTCGCGACCGAGATCGACCTCGCTCCCGACGGGAGCCGACTGGAAGGCGGCCATGCGCCGGCGGGTGATCTCGGCGCACGAGGTGCTCCTCGAGCATCCGTGGGCCTGCAGCCTCTGGATGTCGGGCCAGACGCTCGGCGGCGCCGCGCATGCGCTACGCGGACGCGGTGCTCCGCGGCTTTCGGGAGGGCGGCTTCCCGGAGGAGCTGACGTACCACGCGTTCCACGTCATCCAGAGCCACATCATGGGCTTCACGATGTACGTGGCGAGCTTCGACTTCGACGTGGAGGAGCTCGAGCGGCTGGCGGCCGAGTTCCTCGAGACGTTCCCGGCCGACGAGTACCCCGACCTCGCCGACCACATCAGGCAGCACGCCGAGCCCGGCGACGAGCACGAGGGCACGTTCGAGTTCGGCCTCGATCTCGTCCTCGACGGCCTGGAGCGGCTTCGCGACGCGGCCTGACTGTAGTAATCTCGGCCTCGCGGTGCGCGCGACGGGCTTCAACCACGTCTCGATCAATGCCCGGAACCTCGAGGAGTCGACGCGCTTCTACGTCGAGGTCTTCGGCATGGAGAAGATCCCGACGTACACGTTCGCCTTCCCCGTGCAGTATCTCCGGCTCGGCGACCTGCAACTCCACCTCTTCGAGCGCGACACGGACGCGCCCGAGTTCCACCACATCGGCATCAACGTGGACGACTTCGAGGGCGCCTACCGTCGCGTCAAGGAGCTCGGGATCCTCGAGAAGGACACGTTCTTCCAGGCGTTGCACGAGCTGCCGGACGGGAGCGTGCAGATGTACATCCGCGACCCGGCCGGCAACCTCGTCGAGTGCTGCTGGCCGGACGTGGAGACGCTCGACCGCTCGCAGTTCCCGGAGCTGAAGCGGCTCGAGGACTCGGTGCCGCAGACGGAGGAAGGGCGCCGCGCCACGCTCTTCCTCGACCGGGTGAAGACGTGAAGGCCGCGGTGATCAGCGAGCTCGGCCGGCCGCCGGAGCTCGCGGACCGCCCCGAGCCCTCCGGCGAGGCGATCTACGAGATCTCGGCGGTGTCGCTGAACCCGATCGACATCAACGTCGGCCTGGGACGGTATTTCGGCGGCCATCCGGAGCTGCCGTACGTCCCCGGCTGCGAGGGTGTCGGCCGCGCGGCCGACGGCACGCGCGTCTACCTCTTCAGCGACGGTCTCGGCCTCTCCCGTGACGGCCTGCTGGCGGAGCACGCGAGCGCTCCCGCGGACCTCGGTATCCCGCTGCCGGACGAGGCATCCGACGAGGTAGCGGCGTCGTGCGGCATCGCGGGCATGGCCGGCTGGATGCCCGTCGCGTGGCGCGCGCCCGTGAAGGAGGACGACCGCGTGCTCGTGCTGGGGGCGACGGGGACTGTCGGGCTCGTCGCCGTGCAGGCGGCGAAGCTGCTCGGCGCCTCGCACGTAGTTGCCGCGGGACGCAACCCCGAGCGGCTGGAGCGCGCGGCCGAGCTCGGCGCGGATGCCACCGTCAGCCTCGAGGACGACGACCTCGTCAGCGCCTTCAAGGAGGCGGCGGGCGGCGACGGCCCCACGTACGTCGTCGACACGCTCTGGGGAGAACCGGCGGTCGCTGCCACGCAGGCGGCAGCACCCGGCTGGCGCCTCGTCCAGATCGGCCAGTCCGCAGGCGCGGAGGCGCCTCTCGCGTCGGCGGCCGTCCGCGGGAAGATGGGCGAGATCTACGGCTACACGGACTTCGCGGTGCCGCGGGACGTGTTCCGCGAGCACTACCTGCGGCTCGTCCGTCATGCGGCCGCGGGGACATCGTCTTCGACATCGAGTCCTATCCGCTGGAGCGGGTCGCGGAGGCCTGGGAGCGGCAGGCCAACGGCGCGAACGGCAAGCTCGTGGTGACGGTGCCGTGAAGGCGGCGCCGTTCGAGTACCACGCGCCGGAGACGGTCGACGAGGCGGTCGAGCTGCTCGCGCAAGGGAACGGCACGCAGGTGCTCGCCGGCGGCCAGAGCCTCGTGCAGCTGATGAAGTTCCGCACGGCGAAGCCGAGCGCGCTCGTCGACGTGAACGGCGTCGCCGGCCTCGACGTGCTCGAGGAGCGGGACGGCGAGCTGCACGTCGGCGCCACGGTGCGCCAGCAGCGCCTCCTCGACGACCCAGCCATCGACGGCTGGCCGCTGCTGCGCGAGGCGGCGAAGCACATCGGCTATCTGGAGACGCGCCGCCGCGGCACCGTCTGCGGCTCGCTCGCGTTCGCCGCGCCCTGGGCCGAGCTGACGGCCGCGGCCGTTGCGCTCGACGCCGCCATCGACGTCCGGTCGGCGCGGGGCGAGCGGACGATCGCCGCCCGCGACTTCTTCCTCGGCCCGCACAAGACGGCGCTGGAGCCCGGACGAGCTGATCACGAAGGCGCGCTTCCCGAAGCCGGCCGCGCGCACCGGTGCGGGCCTCCACGAGGTCAGCGACCGTTACCGCGACTACGCGCAGCTCGTCGCGGCCGCGCTGGTCACCGTCGACGACGCCGGCGCCCCGACCGCCGCGGAGCTCGTCCTGCTCCGCGTCGCCGACACGCCGCACCGCATCGATGCCACCGCGGCAGTGGACGACGACGACGCCCTCCGCGAGCTGCTGGCCGATCTCGACCCGCCCTCCGATCTCGAGGTGTCCGCAGCCCACCGCCGGCGCGTCGCACCGGTTCTCGCCCGCCGCGCCCTGCGCGACGCGATGGAGCGCGCCTCGTGATCCGCGTAGAGGTCAACGGCCGCACGTACGAGCGCGAGGTCGAGCCGCGCCGCACGCTGGCCGACTTTCTCCGCGACGACCTGAACCTCACCGGCACGCACGTCGCCTGCGAGCACGGCTTCTGCGGCTCGTGCAACGTCCTCGTCGACGGCGAGGCCATCCGCTCGTGCCTGATGTTCGCCGTGCAGGCCGACGGCCGCTCCGTCCAGACCGTCGAAAGCCTCGCCGCACCCGACGGGACGCTGAACGACCTTCAGCAGGCGTTCACGGAGCATCACGCGCTCCAGTGCGGCTTCTGCACGCCGGCGATGCTCTTGACGGCGACCGAGTTCCTGCGCGACCACCCGGGCGAGACGAGCAAGGAAGCGATCAGCGAGGCGATCGTCGGCGTCACCTGCCGCTGCACGGGCTACCAGCAGATCGTCCAGGCCATCCAGTCCGTGGCGGCGAAGGCATGACGATCGAGCAGCACCCCGCCGCGGCGAAGATCGCGGCCGACACGGCGCAGAAGGAGGCCGCGCGCAAGTGGCTCGGCAAGAGCATCAACCGCGTCGAGGATCCGCGCTTCCTGCGCGGCGAGGGCCGCTACCTCGACGACATCAAGCTCGAGAACATGGCGCACGCCGCGATCGTGCGCAGCCCGCACGCGCACGCGCGGATCATCAAGGTCGATACCTCGAAGGCGGAAGCGCTGCCGGGCGTGATCCGCGTCGTCACCGGAGCCGACGTGGCGGAGCATGCGGCGCCGCTTCCCTCCTTCGGCGCCGGCCCGATCGTCCAGGACATGATCGCCATCGAGAAGGTGCGCCACTACGGCGAGGCGGTGGCCGCCGTGATCGCCGAGGACCGCTACATCGCCGAGGACGCATGCGACCTGATCGAGGTCGAGTACGAGCCGCTGCCGGTCGTGCTCGACCCGTTCGAGGCCCAGAAGGACGGCGCGCCGCTCGTCCACGAGAAGCTGGAGTCGAACGTCGCCTACGCGCGAACCTTCACCTTCGGCGAGGTCGACCGCGCGTTCGAGGAGGCGCCGCGGAAGGTGCAGGCGAAGCTGCGCTGGCCGCGCTCGACCGGCATGCCCATGGACATGAACGGCGCCATCGGCGACTACGACGCGGGCACCGGCGTCGTGACGATCTACGCCAACTCGATGACCTTCACGTACTTCCACTGGCTGATCGCCGGGTCGCTGAAGATCCCGACCAGCAAGCTGAGGGTCGTGCCGATCGCCGCCGGCGGCAGCTTCGGCTCGAAGTTCTTCATGCACAAGGTGCCGACGTTCGCCGGCTTTCTCTCGAAGCTCGTCGGGCAGCCGGTGAAGTACGTCGAGGACCGCATCACGCACATCGTCAACAACGACCACGCCGGCTCCGATCGCTGGTACGACGCCGAGCTCGCCTTCGACGACGACGGCACCTTCCGCGCGCTGCGCATCGGCTGCGTCGACGACTACGGCGCCTACCTCCAGTTCGGCACCGGCACGCACGGCAACGCGCTGTCCCAGATCGTCGGGCCCTACCGGATCCAGCACGTGGAGTACTCGCTCACGGCCGTGCTCACGAACAAGAACCAGCAGGGCGCGTACCGCGGCTTCGGCGCCGAGTGCTCGAACTGGGTGCTGGAGCGGCTCGTCGACCTGGCCGCCCGCGACCTCGGGATGGACCGCGTGGAGATCCGCCGTCAGAACCTCATCGGCCCCGACGAGTTCCCCTACCGGACGCCGACCGGGAACATCTACGACAGCGGCAACTACCAGGCCGTGCTGGAGAAGATCCTGGAGCTGGGGGAGTACGACCACTGGGTCGCCGAGCGAGACCGGCTGCGCGCGGAGGGCCGCCACGTCGGCATCGGCGTCGTCGCCTCCAACGAGCGCAGCGTCTTCTCCTCGACGGAGTTCTGGTTCTGGTTCGACAAGCCGGAGTTCACGCCCACCGCCAGCCCGGAGAGCGCGAGCCTCCAGGTCGATCCGATGGGCCAGATCGTCGTCACGCTCCACTCGCAGGCGCTCTGGGGAAACAGCCCCGAGACGGTGGTCGCCCAGGTCGTCGCCGAGGAGTTCGACGTCGACCCGGCGTCGGTCGTCGTCACGTACGCCGACTCGCAGCACGCGCTTCCCGGCACCGGGCCCGGCGGCTCGCGCTTCACGGTCATGGTCTCGGGCGCCGTCGCCGGCGCCGCCGCCGAGGTGAAGGAGAAGATCAAGCGCATCGCGGCGCTGAAGCTCGAGGTGTCAGAGGACGATCTCGAGTTCCGCGACGGCGGAGTCGGCGTCGTCGGCACTCCCGACCGCCACCTGACGCTCGGCGAGATCGCGCTGACGGCGTACATGTTCCGGCTCGACCTGCCTGCGGACATGGAGAGCGGCCTCGCCTCGCAATCGACGTACGACCATCCGCTGACGACCCTTCCCAATGACGATCGCTCCGACCTCGGCATCTTCTATCCCTTCGTCGGCCACGCCTGGCACATCGCGGTCGTGGAGGTCGACGTCGAGACGGGGAAGCTCGAGTTCCTCAACTACGCCGCCGTCCACGACGCGGGCACGGTCGTCAATCCCAAGACGCTGGACGGCCAGATCATCGGCGGCACGATCCAGGGCCTCGGCTCGGCGCTCTACGAGGAGTACCAGTACGACGAGGAGGGCCGAGTCCTCAACGAGGCCTTCGACTACTACCACCTGCCCTCGTCGATGGACGTGCCGGCGATGACGGTCGCGCACCTGGAGACGCCGTCGCCGTTCACGCCGTACGGGATCAAGGGCGCGGGGGAGGGCGGCCGGATGCTGACGCCCGCCATCCTCTCAGCGGCCATCGAGGACGCGCTCGAGCCGTACGGCGTCCAGGTCACCTCGCTCCCGATCAGGGCCGAGCAGATCGTGGAGTGGGCCAGTCAGTAGGAGGCGCGGCGGGCTCTTACTGCGACTTCACGTACTCGATGTAGCCGCGCACGTCGGTCGCCGGCTCCGTGTATGCCTCTCCGAGCGCCTGCTCCATCGCCGCCATGTACTCCTCGGCCCAGGCCGGGAAGTCGTAGTCGATCGCGCGCAGGAACTCGAGCGTCGCCGCCAGGCGCATGTCGGCGATCGAGGGCGTGTCGCCGCCGATGAACGTCTTCCCGTCGAGGAAGAACGCGCGGTAGACCTCGAGCGGCCCCGCGAGCGCGGCCTCGGCGTCCTCCCGGGCCTTCGCCTTCAGCTCGTCGGAGACGTCCGCGGTCGCGACCTCGCCCGCGTACTGCGGGAAGCCGAGCACCGGGTAGGTCGCGCGCGCGACGAGCGGATAGAGCGTGCCGATGAGGTAGAACATCGCGCTGTCGACCATCGCCCGCTCGCCGGGATCGGTGGGGTAGAACTGGTCGAGGCCGTGCTTGTTGCAGAGGTACTGCATGATCGCGCAGCTCTCCCAGAGCGCGCCCTTCGGTAGCCCCGCCTCCTCGAGCAGGGGCGTGAGGTCGGCCGGGCCCTTGGCGAGGAACTCCGGCGTCGACTTCTTTCCCCACACGTCCTCTTCCTCGAACTCGAGCCCGGCGGCGCGGACGAAGATGCGGATCGTGAGGTTGTTGACGCTCGGCTTGAGGATGCTCAGCGTGTGGACGGCCATCTGATCTACCTCCTTTAGCGCTCGACGAGGGTCGACTTGTACTCGCTCCGCCGCAGGGTGCCCCACGGCACGAGCTCCACTTGCGTCTGCACGACGAGTACGGCCCGGAGTCTGTCACGGATCGCGTCCGCGAGCGCCTCGTCCGCCCGCGCGTCCCGCGCCAGCTCCACGGACACGGGCAGCGGCGGCTCCTGCTTCACGCCGGGCGCGGCGGCCGGACGAGGATGTGGCCGCTGACGTCCGGGCCGAACGCGCTCACGACCTCGCGCACGGCCGAGGGGAAGACGTTGACGCCGCGGACGATCAGCATGTCGTCGGTCCTCCCGATGCAGCGCAGGCGCGGGCCGGTGCGGCCGCAGGGGCACGGGCTCGTCCGCAGCTGGACGTGGTCGTGCGTGCGGAACCGCAGCAGCGGCGCGGCGCGGTGGCGCAGGTGGGTGAGGACGAGCTCGCCGCTCGCGCCGTCTTCCGTTGGGACGGCGGCGCCGGTCTCGGGGTCGATCAGCTCGACGTGGACGATGCCGCGCGCGCCGATGTGCATGCCGTCCTGCTCTTCGCACTCGCCGAACAGCGACACGCCGATGTCTCCGACGCCCATCGCCTCGGTGACCTGCGCGCCCCAGCCGGCTTCCAGCCTCGCCCGGAAGGCCTCCTCGCCGCCGCCGGGCTCACCGGCCACGAGCACGCGCTCGACGCTCGAGCCGGCGAGATCGACGCCGCGCTCCTCCGCGAGCTCGACGAGATGGGCCGCGTACGACGGCGTGAGGACGGCGGCCTCGGGGCGGAGCCGCTCGATCGCCGCGAGCAGCCGCTCGGTGTTGCCGGTGCCGAAGGGGATGTGGCAGAGCCCGATGCGGTCGAAGGCGGCGAGCGCGGCGCCGGCCGCGAACGGCCCGGCGTTGTACGTCGTGACGATCCGCTGGCCGGCCGTGATGCCGGAGGCGGCGTAGCTCCGCGCCGACGTCGTCACCCAGTTGTCGAGATCGCCCGCCGTCAGCGGCACGTAGCTCGGCGCGCCGGTCGTGCCGCTCGTCGAGTAGATGCGGACGAGCTCGGACGGGGCCGCGCAGAGATGGGTGCCGAACGGGTTCTCGGGCGTGCACGTCGCCCGCAGCTCGTCCTTCTCGGTCAGCGGCAGCTGCGCGATGTCCGCGAGCCCGCCTGCCTCCTCCGGCGAGGCCAGGCCGAGCTGCTCGCGGTAGAACGCCGAGCGGTCGAGGAGATAGGCGAGCTGCTCGCGGTAGCTCGCGTCGTCGAGCGCGAGCTGCTCGTCCCACGGCCGCGCCTCGACGTCAGCGCTCGTACTCGACCGCCTCCTCCGCCGCCTTCGCCATCACCAGGCCGACCGGGTGCCGCCGCTCCTCGGCGAGGTGCGCGAGCAGGCCGGCCGTGCGGGCGAGGATGGGGACGGCGTTCACGTCGGCCGACGAGTAGCCGAGGTCGAGCATCACCGCCGCGATCGGCATGGAGACGTTCATCGTGAGCGGCTTGCCGTAGACCTCCTCCACCGCATCGCGGAACTGCCGCGCGCGCGCCATGTGGGCGCCGCTCACGCCGCGCTCGTCGGCGAGCTCGAGGATGCGCTCGGCACGCGGGTCGAGCGGCTTGTGCACGGGATGGCCGAAGCCGGGCACCCTGGCGCCCGACGCCTTGATCTCCCGCACGACCGCGACGGGCTCGCCTTCACTCTCGAGCAGGCGCGCGCACGACTCGACCGCACCCAGGATCACCGGGCCGGCGCCGAGGATGCCCGCCGCCACCGCGCCGTGCAGCGACTCCGGGTCGGTCGCGAGCGTCATGCGTGCGGCGACGTTCGAGGGCATCATCCCGTGCTCCGCGATCGCCACCAGCAGGACGTCGAGGAAGAAGCGCTGCTCCTCGGTCGGCTCGCGGCCGGTGAGCAGCAGATGGAAGTACTCCGTGAAGCTCAGCGCTGCCCATCAGGTCGCCGGTGAGGTCGCGTCCCCGGACCTCGACCCGGTCCGGATAGGCCTGGCAGATGCGACTGACTGCGGCTTCGCCTTCGATCTCCGCCACCGCTTCGTATCTTGTCACGGTGCCTCCGCTCCAGACCACCGTCGTCGGCAGCTATCCGCAGCCCGACTGGCTGATCGACCGCGCGAAGCTCGCGGGAAGGCTGCCGCCGCGCGTGCCCGCGCGCGAGCTGTGGCGCGTCGAGGAGGCGTGGCTCGAGGAGGCGAAGGACGACGCGACGGCGCTCGCCGTGCGCGACCTGGAGGAGGCCGGCATCGACGTCGTCACCGACGGCGAGATCCGGCGCGAGAGCTACTCGAACCACTTCGCCAACGCGCTCGAGGGGCTCGACCTCGACAACCCGGGGACGGCGCTCGACCGGACGGGACATCCGAACCCCGTGCCGCGCGTGGTGGGCCCGATTCGGCGGGCCCGTCCCGTGAACGTTCGCGACACGCAGTTCCTGCGCGCGCTGACGACGCGGCCCATCCGCGTGACGGTGCCAGGCCCCTTCACGATGAGCCAGCAGGCGCAGAACGACCACTACCCCGACCTGCGGTCGCTCGCGCTCGCGTATGCGGACGCGGTCAACGAGGAGCTGCGCGACCTCGCGGCCGCCGGCGCGGACGTCGTCCAGATCGACGAGCCCTACCTCCAGGCTCGCCCGGACGACGCCCGGGAGTACGCGCTCGAGGCGATCGCGCGTGCGCTCGACGGCGTCGGCGCCACGACGGCGCTCCACACGTGCTTCGGCTACGCGGCGATCGTGCACGAGAAGCCGAACGGCTACCCGTTCCTCGCCGAGCTCGACGCGTGCCCTGCAGACCAGATCTCGATCGAGGCCGCGCAGCCGCGGCTCGACCCGTCGCTCCTCGAGCAGCTGCCATCGAAGCACGTGATCCTCGGCGTCCTCGACCTCGGTGACATGAGCGTCGAGACGCCGGAAGCGGTGGCCGAGCGCATTCGCGCCGCGCTGCGTCACATCGAGCCCGAGCGTCTGCTCGTCGCGCCCGACTGCGGGATGAAGTACCTGCCGCGCGACGTCGCGCGCGGGAAGCTGCGCGCGCTCGTCGAGGGTGCCGCCGCGGTGCGCGCCGAGCTTCTCTAGAGCGAGCCGAGCGGCGCGATCGCGCGCACGGGCTGGCCCGTCACTTCCGCGATCAGCTCGAAGTGGCGGTCGTAGTGGAGGACGGGCAGCTCGGCCAGCTCGGCAGCGGCCGCGACGACCAGAGTCGGGGAACGTGATCTGCCGGTGGTGGAGCGGGGCCCGTGCTGGCGAACGCGCTCGAAGACGTCGAGCGCTCGACGCCAAACGGGGGCCGTGATCGGGACGTCTGCTAGCGCTGCCGAGTCCCTCTCGCGTCGCGACGAAGTCATGCTCATCGCGCGCGGTGTGAAGAAGCTCGAAGCTCGGACGACGTCGCAGGTCGCTATCGACGTCCGCCGCAGACGGCCTGTCGAACGCCGCCGCGACGCCGAGCTTCGATGCCTCGCTGTCCAAGCGCTCGTGTCGGCGAGCTCCATCTACGCGTCGTCGTCGGCGGGCCTTCGTGCTCTCCAGCGTCACGCAGTTCGTCGAGCCAGCCCTCAGGCATGTGGTCGAAGCGCATCTTCGGCGAGGCGCTTGAGCTTCTCGCGCCTCACGGCCTCGCGAAGCGCGGCGTGCACCGTGTCGGTCGTGTTCTTCGTGCCCAAGATCTCGCGCGCTTCCGCGACGAGGTCGAGATCGAGGTTGATGGACGTACGCTTGATCACACGAACAGTATACGCATCTCAAACGCTTGTACATACGCACATTCGGACACGGCCTTAGTCGGCGAGCAGGCCGGCGAAGCGGCGGAATCGCTTCGACGGCCGCGCGGTTGAAGGCGGCGCGGTACTCATCGGCCGCCTCGTCTTCGAGCGTGGCCGCGTACGTCTCGCGGAGGTCGAGCAGCCGATCCGCCGATCGCGTCGACGACGAGCTGGTAGTCGCCGTAGAGCTCCTCCGCCTCGTCGCGGTCGGCGTGCGTCTGGGCCTCGTCGGCCTCCTGCGCTTCCTCGAGCAGCTCGGCCTCGTCCTCCGCGAAGAGGTCGAGCTGGGTTCGCACGAGCTCGTCGAAGCGCCCTGAGCGGCGGAAGATCACGCCATCCAGCGTAGTCTCGCACCGCGGCTCCTATCGGTCGTGTCGTACGATCCGGGCGATCACCGACCGAAAGGAGACAGCATGACCACCGTGACCGAGACGTCCGAGCGCGACCGTCTGGCCGCGATTCCCGCTTCCTACTTCAGCGCCGTCGACTCGCTCGACGTCGACGCGGTGCTCGACCACTTCGCCGAGGACGCGACACTCACCGTCCAGACCGCGCGCGTGACCTTCTCGGGCCACGAGGAGATCGCGCGCATGTTCACGGACTTCTTCGCCGACTGGGATTCGATGGTCCACGACATCACGAACATCGTGGTCGAGCCCGGCGCCGGCAAGGTCGCGACCGAGCAACACGTCGATCTCGTCCGCGACGGCACGACGAAGATGCACAACTGCAACTTCTTCGACGTGAACGAGGACGGGAAGTTCTCGCGCGTGATCATCTGGATGGACGGGACGAACCCGCTGACCTAGCCGATCCGTATCATCACAGATGATTCATCCGTGAGCCCGACGCCTCTGCCGTCCGGCACGGTCACGTTTCTCTTCACCGACGTCGAGGGGTCGACGCGTCTTCTTCAGGAGCACGGGCCGGCCTACGCCGATCTCCTCGCCGAGCACCGGAGGGTGATCCGCGAGGCGTACGCGCGACACCGCGGTGTCGAGGTGGACACGCAGGGCGACGCGTTCTTCATCGCGTTCCCGGGGGCGGCCGACGCCGTCGCCGCCGCGGTCGACGCGCAACGGAGCGCTCGAGCGCGGGCCGATCCGGGTTCGGATGGGCGTTCACACCGGCGAGCCGCTCGTGACCGACGACGGGTACGTCGGCATAGACGTCCACCGCGCGGCGCGGATCGCCGCCTCCGCGCACGGCGGCCAGATCGTCGTCTCCGAGACGACCCGCCGCCTCCTGGCGGCGGACGCGCCCGTCCGCGATCTCGGCGAGCACCGCTTGAAGGATCTGACCGGCGCAGAGCGCCTCTTCCAGCTCGGGGAGGGCGACTTCCCGCCCCTCCGGACGCTCGACGCCACCAATCTGCCCGTCGTCTCGATTCCGCTGGTCGGCCGCGAGCGTGAGCTCGAGGACCTGGTCGGGCTGCTCTCCAACGGCACGCGGCTCGTCACCGTCACGGGCCCGGGCGGCACGGGCAAGACGCGCCTCGCGCTTCAGGCTGCCGCGGAGCTCGTCGGGAGCTTCCACGACGGGGTCTTCTGGACGTCCCTCGCGGGCCTCACGGATCCCGAGCTCCTGCCTTCGGAGCTTGCACAGACGATCGGCGCCCCGGACGACCTGACGGGATTCCTCCGCGGGAGGGAGCTTCTGCTCCTGCTCGACAACTTCGAGCACCTCCTCGACGCCGCTCCGATTGTGAGCGACGTGCTCGGTGCGTGTCCCGACGTGCGGGTGCTCGTCACGAGCCGGGCGCCGCTCCGCGTAGCGGGCGAGCAGGAGTACCGGCTCGACCCGCTTCCGGAGAAGCAGGCCGCCGCCCTCTTTGTCGAGCGCGCTCGGGCGGTCGGGCGCGAGGTCGCTCCGGACGCGACGGTGGAGGAGATCTGCCGCCGCCTCGATGGTCTCCCGCTCGCCATCGAGCTGGCGGCGGCGCGGACGAAGCTGCTCGCGCCCGAGCGGCTCCTCGAGCGGCTCGACTCGGCGCTCGCCGTCCTGACGGGCGGTGCCCGCGACGCGCCCGAGCGACAGCGGACGCTGCGCGCGACGATCGAATGGAGCTATGACCTGCTCGACCCGAGTGCCCGCGACCTCTTCGCGCGCCTCTCGGTCTTCTCGGGGACGTTCCCACTGGCGGCCGCCGAGGAGGTGTGCGGCGCCGAGCTCGACGACCTGACCGCGCTCGTCGACTACAGCCTCGTCAACCCGACCGGCGACGACCGCTTCCTCATGCTCGAGACCATCGGCGAGTACGCCCTCGAGCAGCTCAGAGAGCGGAGCGAGGAGCAGGAGCTGCGCGGGCGCCACGCCGCGTTCTTCTCGCAGCTCGCAGAGCAGGCGTACCGGCAGCGCTTCGAAGCGGAGGCGGAGTGGTCGGCGAGGCTCGACAGTGACCACGACGACCTGCGCGCTGCGCTCGACTGGCTGGCGGAGGCAGAGCCCGATCGCGCGCTCGAGCTCGCGGGCGCGCTCGGCTGGTTCTGGCTCTCGCGGGGGCTTGTGCGCGAGGGATGCGGGCGTCTCGCCGCGGCGCTCGCCGGCTCCCGCATGGCCGGTCGCCCACGCGCACGCGCGCTGACGTCGTACGGCGCGCTGCTGGCGCGGCAGGGAGAGGTGGCCGTGGGAATCGCAGAGCTCGACGCCGGCGTCGCCATGTGGCGCGAGCTCGGCGACCTCGGCGAGCTCGCAGCGGCGCTCGACAGCCTCGGCTGGCCACTCGTGTACGACGCTGATGACAACCCGCGCTCGCTGGAGGCGTTCGAGCAGAGCCTCGAGCTTCACCGGGAGCTCGGCGACGCAGCGGGAGCGACACGTGCTCTCGTCGGCATCGCCCAGGTGCTCGTCGCGATGGGCGAGACCGAACGGGCGGAGGCCATCTCGCTCGACCTGCTCGACCGGGCGGCCGGCGATGTGCGCACGGAGCACTTCGCGTACCACTTCCTCGCCGACTGCGCGCTGATCCGCGGTGACACGGAGGAAGCGGGAACGCGCTACCGCCAGAGCCTGCGGGCCGCCCTGCCGCTCGGCGACGTCGTCGAGACGAGCTTCGAAGTGCAGGGAGTTGCGATGTCGCGAGGGCGCCGGCAACCCCCGCCGCTGCCGTGATCCTCGCCTCGTCGGTCGAGGCCCTCTGGGAGTCACTCGGCGTGTCCATCTCGGTTGCGTTCTGGGACGCGCTGCTCGAGCGCTACCTGGCTCCCGCGCGGGCCTCGCTCGGGGACGAGTACGAGGCCGTCCGTGCCGAAGGGCGCGCGCTCGCCTTCGACGACGCTGTCGAGCTCGCGCTGCGCGACGACGCGTGACCGAGCGCGCGGTGAGGCGATGAGTTTCGTCCCCCCGATCCGTCTAATGGCATGAACCCTGAAGGAGGAGAAATCACGATGAACATGCCACCGATCGTGTCGCCGGAAGAGTGGGAGGCCGCCCGCCAGGAACTGCTGGTCAAGGAGAAGGAGTTGACTCGCGCGCGCGACGCGCTCGCCGCCGAGCGGCGCCGGATGCCGAGGATGGCCGTGGAGAAGGACTACCGCTTCGAGGGCCCGCACGGCCCGGCGAGCCTGCTCGACCTCTTCGAGGGACGCCGCCAGCTGATCGTCTACCGCTTCTTCTTCGATCCGGGCATGAAGCGCCATCCAGACGCGGGCTGCGTGGGCTGCTCCTTCGGCGCAGACCAGGTCGCCCACCTCGCCCATCTGAACGCCCGCGACACCACGCTCGCGTACGTCTCGCGAGCGCAGCAGCCGGACATCGAGCGCTACAGGGCGCGGATGGGCTGGCAGGTCCCGTGGTACACGATCACGGACGACTTCGACGTCGACTTCGGCGTGGACGAGTGGCACGGCACGAATGCCTTCTTCCGTGACGGCGAGCGGATCTTCCGCACCTACTTCGTCAACGACCGCGGCGACGAGGCGATGGGGAGCACCTGGAGCTACCTCGACCTGACCGCCCTCGGCCGCCAGGAGGAGTGGGAGGACTCGCCCGAGGGCTACCCGCAGACCCCGCCCTACCAGTGGTGGAACCTGCACGACGAGTACGACGAAGCCGCTTAGGCTGAGAGCGCCGACCAAGCCACCGAGCTCGTCACCCTGGAGCGCGCAGCGGGTCCAACTGGTCACCTTGATCGAAGCTCTGCCAGAGCTGCCCGTCGGCTAGGCCGGCGAAGAGCCGATCGCCGGTTGCGAGCAGTGCGTAGGGCATCGCCTCGAGCGGCTCCGGCAGGCCGCCGTCGAGCGGCTGCCAGGGTTCTCCGCCGCGTCTTCGGTAGATACGCGCCTGCGGGTCTCGGCGGCCGTGGGCGGCGAACGGACCGGTACTGGCCGACACGTACCAGCACTCAGGGTCCTCCGGGTCGACGGCGACCGACCACGTGTAGTGGCGGTCGCGGCCCTCGTCTGCGGGCTGCCAGCTCTCGCCACCGTCCTCGCTGAAGGCGGCGCCACCACCTCCTGCCTCGTACGCCCACCCCGGCGCGCGCGGATGCCAGGCCAGCGAATGCACGTCCCGCTGTGCGCCCGGCCGGTGATCCTGCCAGCTCTCGCCGCCGTCCGTGGAGCGCATCAGCCCGCCGAGCTCGATCCCGACCAGCAGGAGGTCGGCCTCGTGGGGGCTGGGCGCGATCCAGCGCACGTGCGACGTCCACGGCCGCGGCGGAAAGCTCCAGGTGGGCCGCGAGGGCAGCTCGAGCAGCGCCTCGAGCTCGCGCCAGGTCTCCCCGCGATCGTCGCTGCAGAACAGCCGGCTCGGCTCGGTACCCGCATAGACCCTCCCGTCGGCGGCGCTCACAGCCAGAGAGAAGACAGCGCGTTCCGGCAGCGGGCAATCGACCCAGCTCCGGCCGGCATCGTCCGTGCGTCGCACGCCCCCTTCCCGCAATCCGGCGTAGACGGTGTCCGGATCACGCGGGTCGGCGGCGAGGCACTGCGCTCCGCTTCCGAGCAAGAACTGCTCGACCGTCCACGCGTTGCCGTTCTCCTCGAGACGGGCGATCCCGTCCCCGGTCGCCGCGTACAAGCGCGCCACCCGAACAGCCTAGGCGTCGGAGGGGGCCGGATGCGCCCGGGCCCTCCGATCCGCGTCTGCTACGGCGCGCTCTCTTGCTCGTAGTCGGCCGCCTGTCTCGCGCACGGAAGGCCGGAGCGCCTCTTCCAGCTCGGCACGTTCGCAGTCCTCGGGCATACGCGTCCTCGGGCTCGCAGCTCGCGCACCTCTTGTAAGGGCGAAGCCCGCCTTTGGGGCGGGCTTCGCTGGTCGTAAACGGGCTTGCGCCCGCGACTGGCCGAGAACCACCGCCATTGTAGACGAGGAGTGGGCGGAGGCGCCGGACTCGAACCGGAACCGACTCACGTCGGTCGACTGGTTCTCGGCCGAGCCATCCCACCTTGGGATTTCAAAACCCTCCGCCACATGCCCACGGTAGAGGCCGTCTTGGGGCTCGACCATGCGATGCTCCTGGATTGACACACGATTGGCACAAATGACGAGTCGTCCGTCTCAGCCGTGGACGAGCTGCTCCTTGACTTCGCCCGGACGGCGGACGACCGCGAGCTCGTGCGCATCAACCCCAAGCGATTCGCCGAGCAGCACGGTCTGACGACCAGGGAGGCGATCGATCTCTTCCTGCATGCGAGGAAGGCCGGTCACGTGCTGATGGAGTGGCAGTACGTCTGTCCCGGCTGCGGCGAGATCGTCGAGCGCCTCACGTCGCTCACCTCGGCCTCGTCGCACTACTTCTGCCAGATCTGCCACGCCGATCGCGACGCCGATCTGACCAACTGGATCGAGGTCACGTTCACCGTCTCCCCGGTGATTCGCCGAGGGCGCTACCACGATCCGTGGTCGCTCGACGCCCGACGAGCACTTCTGGGGCTACCGCTTCACCCAGAGCGGCCTCGTCGTCAACGGTGACACGTGGCTCCCCGACTACTTGCGAAGTAGCGGCGCCGTGTTCGCCTACGTCGAGCCGCGCGCAACGGAGACGTTCTCGCGTCGACCGCCGAGCCCGGCGACGTGTCGTTCTCGAACGGGCCTGCGCTGTTCGTCGGCGACGACCGCACAGACGAGGTGCCGCTCGTTCGCGTTCGAGTACACCGGCACGCGCAGCGAGGGCTTCCAGGCGGACATCGCAGCCGGCCCGGTCGAGGTCGAGTTCACGAACGCGACCGACGAGCGGTACGCGCTCATGATCATCAACATCCGCGGGGAGTACGTGCTGTCGATGCAGCCGTTCCTGTCCGGTGCGGAGGTGCTGTCGAACCAGACGTTCCTCGACCTGTTCGACACGGAGACGATCGTCGCCGGCGAGGGCCTGGCGGTGAGGCGGCTCGCGCTGTTGTTCACCGACGTGCAGGGCTCGACGGCGCTCTACGAGCGGATCGGCGACATGAAGGCGTTCGACCTCGTCCGCATGCACTTCGGCTACCTGCGGGAGTGCATCGCGCGCAACTCGGGCGCCCTCGTGAAGACGATCGGCGACGCGGTGATGGCGAGCTTCGTCGACCCGCTCGACGCGCTGCGGGCGGCGCTCGACATGCGGGCGCAGATCGCGCGCTTCAACGCGGAGGCGGGAGGCGATCTGATCGGCGTCAAGATCGGGCTGCACGCGGGCGCCTGCCTGGCCGTGACGCTCAACGATCGCCTCGACTATATGTTGTAGAATTGACACAAAATTACAACATCTGCGAGGAGGTATGGGTGGCACGCTGGCGGGAGATGCTGAGCGCGGAGACGCAGCAGGCGCCGACGAAGGTCAGCCGGAACGGCCAAGTCGTGCTGGCGGCGAAGGCGCGACGGGCGGCTGGGATCGAGCCCGGCGACCAGGTCGTGACCATTCCGGTCGGCCCGGGCTTCGTTCTCGTCGAGCGCGTCGGCGCACGCACCCTCGGGCCGGACGTGGGGCGAGTTCTTCAAGTCCGACGAGAACCCGCTCCGGGGCATCTACGGAGACGACCCCCAGGCGTACGTGGACGAGTTGCGCGGGCCGTGGCCCGAGAGCACTCCCTCCTAGCGGCAGTCCAGGCCGCAGCAGACGCGTTCGTCTGCGACACGGCGCCGCTCGTGTATCGAATCGAGGGCTCGGGCCCGCGCGCAGTCGGTCGGCGCAGTCGACCAGCTCTTCGATCGGGTCGACGACGGCACGCTCGGCTGCCTCGTAAGCACTATCAGCGCGGCCGAGCTGCTCGTGCGGCCGTACCGGATTCACCCGGCTGCCGCCGCGGTTGTCGACGGCTTCCTCCGTAGTCCGAGCGTCGGCGTCGTCCCACCCGGGTTGGCGGTCGCACACGGGGCCGCGCGGCTCGTGGCGCGGCGCGTGGTTCCGCGACTCGGGGACGCGATCGTCGCCGCGACCGCCGTCGATCTGCGACTTCCGCTCGTGACCGCCGACCGGAGGCTGGCGCGGGCCGTCGGCGCGTTGCTCGTTCAGGACTACGCCGTGCGCGCGTGATTGTTGCCTCGGCCATGTCGGCGGAGGCCAGAAGAGCCACTAGCGGCGTCCTCATTCGATGGCTACCGTCGTCCGGGTGAGCAGCTCGACGGGTGAGACGTGCTATTGCGGCAGCGGAAGGTCGCTCGAGGCTTGCCACGGGATGCCTCGACGTGATCGTCGTCGGCAAGCGCAAGAGCTCAGGGCGCTCGCCGAGGCGCACGATGCCTCGGCGCTGTTTCCGTCGATTCGCCCGCGCGATCCGGTGCTGGAGGCGTACGCGGAACAGGTTGCCGCGGCGCTCGATCCGAGCGATCCTCGCGTTCCGATAGACGCGGTCGAGCGAGGCGTTGCGCTAGTCGACGAGCGAGAGCGCCGCCGGATTGTGGACGACTGGGCATCCGCGCATCCGCAGAGCTGGGCAAGTCTCTCCGGCGTCGCGGGCGACGTTCAACTCGTCGAACGAGCCTTCGTGGCCAGCGCCGTCCGAGGTTCGATCTCGGAGCGTCGACCGGTGGCGAGGTCTGCTCTCGTCCCACTCGAGGACGGCGCGCTGGGACGCTCTCCTGTCGCGGCGCTCGGTCTCGTCCTTCCGCCTCCGCTCGTGTGGGATCGCACCGACGCCATTGCCATCGCCGGCGTGCTGGGGAAACAGCGAAACGTCGACGAGGTGCGCTTCGATTCGATCCTTGCGCGTGCTCGCGAGCGGACAACCGACGAGCACGTGGATCGCCTACGGGTGGTGGCGGATCGGCTTGCGAAGGAGTTGCCGGTACACGAGATGCCCGTCGCTTCGGCGACCGCGGCGGCTGGATGTGCGCAGATCGCGAGTGACGATGCCGTCGCCGCCGAGCTTGCAGCGCTGCTTCTCGTTACGTACGCCGCGTCGCTTGCGCAACGGTAGGCTATCTCACACGAGTCTAGATGGCTATACTATGAACTCACAGCAAGCTATCTACGCGCGCGATGGCCAGAATGCACAAGACGACGATCGAGGTCGACCTCGACGCGCTCACCGAGGCGGAGAAGAACCTCGGCACGAAGGGTTTCAAGGAGACGGTCAACGGCGCGCTCGCGGACGTCAATAGGCGAGCGGCGTTGAAGCGGGCAGCTGAGCGCATCCGGTCGGGAGACTTCCACGTTCCGGACGAGAAGACGTGGGCCGCCTGGCGCGCACCGCGTGGCTGACCGCGTGCCGCTCTACCTCACTGACGCATCGATCTGGATCGCAGTGCGCAGGCGACCCGGGTCGTACCTCGCAGACCTCTTTGCCGAACGGCTCGCGACCGGGGAGGTCGCGACCTGCGCACCGGTCGCCCTGGAAGTGCTCGTGGGCGCGCCGGACGCCGCCGAGTTCGAGCGAGACTGGGAGATCTGGGGCGAGCTGCACTGGCTGCCGATGACGGCGGCTGCGTCAGGACGGTCTGTCGAGCTGATGCGAGAGCTTGCCCGAACGACCCGGGGCGCACATCGCCGCCGGCCGATCGACTACCTCGTGGCCGCGTGTGCGGAGGCCGCGGGCGAGGGCGTCGTGCTCTGGCACTGGGACCGCGACCTGACGGCCATCTGCGAGTTCGCCGGCATCGCCCACGAGTCCGAGCACGACCGGGCCCGCGAAAGGCGACTTGGCCCGGAGCCCGGCACGTAGACGGTGGCGGCGGCCCTCATCGGTCGTCGGACGGATGAGCGGCATCCCTTGACAGCAGCTGTACGAATCGTACGATATGTACGACCGTGCCCGAACCGCTGTCAGCGTCCGACGTCCGCAACCGTTGGTCGGAGGTGCTGAGGCGGACCGTCAACGATCGGCAGCCGGTGGCGATCGAGCGGGCGGGCGTCGACCGAGCTGTGCTGATCGGTGCGGAGGAGCTGGATCGGCTGCTCATGGACTACGAGTTCAATCCCGAGGTCTTCTTCGAGGACGATGTCGTGAGCGTTTGGCTGCCGGAGTTGGCGCTCTACGGCAGAGGCGAGACGTTCGACGACGCTGGGGCGGACCTGGTGCGTGAGGTTCTCGACTATGTCGACGAGTACGTCGCTGACGCGCATCTCTACCTGCGTGCGCCAAACCGCGCCGAGCACTTCCCGTATGTGATGAAGGCGCTCGTATCAGACGCACTCGGCCGTCTGCCGGAGACCCTCTTCGTCACACGACCGCCGGTTGCCGCAGCCTAAGTTCAGCGACATCCGTCGCTTCTGCGAGATCGACGGGTGGGAACAGCTGAGTCGTTCCGGAGGCGGGACCGGTGACCATTGGCGATACCGCAAGGTGCTCGACGACGGCACAGTCCTGCGCACACGAGCGTCACATTCCGACGAACAGATCGGGGACCGCGGGCTCTGGCAGCGAATCTGGAAGCACCAGCTCGGCCTAGAGAGCGAAGAGCAGTTCTGGGAAGCGCTCCGAAGCGGTCAACCGGTCTTGCGTGCGACGGGGGAGGAGGCTGCTCCGAAAGGTCCCTCGGTTCCGGCCTGGATCGTTCAGGGTCTCCTGCGAGCGGGTGTTCCCGAAACGGAAGTCCGCCGCCTCGACGCTGACGAGGCGCGCCGTCGCCTCGAGGAGATCTGGTCCCAGGAGACGTGACGCGTCGCAAACAGGGCTCAGCGCCAGTCGATCGAGACGACCTCCACGGGCTCGGAGATCCCCTTGAGCGACACGGTCCGCGGCTCCGTCACCGGGTACTGCGGCTCGGCTCCGACCGTTTGCTTGCTCGCGACGATCTCTCCGCCCTCGCCCAGGGCTGCGATGCGCGACGCCTCGTGAACCCCCTTGCCGCGGAAGTCGTTCTCCACCTGCGCAGCCTCGGATGCGTGCAGCCCGATGCGAACCTGGGGCGCAAAGCCGTGCTGCTTGCGGTGATCGGCGAGTCGTCGCTGGATGGCGACGGCGCACGTCAGCGCCGCGTCGGGGCTGTCGAACACGACGAAGAACCCGTCCCCCGTCGTGCCCACCTCCTCGCCGTTGTGCGAGGCGAACGACGACCGCAGGGTCTCGTCGTGCCACCGCAGCAGCTCCAGCCACGCGTCGTCGCCCATCGCCTCTGCGAGGTTCGTCGACTTCACGATGTCGGTGAACATGAACGTCTTCAGCACCCGCCGCTCCGGGCCGGCCTTCCCCCGGAGCTGCCAGGGCAGGAGCTCCTCGACCTCCTCGATCACGATCGCGTCCGTGGGACACGACACGGCGGCCGCTCGCAACAGCTCCTCCTCGACGCTGTCCGGGTCGATGACGTCCGCCTTCCCCAGGTCGCCTTTCAACCAGTCGAAGGCGGTGGGGGCGACGGTGATGCAGTTCCCCGCGCCGATGCACTTATGGCGGTCGACCCGCGCTCGAAGCATGCTCACACCACCCCCTCTCGGAATGCGAAGGCCGCCGCCTCCCCGCGCGACGACACACCGATCCTCGCGTACATCTCTGCGAGCCGCCGCGCGACGGCGTCCTCGTCCATCCCGAGCTCGGCGGCGATCTCGCCGATTCGTCCGCCCCTCGATGAGCAGCCAGAGCAGGCGCGAGTCGTCGTCGCCGACGTCGGCGGCCGGGCCGGCATCCGCCGCCTGCTCCATCGGCTGCTCGCCGTGCGACGCGCCGGTGAGCCTGGACAGCTCCCGGCCGATGGGCCCGCGGAACCACCGCACGCGAACGCCCTCGTCCGTCGTCCGCTGCGCGATCAGCGCTGCCTGGATCGTCAGGTAGTGCCCGAACCATCTCGCGCTCTTCCTCGGTTCCCGCCTCGAGGACGACGCGGGCTGCCGGCAGGACGATGTGCAGGAACAGATCCTCGAAATGGGCGGCCCGGAGCGCTCCAAGGGCCGACCTGGCAGCGGCGATCGCGGCCTCCGACTCCCCGCGCGCGAGCGCGACCTGGGCGAGCGCTGCGTCGGCTTCCGCTCCCCACGGCGGGTGGCCGGGCAGGACGCCCATGAGCTCCTTGGCGTCCCTCGCAGATCGTTCGGCCAGCGCGAGCAGCTCCTCGTCGGCGCGATCGGCGCCGAGCAGCGCCGCCTCCAGGGCGAGCCTGGCGAGCGCCTCGCAGCGTGCCGCGGGGCGTCCCTGCTCCGTCGCGAGGCGAACCGACCGCTCGAGATGCTCGCGCATCCCCTCGGCGTCTCCTGCCACGGCGCGTGCCATTCCACGCGCGGTATCGAGCTGGCGGGAGCGGAGGGGAGTCGGGTCGATGGCCGCTGCCTCCGCGGCACGGTCGAGCCACCGCTCCGCCTGCTCGACCTCCCCCAGCTCGAGATGCGTCAGGGCCAGGCCCGTGGCCGTGGCGAACTCGAGCGACCGGTCTCCCAGCAGCCGTGCCTGCCGGTGAGCCTCCTCGCCCCGCGAGAGTGCGAGGTCGGGGACGACCTTCGCGCGGGCGAAGACCTGGACGCCGTAGAGCATCTGTGCCTCGACCGCGGCGCGTTCGCTCTCGCGCGTGAGCGAGGTCATCTGCGCAGCCAGGCGCCGGATCTCCTCGATCCGCTTCGCAGCTCCGAGCAGATGGATGTCGATGCCGAAGCTGACGTACGCCCGGGCGATGATCGCGGACATCACGCCCCGGCGGTCGCCGACCTGCTCGAACAGCTCGATGGCGCGCTCGTAGCGCGTCACGGCCTCGTCGAACTTGGACGCGACCGGCGTGTCGGCCAGGATCTCGTACGGCGTCTCGCCGGCCGCGAGCCGCGCCGAGATCGCCGCGACCTCGCCGCTCTCGACCTGCTCCATGTACCACTCCCGCACCCTGGCGATGGAGGTGACCCCGAGCTCGCGGAGCGCGGCAGCCTGGGCGGCGACGTCGCCAAGCTCCTCGGCGAGCTCGCACGCCCGCCCGAAGGCTTCGGCAGCGGCATCGAGGTCGACCTCCCTCGGTGCGCTGAACGACTCGCCGAGGGGCATTCGCAGCAGGTCCTGCCCCAGCTCCAGGCACGCCGCCAGCTCGGCCGCGCGGTCGCCGCGCGCGTTGGCGATCTCGCGCACCGACCTCGCCAGCTCGGCGGCCTGATCCTCGTCCTCGGACACGCGCAACGCGGCAGCGCGGCGCAGCTTGACGTCGAGCTCGAGGTGAGAGTCACCCAGAGCCTCCGCCAGCGCCGCCAGCTCGGCGAGGCCTTCGAGGCGGTCGGCGGAGCGGCGCAGCATGCCCAGGCCTTCGTCGCGGGCGGTGAGCAGCGCGAGCCGGTCCTGCGCTGCCGAAGCGGCCGGCAGGCCCTGGTCGACGATGCGGAGCACCTCCTCCGCCGCGCGCGCGTCGAGCGCCGCCCGGGCGGCCGAGATGGAGTAACGCACTGCGCGTCCCTCGTCGCCCGCCGCGAGGGCGTGATGAGCGAGCAGGGACATGCTCTCGGCGGGCGGGTCGCCGCCGGCGGTCAGCATGTCGACGAGCGCCGTGTGGATCGCACGCCGCCGCTCGGCGCTGAGCAACGCGGCGGCGAACTCGCGGACCTGGTCGTGCGTGAAGCTGTAGTCCGCGGGCGATCCTGCGGCGTGTTCGAGGAGGAGGCCCGCCCGGACGGCGGGCGCCAGCGACTCGGCGAGCACCGTGGGGCTGCAGTCTTTCTCGTCCGCCCCGAGCCGCACCTTGATCGAGTGGAGATCCTTGAGGCTGAAGCTGCGGCCGAGGATTGCGGCGTCGGCGAGGTCCTGCTTCGTCTCGTCGGGCAGCCGGGCGGCCCGGCGCTGGATCAGCGTGCGCACCGCCGACGGGAGCAGGCGCGCGGCGTTCTGGGCGAGCGTCCACATGCCGTCGACCTCCTGGATCATCCCCATCTCCCGGTACGTCCGGGCGAGCTCTTCCACGATGAAGGCGACACCCTCCGCCTGCGCGTGCATCGTCGCCGCGCTCGAGACGTTGACCTTCCCGCCGAGCACCTGCTGCACGAACTCGGTCGTCTCCAGCTGCGTGAACCGTTCGAGCCTGAGGCGGCGCACCATGCCCATGCGCTCCATGTCGGCGATGAGCGTCACGGCTTCTGAGACCTCGGCCAGCTTCTCGGCGCGCGTTGCGAGCCCCAGGAAGATGGGGAGGTCGGAGTCGGTGCGGACGATGTAGCGAAGCATCCGCACGCTGTCCTCGTCGGCCCACTGGAGATCGTCGACGAACAGCGCTACGGGCTGCGATTCGGCCAGCGCACGGATGGCGACGGCGGCGAGATCGAACACGCGCAGGAGCTTCTGATCCGGGGAGAGGGCGTCGAGCGTCGGATCGTCCCGACCCGAGATGGCATCGATGACCCGCTCGAACTGCTCTCGTGCTCCGTTGGCCCCGTTCCCCCGAACGGCCGGTGAGGCGAAGATCCCGCGGGCGAGGAGAAACGGGCCCCTGATCTCCTCGTCGGCGGTCGCCGCCAGCGGCATGAAGCCTTCGGCCGCCGCAGCCTCCGCCGCGGCGACGAGCAGCCGCGTCTTGCCGATGCCGGGCTCACCCTCGAGCGTGAGCGCCGTCAGCCGCCCGGCCCTGGCCGACGCGAGCTCCTGCCTGATCGCGCCGAGCTCGACCTGCCGCCCGACCACGGGGCCGGCGGCCCGCCTGACGTGGAGGGCGAGCGGCGCCACCGGAGTGGTGGGCGCCGGGAGAGCAGCCTGCGCTTCATTCACGGCGCCGAAAGGTACGTTGAATCGCGACGACGCGGAGGACGTACAGTCGCGGGTCAGCCTGCAGCGCGCCCGCGGCGGCCGGAGACGAGGTCAACGCCGTGCGGAGGAGGGCCGCGCGCTCGCATTCGCCGACGCCGTCGCACTCGCGCTCCGCGACGACGCGTAGTGCGAACTCATGGTCTCGCGCTATCCGTGAGTGTCGACGAGCGCGATGCCTTCGGCTCGGGCAGCCCGGAGAACCTTGTCGTCGAACGAGGCGATCGATCCGCCTGTGTGGTCGGCAGTCGCGAGGCAGTAGGCGTCGGCGAGACTGACCGGGTGCGAGCAGCGCAGCCGCGCGGCTTTGACGCCGATAGCCTCGTTGGCCCGCTGGACGGTGACCTCGAGAGCCGCGATCGCCTTACGCGCCGCTGCCAACCGTTCCCTGTCTGCGGCGGGAGCCACCAGCACCTCGGAGAGGTTGACGACGCTGATCGATCGCGTGTCGTCCCGTTCCTGCCAGCGTGTGAAGAGCGTGCGCGCGACCGCATGATGTGGGTCGGAGCTATCGAGGGCGCCGATCAGCACGTCGGCGTCGAGGACTACCCTCATCGCCGAGCGTCCTCTTCGTCGAGCGTGTCAAGATATCCCGGCGGGTAGGCGCCGGTGAGCGCCCCGAAGGCGGTGTCGAAGGAGAGCTCGCCGCGTCGGATTCGAAGCTCGCCATCCTCGACGACCTCGACGACGACCTGGTCTCCAGCGCGCAGGCCCGCCTCGTCCAGGGCAGCTACGGGAATCGTCACCTGATTCTTCGTGGAGATCTTGGGCATGCCTTTACTGTACCAGTAAAGGTGTCCGGAGACGCGCGAAGGGAGGGCGGGAGGCCGCTGACGGCCTCCCGCCCCTGGGAGGGACTCAATCGAGCGCGGCGCAGACGTCGGGGAAGAGCGCCTCGGAGTGCAGGCCGGCCGAGAAGACGACGCCCTCGACCGTGGTGATTGTGCGGCCGAGATCGGCGACGGCGACTCCCTCGCCCTTACCGATGAACCGTCCGTTGTTGCCGTTGATCACGACCGTGCCGTCCGGGTACACGATCGCGGGACCGCCGAGCGGCGTCTCAGCAACGACGCCGGTGTCGAGGTTTGTCCACTCGATGTGGAAGTTGTGGAGGATGGTCTTCACCGTTCCATCGGCGTACGTCCACGTGTGGATCGTCCCCGAGCTGTGTACCTGGATCGGGAAGGAACACGCGTCGGGGCCCGCGGGAATCACCCGCGTGCGATCCCAGGGCGTCACGGTCTGGTCAGGGCCTCGAAGCCGCCCGCCGACAGGCTGATGCTGATCGCCTTCGGCCGCCAGGCGGTCAGGCTGACCGGATTCTCCAGCGCGACGATCGACTCGGACGCGGCGCTCGAGTCGCTCGCCGTCGACAAGAAGCAGGGAACCGCGCTCTACGACGCGGTCTCGCTCGGCTCCCGCGCGCTCGCAGACGAGCCGAACGCCGGCCGCGTGCTGATCGTGCTCACCGACGGGGACGACGTCTCCAGCCGCACGACTCTCGACAAGGCGGCCCTCAGGCCAAGCGCGCCGGCGCGTCCGTCTACGCGATCGGGATCGAGGGCGAGGACTTTTCGCCCATGGCCCTGACGGAGCTGGCCCCCGCCACCGGCGGCTCGTACTTCCCGGCGAGCTCGAGCTCGGCAGTCGCCGACGCGTACAGCGCGATCGCCGAGCAGCTCAAGCGCACGTGGCGGGTCACGTATCTCTCCGCCGCGCGGCCGGGCGACGACGTCGAGCTCCGGACCACGTTCCCGGGCTTCGGATCGCACGAGACCCAGGTTCGGATGCCGGGTGACGCGTCGTCGGCGATCGTGAAGCCGGGCGCGGGCTCGAAGCTCATCCCGGGCTTCGTGTACGAGAACAACCTCGGCACGATGCTCCTCGCGCTGCTCGTCGGCAGCATGACGATCATCGCGGTCGGGCTCGTCCTCGCGACGCCCGGCGGGACGAGGCTTCGCCGCCGCATCGAGCCGCACACGCTCGAGACCCGCAAGCGCCGCACGCGCATGGGCCCGCGCGAGCGCTTCGCGGCAGCGTCGGGGATGCTCTCCGCCACCGAGAAGTCGCTGGCGCACATGGGCTTCTGGAAGAAGCTCCACCGCCTGATCGAGCGCGCCGACCTCCCACTGAGGACGGTCGAGTTCTTCTACATCTGCGTCGGCAGCGGCTTCCTCTTCGGCCTCGTGTCCGCGGTCGCCGCGGCGTCCGCTCCGGTCAGCATCATCGCGATGCTCGCCGGCGCGTTCCTGCCGGTCGCGTTCGTGTCGTTCAAGGCCAAGCGCCGCCTGAGCGCGATCGAGGATCAGCTGCCGGACATCCTGATCACGATCGCCGCGTCGCTGAAGGCCGGCCACAGCTTCCGCCAGGGTCTTCAGGCGGTCGTCGACGAGGGCCAGCCGCCCGCGAGCGACGAGTTCAAGCGCGTGCTCACCGAGACGAGCCTCGGCCGCCCGATGGACGACGCGCTCGCCGAGATGTCGGAGCGCATCGGCTCGAAGAACCTCGACTTCGTGATCACGGCGGTGACGATCCAGCGCCAGGTCGGCGGCTCGCTCGCCGGCATCTTCGACATGGTCGCCGACGCCGTCCGCGAGCGTCAGCAGTTCATGCGCAAGATCAAGGGACTGACTGCGATGGGCCGGATGTCGGCGTACGTGCTGATCGGGCTGCCCTTCTTCCTCGCAGGCATGTTCACGCTGATCAACCCGGCGTACATGGCCCCGCTCTGGGGCACGTCGGCGGGGCACAAGATCATCTTCTCAGGGCTGGTGATGATGGCGATCGGCAGCCTCCTCCTCAAGAAGATCGTCAACTTCAAGGGGTGACCGCCTGATGCTGCTCGCACTCTCAGTCATCTGTCTCTTCGGCGCGATCTTCCTCGCCACCGAGGTCGTCAGCGTCGGTGCACGCCAGCGTGCGCTCGCGCTCCGGCGAGCCTCGACCTACGCACGTCCGCGGATCAGGACGGGCCCGGAGCGCCTGAAGTTCCGCGAGCGCGTGATCTTCCCGGCGGCGACCCGGCTCTCGCGGCTCGCGTTGCGGGTGAACCCGCGCGTGACGGTCGAGTCGATCCAGCTGAAGCTCATGACCGCGGGCATGAGCCAGAAGATCTCGCCGACGACGTTCCTCGCCCTGAAGGCGGCGCTCGCGATCGGATTCGGGGTGCTCGGACTGCTCCTCGGATCGGCGGTCAGCTTCGTCGGGACGCTCTTCTTCGCGGTCGGGTTCGGCTTCGCGGGGTTCGCATTTCCCGGGATCTACGTCTCGATGAAGGCACGCGGGCGCCGCGAGCAGATCCGCGCGGAGCTGCCCGACGCGCTCGACCTTCTCGCCGTCAGCGTCGAGGCGGGCCTCGGCTTCGACGGTGCAGTCGACAAGCTCACCGACAACCTCGAGGGCTCGCTCGCGGACGAGTTCGCCCTCACGCTCGGCGAGATGCGCATCGGCGAGAGCCGCCACGATGCGCTGAAGAAGCTCGCCGTACGCGTCGACACGCCCGAGGTCGCCGCGTTCAGCCGGGCGATCATCCAGGCCGACCAGCTCGGCATCTCGCTCGGCCGGATCCTCAAGGTGCAGGCCGCGGACTCGAGGAACCGCCGCCAGATGGCCGCCGAGGAGAAGGCGATGAAGGCGCCGATCAAGATGATGTTCCCGACGGTCCTCTTCATCTTCCCGGCGATGTTCCTCGTGGTCCTCGGGCCCGCAGTTCTGAGCCTCAAGGAGATCCTCTGATGCCCGACAACCACCCGACCGAGAAGGGCTTCGGCACCGGCCTCCGCCGGCAGCTGCAGAAGCGCCAGGACGACGCGGCCGCCGAGGAGCAGCCGCCGCCGCAGATCGTCGCCGAGGAGGTGTTGGCCGAGACGGCGCCGCCGCTCGCGGTCGCGGAGGCCGACGAGGCCTCACCCCAATCCCGACGTCGACGTCGTCCGCACCGAGCTCGCGTCTGCGCTCGCGCGCGAGCGCGACCTTCGAGCGGCGATGGCCGAGCAGGCCGCGATGCTCGAGCGCGAGCTCGCGGGGCCGCAGGGCCTGAACCTGCGCGCCGCCGAGCTCGACCAGCGCGCCGCGACGATCGCGTCGCGCGAGAACGAGCTCGGCGCGCGCGAGAAGGAGCTCATCGACCGTGCCGAGTCGGTCGCCGAGGAGCAGAAGCGGCTCGCGGAGATGAAGACCGAGCTCGCCGAGATCGAGGCGATGACCTCCGACCGCGAACGTCAGATCCAGTCGAAGTTCCGGGAGCTCTCGAGCGCCGACCGCGAGCGCACCGAGTCCGTGACGAACCTCGCGAAGCAGGAGGCCGCGCTCGCACAGCGTGAGCGTGCGATCGCGCGGGCCGAGAAGGACATGGAGTCGCGCGAGCAGGAGATGCTTTCGAAGGTCGAGGCGCGCGAGGCCGCGCTCGCCGTCCGCGAGAACGGGCTCGGCGACCGCGACGAGGATCTTGCGAAGACCGAGTCGCAGCTGCTTGCGAAGCAGCGCGAGCTCGCCAAGGTCGACGGGCGGATGACCGCCCGCGAAGAAACGGTCGAGCAGCGCGAGAGCGAGCTGCACGAACGTGAGGAACGCCTCCGCTCTGCCGAACGCTCGCTGGAAACGCGTGCAGAGACGTTCGGCGAACTCGACGAATCCACGAATGCCCGGATCGCGTCGCTCGACGAGCGCGAGAGCGAGCTTGCCTCGCGCGAAGCCGAGCTGAACCGCCAACTCGCCACCGTTCGCCGCGTGGAGCGCGACGAGGGGATGGCCGCCGAGCTCGACTCGAAGCAGCAGGTGCTGCTCGAGCGCGAGCGCGAGCTCGCCGCCCGTGAGGCCGAGGTCGTCTCGAGCGAGACCCTCGTGCAGTCACAGCGCGAGCGGCTCGAACGGCGCGAGAAGCGGCTCAACAACACCGAGGAGTCGCTGTCCGACCGGATTCGCGAGATGGACGAGCGAGAGGCTGAGGTCGAGGCGCGCGAAGCGCGCGTCGAGGCCGACCTTGAGCTCCGCGATGAGAAGCTCGAGAGGCGGGAGCTGCGAGTCGCGGAGCTCGAGGAACGGCTTGGCAAGAAGGAGACCCAGCTCGCGTCCTACGTGGGCCAGCTGCAGGGACAGTTCGACAAACGTGAGTCGGACTGGTGGGAGAAGCAGCTCGGCCGACCGCTGACCGAGAAGGTCTAGTACGAACGGGCGAGAGGGCCGCAGGGCCCTCTCGCCTTACCTCTCCCCCTCGCTTTCCCCTACGGGCGTTCAGCGAGGACGGATCCTGTAGAGGCGACCGCGATCCCAGTCGGAGACGAGCAGCGCGCCGGCTCTCGTGACGAGGACGGCGAGCGGGTGGCCGAAGCCGCTCGCGAAGACGCGCTGGCCGGTGACGGAGCCGTCCTGCGCGAGCTGGACGCGCACGACCGTGCGACCGTGCGTCTTGGCGAGGTACTGGCCCCAGAGCGCGATGTAGGCGGTCCGGCCGTCGCGCGAGAACGCGATCCCGCCGGCACCCGAGCGCGGCTCGAGGTACGCGACGGGCGGCGTCACGCCGGCACAGCTCCCCTTCAGCCGCTTCTCGGCGAAGCTCGGCCAGCACGCGGGCCAGCCGAAGTCGCGGCCCTGCTTGACGAGCACGAGCATCTCCGCCGGCTCCTCGCCCAGGTCGTCGCGCCCGTTGACGGTCGCGTAGAGGCGCCCCGTCCTCGGCTGGACCGCGAGCCCGTACGGGTTCCGCAGTCCCGTCGCGACGATCTTCAGGTCGCGGCCGTCGGGCCTGACCGAGAGGATGGTCGCGCTCCGCGGATCCTTCTCCGCGCACGCGTCGCACGTCGAGCCGTTGCCGATGTACAGCCTCCCGTCGCGTCCGACGACGACGTTGTCCTGCTGGTGGCGGCCGTTCGGGAGGCGTCGAAGCAGCGTCTTCCGGCCGACGAGGCGCTTCCCGACGAGGTCGAGGCTGTCGAGCCGCCCCATCGAGGAGACGAACAGGCGCTTGCTCTTCCACGCGAGCCCGAGCGGCTCGCTGAAGCCGCGCGCGACGACCCTCGGCTTCGTGCTTCCGAGACCGACGACGACGATCTGGCCCGACTCCTGCGCGACGTACAGCCGGCCGTCGGGCCCGAAGGCCATCGCGGTCGGATGCGTCAGCCCCGACGCGTACCGCTCGGCGACCCAACCCGCGGGAACGGTCAGCTCCGGAGCCGGCCGCAGGAGCGGCCGCGCCGCGGCAGAGCCGCTCAGGAGCAGGAGAATCGATACCCCCAGGGGGTACACTAGGCGCATGACAGAACTCACCTATACCGTCCCGGCGATGCACTGCGGCGGCTGCACCGCCGCGGTGGAGCGCGAGGTCTCGCTCGTCGAGGGAGTCGACCTCGTCGAGGCCGACCTTCAGACGAAGCTCGTGGTCGTTCGCGGCGTCGGCGTCGACGACCTCGCCGTGCGCGCGGCGATCGAGGAAGCGGGGTACGAAGCCGCGTGAGCGCGACCTCGTCGATCACGCTCGAGATCGAGGGCATGACGTGCGCCGCCTGCGTCTCTCGCGTCGAGCGAAAGCTCAACCGGCTCGAGAGCGTCGATGCCGCGGTGAACCTCGCGACCGAGTCCGCCCGGGTGCGGTACGACGCGGAGCGCGTCCGGCTCGACGAGCTGCTCGGCGCGGTCGAGGCGGCGGGCTACCGCGCGCAGCCGGCGTCGGGCGCTCGCGCGGGCGCACGGGACCGCCCCACGCGCCTGATCGTCGCGGCCGTTCTCTCTGTGCCGCTCGTCGCCCTGATGGTCCCGGCGCTCCAGTTCGACGGCTGGGAGTGGCTCGCCTTCGCGCTCGCCACACCGGTCGTCCTGTGGTCCGGGTGGCCCTTCCACCGAGCCGCAGTGCTGAACGCACGGCACGGCACGGCGACGATGGACACGCTGATCTCGATCGGCACGCTCGCCGCCTGGGCGTGGTCCGTCGTCGCGCTTCTGTTCGGCGTCGGCGAGACGTACTTCGAGGTCGCCGCCGTGATCACGACGTTGATCCTCCTCGGCCGCTGGCTCGAGTCGAGTGCGCGCAGACGGTCGGGCGCCGCGATCCGCTCGCTGCTCGAGCTCGGAGCGCGCGAGGCGCGCGTCCTGCGCGACGGACGAGAGGTCGTCGTCAACGTCGACGCGCTGGCGGTCGGCGACCTGTTCGTCGTCCGGCCCGGCGAGAAGATCGCGACCGACGGCGTCGTCGAGGACGGTGAGTCGGCGGTCGACCGCTCGCTCCTCACCGGCGAGCCGGTCCCGGTCGACGTTCGAGCCGGCGACGAGGTCGCGGGCGCGACGGTGAACACCTACGGCCGGCTCGTCGTGCGCGCGACGAGGGTCGGCTCGGAGACGATGCTCGCGCAGATCGCGCGGATGGTCGCCGACGCTCAGGCGGGCAAGGCCGACGTGCAGCGACTCGCAGACCGCGTGTCGGCCGTGTTCGTGCCGGTCGTCCTCGTGCTCGCGCTCGCCACGCTGGCCGGCTGGCTGGCGTTCTCACGTGACGTCTCGAGCGCGTTCGAGGCGGCGGTCGCCGTGCTGATCATCGCGTGCCCGTGCGCTCTCGGGCTCGCCACGCCGACGGCGCTGATGGTCGGCACCGGCCGCGGGGCGCAGCTCGGGATCCTGATCAAGGGGCCCGAGGTGCTCGAGCAGACCCGCCGCATCACGACCGTCGTGCTCGACAAGACGGGAACGGTGACGGAGGGCCGGATGACGCTCGTCGACGGACTTCCGCCGGACGTGCTCCGCCTCGCCGGCGCCGTCGAGGCCGCGAGTGAGCATCCCATCGGGCTCGCGGTCGCGAACGCCGCGCGCGAGCGGTTCGGCTCGCTGCCGCGCGTCGACGAGTTCAGAAACCTTCCCGGACGCGGTGTGGTCGGCGTCGTCGAGGGCCGTCGCGTCGAGGTGGGTCGCGCCGGCGTCGTCGTCGACGGCGAGCACGTCGGCACGGTCGTCGTCGAGGACTCTGTGCGGCCGACGAGCGCCGAGGCGGTCGCCGAGCTGCGCGCGCTGGGGCTCGACGCGGTCCTGCTCACGGGCGATGCCGAGGAGACGGCACGTCGCGTCGCCGACGAGGTCGGGATCGAGCGGGCCGTCGCCGGCGTGCTCCCGGGCGGCAAGGTCGACGAGGTCAGGCGTCTCCAGGAGTCCGGCGCCGTCGTCGCGATGGTCGGCGACGGGATCAACGACGCGCCCGCGCTTGCCCAGGCCGACCTCGGCGTCGCGATCGGTACCGGCACGGACGTGGCGATCGAGGCGAGCGACATCACGCTCGTCTCGAGCGACCTGCGCGCGGCGGCCGACGCGATCCGGCTCGCCCGGCGGACGCTCGGGACGATCAAGGGCAACCTCTTCTGGGCGTTCGCCTACAACGTCGCCGCGATCCCGCTCGCGGTCGCCGGGCTCCTCAGCCCGATCGTCGCGGCGGCGGCGATGGCGTGCTCGTCGCTGTTCGTCGTCGGCAACTCACTCAGACTTCGACGCTTCAGGAGCGTGCGCACATGACCGAACACGGCTACGACAAGGACGCTCTCGGCAAGCGGCTGCGCCGCATCGAGGGCCAGGTCCGCGGGATCGAGAAGATGGTCGAGGACGACCGCTACTGCATGGACGTCCTCACGCAGATCGGCGCGGTCTCGAAGGCGCTCGAGAGCGTCGCGCTCGAGGTCCTCGACGAGCACGTCAAGCACTGCGTCGCGGGCGCGCTCGCGTCGGGCGACGAGCAGGCGGCAGCGGAGAAGAGCGAGGAGCTCCTCGCGGCCGTGCAGCGCTTCGCGCGGATTTCCTAGCGCTGCTCTTCGCGCCGCTCGTCGGGCGTCGACCCGTCGACCGGAGCGCCGCCGGGGCCGCTCACCGCGACGCCCTCGGCCTCGAGCGCACCGCGATCGCCCCGCGGCGTGTTCGCGCGGTGCTCGTGGTCGGTCGCCCAGATGACGCCGCCGGCACGCTCGCCTTCGACGTCTCCTTCCCTGCGGAACAGCTTGTCGAGCCAGCTCATGGGCTCGATCCTGCCCGGGTGCCGCTACACTGAACCCTCCTTCGGGGCCCATTCGTCTAGTGGCCTAGGACACCGCCCTCTCACGGCGGCGGCACGGGTTCGAATCCCGTATGGGCCTTACAGGCACGCCTGGCTCCGCGGAATCGGCTTGGTTACGCGGGTCAGGCGTGCCACCTATGCCGTCGAGAGCGCATGCGGTGCCCACTCGGTGCCCACTCGGGACCGAGCCGTTCGGGCGGCCAGATCCACCCCTTCGCCGTCCCGAACGACACGCCGAGTTCCGCGGCGACCTTCGGGCATGAGAGCCCACAGGCGTGGAGTTTGCGCGCCCGGTTACCACGTCCCGTGTGCGACGCACCGCATCATCGCGGTGAAACGACCAGCGAATGAAGGTACGGCGGCGCGTGCGGCTATCCAGAACGTTGCCGACGAACGTAGCCGAGGACGGCTAACACAACAATGACGATGATGATGATCCAAAGCCAGGTCGGCACGTGATCCTTTCGCTGGGAGCGTGGCGACTCTACGACGCGCCGACCCGTTCTTGCAACGTGTGCGCCGTACGCCACGGCGAGCTCGGAATCGTTGGGGTCTCTGGGGGCAATCGCCAACACCGCGGGTCGCCGCCACAGGCGAGCCTTTGAGTCCACACGGTGATCGTAGAGCAAACTTGCACGACTCCCAACGTGGTAGTCTATTTGCAAGAATTCCAAGACGCTAGGAGCATACGGGTGAGTCAGATCGGCGAGAAGGAACACCGGGAGCGTGTCCACGTCGGGGCGTTCGTCGACCGGGAGCAGCGGCAGAACCTCGTCGAGCTTGCCCGCAAGCGTGACCGGTCCGTGAGCTCGATCGTCCGTCGGGCGCTCGCCGCCGAGCTCGAACGGGAGCGCGAGCAGCACGATGCTTGACACCGAATTCTTCGACTGGCTCGACGAGATGCCATGCACCCCGGAAGGCGTTCTCGTCCAGGAGGGCCACGAGACGCGGGTCCGGCCGGCGGTGAGCGTATTCGCTGAGTGGCGCTCGCAGCTGCGAGGGGGCGTGCCCCAGCCGGCGCGTCCCTCTCGCTTCCCCGAAGCTGAGAAGCGACGGAACCAGCTCGCGATCCTCACCCACATGCTCGAGAAAGAGGAGACGGACGGCATCGGCGCCTCCGCCGTCGTCGACCGTCTCGGCGGCGAGATCAGCAACACCAGCCCGCGTTCGTTCTCGCAGGTCCTTCGCTCTCTGAACGAAGACGCCGAACAGATCGCATCGCACCTCCGGGACCCCGAACCACGAGCGGCGTTCAAGCGGCTTCGGGACCGGGCGGAAGCGTTCAGGCCCTCGGGCTGAGCCGTGCGGAAGCAGTGGAGCGCGCAAGCCCTAGTTCCGAATGGGAAGGCGAGTAACTCCGAACCAGACGGCGCCGCTGCAAAGGCAGCGGTGGTCAGCCCGGCAATGTTCGCGAGTGTCTGGCCGCCCGCCTCTCGGGTGCCTTCATTTCGTGTCACGTCATGTGCTTGGCTTGATCAGACCTCAAGCTGGGGGCTGCATGTCGGCCGATCGGCAGCGCGCATATGAACCCTTCGACGCGCACGTCCACGAGCCGGGGAAATTCCAGCGGCGGCGTGTGAACCTGCACGTCAGACTCAGCGTCCGGAGATTTTCGACCGTTACGGGCGACATGAAGCGCCTCGCGTACGGCCTACCTGTGACCTCGCGAGCAACTCGTGCTCGACCAGCCGGCCGCTGCGGTACCTGGCTGACGAAATGTGATCGCCGCGGCAGAGAAGGGGCGACGGCTGGCAGCCGTGTGGCAGCGGCCCCGCCCATCGTTGGGCGAAGACAACGAAGGAGAAGGCATGTCCGACCCCAGCGGAAAGGTTCCGATTCGGCGCCAGGCGCCCGCCGCCTTCGTCCCGGGAGGCGAGGTCGTTGACTGAGATGGCCGGGGGACGGCGGCGTCTCGTCTTCGGTGCGCTGTTGCTCGTGCTGTTCGTCGCGGCGCTCGACCAGACGATCGTCGCGACGGCGCTGCCGACAGTCGTCGGCGAGCTGGGTGGCTTCGACCACCTCTCTTGGGTGGTGACCGCGTACCTGCTGGCATCGACGGTGGTCGGACCGATCTACGGGAAGCTCGGCGACATGTACGGGCGCAAGCGCGTCCTGCAGGCCGCGCTCGTGATCTTCCTAGTCGGCTCGGCGCTGTGCGGACTGGCGCAGACCATGCCGCAGCTGATCGCGTTCAGGGCAATCCAGGGGCTCGGCGGCGGCGGCCTGATCGTCGTCTCGATGGCGATCGTCGGGGACATCGTCGCGCCGCGCGAGCGCGGCCGCTACCAGGGGCTGTTCGGCGGCGTCCTCGGGGTCGCGGTCGTCGCGGGGCCGCTGCTGGGCGGCTTCTTCGTCGACAACCTCTCTTGGCGCTGGATCTTCTACATCAACCTGCCGCTCGGCCTCGTCGCGCTGGCGGTGATCGCGAGCGTCCTCGAGTCGCGGCAGGTGACGGAGCGGTGCCGGATCGACTGGCTCGGCACGCTCGTGCTCGCGGCGGGGCTGTCGGGGGTCATCCTCTACACGAGCCTCGGCGGGACGAGCTACGCCTGGGACGCGCCGTGGATGCTCGCGACGATTTCCGCCAGCGTGGCGCTGCTCGCGCTCTTCCCGCTCGTCGAGGCGCGCGCCGCGGAGCCGATCGTGCCGCTCGAGCTCTTCCGCAACGCCACCTTCCGGACGACGAGCGCGATCGGCTTCGTGATCGGGTTCGCGCTCTTCGGCTCCGTGACGTTCATCCCGGTCTACCTCCAGCTCGCCAAGGGCTACAGCGCCACCGCCTCGGGGCTGCTGCTGACGCCGATGATGCTCGGCGTGCTCGTGACCTCGACGTCGAGTGGCTTCCTGATCTCGCGCTACGGGAGCTATCGCCGCTTCCCGCGCGCCGGCACGGCGCTCGCGGCGGTCGCGCTCTACCTGCTCTCGACGCTCGAGCCGGGAACCCCGACGTGGGCCGCAGTCCTGTACATGCTGCTCCTCGGCCTCGGGCTGGGGCTGGTGATGCAGGTGCTCGTGCTCGCCGCGCAGAATGCGGTCGACTACCGGCTCCTCGGCGTCGCCACCTCGGGCGCGACGCTGTTCAGGCAGGTCGGCGGCTCGATCGGCGTCTCCGTCTTCGGCGCGATCTTCGCGAACCGCCTCGGCCTGGAGCTCGCGCACCGCCTCCCGCCCGGCGCGAACGTCCCGACCGACGCGACCCCCGCCGCGATCGAGCAGCTCCCCACCGCGATCAACGCCATCTACGCCGCAGCCGTCGCCGCCGCGCTCCACCCCGTCTTCCAAACCGCGGCCGCCGTGATGGTTGTCGCGTTCGCGCTGAGCTGGCGCCTGCGCGACGTGCCGCTGCGCGAGACGACGCAGGCTCCAGTCGAGGCCTCGGAGCCCGAGCTGCGAACGCTCGTGAGATCGAGCGGATCCGGCGGCTGATGAACGCGCTAACGGCAGAAGGGTTGACTCGGCGCTTCGGGGATCTCGTGGCGGTGAACAACTTGACGTTCGAGGTTCCTGCCGGCGGTGTGGTCGGTTTTGTGGGCCCGAACGGCTCGGGGAAGTCGACGACGATCCGCGTCTTGCTCGGTCTGATCGAGCCGAGCGCTGGTTCGGGAACGGTTCTGGGCGAGCCGATTGAGCACCCGGAGAGCTTCGCCGACCGCGTGGGCGCGCTGATCGAAGCCCCCGCGTTTGTGGGTTCGTTGTCGGGCCGGGACAATCTGCGGAGTCTGGCCGCACTGCGCGGCTTGCCCGCCAAGCGCGTTGACGAAGTGCTCAAGATCGTGGGTCTGGCCGGGCGGGAGGACGACAAGGCCTCGACCTATTCGCTCGGAATGAAGCAGCGGCTGGGTATCGCGGCGGCGTTGCTGCCGGATCCGGAATTGCTGGTCCTCGACGAGCCGATGAACGGGCTCGATCCGGCCGGCATCGTCGAGATTCGCGAGCTGCTGAAATCGTTGGCCGCGGGTGGCCGGACGGTGGTGGTCTCCTCGCATCTTCTCGGCGAGCTCGAGGCGATGGTCGACAGCCTGGTCGTGATCCGGTTCGGCGAGCTCGTGTATGCGGGCAGCCTCAAGGGTCTGATGGAGCACGCGACCGAACGGGTCGTCGCCGCGACCGAGCCGGCATCCGACATGCCCCGCCTGGTCGAGATCGTCGAGGACAACGGCTGGACGTACGAGACCTCCGATGACGAGGTGATCGTCACGATGCCGGCCGAGCGGTCTGCCGATCTGTACCGGGCCGCAGCCGCAGCGGGACTCACCTTGCGGATGCTCAATCCAGAGGCTGACACGCTCGAGACGGTGTTCCTGCGGCTGACCGGAGCGACTGACACTGAGCTTTCCGAAGAGCGTCGCGTCCAGCGGCACGGAGACGGCGGCTGATGCGCGCCTTCCGCTCGGAGCTGATCCGGATCCAGCGGCCGGCATTTCTCTTCGGAGGCATCGGCCTGATGGCGGTGTTCGCGGGCATGGTCTCGATCTTCATCTTCACCTCGGCCGAGAGCGCACCCGCTGCTCCCTCGCAAGCCGGACAGGGCCCCGGCGCATTCCCCGTTGCCGAGATCGCCAGCCCGGGCGGCTTCCTCACCGCCTTGCCGACCGTGAGCAGGCTGGCCGGGGTGATCTTGCTCGCGCTCTGGGCGATCGCGGTGGCCACCGACTACAGCACGGGACTGATCCGCATCCTCGCCCAAGCGCATCCGAACAGGACGCGCCTCCTAGGCGGCAAGATCGCCGCCCTGAGCGTCTTCACGCTACTGGCCACGACCGTGACGACGCTCGTCGTCGTCGTCTTCGCGCGGCCTCTTGCCAAGCTCGAGGGAATCCCGACCGAGGCGTGGAAAACCGACTTCGCGTCCCACCTTGGCAAGGACTTCTTCGACTTCACGATCGCTGGACTCGTCTGGGGACTCATCGGTCTCATGCTCGCCGTGCTCACCCGCAGTTCGGCCATCGCCATCGGCATCGGGCTCGGCTTTCTGCTGGTCGCTGAAGGCCTGATATCCATCGTCGCCCCGAGCGCCAGCTCCTATCTACCCGGCGGCACGCTGGACACGCTCGCTGCCGGCGGAAACGACCAACTCGCCTGGGGTGCCGCGCTCGGGCTGGTCGGCCTCTACGGCGTCATCGCCGCCATTGTCTCCCTTGGTGTGTTCCGCACCCGCGACATCATTTCCTGACCTGACCCTCGGCCCATGAGAAGGCGGCGTCGTCTTGGGCGCTTCAGGTACCGGCTCCCCGAAGTTGACCCAGACGTTCAGGCGCGCGAAGCACTCGGACACGCCGGCCGCGAGCGACAGATGCGCGCCGAACTCGCCACGGCCGTCCAGGCGCTCCTCGCTGGCTGCGCCGCGTCACCGCGCGAACGAACCACGGACGAGACCGACCGGCTGATCGCGCTCGCCACCTTCGTCGTCCGCGCAAGAAGTGCCGTCGAGCGCGACGGGTATAGCCGCGAGATCGAACTCGTGCCGGCCGCCGAGGTTCCCACGCGGCTTGTGATCGTGCTCGACCGGTTGCTCGGCGGGCTGAACGTGATCGGCGCCGAACGCGACGAAGCATGGCGCGTCGTGACCAAGGCCGCGCTCGACTCCGTCCCAGCGCTCCGACTCGCGATCCTGTACGCGCTCGTCGACAGCCGGCGCGACACGAACGCAATCGCCGAAGCCGTCCGGCATCCGGCGCAGACCACGCGGCGAGCGCTCGAGGATTTGACCGCGCACGACCTCGTCGACGTCGAACGCCAGGGTGACGGCAAGGCGCACGTGTGGGAGTTGAGCACGTTCGCCCGGCAGCGGCTCGACACCTTTCCGAAATGTCGCCGAACACGCGGAGCGAGAGATATAGGCCCTTCCAAAGCGTCACCGAAAGGTTCTGACATTTCGGGAAGGGTCCTCCGGCTGCCCGTCACGGACAGGGCTTCGTGATGCCCAAAGGCTCGCACGCAACCTGGCAAGGAATGCCCCGCGTCTGCCCCCAATGCGGTCACACGCTGCGGATCGGCGGCCAAGACGGACCGCTCTGGCTCGACACTTTCAACCGCGAGTCATGGCATTTCGACTGCAAGCGCACACGACTACGCAACGAGCGACGGCGTCAGCGCGGCTCGGCCACTCGGCGCAGGAGCATCTGCGGACGTACGCGCACGCGGTGCTCGACCGGACGGACCTGGACTACGGCGCCGTGCTTGAGGGAGCTAGGACGTTGCCGGTCGACGCAGGAAGCGCGTGACGACACCGGCAGCACCGACGACGCCCGCCAGGGTGAGGCCCAGGATGTTCGTCTGGACGCAGGTGCGGCAGACGTTGCAGCAGGCCGCCGCCGTCGGGGCGTGCTCGCCGTACTTGACGGCCGTCTCGTTCACCCGGGACGTCCAGATCGTCTTCACATGGAAGATCCTAGCGGCACGGACGGTGCCCACTCGGTGCCCACTCCCGAGGCAGAAACCCGTGATTAGCAGGGGTGTCTGAATCCCGTCTGGGCCTTTCCTAGTGACGGCTGCAACCCTGGACCCCACGACAGGTCCCGAACAGCCTCCATCGCTTTGGAGCGATTGAGCGCTCGCAGGTAGACCTAGGTGGTGTCGATCCGGGAGTGATTCATCAGCGCCTAGAGCGACTCGATCGCTCCAAGCTTGCCCGTCAGGAACGCGACCGCGAAAGCTCGCCAAAGCGCGTGAACTGTCGCCTTCACGCCCACGCGGTTCGCAACCCGAAGTACGGTCTCCCAGATGATCTTGTTGGAGCGCTCCTTGCGGCGAACACTCGCCGGCCTGCGGTTCGGAATCACATAATCGTCG
The DNA here is from genome assembly GCA_963821415.1 of uncultured Actinomycetes bacterium. Classification (GTDB taxonomy): domain Bacteria; phylum Actinomycetota; class Thermoleophilia; order Gaiellales; family Gaiellaceae; genus PALSA-612. Next base: position 4,681 of record CAWGEE010000030.1, on the reverse strand, counting down.
GGTTGGACGCCCACCGCGCCGGACTCGAAGGCGGCGCGCAGGATCGCATGTAGCTCGTGTGGCATCGGCTTGACCGCCACCTTCGAGCCCTTCTCCTTGAACCCAACGGTCCCCTCGTCCAAATCAACGTCGCGCCAGCGAAGCCGACTCGCCGAGTCACGGCGCGGCCCAAGATAGGCGAGGATGTGCCGGGGCGCGACCAGCGTCGGCCGCTTCGAGCAGGCAGGCGTCACGCTGCGGCTGCTCGGTGTGTGCTTGCGGATAGTTTCAGCGGCTACAAAGCGGAGCACACTTCCGGGGACGCGTTTTTCGATCTAGGCGGGCGCCTCCGTGCGCCAACCCCTCGCGCGCCGAAGCGCCCGCTGCGAGGAGGTTTTCATGGCCACCACGATGTGCGAGATCGACGGGCGTCGGCCCGCCGTCGCAACCGTGCGGATCAGGCAGAACGGCGAGGAGCGAACGATCGCCGTCTGCGAAGAGCACCTTCGGGAGCTTCAGGGTCAGAGCCGCGGGGCAGGGCGGTCGCCGTTCGGTGGCAGGAGCCTCTTCGACGAGTTCTTCTCCGACTTCTTCGGCGACAGCGGCCTCGGCAGCCGCACGCCCGGCGCCGCCGGTGGCACGACCACGACGCGCCCGCGCCGCCCGGCCGAGCAGATCGACGTCACGCAGTACTTCAGCGACGCCACCCGCCAACTGCTCCAGCATGCCGCGCAGAAGGCGATGGAGTGGGGCAGCCTGGACGTCGACTCGACACACCTGCTCTGGGCCGCGACCCAGGACGAGGTTGTCCGGCACGTGCTGCAGCAGGTCGGCGCCGACCCCGCCGCGATCGCGGCGCAGATCGAGGAGGAAGCAGACGTCAAGGAGCGCACGGACGTTGCGCCGTCGCTGTCGCCGGACGCGAAGGCCGCCCTCTTGGCCGCCTACGAGGAGTCGCGTCAGATCGGCGCGTCGTACGTCGGGCCCGAGCACGTGCTGCTCGCCCTGGCCCAGGACACCGAGACCGAGGCGGGCGAGCTGCTCGAGCGATTCGCGATCAGCCACACGAAGCTGCGCGGCGCGGTCATCCGCGGCGTCGAGAGCGGCGAGGCGGGTGGGCGCCCGGCGAGCACGACAAAGACGCTCGACGAGTACGGCCGCGACCTCACGGAGGAGGCCCGCCAGGGGAAGCTCGATCCCGTGATCGGCCGGGCCGATCAGATCGAGCAGACGATCGAGATCCTCTCGCGCCGCACGAAGAACAACCCGGTGCTGCTCGGCGACCCCGGCGTCGGCAAGACCGCGATCGTGGAGGGCATCGCCCAGCGGATCGTCAACGACGACGTGCCCGAGACGCTCACCGGCAAGCGCCTGGTGGCGCTCGACATGGCGGGAATGATCGCCGGCACGAAGTACCGGGGCGAGTTCGAGGAACGCCTGAAGGGCGTGATCGACGAGATCACCGAGAACGCGGACAGCCTGATCGTCTTCATCGACGAGATCCACACCGTCGTCGGCGCGGGAGCGGCCGAGGGCGCGATGGACGCCGGCAACATGCTCAAGCCGGCGCTCGCGCGCGGCGAGCTGCACATGATCGGCGCGACCACGCTCGACGAGTACCGGAAGAACATCGAGAAGGATCCCGCGCTCGAGCGGCGTCTCCAGCCCGTGCTGGTCTCGGAGCCGACGGTCGAGGAGACGATCGAGATCCTCACCGGCCTCAAGGACCGCTATGAGGCGTTCCATCGCGTGCGCATCACGGAGGAGGCGATCGTCGCAGCGGCGGAGCTGTCCGATCGCTACATCCGCGACCGCTTCCTGCCCGACAAGGCGATCGACCTGATCGACCAGGCGGGCGCCCGCGTCCGGCTCCGGTCGAAGGCGAAGCCGGAGGACACGCGGGCAGCCGAGGAGGAGCTCCGCCACATGGGGCGCGAGCGCGACCAGGCGATCTCGGCCGAGGACTACAAGCGGGCGGACGAGCTGAAGGCGCAGATCGACGAGCGCCGCGCCCAGCAGGAGGGGCGGAAGGAGGCCCGCTCGCGGGCGCCCGAGGTCACGGTCGAGGACATCGCCGACATCGTGTCGCGGCGCACGGGCATCCCGGTGTCACAGCTGACCCAGGAGGAGCGCGACCGGCTCCTGAAGCTCGAGGAACGCCTGCATGAGCGCGTCGTCGGTCAGGACGAGGCCGTCGAGGCCGTCGCGGAGGCGGTTCGCCGCGCCCGCGCCGGGCTCGCCGACCCCAGCCGTCCCGACGGGAGCTTCCTGTTCCTGGGACCCACCGGCGTCGGCAAGACGGAGCTCGCGCGGACACTCGCGGAGGCGCTGTTCGGCAGCGAGGACGTGATGGTCCGCCTCGACATGAGCGAGTACCAGGAGCGGCACACCGTCAGCCGGCTCGTCGGCGCGCCACCCGGCTACGTCGGCCACGAGGAAGCCGGACAGCTGACCGAGGCGGTCCGCCGCAAGCCGTACGCGGTGCTCCTGTTCGACGAGATCGAGAAGGCGCACGCAGACGTCTTCAACATCCTGCTCCAGATCCTGGACGACGGCCGGCTCACCGATTCGCAGGGCCGGACGGTCGACTTCAAGAACACGATCCTGATCATGACCTCGAACCTCGGCGCCGATCGCATCCAGGCCTTCGCGCGGAAGGAGAGCGGCTCGTTCGACGAGCTGAAGGAGGACCTGATGGAGGTGCTCCGGCACAGCTTCCGGCCGGAGTTCATCAACCGGATCGACGAGATCATCGTCTTCCAGGCGCTCACGATGGAGCAGCTCAAGCAGATCACGCGGCTGATGCTCGACCGCGCCGCGAGGCGCCTGCGCGCGCAGCACATCGAGGTCGAGTTCTCGGACGAGGCCGTCGAGCACCTGGCCGAGATCGGCTTCGACCCGGAGTTCGGCGCGCGGCCGCTGCGTCGTGCGATCCAGCGCGAGCTCGAGAACGAGGTCTCGCGGCTGCTGCTGAGCGGAGCGCTGCAGCCGGACGATCGCGTTCGCGTCGACTACGACGACGTCCAGCTCACCTTCGACATCGACAAGGGAGCCGCAGAGGCGATGGAGGAGGTCGAGGAGCCGGAGCCGCAGCCGGCACACGTCTAGCAGGGACACGAAAGCGCGCGACGGTGGAGAGGTGATGATGGGTTGGACCCGCTGAGCTTGCTCTGGCTCTTCTTCATCCTTGCGTCGCTGCAGCCGGTGGCGGAGTAGCGCATGCTCGAAGCGCGCCGGCGTTCCACCCTCGCGAGTCCTTCGAGAGCCGAAACGTCGACCGCAGGCCGCCGCGGGCAGTGAGCTGATGATCCTCGCCGCGACGCGGGACGCTGCGCGGCTCTTCCTCGAGCTCGGAACGGTCACGATCGTGCTCGCAGTCGGTGCGCGTCTCGCGGCGCGCACGGGCTTCTCGTCGATCCCGCTCTATCTCGTCGCCGGGATCGTGCTCGGAGCGCTCGCGCCGCCGACGCTCGACGATGCGCTGGTCACGACCCTGAGCGAGGTGGGGATCGTGCTGCTCCTCTTCACGCTCGGGCTCGAGTACAGCGCGCTCGAGCTCGCCTCCGGGCTGCGGAGCGGCGTCAGAGGCGGGATCCTCGATCTCGCGCTGAACTTCCCGCCGGGCTTCGCCATCGGGCTTCTGATGGGCTGGGGGCTCGTCGGGGCGCTCGTGCTCGGCGGCATCACGTACGTCTCCTCCTCGGGGATCGTCGCGAAGGTGGTCAGCGACCTCGGTCGCGTCACGAAACCCGAGACGCCGGGGCTGCTCTCGTTGCTCATCCTGGAGGACCTGGCGATGGCGCTCTACCTTCCCCTCATCGGCGTTGTGCTGATCGGGTCGGGCGTGTCCACGGCGATCGCCTCCGCCGTCGTGGCGCTCGCGGTCGTTGGCTTGATCTTCCTCCTCGCGCTCCGGCACGGCCACCTCGTCAGCCGGGCGGTCTGGCACGAGTCCGACGAAGTGCTGGTGCTGAGCACGATGGGCGTGCTGCTCCTCGTCGCGGGGCTGACGGAGCGCGCGCACGTGTCCGCCGCGGTCGGAGGGTTCCTGCTCGGGATCGCGCTCTCCGGACCCGTCGCCGATCGCGCCCGGGTTCTCGTCTGGCCGATGCGTGACCTCTTCGCAGCCATGTTCTTCTTCTTCTTCGCGCTCCGGATCGACCTTGGCGACATCCCGCCCGTGCTCGTGCCCGCGATCGCTCTCATCGCCATCTCGTGCGTCGCGAAGACCGCCACCGGCTGGATCGCCTCCGCCGGACTCGACATCGAGGCGCGTCTGCGAGCGGGCACCGCGCTGATCGCCCACGGCGAGTTCTCGATCGTGATCGCCGGTCTTGCCGTCAGCGGCAACGTCGACCCGGAGCTCGCGGCGCTGGCGGCGACGCTCGTGCTCGGCACCGCGCTGCTCGGGCCACTCGCCACCCATTTCGCCGACGACCTGGCTCGGCTGCTCCCCCAGGGCGGAGCGACAACGGCCGTCCAGCGACGCTGAGTGCGAGTCCTCACCGGCGAAGAGGCGAACGAGATCCGGGACGCTCTCGGGGAAGAACCAGCCGAAACAGGCGCCGGCGAGTCGGGCCCATCAACGAACGCAGGAAGCGCCTCGATGACCTGAGTGATGCGGTCGGTCGCGCAAGCACGCTGTTCGACAACCCACCTTCAGGCGACATTCGCGAACGCTGGCCCAGGCGAGTGTCGTCTA
>CAWGEE010000029.1:0-100788 GCA_963821415.1 uncultured Actinomycetes bacterium | reverse complement strand
GACGTCAAGGGTCTCTACGAGAAGGCGTTCGCCGGGGAGATCAAGGCCTTCACGGGCGTTGACGACCCGTACGAGGCGCCTGCCGACCCCGAGCTCGTGATCGACACGGAGGTGCACTCGCCGGAGGAGTCGGCTCAGCTCGTCGTCTTGAAGCTCGAGGAGCTGGGGCTCGTGAAGGCACGGTGGCGTCATGAGCGCCGTCACCGTCGACCATCTCATCCGTCCGCACGGCGGGACGCTCGTCGACCGCACGGGGACCGGCCCGAGGGCGTTGATTCCCTTGAACGGCTGACACTCACGTCGCGCGAGGTGTCCGATCTGGACATGCTCGCTTCGGGCGCGCTGTCGCCGCTGGAAGGCTTCATGGGCCGCGAGGACTACGAGGGCGTCGTTGCCAACATGCGGCTCGCTACCGGCCTCCCCTGGGCGCTGCCCGTGTGCCTGGCCGTGGACGAGGCGCCCAAGGGCGACGTCGTCGCCCTCGCGGACGAGGACGGCCGCCTGCTCGCCGACGCTCGAGGTGCAGGAGGTCTTCGAGTACGACAAGGAGCGGGAGGCCGAGCAGTGCTTCCGCACGACCGATGCCGAGCATCCCGGCGTCGCACGCCTGTACGACCAGAAGCCGCTCTATCTCGGCGGCCGTGTCACGGTCTTCGAGCGTGTGCCGCCGCCTCACCCGGAGCTCGCGCGCGACCCCGCCGAGACGCGGGCCACCTTCGCCGAGCGCGGGTGGCGGCGCGTCGTCGGCTTCCAGACGCGCAACCCGATCCACCGCGCGCACGAGTACTTGACCAAAGTCGCGCTGGAGACCGTCGACGGCTTGCTCGTCCATCCACTCGTCGGCGACACGAAGTCGGACGACGTCCCCGCCGATGTGCGCATCGAGTGCTACCGGACGCTGCTCAGCGGCTACTACCCCGAGGACCGCGTGCTCCTGTCCGCCTTCCCGGCGGCGATGCGCTACGCCGGGCCGCGCGAGGCGATCTGGCATGCGATCTGCCGCAAGAACTACGGCTGCTCGCACTTCATCGTCGGCCGCGACCACGCCGGCGTGGGCGACTACTACGGCACGTACGACGCGCAGCTCATCTTCGACGACCTGGAGCCGCACGAGCTCGACATCGAGCCGATGTTCTTCGAGCACACGTTCTGGTGCAACGTCTGCGGGTCGATGGCGAGCACGAAGTCCTGCCCGCACGGGCCCGAAGACCGCGTCTTCCTCTCGGGGACGAAGGTGCGGGAGATGCTCGGCGAAGGTGACGTGCCTCCGGTCGAGTTCACGCGACCCGAAGTCGCAGAGGTTCTGATCGAGGCATACCGAACCTAACCTGGCGTGACCTGGCAGTACACGCTTCTCGGGCTGCTGACGGGGGTTCTCGTCGGGATGACAGGCATGGGCGGCGGGTCGCTGATGACGCCGCTGCTCGTCTTCCTCTTCGGCGTACCGCCGTCGACGGCCATCGGGACCGACATCGCCCATGGCGCCGCGTTCAAGAGCGTCAGCGCTGTTCAGCACCGGCGGATGGGGAACGTTCGGGCTCGACTAGCCGGGTGGATGCTCCTCGGGTCGGCGCCCGCGTCGCTGCTCGGCGTGTGGGTCAACGTGCAGCTGACCGAGCGCTATGGCGAAGACATCGAGTCGGTGATGGGGCAGGTGCTCGGCGGCGCGCTGCTCTTCGGGGCAGTCGGGCTGATCGCAAAGAGCCTCGTCCAGAAGGAGGCGACCGGCGACGCTGGCGTCTGCTCGCGACGTGACCGGATCGCGGCGGTTCTCATCGGCGTCTTCGGCGGGTTCATCGTCGGCCTGACGTCGGTCGGGAGCGGTGTCTTCTTTGGACTGACGCTTCTCATCATCTTCCCGCTGCGCGCGCACAAAGTCGTCGGCACTGACATCTTTCACGCCGCTGCTCTTCTGTACGTCGCGGGGGCGGCACACTGGGCGGCGGGCAACATCGACTTCGAGATCCTGGCCTGGCTCCTGCTCGGCTCGATCCCCGGCGTCCTCATAGGCGGACGGCTAACCCTCTCCATCCCCGAGCGGCCGCTCCGCTTCCTGCTGGCGGGCGTGCTCGGCCTGGCCGGCATCAAGCTGCTCGACGTGCCGGGCGCCGGGATCATCGTCGTCGTCGCCCTTGCAGCCGGGGCGACGGCGTTGCTCGTGTGGCTCGGGCGGCACAGCTGGATCCGCTACCAGCGGGCCCGCGCGCCTGCCTAGGCCCGAATACGAGGGACAGTCACTGAGAGTGTCCCTGGGACTGTCCCTGGTTCCTGACTGTCCCCTAGACATGTCCGTCTCGGGCCGAGGAACTAGAATCCGCGCGCCGTGCGGCGCCACGCCCCGCTTCTCGTCGCCCTCGCGCTGCTGGTCGGCTCGGCGGTGGCGTTCGGAGTCGCGGGGCGGCTGAAGGTGGAGAAGTCGCCTGTCACCGGTACGACGGTGGACAAGGTCTTCTCGCCCGTGTGCCGCTGTCCGCAGCGGCGCGCCAGCATCGCCTTTCGGCTGCGGCGTGCCGACCGGTTGAAGCTCTCGCTGCTCGACGACGAGGGGCGCGAGGTGCGGACGATCGTGGCTGGAGAGCGGGCTGCCCGTGGTCCTCACGAGTTCTTCTGGGACGGCCGCGACGAGGAGGGACGGCTCATGCCCGAGGGCCGTTACCGGCCCAAGGTGGAGCTGGGCAGAGCCGACCGGACCATCGTGCTGCCAAATCCCATCCGCGTCGACATGACCGCGCCCGACGTCCGCGTGGTTTCCGTCAAGCCCCGCGCTCTCTCCCCGGACGGAGACGGGCGCGGCGACATCGTCCGCATCCGCTACCGGGCGGACGAGCCCGTGCACGGCTTGCTTCTCGTCAACGGCCGGCTACGCGTTGTCAGCCGCTCGCAGCGGCCGGGTGGCGTGCTGCAGTGGGTCGGTGGGGCGCCGGAAGGCGGAAAGCTGCGGCCCGCCACTTACCGCCTCGCCGTTCAGGCGCGGGATCTGGCCGGGAACCTCTCCAGGCGGGTGCCCGCGGCGGTCGTGCCGCTGCGCTACATCCGTCTCGAGGAGACGCCCATCTCGGCGGCACGGGGCGAGCGCGCCGGTATCGGGCTGGATACCGACGCGGCGCGTGTCCTCTGGATCCTCCGGCGTGGGTCGAGCGTCGTGCAAAGGGGGTGGCGAGGCGCGTCATCCGCCTCCGGGCTCCGGAGCGGCCGGGTACCTACGTCGTCGTTGCCACCGCCGGCGGCCATACCGCCCGCGGCCTGCTGTTCGTCCGCCCGGCGTGACCGCCCCGCCGGTCTTCGTGCTGGGCGTGCGGCGCTCGGGGACGACGTTGCTCCGGGTGATGCTCGATCGCCACTCGCAGCTCGCGGTGCCGGACGAGTCGTACTTCATCCCGCAGCTTGCCGATCGCCATCGCGGCCCGATCGATGTCGAAGCGTTCGTCGACGATCTACGGCGCCTGCCCACGCTCCGCGAATGGGGCGTGGATGTCGAGGCCGTGCGCGTCAGGCTGCGGCCCGACCAGGCGCCGGGCGAGGCGATCGCCGCTGTCTACGAGACGTACGCGGCGGCCCGGGGCAAGGCGCGCTGGGGAGACAAGACGCCGATGTACATGCAGCGTCTATCGATGCTCGAGCGCCTCTTCCCAACGGCGCTCTATGTCCACCTGATCCGCGACGGCCGCGACTGCGCGCTCTCCTTCGCCGAGATGCCCGAGGGCATCGTCACGCGCTCGTGGGCCTATCCGCGCGACGCCGCCGGCTTCGCCTGCCAGTGGCGGGCAGAGCTCATGGCCGCCCGTGGCCTAGGCAGCCGGATCGGCCCGCGCTACCTCGAGCTGCGCTATGAACGGCTCGTCGCCGAGCCAGAGGCTTCACTACGCGACATCTGCGACCACGTCGGCCTCTCGTTCGAGCCCGCGATGCTCGACTACGCCGGCAGCGTGGACGTCGCGCGCCAGCCGCACCAGCAGAGCCTGACCCGACCGCCGACGCCGGGACTCCGGGACTGGCGGACCGACATGCCTCCGGCCGACGTCGAGGCGTTCGAGCGCGTCGCCGGCGACCTGCTGGCCGAGCTCGGCTACGAGACGAGCGCGCGACCGAACTTGCGCGGTCGTCTGGAGCGCGCGTGGTACGGCGCCCGGATCACGACTTGGAACGCCTCCGCGCGGGCCCTGCGCGTTTCACCCCTTTGGCGCGGTCGTCACCGTCGGCTGTAAGCACCGGCTCGGGCGGGCTGTTGCGGGCTCTGAACGCTATGAGCATGCCGTTGAGCGAGAAGTAGTAGTGCCGGTCGGTAGCGATGCCCGGCGAGTACTTGCCCAAGCCGATCTTCCAGACGATCCTGCCGTCCGTGACGCGCGCGGCATACGTGGTCGTGTCGAGCGAGGAAAAGAACACGAGGTTGCCCACGACGACCGCAGCGCTGCCGATGCGACCGGGAACGTAGCGTCGCCAGAGCTCGCGCCCGGTGGCGGCGCTGTACGCGCGGAGCGCTCCGTCGAAGCCGCCCACGAACACCCGCCCTCCGGCGACCGCCGGCGTCGGGTAGCCGTAGCCGCCGACGCGACCCGTCCAGATCTGGTCCCCGTCGCGCGCATCGAGTGCGTAGACCTTCCCCGACCGCGCCACGGTGAAGATCCGCCGCCCGTCGGTGGAGGGGCTGGCGTAGAAGCTCTCGTAGCGGAAGAAGTCTCGGCGGAAGTACCGGCTCCAGAGCTTTCGTCCGTTCTGGCGGTCGAGGCAGAAGACCGCGCCCGCGTAGTTCGTCACGCACAGCCGGTTTCCCCAGATGGACGGGCTCGAGTTGATACGGCCTCCCGTGCGGTAGGCCCAGCGGACGGCGCCCGAGCTCGCGTTCACGGCGAAGACGCGGCCGTCCGTGGCGCCGAAGTACACCGTGTTGCCGATCGCGACCGGAGACGACTCGACCTTCGCGGCCGTCCGCAGCTGCCAGAGCCGCCGCCCGTTCGAGCGGTCGAACGCAGTCACCGACCCGTCGTGCGAAGAGACGATCAGTCGCTGTCCGGCTACCGCGGGCGTGGACGCCTTGGTCCCGCCGGCGCGCGACCACAGCGGCTTTCCCGTTGCCGCGTCGATGGCAACGGTTCGACCGCCGACGGTGTTCACGTAGAGCGTGCCGTCGCAATAGCTGGGCGGATATTCCATGTAGCTGCCCATCGCCCGCGCCCAGAGCGGCCTCGTCGGCGGGCCGAGCTGGATGCGCACGCGCGAGAGCGAGCGCTGCGGATTGCCCCCGAACTCGTTCCAGCAGGGCCGCTCCACGACCTCCTGGGGAGGAGGCGGCTTCGGTTTCTTCGGCTTCCTGGGACGCGTGGGTTGCAGCGTCGTGACGCCCTCCAGGTCGGTGTCGATGGCCCCTTGAGGCGTCGAGCGGTCGACGACCAGCAGCCACCCGGCCGCCAGGACGGCGATGCAGAGCACGAGGCCGCCTGCGGCGGCGAGTAGCAACGTCTTGCGCATATGGGCGAGACCGGGCGGTCGCGGCTAAGTGTGCCAGCGGCCCGCGACGCGACCGAGCAGCGAACCGTCGGGTATGGCGTCCGGCTCGTCCGCGGCTCGCGGCATCCGGGCGACGAGCATCGCGGCGATACCGAGCACGCCCCACATGACCGGGTCCTCGAAGAACCCGGAGTAGAAGAGCGAGTGGAGGAGCAGTACGAGAAAGCAGGCGGCGAGCCCGAGGCCGAAGATGCGATCGCGCCGGAACGCCTCCCAGAGCAGCCTCGCCGCTCCGGCGAGGAACGCGAGATAGAGGACGAAGCCGACGGCGCCCAGCTCGGAAAGCACCGTCAGCGGTGTCGTGTGCGACGCGTTCTTGGCCGCGCGCCGCCGCGTCTCCAGCTCCCGCTTCGCGGCGAGCGGCTGGCTGCCGATGCCCACGCCCACAATGGGGTGGTTGGCGATCACGTGCCCCGTGACGGAGACGAGACGCGTCCGGCCGCTCGTCGCCCTTGTGAGGCCGTCGTCCTTGACCGACGCGACGGCGATCGCGCTCGCTGCGAGCGTCACCGCCGCGGCGACTGCGATGACGACGTTCCGGCTCGGCCGCTCGGCGAGCGAGACGGAGACTACGAGCACCGTCCCGAACAACACGAGCAGGCTGGACTGCGAGTAGGAGAAGTAGAGGCCGCCGAAGATCACTCCCGCGAGGACGGCGGCTGGAAGAGGTCGCATGCGCCGCAGCCAGAGCACGACGACGATCAGCGTCAGGGCGAGAACGAGCTGGCGGCCGTAGATGCTCGGGTCCTTGAAGAGGGACGTGACGCGGAAGTACGTCGAGTACGCGTTCGCGACACGGAGGTCCTGCGCGAAGACGAGCGTGTGCGTCCACGCCTGATAGAGACCGATGGCGGCGAAGACGGTCGCCAGCCCGACGATGCAGAAGGCGAGCGCCCGCGGGAGCCACGGCGCGTACGGCGATCGCGCCACGACCGCCAGCAAAGCCACGAACGGGAAGAGAAAGAAGAGCAGCGCGATCGACCCTTCCTCCGGGTCCACCGCCCAGAGCAGCGACAGAGAGGCCCAGCCGATGAGCGCGGTCGCCGGCGCGGCGATCCAGAGCGGGATCGCCGCCATCTTCTCGCCCCGGAAAGCGCGGTAGAGCAGCGCCAGCGAGGCGGCGGCGAGCACGACGTAGAGCGGCAACAGCAGGAACGCGTCCTGGCTGCCGAGCTCCACGGGCAGGCGAAACGGGGCGGCGAGGAGCAGGGCGACGGGGACGGTGGCCGGGTAGCGGACGAAAGCCCAGGCGCCGGCGACGGCTGCCCCGGCCCCCACCACGAGCGCAGCAAGACCCTTCGCGGATACGAGCTGGTCGAGGTCGTCGCGCGGTAGCAGCGCCACGACGAGCATCGCCATCGCGGCGGCGAGCAGCACGAAGCCCGCGGCGAGCTGAAGCCGTCGCGCCGTACCGAGGAGCACGAGCGCTCCGCCGGCGGCTCCGACCAGCGCTGCGACCTCGGCCAGCCACTCGTACGTCATGGGCAGGCGGAGCGTAACGAGGAGTCGGATGAGAGAATCGCGCCATGCTCACCGCCGTCAAGCGAGCGCTTGTCCTTGCGCCGCACACGGACGACGGCGAGTTCGGCTGCGGCGGGACGATGGCGCGGCTCGTCGAGCAGGGCGTGGAGGTGCGCTACGCCGCCTTCTCCATCGCCACGAAGTCGCTGCCGGAAGGATTCGCGCCGGACACGCTCGCGCGCGAGGTGCGTGAGGCGACGGCGCACCTCGGCATCCCCGAAGGCAAACCTCGACGTCCACGACTTCGAGGTCCGGGCGTTCCCGGAGCACCGCCAGGACATCCTCGAGCTGCTGATCGCGCTCTGGGAAGAGTGGCGCCCCGACCTCGTCTTCCAACCGTCGCTCCACGACGTCCACCAGGACCACCAGGTGATCGCCGCCGAAGGGCTGCGCGCGTTCAAGCGCACGACGATCTTCGGCTACGAGGTCCCGTGGAACAACTTCGACTTCTCGTACCAGGCGTACGTGGCCCTCGAGCTGCCGCACGTCGAGCGGAAGATCGAGGCGCTCGCGAAGTACGCCTCCCAGCAGCACCGGCGCTACGCCGATCCCGACTACATCCGTAGCCTCGCCCGGCTGCACGGCGTGAACGTCAACCGCGAATACGCGGAGTGCTTCCAGGTCTACCGGATCGTCACCTGAAATAGCGATCATCTTGCTCCCGACGCTCGTAGACTGCAGAGCCATCAGCAGTCTGCAGCAGTTGTGGTCAAGCAAACCCGGAGATCGCGCGGTTCTGCCTCGCCTGCGCGGCGCCTCTTTCAGCACAGGCTCCGACACCGCGTGAGGTACGGAAGACCGTCACGGTCGTCTTCTGCGACGTCGCCGGCTCGACCGCCCTGGGTGAACGACTCGACGCGGAGTCGCTGCGCGCGGTCATGGCCCGCTACTTCGAAGAGATGCGCGTCGTCCTGGAGCGGCACGGAGGCAAGGTCGAGAAGTTCATCGGCGATGCGGTCATGGCGGTATTCGGCATCCCCGTCCTGCACGAGGACGACGCGCTGCGCGCCGTGCGGGCGGCCGCGGAGATGCGCGACGCGCTCACAGCCCTGAACGACGAGCTCGAACGTGAGCGCGGTGTGCGGATCGAAGTCCGCATAGGCGTCAACACGGGCGAAGTCGTCGCCGGTGATTCAGCGGGCGCCCAGGCGTTCGCGTCCGGCGATGCGGTGAACATCGCCGCGCGGCTCGAGCAAGCGGCGCAGCCCGGGGAGATCCTGATCGGACAGGACACGCTATCGCCTCGTTCGAGACGCCGTGACCGTCGAGTCGGTCAGGCCACTCGCTCTCAAGGGCAAGGGCGAGCCGGTCCCGGCGGTTCGGCTGCTGACAATCTCCGGGGCCGCCGGGCGCCGCCTCGCATCTCCCATCGTCGGACGTGACCGCGAGCGCGCGCTTCTCGACCAAGCCCTCGACGGCGTCGTACGTGATCACCAGTGCCGGCTGGTCACCGTCATCGGGTCCGCGGGAGTGGGGAAATCGCGGCTCGTCCAGGAGTTCCTCGACAGCAAGGCCGAGACGATGGTCGTGCGAGGTCGTTGCCTGCCCTACGGAGATGGCATCACGTTCTGGCCGATCAAGGAGCTCGTGTCGCAGGCAGCCGGACTGAACGGCGACGAGTCGCCGCAGGCCGCGCAGGAGATCATCCGCTCGCTGGTCGCCCCTGCTGCGGATGCCGACCTCGTCGCCGAGCGCGTTGCCGAGACCATCGGTCTCGTCGAGACGGCACCCGGACACGGCGGCCACTTCTGGGCGGTCGCAAGGTTCTTCGAAGAGCTCGCCCGGCGGCGGCCGGTCGTCGCGGTCTTCGACGACATCCACATGGCCGAGCCCACCTTTCTCGATCTGGTCGAGGCTGTGATCGAGCAGACACGCGAGCAGCCACTTCTGGTCCTCTGCATGGCGCGACCGGAGCTGCTCGAAGTCCGGGCGTCTTGGGGCGAAGCAGCCGATAACGCCAGCCGGCTTCACCTGACGCCCCTGAGCGACGGCGAGTCGGCCCGCCTGGTCGCGAACCTCCTCGGCGAGGCCGAGTTGGACGGCGAGGTGGCAGCACAAACTGTCGAGACGGCGGAGGGAAACCCGCTCTTCGTGGAAGAGATCGTGGCGATGCTGGTCGACGAGGGGCACCTCGACCGCAGGGGCGTGGCCGCTAAAAACGGTGAGCGGTCGCGGGTCTCGCTCCCGCCCACGATTCAGGCTCTGCTCTCCGCCCGCCTCGACCGGCTCGGGCCTGAGGAGCGGTCAATCCTCGAACGAGGCTCGGTGGAGGGCGAGGTCTTTCATCGCGGGGCCGTACTCCTGTTGTCGCCGGAGAGCGATCGCACCCACCTCGACGAACGGCTGCGAATCCTGGCCCAGCAGGAGCTGATCCGAGCTGGGCCGGCTGACTTCGCCGACGAGAGGGCGTTTCGCTTCCATCACCAGCTGCTCCGGGACGTCACCTACGAATCGCTCCCCAAGGCGACGCGGGCGGAGCTTCACGAGCGGTACGCGGGATGGCTCGAAGATAAGACCGGCGATCGGGCCGAGGAGTTCGACGAGATTCTCGGCTACCACCTCCAGCAGGCATACGAGTACAGGGTCGTCCTCGGCCCTCTCGACGAGCATGGGGGGCAGCTCGCCATGCGGGCAGGAGAACGCCTGGGCCACGCCGGATTGCGCGCCCACGCGCGTGGTGACATGTGGGGAGCGGGGAAGCTGCTCTCGGGCGCCGTCGCGTTGCTGCCGACGGACGCTGCGAGCCGACTCCAGCCGAAGCTCGACGAGGCGCTGTTCGAGACCGGCAAGCGAACGCGGAGAGGAATGAGCCGCGCATCGGTCCGCTGCTACTGGCGCCGGCCGCTCGGTCACCCGTGGGAGATCAAGGAGCGCGCGGGGCAAGACATGGCTCCGCTGCACGTCCTGTGGAAAGGTCAAGCGGTACCGGGGTTCGATCGGCCGACTTGACCCGAACCGGAAGCGATGGCAATCGAGGCAGCTTCGACCATGGATTCGAGCCGCAATCGTCGTCTGATGAGCGACGTGTCGGATCTCGCGCTGACGGCGGAGACGTAAGCGGAGGCGCTGGTTGGCCGCCCACGCGAAATTCAACCCGCTGACTGCCCAGGCCCACGCTGAGCGCTGCGGTCGCGCTTACGGCGGGCTGGCGTGAGCTCGCCCTCTACCTGGCTGCCGGCGTCGTCTACGTCGCGATCGGCGTGGCGTTTCCCGAGTTCCTCTTCTCGTGGTTCGTGGCCGTGGGCTACCTGCTGTTGTGCGTGGTGGCGCTGCCGGCGCTCGTCCGCCGCCTGCGGCGATGAGCTGGGCGGCGCACGATCTCGAGCCGTACGTCATCCAGAAGCACCTGGGCAAGAAGGTGGCGTTCGTGCCGCTGCTCGTCGGCTCGTACTCGCCCGACCTGCTCTCGAAGTGGTTCGTCTACGGCGTCGGGCTCGCCGGCTGGGAGCTGAAGGCCGACAACCCCGCGCAGTTCCACCGCGGCTGGCCCGGCGTCGGCTTCACCCACTCGCTGACGTTCGGCGTACTCGTCGGGCTGCTGCTCTACGCGGTCTTCCGCAACAAGGTCGTCGCCTACAGCTTCGTGATCGGGCAGTGGGCGCATGCGTTCACCGACATGGGAGACACCGTCGGCACGATGCTCTTCTTCCCTTTCACCGACCACCTGTTCGCCGTCGGCGCCTGGGCCTACGCGGGCCAGACCGGCCGCTACGTCGACGCCGGCGCGTACTTCTCGGGGCTCGGCTTCGTCTGGGACGGCGTCTTCGTCGTCTGGGGCATCCTCAGCTGGCGCGTGCTCACGCGCTCGTACTTCCGGGAGACGATCATCGTGGCCGACCCGTTCTGGCGCTGGGCCGGCCGCTACGTCTCCGAGAACGTGCTCGTCGCGCTCTACCGCGCCTCGTTCTTCTACGGCGTCGCCCGCTGGACGGCGTGGCTGATCTGGGCGCACGTCGTTCGCAACTTCGCGTTCGACCTGCGCTGGGGCGGCCCGCGCTGGGTGCCGCGCGTCTACGCGGACGACCTGAACGCGTCGCGCTGGCTGCAAGTGCCCCGGCTGCTGCTCGATGAAGCCGCGCCTGGGCTTCTACGCGGCCGTCGGCGCGATCGCATGGGTCAAGAAGCAGAAGCGCCGTGAGTAGCTGATAACCGACAACCCGGCGCAGCTTCAGGGCGGCTGGCCGGGTGTCGGCTTCGTGCAATCACGTCGCGGAGGTCGAGTCGCGTGCAGGCGAGGACGGCCCTGATCCGTATCGCAGCGTCGATGAGATGCTTCGCCTGCGCGGATGTCAGCTGCGCATTCCGAGCCAGCTCGTAGGCGGCTTTTGCGAACCTCGCCAGCTCGTTGCAGGCGTACGAGGTCTCGCCCGCATTCACCGCGAGGAGCGCCCGATTCAGGATGGGCTTCAACCCCGCCGCGGACGGCCCGATGCCTGAGACGACTGCCATCAAGTTGCCGATCTGCTCGACCGCGCCCTTCACGTGCACGTTGAAGCTGCCCTCGGCCGTGTTTCCCGCGGAGTCGATCGCCGCACAGTCGACGATCGTGTCGCCGATCGGGAAGCGGCTCCTCGACGGGGGAGCGCAAATCACCGGCACGGCGCCGTCGACATCGTCGATCGCATGGACGCTGTACGGGACGATCGCGCCTGCGTGGCCCGTCGCATCGGCTACCACGTTGGACGGGATGTAGAGGATCGGTGCAGTTGTGTCGGGTGGAATCGCGGCCGACGCCGGGGCCGCAAGCGCAGCCGCCGTAACTGCCACGAGCACGGCCAGGGCCGCGAAGGACCTCACGTGATGCAGTTGCCACACGGCGACGAGTGCGCTTCGCCGTTTGGTCGTAATTTCGCTCGTGTTCACGGTTGTCTCCCTTCTCCGGCTCCCATTGAGAGCGTTTGGTGGTTCGCCTAGAAGACGCGAGGCGGCTAACACGGCGGTAATGCGGCCGGTAGGCTCGCGAGGGAGGTCGCGTAGCGGTAGAACACAAAGCACATGCAGCTGAGTACAGGGAGGTCTGAGCGATGCCGTTCTACGTTCGCCTAGGAGATATCCCCCGCAAGCGTCACATCGTCTTCCGCGACAACGGCCGCCTCTTGACCGAGGAGGTCATGGGCCTCGAGGGCTTCACCGGCAACGAGTCGATCCTCTACCACCTCCAGTCGCCGTGCCGCGTGAAGGAGCTCGGCGAGTTCGAGCCGATCGAGCACGAGGAGTGGGTGCCCGAGGCGCACGCGCACCGCCACCTCGCGACGTACGGCACCGAGCCGTCCGGAGACGAGATCACGGGCCGCCGCGTGCTCATGTGGAACGACGACGTCGAGATCTCGCTCTGCCGCCCGGCGTCGACGATGGACTACTTCTTCCGCAACGGCGAGCACGACGAGTGCGTCTTCGTGCACGAGGGCTCGGGGACGCTGGAGACGACCTTCGGGAACCTGACCTACCGCGACGGCGACTACGTGATGATCCCGCGCGGCACGACGTACCGCTTCGTCCCCGAGGGCGAGCAGCGGCACCTCGTGTTCGAGTCACCAGGCCTGATCACGATCCCGCGCCGCTACCGCAACGAGTACGGGCAGCTGCTCGAGGGCGCGCCGTACTCGAACCGCGACATCCATCCACCGACGGAGTTGCAGACGATCCGCGAGCAGGGCGAGTTCGTGGTCAAGGTGCGCGTCCGAGGCGGCTATCAGACCTACGTCCTCGACTACCACCCCTTCGACGTCGTCGGCTGGGACGGCTACCTCTTCCCGTGGACGTTCTCGGTGCACGACTTCGAGCCGATCACGGGGCGCATCCACCAGCCGCCGCCCGCGCACCAGACGTTCCAGGGCCAGAACTTCGTCATCTGCTCGTTCTGCCCGCGCAAGCTCGACTTCGACCCGGAGGCGGTGCCGATCCCGTACCACCACTCGAATCTCCAGTCCGAGGAGATGATCTATTACGTCTCCGGGCAACTTCGGCTCGCGCAAGGGCATCGAGGTCGGCTCGATCACGCTGCATCCCTCCGGCCTGCCGCACGGGCCGCAGCCGGGCCTCGCCGAGAAGTCGCTGGGCGTCGCGGAGACGACGGAGCTGGCGGTGATGTGCGACACGTTCCGGCCGCTGAGGCTCTCGGCGTTCGCGGGCGAGCTCGACGACGGTCGCTACGCCTACTCGTGGTACGAGCCGGCCGAGGGCGACCCGGGGCTGGCCGGCGTGACGTCGCACCTATGACGGCTTGAGCTTCAAGACGATCATCGAGCCGTTCCGGATCCACTCGGTGGAGCCGCTGCGGCTGACGACCGAGGAGGAGCGGCGCGCGGCCGTGGCGGCGGTCGACTTCAACCTGTTCAAGCTGCCTGCGAACGAGGTGTTGATCGACTTCCTCACCGACTCGGGGACCGGTGCGATGTCACGCGACCAGTGGGCAGCCATCCAGCACGGAGACGAGAGCTACGCCGGCTCGCCGTCGTGGTTCCGCTTCCTCGCTGCCGTCCATGAGCTCTTCCCGTTCGAGCACGTGATCCCAACCCACCAGGGCCGGGCGGCGGAGCGGATCCTGTTCTCGGTGCTCGGTGGGCCGGGGAAGGTCGTCCCCAACAACACGCACTTCGACACGACGCGGGCCAATGTCGAGCACACCGGGGCGGAGGCACTCGACCTGCCGATCCCGGAGGGCCGCGACCCGTCGGCATTGCATCCGTTCAAGGGCAACATGGACACCGAAGCGCTCGAACGGCTGCTCGCCGAGCGTGCCGCCGACGTGCCGGTCGTCTTCGTGACGATCACGAACAACTCCGGCGGCGGCCAGCCGGTGTCGATGGAGAACCTGCGCGCGGTGCGCGCCGTCTGCGACCGCCACGGCGTGCCGCTCTTCCTCGATGCCTGCCGCTTCGCCGAGAACGCGTGGTTCGTTCGTGAGCGCGAGGAGGGCTACGCAAATCGCTCGGTGGCCGAGATCGTCCGCGAGACGGCCTCGCTCGCCGACGGGATGACGATGAGCGCGAAGAAGGATCCCCTCGCGAACATCGGCGGCTGGGTGGCGATGAACGACGCGGAGCTCGCCGACCAGTGCCGCGCGCTCGGCATCCTCACCGAGGGCTTTCCGACGTACGGTGGCCTCGCCGGGCGTGACCTCGAGGCGATCGCGCAGGGGCTCGTCGAAGCGGTCGACCACGACTACCTCCGCTATCGCACGCGCTCCACGGCGTATCTCGGCGACGGTCTGCTGGAGGCGGGCATGCCGCTCGTGCAGCCGTTCGGAGGCCACGCGATCTACGTCGACGCGCGGGCGCTGCTGCCGCACATCCCGCCGCTCGAGTACCCGGGCCAGGCGTTGGCAGTCGAGCTGTACGCCGCGGGCGGCATCCGGGGCTGCGAGATCGGGACGGTGATGTTCGGGCGAAGCCCCGACGGCAGCGAGCAGCCGGCCGCGATGGACCTTGTCCGGCTGGCCATTCCCCGGCGGACGTACACGCAGAGCCATGTCGACTACGTGATCGAGGTGGCGCGAGACGTCGTCGAGCGGGTGCCGCTGCTACGCGGCTACCGCATCGCGTGGGAGCCGTCGTCGCTGCGCCACTTCACGGCGCGGTTCGAGCAGCTCTGACGCGGGTGCGGAGCCAGCTGAGCTCAGCGGGCAGGTAGAAGCGAAGCGGCCAGAGCACGAGCGGGTAGACGGCGACGAGTGCGATCGCGGCCGCGAGCGGTACGTCGAGCGCCTTGCCGAGCACCGTCAGCCCGACGGCCGCTCCGACCACCATCGCCACGCGGCGCCACTGGTACGGCACCCAGAAGACGCGCTGCGACCACCACGTGATGACGAGGAACATCACCGTGAAGGCGCAGAGATTGGCGATGCCCGCGCCGACGATCCCGTAGGGCGGGATGAGGAGGAGGTTGAGCACGACGCTGACCGCTGCGCCGGCGCCGGTGGCGATCCAGTTGAACTGCGTTCGTTTCTCGCGGCCGAGCGCGATCGAGACGACGTTGAAGCCGCCGAGCGCCACCGCCCCGAACGCGAGCAGCGGCACGACGTCGGAGGCGTCGAAGAAGGCGGGTGTCGTCAGCCACTCGACGAGCCACGGTGACAGGAGGCTCAGCGCCAGGGCTGTCCACGAGGCGACGAAGAGGAGGTACGTGAGCACGAAGGAGTACGTCCGTCTGGCGCGGTCGTCGTCCTCGATCGAGTAGGCAAATGCCAGCCAGCCGGCCCGGAACGCGGCCAGGAGCAGCACCATCGCCGAGGCGATGCGGGCGCCGATCGAGTAGACGCCGACCTCGCTGGCATCGGCGAGCTTGAGGATGAAGAAGCGGTCGCCGAAGTTCAGCATCCAGAGTGCGAGCATCGACGGCACGAGTGGCAGGCCGAAGCGGTTCATGCGGCGGAGCAGCGGACGGTCGATCGTCAGGCCGAGCTGCTCGTGCCGGTAGACGAGCAGTGCCGCATAGACGACGAGCGTTCCCGTGAAGTTCCCGGCCACGACACCGGTCGCTCCCCAGTCGAGGACGACGACGAAGACGATCGTGGCCGTGACGGTGATGACGAGGTTGGCGAGCGTCGCGATGGTGAACGCGACCGCGCGCTCTTCGACGCGGAAGAGCGCCGTCATCTGCTCGAAGTTCATCTGCGCCCAGAGCAGCACGAAGGCCATGCGGACGAGCGTCGTGAGACCGTCCGTGTCGAACAGCCATTCGGAGATCTGGCCCGCGAGCGCGAGGCCGACCACCAGGCCGACAGTCGCCATCGTCATCGTGAACCAGAAGGAGGTGCGGACGACGCGCAGGCGGTGGGCGGAATCGGTGGAGTCGAAGTAGAAGCGGAAGAACGCGCTCGCGATGCCGAGCCGGAGGATCGTTGCCAGGACGGCGGCGAGCGCGACGAGCGTCTCCACGGCGCCGTAGTCGGCCGGCGTCAGGTAGCGCGTGTAGAGGGGGAGCAGCAGCAGCGCGACGAATCGCGACACGAGTCCACCCAGGCCGTAGATCGCCGAGTGCTGGGCGAGCCGCGAGATCTGGCCGCCGAGCCCGGTCATCGTCGGCGGATGATCATCCCGGTTGCTCGGTGCATGCCGAATCGGTCGTAGAACGGCTGCAGCTCCGGGTCGCACATGAGGTCGACGGCGTAGAAGTCCTTCAGCTCGTCGAGGAGGCGCTTCACGAGCTCCGAGCCGATGCCGCGGCCGCGGTGGGACGGGAGCACCTCGAGCAAGCGGGATGAAGGCGTAGAGGACGCCGTCCGAGAGCGCGTTTATGAAGCCGACCACTTGGGGGGAGCCGTTCTCGCGGGCGACGACTACGCGGTAGCTGCCGTTCAGGATCTCCAGGTGGCGCTCGGGCTCCGGTGGGCTCGGCCAGCGCTCGAAGAAGCCCTGCAGGTGTTGCGGCTCGATGCCTTCGAGCGATGTCGTGTACTCGATCGACACGCGGATGAGCGTAGACGCGGCGGCGGGCGGCCGATCACTTGTCACACACTTGGCACGAACCCGCAACACACAGGCTGGCTTTTCCTCGATACCGTGAAACCGGGAGGAGGCGAGGGGTGGCCCCGCCTGCGGGCTGGCTAGCGGGTGACGCCGCCGGGCGGCAACAGCCACGGCGAGAAGCGGTCCCACCGGTCGATCTCGCAGCCGTTGCGTCGACGGAATGAAGCCCAGATCCGCTGTCCGCCAACGGTGCCCTTCACGACAGCCTTCTGCGGGCCGCCGTAGATCTGGGTGCAGATCGCATCCTGCGGAACCTGCGCAAATGCACGCGCGGTCATGTTGGACAGCTTGGAGCACGCTCGCTTGCGGTTCGGCAGCGTCCCACCCGGCGGGGCGCAGCGCAACGTCCAGCGCTCGAAGGTGCCCGGAACCTGCTCGTCCGGCCAGAACGTGATCGTCAGCGCCGTCTGTTTGGCCGCCCCGCCCGCCGCAGTCCCGCCGGCGACGCCGGCGATACCGGCGATCACAAGAGCCACGATCGCCATGAGAGCTCGCATGTCCTCAGGGTACCCGCCGGGCCGTTCCTAGAATCTGCGCGGTGGGTAGCCGGCCGACGCTGAACCGCGACCGCATCGCGGCCTATGCCCGCTCCGGTGCCCACCCGCCCGCCGTCGTCTGCGACGCCTCGTTCGTCAACGGACTGACCGCGATCCGCTCGCTCGGCCGCATGGGCGTTCCCGTCTTCGCCGTCGACCACCGCCCGAGCGCTCTCGGCTTCCGTTCTCGCTACGCGTTCGCGGTCCCGTCGCCCGACCCGGGGACGGACACCGCTGCGTACATCGACCTGCTCACCGAGCTGGGTGACGCCATAGGCCGCCCGACGCCGATCCTGCCCACGCACGACCCGCCGGTGAACGCGATCGGCCGTCACCGGCGGCAGCTCGGCGACCGCTTCCTCTGTCCATTTCCCGACGAAGAGAAGCTCGCGCTCGTGCAGAGCAAGCGCGAGCAGCTCGACCGCGCCTCCAGGAGCGGAGTCGACACTCCCGAGACGGCCCACCCGCGGACGCGCGATGACGCGCTCGACGCGGCCGGGCGGATCGGCTACCCGCTGCTCGTCAAGCCGTCGAATCCGGACGGCTTCAGGCGCCGCTTCGAGCGCCAGGCCTTCCGGTGCGAAACGCCGCAGGAGCTGGAGCGCGCGTATGCCGACGCAGAGCCGTTCGAGCCGATGGTGCAGGAGCTGATTCCCGGCGGTGACGAGGAGCTGTACACGGTCGGCAGCTACATCGCCGCCGACGGCGCCGTGCTCGCCGTCTTCAGCGGCCGGAAGCTCCGGCAGTCTCCGCCCGGCGTCGGCACATGCCGCGTTGGCGAGGCATTGTGGGTGCAGGAGAACGTCGACGCTGCCCTGCGCCTGCTCCGTGCCTTCGAGTTCCACGGCGTGTCGCAGGTGGAGTTCAAGCGCGACCCGCGCGACGGCCGCTTCAAGCTGATGGAGATCAACCCGCGGCTGTGGTTGTGGCACGGCCTGGCGGCCGCGCTCGGCGTGGACTTCGCGCGCATCGCCTACCTCGACCTGCTGGGCCGGCGCGGCGAGCCCGTGACCACGGAAGGAAAGAGCGGCCGCTGGGCGATCACCCTGTTGGCCGGCGAGAGCCCGGCGCTCCAGCGGCCGCCGTACGTCGAGCCCGTCTTCTCGCTCGACGACTTGAGGCCAGGGGCGACGCAGCTCGCCCGCGTCGTGAAGGCGGCGCTGAGCTGATCCCGCCCGTCATCGAACGGCGGGCCAACTGGGTGCTCGACACGCTCGGTGCGGGGCACCTGGGCATCGGCGATCTTCCCTATTCGGAGACAGCCTGGCGGGACGTCGACGCCGGACGGCGGCCGCAGGGCAACGACCTCGCGGAGGCGTTCTTCCACCTGGCAAGGATCGAGGAGCGGAACGGGCCGCGCGACGAGCACGGCCGCTTCCCGGTCTCCGCGACGTGCCTCGACCCACTCGACCCGCCGCTCGAGCGCCTGCGCCGCCGGCTCGGCGTGGAGCCGCGGCGCTGGGGCGGCGCCCGCTTCGCCGTCGCACTGAGCCACGACGTGGACATTCCCTGGCGCTGGACGCGGAGGGGCGTTCGTCTGGGCGCCGGCCGGCTGAAGGCAGCCGTGCGTGGGCGGAACGGCGCTGTGGCCTGGCGCGAGGCGCGTGGGCTTGCCGGAGCCCCCGTCCACCGCGCGCGTGGGACGGACCCGAACTTCTCCTTCGAGCGCATCGTCGACATTGAGCAGTCGCGAGGCGCGTCGTCGGTCTTCTTCCTGCTCGCGGCTCACCGCGTCGTGCAGGACGGCCCCGCGCCCGACGACTACGACCGGCTGCGGCCGCGCGTCGTCGAGACGCTGCTCGAGCTCCGCGCCGAGATCGGCCTCCACGCGAGCTACACAGCTGCGTTCGATCCCAGCCTGATCGCAGAGGAGAAGGCCGAGCTGGAGCGCCTCGGCGCGACGCTCCACGGACAGCGCTACCACTACCTGCGCGTCGATCCGCACCGGAACCTCGCGCCGCTCGCCGAGCTCGGGTTCGCGTACGACTCGAGTCTCGGATTCGGAGGTGCGCCAGGCTTCCGGGCGGGCATCGCGCACCCCTTCCGCCCGTGGGACTTCGAACACGACCGTCCGCTCGACCTCGTCGAGATCCCGCTGGCGGTGATGGACGTGACGCTGGCCGAGCCGCGTTACCTTGGGCTGTCGGTCAAGGAGGCCGAGCGGCGCCTGCTGGCGCTGCTCGACTGGGCGGCCGAGCACGGCGGCGGTTTCTCGATCCTCTGGCACACGGATCGCTTCGACCCGGCGACCGCAGGCGGCTGGGATCGCCTCTACGCTCGGCTCATCGATGCGATTCACGAACGCGGCGGCGTCTGCGTGCCCGCGAGAGAGTTGGCTGCCGAAGCCGCCCATGCGCATGGCGCAACTGCGGCGTTTTGAGCGGTCTCGAGCGGCTTCGTCTAGAGATCAACGGTGACGGTCCTCTAGCGCGATCACGAACAATGCGGTAGAAGGAGCCGTCTAAAGGACATGGGGCACGGACAGGCGGGAGGGAGACGAGGGTGGCGACGAGCGCCGTCACGCCAGTAGTCGCCGATGCGGCCCCACGTCCGTTGGCCCTCTTCTGGGAACGGCTGCGCTCGGACAAGGTCGCCCTCGCCGCCGCCGCCTTTCTCGCGCTCGTCATTCTTTCCGCGATCTTTGCCGGCCCCATCACCCGGCTGATCGCACATCCGCCGAACGCGCAGTACCCCGAGAAGCTCGACCAGGTCTTCGGCACGCCGACGGGCCCGTCGTGGGACTTCCTGTTCGGCGTCGACACGGTGGGCTCGGACATCTTCTCGCGCGTGCTCTACGGGGCGCGCGTCTCGCTCACCGTGGCCATCGTGGGCACCGGCATCGCCATGCTGATCGGAACGACGCTCGGGATCATCGCCGGCTACTACCGCGGCATCGTCGACACGATCATCTCGCGCACGGTCGACGTCTTCCTCGCCTTCCCGATCCTGCTGCTCGCGCTCGGCGTCGGCTCTGCGTGCTCGCTCGGTAATGGCTGCGCCGGCGGCCTCATCAAGCCGGGCATGACGACGGTGATCGGAATCATCATCCTCATCAGCTGGACGTACTTCGCCCGCCTCGCCCGCGGGCAGGTGCTGTCGCTGCGTGAGAAGGAGTTCGTCGAGGCGGCGCGTGCTACCGGTGCGAGCGATCTCACGATCCTGGGACGCGAGATCCTGCCCAACCTCGTCACTCCCGATACTCGTCTATATGACTCTCGTGATCCCGTTGAACATCTTGCTCGAGGCCGCGCTCTCGTTCCTCGGCGTCGGCATCAATCCACCTCAGGCGAGCTGGGGACAGATGATCGCGGAGGCAACGCCGCTCTTCGACTCCGCGTGGTGGTACTTCCTGTTCCCCGGCATCGCCCTCGTCCTCACGGTGCTCGCGTTCAACCTCCTCGGCGAGGCGGTCCGCGACGCTCTCGACCCCCACCTGTCCGCTCAAAAGTGAAAGGAGAAGAGATGGGACGCTCTCTACCCGACTCGCGATCGTCGCTCTCGCGGCCATCGCGGGTTCGGCCCTGCTCGTGGCGAGCACGGGCTCCGGAGCCACTGGCGCCAAACGCGGCGGCACGCTCAAGCTGATCTCGTCCGGAGACGTCGACTCCGTCGATCCCGGCCAGACCTATTACTCGTACGGCTGGCAGGTCCTGACAGCCGTCCACCGGACGCTCTACGCGACTCCGGCGAACTCGGTCAAGACCGTCCCCGATCTCGCAGCCGCGGCGCCGAAGATCTCGGCGGACGGCAAGACGGTGACGGTCCGCATCAAGAAGGGCGTCCGCTTCGGCCCGCCGGTGAACCGGGAGGTGACCTCGGCCGACGTGAAGTACGCGATCGAGCGCAGCTTCTCGGTCAGCGTCACGAACGGCTACGTGAACCTGCTACTTCTCGGACCTCGTCGGCGCGCCCGCGAAGCCGCCGAAGACGCCGAAGCCCGTCTCCGGCATCAAGACGCCGAACAAGTACACGATCGTCTTCAAGCTCAAGCGCCGGGGACGACGCTGGCGAGCGCGCTCGTCATGACGAACACCGCTCCCATCCCGAAGGAGTACGCCGCGAAGTACGACAACAAGACGACCTCGGACTACGGCTTCCACCAGGCCGCCACCGGGCCGTACATGTTCGAGGCGAACGACGACGGGAACATCAAGGGCGAGGGCTACACGCCTGGCCGCTCGATGAAGCTCGTGCGCAACCCGAACTGGTCTCGCAAGAACGGACTTCCGGCCCGCGTACGTGGACGAGATCGAGGTCAAGGAGGGATTCACCGACACATCGGTCGGCGTCCGCCAGATCCTCAACGGCGACTGCCGACGGGTCCGGCGACTACGCGGTCATCCCCGAGCCCACCCTGAAGCAGCTCCAGACGAACGAGAAGTACGGGGACAACCTCTACTTCTGGCCGAACGGCATCGGCTACCTCGCGCTGAACACGCAGAAGAAGCCCTTCGACAACCTCAACGTCCGGCGTGCGGCGAACTTCGTGATGGACAAGCAACGCCATCCGCCTCGTCGGCGGGCGGGCCGGTGACGGGCAGGATCGCCACGCACGTCCTCGGGCCCGGAGTTCAAGGGCAAGGGCTTCGAGGCCGCCGGCGGCTTCGGCTTCGATCCGTACAAGACGCCGAACCACTCGGGCAGCGTCGCCAAGGCGAAGGCGGAGATGCGCAAGGCCGGCTACGCCAACGGCATGTACAACGGCCCTGCGGTCACCATGTACACGTTCAACTCGACGCCGTCGCCACAGCAGGGCGAAGGTCATCGCGGCGAGCCTCGCGAAGATCGGCATCAAGGCGAACATCAAGCTCGCCTCGATCGACGCGATGTTCACGAAGTTCTGCGTCGTGCAGCGGTACCTGCCCGAGATCTGCACGCTCGGCTGGCTGCCGGACTTCAAGGACCCGGTGACGATGCTCGATCCGCTCTTCAACGGGAAGGCGATCAACCCGAACTACACGAACAACGACCTCGCTCTTCGACGACCCGCAGGTGAACGCGGCGATGGAGAAGGCGAAGCGGATCAAGAACCCGAATGCCCGATACGCGGCCTGGGGCAGGATCGACCGGATGGTCACGCTGAAGGCGCCCGTGATCATGACCCAGTGGTCGAACACCCCGAACGTCGTCTCGGACCGCATCGTCCCAGCCAAGTCGCTCTGGAACGCAGGGCTGCTCGATCTCTCGGCGACGTGGATCAAGTAAGGAGAAGCTGACGTCGACGAACACCGATCCAGGAGTCGCCCGGCCCGGACCCCGGGCCGGGCGACCCTGCGGTCGGCAGCACCGGCCTCTTCGGACCGATTCTCGTCCAGCATCCGGTCGCCGCTGCTTCGCTACGTACTGCGGCGCGTCGCGTGGAGCGTGCTTCTGCTCACGCTCGTCTCGTTCCTGACGTTCGTCATCTTCTACGTCCTTCCGACAACCGACCCGGCCATCCTCCGGGCGGGCCGCAACGCGACGCCTGAGCTGATCGAAGAGGTCCGAACGAAGCTGGGCCTCGACAAGCCCGCCTACGAGCAGTTCTGGATCTACGGGAAAGGTGTCGTCACCGACTTCGACCTCGGCTACTCGTACTACTCGGAGGTCCCCGTCCGGGAGGAGATCTTCTCGCGGCTGCCGGCGAGCATCTCCGTCGCCCTAGGCGCATTCATCCTCTGGATGGCGATCGCGTTCCCGGTCGGCATCCTCACTGCGCTGAAGCCCCGTTCGAAGACCGATCGGGTCGTCACCGGAACGACGCTGTTCTTTCTCTCCGCGCCGACCTACTGGCTGGCCCTCGTCACGCTCTTCCTGTTCGCGAGCGATATCGGACGGTTCAAGCTGATCGGAGGGGCGGGGACGTACGTGCCGCTCAGTGAAGACCCCCGTGCGTGGTTCGAGTCGCTGTTCTGGCCCTGGATCGTGCTGGCGCTCGGGTTCGCGGGCTTCTACTCGCGGATGATCGGAGAGAACCTCCGCGACGCGATGGCGCAGGACTACGTGCGGACGGCGCGTGCCAAGGGCGTGAGCGAGCGGCGCATCGTCCTGCGGCACGGCCTCCGCGCCGCCCTGACTCCGATCGTCACGCTGGCCGCACTCGACTTCGGGATCCTCCTCGGCGGCACGGTCCTCGTCGAGACGGTGTTCAACATCCCCGGCATCGGCCGCTACGCGGTCGACGCGATCCAGAACGGAGACCTGCCCGCGATCCAGGGCGTCGTCCTCTTCGGCGCGATCTTCATCGTGTTCGCCATCCTCGTGGCCGACATCCTGTACGCCCTTCTCGACCCTCGCGTCCGCTACTAGAGTCGAAACGTGGCACTGCTCGAGATCCGCGATCTCCGGGTCACGTTCCGTGTGCGCGAGGGCGTGGTGCAGGCGGTCAACGACGTTCAGCTCACGCTCGAGCGCGGACAGACGCTCGGGCTGGTCGGCGAGTCGGGGTCGGGGAAGACCGTCACGTCGCTGACCGTCCTCGGCCTGACGCGCTCGCCGGCGACGGAGATCTCGGGCCAGATCCTCCTCGACGGCGTCGACCTCGTCGCCCTCCCGGAGGACGAGCTCCGCGACATTCGCGGAAGGCGTGTGGCCATGGTCTTCCAGGATCCTCTCTCGTCCCTGCACCCGATGCATCGGATCGGCTGGCAGATGGTCGAGGCCATCCAGGCTCACGAGAAGGTGCGCAAGAAGGCGGCGCGGGCACGAGCGGTCGAACTCCTGCGCGTTGTCGGCATCCCGAGCCCCGAGGAGCGGGTCGACGCCTACCCGCACGAGCTCTCCGGCGGCATGCGCCAGCGGGTGATGATCGCCATGGCGCTCGCACTCGACCCCGACCTCCTCATCGCCGACGAGCCGACCTCTGCGCTCGACGTGACCGTGCAGTCCCAGATCCTCGAGCTGCTCGCGAAGCTCCAGGAGGAGAAGGGCATGGCGCTACTCATCGTCAGCCACGACCTCGGGGTCATCGCCGAGCGGACGGACGAGATCGCCGTCATGTACGGCGGCCGGATCGTGGAGCAGGGGACGTCGGACGCCGTCATCGAGCGGCCGATGCATCCGTACACGCGGGGCCTGCTCGCGTCCATCCCCCATGTCGACGGGCCGCGCTCGGATCGCCTGACGCCCATCCCGGGCGCGCCTCCGAGCGGCGTCAACCTGCCGCCGGGCTGCGCGTTCCACCCGAGATGCTCGCTTGCCCGGCCGTCCTGCCGGGAGCGTGTTCCGGAGCTCGAACAGGTCGGCGCGAACCACCGCATCGCCTGTCCGGTGGTGAGAGAGGGCCTGTGACACCAGTTGCATCCGCCCCGCTGCTGGTGGTCGAGGACCTCGTCAAGCACTTCCCGGCGCGCGGCACGCAGCGCCAGCGCGGCACCGTCGTCCACGCCGTCGACGGCGTCTCGTTCACGATCGCGCCGGCCGAGACGCTCGGCCTCGTAGGCGAGACCGGTTGCGGGAAGTCGACGGTCGCCCGCCTCGTGACGCGACTGCTCGAGCCGACCGGCGG
Organism: uncultured Actinomycetes bacterium; assembly: GCA_963821415.1. GTDB lineage: Bacteria > Actinomycetota > Thermoleophilia > Gaiellales > Gaiellaceae > PALSA-612. The sequence goes on along the minus strand of CAWGEE010000029.1, from coordinate 76,267 downwards.
ACGCATCGAGCTCGAGGGCCAGGACATCACGCACTGGTCGCGGCGGAAGCTACGACCGTTGCGGCGAGAGATGCAGATCGTCTTCCAGGATCCGTACTCCTCGCTCAACCCCCGCCGACGCGTGGGGTCGATCATCGGGGCGCCGCTCCGCGCACACGGCCTCGGGTCACGCGGCGATCAGCGGGCGAGGGTGCAGGCGGTGCTGGAGCGCGTCGGGCTCGATCCGTCCCACCTCGACCGCTACCCGCACCAGTTCTCCGGCGGACAGCGTCAGCGAATCGGGATCGCGCGCGCGATCGTCACCAACCCGCGCCTCGTCGTCGCCGACGAGCCCGTCTCGGCGCTCGACGTGTCCATCCAGGCCCAGGTGCTCAACCTGATCGCCGATCTGCGTGCGGAGTTCAACCTCGCGCTGCTCTTCATCTCGCACGACGTCTCCGTGGTGCGCCACATCTCGGACCGGATCGCGGTCATGTACCTCGGCAAGATCGTCGAGCTGGCACAAACGGACGATCTGTTCGCTCGGCCCGGGCACCCCTACACGGCGGCGCTGCTGGCCTCGGTGCCGCACGCACGGATAAGCGGGCGCCTCCGTGACCGCGTGCCCGTGATCGGAGAGCCGCCGAGCCCGCTCAACCCGCCAAGTGGCTGCCGGTTCCGGACGCGCTGCCCGTTCGCGCAGCAGGTGTGTGCCGACGTCGAGCCGCCGCTCGAAAAGCGTGGCCGCTCACTCGTCGCCTGTCACTTCCCGCTCTCGAGTGCGTAGGCCTCGACATGTCGGAGGCGTCTAGTGACGCGATGTCAGCCGCCTCGCGCTCGAGGAGCGCCAGTCGCGGAGGTCTCGTGTTCAACTCATGTCCGCGAGTCTGTGAACTCGACTACGTGGCCCACGATCTCGTCGAGCTGCATTTCTCTCCCGTGCGCGGTTATCCGATCCAGCTCGTCCCGGGCAAACTGCCGTCGCAGAACCTCGAGCGTTTCATCGAACGAGTCGACCTGGAGCGACACGAGAGCGAACTCGTTCGACTCAGCGAGACCGGCTACGGCGCCGAGCAATTCCCCCGCGACCTCGTAGTCCTGAAGCGAGATGGCGAGCACCGCGACGTCGAGCAGCACCGCACCGATGGCCTGTACGTCGTGTAGCTCCTGGGCCATGAGCAGCGCCTCACGTTGTAGGAGAAGCGCTTCGTCGAAGCTCCCTTCGTGTGCGAGAACGTAGCCGAGGTGGCTCGCCGCGATTCCGACGCCTCTGCTGTCACCTGCCGCGCGCGACAGGTCATTGCGTCCTGACACACCTCCCTGGCCTCGGCATAGGCGCCGCGAGCGAAGAGGGTGAACCCGAGCATGCCCAGCGCGTGGCGACGCCTGATGTCGTTGGCGCTCGCGGTGAACACAGCAACAGCCTCGCGTTGAAGCTCCTCACCTCGATCGAAATTGCCCGCGTAGCATTCGGTGACTCCAAGGCTGTCGAGCGCTGCACCGATCCGCGTCGGAATCGCCTAGTGTGCGCGCGAATTCGAGACGCTTCTCCGCAAGCAGCCGCCCTGCCTCGAGATCGCCCTGCCGCTTAGCGAGGTCGGAAGCGATACCTAGTGCTCTTTCGCGCAGCAGGGGCGCGACACCGTCGGTCACTCGTAGGGCTTCGTCGAGCCACGCTCTGCCCTCGGTTTGCGGACCGCGGTAGATGCACAGGAGGCCGTAGGCGGTGGCGAGCTCATATGCAAGGTCGACATCTGCCTGAGCGAACGCACGCGATAGCGCGACCCGGAGATTGGCCCGTTCGGCCTCGAGGCGGTCGCCCCCCTCTCGCTGACGATCCTCGAAGCTCAGTCGATTCCTGGCGCCCGACCGCCGCGAAGAAGTCCGTATGTCGGCGCCGAAGCCGCCCGCTCTCCTCGACCTCGTCCAGCTGTTGCCCGGCGTACTCCCGGATCGTCTCCAGCATCCAGTAGCGCTCGTTCGTGAAGCGCACAAGGCTCTTCTCTACTAGCGACTGCAGCGTGTCGAGATCTGCATCACAGACCTCCTCGGCCGCTTCCAGCGTGCAGCCGCCGGCGAAGACGGACAGCCGCGCGAGGAGCTGCTTCTCCTCAGGCGAGAGCAGGTCGTAGCTCCACTCGATGGTGGCTCTCAGCGTCTCCTGGCGCGGGTCGCGGTCGGGGCCGCCCTTGAGGAAGTCGAGCCGCTGGGAGAGTCGGGTCGCGATCTGCTGAGGCGTGAGGACGCTCGTGCGGGCAGCTGCCAGCTCGATTGCAAGCGGCAAGCCCTCGAGCTGTGCACAGAGCTCGCGGGTTGCGTCGTCTGGCTCTGTCTGCGCGCGCTCACAGAAGAGCGCCACCGACTCGTCCTCTCGTAGCGGAGGTAGCTCGTAAACACCCTCTCCCTGCAGGCGCAGACGCTCCCGGGAGGTGGCAAGGATGGTCAGGCCGGGGCAGGCCGAGAGAAGCGCGGAGAGTGCGGGCACGGCTTCCATCAAATGCTCGACGTTGTCGAGCAGCAGCAGCAGCTTCTTGCCTGCGAGGTGCGCGCTGAGCGCCTCTGCCACCGACTGCCCGGGTTGCTCGCGCACGTCGAGAGAGACGGCGATCGTGGTCAGCACCAGAGAGGGATCGCGCAAGCTGGAGAGGAAGGCACTGAAGACGCCGTCCTCGTAGTCAGAGAAGCGCTCGTCTCGTGCCCGGATGGCCAGCTCGAGCGCGAAGCGCGTCTTGCCGGCGCCTCCCGGGCCGATCACGGTGAGCAGGCGCGTCTCCTGCAGCTGGCTGTCTGCCTCGTACAGCTCTGTCTCTCTACCCAGGAAGGAGGACGCCGGCGTCGGCAGGTTGGAGTTGGCAATTGTCTTGAGGTGCGGAAACGTCCGCTCGCCCAGCTGGTAGATCGTCACCGGCTCGGAGACGTCCTTGAGGCGGTGCGAGCCGAGCGACGTGAGCGCAGCACCGTCCAGCAATGACGCGGTCTCCTTGGAGAGCACGATCTGGCCGCCGTGACCGCAGGCGGCCACTCGTGCTGCGAAGTGGACGTCCTCGCCGACGTAGCCCTCCTCGCTCACAAGCGGCGAGCCCGTGTGCAGGCCCAGACGCACACGAATCGGGCCTGCCTCCAGCGCCTCCTGTCCCTCACGCGCAGCATGGAGCGCGCCCTCTGCCGTCGGGAAGGCGTAGAAGAAGGCATCGCCCTGGGTGTCCACTTCCACACCGCCGTGGGCGGCGCACGCCGCGCGAATCAGGCGACGGTGCTCGGCCAGTGCATCGGCATAGGCTTCGGCACCGAGTTCGTGCAGCAGCTTCGTCGAGCCCTCGACGTCCGTGAAGAGGAAGGTGACGGTGCCGGTGGGGAGGCCGCTACGCATCGGCCGCCACACCGAGAGCAAACGCCACTGCCTCCTCGAGCGTCATCGTTGCGCCTTCTGCGACCAGCGCTCCGTACCGCTCCTCGCCCAGGTCGAGGCGAAGTTGGCTTCTCAGCTCGTCGGCGAAATCAGCTTCGATCCCTTCGAGCGCCAGGCGTGCCTCTTCTCGGAGGGTGTCAGCGCCGCCGAGCAGCCTCACCGCAGCTTCCGAGTCTCTGCGCGCGGCGAGCCCAGCGAGGATGTAGAGGCTCTGTTGCAAGATCTGCTCGCGGAAACCGAGTCGCTGGCTGAGCGCAACCGACTCGCGGGCCGGTGAGACGGCAAGCTCGGGATGGCCGGCGAGCAGCTGTGAGAGCGCGAGGTTGTCGAGAGACCAACCCAGGAGCTCGGGCACGGCGAGCTCGCGACAGCGCGCCACCGTCTGCTGCCCGAGCGAGACGGCTCTCTCATGGTCACCCTCGGTGAGCGCGAGGTTCACCAGATTTCCTCTCGCCAAGGCAGCGCCGTACGTGTCTTCGGCGTCATCGAGGCGGACAGCGGCTTCCTCGAGCAGGCCACGCCCTTCTTCGTAGCGACCCGTGTGTGCCAAGACGATGCCGTAGTCGACGAGCGCGGCACCGATTCCTACGTCGTCTCCGAGCTCGCGGAAGATCGACAGGCTCTCGGCTGCAAGCGTCTCCACGGCACCGAAGTCTCCGCGGGCGAAGCGCCCTCTCTCGGCCCCGAGCAGGACCCAGGCCCTTGCGGCGCTTCGCTGCCCTTCGCTGGCAGAGAGGGCGTGCTCGTACCAGCCCTGAGGCTCGATCCAGCCGCCACGGACGTTCCAGAAGTTGAGGAGGCTGGCGAGCAGCTCGAGCAGCAGATCGGTCTGCTCGGTCTCTTGCAGGCGGTTGAGCGCGATGCGCAGGTTGCCCTGCTCCTCCTGGAGGCGGTCGAACCACGACTCCTGCTCAGGGCCCGTCAGCTCGGGCTGGGCTTCTCTCCCCAGCGCCACCATCGACTCCGCGTGCCGCTGCCTGAGCTCGTCCGCTTGACCTGATGTCTCGAGCTTCTCGGCAGCGAACTCCCGGATCGTCTCCAGCATCCAGTAGCGCTCCTCGGTGAAGCGAAGGAGGCTCTTCTCGACGAACGACTGCAGCATGTCCAGGTCGGCTTCGGCGACGTCCTCGGCAGCTTCCAGCGTGCAGCCGCCGGCGAACACGGACAGGCAGGCAAACAGAGTTTGCTCCTGGGGAGAGAGCAGGTCGTAGGACCACTCGATGGTGGCTCGCAAGGTCTCCTGGCGAGGGTCACGGTCGGGGCCGCCCTTCAAGAAGTCGATCCGTTGCGAGAGCCGGATCGAGATCTGCTCCGGCGTAAGCACGCTTGTCCGCGCCGCGGCCAGCTCGATCGCGAGTGGCAGGCCCTCGAGCTTTGCGCAGAGCTCGCGGGTGGGGTCGTCGGGCTCCGTCTGCGCCCGCTCGCAGAAGAGGGAGACGGACTCCGTCTCTGAGAGCGGCGGCAACTCGTAGACGCGCTCCGCCTGCAGACGCAGCCGCTCTCTCGACGTGCAAAGCAGCGTCAGTCCGGGGCAGGCCGAGAGGAGCTCTGCGAGCTCTCTGAATGACGCCGGCAGATGCTCCAGGTTGTCGAGCAGCACCAGCAGCTGCTTTCCCTGCAGGTGGCCGCTGAGCGCCTCGAAGGCGGACTGGCCGGGCTGCTCATGCACACCGAGCGAGACCGCGATCGTGACCAGCACCAGCGAGGGATCGCGCAGGCTGGAGAGGAAGGCCGAGTAAACACCGTCCTCGTAGTCTCTGAAGCGCTCCTCTCGTGCCCGGATCGCCAGTTCCAGCGCGAAGCGGGTCTTGCCCTGCCCACCCGGCCCGGAGACGGTCAGTAGGCGCGTCTTCGTCAAGAGCTCGTCTGCCTCGTACAGCTCCCGCTCTCTGCCCAGAAAGCTGGACGCTGGCGTGGGCAGGTTCGAGTTGGCGATTGTCTTCAGATGAGGGAAGGCCCTGTCTCCCAGCTGGTAGATCGTCGCCGGCTCGGACACGTCTTTCAGCCTGTGCGAGCCGAGTGAGGTGAGCGCAGCACCGTCCAGTAGCGAGGCGGTCTCCTTGGAGAGCAGGACCTGACCGCCGTGCCCGCAGGCAGCAACCCTGGCGGCGAAATGGACGTCGTGGCCGACGTAGCCCTCGTCTGTCAGTAGCGGCGAGCCTGTGTGCAGGCCGAGGCGGATGCGGATGGGGCCGTCCTCCAGGAGCTGCTGGCCCTCCTCGGCCGCCCGGAGCGCAGCCTCGGCGGTGGGGAAGGCGTAGAAGAAGGCGTCTCCCTGCGTATCGACCTCGACGCCGCCGTGGCCGCGCGAATGTCTGTCGCAGCACGCACCGGTGCTCGGCGAGCGCCTCTGCGTAGTCCTCCGTACCCAACTCGTGCAGCAGCCTGGTCGAGCCCTCCACGTCCGTGAAGAGGAAGGTGACGGTGCCGGTGGGGAGGTCGCTACGTCCCGATCCTAGCGGGTCCGATGGCGGCCGCGATGCCCGCCGCCTGCGCTTCCTCGAAGCGGTCCTCGCCCGAGCTCTTCACGGCAACGAGCCAGCGCCTACCTCGATCTCGCCGGCGATGTCGAGACTCAGTTCCGCGAGGCGTGCTTGCTCCCGTGCTTCGGAGAGGAGGCGAGTGCATTCGTCGAAGTGGGCCTCGTCCAGCGCGATGAGACCGGCGGCGGCTTTCGCCCACGTGAGATAGATGTGTGAGTGTGCGCGCGGCAAGTACGCCAGCGCCTCGTCGATCATACGCCTGGCGCCGGCGAGATCTCCCAGGGATCTCTTCGTGTAGGCGATGTTGCTCAGCGTCTGGGCCGCCTCGTGATGACGCCCTCCACGCTTCCACAGTTCCACTGCCTGCTCGAGTTTCACGAGGGCGTCCGCACTACGCCCGCTCCTTGCCTCGACATTCGCGAGTGCCTCGAGGGCATGCGCGATTCCGGCCGGGTCGCCGATCTCCCTCCGGATCGCAAGCCCCTGCGTTGCGTACGACTCCGCTTCGCGGAAACGACCGAGGAGGGACAGTACGTCGGAGGCGTCGGTGTTGGTCGCCGCGAGCATGCGCTCGCCCTCGGGGTCGAGTGCCCTGTTGCCGAGGACCGCGATGGCTCGACGCTTGAGTTCGAGGGCTCTGTCCAGGTCGCCCATAAAACGCGGAAACTCGGCCGCGATTCCTGTGGCGAACCCGAGGAGGACCGTCTTCTCGGAGGGAAGAGACAGGGTACGCGTTGCCCACGTGTCTCCCTCCACCAGCGATCCACGTAGGAGCCAAACGATGGCCCCTCCGACGAAAGCCTTCTGCGCAAGAGCGGATTCCGCACTCTCGATCGCGTGGGCGAGGGCAGCGCGGACGTTGTCAAGATCCCGTGACGCCCGTGCGAGCTCCTCCGGCTCGAACCGAATCACACTTTCGCCCTCGAACATCGAGTCCGCGAACCATACGAGATGGCGGTCGCGGACAGCGGCGCCGTCGGGACCGAGCCTCTCGGCGGCGAACTCACGGATCGTCTCCAGCATCGAGAAGCGGCCGTCGTCCTCATGGCGCAGGAGGCTCTTGTCGACGAGCGAGTCGAGTGTCTCGGCGTCCGCACCGGCGATTTCCGTCGCCGCCTCCGGGGTACAGCCGCCCGCGAAGACGGATAGGCGCGCGAACACCTCTCGCTCCCGCTCGGAGAGCAGGTCGTATGACCACTGGATGGTCGCCCGCAGCGTCTCCTGCCTCGGGTCGGCCTCGGGTGCCTCGGCGAGAGCGTCCAGGCGGCTCGAGAGCCGGTCGAGCAACTCCCGCAGGGGAAGCGCGTCGACCTGTGCAGCCGCCAGCTCGAGTGCCAGTGGCAGCCCGTCGAGGCGCTGGCAGATCGCTGCAACGGTCTCGTCCTGCTCGACGTGGGCGCGGTCGCAGAAGAGCGTGGCAGCATCCTCGTCCCGCAGCGGCGGCAGCTGGTATGCGAGCTCGCCGTCGAGACGCAACAGTTCCCGGCTCGTTGCGAGCACGGTAAGCCCTTCTGCGTCGGCGAGCAGCCGCGCGAGCTCTGGTACGGCAACGGCTACGTGCTCGACGTTGTCGACGAGGAGCAGCAGCCGTTTGTCGGCGAGATGAGCTCGGAGCGCTTCGAGAGCGGTCTGGCCCGGGGACTCGCGGATGCCGAGCGCCTGGCATAGAGTCGTCGGGACGAGCGACGGGTCGCGGAGCGACGCGAGGAAGCAGGCGAAGACGCCGTCTCGATACTCGGCGGCTGCGCGCCTGGCGAGCTCCAGCGCATAGCGCGTCTTGCCGGCTCCACCCGGGCCGGTGACCGTCACGAGCCGGGAGGCGCGCAACCCCTCCAGCCCCTGGGCGAGCTCGACCTCGCGACCGACGAAGGCTGTCCTCGGTACGGGAAGGTTCGTGTCGACAGGAGCGGCCATGGGTTGGGGCTCGTGTGCGAGCGCTGCCACGGCCGCCTCGGCGAATGCTCCAGCCGATTGAAAGCGGTCGGCGGGCTCTTTGGCCATGGCACGCGCCACTACGCTGTCCAGCGCCGCAGGCAGCTGCTCGCCTAGCGCGCTCGGCGCGTGCGGCTCGTCGTGTAGATGTGCCCACATGGTCGCCAGCGCGTCCCGTCGCTCGAATGGCGCTCGGCCGGTAAGGCACTCGTAGAGGACGCATCCGAGTGAGTAGACGTCGCCTCGCGCGTCGATCGGCTCGCCGCGGATCTGCTCCGGCGAGGCATAGCTGACGGTGCCGACGAGGCCCTCGTCGCCCGTCATGTCGTCCTGGAACGCGACCCGTGTCACGCCGAAGTCGGCGATGTATGCGTGCTCGCGTCCGCGTACCTCGTCGAGGAGGACGTTCCCTGGCTTGACGTCCCGGTGGACGAGGCCGTGAGCGTGTGCTGCATCGAGGGCGGCCGCGATCTGGCGGACGATCTCGGCAGCACGGTCCGCCTCCAGCCTCCCCTCTTGCCGGATGAGAGAACCGAGGTCACCGCCCGGAGCGAGCTTCATCGCGACGAAGACGACGCCGTCCTCCTCGCCCGCCTCGAACACGGGGAGAATGTGTCGGTGCGCGACGGCACGCGCGATGCGTGTCTCCCCCCGGAACCCGTCCAGCTCGGCGTCGCTCCAGGCCGATCCGGTCATCAGCTTGAGCGCAACCGGCTCGGCGTGCTCCGGGTGCGTTGCGCGGTAAACGATCCCCATTCCGCCTCGCCCCAGGACCGCTTCGACGGCGTAACCGCCGACGGGCTTGGTGGACACGACTTCGCCGCCAACTGTCATCGCGTCGCGACGGTGACGGACCACCTGTAGTGCGTGACGTCGGACGGAGGTGAGATGCCACCGGGGCGGAACCCACGCCTGACGAAGACCGCGCCGCCCTCGATCACGCGAGAGATGTCCCAACGCATCGATCCCAACCCTTCGTCGAGCCACCGGTCGGAGAGACCCATCACGAGCAAGCCGCCGTCTCTGGCGGCGTCGATGAGACCCTTTCTCCCAGGCGCTATGAGCCGCGGCTCGACGTCCACTCCCGTGAGGCGCTGGAGTAGCAGGCCCGCATCGGCCAGCGTCCGGCTCGCGTCTCTCTCCTCCCCGTCTGCGCTGCTGCCCAGAAGCACGAGCGGTCGGCCGTCCGGACTGGCGAGCCAGGCCCCGAGCTCGAGAGCGCCCCAATCATGCTCCCGAGCCCCGAAGGGGACGAGGATCTCGGCAGCGGAGCTCGCACGCACGTCTGCAGGCGCGAAGGCGACGTCGCACGTCGCTACGGCGAGGATCGACCTGAGAGTGGGGCCGAATCTGCCGTCAGCTATGTCGCCTTCCTTCGCGCCGAGCAACAGCAGGTCGACCTCGGCTCGCCCGGCGAGGTGGAGGAGGTCCGCCGCGCGGTCGGTCGTAGTGAAGACGGCCGTACGAACTGCTGCGCCCGACTCGGACAAGACAGCCTGCCGCTCTCTGGCGGCAGCGGTTGCTTCCTCGAGCGTCGCCTCCGACTCCCCCGTGCCGAGTGGTCTCCGCGAGACAGGTGAGGATCAGCTCGTGCGGGAAACGGGCACGCGCGAGCGGCTCGGCCAATGCTGCGAGATCCTCGAGCTGGTCGAGCGAGGCAGGAGCGACGATGACGGTCCGCAGCCGCGTCTGCTCGACGGCTAGGGAGGCGTCCTGAGTGAGAATCCTGCGTTCGGTGTCGCGGAGCGAAGGAGACGGGTCGAGGCCGAAGTCGTCCTTGAGCCGCGTACGGACCGACTGGTAGACGGCAAGCGCGTCCGATTGACGCCCGGCGCCGTAGAGGGCGAGCATCAACAGGCTGTGCAACCGCTCGTCGTACGGATGCTCCGCCGTGAGTGCCGTCAGCTCGGGAACCAGGACTTCGTGCCGACCGAGATGGAGACCGGCTTCCGCCCTCGTCGCGAGCGCGGCGAGGCGAAGCTCCGCGAGCCACGCGATCGGCGTTTGCCCGAACTCGTCGAACGCGAACTCGGCGAGCGGTGGGCCGCGCCATAGGGCGAGCGCGTCATCGAGCAGCTCGGCGGCGATCCTCGCGTGCCCGGCAGCGAGCTCGCCGCGCGCTCGTCCCGCCAGGTCCTCGAAACGAGTGAGGTCAAGCGCATCCGGGGCGACGTGGACTACGTACCCGGCCGGCATATGCTCGATCGCCTTGGTCCCCGAGCAGCTTGCGGAGGTTCGAGACGTGTACCTGTACCGCGTGGGATGCCGATTGAGGCTGTTTGTCGCCCCACACGGCGTCCCCGATCTCGTCGACGGGCACGGCCTCGTTCGCGCGTAGCAGGAGGACTGCGAGCACCGTTCGCTGCGCCTTGCCGCCCAGCGCCAAAGCTTCGCCGCCGCGAGTCGCCTCCAGCGGGCCCAGAATCGAGTACCGCACCTCCCCCACTCGCACGACGGACCGTAATGCGGTTCGTTCCTCAAGGCAAGTGCAGGCGGAGAGCGTTTCTTGAGCTGCGTGCGGTACTTGTCGCGCCGCGTTACCGATTTGATCGAACGACAGAGGAAGGGGAGAAACGATGAGATTCAATCGACTCAGGACATCCGCGCCCCGGCAGCGGGCATCCGCGACCCGACACATGGGTGGCATCGCGGCTTTGGTCGCATCTCTGGTCGGACTCGCGCTCTTCGGGGGGCTGGCGTCGAGCGCGTCGGGTGCGGCCACATACGTGGTGAACTCGACGGCGGACCCAGGTTCGGGCACGTGCGACGCTTCGGAGTGCACGCTGCGAGAGGCGATAGCGGCGGCGAACGCCGCTCCCGGAGCGGACATCATCCACTTCTCGATCCCGGGCCCTGGACCGCACACGATTCAGCCCACAGGCGCCCTACCGACGATCACCGACCCGGTCGTCATCGACGGCACGACGCAGCCCGGTTTCGCGGGGACGCCCATCGTCGAGGTCTCCGGCGCCCTCGCTCCCGTCGTAACCAACGGGCTGACGATCACGTCGGGGGGGAGCACGATCAGGGGCCTCGTCGTGAACGGATTCCAGAGGTGAAGGCATCCGCCTCGAAACGGGCGGAGGCAACACCATCGTCGACAACTACGTCGGCACCGACTCTGCAGGCACTGCAGCCGTTGGGAACTGGTACGGCGTGCGAATCGTCGACTCGCCCAACAACACGGTCGGCGGCGATGACACGGCGACGGAGAGGAACGTCCTCTCGGGGAACACGGGGGCGATGTGATCATCGAAGACGCATCGACCGGAAACCTCATCGTCGGAAACCTGATCGGAACGAACGCCGCCGCCACGGCCGACATCGACGGAAACGAGGTGCCGAACCAGGTGGGGGTCCAGATTGCTAATGCTCAAAGCAACACCGTGGGCGGTACTCAGTCCGGCGAGGGCAACGTCATCTCCGGTCATGCCTGGGGCCTCCAGATCGCGGGCGTCAGTGCGACCGACAACGTCCTCCAGGGAAACCTGATCGGCACGGACGAGAGCGGAACGGGATCCATCGCCAACGACTTCGGGGCGTCCTCCTTCACTCGCCGGGGAACACCATCGGTGGAACGACCCCCGGGGCTCGCAACATCATCTCCGGAAACAGCGACGCGGATTCACCTGCGAACACCGCGGGGATGTCGCTTCAGAGCGGCGCCGACGGCAACGTGATCCAGGGCAACTACATCGGGCTCGACATCACGGGGACCGTAGCCCTCGCGAACGACAAGGGCATCGAGATCAATGGCGGCACCGGCAACACGATCGGCGGTACCGCCGCCGGGGCCGCGAATGTCGTGTCCTCGAATCAGGGGTTCGGCATCGACCTCGGGAACCCCGGGACCACGGGCAACATGATCGTAGGCAACCTGATCGGAACCGACCCGTCAGGCACCACGGCTCGCGGTAACTCAGTCGGCGTTCGGATCATCGGCTCCTCCGGAAACACCGTCGGCGGAACGAACGCGAATGCCGGCAACACGATCTCGGCGAACGTTCAAGGCATCAGGATCGAAGGCAGCTCGAACAACAACGTCATCCAGGGGAACCGTGTCGGCACGACGGCTTCCGGCTCCGGGGCTCTCGGCAACGATCAGTGGGGCGTGTGGATCTTCGCCGGCTCGAACAACGCCGTCGGCGGTGTTGCGAGCGGGGCCGGGAACGTCATCGCATACAACGGCGACGACGGGGTGTACATCACCAACGACAACGGAAACAGCGTTCTCGGAAACTCGATCTTCGACAACGAAGGCAGCCCGGGCAGCGATCTCGGCATCGATCTCGACGCCGACGGCGTCACAGCCGAACGACCCGGGCGACGCCGACACCGGCGCCAACGACCTGCAGAACTTCCCGTGCTCACGAGCTCGAACACGAACGCGGGCAGCACCAGCGTTGCGGGCACGCTTTCGAGCCAGCCCAACACGGACTACCGGCTCGAATTCTTCGCAAACGACGAGTGCGATCCGTCGGGCTTCGGCGAGGGGCAGACGTTCCTCGCCGCACGAAGCGTCACGACTGACGCATCGGGCGACGCGAGCTTCTCCTTCACGTTCGCGAACCCCGGCGGCAGCATCATCACCTCCACCGCTACCGACCCCCTGAACAACACCTCGGAGTTCTCCGAGTGCGCCGACAACGCCGACGCGGCCACCCTGATCGTGATCAAGCACGTGATCAACGACAACGGTGGCACGGCGGTGGCGGACGACTTCACCCTCGACTCGGGCGGCACCGACGACACGCCCGACGACTTCCCGGGTGCAGAGGCACCCGGCACCTCGGTCTCGATGAGCCCCGGCTCCTACAACGTCACCGAGACGGGGCCGAGTGGGTACACGGCCAGCTTCTCGGCCGACTGCGCAGGCTCGATCGCCAGTCGGCGAGACCAAGACCTGCACGGTCACCAACAACGACATCCCGGCCGACAGCCAGATCACGCCCCCCACAGCGACTTGCGCTCAGTTCAAGGCGGGGACTTCAGCGACTCTTTCGCAGCTGAACTACTCCGTGAGGAACGGCAAGATCTATCAGGTCACGCCGAGCGCGTTCTACTACTGGGTGAAGGTGACGGCCGTCGCCGGGTCGAACACCTTCACGATCAACCAGGCGATCACGACCGGCAACTTCGACAGTCACTTCTTCAACCACTCAGCGGGCCAGGTCTTCACGTCTGGCTGCGCGAAGCGTAGTTCCACCATCAGCACGTCGGCAGGCGTGACCACCGTCACCTTCACCGCGGCCTCGGCGGGAACGTACGTGATCGGGATCAAGTACAACGGCTGGAGCATCAAGAGCTTCACCGCTCCGAGCCCGACGACGGTTCACTACACGTTCCAACTGGATGCCCTGGCAACCTCGCTGAAAGGACTGGACCTGGTCAAGACGCCGTAGCGAAGGATCCGCAACACTCGAGCTGACCGGATCAGAAGCGGCACGCATGACGAGAGCGGGTGCCTCCGGGCACCCGCTCGGCCGTGGAGGATCGTGCATCGGGCGGTCGGGGCGTGCGGTGGCTATTCGGAGACGTTCGTCACTGCAAGTTGCGTAAGGCCTTGAGCAGTTCTTGAGCGGCGCCAGTTAGAAGCTTGACATCGGTTAGCAGTTCGGATTGATTCCATGTCTCGCTCTGAGGCAACCAACAAGGGGGGACAGCTTTGAGAAGTTCACGCCTATTTGGCGCTGCAGTGATTTTCACGTTTGCGGCGCTGCTCATGGCAGCGGGTGCGAGCGGGCGCACGGCTACTGACGACGTGGAGCTGACCGTTCTCCTGCTCAGTCAAAGGGGCGAGGTCATTCTCGGGGCGAAGAAGACGACGTCACCGTTCAAGCTGCAGTTCGAGATCGGCGTCGACTCGGGGCCCGTCCAGACGGTGACGATGCGGACCGAGCTGCCCGCCGGTCTTCGGTGGGGCGACGATGGCCCAGATCCGTCCGAACGTTGTACAGGCACCGCGCCACGGTCTGTGCCTGCAAGAGTTCAGCTAGGCCCATCGGGCACGCTCGGCGCGGGTGGGTGTGGGACGTCATTGCCGACCGCCCTGGCTTCTACGACGTAACGGCGTCAGTTGAGACCGAGCGTCCGGATCCCAGCCCCGCGAACAACACCCAGACGCTGCGCTTCGAGATCGTCGCTTCATCCGGAGTGGCGGCGGCGGCACGGTCTCCGTGTCGCGTGAGCTCCGTCAAGCTTGACGCCGGCCAGGCCGAAGGCGGGATCGCGCGTCGTCGCCACCGCATCCGTGAAGGCAGACGGCGGCCCAGTCAAGCCGTCCAAGGTCTGTCTGCACGGGCACGCTCGCCGGCAAGAAGGTGAAGGCACGGCCAAGGCCCAGACGGGAAAGGCCTCGTGCCGCTACCGGACGCACGAAGAGCGCAAGAGGCAAGAAGCTCGCCGGCTCGCTGAAGATCACGGCGCGCGGCAAGACGATCACGAAGCGCTTCTCGGTGAGGCTCGGCTAGCGCGGCGCTACGCGTGTAGGTCGTGTAAAGCCTTGAGTGGTCCTTGAGCGGCGCCCTGTAGAAGGTTGACACGGGTGAGCGATTCGGATTGAGTCTTGCCCGAGGCAACCAACAAGAGGGGGGACAAACTTGAGAAGTTCACGCCTATTTGCGGCTGCGCTCGCTTTCACGATTGCAGCCGGCGTCCTCGTCGCTGGGGCCGGCGCGGTGCCGAATGCGGGCAACTTCAGACCCTACGTCTGCGACGACGGATTCGAGACGATTCCGGCAGGACAGCAACTGGTGGTAAAGGTGGGCTGGGCCACCGGTTCGTTCGGAAACGTGGAGAAGTTCCTCGACCACCAGAAGGTGACTTTGGAGATCCGCTCGGGGGACGGCAGTACGGTACTCGCCTCGAGCGCGCCGGCCGGGTTCGGCGACCGGACGTACTGGTCCGCTCCCGAGTTCGGTATCGGAACGATCGATGGCCAGGACAAGTCGCGCTGGCTCACGACGTACTCCTACGCGACAGGCATTTCCTTGACCGCGGGACAGCAGATACGGCTGGTCTTCAGCTGGGAAGTGGACAAGAAGCTCGACGACGACTTCGGGTACAAGATCAATCCCGGAATCATCTTCCAGACGAACAATTCGGTGGCTCCCGCCGAAGCCTGCATCATCCAGGGCGTCTGAGCCCAGGCTTCATCCGCCGGAGCGGGTGGCGGATAGCCGCCCGCTCCGGCGTCTGGACTTCGGCGGCCGCGCGGCGACTCGCCCTTGACTTCCTAAGGTAGTGAGTGGTAACTTACAACGCGATGGTCACGTCGACAACTCGTAAGACGGCGGACGAACGGCGCGAGCAAATCCTCGAGGCCGCGCTCACGGAGTTCGCCGACCACGGCTTCGAGGGCGCGTCGACCGACGTCATCGCCCGCGAGGTCGGCATCTCGCAGCCGTATCTGTTCCGCCTCTTCGGCACGAAGAAGGGGCTCTACCTCGCCTCGGCCGAGCGCTGCCTCGGCGACACGTACGAGAAGTTCCGTGCGGCATCCGAAGGCCTGTCCGGCGACGAAGCGCTCGAGGCGATCGGCATGGCGTACAAGCAGATGATCGCCGAGGATCCGCGCCGGCTGAAGGCGCAGATGCAGGGCTATGCGGCCAGCGACGACTCAGACATCCGCGAGGTCATGCGCTCGGGCTTCGGCCGGCTCGTCGAGCTCGTGGAGAGCAAGGGCGTCTCCGGCGAGCGGGTCGTGGAGTTCTTCGCCATCGGGATGCTCATCAACGTCATGACCTCGATGGGTCTCCACGAGTTCGACGCGCCTTGGGCGAAGCGCCTGGTGGAGAACTCCATGAAGGACGCATAGCTGTGTATTTTTTTCGACACGGAAGTGAGTTAGTAGTCACTAGTCACAAGGGGGAATGATGGTAGACCGCATCGGCCACCGAACGCTCTGGACCTTCGTGATCACGTCGATCGCGCTCGTCATGGTCACGCTCGACAACCTCGTCGTCTCGACGGCGCTGCCCGTCATCCGCACCGACCTCGGCGCGTCGATCGAGGAGCTCGAGTGGACGGTGAACGCGTACACGCTGACGTTCGCGGTCTTCCTCCTGACAGGCGCTGCGCTCGGCGACCGCTTCGGGCGGCGGCGGATGTTCGTGATCGGTCTCGGCGTCTTCACGCTGGCCTCCGCGCTGGCAGCGCTCGCGCCCACCATCGAAGCGCTCGTCGCAGCGCGTGCGCTCCAGGGCCTCGGCGGCGCGATCATCGCCCCGCTCACCCTGACCATCCTCAGCGCGGCCGTCCCGGCAGAGCGCCGCGGTCTCGCGCTCGGTGCCTGGGGAGGTATCGGCGGTCTCGCCGTCGCTCTCGGGCCGCTCGTCGGCGGCGCCGTGATCGAGGGCCTCTCCTGGCAGTGGATCTTCTGGATCAACGTGCCGATCGGGCTCGTGCTGATGCCGCTCGCGTGGCGGCGCCTGGACGAGACGCACGGCCCGGGCACGAGCCTCGATCTCCGCGGGCTTGCGCTCGTCAGCGCCGGTCTGCTCGGCGTCGTCTGGGGACTCGTGCGCGGCAACGGCCAGGGCTGGTCGAGCCCCGAGATCGTCGGCTCGCTGACCGTCGGCCTGCTGCTCGTGGCCGCCTTCGTCCTCTGGGAGCTGCGCGCACGGGAGCCGATGCTGCCGATGCGCTTCTTCTCCGACCGGACGTTCAGTCACGCCAACGTGGCGTCGTTCTTCATGTTCTTCGGGATGTTCGGGTCGATCTTCCTGCTGGCCCAGTTCTTCCAGACCGTGCAGGGCTACTCGCCGCTCCAGGCGGGGCTGCGGATCCTCCCGTGGACGGCGATGCCGATCTTCGTGGCGCCGATCGCCGGCGCACTGTCCGATCGCATCGGCGGCCAGCGGATCATGGGCGTAGGGCTCAGCCTGCAGGCGATCGGGCTCGGCTGGATGGCGGCCGTCTCGACGCCCACCGTGCCGTACGCACAGCTCGTCGGCCCGTTCATCCTGTCCGGCATCGGCATGGCCCTCTTCTTCGCCCCGGTCGCCAACGTCGTGCTGAGCACGGTGCGGCCGCAGGAAGAGGGACAGGCGTCAGGCGCCAACAACGCCATCCGCGAGCTGGGCGGCGTGTTCGGCGTCGCGGTGCTGGCCTCGCTCTTCGCCCGGTTCGGTGGCTACGAGTCCGCGCAGACATTCGTCGACGGGCTCGTGCCCGCCGTCTGGGTAGGCGCGGCGCTGGTCGGCTGTCGGTGCGGTGGCGGCGCTGACGATTCCCGCGCGACGCCCCGAGCGGGCTCGCCGTCCCGCTCCCGCGTTCGAGGAAGGCGCATGAGACGAGACACGTTCAAAGGAGAGAGCGGTTCGAGAGGGGGGCATGGCATGAGGATCTCGACTCAGGCCGTCGCGTTGGCCAGCGCCCGGCACCCGTGGCGCGTGATCGCCGCCTGGGCGGTGACCGCGGTGCTCGCGCTCGTTGCTGTGGGAGTCTTGCTCGGCGATGCCCTGACGACCGAAGGGAAGCCGACCAACAATCCAGAGTCGGACCGGGCTCTGGAGGCGCGGGCGCAAGCCTTCCCCGGACTCTCGCCGGCCACCGACGCGATCATCATCAGCTCGGAGCGCTACACGGTCGATTCACCGCAGTTCCGCGCCCTCGGAGTGCGGCTCGCCCGTGACCTGCGCGGAGTCCAAGGAGTCGCCGTCGTGCAGACCCGCGGGGGCCCCGTGTCGCTCGTCTCGCCTGACAGGCACGCAGCCCTCGTGCAGCTCTCGGTCGCGGACGCCGACTATGCCGGAGGCTCTCATCGCGGCCGTGGAGCGAGCCGATGCGAGCCCGGACTTCGCGGTCGCCGTCACCGGCGAGAAGACGCGGGAGCACGACTTCAACGAGCTCTCGCAGGACGACCTCGAAGTCCGGCGAGCTCCAATTCGGGCTTGCCGGCCGCGCTCATCATCCTGCTACTCGTCTTCGGCGGAGTCGTCGCCGGCCTCGTGCCGCTGCTGATGGCGATGTTCTCGATCGTCGTCGCGCTCGGTCTCACGGCTCTCGTCGCTCAGGGGTTCGAGCTCTCGGTGTTCGTCGTGAACATGCTCACCGGCATGGGCCTGGCGCTCGGCATCGACTATGCGCTCTTCATCGTCTCCCGCTATCGCGAGGAGCGCGGTGACGGCCGGGAGAAGCTCGACGCGATCTCGGCTACCGGAGTCACCGCGAGCCGGGCGGTGCTCTTCAGCGGCACGGCCTTCGTGATCGCGATGTTCGGAATGTTCATCGTGCCCAGCTCGATCATGCGCAGCCTCGCCGTGGGCGCGATCCTCGTCGGCGCCGTCTCGGTGGCCGCCGCACTGACGCTGTTGCCTGCCTTGCTTGGCCTACTGGGAGATCGCGTCGATTCGCTGCGGATCCCGCTGATCGGCAGGCGATCCACTGAGGCGGCCAATCCCGAGGGTCGCTTCTGGGGCGCCATCGTCAGGAGCGTGCTCCGGCGGCCGGGGCTGAGCCTGGCGCTCTCCGTCGCCGTTCTGCTCGCTCTGGCGGCGCCGGTCTTCGGGATGACCACCGGCACGAGCGGTGTGAGCGCGTTGCCGGAGCGCTTCGAGTCGAGACAGGGATTCGCCGCCCTCGAGCGCGAGTTTCCTCAAGTCACGACAGAGCCGACCGAGATCGTCGTTGCCGAGGGGGCGGGACAGCCCGCGGCTCGCAGGGCGCTTGCCGGCCTTCGCAGCACGCTGGCAGACGACCCCCGCTTCGGCCCCGGTCGGATCGAGCGATCTGCGGACGGCGAGACCGCGGTGCTGACAGTGCCGGTAAGGGGCGACCCGTCGGGAGAAAGACGCGATCGCCGGCGTCCGGGATCTTCGTTCGACGAATCGTCCCGGCAGCCTTCCGCGACACGAACGCAGAAGTGCTCGTCGGCGGGCTGACGGCGGAGAACATCGACTACTTCGACTCGGTCATCGATCCCGCGCCGATAGTGATCGCGTTCGTGCTCGGGCTGACGTTCGTGCTGCTGACGATCGTCTTCCGCTCGCTCGTCATCGCCGGGCTGTCCGTTGCTGCTCAACCTGCTGTCGGTCGGAGCCGCGTTCGGGCTGCTCGTGCTCGTCTTCCAGTACGGCGTGGGCGCCGGCCTCTTCGGCTTCCAGCAGGTGGAGTCGATCGAGGCCTGGGTGCCGCTCTTCCTCTTCTCGGTGCTCTTCGGGCTGTCGATGGACTACCAGGTCTTCATGCTCAGCCGGATCAAGGAGCGCTACGAGGGGACGGGCGACACGACCGATGCCGTCTACTTCGGCGTGGCCTCGACGGCCCGGATCATCACCGGCGCGGCGCTGATCATCGTCGGCGGTGTTCGCCGGCTTCGCGCGCGGCGACCTGATCATGTTCCAGCAGATGGGCTTCGGCGTAGCCGTCGCGCTGCTGATCGACGCGACGGTCATTCGCTCCGTGGTGCTACCGAGCCGCGATGAAGCTCCTCGGCCGCTGGAACTGGTACGTGCCGAGCTGGCTCGAGTGGCTCCCGCGCGTGCGGCTCGAGGCCCGCAGCCAGACATGAGCTAGGCCTCGCCCACCTTGTCCCACCCGGCTGGGAGACTCGGCGGCTCCCAGCCGGGATCGGGGCGCCAGTCCTCCCAGCCCGTCGGGAACGGCCATTCGGCTCACCAGCCTTCGGCGTCCGCGCAGCGCGGCGGCAGCGTCCTCCTCGTGTCAGCACGCCGCGTCTCCAGCGCCTCCTCCAGCTCGTCCTCGTCGAGCAGCTCCTACCGGTCCGTCGGGGTAGCAGACGAGGTCCAGCGCGAAGTCGACGTAGTCGAAGCCGACCGGCGTTCGCGGACGCAGCGGCCGCTCGAAGTTCACGTACCACTCGCGAAGCGTCCAGCTCGCGTCCCAGATCAGCGACGTCGAGTAGCCCTCTCCCGCGCCGCGCGAACAGAAGCAGGTGCTCCTTGAAGGAGCTCGGTTTCAGCGTCCACTCGTCGCACGGGATGGGGATGCCCGAGAACCTTGCCTCCGCGCCGATCGGCGCGAAGAGCACGAGCTCGTCCTCCCCGTCAGCTGACGACGTACCAGGCATGCGCCTGCCAGACGCGGCCGAGCCACGTCTGGCGCACGCAGATGACGTCGCCTTCAGACCACATCCCAGCCGTCCGGAAGCGCGGGTGTCGTCCAGGCCGGGTCGGGCCGCCAGTCCTCCCAGCCCGTGGGAAACGGCCACTCTCCGAGCACCCGGTGTGCCTCCTCGCGCGCGTGCTCGGCGTCCTTCGACGTGAGGATCCCGAGCTCGACCGCCTGCTCGAGATCGTCCTCGTCCTTCCAGTGGATGTCGCCGGCAGGCTCGATCCACAGGTCGAGTTGCCAGTCCGTCGTGTCGAACCCGAGCCGCGACTCGGCCAGCGGCGCCTGGAGATTGACGTACCAGCCGAGGAACGATCCGTCGTCGGCGCGGATGAGCCGAATCGAGTGCCTCTGCGCGACCGGAGTCACCTCGAGCCGACCAGGGCCGAACCACGAGCGCAGGTCGACCGTCCATTCGTCGAACGGGAGCAGGCGGCCGTCCACGCGACCAAGCGGGTACGCGATGGGCGTCCCGGCATCGATCCATGTCACGAGCCGCTCCGGGCTGCGCTCGACAACGACCGACGGGAGCGCCATCACGATCCGGCCGCACATGACGTGGCGCAGCAACAGCGACTCCATCGGCCCTAGACTCGCACGGGTGGCAGAGGCCCGCGTCGTGATGACTCTGCCGGCTCCCGGGCTCGAGGCGCAACGCGCCTTCCACCTCCACGCCGGCGTCGACGAGATCGTCGAGCCGGGCGCGACGACCGACGGTTGGCTGATCGAGGCGGAGGCGGGCGAGCTGTGGTGGCCGCGCGGCGGCACGCTCGACGAAGTACTGGGGACGGTCCCGGCGGAGTACGACGCCGTCCAGGCCGCTGGTGCGGCAGTTCGTCCCCGTCGAAGGGAGCAACACGCTCGAGACGATGACCTACCGGTTGTCGGGCCAGGGCACCGTACGCCTCGTCTCTCGCGTGCCCGAGCCCCGTCGTCCGCTGCGTGGCTGGTTCCCGATCGAGGTGCTGGCCCTCCAATCTGGCCCTGCCGCTGCGATGACGGAGGTCGAGGCAGGGCTCGGCGTCAGGCGTCATCCACCGCGACACGCGTGTGGTCGAGGCGTTCGCGGCGCTGGCACGTGGCGAGCCGCTCTCCTTCCCACGGCCGACCGTCGTCGAGGACGCGCTGCTCGCGGCAGACGTGGCGGCGCTCGGCGAGGCCGACGCGTTCAGGCTGCGCGGCGAGCTCGACGAGGTGGAGAGCCGTCTCCGCGCGGTCGAGGAACGTGCGGCAATACGGCTCGAGCGCCGGCTCCGAACACTCCTCCGCCGCGGATGAGAATCGTCTCGACGCTGATCGTGCGCGACGAGGCCGACATCGTCGGCGAGCATCTCCGCTACCACGCCGAGCTCGGCGTCGACTTCGTCGTCGCCATCGACCATCGCTCGACGGACGGCACCACCGACATCCTCAGAGAGCACGAGCGCGCCGGCCGCCTCCATCTCATCCAGGAGCAGGGAGACGTGATCGAGCAGCAGGAGTGGGTCACGCGCATGGCGCGCCTCGCGGCAACCGACTTCGGAGCCGACTGGGTGCTGAACTGCGACGTGGACGAGTTCTGGTGGCCGCGTGACGGCTCGCTGCGCGACGTGCTGGAGGCCGTGCCACCACGGTTCGGCACGATCAGAGGCTGGGGACGGCACTTCGTCGCCCGGCCCGAGACGGGCGAGCTGTTCTACGAGCGAATGACCGTTCGGCGGCGACCGACCGACGCGCCCGGGAGCCCGTACCGGCCAGGCTTCAAGACCGCGCACCGGGCGACGCCCGACGTCGTCGTCACGCGCGGGAACCACAACGCGTTCGGCCGCGGACTGACGCCGCTCCGCGAATGGAAGCCCTGCGAGGTGTTCCACTTCCCCATCCGCAGCCAGGCACAGATGGAACGGAAGTTCCTGCGCCTCGTGACGAGCCTCGGCGACCACCCGGGCTCACGTCACGAGCGGGATACCGCGCGGGCGATCCAGGTGAAGACCGGCGCGGACGTCTTCTCGGAGTTCCTCGTAGACGACTCGGCGCTGGCAGCCGGCCTCCGCGACGGGACGCTGGAGCAGGACGTCCGGCTCCGCGACGCGCTGCGCGAACCCGCGGTGCCTCGGGCCGCGCCGACTCTCGCCGACGACGTCTCGCTCGCCCTGGACTTCGCCGACTTTCACCCTTCCGACTCGACGCCGCGCCTTGCGGCACGCCTCGACGATCTACGCCGCCGGCTCGAGGCCGTGGAGCGATGATCTCCGTCGTCGTCACGCTCTACAACGAGTCGGCGTCACTGGACGAGCTCTACCGGCGCACGGTTGCGTCTCTCGAGGCACTGGGCGAGCCCTTCGAGATCGTCTTCGTGGACGACGGGTCGACCGACGGCAGCTTCGCCGAGCTGGAGCGCCTGCACGCGGCGGACCGGCGGGTGCGGGCCGTCCGCTTCCGCCGCAACTTCGGCCAGCATCCCGCGATGCATGCCGGCCTCGTACGCGCACGAGGCGACGTCGTCGTGACGATGGACGGCGATCTCCAGAATGCGCCCGAGGACATCCCGAAGCTCGTCGCCGCGGTCGAAGGCGGCGCCGACGTGGCCAGCGGGCGGAGGGTCGCGCGGCGTGACTCGTGGGGGCGGACGCTGCCGTCCAGGCTGATCAACGGGATGCTGCGCCGCTTCACCGGCGTCGCCGTCTCCGACTTCGGCTGCGCGTTCAACGCGTACCGGCGGGAGGCGCTGGAGCCGATGCTCGGTGCGATCGGCAAGCAGAAGTTCACGAAAGCGCTCGTGCTCTCCGGCGGCGGCAACGTCGTCGAGGTCGACGTCCAGCACGCGCCGAGGCAGGGCTCGTCCCGCTACTCGCCGCTGCGGCTGACACGGCTCGCGCTGCACGTGCTGGCGGGCTTCTGGCCGCAGCCGATCCAGTGGATCGGCGTGACGCTGGGCATCGTCTGCTCGCTCGCGGCCTTCGCGCTCGGCGTCTACGGCATCGCGTACTGGATCGGCGAAGACGACTTCCCGGGGCCGCTGTTCGGCGGAGCTGCGATCGTGTTCGTCCTCGGCATCCAGGGCTTCATCCTCGCCCTCGTCGGCGAATACCTGGGCAGAATCCAGCGAGACGTGGAAGGACGGCCCCTCTACACGATCGAGCGCGAGCTTTGAGCAAGCGAGTCCTCGTAACGGGCGGCGCGGGCTTCATCTCGTCGAACGTCGTCCGCCATCTGCTCACGGCGACGCAGCACGAGGTGGTGTCGCTCGACGCGCTCACGTACGCGGGGAATCTCGAGAACCTCGCGGACATGATGTCGCACGAGCGGCTGGCGTTCGTCCAGGGCGACATCCGCGACGCGGAGCTCGTGCGCGACGTCGTGGCGGGCGTCGACGTGATCGTGAACGCCGCCGCCGAGTCCCACGTCGAGAAGTCGATCCGCGAGGGAGCCTCGGAGTTCGTGACCACGAACGTGGAGGGCACGCAGATCCTCCTCGACGCCGTGCGCGAGACCCCCGTGGAGCGCTTCATCCTCATCTCGTCGAGCGAGGTGTACGGCACGGCCGAGCACGCGCCGATGGACGAGGAGCACGCGCTCAACCCGCGCAGCCCGTACGCGGCCACGAAGGCAGGCGCCGACCGGCTCGCGTACTCGTACGCAGTCACGTACGACCTGCCGATCGTCATCCTGCGGCCGTTCAACAACTACGGGCCGCGGCAGCATCCGGAGAAGCTGATCCCGCGGTTCATCACCAGCGCGCTCGAGGACGAGCCGCTCACGGTCCACGGCGACGGCTCGGCCTCGCGCGACTGGCTCTTCGTCGACGACGACGCCGAGGCCATCGAGGCGGCTATCGAGGCGGATCTGGACACCGTCTCGGGCGAGGTGATCAACGTCGCCACAGGCATCGACCTGTCCGTGACCGAGATCGCCGACCTCGTGCTGGACGCACTCGACAGGCCGGCGTCGCTGAAGGAGCACGTCGAGGAACGGCCGGGGCAGGTGCAGCGGCACGTCGGCTCCACCGACAAGGCGGCCCGCCTCCTCGGGTGGACCGCGCGCACGCGGTTCGAGACGGGTCTCGAACGCACCGTCGCGTGGTATCGCGACAATGAAGCCTGGTGGAGGGGGGTTCTGGCTCGGAGCGTAGGCGTCTACTCGTCCTAGGGGCGGGTGCCGGGCAGCTCGGGCTGCTGGAGGCGGCCCGGGAGCGCGGCGTGTACGTCGTCGCCGTCGATCGCGATCCGGCGGCTCCGGGCTTCCGTTTCGCCGACCGGCGGGCGATCGTCTCCGTGGAGGACGAGAACGCGGTCAACCGGCTGGCCGCGGCGGAGCACGTCCACGGCATCATCGCGCCCGGCATCGACTTCCCCGTGGGCCTGGCTGCGCGCGTCGCGGCCCGTCACAACCTTCCGCACCCTCTGTCTCCCGAGGTGGCGCAGGCCGCTGTTTCGAAGCTTCGCCAGCGCGAGGGGCTCGCGGAGGCGGGCGTCCCACATGCGCCGTTCCGGGTTTGCACGAGCGCGGGCGACGCCGAGCGGGCGGCCGCCGAGCTGGGTCTTCCGTGTGTGATCAAGCCGCCGGACCGCCAGGGCCAGCGCGGGTTGACCGTGGTGACGCACGTGGAAGATGTGGCGGGAGCTTTCGAGGAGGCCCTGGCTGCCGCCCGGGGGCAGATCGTGCTCGTGGAGAAGCTCGTGGCCGGACCGGAGCTCACGGTCAACGCCTTCTCGGTCGGGGGCGACTTCTACCCCCTGACGGTGACCGACCGCGTCGTCGCGGCGCCGCCTGCGTTCGGCGTGGCGCTCGCCCACGTGTGGCCGAGCGAGTCGGGCGGCGAGGTTGTGGACGCGGCAACTGAGCTCGCGCGGGCGGCGGCGAAGGCCGTCGGCGTGCAGGACGGGCCGACGTACACGCAGGTGCTTGTCGGCGAGGACGGGCCGGTCGTCGGCGAGCTGGCGGCAAGGCTGGGCGGAGGCCACGATGCGGAGCTGTGCGAGGCGGCGCTCGGCGTCGACCTCAACGGCCTGGCGATCGCAGCCGCCCTCGGCGAAGAGATTCCAAGTGACAAGTTGTCACTTGGCTCGGGGGATGAGGGACGGGAGGTGGGCGGCGCCTGCGTGCGTTTCCTCGTTGCCCCGGAGGGCTCCGTGAAAGCGGTGGACGGCGTCGAGCGGGCCGGGACGAGCGACGGCGTCGCGTGGGTGCGCGTGTACCGCCGGCCGGGGGACGAGATCCGGCAGCTGCGGCAGGGGTCCGACCGCGCCGGCGCCGTGTTGGCCGTCGGCGAGAGCCGGAAGCAGGCGCTGGCCCGTGCTAGGCGCGCCGCTAGACGCGTACGCTTCCGCGTTGTTGAGACCCGCTCCCCCGTCGAGATCGCCTAGGAGCACCTTCCTCGGCTTCCAGCCGCCCGCCCTCGGTGAGGACGAGATCGCGGCTGTGGCAGAGACGCTGCGCTCGGGCTGGCTGACGACGGGGCCGAAAGCGGCCGAGCTGGAGCGGCGCTTCGCCGAATACGTCGGCGCCGAGCACGCCGTCGCCGTCTCCTCGGGAACTGCCGCAATGCACCTGTCGCTCGTCGCTCTCGGCGTGGGACCGGGAGACGAGGTGATCACGACGCCGATCACGTGGCCGGCGACGGCGAACGTGATCGTCCACACCGGAGCAACGCCGGTCTTCGCCGACGTTCGCGACTCCGATCTCAACATCGATCCCCAGCAGGTGGCGGCGCTCGTCGGCCCGCGCACGAAGGCGATCCTGCCCGTCCACCTCGCGGGCCAGCCGGCGGACCTCGACCCGATCTGGGCGCTCGGGCTGCCGGTGGTCGAGGACGCGGCGCACGCGGTCGAGAGCGCATATCGCGGCCGCAAGATCGGGGCGCTCTCCGCCGCGACGTGCTTCTCCCTCTACGCGACGAAGAACGTCGCCGCCGGCGAGGGCGGCGTGATCACGACCAACGACGCGGGAATCGCAGCCGCGATCGACGATCTGCGCGTGATGCGGCGCGGCCACGGCTCGCTGTACGACATCGCCGTCCCCGGCTACAAGGCGAACCTCTCCGACGTTTTCGCGGCGATCGCGCTCTGCCAGCTGGACAAGATCGGACAGCACCGGGAGATCCGCGCCCGCCATGTCGATGCGTATGACGCCGCGGTGGTGGAGCTGGACGGGATCGAGCCGCTCACCCGCGACCCGCGCGACACGCACGCGCTGCATCTCTACGTCGTTCGCATCGATCCGGAGCGGGCGGGCGCGACGCGTGACGAGTACCAGCAGGCGATGGCGGCGGAGCAGATCGGTACGAGCGTCCACTTCCTGCCTGTGCACAGGCTCAGCGCGTACCGGGAGCGCTACCCCGACCAGCAGCCGCTGCCGGTCGCGGAGCGTGCAGGAGACGAGGTGCTGTCGCTCCCGCTCTCCCCGGCCCACTCGGAAGACGACATCGCCGACGCGATCGACGCCCTGCGCCGCGTGCACGCGCGGTTCACGGGGAGCGAAGCGTGACCCAGCGGCGCAGCGTGCGCGTCACCGCGACGCTGCTCGTAACCGGGCTGTGCCTCGCCTACATCGTCTGGAAGATCGACATCGACCAGACGATCGACATCCTCACCGAAGCGGACTACTGGTGGCTGGCGGCGGCGGTGGCGATCATGACGGTGACGGTATTGCCGATGGCGTGGCGCTGGCAGAGGCTGCTCCAGGCGCGCTCCATCGACGAGCGGCTCGGCTGGCTGACGCGGGCGTACTTCGTCGGCTACACGGCGGGGCAGGTACTGCCGACGGCCGTGGGAGGGGATGCGGCGCGGATCTTCGAGACGTCGCGGCGGCATCCGGGACGCGCCGGGCCGATCGCCGGCTCGGTGTTGCTCGAGCGCGCACTCGGGGGGTCGGCGACGCTGGCTCTCGCCGCCGTGGGCTTCGCGTTGGCGCTCGGCGAGTACGACGTCGGCGCGTATCTCTGGATCGAGCTCGCGTTCGTCGTGGCCACAGTCCTGCTCGCCGTCGCCGTCTTCTCACGCTCGGCGCGGCGTCCGCTGGCGCGCACCGTGCCGTTGCTCCGCCGGCTGCGCGTGGAGCGGCCGATTCGCGCGGTGTACGAGGGCGTCCACGCCTACCGTGCGCACACGCGGCTGCTGATCGGCGTGTTCGCGCTGACGCTCGCCATCCAGGCCGTCCGGGTGCTCGCCATCTGGTGCACGGCCGAGGCCGTGGGCATCGGCCTCTCGCCCAGGGTCTACTACGTGATGGGCCCGCTGCTGTTCCTCGTCATGCTCGTCCCGTTCACGATCAACGGGCTGGCCGTGCGGGAGGCGTTCTTCGTCAGCTTCCTGGGCCAGCTGGGAGTGTCCGCCGACGCCGCCTTCGCCGCCGGGTTCCTGTTCTTCCTCGTCACGATCGCGCTTGCAATCCCCGGCGCGCTCATCCTCGCGTGGGAGAGCATCCGCCGGCCGGCGAGCCCGTCCGTCCGCCATGGCTGATGTCTCAGTCGTGGTCGTGACGTACGACGCGCTTCCCTGGCTCGAGCGCTGCCTCGACAGCGTCGCCGAGTACGAGACGATCGTCGTCGACAACGGCTCGACGGACGGCACGGTCGAGCTCGTCCGCGAGCGGTACCCGCACGTGAAGCTGATCGAGCAACCGAACGTCGGCCTCGCCGCCGGCTGGAGCCGCGGCATCGAGTCGGCGGCAGGACGCTTCGTCATGTTGCTGAACGCCGATGCCTGGATCGTGGGCGACGCCGCCGAGCAGCTCGCCGCCTTTGCCGACGAGCATCCGCAGGCCGCGATGGTCGGCCCGAAGCTGCTCAACACCGACGGGTCGCTCCAGCGCTCGGTACGCGGCTTCCCGACGCTCTGGCGGCTGGCCACGGAGTACTTCTTCCTGCGCAAGCTCGCTCCGACGTCTCACGCGCTGAACGCTTTCTACGCCGGAGACTTCGACCATGACGAGACACGCGAGGTGGAGTGCGTCATGGGCGCGTGCCTGTTCGTCCGGCGCGACGCGATCGACGCCGTCGGCCCGCCGGACGGCGCGTTCTTCCTGTTCAGCGAGGAGACCGACTGGTGCTATCGCTTTCGCCAGGCCGGCTGGAGCGTGGTGTTCTACCCGGACGCAGAGGTCGTTCACGTGAGCGGCGCCTCGCACGGTGGCCGGTTCTTCAGGGAGAACGTCCGCAGCCACCTGCGCTTCTTCGCGAAGCACCACGGCAAGCGTGAGGCCGAACGCGCTCGGCGTCTGATGCTGTGGGCACTGCGGCTGCGCGGCGTGCTGTACCGCGGCGAGCGGGGCCGCATGTACCGCGACACGGCGTCGTGGCTCGCATCCGGCTCAGCGCTTCAGCTCGTCGACGAGCCTCGTTGACCGGCCACGCCGGACCCACCCGCTGGCCGTGGGAGCTCTTGGCGCTGCCCGCGCTCGCGCTCGCCCACGTCTTTCCGGAGACAGGTGTCGGGCTCTACGTGAGGCTCGCGGCGGCGACCCTCTGCCTGCTTCTCCCCGGGGCGCTCGTTGCACGGGCGCTCGGCCAGCAGAGCGTCTTCGCGGCGCTCTCCTGGAGCCTCGCGGGGCTGACAGCGGCCTCGGCGGTGATGTTCGCCGTCGAAGGGCCGCTGTGGTGGGCGCTCGTCCTCTACGCGGGCGTCGGCGCGGTTGCGCTCCCGTTCGCCGTCTGGCAACCGCTGCGCCGGCCGTCCCCGTTTGCGATCGGTGTCGGCCTGGCCGGCGTCGGCTTCGGCATCGCGCTGTGGTCGATCGCCGGGCAGCTGGACGGCGACGCGCTCTTCCATCTCGCCCGCATCCGCAAGCTGGAGGCGTTCGACAACCTCACGCTCGAGTCCGTCAACGAGTTCGTGGACGGCGGGCTGCACCCCGGCTATGCGTTCCCCCTGTGGCACGTGCTCATGGCAGGGGTGGCCTGGCTCGCAGGTGTCGACTCCGGGGCGGCCGTCCTCCACGAACCGAGCGTGCTCGTGCCGGTGGCGTTCCTCGTCGCCTACGAGGCGGGCGTGGCGATCCTCAGGACGGCGTGGGGCGGCATCGCTGCGCTGCTCGCGGCCGTCGCGCTGACGGCGCTCGCGCCGGGCAGCGGCGGCGCGTACACGGCGCTCTCGCTGCCCGCCACCTCGTCGCGCCACCTGCTCGCGCCGGCGACCGTGGCCGCGTTCTTCGTCTTCGTCAGGAAGCCGGCCTGGGCAACCGGGCTCACTGCGGCCGCCGCCTCCCTCGCCCTCGCGCTCGTCCATCCGACCTACGTGATCTTCGTGGCCGTGCCGCTGGCCGGCTACGTCCTCGCACGGCTCGTGCTGGCGCGCGGCGAGCTCGCGCGCGGTGCCGCGGGGCTCGCGTTCGTGCTCGTCCCGGCTGCAGCGGTAGCCGCCTGGCTGGCGCCGACCGTGCGCGACACCGCCTCGCACAATCCATCCGCTGCCGAGCGCGCCCGCGGTCTCGCCCACTACCCGGGTCAGGTGGACATCTTCTCGCCGGACAGCTTCCGCCTGGCGCCGGAGATGCTCGGCCGTCCCGGTGCCGTTGCGATTGCTGCCCTCCTAGCGGTGCCGCTCGCCGCACTCGCGTCGCGCAGACGCTGGTCGGCGTACGTGCTCGGCGGCTCCGTCGCGCTGCTCGCGATTCTCCTGCTGCCGGAGCTGTTCGCACCGTTCTCGGACGCCGTCTCGCTCTCGCAAGCCCGGCGGGCAGCGGGATTCGTGCCGCTTGCCGCCGCCTTCGCGGGCGGCGCGGCCGTGCTCGCGCGGCTCGCGTCGTGGTTGGCAATCCCCGCGGCGCTCGCGGCGGGCATCGCGCTCGAGCTCGCGTGGCCGGGAGAGTTCATGTACGTCCTCGACAAGGGCGGACCGGCGATCGCGGCCTGGATCGCGCTCGTCGGAGGCGCGGTCGCGCTGATCGTGGCCGCCGTGCTCGGCAGGAGAGGAACGCTCGACGACCGTGGGCCTCTGGCGGCCGCGGTCGCCGCGGCCTTCGTCTTGCCGGTCGCGATCTTCGGGTTCGGCCACTGGGATGCCGCGCGCTACGAGCCCTCCCCCCTGACGCGGGGCCTCGTCGAGCGTCTCGAGTCTCTGCCCGAGGGCCGCGTCGTCTTCTCGGACGACTCTACGAGCTACTGGGCGGCCTCCGTTGCGCCGATCTACATCGCCACGGCGCGGCCGGGCCACGTCGCCGATACTGACGAGAACCGTCCGTACGAGCGCCGGGACGACGCGAATCTCTTCGGCAGGACAGGCGACCTCTCCATCCCTCGCCGCTACCGCGCCGACTTCGTGCTCGTCCGCCGGGACCGGTGGCCCCGGCTCGATCTGGCACTGCCGGCCGCGTACCGCGACGGCCGCTACGTTCTCTACCGCCTATGAAGGTGCTCATCGTGTCGCTCTACTTCCCTCCCGCGGGCGGCGGCGGCGTGCAGCGGCCGCTGAAGCTCGCGACCCATCTGCCCGAGCTGGGGATCGAGACGCACGTGCTCGCGCCGGACGACCCGAAGTGGGTGCACCGCGACGACGAGCTGCAGCTCCCCACGCAGGCGTGGATCCACCGCGCGCGCTACGTCGGCCCGGAGGGTCGCCGCCCGGCTGAGGAGCTGCACGGCACGACGGGCGCCGACCGGCTGCGACTCCAGGCAGGCTTGTTCGGACGCCGGTTGCTCGTGCCGGACGAGAACGTCGGCTGGATGCTGACGGCCGTCCCTGCGGCCACTCGCATCGTGCGCCGGGAGGGGATCGACGCCGTGCTGACGACCTCTCCGCCGGGCTCCGTCCATTTCGTGGGCGCAGCCGTGCAGCGACTGACGGGCGCGCGCTGGGTGGCGGATCTCCGCGACTCGCTGCTCGCACATCCCCATCGCCGCGCCGACTCGGCCGCGTTGAAGGCCAAGGAGCGCATGAGGCACGCCGTGGCGCGGCTGGTCGCCCGCAAGGCGGATGCCATCGTCGCGGCGTCCGAGGCGATCGCCGAGGAGACGCGCTCGCTCGGCCCGCGCGCCGACGTCGTGACGATCGAGAACGGCTGCGACTTCGACGACTTCACCGGGCTCGAGCACCACCCGAGCCCGCGCTTTCGCATCACGCATGCCGGCAGCTTCTTCGGCAGGCGCGACCCGCGGCCGTTCCTCACGGCGTTCGCCGACTCCGGCCTCGATGCGGTCGCGCGCTTCGTGGGCGATTTCCGCGCCGGCGACCGCGAGTGGGCCGAGACGCTCGCGCTCGGCGACCGCCTGGAGCTGCACGAGTTCGCGCCTCGCCGGCGCGCACTCGAGCTGCAGCGCGACTCCGAGGCGCTGCTGCTGCTCATCCCCGAGGCAGCAGGCCGTGGCAGGGGCGTGCTCTCCGGGAAGGTGTTCGAGTACCTCGCCGCCGAGCGCCCGATCCTCGCCGCCGTGCCGCCGGACGGCGCCGCCGCGGCGCTGATCCGCGAGACGGGGACGGGCGTCGTCGCGCCTCCCGACGACCCGGACGCGATCGGGGAGGCGCTACGGTCGCTGCACGAACGCTGGCAGGGCGGTGCCCTCGACGGCACGCCGCTCACGCCGGAGCTGAGGCGCAGGCTGGATCGTCGCAGCCGCGTCCGCGAGCTCGCCGACCTGCTCCAGGACCTCGCATGAAGCTGACGCGGTTCTTCTTCCTGGCCACGATCTTCACGGTGACGTTCGAGAAGATCCACTGGGACGTCGCGGGCCAGATCTACCTCGCCGACCTCTGCGCCATCGGCTTCATCGTCAGCTTCGCGGCCGACCGCATAGCCCGCCGGGACAATCGCCTGCCGCGGACGTCGTTCGTCGCGATCGGGTTCCTGCTCGCGTTCCTCGTCGTGTACCTCGTCGGCTACTTCAACCTCGACACCGCGATCGCCGCCACGCAGTACGGCAAGGGGATGACGAAGTTCGCCATCCACTTCCTGTTCCTGATCTTCGGCGTCGCGTATCTCGCCCGTGCCAGCCGGACGTTCTACTGGCAGACGCTCGGGTTCTTCACGGCAGGCATGGTCGTCAACTCCGTGTACGGGATCCTGCAGCTGCTGCTGGCCCGCTCGGGCTCGAGCCTCGACCAGGCGCTGTTGTCGCCGATCACCGGCGGCGCGAGCAACATCAACATCTACGGAGCCGTCGACGGTGCGAACGTCTACCGGCCGAACGCGATCACCGGCGACCCGAACCACCTCGGCGTGATGTTGATCATCCCGCTGCTCGCGCTCACGCCCCTCTACCTGCGGCTGGAGCGCGGCCACCGCTGGAAGGCGCCGCTCGCCGTCACGCTCGGGTTCCTGCTCATCGTCGAGCTCACCACGCTTTCGCGCAGCGGGCTGCTCGGACTGATCGTCGGCCTGGCAGTCCTCGCGCTCCCGTATCGCCGCTTCTTCCTGACGAAGGCCTTCCTGGCGCCGCTCGCCGCGGTCGCCGGACTGCTGTCGATCGTCGTGCTCTCGCGCCTCGACTACTTCCAGACGATCTTGCGCTCGCGGGTGCAGACGGGCGGCGGCGCGTCCCAGGCCCACTTCGGCGTCTACGACTTCATCCCGGACATCCTCTCCACGAAGCCGCTGTTCGGGCTGGGGCTCAACAACTTCTCGGTCTACTACGAGCAGGTCACCGGCAAGACGAACTGGGGGCCACACTCGTTCTACGTGGCGCTACTCGTCGAGACGGGACTGGTCGGCACGGCGCTCTTCGGAGTGTTCGTCTGGTACCTGTTCTCGCGGCTCAATGCCGCCCGCCGCGTTGGGCGAGCACTCGCCGGACGAGGTGACGTGGCGGCCGCGCGTGTGACGCCGCTCGCCTGGGGAATGACGGCCGCGCTCGCAGGGACGCTCGCCGCCAACCTCTTCTACCTCACGATGTCCTTCTACTACGTCTACGTGTTCGCAGCGCTCGTGCTCGCCTTACCCGTCGTCTTCGGACGTGGACTCGTAGAGCACAAAGCCCCCGTCGCGGCTCGGCGTCCACACGGCGCGCCACTTCGCCCCGTCGACAGCCGCGGGACATAGGCGCGCGTCGACGAGCGCGTACCGGAAGCCCGGCGGCGGCTCCAGTCCCTTGGCCGACGTCCACGGCGCCGCCTCCTGGGGACGAACGCTGAGCGGCAGGCCCTGCTCGCGGCGCACGTAGCCTGCGATGGCAGCCGAGCCTTCCTCGCAGGAGATGTAGACGGGAGTCCCGTCGGCCGCCAGCGATCTAGCGGGCGCTGAGCGGGCGAACTCGCCGATGCTGGTCAGCGACGAATAGAGCTCGTCCGTGCGCACGACGATCCACGTGCACGCCCAGACGAGGCTCGCCACGACAGCCGTCGTCACGAGGACCGGTGAGCGAAGGCGCGACACCGCGAGCGCGAACGCGCCGGCCGCGACGAAGCCGATCAGCGTCCAGAGGAAGCCGCCCGGCCACTGCGCGAAGACGACCACGAAGGCGAGGAAGACGGCCGTCGGGATCAGGTCACGCAGCAGGGTGTCCCGCCGCACGATTGCGTACACGGTCCACGCCAGCGCGAATGCCGCCACCAGCCAGAGGTACTTGGAGCCGAGCTGGTCCGGCACGGTCGAGAGGCCGAAGCCCTCCGTGTAGTCACCGTGCCAGGCGATGACGCGCAGGGCGAGGGCGGCGGTGACTCCCATCGCCGTGACGGCCCCGACGCGCCACCAGCTCCCACGCCTCTCGCGCCGGTGGTCGAGGACGAGTAGCAGGAACGCCGGCAGGAAGACGACGAACTGCGCCTTCGTCAGCGAGCCCAGCCCGATCACGAGCGCGCTGACCGCGTACCACTGCCAGGCCGGCAGGCGCTCGCGTGGCTCGGCGAACCAGAGCAGGCCGAGCGAGGCCGCCAGCACGACCCACTTCTCCTGGTAGCTCGGGAACGCGAACAGGTCGAGGGTCCAGGGGTAGACGAAGACTGCCGCCCCGTACACGGCGAGGAAGACGCCGAGCCGGTCGCGAGCGACGCGAAACGCCCGGGCGATCGCGAAGCCGGCAAACGCGAGGATGGCGCCCGTAACGGCCCAGTTGAGGACGTAGAGCGCGGTCGGGCCCTCGGCGCCCACGTTGTACTCCGCGTAGGCGAGTGCCCAGTAGAACGGCCGGATCATTCCCCACGACGTGACGTCCGACCGGACCCGGTCGGCCCACTCGCCGGGGAAGTCGGCGGCGGCCACCTGCGAGTAGCCGAGCAGGATCGCGTCGTCCACGACGCCGTAGTACGGGTCGAGCACGAGGATGGCGACGAGGACGGCGAAGAGCGGTAGGCCGATGCCCGCCGCCGGGAGCGTCCAACCGGGAAGGCGGCGGCTCATGCGGGCGTATTGTGGCCGGATGCGCGTAGCCGTGCTGACGACGTCGTATCCCCGTGACGAGAGTGACATCGCGGGCGCCTTCGTCCGCGACGCCGTTCAGCACCTGCGCGCGGCGGGCGTGGAGGTGAAGGTGGTCTCGCCGGCGGGCTTCCGCGACTTCGGCGTCGCGTACGGCGACGGCATCGTGGCCAACCTTCAGGCACACCCGGCGCGCGTGGCGCTGCTGCCGGCGTTCCTCGCCTCGTATGCGCAGGCGGCGCGCCGCGCCGCGAAGGGCGCCGATCTCGTTCACGCCCACTGGCTGCCGTCGGGCCTGGCCGCGCTGCGCGACGGGGCTCCCGTACGTGCTCCAGGCGTGGGGCACCGACGTCGAGGTGGCGGCGCGCATGCCGCTCCTGTTCCGGCCGGTCGTTCGCGGAGCCCGTGTGGTGGTCGCCCCGTCGAAGGCGGTCGCCGAAGAGATGACCCGGCTCGGCGCGAACGACGTGCGCGTGATCGGCAGCGGCGTCGATCTACCCGACGCTCTGGCCGAGCCGGCGGAGCCGCCGCACGTCCTCTACGTCGGACGGCTGTCCGCGGAGAAGGGCATCGAGGAGCTGGCGCGAGCGACGGAGGACGTCCCGCGCGTGATCGTCGGCGACGGGCCGCTGCGCCACGCCGTTCCCGATGCGATCGGGTTCGTGCCGCCGGCGGAGCTCGGCTACTACTACGACCGCGCCGCGATCGTCATCTGCCCATCCCGGCGCGAGGGGTACGGCGTCGTCGCCCGCGAGGCGATGGCGCACGGCCGGCCCGTCGTCGCCTCGGCGGTCGGCGGGCTGCTCGACGCCGTGGAGCACGAGCGGACGGGCCTGCTGGTGCCGCCCGGAGACGCGGGAGCGTTGCGAACTGCGATCGAGCGCCTGCTTCTCGACCCGACGCTGCGCGCGCGGCTCGGCGCGGCCGCGCGGGAGCGAGCGAGCGAGCGATTCTCGTGGGCAGCCGCGACGTCGGCGACGCTAGAGGTCTACGCCGCCGCTGTGCAGAGATAAGCCTGGGCGCCGTCCCTTCTGGACTTGTCCGAGTTTGCCATCTAGACAACGCGGCTCTCGCACGACACAATCGCCACCTCTAGATCGAGCCACGGCCGGGCAAGCGTCCAGCCAGACCCAGGAGGTAGCAAGCAATGGCAATGCCAAGAACGCTCTGTCTGGTCGCACTCGTCTCGGCGCTAGCCCTTCTTGTTGGCGCAGCCCCCGAACAGGCGCAGTCGGAAATCTGCGGCGCTGCGACGACGTTCGACCTGTACGTCACCGATGGTGGCGGGGCAGCGATCAACGACGGCAACAAGGCGCAGCGGACGGAGATCCTCACGTTCTCGTGGACGATCTGCCCCGACGCGCAGGTGACGGACAACTTCGGCAACGACCGCTTCGGGGACTACGCATTCCAGCGTGGGATCTCCGACCAGCCGACGGGAGGGTTCAACTGGATCGTCTCATCCCAGGGGGACACGAGGACGTACTGGGTGCCGATCGACGATGCACCTCCCCCGCCCCCTCCACCCCCGCCCCCGCCCCGCCTCCGACGGGGTTGACCGTGAAGATCTACAACCCCAACGCGAACGAGGTGGTCAGCGGGACGATCACCGTGTCGGGTCCCTCGACGAACGCAGTGCGGGTGGACCTGAAGGTGGACAACGGTCTCTACCAGCTGGCGAACGGTACGAACAACTGGTCGAAGCCCGTTGACACCAAGCTCTACCTCAACGGTAACCACACCCTGACCGCGAGGGCGACCAGTTCGACGGGGCAGACTGCGACGGTGAGTCGGTCGATCACGATCGCCAACATGCCGGCGGAGCTGACCTGCTGCATCGAGTCGGGCGGCGGAGCCGCCATGGAGATCTCGATTGACGAGGCGAGTCAGTACCTGACGTTGCCGTTGAACTTCGGGCAGGGAACCAACCACAAGTGCTGGAAGGAAACGAGCGGGGACCTGCGTCGAAAGCAGGGCGTCTGGCCGTTCAGGCGTGAGGTCAAGCAGTACGGATACTGGTGCGCCAAGGTCAACCAGGCGATCGTCGCTAGCAAGGTGGTGACCGACTGGTCGACAGGGCCGGCTTGCTCCAAGACCGGCAGCAACCAGTTCAAGGTGTCCGGTGGCACCGGATACCACTCCGTTGTCTACCAGTCGAAGGTGGACTTTTCCTGCGACCTGCCCTACCTGTTCTTCGACTACAACTGCAACCAGTGGCAGGAAGCGAAATACACCGACTACGGGCTCGCCGTCCAGGTGCGGACGGGAGGTAGCTGATGAGCCGAGGCTGGAAGATCGCGATCGCATCAGCTGTCGCGTTCATCATCCTGACCTTCGCCATCAGCGTCGTGCTGCTCAAGGCCGGCGTCGAGGAGGGAGGAAGGGCCCACACGGGGACGCCGGCTACCGTGACCCCGCCGTCGTAGCCAGGCACTTCTGAGCTCACCGCTCCGCCGTCTCGCCAGGGCAGAGCCCGACGCGCTCGTAGAGGCGCCAGCCGGGCTCGCCGACGGGCAGCGAGCGCCAGCCCTGGGCGCAAACGTCGGGCGTCAGGCCCGGTGCGACGACGAGCCAGTCTGCCTCCTCGTCGAGCCCGCCGGTCTCCTCCACGAACACGACGCGGCGGTCGAGATCGGCGCCGAAGAACGGATAGCTGACGTCGTCCTGGCGGATCTGGAGCGCCACGGTGTCACCGTCGGCGGCCTCCTCTTCGAGCACCTGCAACGGCCCCGCCCCGCCCGGTGCGCGCGAGTGTGCCAGGACCTCGATTCGCGACTCGTTCCACACCGAGCGCACGTCGCCGCCGCCCAGCACGGCGAAGCCCGCCGGCTTCTCGACGTAGTGGACGAACGAGAGCACGACCGTGACCGTGGCGATGGCCGTCGCGGCCCACGCGAGCGGGCGAACGCGGAGCACCAGCCCCCACGTCGCAGCCCCGAGCGCCACGGCCGGCATGAGGTAGCGGCCGTGGAACGGCGTGTAGCCGAGCCCGACGGTGATCACCACGAGGTAGAGCACGGGCGCAAGCGCGAACAGCAGCGCGGCCTTGCGCAGCGCGCCGCGTCTCACCTCCCTCACCGCGAGCACGACGGCGGCGAGCACGATGAGCACCCCCAGCGGCCCGTACCAGGAGACGAACGGCGACGGCGGCACTGCCTCGCGATCTGCGCCGAGGAACGCGAGGTCAGGCTCGCCGGCGTCCAGCCAGAAGCGCTGGAAGCCGTCCAGCAGGCGTTCGTGCAGCGTGACGAAGGCGACCGGGACCGCGACGACGGCCGCGGCGACCACGGCTGCGATGGCCGCGCCACGCGAGCTTCGCCGCACTGCGATCACCAACCCGACGGCGAGCACGACCAGGGCCGCGACGAGGTACAGCCAGCGGTCCCGTCCCACGGAGCCCGCCGGGTCGACGGCGTCGATCGCCAGCCGGCTCAGCTGCGCGGGGTACTTCACGAGCTCCGGGTCGTGCGACGCGCCGGCGCCTCCCTGGTTCGTGGGCGCGAAGCGGGGGATGAAGCTCCCTGTCTCGGCTCGGTTGACGAAGTACCAGAAGGCTCCGAGCGCGATCCCCGACGCGCCCGCGACGGCCACGCCGGCCCAGCGCCGTCTCGGAGTGAGACCGAAGGCGAGCAGCGCGAGCACGGGCAGCGCCAGCAGCGCCGTCGCCTTGGTCGCCACCGCCAGGGCCAGCGCGAGTGCGCCGAGCGCCAGGTGCATCCGCTCTCCCCGGAGCAGGAAGTAGACGACGACGACGAGGAACGAGGCGAGCGCGAGGTCGTTGAGCGCCGTCGACGCCTGAAGCACGACCACCGGCAGCGAGGCGAAGAGCACGGCGCCGAGCGCGGCTGCCCGCCTGTCGAGGCCGAGCGCACGTGCGATGCCCGCCACCGCGAGCATCGTCGCCAGCAGCGCGACGAGCTGGAAGAGCGCCGCGAAGCGCTCGTCCCCGGAGAGCGTCATCGCCCACGAGGAGACGAGCTCGGCACCCGGCGTGAAGACGTCCAGCCGCAGGTCGTTCGCCCGCTCGACATAGCCGACGCCGTGTTCCTGGCGCCAGAAGGCGGCGCGGGAGAGGTGGTACCAGAGCGTGTCGTAGTCGTTCGGAGGCGTGGCGATCGCGAGCACGACGGAATAGACGAGGCCGGCGCCGACGGCTGCGGCCGGGATCGCGACCACGGGGTCTCGCAACGCCTCGCCGCTCGCGTGCAACGCGGGGCGGAACGGAGGCGCGGCCGGCCTACCTCGCCACGCCCAGATGAGGACGGCGGCGCCGGCGAGCAGTGCCGAGCCGGCGAGTAGCCAGCCGCGTGTAAGACCTTCGAACGGCGACAGCGCGAGCGTCAGCAGCACGATCGCCCCCGTCGCGCAGAGGAAGACCGCGAGCAGGAAGTCGGTCACGTCGCGCAACGAGAGCGACGCGGCAACGAGCCACGCCGTGGCGGCGATCAGCGCGAGTCCGAGGATGAACGCCGCCGTGCCCAGAGCGCGATTGTCACCGATCGCGGCAGACAGGCGGGGTACCATCGGCGGCACGGTTCCGGCCGCCAAGACCATGCGCGAGCTCCTCATCGACGGCACCCGAATCACCGACGACGGCGACTGCTACGTCATCGCCGAGATCGGCCATAACCACCAGGGCTCGGTGGAGCAGGCGCAGCAACTGTTCGTGGCAGCAGTCCAATGCGGCGTGGACGCCGTGAAGCTCCAGAAGCGCGACAACCGCTTGCTGTACACGCGGGCGGCGTATGACGCTCCGTACGACCACGAGAACTCGTTCGGAGCCACATACGGAGAGCACCGGGAAGCGCTCGAGTTCGACGTCGGCGAGTACAGGGAGCTGCAGGCCTGCGCGAGGGAGCTCGGCCTGGCCTTCTTCGCCACCGCCTTCGACGAGCGAAGCGCCGATCTCCTCGCCGAGCTCGACATGCCCGCCTACAAGATCGCTTCCGGCGATCTCCAGAACACGCCGTTGCTCAAGCACGTGGCCTCGCTCGGCAAGCCGATGATCGTGTCCACGGGTGGGGCGACGATGGAGGACATCGACCGAGCCGTCGAGACGGTCACGCCGATCAACTCGCAGCTGTGCCTGCTCCAGTGCACGGCGGCCTACCCCGCGCCCGTCGAAGAGCTCGAGCTGAGCGTGATCACGACGCTCCGCGAGCGCTACCCCGAGCTCGTGATCGGCCTCTCCGACCACCAGGACGGCATCGCGATGTCACTCGTCGCGTACATGCTCGGCGCGCGGGTGATGGAAAAGCACTTCACGCTCTCGCACACCCTCAAGGGCACGGACCACGCGTTTTCCCTCATGCCGGAGGGCATGCGCAAGCTCGTCCGCGACCTGCGCCGAGTGCCGGCCGCGCTCGGCGACGGCGTCAAGCGGCCCCTCCCGTCGGAGGAGCCCGCGCTCAAGAAGATGGGGAAGATGCTCGTGGCCGCGCGCGATCTCGAGCCCGGCCACGTGCTCGCGGACGGCGATCTCGTCGCGCGCTCGCCGGCGGACGGCGGCCTGGCCCCGTACGAGCTCGACGGGCTGCTCGGCCGCTCGCTCAGCCGTCCGCTGCGCGCGGACGAGCCGGTGACGGCCGACGCTCTCGTGCCCCTCGACGAGCCGGTGGTGCGTGCCGCAAGCTGAGCTCGCCGCGCCGTCGCGCGAGACGCTCGCGTCGGTGCGGCTCGCGGTCTTCGACTTCGACGGCGTCTTCACGGACAACCACGTCTGGGTCGACGACGACGGACGCGAGAGCGTTCGCTGCTGCCGCGCGGATGGGCTCGGGCTCCGCCGCCTGCGCGAGGTCGGCGTCGACGCCTACGTCGTGTCGATGGAGACGGCGCCGGTCGTGGGAATGCGGGCGCGAAAGCTCGGCATCGAGTGCATCCAGGGCATCGAGGAGAAGCTGTCCCTGCTGCGCGAGCAGGCCGTCGCCCGCGGGGTCGATCTCGACCAGACCGCGTATGTCGGCAACGACATCAACGACGCGACCTGCCTTCAGGCGGTCGGGCTTCCGGTCGTGCCGGCTGACGCGTGGCCGGAGGCGCGGGAGCACGCGCGCTGGGTGCTGACGCGCTCGGGTGGCGAGGGCTGCGTGCGCGAGTTCTGCGACGCGATCTGGAAGGCGCACGCGTGACGGACGAGCTGTTCGACCTTTCCGGCCGCGTGGCCGTCGTCACCGGCGGGCTCGGCCAGATGGGGCAGGTCTACACGGACGGCCTCGTCGCTCGCGGCATGCGCGTGGCCGTGTTCGACGTCGCTGCCGACCCGGGCGGTGATGACAACGTTCGCCACTATGCGGTCGACGTCACCGACCGAGCCTCCATCGAGTCGGCGACGGCCGAGGTGATGGCCGAGTGGGGCGCGCCGCACCTGCTCGTCAACAACGCCGCGCTGGATTCTCCGCCCGACGCGCCGCCCGAGGAGGTCGGCCCGTTCGAGACGTACCCCGAGGCCTCCTTCGACGAGGTCATGGACGTGAACGTCAAGGGCGTCGTCCTCTGCTGTCAGGTGATCGGCGCGGCGATGGCCGGGGCAGGGCGCGGCTCGATCGTCAACGTCTCGTCCGTCTACGGACTGCTGTCGCCGCCGCAGGATCTCTACGAGTTCCGGCGCAGCCGGGGCGAGACGTTCTTCAAGCCGGTCGCGTATTCGGTGTCGAAGTCGGCGCTGCTGAACCTCACGCGCTACCTCGCGACGTACTGGGCGAAGTCGGGCGTGCGCGTGAACACGCTGACGCTGGGCGGGATCTTCAACGAGCAGCCGCAGGAGTTCCTCGAGGCCTACGGCGCGCGCGTGCCGCTGGGGCGGATGGCCGAGGCAGGCGGAGGCGCTGGGCGCCGTCGTCTTCCTCGCCTCGGATGCCTCGTCGTACGTCACCGGAGCCAACCTCGTCGTCGACGGCGGCTGGTCGGCTTGGTAGCTCCCCATGCGGCCGAATCCTGAGTCGCTGAGGAGCCCGCTCGCCGGAGTCGTTGCCGGCGCGCTCGCCGTAACGGTCGTCACCGCGGCGATCGCCCTCCTCGACAACTTCATCCCCGTCCTCAGCCTCGGCGTGCTCTATGTCTTCGCCGTCCTGCCGATCGCGCTGTTCTGGGGAACGGCGTACGCCGTGGTCGTCGCGGTCGCGAGCATGCTCGCCTTCAACTTCTTCTTCCTGCCGCCGGTCTACACGTTCTCGCTCGCTGACCGGAGCAACTGGTTCGCGCTGCTCGTCTACGTGGTGACCGCGATCGTCGTCGGCACGCTCGCCTCCCGCGCCCGCGGACAGCGAGCCGAGGCAGAGCAGCGCGAGCTCGAGTCATCGCTGCTCGCCGACATCGCCGCCGAGCTGCTGCGAGGCACGCGCCTCGAAGACGAGCTCGAGCACATCGAGCAGAGGACGGCGACGGTGCTCGGCGTCCCCTCGGTGCGGATCGCGCTCGGCGGGCGCGTGAGCGAGCGCACCGGCGAGGCGCCGCATCCACTCGCGCGTCGCCGGCAGAGAGATCGGGACGATCTACACGAGCGAGAGCGAAGAGCCGCCGCTCGCCATCCAGCGGCGGTTCCTGCCCGCGCTCGC
Organism: uncultured Actinomycetes bacterium; assembly: GCA_963821415.1. Lineage (GTDB taxonomy): Bacteria > Actinomycetota > Thermoleophilia > Gaiellales > Gaiellaceae > PALSA-612. Next base: position 34,577 of record CAWGEE010000029.1, on the reverse strand, counting down.
CTCGCTGCTCGCCGTCACCCAGGAGCGGGAGCGGCTTGCAAGCGACGCGGTCGAGGCCGAGGCCCTCCGCCGCAGCGACACGATCAAGACCGCAGTCATCCAGGCGGTGTCACACGATCTCCGCACGCCGCTCGCCACGATCGAGCAGGCGCTCGACGGGCTCCAGAGCGGTGAGCTGGCACTGTCCGACGAGGACCGGATCGAGTTGTTGGAGACGATCCGCGCGGAGCACATGCGTCTGAAGCGGCTCGTCGAGAACCTGCTCGACCTGTCGCGGCTCCAGGCCGGGGCGGCGGAAGCGAGCCCCGAGCTCTGGGCGGCGGACGAGCTGCTGGCACAGGCGATAGACGAGCTCGCCGAGCCGGAGCGGGTGGTCGTCAGCGCGCGGCCCGACGTGCCTCCGGCGCAGGTCGACGCGACGCAGATCCAGCGCGCGCTCGTCAACGTGCTCGAGAACGCGATCAGGCTCTCACCGCCGGACGAGCCGGTGCACGTGCGCGTCAACGCGACCCGGAAGGAGCTGCTCATCCGCGTGACCGACCGCGGGCCGGGGATCCCCGAGGACGAGTACGAGCACATTTTCGAACCGTTCTACAGGGTGGCCGGGCAGCCGGACCAGCGTGGAGCAGGGCTCGGGCTGGCGATCGCCCGCGGCTTCGCGGAGGCGAACGGCGGCCGCCTCTGGCTCGAGTCGCGCGAAGGGCAGGGCGCGTCGTTCGTGCTGGCCCTGCCCGTCGTCGAGCTGCCGGCGGAGGTACCCGCATGAGTGGCGAGCGGATCCTCGTCGTCGACGACGAGCCGCAGTTCCTCCGCGCGTTGCAGACCAACCTGCGCGGCGCCGGCTACGACGTGGCGACGGCGACGACGGCCCAGGAGGCGCTCGCCTCGGCGGGGCTACAGCCGCCCGAGGCGATCATCCTCGACCTGCTCTTGCCGGACGGTCGCGGCACGGACGTCTGCCGCGAGCTCCGGGGGTGGACGAAGGCGCCGATCATCCTCGTCTCGGCGGTCGGCGAGGAGGCGGAGAAGGTCGCCGCGCTCGATGCCGGCGCCGACGACTACGTCACGAAGCCGTTCGCGATCGGCGAGCTGCTCGCGCGGTTACGGGCCGTGTCTGCGGCGGGTCGAGCCGGCCGGCGCCCCGTGCTCGAGATCGGCGAGCTCGTCGTCGACCTTCAGAAGCGCTCGGTCACGATGGCGGGGCAACCGGTCCAGCTCACCCCGCACGAGTTCGACTTGCTCCGGCTGCTCGCCAGGCACGAGGGCAAGCTGCTCACGCACACGACGATCCTGCGCGAGGTCTGGGGACCCGCCTACCAGCGGGAGTCGAGCTACATCCACGTCTACGTGTCGCAGCTGAGACGCAAGCTCGAGCCCGATCCCTCGCGGCCGCGATACATCCTCACCGAGCCCGGCGTCGGCTACCGGCTGGTCAATCCTTTAGACAACTCTTAGACCGGGCGCGCAAACCCTAAGACGGCGCTCAGGCGGCCGTCCCTAGGCTCGAAGCATCTTGACGCAGGTCGTGCAGTCGTTCCGTCAGCGGCGACAGTTGCGCGCCGCACGACGCGTGGCGGACCGCGAGCTCCTTCGCTCGCCGGTGACTTCCTTGCGGCTCTCTTGGCGCGCCGCCGAGCTCGTGGTCCCGAAGCGGCGACTGGACCGTGCGCACCAGCTGCGCAGGCTCGTCCACGACGCCGACGCCCGCCTGCTTCCAGGCGCCCAGACGTTCGACCGGCTTGCGGTTCGCGCAGAAGCCGAGAGCTTTCTCGCGCTCGCCGACCGGCTGGCCGACCTCGAGCGTCCCGTCGCGCCGCGCGGCGTCTTGCTCCTCGAGCAGCTGCTCGACGACCCCTGGAGCCCGCTCTACGACCGTGACCGCGCGGACGAGCTCCACGACGCCCTGGTCGAAGCGGCCGAGGCTCTGGAGCACTGATGGTCGAGCTGCTCGGCATCGTCATCGCGCTGGCGTGCTTCGCCGTTCGCGTTCGCGCTCATCTACGTCCTGACCGCGTCTGATGTCCGCGGGCGACCTCTTCGGCCTCGTCGTCTCGGTGCTCGTGGTCGCGTACCTCGTCTACGTGCTCTTCCGGGGCGAGAACCTGTGACCGGCAACGGCATCACGCAGATCGTCCTCTACACCGTGATCCTCACGGTGCTGGCGTACCCGCTCGGCATCTACATGTCGCGCGTCTACGCGGGCACGTTGCGCATGCCGCGGTGGCTCACCGCGCCGGAGCGCGGCTTCTACCGGCTCATGGGAACGAGGGCCGACGAGGAGCAGGGCTGGAAGGGCTATGCCAAGACCGCGCTGATCTTCATGGGCGTCTTCGCCGTCCTGCTCTATCTCCTGCTGCGCCTGCAAGGACACCTGCCGCTGAACCCGGACGGGCTCGAAGGCGTGAGCTCGTGGGTCTCCATGAACACGACCGCGAGCTTCGTCACGAACACGAACTGGCAGTACTACGGCGGCGAGTACACGATGTCGTACCTGAGCCAGATGGCCGGGCTCGCGGTGCAGAACTTCGTCTCCGCCGCGCTCGGGATGGCCGTGCTCGTGGCCGTCATCCGCGGCTTCTCCAGGCGCTCCGCGAGCACGGTCGGCAACTTCTGGGTCGACTTCTACCGGTCGCTCGTCTACATCCTCCTGCCGCTGGCGGTGATCCTCGCGCGTGCTGCTCGTCTCCCAGGGCGTCGTGCAGACGTTCGACGGCAAGGCGACCGCGACGACGCTCGAGGGCGGGCAGCAGCAGATCGCGCGCGGCCCGGCCGCGACGCAGATCGCCATCAAGCAGCTGGGCACGAACGGCGGCGGCTTCTACAACTCGAACTCGGCCGTCCCCTTCGAGAACCCGAACGGCTTCACGAACCTGCTCGAGATGCTGGCGATCCTGCTGATCCCCGCGGCGCAGGTCTTCATGTTCGGCCGCATGATCGGAGCGCGCCGGCAGGCGCTGCCCATCTTCGGAGCGATGGTGGCGATGTTCGCGATCGGCATCGCGATCGCGCTCCCGGCGGAGCAGCACGGGTCTCAGGTGCTGCGCGACTCCGGCGTGAACATCACGTCCGGCGACGGCTCGAGCGGCGGCAACCTCTCCGACAAGGAGGTCCGCTACGGGATCGCGCCGACCGTCAACTGGGCGGTGGCGACGACGAATGCCTCCAACGGCTCGGTCAACGGCGGCCATGACGCACTGACGGCCACCGGCGGCGCCGTCCCGATCGTGAACATGTTCACGGGCGAGGTGATCTTCGGCGGCGTCGGCTCCGGCCTCTACGGGATGTTCTTCTACATCGTCATCGCCGTCTTCGTGGCCGGGCTGATGGTGGGCCGGACGCCCGAATACCTCGGCAAGAAGATCGAGGCGAGAGAGATCAAGCTCGCCGCGGTCGGCGCGCTCTTCGTGCCGGTGATGGTGCTCGTGCTGACGGCGATCGCCATGAGCACCGATCGAGGGCTCGCGTCCATCTTCAACCCGGCCGCGCACGGCTTCTCCGAGGCGCTCTACGCGTACGACTCTCAGTCGAACAACAACGGCAGCGCCTTCGCCGGCTACGGCGCCACGGAGTTCTCGACTCTCGTCGGCTCGATCGCGCTCTGGCTGGGACGCTTCGCGCCGCTGATCGCGGCGCTCGCGCTCGGCGGCTCGCTGGCGGCGAAGAAGACGGTGCCGCCGTCCGCCGGCACGTTCCGCACCGACGGCACGACCTTCGCCGTCCTGCTCGTCGGCGTCGTGATCCTCACCGCCGGCCTGATGATCTTCCCCGCGCTCACGCTGGGCCCGATCGTGGAGGCGCTCTCCTGATGCGCACGCTCGGCCGCTCCGCCATCGCCGTCGTCGTGCTGACGCTCGTCCTCGGGCTCGCCTATCCGCTGCTCTTCACGGGCTTCGCGCAGCTCGTCTTCCCCGGCCGCGCCGACGGCAGCCTGATCGAGCGGAACGGCACCGTCGTCGGCTCGCGGCTCGCCGCCCAGGCGTTCACGCAGCCCGAGTACTTCCACCCTCGGCCGTCCGCGACGGCGCCCGGAGTACAACGCCGCGGCACGACCTTCGCCAACCTCGGCCCGACGAACCCGGACCTCGCACAGGCCGTCCGCGAGCGCGCGACCGCCATCCTCGCGCTCGAGAGGCCGTACAACCCGGGCCTCGAGATCGGCGACATCCCCGTCGACGCCGTCACGACGTCCGGCTCCGGCATCGACCCGCACATCTCGCCGGCCAACGCGCGCTGCAGACGCGCACGCGTCGCCGAGGTCCGCGGCATCTCGGCCGACCGCGTCGAGGAGCTGGTCGACGACGCAACCGACGGGCGCTGGCTCGGGATCTTCGGCGAGCCGGGCGTGAACGTGCTCGAGCTCAACCTGGCGCTGACGACGAGACGGAGACGGCGTGACGACGCGCAGCGGCGGCATCTTCACGAGGGAAATCGTCTTCGCCGCGATCCGCGACTCGTTCCTGAAGCTCGACCCGCGGACCCTCTTCCGCAACCCGGTCATCTTCATCGTCGAGCTGGGCAGCGTGATCACGACGGTGATCTTCTTCCGCGACCTCTTCGGCGGCGGACGACTCCGAGCCGCTCTGGTTCACGGGCACGATCGCGCTCTGGCTCTGGCTGACCGTGCTGTTCGCGAACTTCGCCGAGGCGGTCGCCGAAGGACGCGGCAAGGCGCAGGCCAACGCGCTGAGCGCAACGCGGACGACGACCATGGCCTTCCGGCGAACCGACACCGGCGGCCTGGAGGAGGTGCCCGCGCCCGACCTCCAGCGCGGCGACGTCGTCGTCGTCGAGGCCGGCCAGGTCATTCCCGCCGACGGCGAGATCGTCGAAGGCGTCGGCTCGGTCGACGAGTCCGCGATCACGGGCGAGTCGGCACCGGTGATCCGCGAGGCGGGCGGCGACCGCTCGGCCGTGACCGGCGGCACGCGGCTGCTCTCCGACCGGCTGGTGATCGAGGTCACGCAGGAGCCCGGCCGCTCCTTCCTCGACCGCATGATCGCGCTCGTCGAGGGTGCAGAGCGCCGCAAGACGCCGAACGAGATCGCGCTCAACATCCTGCTCGCCGGCCTGACGATCACCTTCGTCGTCGCGACGGTCACGCTGGCGCCGTTCGCCGACTACGCCGGCACGCCCCTGTCCCAGACCGTCCTCATCGCGCTGCTCGTCGCCCTCATCCCGACGACGATCGGCGCGCTGCTCTCGGCGATCGGCATCGCCGGCATGGACCGGCTGGTGCAGCGCAACGTGCTCGCGATGTCCGGCCGCGCCGTCGAGGCCTCGGGCGACGTCGACGTCCTGCTGCTCGACAAGACCGGCACGATCACGCTCGGCAACCGCCAGGCGGCCGAGTTCCTGCCGCTCTCGGGCGTGGAGACGCTGGAGCTCGCCGAAGTGGCACAGCTCGCGTCGCTCGCCGACGAGACGCCCGAGGGCCGCTCGATCGTCGTGCTCGCCAAGGAGCAGTTCGGGCTGCGCGAGCGCGAGCTCGGCGAGCAGCACGAGTTCGTGCCGTTCACCGCCACGACGCGCATGAGCGGCCTGAACATGAACGGGACGATGATCCGCAAGGGCGCCGCCGACGCCGTCAAGGCCTTCATCGCAGAGCAGGGCGGCAGTGCCCCCGCTGAGCTCGACGGGATCGTCCAGGAGGTCGCCGAGCAGGGAGGCACGCCGCTCGTCGTGGCCAAGGACAACTTCGCGCTCGGCGTCGTCCACCTGAAGGACATCGTCAAGGGCGGCATGAACGAGCGCTTCGACGAGCTGCGGAAGATGGGCATCCGCACGGTGATGATCACCGGCGACAACCCGGTCACGGCCGCCGTGATCGCGCAGGAGTCTGGCGTCGACGACTTCCTCGCCGAGGCGACGCCGGAGCGGAAGCTCGAGCTGATCCGCGAGGAGCAGGGACGCGGCCGCATGGTCGCGATGACGGGCGACGGGACGAACGACGCTCCCGCCCTGGCCCAGTCCGACGTGGGCGTGGCCATGAACACCGGCACCACCGCCGCCAAGGAAGCGGGGAACATGGTCGACCTCGACTCCAACCCGACGAAGCTGATCGAGATCGTGGAGGTCGGCAAGCAGCTCCTGATCACGCGTGGCTCGCTGACGACGTTCTCGATCGCGAACGACGTCGCGAAGTACTTCGCGATCCTGCCGGCGATGTTCGCCGCGACCTATGCGACCGCGCCGGGCCAGGACGGCCCGCTCGAAGACCTGAACGTCATGAACCTCGGCACGCCCCAGAGCGCGATCATCTCCGCGATCATCTTCAACGCGCTGATCATCCCGGCGCTCGTGCCGCTCGCGCTGCGGGGCGTGAAGTACCGCGCCATCGGGGCGACTGCGCTGCTGCGCCGCAACCTCCTCATCTACGGGCTCGGCGGCGTGATCCTCCCCTTCGTCGGCATCAAGCTGATCGACCTGATCGTCCACAACGTCTTCGGGGCATAACCTCCCGCCATGCGAGGCCGGTACCGGATCCTGCTCGGGATGGCGGCCGGCGTCGGCAAGACCTACCGGATGCTCCAGGAGGGCCGCCAGGCGCAGGCGGAGGGTCGCGACGTCGTCATCGGCTACCTCGAGCCGCACGACCGGCCGGAGACGGCGGCGCTCGCGGAGGGGCTCGAGGTCGTGCCGCGCAGGCGCATCGAGCACGGGTCGCTCGAGGTGGAGGAGATGGACGTGGACGCGGTCATCCGCCGGGCGCCCGAGGTCGCCCTCGTCGACGAGCTTGCGCACACGAACGCCCGCGGCTCGCGCAACGAGAAGCGCTACCAGGACATCGACGAGATCCTCGAGGCGGGCATAGACGTCATCTCCACGGTGAACGTCCAGCATCTCGAGAGCCTCAACGACGCGGTCTTCGAGCTGACCGACGTCCGCGTCCGCGAGACCTTCCCCGACCGCGTGCTCGACGAAGCCGACGAGGTCGTGCTCGTCGATCTGTCCCCCGAGGCACTGCAGGAGCGGCTGCGGGCAGGCAAGGTCTATCCCGGCGGTCAGGCCGAACGGGCGCTGCTGAACTTCTTCACGCAGGACAACCTTTCCGCGCTGCGTGAGCTGGCGCTCCGCGAGGTGGCGGAGGACGTCGAGGCGCGCCGTTCGCCGAAGCTGCTCGACCCGCTGAGCCAGCAGGCGGTCACCGAGCGCGTCCTCGCTCTCATCGAGCCGCAGCCGAAGTCGCAGCGCATCCTCCGGAGAGCCTGGCGATCGGCACAGCGCCTCGGAAGCGACATCGATGCGCTCTGGATGCGACGGCCCGGACAGGTGCTCACCGCCGAGGAGGCAACGCAGCTGGCCGCCCTGCGGAGGCTTGCCTCCATCCTCGGCGTCCACTTCCTGGAGGAAGAGGGCGACGACCTCGTGGCGACCGTCGGGCGGGTGGCCGCGGAGCGCGGATCGACGTACGTCTTCGTGGGCACGCCCGACGAGCGCCGCCGGGTGGAGATCGTGCGCGGGTCGCTGCTGTCCCGGATGGTGCGCGAGCTGCCGGGTATCGACATCCGGGTCATCGCCGACCGGGCGCTGCGCGAGGAGCGGCCGGCATGAGGCTCTGGCGCCGCAAGCCGGCCGAGCGCCGCGAGGGCCAGCCGCGCCTCCTCGTGCCCTTCGCGGAGGGCGCGCTCGACCCGGCGGTGCTCCAGGCGGCGATCCGCATCGCGCGTGCCGAGGAGGCGGTCCTCGTCCCCGCATTTCTCGTCGTCGTGCCGCTCGAGTACGACGTCGAGGCCGCGCTGCAGCGGCAGGCCGAGGCTGCGCTGCCGCTGCTCGAAGCGGTCGAGACGGCCGCGGCCCGAGCGGGAGTCCCGGTCGACGCGCGCATCGAACGCGGGCGGACGCCGATCGACGCTCTCGGTCGGCTCTGGGAGGTAGAGACCTTCGATCGCATACTCGTGCCGGCGCTCGCACCGGGGCACCCCGGCTTCTCGGGCAAGGACGTCGCCTGGATGCTCGCGAACGCGCCGAGCGAGACGCTCGTCCTGCGGCCCGCTCCGGACGAGGGCGGTAGCGTTGACGCGGGTTGACGCGAGAGACTGCCTCGAATCTCATCGACGGAGAAGTGCGGCCCGCCGAGTCGGGCGAGTGGCTCGAGAAGCTGCGGCCGGCGGACGGCACGCTGCTGTGTCGTGTCGCACGGTCGGGCGCGGCGGACGTCGACGCCGCCGTGCAGGCGGCGCGCGCGGCGCAGGAGCCCTGGGCAGAGCGCACCGCGGTGGAGCGCGGCGACCTCGTTCGCGAGATCGCCCTCGCGCTGCGGGAACGGCGCGAGGAGCTAGCTGCCGTGGTCGTCGAGGAGACCGGCAAGGCGGAGGCGCTGGCCCTCGGCGAGGCCGATGCGGCGGTCGAGCTGGGGATGTTCATCGCCGGAGAGGGGCGCCGCTACTACGGTCGGACGACCACCGCGAGCATGCCTCACCGCACGGTGATGGCCATCCGCCAGCCCGTCGGCGTCGCCGGCCTTCTGATCTCGTTCAACACGCCGTTGCCGAACGTCGCCTGGAAGGTGTTTCCGGCGATCTTCTGCGGCAACGGGGCCGTCCTCAAGCCCTCCGAGGAGACTCCGCTCTCGGCGCAGCTGTTCGCGCGCGTCTGCCACGAGGTGGGGTTGCCCGCCGGGCCTCCTCAACGTCGTGCAGGGGCTCGGCGCCGAGGCAGGTGCTGCCCTCGTCGAGCATCCGCAGGTCGATCTCGTCAGCTTCACGGGCTCGGCGGCCACGGGACGCTGGATCGCGGAGACCGCCGGACGGCGGCTGGCGAAGGTCTGTCTGGAGATGGGCGGCAAGAATGCGCTCGTCGTATGCGACGACGCGGACCTGGACAACGCTGTCAGCTGGGCGGTGCAGTCGTCATTCTCGAACGCCGGCCAGCGGTGCGCGGCGGCTTCGAGGATCGTCGTCTTCGACGCCGTGTACGAGGAGTTCCGCAGCCGCTTCGTCGCGGCCGCCGAGGAATTTGCCGACACGGGACCGGTGATCAGCGAGGCCAGCCTCGTCCGCATCCTCGAGGCTCTTGGGCGGGCGAGCGACGCGGGTGGAACCGTGTTGTGCGGCGGCGACCGGCTTCTGCGCGACGGCTGGTGGCTGGGGCCGACAGTGGTCGAAGGCGTGGCCACCGACGCCGAGCTGTCGTGCACCGAGCTCTTCGGCCCCGTAACCATCCTCTATCGCGTGCAGGACCTGGCGGAGGCCATCCGCGTGGTCAACGACTCGCCGTACGGCCTCACGTCGGCCATTCACACGGCCAGCCTCCACCGAGCGATGTGGTTCGCGGAGAAGGCGCAGTCGGGAGTGGTCGTCGTCAACGGCGGGACGCACGGCTCGGAGCCGCACATGGGCTTCGGCGGCGTGAAGCAGTCAGGCACCGGCTGGCGGGAGCCCGGCGTGGAGGCGCTCGACGTGTACTCGGAGTGGAAGTACGTGAACCTCATCAGCGATCCGGCGAAGACGTGACGACCGCGGTTCTCGGGCCTGGGGCGGTCGGCGGCGCGCTCGGCGTTCGCCTGGCGCTCTCCGGCGAACGGGTCGTCTGCGTGGCGCGGCCGGAGACGGCGGCGGCGATAGCCGACGCCGGCCTGACGCTCGTCACCGACGACGCCGAGCAGTCCGTGCGCCTCGAGGCCGTGGAGCAGCTCGACGAGCCCGTCGACCTGCTGCTCGTCACGGTGAAGGCATACGGGCTGGAAGACGGGATCGCGCGCATCCGGGCAGAGCCCGAGCTCGTCCTTCCCCTGCTGAACGGACTCGAGCACATGGCTGTGCTGCGCGGCAGATTTCGCAACGTCGTCGCGGCGACGATCGGTCACTTCGAGGGGTACCGGGAATCGCCCACGCGGATCGTTCAGCAGACTCCAGGGCTCGTGAACGTCGCCGACCGACAAGGCCCCGGAGCAACTCGAACGCGCGGGCATCGCCACACGGACGAGGCGAAACGAGAAGGACGTGCTGTGGGAGAAGCTCGCCCGGCAGGGACCGATCGCCGTGCTCACGTCCGTGCTCGGCCAGACGATCGGCGAGCTACGTTCCGACCCCCGGCTGCGTCTGGCGGTGGAGGAAGCGTGCGCGGTCGCTGCGGCCGACGGCGCCCACACGACGTTCGACGAGCAGTGGGCGATCATCGAGGCCTTGCCGGACTGGGCGACATCGTCCACCGAGCGCGACGTCACCGCCGGCCTTCCGTCCGAGCTCGACGCGATCGGCGGCGCCGTCGTTCGCGCCGGCCAACGGCTCGGAGTGCCCACGCCGACACTCGCGCAGGTTCTGGAGCAATGCCGAGCGTGATCGCCCTCATCGGCGCGCGCTCCGGCTCCGAGCGCGTGGCGAACAAGAACATCCGGCCGCTCGCCGGTCATCCGCTGCTCGCCTACGCGATCGAGACCGCGCAGCAGGCGGGTGTGTTCGAGCGCGTGCTCGTCTCGACCGACTCGGAGGAGATAGCCGACGTGGCGCGCTGGTACGGCGCCGACGTGCCCTTCCTCCGCCCGGCCGAGTACGCGACGTCCACCTCGCCGGACATCGAGTGGATCACGTACACGCTCGAGCGTCTGGAGGAAAGCTACGACCTCTTCGCCATCGTGCGAGCGACGAACCCGTTCCGCGGCCCGGACGTCGTGCGGCGCGGCCTCGAGCAGCTGCTCGCAACGCCCGAGGCGGACTCGATCCGCGCAGTGGAGCTCGTGAAGCAGCACCCGGGGAAGATGTGGGAGCTCGCCGAGGACGGCCGCACGATGACGCCGCTGCTCGACCAATCTCACCTCGCCGTCGCGTGGCACGCAGGCCAGTACCAGGCGCTGCCGCGCGTCTATCACCAGAACAGCGCGCTGGAGATCGCATGGACGCGTGTCGTCACAGGCACGGGGACCCGCGAGGGCCGCGTGCTGGCACCGTTCCTCACGGAAGGCCTCGAGGGCTTCAACGTCGACGACGAGGTGGACTGGCAGCGCGCCGAGGCGCTCGTCGCGTCGGGGGAAGCCACGCTCACCGAGATCGATCGCCCTCCGTACCCATATCCTGACCGCCCATGAAGGTGGCGACCCTCGAGACGCTGTTCTGCGACGCCGGCTGGCGGCCGTGGATCTTCCTCAAGGCGACCACGGACGACGGTCTCGTCGGCTGGAGCGAGGTGACCGACTCGCACGGCTCGCCGCGGGGGCTCGCGGGCATCGTCGAGGATCTTGCACCGCTCGTCGTCGGGCGTGACCCGCGCGCGTGGGAAGCCGTCTACTGGGACCTCTACCGCGCGACACGCCAGAGCCCCGGGGGCGTCGTCGCGAAGGCGATCGCGGCGGTCGAGAACGCGCTGCTCGACTTGACGGCGAAGTCGTACGGCATTGCCGTCTACGAGCTCTTCGGCGGGCCGCTGCGCACGGAAGTGCCCGCCTACTGGTCGCACTGCGGCACCACGCGGGCGCGCGCCTGGGAGGTGACGGGCACGCCGAAGCTCGCCTCCTACGAGGACGTGACGGCGCTCGGCCGCGAGGTCGTCGAGCGCGGCTTCCCCGCCTTCAAGACGAACGTCGTCGTGCCCGGCGACGACCCGCAGGTGCTGCACCCTGGATTCCACGGCCCGGGCCTTGAGCGCAACTCGTCACACGAGGTGGAGGCGGCGCTGGGCAGGCTGCTGGAAGCGTTCGCCGCCGGCACCGAGGGCAAGGCCGAGCCGATCGTCGACCTGAACTTCAATCTCACGACAGAAGGGGCCAGGCGTACGGCGGCGGCGCTCGCCGACCACGGCCTGGCGTGGCTCGAGATCGACTGCTTCGATCCGGACGCCCTGGCGTTCGTACGACGCTCGACGTCGATCCCGATCTGCTCCGGCGAGAACCTCTACGGCGCCCGTGGCTTTAGGCCCTTCCTCGAGGCCGGAGCCCTCGACGTGGCCTCCGTCGACGTGATCTGGAACGGCTTCGCGCAGTCGAAGAAGATCGCCGACCTCGCCGAGACGTACGAGGTCAACTGCGCGCCGCACAACTACTACAGCCATCTGGCCACGTACATCTCGGCCCAGTGGTGCGCGGCCATTCCCAACATGCGGATCCTCGAGGTCGACGTCGACGACGTGCCGTGGAAGGACGAGCTGACGTCCGCGCCGGGCATCGACGGTGGCGTGCTGACCGTTCCCAGCGGCCCGGGCTGGGGCGCCGAGGTGGACGAGGACGTGCTGCGCGCCCACCCGTGGCCACCGGGCGCTGACATGCGGAAGCTCCTGCGCAGGGCTGCGTGGTCGGCGGCCGTCCGGGTAGGGCTTCAGGTCCACGACCCGGAGGCGCACGGCAGCTACCGGCTGGACGAGGCGGCCGAGGAGGTGCTCGACCCCCGCCCGATCGCCGACAAGCGGCCGTCGACCGCGTGGGAGAACGTCCCCGACCTGACGCTCGTGCCGGACGCGCTGCCCAGCGTGATCGACGTCGAGGGCTTTCGCGGCGCGCGCGTGCTCGAGGTCGGGCCGAAGTACGGCGTGCACTCGCTCTGGATCGACCGGGAGCTCGAGCCGTCCGAGCTCGTCTTCTCCGACTTCGCCGCCGACAGCGAGCTGCACGAGCAGTGGGTCGGCAAGCTCCGCAGCCCGCACCGCTTCGTCTACGGCGACCTGCGCGCGGCGGAGGAGCTGCTCGAGCTGGAGCCGTTCGACCTCGTCTTCTTTCTCGGCGTGCTCTACCACTCTGCGCATCATCTCGACCTGCTCTCGATGCTGAACCGCGTGACGAGGCTGGGCGGCTCGATGCTGCTCGAGTCCACCGTCGACGACAGCAGCGACGCGATCGTTCGCCTGAACTGGCAAGCCTCGACGGGAAAGGCGAAGGCGGTGCCGACGGTCGCGGCGATGCGGACGGAGCTCGCGTGGACGGGCTGGCGGAAGGTGCGGAGGTTCACCGACTACCGCCCGGAGTCGGAACAGGTGCTCCTGCTCTGCGAGAAGACCGACGAGCTCGCGGAGGCGACGGGCCTCGCTCCCGCAGTCACCGCCCACCGCCGCGAAACGCCTTGAGCGAGCTGAGCCTCATCCCGCAGTCGGAGTTCGCGCGTGCGCGCGAAACGGACCTTGCGCTCGTCGCGGACATGTGCCGGCTCAACGCGCTGACGGCCGTCAAGCGGGCGGGCTCAGGCCACCTCGGCTCGAGCTTCAGCGCGATGGACATCGTCGTCTTCCTGCTCTACGAGCAGCTGAATGTCGCGCAGCTCGGCTTCGACCATCCCGACCGTGACGTGTACTTCTCGTCCAAGGGCCACGACGTGCCGGGCCTGTACGCCGTCCTGCACTCCCTTGGCGTCGTGCCCACGGAGAAGCTGCTGCGGCTGCGGCGCTCAGGTGGGCTGGACGGGCATCCGAACGTGCGGGCGCCGGGCATCGAGGCGAACTCCGGCTCGCTCGGCATGGGCATCTCCAAAGGCCGCGGCATCGCCTGGGCGAAGCGACAGCTCGGCTGGGGCGGGCGGGTAGTAGTCATGGTTGGTGACGGCGAGCTGCAGGAGGGTCAGAACTTCGAGGGCTTGCAGGGTGCGGCTCACGACGGCCTGTCGGGCCTGACCGTTGTCGTCGACCGCAACGAGCTTCAGTCGGACAGGCCGACGGAGGAGATCCTCGCGCTCGGAAATCTCGAGGCGAAGCTTGCTGGGTTTGGCTGGTACGTTGCGTCCTGCGACGGCCACGACTACGGCGAGCTGCGGCGCGCGTTCGGGGAGCTCAGCGCGATCACGGACCGCCCGCAGGTGCTCATCGCTCGCACGATCAAGGGCCGTGGCGTGTCGTTCATGGAGCATCCGACCGCTCTTCGTGCGGATGGCGGCACCTACCGCTGGCACGCGGGCGCACCCGACGACGAGAGCTTCGAGCGCGCTCGTGACGAGCTGCTCGACCGAATCGGGCCCGTGGAGCTCGAGCCTGTGCCCCCCGTAGAGGACGAGCTGCCTGCACCGGCGCTCGAGGCGGAGCCCGAGAGCGGTGCGGGGACACGCGTTACGGTCAGCCGCGAGTACGTCGTCGAGGCCTACGGTCAGGCGCTCGTCGAGCTAGCCGCCCGGAATCCGGCGCTCGTCGTGCTCGACGCCGACCTCGCGTCCGACTGCCGCGTGCGCGGCTTCGAGGAGGCGTACCCGCAGCGCTTCCTCGAGTGCGGCATCGCCGAGCAGGACATGGTGTCTGTCGCCGGTGGGCTCGCGCGCCACGGCCTTCTACCCGTCGTCAACTCGTTCGCGAGCTTCCTCGCTTCCCGCGCGAACGAGCAGATCTACAACAACGCGAGTGAGGGCTCGAAGGTGATCTACGCCCTGCACTACGCGGGATTGATCCCCGCCGGCCCAGGCATGTCGCATCAGAGCCTCCGCGACGTCTCGTTGCTCGCCGCCCTCCCGAGCATGACCATCGTGCAGCCCGGGAACGCCGAGGAGACGAGCGCAGTGCTTACATGGGCTGTCGAGGAGGCCGAGGGCAACGTCGCCATCCGTCTGGCCATCGGGCCGTCGCCCCGGCGCATCGAGCTCCCCGACGGCTACCGGCTAGCGCCAGGACGCGGCTCCGTTCTGCGTCAGGGCGGAGACGTGCTCGTCTTCGCCTACGGGCCGGTGATGCTGCACGAGGCGCTGACCGCCGCGGAGCTCCTCTCCGAGCATGGACATGACGTGGCCGTCGTGGACATGCCCTGGCTAAACCGCTTCGACCGCGAATGGCTCGACGAGCTCACGGCATCGTCAGCGGCGATCGTCGTCATCGACGACCACGCCCCGATCGGCGGGCTCGGCGATGCACTTCGTCGCGAGCTGCCCGGCCGGAGGGTGACGGTCTGTGGCGTCGAAGGCTGGCCGGCGTTCGGCACTCCGCCCGAAGCACTGCGGGGGCACGGCCTCGACGCTGCCTCCCTGGCCGGGCGAATCGCCGAGGCGCGGACGCTCGCAGGCGCGTGAACGCCCCGTTCGCCCCGCAGGTCGCCGTCGTGCTGAGTTTCCACGGCGTCGTCGAGCGGATCGAGCACCCGGAGATCCAGGTCAATCACGTCGACCTCGAGTCCTTCGAGCGCATCGTCGAGCTAGTTCGCGAGCGCTACGAGGTCGTGTCGCTCGATGACATCGCGGCTGCGGTGCGCGGCGAAGCGTCGCTGCCGGCGGACGCCGCGGCGCTGACGTTCGACGACGCCTATCGCTCGGTGCTCGAGCTCGCCGATCCACTGCTGAGCGGGCTGCCGTACGCCGTGTTCGTCCCGTCGGGCCTGATCGACTCGGGCTCGCGCGTGCCGACGTACGTCATGCGCACTGCCCTCGCGTTCACGGAGGAACCGAGCGTCCGGCTGCCCGGGCGGAGGCGGCCGTTCAAGCTCCGCACCACCGATGACCGGGAGCGTGCGGCCGGCCATGCGGCGGAGCTGCTGCGGTCGCTGCCTCGACCGGAGGTCGAAGACGTGCTGCTGCGCCTACGCCAGCTGCTGCCCGCCGAGCGGTGGGCGGAGGTCGACGCAGCCTTCGCCAGCGAGGCGTTGCTCGGCTGGGACGAGCTCCGCTCGCTCGCCGCGCGGGGCGTCGTCGTGGGATCGCACACGCGTGACCACGCCGTCCTTCACCAGCGGCAAGACGCTGACGAAATCGTCGCGCAAGTGCGGAGCTCGAAGGCCGCCATCGAGGATCGGCTCAGCGTCGCCTGCCGTCACCTCTGCTATCCGCACGGCCACCCGAGCGACGTCTCCCGGAAGGCCGTCGAGGCAGCGCGGGAGGCGGGCTACAGTTCCGCCTTCATGAACGTCGGCGGCCCGGTTCGCGAGGGCATGGACCCGCTGCTGCTGCCCAGGATCGCCATCGCCGGATCTGCGCCGGACGCGGCGCTTGCCGAGCGCGTGCAACTGAGCCACAGCAAGTGGTATCGCGAGGCGGCGGCGGAGCTGGGCCTTGGCTGAGCTCGAGATCCGTCCGCCCACTGCCTACCGACCTGCCGGCGCTGGGCAGGCTCTACGAGGCGGTCAAGGGCCGGCCGCGACCCGAGTCGGTCACTGCCCACAGGCTCTTCGACACTCCGTGGGGAGACTCGGTGGCGCTGATCGCGGTGGACGGCGACGTCTGCGCGTCGATGGCCGTCTACTGGCCCGTCGCCATGCGCGCCGGCGACGAGGTCGTGCCCGGCGCCCAGGGCATGGAGGCGGTAACGCATCCCGACTACCGGAACCGACCGCGGCTCTTTCTCACCCTCGCCAAGCAGGGGCGGGACCTGGCGCTGGAGCGCATGCAGCTGATGTACACGTTCCCGAACGTGCGCTCGATCAAGCTCACGAAGCACGTCGGGGCCACGTATCTGGGCGAGGTGGGCGGCTGGGGAATCGACCTCGAGCGCCGGCGCTTCCGTCTCCCGCGGCTCTCGGGCCGGCGCGACGAGCCCGCCCCCGCGACGATCGGCGAGCTGGCGGAGCTCGCCGTCTGGGCTCATGCCCAGCCCGACCTCGTGCGGATCGACAAGAGCCCGGAGTGGCTGGCGTGGCGCTACTCGGACGCGACGTGCGAGAACTACGAGTGGGTCGTCGAGCGGGATGCGTCAGGCTCGCTGACTGCAGCGGCGTTGCTCGGCGAGCGCGACCCGGTGCGCTGGGGCGCGGACTTCGCGGGCATCTTCCGTGTCCACGAGCTCCTGGCCCTCGACGAGCGAGCGGCGCGGTCGGTGCTGCGGCGGTCGGTCGAGCACGCTCGCGGCGCCGGCGCCCGGAAAGTCGACGTGCTGGTGAAGGACCCGATGCTCGAGCAGGCTGTCGCCGCCAGCGGCTTCCGGCTCGAAGGCCGGCACCCGATGACGGCGATCTCGAATCCGGCGAAGGCGTTCGCGTCCGACAACTACGACTTCGATCGCTGGCGCGTGATCACCGGCGACCACGACTTCTTCTGATGCGACGGGTCTGGCTCGTCCTCCCCGATCCGCTGACCACGAAGCTCTTCTTCTGGTGCGGGCTCACGGCGGGGCTCTCGGAGCGGCTCGGAGACCGGCTGGAGGTCGTCTTTCTCGAGCCGCGCAAGCAGGCGTCGCGCTGGGCGGAGCTCGATGGGCTGCGCGTGAGGTACTACGAGGACCTCTTTCCCGAAGACGTCGCGTTCTCGGAGCGGGTCGTCAGGCGCGGCGACGCCTGGCTCGAGCAGCACTTTGGGTTCTGGCCGCTCGCGATTCGCTTCAACTACCGGCACGGCTTCCACGTCGAGCGCATGACCCACGGCCACGGAAACCCGTTCCTCGACCTGGATCACGCCGATCCGCTGCCGCGGTGGCGCTGGGTGGAGCGCGCCATGCTGCGGTGGTACTTCTCGAAGAGGCGATACGTGCCCGGTGAGCTCGTACGGCGGATGCGGGACGACTGCGACGCGGTCGTGGTGGCGAATCTCCAGACACCGTCGGTGGCGCCGGTGCTGAACGCCGCGCGGCGGCTGGGCACGACGGCCATCGGCTACGTCGCCAGCTGGGACCACCCCGTGGGCAAGGGCGTGATCTCTTCGCACCTCGACGCGTACATCGTCCAGAACGAGGTCATGCGGGACGATCTCGAGCGCTACCACGGCGTCGATCCGGCTCGTGCCATCGTCACCGGCTGGCCCCAGAGCGACTTCTTCCACCAACGGCGCCCGGCCGAGGACTTCGAGGCGCTCGCGCGGCGGCACGGGCTGGAACCGTCTCGTCCCGTGGTGCTGGTGATGGGCAACACGCCGACGAACACGCCGTACGAGCCCGCGTTCTTCGAGCGGCTGCTCGGCTGGTGGGAGGAGAGTGGCTCGCGCGAGCGCTTCTCGCTGCTGTTCCGCCCGCATCCCCGGGACAAGAAGTGGGAGCAGCGGTTCGCAGCGGCGATGGGGCGGCAAGGGGCCGCCGTGCAGCCCGCAGGCGAGGCGGACATGCGCTCGCTCGCCGTGATGCTCCAGTACGGGGCGTGCGTCGTATCGAACGCCGGGACGATCCTGCTCGACTCGCTCGTCAACGACCGGCCGGCGGTGTGCGTCCTTTACGACGAAGGCGCTCCGCCCGGGGAGACCTGGGCGGCGAAGAACGTGCTCGGCGTGCACTACCGCGAGCTGATGTCGTCCACGGCCTTCTATCGCGCGAAGTCGTTCGACGAGGTCACGGCTGCGATCGAGCGAGCTCTCGATGAGCCCGGCGAGCTGTCGGAGGAGCGGCGGCGTGTGGCGCGCGAGGTTGTCGGGGAGCTGGACGGCCGCGCCGGCGAGCGCGTGGTCGACGCGATCGTGCGCAACGTCGACGGGGCGGGCTAGTGGCGCTGCAGATCTCGGTCATCGGCAGCGGTCATGAGCACGAAGCGCGTGCGGAGGAGGTCGGACGGCTGCTGGCCGAGCGCGGGGCGACCCTTGTCTGCGGCGCGCTGGACGAGGTGATGGCTGCCGCGGCGCGCGGCGCCAAGGAGGCGGGCGGCATCACGATCGGCATCGTGCCGGGGGAGTCGCGGGCCGATGCCAACCCGTGGATCGACCACGTGGTCGTCACGGGCATCGGGCACGCCCGCAACCTCGCCGTCGCAGCGTCGGGCGATGCCGTGATCGCCGTGGGCGGCGGCTACGGCACGCTGGCCGAGATCGCGTACGCAAGGATCCTCGGGCGCCCGGTCGTCGTCCTGGAGCCGGGCTGGGATCTGGGCCGGGAAGGAGTCGAGCGTGCGGCGACGCCGGAAGAGGCGGTCGAGCTCGCGTTGCGCCTTGCGTCGGGCGGTGGATGACGCCCGGGCGATTGGCACAGTCTTGGCGCACTTCCGTCACCCACGGGCTCGGATTTCCCGATTAGGCTGAAACTGGGAGGAGGCTCATGGGAGGCCCCCGCGTATCAGCCGGTTGAGATGCGGCGCAGCAGCTGGAGCGCGCCCGCCTTGTCCAGCATCTCGTTGAGGTTCCCGCACTTGGGCGACTGCACGCACGACGGGCACCCGCTCTCACACGGACACCCGGTGAGGAGCTTCGCCGTGTCCCCCACCCAGTCGCCGAACACCGCATAGCCCCGCTCGGCGATGCCGACGCCGCCCGGATGTCCGTCGTAGACGAACACGGTCGGCGCCCCCGTCTGGAAGTGGACGTTCGTCGACAGGCCCCCGATGTCCCAGCGGTCGCACATCGCGAAGAGCGGCAACAACGCGATCAGCGCATGCTCGGCCGCGTGGAGGGAGGACAGCAGCTTGGGCATCTGCTCCAGGCCGTCCAGCACCGAGGAGGAAGGCACGAACCAGACGGCTTCCGTCTCGAATGTGGCGGGCGGCAGGTCGAGCGCGACCGTCTCCAGGACGGCACCGTCCCGCGTCGACTTGCGCTGGTACGCGACGACGTGCTCGGTCACGGAGACGCGACCGAAGAAGAGGTCGACGCCGCCCCGCTCCTCCGCAAGCACGGCCTCCTCGATCGCGGTCGTCGTGTCCTTCTTGGCCTGCGTGTACCAATCCGCCGAGAACGGCTCTACGAGCGCAGCGCCCGCCGCGAGGTCGAGCTCGCTCACGAGGTACGGCTCGCCCAGATGGAGATAGACGGCGCCGGCATGCACGGTCGAGTACGCCCGCTCGCGCTCGACGATCCCGAGCACGGATCCCGACTCGGCCTCGACCACGAGCACGGAGTCGACACCGGCCGACCGAAGCGAGATGCGCGCGGCCGGGTAGTCGCGCCCCGTCCAGGTGAAGCCCGCGGCCGTACGGCGCAGCTCGGGCAGCTCGGCGGCGCGCTCGAGCGCCTCGTCCCCCAGCGTCGCGCGATCGTCGTCGTCGAGCGGCGCCTCGTACGCGGCGGCCAGCACGTGCCCGTCGAGCACGCGCGGATTCGCGTGATCGAGAATCGCTGCCTCGACGCGGCGACCGAGCAACGCGTCCGGCTCGCGCATGAAGTACTGGTCGAGCGCGTCGTCCGAGGCAACGAGCACCGCGACGCCGTGACCCTGCCGGCCCGCCCGGCCCCACTGCTGGCGCAAACTGGCGACGGTGCCCGGAAAACCCACCGAGATCACGCAGTCGAGCAGGCCGATGTCGATGCCGAGCTCGAGCGCATCCGTCGCGGAGACACCGAGCAGCTCGCCGGCGGCGAGCCGCTGCTCGATGTCGCGCCGCTGCGCCGGCGTGTAGCCGGC
The DNA here is from genome assembly GCA_963821415.1 of uncultured Actinomycetes bacterium. GTDB lineage: Bacteria > Actinomycetota > Thermoleophilia > Gaiellales > Gaiellaceae > PALSA-612. Next base: position 14,513 of record CAWGEE010000029.1, on the reverse strand, counting down.
CCGGTAGGGCGAGAGCCGGTCCTTGTACTCCCGGCCGAGCCGCTCCAGGGCGAAGCGATGGATCAGCTCCGCGGCCCTGCGGCTCTTCGCGAAGCAGAGCGTGCGAAGACCGCGCTCGACGAGCTCCGCCAGCAGGCGGGATCCCTCACCGAGGGCGCTGGCGCGGAGGTTGAGCTCCTCGTCGGTCACGGGCGGGTTCCAGAGCACGATCGTCCGCTCCGCCCGCGGCGCCGAGTCTCCGGAGACGACCGTCGCCTCGAGCCCCGTCAGTGTCGACGCCAGCTCGCCGGGGTTCGCGATCGTCGCGGACGCGAGCAGGAACTGCGGCTCGGCCCGGTAGACGGCCGCCAGACGCCGGAGGCGTCGCAGCACGTTCGCAACGTGCGAGCCGAACACGCCGCGGTACACGTGCGCCTCGTCGACGATGACGTACTCGAGGTTCGCGAGCACGTCCCCCCAGCGGTCGTGATGGGGCAGGACGCCGAGGTGAAGCATGTCCGGGTTCGACAGGATGGCGTTGGCCCACGTCCGCACCTGACGCCGCTGATCGGTCGGCGTGTCCCCGTCGTAGATGGCCGGCCGCACGCCTGGCACGCCGAGCGCCGTCAGGCTGCGCGCCTGGTCCTGCGCGAGAGCCTTTGTCGGATAGAGGTACAGCGCGCGCGCCTTCGGGTCGCGAGCGATTGCGTCGAGCACCGGGAGGTTGAAGGCCAGCGTCTTGCCGCTGGCCGTGCCGGTGGTGACGGCCACGTGCTCGCCGCGCGCGGCTGCCGCCCACGCTTCCGCCTGGTGCTCGAAGAGGCTCGTGATGCCCTGGCGCTCGAGCGCGGCGACGACCCGCGCATCAAGCTCCGGCGGCAGCGGCGCCGTGGTCGCTTCCCGCGCGGCCTCCGTGCCGAGGTACGCGATCTCCTCTCCGGCGAGCAGCTCGTCCGAGAGCGCGGCGACGCTCACCGGCGGCAGCGCAGCGTGACGACGAACGGGTACTCGTCCGAGCCCCGCTCCTCGAAGCGCTCGATCGTGAAGCCTGCGTCCACGAAGGCCTGGATGAAGAGGCCGAGCGGGAGATGCGTCGCTCCGACCCTCGCCCGCAGACCCTCGGGCAGGATCGCGGGCCCGTCGTCGTAGCGACCGGCACGGCAGTAACCCTCGTGGAGCTCGGGCACGCCCTTGGCGCCGAAGAAGCGGGAATGCGGGCCCACGAAGCACGGGTGCGCGCCGATGTAGACGAACGGCGCTCCAGCACGAAGCACCCTTGCGAGCTCGTCGAGCACGGCCGCAAAGTCGTCGACGTCCGTGTGTGTCCAGATCGACACGGCAGCATCGAAGGTCGCGTCGCTGAACGGCAGGGAATCCGCGGAGGCGTGCACGGTCTCCATGCCTCGCTCCCGGGCGGCCTCCAGCAGATCTTCGGAGACGTCTGTGCCGACCATCGACCAGCCGAGCCGTCGCAGCGGCTCGAACGCGACGCCCGTCCCGCAGCCGAGGTCGAGGCAGCGACCGTCACCCGGCCCGAGCAGCCGCTCGAGCGCCTCGCTCTCGTCGGGGCTCAGAGAGGGACGGAACTCCTCGTACCAGGCTGCGAGGCCGTCGTAGCGCGCTGCCTTCACGCTCACCCTTCGGCGACGACGTCCAGCGTTCGCGGCTCGAAGCCCTCCAGGAGTTCCTGCATGGCCGCGACACGCTCGTGGTAGCCGCCCGCCGCGCGCCAGTTCTTCACCGCGTCGGTGCTCATCCAGGGGCCGAAGCTGACGAAGGTCGACGGGCTCTCGGCGTCACGCAGCAGTCGCGCCCGCGGGCCGAGCCCCTGGAGATGGCTCCACTCGATCCACTCCTTCCAGCACCGGATGAACTCCTCCTCTTGGCCCGGCTTCACCCGCCACGTCGTGTGCGTGTACGTCTCGGCCATCCGTTCCTCCCTGTGAGACGGCGGTGCCCTGATCGTACTGCTAGCGTCGCGCCGTGTCGGTCGCGCGCTGCCTGACCATCGCGGGCTCCGATTCCGGCGGCGGCGCCGGCATCCAGGCGGACCTGAAGGCATTCGCTGCGGCCGGCTGCTTCGGGATGAGCGCGATCGTGGCGCTGACCGCGCAGAACACGGTCGGCGTGACGGCCGTGCAGGAGGTGGCGCCGGAGTTCGTGCGCGCGCAGCTGGACGCCGTCTTCTCCGACATCGGTGTCGACGCCGCAAAGACGGGAATGCTCTTCTCACGGCCGCTCATCGAGGCGGTGGCCGACTTCCTGGCGGAAAGCCCCCTCCCGCTCGTGGTCGACCCCGTGATGGTCTCGGCGAGCGGTGCGCAGCTCCTACAGGACGACGCGGTCGAGGCGCTCGTGACACGGCTCTTCCCGCTGGCGACCGTTATCACGCCGAACCTCGACGAGGCACAGGCGCTCGGGGACGTCGACACCGAGGACCGGGGAGTGCTCGCCGAGCAGCTCCACGCGCTGGGCGCGCCGGCCGTGATCGTGACCGGCGGCCACGGCGAGCGCGCGGTGGACCATCTCTTCACCTCGGGGCGGCACGTGGAGATCCCGGTCGAGCGACACGACGTCGCAGCGACGCACGGCGCCGGCTGCACACACTCGGCGACGCTGACGGCGCTGCTGGCGCAGGGCAAGTCGCTCGAGGAAGCCGCGCGTGGCGCCGCGCAGGCCGCAGCCGACGCGGTTGCGAACGGGTTGGTCGAGCTGGGCGAGGGGGAAGGCCCGGTCGACGTTCTGGGCCTCACGAATCGTGAAGCTCGCTGACCTCGGCGAGCTGGGCCTGCTCGCCGAGCTCGAGCGGCGCGGCCTGGCGAAAGGCATCGCAGACGATGCGGCGCAGCTCCAGGACGGGCTGGTCGTCACGCAGGACGCGCTCGTCGAAGGCGTGCACTTCACGTTCGACCGCGTCTCGTGGCGCGACCTGGGCTACCGCGCCGCGGCGGTCAACCTCTCCGACCTCGCCGCGAGCGGCGCCAGTCCAGAGGGGCTGCTCGTCAGCCTCGGCACACCCGGCGAGACGCCACTCGAGTCGGTGCTCGAGCTCTACGAGGGGATCGCAGAGACGGGCGTGGACGTCATCGGCGGCGACACGACGGCCGCAGACGGCATCTACCTCTCGGTGACGGCCCTCGGACGCTCCGAGCGAGTGCCGGGGCGAGCAGGCGCCGTTCCGGGAGATGTGCTCGTCATCACCGGCGCAATCGGAGCTGCCGGCGCGGCGTTCCGCCGCGGCAAGCTCGCCCGGCCGCCGATCAGGCTGGAGGAAGGGCGTGCGCTGGCAGCGCATGCGCACGCCCTAATCGACATCTCCGACGGGATCGCGCGCGACGCGGCCCACATCGCGAAGCGCTCCGGCTGCCGCGTCGTCCTCGACCTCGACCGCATCCCGCTTGCGGAAGGCGCAACGATCGACGATCTCGGCTTCGGCGAGGACTACGAGCTGCTGGCGGCGGTCGTAGACTCCGGCCCATTCATGGAGATAGGCCGCTGCGTGGAGGGTGAGGGACTCGAGCTGCTACTCGACGGCCGACCGTACGAACTGGGGGGCTGGGAGCACTTCCGGTGACCGAGCTCCGCCCCGGGACGGACGCCGACATCGAGCACGTGAAGCGGGCGCTGTTCGAGGCCGTGTCGTGGAACCCCGAGCGCGAGCTGCCTCCGTACGAGTTCGTGATTGCGCATCCCGAGCTCGCCCGCTACCACGAGGGCTGGGGCCGCCGCGGCGACGTCGCGGTCATTGCCGAGCGCGACGGCGAAGTCATCGGAGCATCTCTCTGCCGCCTCTTCACGGCCGAGGATCACGGCCACGGCTACGTCGACGACGAGACGCCCGAGCTCGCGGTCGCCGTCTGGGAGGGACACCGCGGCGAGGGCATCGGCACACGGCTCATGGACGGGATCGAGGAGGCCGCGCGCGCTGCGGGCTTCTCGCAGATGAGCCTCTCGGTCGACGCCGACAACCCGGCCAGGCGGCTCTACGAGCGGCTCGGATACGAGGAGCTGACCGTCGACGAGGGCGGCGTTCGCATGCTGAAGCGCCTCTGAACACGTACGACTGCGTGCCGTCCGCTTGGACGAGTACGTCCGCGTGGATGTGAAAGCCGCCCGTGCGCGTCTCCCACCACCGTTCGAGGATGGCCTGGTGCAGCGGATGGATCCCGGCGACGTCGAAGTCACGCGGGTCGACGAAGGCGACCTCCTCGATGCCTTCCTCCGTCTGAGCACGGGCCTCGGCCGCAGGGTCGAGCGGCGTGGCGGCGAAGTACGCGAGCACGTTGCGCCTCGAATCGTGCTCACGCTCCCACAGCATCGTGCAGACGAGCTCTCCGACGTCGACCGCGATCCTTGTCTCCTCGTGCACCTCCCTCGCCGTCGCCTCCTCGAACGACTCGCCCGGCTCGTAGTACCCCGACGGAAACTCCCAGTGGACACCGTACGGACGCCGCTGGCGAACCAGAAGCACCGTGTGCTCGTGCACGACGATGCCGCCCGCGCCGGCCAGCGTCGTCCAGGTCACACGGTGAGCCACTCGGCCCACGCCTGCTCGTAGCGCGAGCGCGGGTACGCGCCGATCACCTTGTCCCGCTCCTCGCCGTCCGCGAAGAGGATGGCCGTCGGAATCGAGAGCACGCCGTAACGCGCGGCGGTGACGACGTTCTCGTCGATGTTGAGCTTCACGAAGCGGACGCGGCCGTCGTGCTCCGCGGCGAGTGCCTCGAAGATCGGGTCGACCGCCCGGCACGGGCCGCACCACGGCGCCCAGAAATCGACGACGACGGGGCCGACGGCGTCGAGCACCTCCTGCTGGAACGTCGCGTCGGTGACGTCATCCACGGCTGACTTATATCCGGCCAAGCAGCGCTCGGGCCCGCAGCGTCGGCACCTTCCACACCGCCTCGAGAAAGATGCCCTTGCTCATCTTCGACGCGCCGGCCTCGCGGTCGGCGAACGTGATCGGGATCTCCACGACGCGGAAGCCGGCACGGAGCGCGCGGTACGTCGTCTCGATCTGGAACGCGTAGCCGGTCGAGGTCACCGCGTCGAGGTCGATCGTCTCCAGCACCGCCCGCCGGTAGCACTTGAAGCCGCCCGTGAGGTCGCGGATGCCCACGCCGAGCAGCACGCGTGCGTAGGTCGAACCACCCGACGAGACAAAACGCCGCATAGGCCCCCAGTTCTCCACGCGCCCGCCGTCCACGTAACGCGAGCCGAGCACGACATCGGCGTGCTCCGCGGCGGCGAGCAGTCGCGGCACGTCGTGCGGGTCGTGCGAGAAGTCGCAGTCCATCTCCAGGATCAGCTCCGCCCCGTCGGCAAGCGCCTGCCGGAACGCTGCCAGGTACGCACGGCCCCAGGCCCTCCTTGCGCGGCCGGTGCAGCACCTCGACGAAGTCGAGCTCAGCTGCAAGCTCGTCTGCGAGCTGCCCTGTCCCATCGGGCGACGAGTCGTCGACGACCAGCACCCGGGCATCGTCTGGCAGTACGCCGCCGAGCGCGCGCAGCATCGGTTCGAGGTTCTCGCGCTCGTTGTACGTGGGGAGGCAGACGATCGCGCGCACGGCCGTATCATCGCGGGCGGGATGGCCAGCCTGCCCACCAACGCCGACGTCGCCGCCCAGTTCGAGCTCCTGGCCGACATCTTCGAGCTGGAAGACGTCGAGTCGTTCCGCGTGCTGGCCTACCGGCGGGCCGCCACGCGGATCCGCGAGACCGGCACCTCCGTCGCACAGATGGCGCTCGACGGCAAGGCGAAGGAGCTCCAGGGCGTCGGCAAGACGATCGAGGAGAAGATCGTCCAGATCGTCGAGGACGGCGAGGTGCACGCGCTGACGAAGCACAAGCAGCTCGTGCCGCCGGAGGTCGTCGAGTTCATGCGCATCCCGGGCCTCGGGCCGAAGACGGCGCGGCGCATCTGGCACGAGCTCGGCATCACGACGCTCGAGGGGCTGCGCGCTGCTGCTGAGGCCGAGCAGCTGCGGACGCTGTCTGGACTCGGCCCGAGAAGTGAGGAGAACGTCCTTCGTGCGCTCGCCGAGCCGAAGAAGGAGTCCGGCGGACCCACGAGAGCGCTGCTCGGCATGGCGCTGCCCACCCTGCTCGAGGCGGTCGAGGAGCTTCGCGCTCACCCAGCGGCGCTCAAGGTCTCCGAGGCGGGCAGCGCGCGGCGCCGCCGCGAGACCGTCCGCGACGTCGACATCATCGCGACCGCCCGCGATCCCGATGCGCTCATCTCGGCATTCACCGAGCTGCCCTGGGTCGTGGAGGTAGCGGCCCGCGGCGGCACGAAGGCGACGGTCGTCTCGGGGCACGGTCTCCGCTTCGACCTCCGCGTCGTTCCCCCGGAGTGCTACGGCAACCTGCTCCAGCACTTCACGGGCTCGAAGAACCACAACATCGCCATGCGGGAAGAGGCGCAGCGGCGCGGGCTCTCGATCTCCGAGTACGGCGTCCTCGTCGAGGAGACCGGCGAGACGATCACCCACCGGGACGAGAAGGAGCTGTACGAGTTCCTCGGCTACCAGTTCATCCCGCCGGAGTTGCGCGAGAACGCCGGTGAGCTGGAGGCCGCGCGGGAGGGGTCGCTGCCGAAGCTCGTCGAGCTCCGCCAGCTCAAGGGCGACCTGCACGCGCACACGACCTGGTCCTCGGACGGGCACAACACCGTCGAGGAGATGGCGCTGGCGGCCATCGACCGCGGCTACGAGTACCTCGCGATCACCGACCACTCTCACTACCTGCGCGAGGGCCGCATGGAGGCGCAGGACAGGGAGATCGACGCGGTCAACAAGAAGCTTGCGCCCTTCCGCCTACTGAAGGGCGTAGAAGTCAACATCCGCGCCGACGGCTCGCTCGACGTTCCGGACGAGGTGCTGGCGCGAGCGGGACTGGGTGGTGGCGTCGATCCACTCCGCATTCCACCGCGACCCGACGGACAGGCTTTGCGGCGCAATGGAGAATCCGCATGTCGACTCCATCGGCCACCTGACCGGGAGGAAGATCGGCCGTCGTGAGGGCATGGCCATCGACCCGGGTCGTGTCGTCGAGACGGCGGTGCGAACCGGCACCGCACTCGAGATCAACTCCCAGCCCGACCGCCTGGACATGCCGGATCCGCTTGCGCGGCTCGCGGGAGAGGAGGGGATCCTGGTACCGGTGACGAGCGACGCGCACCGCGCGTCCACGCTCGCTTACGTCGAGCTGGGGATCGGCATGGCGCGCCGGGCGTGGCTGACGAAGAAGCAGGTGCTGAACACGCGCTCGTGGGCACAGATCGAGAAGCTGCTTTCGTGAAGTTCGGGTTCTCGGTGCCTACCTGGGGCGGCTACGACGAGCGCGCCCTCGGCGAGCTCGCCCGGGAGGCGGAGCAGGAAGGCTGGGACGGGTTCTTCGTCTGGGATCACATCCTCTGGGATCCGTCCGGTGAAGGTCTGGCCGATACGACGGTGGCGCTGACCGTGATCGCACTGGCTACTGAGCGGGTCCGCTTCGGGGCTCTCGTCACGCCGCTGCCGCGTCGGCGGCCGTGGAAGTTCGCCCGCGAGACGATGTCGCTCGATCGGATGTCGGGAGGCCGCCTCGTGGTCGGCGTTGGCCTTGGGGCCGACTTCGAGTTCGAGCCGCTCGACGAAGCTACGCCGGCGCGTCTACGGGCGGAGCTGCTGGAAGAAGGGCTGGAGGTCGTCACCCGTTTCTGGAGCGGCGAGCCCGTCAGCTACTCCGGCCGGCACTACCGGGTCGATGATGTCGGGATGCTCCCGGCGACCGTCCAGCAGCCGCGCCCGCCGGTGTGGGTCGGCTTCTGGTGGCCGAACCGGGCGCCGGCACGTAGGGCCGCGCAATGGGACGGGATCGTGCCACTCAACGGCGATGCGCTAGGCGAGCCGATGTCGCCAGAGGACGTCCGCGCCTGCGTCGAGTACGTCCGCCGCCACCGTGGCGACGAGCCGTTCGATGTGGTCGTGAGCCCTCACGGGGCCGATCCCAAACAGTACGCGGAGGCGGGCGCGACGTGGTGGATAGGCGGGGTGGCTCCCGACGAGCCGATCGCCGTCGCGCGGGAACGTATCCGGCAGGGGCCGCCGTCGTGACGAGCTTCCGTGATGACGGCCGGGACGCCCTCGAGTGGGCGGCGCGGTACCTGGAGCGGGTGGGCGAGCTGCCCGTGCTCGACCCAGGTCGAGCCCGGTTACGTGCGCTCGCGATTGCCTGACGTCGGCGCCCGAGCAGGGCGAGCCGTTTTCCGCGGTGCTGAAGGACGTCGAGGAGATCTTGCTGCCGGCGATGACGCACTGGCAGCACCCGCGCTACTTCGGCTACTTCGCCATCTCCAGCTCGGAGCCGGCGATCCTCGCGGAGCTGCTCGCAGCCGCGCTCAACCAGAACGCGATCCTCTGGCGGACGTCGCCGGCCTCGACCGAGCTGGAGGGTGTCGTGCTCGACTGGGTGGCGAAGCTGCTCGGGCTGCCGTCCGGCTGGCACGGGCACATCGAGGACACGGCCTCGACGTCGACCCTCGTCGCGCTCGCAGCCGCGCGCGAGCTCGCTCCTGGGAGGCGGGTGGTGGTCGCGTCGGAGCACGCCCACTCCTCAGTTGAGAAGGCTGTGAAGATCCTCGATCTCGAGCTGCGGCGGACGCCGGTCGACGACGACTTCCGGCTTCGCCCCGACGCGCTGGACCTGGACGGAGCGTGCGCCGTCGTGGCCACGGTCGGTACGACGTCGACGGCGTCGGTCGATCCGGTGCCTGCGATCGCGGAGCTCTGCGAGCGCGCCGGCGTCTGGCTCCACGTCGACGCTGCGTACGCCGGGTCGGCCATGGTCTGCCCGGAGCTGCGCTGGGCCTTCGAGGGCGTGGAGCGCGCCGACTCGCTCGTCGTCAACGCTCACAAGTGGATGCTCGTGCCTGTCGATTGCTCGCTGCTCTGGAGCTCGCGGCCCGAAGCCCTCCGCGCGGCGTTCAGCCTCGTTCCCGAGTACCTCCGCACGCCCGACGCCGTCGACTCGCTCGGCGACTATGGCCCGGCGCTGGGGCGACGGTTCCGCTCGCTGAAGCTCTGGGCGGTGCTGCGCTGCTACGGGCGCGAAGGGCTCCAGCGGCTCATTCGTGAGCACGTGCGGCTGGCGGAGCTGTTCGAAGGCTGGGTGCGGGCGGAGCCCGGGTGGGAGCTCTCCGCACCGCGGCACTTCTCGCTCGTGTGTTTCCGCCGGGATGGATCGGACGAGGAGAACGAGCTGCTCGTCGAGCGCGTGAACGCGACGGGCGAGCTGTTCCTCTCGCATACGAGACTCGACGGGCGCTACGTGCTCCGGCTCGCGATCGGGCAGGAGCGGACGAGCGAGTCTGATGTGAGGCTTGCGTGGGAGGTCTTGCGACGCGAGGCCGCGGCCCTGTGAATCGATCGACACGCATTTCGCACGCTTTCGTGACCCACCGGTCTGCATCTCCTCAGTACGCTTAACGCGGGAGGAGGCGAGGGGTGGCCCCAGGCGTCAGACCGCGTCGAGCCGGCTGAGCGCGGCGTCATGCAGCGCGACGCGGTAGCGCCAGAGCGCTCGCCCCGTCGACAGCAGTCGCTCCCGGATCGGGCCGGCGAGCTCTTCGGCCGTGCCCCAGCGGGCCTCGGCGATCTCGGCCGTGTCCTGGGGAGCGAGCACCTCCGTGTCGGTCGTGGCCGAGAAGACGTGCGTTGCCCACGGCACCGACTGGTCGGCGAACCGAAACACCGCCTCCGTCCGCACGAGATAGCGCTCCAGCGAGATCGCCGCTCCCAGCTCTTCGAGGCCCTCCCGCACGATGCCCTCGACGAAGTCCTCTCCGACCTTGACGCCTCCACCGGGCGTTCTCCAGATGCCCGGCTCGAAGTGCGGCTTGCGGATCAGCGCGAGGCGGTCACCGTTCGTCACGAAGAGCGTGACGTCATGACGCCGCCCGGGGCTGTAGGTGATCAGCGCGAGCTCGGGGTCAGTGACCTCACCGTCCCACCGCAGGACGAACGGCTCGCCGTAGCGGGCCCGCACAGGCGCGAGTACCGATTCGTCGACGTGAGTCACAGCTGTGCGAGGAGCTCGGCGAGGGCCTCCGGGCCGTCCACGATGACATCGGCCGCGTGGGCCAGCTGGTCGGGGGCCTCGTCCGAGACGACTGCGATCCGCACGGCCACCTCCAGCCCGTCGAGGCCACGGAAGGCGTCGAGGTCAGTCGTGTCGTCGCCGGCGTACAGCGCCCGGCGCAGGCTGCTCTCGCCGAGCAGCCGGCTCACCGCAGTCCCCTTGTCCGCCTTGATCGGCGGGCGGATCTCGAGCACGCGCCGTCCCCACCGAGGGCGCAACCCCTCCGCGAGCGCGCGGTCGGCGACGGCGCGAAGAACCTCCTCGGCCGTGGCCACGTCGTCCGCAGACCGGTAGTGGAAGGAGAGCGTGAGCCGCTTTCCCTCCTCGGCGGGCCAGTCGACCGACGCGGCGAACGCCGCCAGCTGCTCGGCCCATTCGTCGGCGCCCGGCTCCAGCTCGAGGCCGTGCTCACCGATATAGCGCACGCCATCGACGCCGACGACGCGCGCCGCATCCGCCCCCGGCCGTCCGCTGAGACACGCCACCAGCCCGTAGCGCTCGACGAGCCCGGCGAGCACAGCCCGCGTCTGCTCCGGCACCACTGCCTGGTCCGGCCGGGAGACGATTGGCGCCAGCGTCCCGTCCACGTCGAGGAGGATGGCTGCTTCCGCGGGACGCTCGGCGAGCCGAGCCAGGAGGTCGGAAGCCACGCTCATACAATAGGCCGGTGCGCCTCGTCCTCATCGGCCTCGCGGCGGGGTTCTTCGGGGCGCTCTTCGGAGTCGGAGGCGGGATCGTCATGGTGCCGCTGCTCATCCTCCTCGCCGCCTATCCGGAACGGTCGGCGATGGCGACGTCGCTCGCGGCCATCGGGCTGATCGCCGCGGAAGGAGCGATCTTCTTCGCGCTGCACGGCGACGTGGAGTGGAAGTACGCGGCACTGATGGGGATCCCGGCCACGGTCGGCGTGCTCGGCGGCACCAGCCTGCAGCAACGGGTCCCAACACGCGCGCTTTCCCTCGGGTTCGCGGCGTTGCTGACGGCGATCGGCATCGTCCTGCTCGTCTGATGGAGAAGGTCGCGCTCGCCGTGGCGCTCGGACTCGCTGCGGGCGTGCTCGCGGGTCTCTTTGGCGTGGGCGGCGGGATCCTCTTCGTGCCCACGCTGTCGCTGGCACTAGGGCTCGACCAGCTGCACGCGCAGGCTACGTCCCTGGCCGCGATGCTCCCCGTGGTCGCGGTCGGAACCTGGCGCCAGACCCGGTACGGCCACGTGCGCCTGCGGTCGGCGCTCGTGCTGGGCCTGGCAGGTGTGGCCGGTGTCGTGGCAGGAGGCTTCCTCGCCGAGGTCCTTGCCGGAAGACGTGTTGGAGCGCCTCTTCGGCGTGCTCGTGCTCGGGGTGGCGGCCCAGCTTGCGTGGCGGGCTTCGCGCCGTACCACGTAAAGCTGCAGGCGACAGCCGCGCCGTGTTGCCATAATCAGGCGCGATGGTGGGCCTGCGGGGCTTTGCGCTCGCACTGACCGTGCTGCTCGGGGTCGCGGCGCAGGCGGCGGCGAGCGCCGACAGCGGCGCGCAGGAGTCCACGGCCGCTGCGTCGGCCTACGGCGTCAAGGTGCTGCTTCCCAACCAGCTCCCGATCGTCGCCGGGCTCGTCGACGGGGCCGTGACCACGGCGGCTTCCCCGGTGGCCTTCGTGTATCCGGAGGACGGCTCCATCGTCCGCGCGGAGAGCGTGGCCGGCCGCTCGTGGGCCACGCGCGTAAACGCGCAGGCCCGCGCCGACCTGCGTGCGGTGTCGCTGTTCGGTGGCGAGGTGACGATCGGCGCAGTCGTCGCCCGGACGCAGGCATCGGCGAGAACCGGTGAGGAGAGCTTCTCCGGGACGAGCGTCACGAGCCTCACGGTGCTCGGCCAGTCGATCGAGCCAGCGCCGGATCTCCGCGTACCACTCGCGGACTGGGGGCACCTCACGCTCATCCAGCAGCGCACGGCGGGCGAGTCCACCCACCGCGGCTGGGTGACGGCGGTCGACGTCCGGCTCGACGCCGATCACGCCAACCTGCCCGTGGGCACGCGGATCCTCATCGGCTATGCGGAGGCATCGGCAACTGCACCTGAGCCGGCGGTCCCCAAGCCGGCCGTCACCGAGCCGGCGAAGCCGCGCGCTGTGGCGCCGCCGGCCGTCGCCGAGCCGGCCGTGCGCCCCGCGAGCAGGCGCGGGCTGGGGATTCCTCCCGACATGGCGCGTCCGGGCACCACCGGACCGTCACCGCTGGTTCAGATCGCTCCCAAGGTGACGGGGCGACTCACCGCGGCCGGCTACGTGTTCCCGGTGTACGGCCCTTCGGGCTTCGGCGACACGTTCGGCGCGCCGCGCGCCACGACGAGTCTGGCATCACGGAGAGGACATCTTCGCCGCGCTCGGCGCGCCCGTGCTGGCGGTCGCCGACGGCACGCTGTTCTCCGTTGGCTGGAACCGGGTCGGCGGCAACCGGCTGTGGCTCCGAGACCGCGCCGGCAACGAGTTCTACTACGCGCACCTGGCCGCGTTCTCGCCGCTCGCGGTCGACGGCGGGCGCGTGCAGGCAGGTGACGTCGTCGGCTTCGTCGGCAACACGGGCGACGCCGAGACGACCCCGTACCACCTGCACTTCGAGATCCACCCGTCGTCGCTGCTCTTCCTCGGCTACGACGGAGTCGTCAATCCTATCCGTACCTCCGCGCATGGCAGCACGCGATGACGTCGACTTCCCCTCCGCGGCCGTCTGGGCTCCGACGCTACGGGCGACCGGCCGTGCGCCGGCCGCCGGCGCCGTCCTCCTCCAGTCGACGGACATCTCCGTGGCCAACGGGCTCGACCCGGGCTCGCTGGCGCAGGCGATCGCCCCGGCCGCAGGCGGCCGGAGCGTCGCTCGCTTGGAGTTTCCCTTGCCTAGGCGGTAACGGTCTCGGCCTGTTCCTGGCCGTTGTACGAGAACTCGCCGCCGGACACGCGCCCCTTCACCCAGCGCCGGGTCTCCGGGCCGGTGAACGGGTTGAAGAAGATGCCGATCGCCACGCCGATCAGGATCAGGAAGACGTTGCGGAACCCGTGGCTCTCGCCCTTCTCGGCCTCCTGGATCCGGTCGGCCGCGTTGCGCAGCTCCACGACCGCGCGCATGAGGTTCTCCTGGACGTCCTCGTCCTTCGCGACCTTGCTGGCCAGCCCGGTCACGCCCTTCTGCGGCATGAGCTCGTCGTAGATCTCCCTCGCAGCGATGAACGCCGCGCGGAGGCTCTCGCGGAACTCCTCGTCCGTGATGGCCTTCTCGACATACGGTCGTGCCGTCTCGGCGGCATCGCGAACCTTGCTCGTGGACTTGCCCATACATTCACCCCGCTTCCGTATCGTTCGTTCGAGTGTACCCCGGTCGCCCACGCCTTACGCACGCCGTTTTCGTCGCTGCGCTGACCGCGTTCGCCGTCGCCGGCTGCGGCGGCACGGCAAGTGGGGAGGTCGAGCAAATCCCGTTGCAGAAGGTCAGCGGGCCGGGCTTCACGTTCTCGGCTCCAGAGGACCGAGAGGTCGAGCGCACGCCGCGCTCGGTGACCGTGCTGCCGGCCGAGGGAGGCAGCCAGGAGCTGGAGTCGGTCACGATCTTCCCGCTCGTCAAGCCGTACCGGCCGGCCCTCTGGCCGCGGGCTGCAAGGGAGCTCGACAGTGTGGCCGGGCGGCTGGCCGACAGCCTCGGCGGCGAGCTCGACCAGGAGCCGCGGACGGTGCGACGCGGCGGCCTGCGCGGGCGGCTGTACGAGATCGCCTACGAGCGCGAGGGCGTCGAGCTACGACAGCGGCTGACGCTGCTCCTGAGCAGGCGCACCGAATATCAGCTGCTCTGCCGCTGGGAGGCCGATGCGGACCTGCCGGAGGCCTGCACGCACCTCGAGTCGTCCTTCAGCGTCTCCGCGTAGCGGCCGCCCGGCGCTCAGTGCCCGCAATGCGGCGGGCGTGACGACCACGGCACCGTCGAAGGCGCGCAGCACGTCGTCCATGGAGTCGACGAGCACGAACTCCATGTCGGTCTGAAGCCGTTCGATGTCACGGCGACCGGCCAGGGGGCAAAGGTGCCCATCAGCATCGGTGCCCAAGTCGGCGGCCCGAGCGTGGCCTTCACGCCGACCTCGCTATGCGAGGATCGGCTGCGTGGACTATGTGGTGGTCGGAGCGGGAGCGATCGGCGGCACCGTCGGCGCTCGGCTCGCGCGCGACGGCCACGGCGTGTCTTTGCGAGCCGACCGCGACCACGTCGAGTTTCGTCCGGAGGCGAGCTCGGCGGGGTGCGAAACCTCTACGACGACGTGGTCGAGGAAGTCTTGGCACCCGAAGACGGCGTCGTCCTCTTCCTCACCTCGAGCCCGCGTTGGATTTCGACGGGCTTCTCCCCGGCCTCGGCGCTGGTCTGGAGCCGATCCATGTGTCGTGACTGTTGCGGTC
>CAWGEE010000028.1:0-74244 GCA_963821415.1 uncultured Actinomycetes bacterium | reverse complement strand
CGAAGAACTGCTCCGCTTCACTGTTCGCGTAGATCGACTGGGCGTCGTCGCCCGCCATGCGCGAGTAACGCCACGCCTTGTCGAAGTCGTGAGCGTGGAAAAAATGGAGCGAGAGGAGCTCTGCCTCGTCCTCCGGGCGGTCTCCTGCGCGCTCCTCGATCGTCCCGCCAACGCGACCGTGTACCTCGCGACGCCGACGGTACGGGAGGCCTTCGTAGGCGGCGTCACGGACCAGGGCGTGGCGGAAGCGCAGGTGCCCGTCCTCCTCGACGAGAAAGTCGCCGAGGCGCTCCCACACGTCCGGCGCGGGAGACTCGGGCGCGAGCGCAGCATCGACGAGATCCTTCGTGAAGCTGGCTCCGATAACCGCGGCAGAGCGAAGAACGCGGCGGTCGGTCGGAGAGAGCTGGTCGATCCTCGACGTCATCAAGCTCTCGACCGAGTCCGGCAGCTCGGTGATGCCGCCCGCCTGGCGCGCGACGGCCATCAGCTCGGTCAGGAAGAGCGGGTTCCCGCCCGCCCGCTCGGTCAGCGCCTCG
The DNA here is from genome assembly GCA_963821415.1 of uncultured Actinomycetes bacterium. GTDB lineage: Bacteria > Actinomycetota > Thermoleophilia > Gaiellales > Gaiellaceae > PALSA-612. Next base: position 73,705 of record CAWGEE010000028.1, on the reverse strand, counting down.
ATCTCGTGAGGCAGAAGAGGCGTTTCCTCCGTCGCAGCGTGGGCAAGTGCGGCGGCCTGAGCTGCGCCGAGCGGCTGGAGCTCGATCACGGCGGCGGCTGCGTCCTCGGGCGCGGCGAAGCCTGTCGGCTGGTCGCGGCGAGCGACGACGACCAGCCACGGCCGCTGCTCCACTCCCTTGATCAGCTCCCGAAGGAGGTCCGCCGAGGCGTCGTCCATCCAGTGCGTGTCCTCGAAGACCAGCAGGGTCGCCTCGAGCAGGAGCATCCCGAGCAGCTCTCGCGTCACCTCCTCGAGCCGTGCCTTGCGGTACTCGTCAGCCAGCGGCGCCGTCTCCGGTGTGTCGGGAAGCTCGAGGCCGAATGGCACTCCGATGAGCGGCAGCCATGCCTTGAGCTGGGGTGCGCTGACCTCGAGTCGCTCTCGTAAGCGCCGCTCGGCGGTCTCTGGATCATCCTCGTCCGTGCCACCGATGAACTCGCGGAGCAGGTGGCGGAAGGAGAAGTACGGAGTCGCCGACTCGTACTCCTCGCACTGGACCGAGCGCACGGAAACCCCTTCCGCGGTGGCGCGAAGCTCCTCTATCAGCCGCGATTTGCCCATTCCGGGCTCGGCGACGAGCTCGACGATCTTTCCCTCGTAATGCCGCGCCGCGTCGAGCGCCTCGACCAGAACCGACAATTCGTGCTCACGGCCGACGAGCGGAGCAGAGGCGCTCCGCTCCTTCAGGCCGAGTGACGACCCGACGACATACGCCTGAACGGGTTCGGCCTTCCCCTTCGCCTGGAACGGCTCGAGCGCGACCGTGTCGAATCTCGTGTGCGACCGGTCCAGCACGTCGTCCGTCGTGAGCAGCTGACCCGGCTCCGCCTTCGCCATCAGGCGCGCCGCCAGGTTCACGGCGTCGCCCTTGACGGAGTACGTGCGACGGTAGGGCGGGCCGAAGTCGCCCACGAAGATGCGTCCCCGGTTGACGCCGATCCGTAGCGGGAGTGGGCTGCTCACGTCGAGGACGGCTCGCATCGCGCGCAGCATCCGCTCCTCGTCTTTGCCCGTCGACCGAGGCGCTCCCCCCATGAGCATCACTTTGCCTCCGCTCGGGGCGATGTCGGTTTCGAAGAACGCAACCTGGTTCTCGTGCGCGGCACGCTGGACGGTTCGCATCACGATGTCGAGGGCATCTGCGAGCGCGTCGGGTCCTTCGTTCGCGAGGAGCTCGTCGGCGCCCATGAAATGGATGAAGGCAGGCGTCATCAGCCGGTGCTCGGCCTCGCCGCCTCCGGCCAACAGGTGCTCTCTGACCTCGATCGGAAGAAGCTGCGCGATGTCGAGATCGCCGACGTCTCCGACCGCCACCGAGGGGTGCGCTGTGACGTTGGGCTCGCGACGGAGCAGAATCGCCGGTCCCTTCTCCTCCCCCAGACATCGACGGTCCAGCGCCGCCGCGGTGGCCGGGCTGACGGCAACCTCGCCGGCTTCGGCCACGGTCTCCATCTCCACGGTCATGCTTGCGGCGGGGCCGGTGATGACGAGCTCCCTGTGCAAATCGCCGACGAGGAAGAAATCGAAGGCGCCACTGTGGATACCAACCGACATCCGCAGTGTGACGAGACCCGACGAGGTGCGGAGCTTGCCCGCGGACTTGATCTGCCGCTGCATGTTGAGCGCCGCACGGCATGCGCGGGTCTCGTGTCCGGCACCGTCGAACAGGAGCAGGACGGCGTCGCCACCCCACTTGATCACGCCGGCACCTTGGGCGTAGGCGACCGCCAGCAGCTCGGCGAAGCACGCGTCGAGCAAGTCGTTCATCTCCTCGGCGCCGACCTTGCCCTTCTTCGAAAGTCGCTCGGTGAGCGCGGTGAAGCCCGACATGTCGACGAAGGCGAGCGACCCCTCGATCTGCTTGTGCCGCGCGTTCGGCGTCTCGCGCAGCCATTCGATCGCGATTCGCGGCACGTATGGCGTCAGGCGGTCGGAAGTCGAGCCGCCGGCGTGCGCGATTGTGGGCTCCGCAGTGGCCACAGGAATCGTGTGGAAGTCTACGATCGACGGCGGCGTTACGATCCTCGGCGTGAAAGGCGTCATTCTCGCGGGCGGCTCGGGCACGCGCCTTCATCCGCTGACCACGATCACGAACAAGCACCTGCTGCCGATCTACGACCGGCCGATGGTGACGTACGCGATCGAGGCGATCGTGGAGGCGGGCATCGACGAGCTGATGCTCGTCACCGGCGGCACGCATGCCGGCGAGTTCTTCCGTCTGCTCGGCAACGGCCACCAGTACGGCATCGACAAGCTCTTCTACGGCTACCAGGAGCAGCCGGGCGGCATCGCGGAGGCCCTCGGGCTCGCCGAGCGCTTCGTCGACGGCGACCCCTGCGTCGTCATGCTCGCCGACAACGTGTTCGAGAGGACGATCCGGCCCGTCGTCGAGACGTTTCGCGGCCAGCACTTCGGCGCGCGCCTCGTCCTGGCGCGAGAGAGCGACGCCGAGCACCTCCGCCACCTCGGCGTCCCCGAGCTCGACGCCGACGGCCGCATCGTCCGCATCGTCGAGAAGCCCGCCGAGCCGCCGTCGGAGTACGCCGTCACAGGCGTGTACTTCTACGACGGCGCCGTGTGGGAGGTGCTGCCCACGCTCGAGCCGTCCGGGCGCGGTGAGCTGGAGATCACGGACGTCAACAACTGGTACGTCGACCAGAAGGCGATCGAGTACGACGTGCTGGAGGGCTTCTGGGGCGACGCGGGCGAGTCGATCGACGCGTACTACGCCGTGAACGACTTCGTGCGCGCCAACGGGGCGAACAAGGCGTGATCGAAGGCCTCGAGCGCATCCCGCTGCGCGCCCACGAGGACGAGCGCGGCTGGGTGGTCGAGATCCGCCGCGAGTCCCAGCTCCCCAAGGCGACGCGCCAGACGAACGTCTCCTTCTCGCGGCAGGGCGTCATCCGCGGGCTGCACTACCACGAGCGCGGCCAGGACGACCTCTTCGTGTGCCTGCAGGGGACGGCGCGCGTGGTCGTGCTCGATCGCGACACCGGCGAGACGTTCACGGAGGACATCGGCGACGAGAACCCGGTCGCGCTGTACATCCCGGGTCATCACGCGCACGGCTTCGAGGCGCTGACGGACGTCCTGTTCTGTTACCACGTGACCGAGGAGTACGACCCCGCCGACCCCGACGAGCACGGCATCCCGTGGGACGATCCGCGCGTCGCCGATCTCTGGAGCACCCGATCTCCGATCCTCTCGGCCAGAGACTCCTGATCACGGGGGCGGGCGGCCAGCTCGGCCGCGCGCTGACCGAGGTCTGGGGGCCGTCCGTCGAGAGCGACCCCGATCTCGTCTTTCACACGTCCGCCTACACCGACGTCGACGGGGCGGAGGGAGATGAAGACGGTGCGCGCCGCGTCAACGTCGGCCGCACGCGAGAGGTCGCCGCGCTCGGCGCGCCCGTCGTCTACTTCTCCACGGACTACGTGTTCGACGGGCAGAAGGGCGAGCCGTACGTCGAGTCGGACACGCCGAATCCGCTCTCCGTCTACGGGCGGACGAAGCTGGAGGGCGAGCGGGAGATTCGCGACGGCTGGATCGCCCGCTCCTCGTGGCTGTTCGCGCCGTGGGGGAAGAACTTCGTGCTGACGATGCTCGCGCTCGGCCGTGAGCGGGACGAAGTGTCGGTCGTGGACGACCAGCGCGGCTGCCCCACGTACGTCGGGCACCTGGCCGAGGCGACCCGCGACCTCGTCACGCTGCCGTACGGCACCTACCACGTGGCCGCAAGTGGCGACTGCACGTGGGCCGAGTTCGCGGCGGCGATCTTCGAGGAGGCGGGCATCGACTGCCGCGTCCGCCGCACGACGACGGCGGAGCTCGGTCGTCCCGCTCCACGCCCTGCCAATTCGGTGCTGCGGTCCGAGAAGCCGGACACGCCCCGCCTGCCGCACTGGCGGGAAGGGTTGAGTGACTGCCTGAGTAGGCTGTCGCCATGAGGATCCTCGTCACCGGCGGCGCGGGGTTCATCGGCTCGCACTTCGTGAAGCTGCTCGCAGAACGGGGCGACGACGCGGTCGTCCTCGACAAGCTCACATACTCGGGCAACCTCGCCAATCTCGAAGGCGTTGCACACGAGTTCCACGAAGGTGACATCGCCGACGCCGTCGCCGTCGCCCACGCGGGGCAGGGTTGCGAGGCGGTTGTGAACTTCGCCGCCGAGACGCACGTCGACCGCTCGATCCTGAGCGGCGCCGAGTTCATCGAGACCGACGTGCTCGGCACGTACGTCCTCCTGCGCTGGGCGCGCGAGCACGGCGCACGGCTCGTCCAGGTGTCGACGGACGAGGTGTACGGCGACGTCGAGGCGCCGCACCGCTGTTCAGAGGACGCCCAGCTGAGGCCCAGCAGCCCCTATTCGGCTTCGAAGGCCGGCGGAGACATGCAAGTGCTGGCCGCCGTCCGCACGCACGGCGTGGATGCGTGCATCACGCGCGGCGCCAACACGTACGGCTCGCACCAGTACCCGGAGAAGGTCGTGCCGCTCTTCGCCACGAACGCGCTCGACGGTCTCGAGCTGCCGGTCTACGGCGACGGCCGGCAGGTGCGCGAGTGGCTGCACGCCTCCGACCACGCGGCCGCCGTCGACCTCGTCCTTCGCGAAGGCAGGTCCGGGGAGGTCTACAACGTCGGCGGCGAAGAGCGCGAGAACCTCGATCTCACACAACGCATCGTCGAGCTCACCGGCTGCGATCCGGCGCTCGTTCGCCACGTGGAGGACCGCCCCGGGCATGACCGCCGCTACGCGCTGGACGACGAGAAGCTCCGTGCGCTCGGCTGGTCGCCGTCCCGCTCCTTCGAGGAGGGCCTGGCGGAGACGGTGAATTGGTACCGCGAGAACCGCGCCTGGTGGGAGCCGATCAAGTCGGGTGAATACCGGGCGTATTACGAAGAGCAGTACGCTTCCCGGCTAACCGGGGGATGAGTCTCTCGTCCGAAGGAGAACCGTTCCGCTAGCCTGTTGCGTCTCCTTCGAGGCGCGCCGCCCAGATGCTTCGAGCCCTGAGATACGTCCTGCTTTGCCTACCGCTGCTTGCGGCAGGCGCAGCGGTGGCCGGACCCACGCAGCCGGCCGCCACCACGCAGGCCGCCGAGGACACCGTGACCTCGACGACGTTCGTCGTCCGCGGCCGCGGCTGGGGGCACGGCGTGGGCATGGGCCAGTGGGGCGCCTACGGCCAGGCGAAGCGCGGCGTGCCGTACAAGAAGATCCTCGCCCACTACTACTCGGGCACGAAGCTCGTCCAGACCCGAACGTCGTCGGTGCGCATCCTGCTTGCCGAAGGCAGACGAGAGATCACGGTTGGCTCGGACGTTCCGTTCCGGCTGATGGACGGGCACGGCGAGATCCACGAGCTCGAGCCCGGGACCTACTCGACGGGGCCCGGCTTCAAGGTGGCAACCGATCACGCCTTGCCGGCGCACGCGCTGCCCGGCCCTTTGATCTTCCTGCATGGGTCGAAGCCGCTCGAGCTCGGAGACAGGCCGTATCGCGGCAACCTCCAGGTCCAGCGCGTCAACGGCCGCCTGCAGGCCGTGAACGTCGTCGGCGTCGACGCGTACATCCGGGGCGTGGTGAGCGAGGAGGTACCGGATGACTGGCCGCTCGAGGTCGTGAAGGCGCAGGCCGTCGCCGCACGCTCCTACGCGCTGGCGCAGGCGGGCGAGCGCTCCGCGATCCTCTATGCCGACACGCGGAGCCAGGTGTACGGCGGCGTCGACGCGGAGTCGGATGTCGGCGACAAGGCCGTCGCCGCCACGAAGCGCCAGGTCCTGATGTTCGACGGGAAGGTGGCGACGACGTTCTTCTTCTCGTCCTCCGGTGGCCGGACGGCCGACGTCGAGGACGTCTTCAGCGGCGGAACGCCGATTCCGTACCTCGTCTCCGTGCCGGATCCCGACGACAAGTGGTCTCCGCACCATCGCTGGGGCCCGGTCGTGCTGCCGGCCACGCGGGTATCGAAGCTGTTCCGCGCGCCCGGCACGACGGACGCCCGCACCGTCCCAGCATCCGGCAGGGCCAAGGAGATCGTCCTCACGACGAAGACCGGAGAGCGCCGGCTGTCTTCCACCACCGTCAGGCGAGCCCTTGACCTGCGCTCGACGTGGATCACGCTCGGCGTTCTGTCACTGTCGCGGCCGGCCGGCATGGCGCCGGCAGGAGTGCCGCTGACGCTGACGGGAACGGCCCGGCAGGTGAAGGGGCCGATCGAGCTGCAGTCCAAGGTGGGCGGCGGCGCGTGGACGGACGGCATCGCGGTCGACCTCGCCGCCGACCGCTCGTTCGCGATCGACGTCGTCCCCGAGGCTACGACGCATTACCGGCTCACCGCTGCGGACGACGTGCTGTCCGTTCCGCTCAGGGTCCCGGTGGCCCCGGCCAGCCGCTCGCTGTCGATCGTCAGCAAGCCGCGAAGCGCCGCCGTCCCCGCCGCCGCAGTCGTTCTTCGTGAACGATCCGCTCGTCGTGCGCCAGTGGCATCTGGCGTTCGTTCGCGCCTTCGACTTCTGGGCAGAGCTGCCGTTCCTCGATCCCGTGACCGTCGCCGTCGTCGACACGGGGATCGACATCGGCCACCCGGATCTCGCCGGCAACGTGATCGCCGCCAAGAGCTTCGTGGGCGCCACGGCCGACGATCCGATCGGGCACGGGACCTTCGTTGCCGGCCTCATCGCCGCCGAGATCGACAACGCCATTGGCATCGCCGGCATGGCCTTCCCGGCCGAGCTGCTCGTGGCGAGGGTGGCGACGGCGGACGGAGACATCGATGCCGCGGTCGAGGCGAAGGCGATTCGCTGGGCGGTCAAGCGAGGCGCCCGCGTCATCAACCTCTCGATCGGAGGGCTCCGCGATCCGCTGAACCGCAGCCGCGACACGTTCTCGCAGGAGGAGGCGGACGCCGTCGCGTATGCGCACAGCAAGGGAGTTGTCGTCGTCGCGTCCGTCGGGAACGGCGACTCCGCGCCGACTTCACCGTGGCCGTTCGCGAGCTACCCGGCCGCGCTGCCTCACGTGATCGGCGTCAGCGCCGTCTCGCAGAGCGGCAGCGTGCCGGGCTTCTCCAACCGCGACGCCGTCTTCAACGATCTGGCAGCGCCCGGCCAGGGACTCGTGTCCACGTCGCCGCGCAAGCTCACCGCCGAGAAGCCGGGCTGTCTCGACCAGGGCTATTCGATCTGCGGGCCTTACGACCTCAAGGACGGAGTAGGGACGTCGTTCTCGACGGCTCAGGTGACGGCGGCCGCGGCAATGCTGCTTGCCGTGAACCCGAAGCTGACACCCGATCAGGTGGGCGCCATCATCGAGCGCTCGGCGACGGACGCGAAGGCGACCACCGGCTGTGGTCCGTGCGCGGTCGGCCGCGACTCGCGCTCCGGCTGGGGGACGCTGGACGTCACCGCCGCGCTGGAGGCGCTGGCCGACCCGTTGCCCCCCGCCGACCGCTACGAGTCGAACGACGACGCAGGGACGCGCGCCGCGACGGTCTATCGGCCGCGAGCGCACGTTGAAGGCCACGCTCGACTTCTGGGACGACCAGGCCGACGTCTACCGGGTCAACGTCGCGAAGGGAGAGCGGCTGAAGGCGTTCCTGGCCGGGCCGGCGGACACGCAGACGAACCTCATCCTCTGGCGCCCGGGCACCCAGCATGTGGAAGGGCTCTCGACGGACGTGCAGCGAATGCGCTTGACGCAGTCCACCCGGGAGGGCGCGAACGAGGCGCTGTCGTACCGGGCGGCAGCAGGCGGCTGGTACTACGTGCAGGTGAAGATGGCCGCGGCTGGGTCGGGCCGCTACTCGCTTCGGCTCGTCAAGTCTCGTTGAGAGTCGGAGTCCAGCTGCCCGAGGTCGAGCGCGACGTGCGCTGGCCCGAGTATCTGGCGATGGCGCAGGCGGCAGAGGAGGCGGGGTTCGACTCGATCTGGCTCGGCGACCACCTCCTGTACCGCGGTGACGGGCGCGAGGAGCGCGGCCCCTGGGAGGCATGGACGCTGCTGGCGGCACTGGCCGCCGTCACGGAGCGTGTTCGGCTCGGTCCGCTCGTCGCGTGCGCGAGCTTCCATCCTCCCGGCCTGATCGCGAAGATGGCGGCCACGGTCGACGAGATCTCGGGCGGGCGGTTCGTGCTCGGGCTCGGCGCCGGCTCGGTGGAGATCGAGCACACGATCTTCGGCCTGCCGGTCGAGCGGCGTGTCTCCCGCTTCGCCGAGTCCTTCGAGATCGTCCGGCGCTTGCTCGCGGGCGAGCGGGTCACGTTCGATGGCCGCTACTGGAGCGTTGACGACGCCGTTCTGCTGCCGGAGCCCGCTCGCCGCGTGCCGCTGATGGCCGGCTCCGTCGGCCCACGCATGCTCGGCCTCACGCTGCCGCACGTCGATTGGTGGAACACGTGGTACCTGTGGTACGGCAACACCGCCGAGGGGTTCGCGGAGCTCAACGGCCGGATCGACGCGGCGGCGATAGAGGCGGGTAGGGAGCCGGGAGACATCGGGCGCAGTGCCTGCGTGCTCGTGGAGCTCGATTCGGGCGCGGTCAAGCGGCCGCACGACAAGGAGACGGTTCCGGTGTCGGACGAGAAGCTGCCCGGCATGCTCCGCGAGCTCGATGCGGCCGGTGCCGACGAGGCGATCCTCGTCGTGCGCCCGATCACCGAGGCGTCGATCCGCGAGCTCGGCGCGATCTTGCCTGCGCCGGCCTAGCAGCGAATCAGCCTCGACCCTCCTCGCCAGCCGCCCAAAGCGGTCCGTCCCAGTGCCTGGCACTGAGGTGTGACAATTGTGTGCCAATTGCTCCACAGGCTCTAGCGTTGATGCGGATCGCGTGGACGGCGACCCTGGGCGACGCGGAGATTTCCCCAGCGGAATCGGCTGTTAGGGCTCGAGGAGCTCGTCCTCGGACACCGGGCGTACGACCTTTGCGGGCACGCCCATCGCCACCATCTTCGGCGGGACATCCTTCGTGACGACCGCGCCTGCGGCGAGAAACGCCTCCTCGCCGATCTCGATGCCCGGACAGATCACGACGCCGCCGCCGACGCGCGCGCCGCGCCGGATCGTCGGTCCCTTGACGAGCTCGTGGCGCCTCTCTGTGCGGCCCATGAAGTTGTCGTTCGTCATCACGACGCACGGCGCGATGAAGACGTCTTCCTCGAGGGTCGAGTACCCGGTCACGTAGGCCTGCGCCTGGATCTTCGTCCGTGCGCCGACGGTCGTGTCGTTCTCCACGAGCGAGCCGCGGCCGACGACGACGTCGTCGCCGATGATGCAGCGCTCACGCACGCAGGCCTGGTCGCCGACGATCGACCGGGCGCCGATCGTCGTCCCGGCGAAGACGACTGCCCCCGTGGAGATCACGGCCCCGTCCCCGATCTCGGCCGGTGGCAAGTGCTCGCGCTTCGTGGTCGAGCGGGCCGACAGCACCGGCTGCTTGCCGACGACGGCGTACTCGAGCACGCGCACGCCCTCGCCCAGCACCGTGCCCTCGTGCACCACCGCCGTCGGGTGAACGTCAGCCGCCACGCAGTGACTCCGTCAGCCGCTCGAGCACCCGGACGACGAGCGCGCCGTCCCGTGCCACCTTGCCCCGGTCGCCGTCGCCCTCGATCAGCGCGAGGAACCGCTCGCACTCCAGTCGCAGCGGCTCGTCCGTGGCGATCTTCGGGATGTGGATGTCTCCGGTCCGCGTCTGCCACTCGCCGTACGTCTCGGCCCGCAGCCACGGCGACTTCTCGTACACAGTCACCTTGCGCTCCAGCTCCATGTCGTCGAACACGACCATCTTCTCCTGGCCGACGACGGTCAGCTTCCGCATCTTGTGCGGGTCGAGCCACGAGAGGTGCATGTGCGCGATCTTTCCCGACGGGAAGCGGAGGTAGCAGAAGACGACGTCCTCGACGCCCGGGCTGGAGGAAGTCGCGGCCGACCGCGATCGCCTCCGACGGCTCCTCCTCGAGCAGGTAGAGGATCACGGAGAGGTCGTGGACGCCGAGCGACCAGAGGGCGTTCTCGTCCGGCCGGATGATGCCGAGGTTCTGGCGGTTTCCGTACACGCAGAGCACGTCGCCCAGCTCGCCCGAGTCGACGAGCTCCTTGAGCTTCTCGACACCCGGGTGGTAGAGCAGGAGGTGGCCAGGCATGAGCACCAGGTCGCGGTCGGCGGCGAGCGCGACGAGGCCGTCGATCTCGGCCGCCGTCATCGCCGGTGGCTTCTCGACGAGCACGTGCTTCCCCGCCTCCAGCGCTCTCAGCGCGAGATCGGCGTGCGTGGGCACGGGCGTCGCCACGACCACCGCGTCGAGCGACTCGTCCGCGAGCAGCTCGTCGAAGTCGGTCGTGGTCCGTGCCTGCGGAAAACGGCCGCGCGTGCGCTCGACGGCGCTGCCGTCGGAGTCGCAGATCCACGCCAGGTCCGCGAGCGTGTCGAAGTTTCGCGCGAGGTTGGGGCCCCAGTAGCCGAGGCCGGCCACGCCCACTCGCGTGGGGCTCAAAGCTTCCAGACCTTGTCCGAGCTTCGGCCTGCCTCGCCCGTGGCGTTGCGGAAGTCGACGACGAGCAGGGCCTCCTCGACGACGCGGTCGTAGTCGACGCCCGAGTGGTCGGTGACGACGACCACGCAGTCGTGGGCCGCCGGGTCGAGCTCGGCCGACTCCAGCCCGAGCTCGGGCAGGCTGGGGACGTGCGGATCGTGGTAGGCGACGTCCGATCCGGCGTTACGAAGCAGCTCGATGACCTTCAGCGCGGGCGACTCGCGCGTGTCGGAGATGTCGGGCTTGTACGCGACGCCCAGCACGAGTACCTTCGACCCCTTCAGCGACCGCTGGCGGCCGTGGTTCAGCGCCTGCGAGATGAGCGAGCGGCAGTAGTACGGCATGTTCTCGTTGACCTTCCCGGCCAGCTCGATGAACTCGGTGTAGAAGCCGTATTCCCGCGCCTTCCACGTCAGGTAGAAGGGATCGATCGGGATGCAGTGCCCGCCCAGCCCGGGGCCGGGCTCGAAGCGCATGAAGCCGAACGGCTTCGTCGACGCCGCGTCGACCACTTCCCAGACGTCGATGCCCATCCGGTCGCAGAGCTGGGCGAGCTCGTTGACGAGCGCGATGTTGACCGAGCGAAAGATGTTCTCGAGCAGCTTCGTGAGCTCGGCCGCCTCCGGTGACGAGACGCGGTGCACCTGGTCGATCGCGCCCTGGTAGAGCTCGGCCGCGCGCTCCGTGCAGGCGTCGGTGATGCCGCCGACGATCTTCGGCACGTTCTCCGGGCGCCAGCGCGTGTTGCCGGGATCCACGCGCTCCGGCGAGAAGGCGAGATGGAAGTCGCGGCCGACCTCGAGGCCGCTCTTCGCGAGTATCGGCAGCACGACCTCGCGGGTCGTGCCGGGATACGTCGTCGACTCGAGCACGACCAGATGGCCCGTTCGAAGTCTCGTGGCGATGTCGGTGACGGCGTTGACGAGGATCCTGATATCCGGCTCACGCTGCTTCGAGAGCGGCGTGGGGAGGGCGACGACGATCGCATCGGCGTCACGGAGGGCGTCGTAGTCGCTCGTCGCTGCGATGCGGCCCTCGGACACGAGTGGGCGGAGCTCGTCGGACGGAACATCCTCGATGTGGCTCTCGCCGCGGTTGATGCCGGCGACGACGTGCTCGGCCACGTCGACGAGCAGCACGCTCTTGCCCGACTGCGCGAGCAGGCGTGCGAGGGGCACGCCGACATAGCCCGCACCGACAACGGCGACGTCCCAGTGACGGGTGGCGGGCTCGGCCGGCTGGGCCTCTAGGCGGGGCTCGGTCATTGGGCGAAAAGGGTACAGAGAGCTTCTGCGATCTTCGGCGCTGCCCTGCCGTCGCCGTACAACGCGGGGCGGTCCGGCGCAAGTGGCTCTGCTGCCGCAACCGCGGCGGCAAGCCGCTCCGGGTCGTCGTCGACGAGGGTGTTCGCTCCCTGCTCGACGGTGTCCACCCACTCCGTCGACGGCCTGGCCGTCACGCAGGGGATGCCGTACCAGTAAGCCTCCTTCTGCAGCCCGCCCGAGTCCGTGACGATGACGCGTGCCTGGGAGGCGAGCGCCGCGAAGTCGAGGTACGACAGCGGCTCGACCAAACGGACATGTCCGAGGGACAGTCCCTGTGTCAGAAGTGCAACGCGGGTTCGCGGATGGGCCGGAAAGATCACGGGCTCGTCGATCGCGGCCAGTCCGGACACGATGCGGCCGAGGCGAGGCTCGACCACGTTCGCGTCGCGGTGGATCGTGGCCACGACGTACGTGCCCGGCTGGAGCCCGAGCCGCTCGAGCACGCGGGAGCGCTCCCGCGCGATCGGCGCGAACGTGAAGCACGCGTCCGCCATCACGTCACCCACAACCTCGATCGCGCCCGGCACGCCCTCGGACTCGAGAATGCCGCGCGAGCGCTCGTCGGGGCAGAGGAGGAGATCCGCGATCGAATCGACCTCGATGCGCGTGCGCTCCTCCGGCATGGTCATATCGCCGGAGCGCATCCCCGCCTCCACGTGCGCGAAGGAAACGCCTGCCTGCCGCGCCGCCCGCCCGCCCGCGAGCGTCGAGTTCGTGTCGCCGAAGACGACGGCTGCGTCCGGGCGCTCCCGCTCGAGCGCCTCCGCAATCCCGGGGAGCATCGCGTCCACGTCGCGCGTGTGCGCCTCCAGCCGGTAGGCAGGGTCCGCCAGCCCGAGCTCCTCGAAGAACACCTGAGAGAGCTCGCGGTCGTAGTGCTGTCCCGTGTGGAGGACGATCTCCTCGACGCCGACTTCGCGCAGAGCCACCGACAGCGGTCCCGACTTGATGAACTGTGGGCGGTTGCCGACGACGGAGAGCACCTTCATGGCGTTAGCGTAGGTCGGCGTGGAGAGCGAGTCTGCCGAAGGCGCCGAGTACCGCTACTCGAGCCACTGGATTCACGAGCTGGAGGGCGAGACGCACTGGCGCCTCTACTGGCGTCAGCAGAAGCTCATGGAGGACCTCGTCGCGGCAGGGCGACCAGGTGCTCGAGATCGGCGTCGGCACGGGCTTTACCGCGAACTACCTTCGCTCGAAGGGCGTCACCGTCACCACGCTCGACATCGACGCCGACAAGCGGCCCGACATCGTCGCCAACGTCGCGCGCTACGAGTTCCCGGAGACCTACGACGCGATTCTCGCCTTCGAGGTCTTCGAGCACCTCCCTTACCGCGACCTCTCGTCCGTGCTGGCGAGGCTCGCCGCCGCTGCGCGGCACCACGTCTTCCTGAGCCTGCCGCGCAACCGGAGGCTCGTGGCGTCGTTCGGCGTGAAGCTGCCGAAGGTGAAGGCGAGGTCGTTCCAGTGGAAGATGAACCGGGGCCGGATCGACGAGCCGTACCACGTGTGGGAGATCGACCACGGCGGGATCACGATGGGCTCGCTGGAGCAGGAGCTCGCCAGGGCAGGATTTGCGATTGCGCGCCGCGACGAGGCGTTCGACCGGCTGTTCTACGCGCTCGCGCGCCCTGCAAGCCCGTCCTAGACGAGCCCTCGCGCGGCCCACGCGCAGGCGCGCACCTCGAATGGCGCGTCCGGGAGCTTCGCCTCGGCAGAGCTCGCGTAGCCGGGCTTGCCCCTCGTCATCGAGACCGGCGACGTAGTCGCCCGCGGGTCCGACGCCGAGCGTGTATGGCTCCCACCAGTCCTCGAAGGTCGGATGCTCAACGGAGACCCAGAGCCCGGCCTCGACGATCTCCTGCAATCCCGCAGCCGCGAACAGCCTCGCCAGATCGCCTTCGCGTGCGCCCGCGAGCTTCGACTCGTCCTCGACGGTTGGATCGAGCTCGTGCACAGCCTCCCAGTACACGTTCAGAGGCCCATGGCCGCCGCCGTGATCCCACACCGTCGCTGCAACGACGCCTCCGTCGCGCGTGACGCGCGCCATCTCACGCAGCCCAGCCACGGGATTTGTCATGAAGTGGACGACGAGCTGCGCGAGCGCGGCGTCGAACTCCCGCTCGGCGAACGGCAGCTCCTCCGCAGCGGCGCGTTCGACGGTCACGCCCGGGTGGCGTTCGCGAACTGCGTCGACGAACGGCTGAGACGGATCGACGGCCGACACGGCGTCCTCGCCGAGCCGCTGCACGAGCTCCGCCGTCAGCGCGCCCGGCCCGCAGCCGACGTCGAGCACACGACCCTCGGCTCCCGGCGAAGTCGGCGAACAGCGGCGCCAGCGGCACCGAGTACCGGCCCATGAACCGGTCGTACGCCTCGGCAGCGACCGCGAACGTCACGCATCGAATCTAGTTCATCTCCGGGCGATGACGTATCGCGATTCCGCGTTCAGTCCGTCGAGCTACCGGCGGCGTAGACGTCGTCGGCCAGGGCGGCGCGGAGTTCGAGGATTCCCTCGGGCAGGTCTTGAGACGGGACGCGCGTCGACCACAACTCGATTACCTCGAGCGACTCGCCCTTCTGCTCGAGCGTCAACGCCACGGTCCGCGAGGCTTCGACCAACTCGAAGGCATCGAGTAGCGCGTGCCTCGAGTCGAAGGCATCGAGTAGCGCCTGCCTCGAGTCGAGGTGGCGGAACTCAGCGAGCAGGTCCTGCCTCGACCGCCACGGCAGGCTGACCGGTCCCCCATAGAGCAAGACGTGGACGACGCCTACGCGGCGCTGCCCGGACACCGCCCGGGATTCCAGGGTCCGCTTCCGGCTTTCGGTCACGGCGATACGAGCGCCACAAGGACGCTCGCGATGTCCCTCTTTGTCGTCCTGCTCACCTAGACCGCCTCATCCCAGACAGGATGTGTGTCCGTCACCTCGCCCGCTATGACCCAACTGGGTCAACTGTGGCGGCCCCCTCGCCAATTCCGCTCGAGGCATCCGGCTCCGCCGGACGCGACCCCCCTCCCCCCTTGCTGGGGCGGGAAGGTCGGAGTCCGCGCGACCCCCTCACCGCGGGTCAGGCGCACGGGCGGAGCGAAGCGGTGCGCGGAAGGCATGGGCCGTGAAGGACTCGAACCTTCGACCTTGGGATTAAGAGTCTCGTCGAACCTACTGAAAGGAGCTGGCCTGAGCGGAAACAGCCTGCAGACCTAACGTTCCTCGGGTTCGTCAAGTAGCAGCAAACTGCATGCTTCAGAGACACGTCGGTACTCTCGCTGTACTCCCAGGACGTACCGTGCATGGGAGCGACCGTTGACGTTGGCGGCGGCCAGCCCAAAGACACGGCCAGCTGCCTACGCCGAGACGAAGGCGAGGTCGTCGACGTCACCCAGACCTTCCGCGGCACCCGGCAACGATAGCCCGGAGACGGGGTCAGACCTTGGAGGCCTGACCCCGTCGAAGGGATCCGCTACGAGAGCGGCAGCGGGTCGACGTCCGCGGGGTGCGGGGGCAGCGCGTCGTGCGCACCCCACAGACCGCTCGCGCGGAACGTGATCGCGGTGAGAATTGGCACTCCGGAAACGACCACGTCGCACTCACTCGCCAGGTCGTCCGTCGCCAGGTTGCAGCGGCGGACGGATCCTCCTACCTGGCCTGGGAGATCGAACTCGACGGCCCACCAGCTCGCATCGTCGATCTGCACGACATTGAGGCTCCCGCCTGCCCCGAAAACGAGATCGATGACCGACGTGAAGCCGTCGAGCACCACGGAGCACAATGGGCTCTGATCGCACCGAGCGTTTCGAGCATTAGGCTTGATCCGCCACACCTTGGACTCACCCGTCGGTGCCGGGAAGCCCTTGAGCTCGCCGATGTAGAAAGCCCCGTCCGGCCCGATCGCGACGCTCGGGGTCACCGGCTGCGCCGGGAGCATGGGCGGCAATCCGCAGAGGTCTGAGCCCGATTCCGGACAACCCTCGAGGGCTTTGATGTTCGCCGTCGAGACCAACTCGTTGGGCAGGATCGCGACGACCTTGACCTTCCCGTGCTTGTTGACCTTCAACAGCGCGTTCGCACCTGCGTCTGCGACGAGGGCCTCTCCGCCCCCGAGGTCCTCGACGTCGAACGGATTCGAGTCGACGGTCGCCGGATGCGGATTCGACTTCTTCTCGAACTCGAACAGGTTCGCGATCAGCGTGGCCTCTCCGTCGCCGTCGATCCGCCAGAACGCCTGGCCGGTGTCCTCCTCCGGGTTCCCGCCTGCGCCGGTGACCGCCCACAGCTCGTCGGTCCCGGCGATCGGGTCGACGTCGCTGATACCCGGCAGCTCCGCGATGAGCTCGCCCGTGTCGCCGTCGACCACGCCCCTGCCCGCGTTCGCGACGAGCAGTTGGTCGTCGGGCCCGGTCGAGATCCCGAAGATCGGGCCGAGATAGAAGCTCGGACTCGCCTGAGCAGCCGTTGGTACGAGAACAAGCGCGGCGACAGCGACGAAAGCGCCGAGCAGCCGCGTCGAGCGTGTAGAACCTTGCATGCGTCTTCCCCTCTTTCCCCCCAGTTTGCACGGGTTTCCCGCGCGGCGGAATCCTACAAGGAACTCAGACCGCCCGAGCGCCGAGCCGCCGCTCCCGACATGGCGGGAGCGGCTCACCTGTGCTCGGCATCGAGCTCGGCCAAAGGCCGCATCCCGAGCGAAAGCGAAGCGGGCGAGGGGACATGGGCCGTGAAGGACTCGAACCTTCGACCTTGGGATTAAGAGTCCCCTGCTCTACCAGCTGAGCTAACGGCCCGCTGCGTCTCAGGCTACCAGAGCCGGCGCGGCACCAGCCCGCTGCGACCTATGTAAAGCCTCGGCCCGAAAAGCCCGCAAAGAGCGCATTTCTGGTTTGACGAGCCGATCATGGGCTGACGACCCTCGGCGGCGTACCGTCCTTCCACCTGAGGGGGTGAAGAGATGGCAGCGACGGTGACACACTCGATGGTCCAGCAGTTCGCTTCCATGAAGCCGACTGAGTTCGGACCGACGATCGAGCCGAAGTGGCAGGTCGGCGAGCGCCTCGTCAAGGAGGTGCGCGCGTCGGTGGAGAAGAAGTACCTGACGCCGCTCGACGGTGCGCGGTTGATCTCTTCGATTACCGCGACGCTTTTCGGCTACGACGAGTTCATCCTGCGGGAGATCTCGCCGGAAACGTGGCTCGCGTCGGCAGCTCCAGCGCGGCGCTAGCGCTCGGCTAACTCGCGCAACCAGGGAAGGGAGAAGCGCACGCTTCTCCCTTTCTCTGTGCGAGGCTTGTGCACGTCGCGCGCGCGGGTAGGGGCAACGCCTGACCGCCCGAAAAATCGTGCTCTTGCTGATTGCCACGGCTCTGCTTGCCGCCGGCTGCGGCGGCGACGACAACGGTGAGACGACGGAAGAGACGTCTGCGACCGGCGAAATGCTTCAGCTCGCTGCCGACCCGAGCGGTGCCCTGGCGTTCGACAGACGACGCTCGACGCCTCGGCCGGAACGGTCACCATCGAGCTGACGAACGATCCGTCGGTTCCCCACAACGTCGAGGTCGAGGGCAATGGCGTCGAGGAGACAAGCGACACCATCACGGGCGCTACGACGTCGTTGACGGTCGACCTCGAGCCGGGCACCTACGAGTTCTACTGTGCCGTGCCGGGTCATCGCGACGCCGGCATGGAGGGCACGCTGAACGTCAGCTGACGCCGCGCGCGAGCCACGCGCTACGTAAGGCGAGTGCAAAACAGCCCCAAATGCGGGTGTTTCCCGCCATGAGTGGGTATGCGGGAAGGTGAAAGGGGGAGGTTCCATGACCCGAAGACGAAACCCGGCTGTCCTGCTCGCCGGGATCCTCGCACTAGCTGGACTTGCGATCGCGCAGGGCTCACCAGCGGCCAAGCCGGCGAAGACCACGGTCTGTCACGAGACCCACTCGGCCACGAAGCCGTACGTGAAGATCACGGTCGGCAAAGTGGTACTGAAGGCGCATAAGGCCCATCCGGGCGACATCATTCCGGCTCCTGCCGGCGGGTGTCCGAGCACTGTCCTCACGCCTTCGACGGGCGGCAAGAAGCTGACAACGACCCTCACGGGGGCTGCTGAGGTCCCGGGGCCGGGCGATCCCGACGGCACCGGAACTGCCTCGCTGCGGCTACGCAAGGGTCAGGGTGAGATCTGCTTCACGCTCACTGTCAGCAACATCACCTTGCCCGCCGCCGCCGCCCACATCCACAAGGGTCCGGCAGGCGTCGCAGGTCCAATAGTCGTGGGCCTGACCGCACCTGACGCCGACGGTTCGGTGGAGGGCTGCGTCAGTGCACCCCGAGCACTGGTCAAGGACATCATGAAGCACTCGTCCGAGTACTACGTCAACGTCCACACGTCGGACTACCCGGCGGGTGCGGTACGCGGTCAACTCTGACGAAGCGCAAACCCACGCGACAGACGGAGCGGCCGAGCGGCCGCTCCGTCGTATCTGGGAGACTCCCCGGGTGGAGCTTCACCCGCAGGCGCAGGCCGTACTCGACACCATCGCGTCGCTCGGCTTCCCACCGATCACCGAGGTCTCGCCCCTTGAGGCGCGCACGATCCGCCGGGCTCATCTGCAGCCCTCGGCGATCGAGCTCCACGAGATCCGTGACGTCGACGCCGGCGGCGTCCCTGCGCGGCTCTACCGACCGACCGACGACGACGGGCTGGGGCTGCTCGTCTACTTCCACGGCGGCGGCTGGGTCGTCGGCGATCTCGAGACGCACGATTCGACCTGCCGCGCGCTCGCGGCGGACAGCGGGCAGGCGGTGCTGTCTGTCGATTACCGGCTCGCTCCCGAGCATCCGTACCCGGCGGCCTTCGATGACGCCCTGACTGCGACGCGTTGGGCCAGGGAGCACGCGGAAGAGCTCGGCGCCGACCCGGACCGGCTCGCGATCGGAGGCGACTCGGCCGGCGGCAATCTCGCGGCCGCGGTGACGCAGCTCGGCGCCGTGCCGCTGCGCTTTCAGCTGCTCGTCTATCCGGTCACCGATGCGCGCTGCAACACGACCTCGTACGAAGACTTTCGCGACGGCCCGTACCTCACGCGGGCGTCGATGGACTGGTACATCGCGCACTACCTGTCGGGCGGCGAGTGCGGCCCGGACGACCCGCGGGTCTCTCCGCTACTTGCAGCCGACGAGGCTTTGGCGAAGTCGCCCCCGACGCACGTCGTCACGGTGGAGACGGACGTGCTGAGGGACGAGGGCGAGGCGTATGCAGCGCGGCTCGAGTCGGTCGGCGTGCCGACGACGTTACGGCGCTACGAGGGCATGTTCCACGGGTTCTTCGCGCTGCCCGAGCAGATCGACGCGGGGCGGGAGGCAATCGCGGAGGCCTCGCGAGAGCTAAGAGACGCTCTCAGCTAATCGTCGTCGGGTCGCACATACGACCAAGCGATCGTTCGCTGCTCGCCCTTCACCTCGACGATCTCGAGTGCGTCGGGATTCGAGTCGTAGAGCATGTCAAAGGCGAAATCGCTGGCGTCGAGGAACGACGCGGAGACGTGAAGCGCGCCGCCGCCGTTCCCGGGAACGCGGACCTCGTACACGACGTCGTCCAGCGCCGGCTGCGTTTCGGCCGGCAACACCTCTTCTGACGGATCGGACGCCACGTTGTTCGGCGAGCAGCTCGTCGATCTGCTCCTGTGACACATAGCCCCGGCGCACGAGGACCTCGCCCAGCGTGACCCCCGTGCGCTGTTGCTCGAGCAGCACGCGCTGCAGACCGCTCTCCGTGAGCAGGTCCCGTTCGACGAGGATTCGGCCGAGCTGCTTGTTGCGTCCGTTCTCGATCCCGCTGGCGACGTTCTCCGCGCCACGCTGCACGGCGAGTGCCGCGGCCACGTCCATGGGCGAAACGACGCGATGGAGGACCAGGAGCTCCCCGAGCAGCATCCCACTGAGCCGTTGCTGCTTCAGCCAGTGGTCGAGCTCGTACTGGTCGAGCGCGCCGCGCTCGACGAGCAGCTCGCCGAGGGGCCGCCACGGATACTCGACCATGGTGCCTCTATCGGCACCTGACGTGCGCGTCAGTAGAGCAGTTCTTCCTGCTCGCGTCTTGCTCTACGCCGCGACGTGCGGATGAGCGCCGTGGCGACGATCGCGAGCAGCGGGAGCGCTGCCAGCACCATCACCTCTTCCCACGCCACCGCGAACCAGAGCGCGGGCGCGGCGGCGACCAGCGTCACGTTGACGATCCGCTGTTCCTCGGGCGGGAGCCGGTTGTACCGTCCCATCATGGTCACGACCTCCGTCAGCAGGGCGTGGGTCGCGGTCGCCGTGCACTCGTTTGTGTTGCCCTAGCTATCGACGCCGGCCGCGGCGCCTGAGGCATCCCTCACGCGCGTGATTACAACGTGCCCCATCCGTTAGGCTCCAATCACCCGTGCGGTGGAGTCAGATCGTCCAGCTGGCCGTGGTCGCGGTCATCGTCGCCGCCGCCACGACGGTGGTCGCAGTGCTCATCCCCTGGCTCCCTCCGTCGGCCGCCGAGCAGCGCGATCGCATCGACTTCACGTTCTGGCTGGCGACGGGAATCTGCATCTTCATCTTCGCCGTCGTCGTCGCCGTGATCCTGTTCTCGGTCGTGAAGTTCCGCGCGCGGCCGGACGACGACACCGACGGGCCGCCGATCCACGGACATACGGGTCTCGAGATCGCGTGGACGGCGGTGCCGGCGCTGCTCGTGACCGTGATCGCCATCGCTGCCGCGATCGTGCTCACCCAGAACTCGAACGCGGGCTCGAACCCGCTGCGCGTGAACGTCGTCGCGCAGCAGTTCGCCTGGGAGTTCGAATACGCGAACGGGCCCGCGGCGGGCACCAAGCAGCCGATCCTGCGCCTGCCGCTCGACCGCACCGTGGAGCTGAGCATGCGGGCGAAGGACGTCATCCATTCGTTTTGGGTGCCGGAGTTCGGCCAGAAGATGGACGTGCTCCCGTGGGCTCTCGAGTTCCCGCACCCGACGAAGCTCCCCATTACGCCGACGAAGGTCGGCACGTATCCCATCATCTGCACCGAGCTCTGCGGCCTCGGCCACTCGCTGATGCGCTCGAAGGTCGTCGTGATGCCTGCCGGCGAGTTTGACCGGTGGGCGAGGAGTCAGCAATGAGCTGGCTCAAGCGACCCGGCCTCGGCCGCTGCCTGTGGATGATCCCGCTGTTCTTCGGGATCGGCGTCGGGATCATGGCGCTCGTCCGCTGGCTCGAGGGCTGGGATCCCGTGTGGCTGAGCGACGTCGTCGTGACCATCTCCCTCGTCACGATCCCGATGGGATTCCTCGCCGGGATCGGCGCCTTCGACTACTGGACGCGCTACGCGATCGGGCGGCCGACGGCGCCGGAGGATCACTCCGGGCACGGCGCGAGGAGCTGGAAGGACTACTTCCGCGTCAACACCGACCACAAGGTCATCGGCGTGCAGTACATCGTCACGAGCTTCCTGTTCTTCCTCATCGGTGGGCTGCTGGCCATGGTCTTCCGCGCCGAGCTCGCGAACTCCGGATCGGAGATCGTCGACACCCAGACGTTCAACGGTCTCGTGTCCGTGCACGCGTCGCTCTTGATCTTCCTCTTCGTGATCCCGGTCTTCGCGGGCATCGGGAACTACGTGATCCCGCTGATGATCGGCGCGCCCGACATGGCGTTCCCGCGCCTGAACGCCCTCTCGTTCTGGCTGCTCCCCATCGCCGGCGTGATGATGCTCGCGAGCTTCCTCGTCCCGGGCGGCGCCTTCGCGAGTGGCTGGACGGGCTACGCGCCGCTGTCGATCGACCAGCCGCTGGGCGCGGTGTTCTTCAACATGGCCGTGCAGTGGGCGGGGACGTCGTCGATCATGACGGCGCTCAACTTCCTGGTCACGATCATCACGATGCGCGCGCCGGGCATGACGTTCTGGCGCATGCCGCTGCTCGTCTGGGCGAACTTCACGACCTCATTGCTGGTGGTGCTGGCCACCCCGTTCATCGCCGGATCGCAGTTCTTCGTGATGTTCGACCGCGTGATGCACACGAACTTCTTCATTGCGGACGAGGGCGGCTATCCGCTCGGGTACCAGCACATCTTCTGGTTCTACTCGCACCCGGCCGTCTACATCATGATCTTACCCGGGTTCGGAATCGTCTCCGAGGTCATCTCGACCTTCGCCCGCAAGCCGATCTTCGGCTATCGCCTGATGGCCTTATCGCTCTTGGCCATCCTCTTGCTCGGTTTCTCCGTGTGGGCGCACCACATGTTCGTGGCCGGCATGGCGCCGTGGCTGCGCATCCCGATGATGGTGACGACGCTGCTGATCGCGGTGCCCACGGGGATCAAGGTGTTCTCGTGGTTAGCCACGATGTGGGAGGGCCGCATCCAGTTCACCACACCGATGTTATGGGCGGTCGGATTCGTCGCGATGTTCTTGATCGGCGGGCTCTCCGGCATCTACCTGGGCACGGTGCCGATCGACGTCCATGCGTCGGACACGTACTACATCGTCGCGCACATCCACTACGTGCTCTACGGCGGCTCGGTGTTCACGATCATGGCGGGCGTCTACTACTGGTTCCCGAAGATGACGGGCCGCATGTACTCGGAGGTGCTGGGCAAGTGGCACTTCTGGCTGACGTTCATCGCCTTCAACGCCACGTTCTTCCCGATGCACTGGACCGGTTTCCAGGGTCAGCCGCGCCGCACCGCCGACTACGTGCCGAAGTTCGAGGGCTGGAACCTCTTCATGTCCATCTCGGCCTTCGTGCTCGGCGCTGCGATGCTGATCTTCCTCTACAACATGATCCACAGCTGGATGCGCGGGCCGAAGGCCCCGCCGAACCCCTGGCGTGCCCACTCGATCGAGTGGCAGGTGTCGTCGCCACCACCGCTCTTCAACTTCGACGAGATCCCGCAAGTGGTGGGCGGCCCTTACGAGTACGGCGTGCCCGGAGCGCGGCACGCCGTCTGGAGCGAGGACGGCGCCGCGGCCCATCCGGAGGTGCCCGCTGAGGAGAAAGAGCAGGAAGAGGAGGTGCGCCGATGACGCACGTCCTCGTCGTCGCCAACGAGACCGTGGCCGGCAAGAGCCTCATCGAGGCGCTCGAGCAACGCGCCAAGGAGGGCACGGTCCGGATTACCGTCATCTGCCCTGTCTCGTCGCCGCGCTCCGGCTACGTCGTCTACGAGGACACGCGGCGTGCCGTCGGCGCGTCGGCGGCTCGACCGGACGCTCGAGCTCCTGCGCAAGCACGGGATCGCAGCCGACGGCTTCGTCGTCGACGCGGACCCCGTCGACGTCGTCAGGGACGCGTTCGGCCAGCTCGTGCCGCCGCCTGACGCGGTTGTCGTCTCCACGCACCCGGAGGCGAGCTCCGGCTGGCTGCGCCGCGACGTCGTGGAGCGCATCCGCGCGGCCGTCGACGTCCCCGTCGAGCACGTCGTGGTCGACCTCGCCGCCGAGGAAGGCCCCGACAACGTGCTCGTGATCGCGAACCAGACCGTCCTCGGCGAGCAGCTGCTCGACGCCATCCGCGAGCGGGCCCGCCGCTCGCCGGCGAGCTTCCTGATCATCTCCCCTCAGAGCGAGCTCGGCGAGTCGGGAGATCCCGGGGCCGAGCAGCGGCTGCGCCAGGCCGTGGGCATGTTGCGCGCGGAGGGGATCGACGTCCACGGCCAGGTCGGCCATCCCGACCCGTACACCGCTGCCGTGCAGGCGATCTACGACGAGCGCACGGACGAGCTCATCGTGTCGACGTTCCCGGGCACGAAGTCGGGCTGGCTGCGCGGCGACCTCGTCGGCCGCCTCGAGAAGGACACGAAGCTGCCCGTGACCCACGTCGAGTCGGAGCCGGTTCAGGCGGAAGTTCCGCGTAGTGGAAGCCCACGCCGCCACTCACGCGCACGAGCACGAGCACGGCGAGCACCCGCCGGCCGCGCACGTCTCCTCCCGTGTCGACGCGCGCGTGCTGGGGATGCTGCTGTTCATCGGCTCGGAGATCATGCTCTTCGGGTCGTTCTTCACGGCGTACTTCTTCGTCCGCGTCGTCAACGGCTACCCGTGGCCGCCGGAGGGCGACCACCTGCCCGTCTTCATCGCGGGCGTGAACACCGTGATCCTCGTCACCTCGAGCTTCACGATGCACTGGGCTCTGCAGTCCATCAAGCGCGGCCACCGTGCGGGCCTCCAGGCAGGCCTCGTGCTGACATTGCTCATGGGCTTCACGTTCCTGATGACCCAGATCGCGGAGTACGCGCGGGTGGGTTTCTCGCCCGGTGACAACGCGTTCGGGACGATCTTCTACTGCCTGACAGGCCTGCACGGAGCGCACGTGTTCGTCGGCCTGTCGCTGCTCCTCTTCGCGACGATTCGCGCCTTCCGCGGCCACTACAGCCCGGAGCACCACCACGGCGTGGAGCTGCCCGGAATCTACTGGCACTTCGTCGACGTAATGTGGATCGTGGTCTACGCGACGATCTACATCATCTGAGAGATGGCTCGACGGAACCCCTTCCGCTCTGAGGCCGAGGCGTTCCGGTTGGTGCTGCTCTCGATCGCGGGCTTCGCGGCCATCGTTGCCGCGGCGCTGCTCGGAGGCTGGGTCGCCGGGCTGGCGGTCGCCCTCGCCGTCTGCGCGGCGTGGACTGTGGTGGTACCTCAAGCCGCTGGAGGAGGAGTCCACCCAGCAGGCGTCTACTCATGTGAGCGCCCCCGACGAGCGGCGGATTCTCGTCATCGCCAACGAGACGGTGGCCGGAACGGAGCTCCGGGAGGCGATCGAGCGGACGGCCGCCGGCCACCGCGCGCACGTGCTCGTGGTCACGCCCGCACTCAATTCGAAGCTTCGGCACTGGGTCTCGGACGAGGACAAGGCCCGGGCCGAGGCTCAGCGGCGGCTCGCGGACAGCCTCGCGCGCCTCGCGGAGTCCGGGATCGATGCCCGCGGTCAGGTTGGCGATGCCGACCCGGTGCAGTCGATCGCCGACGGGCTACGGACGTTCGGCGCCGACGAGGTGATCATCTCCACACACCCGGAGGGCCGGTCCAACTGGCTGGAGCGAGGAGTGGTGGACACGGCGCGCGAGCGTTTCGCCGTGCCGATCACGCACGTCGTGGTCGACCTCGAGAAAGAGCACGCCTCCTAGAAGCAGGGACAGGATTCATCCTGTCCCTATCGCCCGCCGCTGCGCGGCTACTTGCCGGCGACCGAGGAGACGTAGTCGGCGACGGCCTGGATCTCGGCGTCGCTGAGCGTGCCCTTGAACGGCGGCATGGCGCCCGCGCCGTTCGTCACGCGGTCGACCACGAGCGCCTTGGGAGGCTGCGACTGGTCGAGGTTCGGCCCCACCGTTCCGGTCGTGCCCGCGTCGGCCAGCGTGTGACAGCCGGCGCAGTTCGCCGTGAAGATGCTCTTTCCGTCGGCTGCCTGCCCGCCACCAGGCGGTGGCGGCGGCTTCGCGCCCGGTACGCCGGCGACGGACGCGACATACGCCGCCACGTTGTCGACGTCGTCTCCGGTGACGAGGTCGGCAGGCATCGCCGGATCGCCTGCCGAGGTGACATAGACCCCCTCCTCGTTCACGCGGCCCTCGGGCGGGAACTGGATCTGGCCGGCGACCACCTGCTGGATCGAGCTCTCCTCGAAGCCCTGCTCCCGGTCGGACGCGAACGCATCGTCGAGATTGGGGCCGATGATGCCCGCCGTGCCCGCAGCCGCCAGTGTGTGGCAGCTGCCGCACTGCTGCTTGAACAGCTCTTCGCCTCGCGCTGTGTCGCCGCCGGCCGAGATGCCACCGGTGCCTGCGCCGCCGCACCCGGCTGCCGCAATCGAGAGGACCAGCACCGCGGCGACGAGCGAGCTTCGCACGCGGGCGAGTCTAACCCTGTGTGCTCCGCCTGCTGCCTGCTGCGCGGCCTGCTGCGCTTGGAGGTCCTTGATCTTCTGGCGTGCGTCGACGACGAGCGGGTCGGTCGGGAAGCGCTTCACGAAGGTCCTGTAGACCTTCAGCGCGGTCGGGATGTCGCCGGCGCCTTCCGCCGCCTGGGCCCAGCGGATCAGGGCCGACGAGTCCTCCGGCGCGAGCGCCGAGAGCTGCCGGTAGACGTCGAGCGCGTCCCTGTTCGCCGTCTGGTACTTCGCGACCGCCTCCTGGTACAGCGTCTCTGCCTGGGTCGATGCAGCCTGGGCCAGCGGGTCCGTAAACGACCCGAGGGCCTCTCCGAGCGCGCCGGCGCCCGGCCGGAACTGCGCGCCCGGCGCAGCCAGGCTGAGAGCGCGCGCGGCGGCATTGGCCTCGTTCGCCGCCACGGCTGCCTGGTTCTGGAAGACGAGCGCGAGCGCCGCGAGGATCTCCTCGTCCTTCGGATGGCCGACGAGGTAGGCGCGGTAGGCGGCTATCGCGTCGGCGCTGCGTCCGTCGCGTTCGAGCGCCTGCGCGAGCTCCGTGAGAGCGGTCTTGTCATTCGGTCGCTCGGCGACTCGCTCCTGTAGCTCCTCGACCGACGGCGCGCCGCCGCCGCCGAAGGCGTTGCTGAAGACGTCGCCGAGGCCGGCGTTGCCCGAGCCGACGCCCAGGAACACGAAGCTGCCGGCGAAGACGATGGCGAGCAGCGCGAAGGCCCACTTGGCGTGCCCGCGCAGCCGGGTGAAGAAGAGCTCGTCCTCGAGCGTCGTCTCGGCCTTGCGGCGAGACTTCTTCTGGTCGGGCTCTACCGGCCGAGCAGCTTTGCCCGCGCCTCGATTCCTTTTTGCTGCAGCTCTTGCCATCGTTGGTTCTCCGCGTCGTAGCGTACCTCCCCGCCGACGACCGTCAGCAGTACCCTCGACGCGGAGCCGCCCATGACGACCGCGGCTGCCGGATCTTCCCACGGCACGTACGGCGAGCCCTCGAGGCCGACGACGGCGACATCAGCGTGCTTGCCCGGTTCGAGCGAGCCGACCTCCTCGTCCAGTCCGAGCGCCGCCGCGGACCCGAGCGTGGCGAGCTCGAGGACGCGCTCGGCCGACATCGCGGTCGGGCCGCCGTTGCGCAGCCTGGCCAGCGCGACGGCCGTGCGTAACTCCTCGAACATGTCGAAGGAGGGCGTGGAGGCGGGGCTGTCGGTGCCGATTCCGACGCGGACGCCGGCCGCGAGCAGCTCGGCCACAGGTGCGATGCCGAGACCGAGCAGCGCATTAGAGCGCGGGCAGTGCGCGACGGCAACGTCGTGCTCGGCGAGCAGCGCGATCTCCTCATCGTCGGCCATGACGCAGTGGGCGGCGAGGACGTTGTTGCCAAGCAGACCGGCGCCGGCGAGTGCGCGGATGCCGGTCGTGCCGAGCGGCCGTACGAGCAAGTCCGCAAACGCCTCCCAGCCGCCGCCCCCGGTGCGTAGGAACTCGTTCTCGTCCTCGCTCTCCGCGAGGTGGGTGGCGACGGGCAGGCCCAGCTCGTCGCAGGCGCGGTAGAGCTCGAGCGAGCACGTGTAGGGAGCGTGCGGCGAGATGCCGAGGCGTACACGTTCCGACAGGGCGCCGGCGATCCGCTCGCGCATCGGCCCGAACCGCTCGGCGACGGCGCCGCCGTCCTCGCCGAACACCTCGAGGTAGATCGTGCCCCTGAGACCGAGATCGGCACAGGCGAGTCGCGGCCGCGCCGCTGAAGCTGCAATCGCCCACCGCGGTGATGCCCGAGCGGAGGCACTCGAACGCTCCCAGCCGGGCGATGTCCTCCATGTCCTCGAGGTCGATGCGCGACTTGCGCTCGACGTGGAGGCCGATCCAGTCTCCGAAGGGCAGCCCGTCGCCGAAGCCTGCGTAGAGCGCGTACTCGAGGTGGGAGTGCGCGTTGACGAAGCCCGGGATGATGGCCGCGTCGGCGAAGCGCCTGCCCTCGCCGAGCTCTGCCGCGGGCCCGACGGCGAGGATCCGGCCGTCCTCGATCGCCACGGCTCCGTCGGGGATGGGCGGCCCGGAAACGGGCAGCACCCAGTCTGCTGAAAAGATCATGGGGGAAACCATGTTTCCCCCATGGACCCCCTTCTTCGCGTGAGTGGTTCGGCCGGGGTCCCTGGGCTCTCGCCGGGCGGAGCCCGGCTTCGCCCGCTACGGAACAGGGTGTCTCGACGGGCCGGTCCGCCGAGCTCTCGATCAGTTGGACCAGCCGGGTCACTCCGACTTCGAGCTCGAGCAGTCGGACTTAGCTATCGGACTGTTTGGTGCCGGCGCCGACGGGCTGCTCGTCCTCTTCCTCGACGGCGCGCGCCGTCAGCTCGGGAGGCTGCTGCTCGTCCTCGAGCTCGGGCTTCTCGTCCTTGCCGGTGACGGAGTTCTTGAACTCCCGCATCCCCTTGCCGACCGAGCGGCCGATCTCCGGGAGCCGGCGGGAGCCGAAAACCAGGAGTAGCACGACGACGAGGATGATGATCTCCCATGGGCTTACGTTCGGCATGTGGCTAGCGTAGCACCGGGGCTGGAGCGCCAAATGGAGCGGGCCGTCACTCCGGTAGAATCGGTTACAAGCAAGGCGTAGTTTCGCGTGTTTTCAAGGAGAAAGGACTCACGAGCTTGGCTCTGCTGGAACTGAAGAACCTCCGCGTGTCGCTGGAGGACGGAACGGAGATCGTCAAGGGCGTCGACCTCGCGGTCAACCCGAACGAGGTGCACGCCGTCATGGGCCCGAACGGCTCGGGCAAGTCGACGCTTGCCTATGCCCTGATGGGCCACCCGGCCTACGAGATCACCGAGGGCCAGATCATCTTCGACGGCGAGGACCTCACGGAGGCCGGCGCCGACGAGCGTGCGCAGCGAGGCCTCTTCCTCGCGTTCCAGTACCCGCACGCCGTGCCCGGCGTGACGGTGACGAACTTCCTGCGCAGCGCGATCAACGCCATCCGCAAGGCTCGCGCGGGCGGCGAGGACGACCCGATTCCGATCCCCGAGTTCCGCGACGAGCTGCTGGGAGCGATGGACCGGCTCAAGGTCTCGCGCGAGCTCGCGTCGCGGTACATCAACGACGGCTTCTCGGGCGGTGAGAAGAAGCGGGTGGAGATCCTCCAGATGGCGATGCTCAAGCCGCGGATCGCGGTGCTCGACGAGACCGACTCCGGCCTCGACATCGACGCGCTGCGGGTGGTAGCCGAGGGCGTCCAGTCGCTAGTCTCGCCCGACATGGGCGCATTGCTGATCACGCACTACCAGCGCATCCTCAACTACATCCAGCCCGACTTCGTCCACGTCTTCGTCGACGGACGTATCGTCGAGGAAGGTGGGCCGGAGCTCGCGCACAAGCTCGAAGCGGAGGGCTACGAGGCGTTTGCCACGGCGCCAGTCGGGGGAGGTGACGAGTAATGGCACAGACCGAGACCGAGGTCGTCAAGGGGATCGGCTCCGACTACGAGGTCAAGTACGGCTTCCACGTACCCGAGGACTACTTCTTCAAGTCGGGACGCGGCCTGTCGCACGAGCTGGTAGACGCCATCTCGAGCCACAAGGACGAGCCCGACTGGATGCGGAAGTTCCGCCACAAGCTCGCTCGACTACTTCAACGCTCGCCCGCTGCCGACGTGGGGCGGCGACGTCTCCACGATCGACTTCGAGAACATCTACTACTACATCAGGCCCACGGAGAAGCAGGCGAAGAACTGGGAGGACCTCCCGGCCGACATCCTGGACACCTGGGACAAGCTCGGGATCCCCGAGGCCGAGAAGAAGTACCTCGCCGGTGTTGGCGCCCAGTACGAGTCCGAGGTCGTCTACCACAAGCTCAAGGAGGACCTCGAGCAGCAGGGCGTGCTCTTCCTCGACATGGACTCGGGCCTGCGCGAGCACGAGGATCTCGTCAAGGAGTACTTCGGGAAGATCATCCCGCAGAACGACAACAAGTTCGCGGCGCTCAACTCGGCCGTCTGGTCGGGCGGCTCGTTCATCTACGTGCCGCCGGGCGTCTCGATCGAGATGCCGCTCCAGGCCTACTTCCGCATCAACGCGGAGAACATGGGCCAGTTCGAGCGCACGCTGATCATCGTCGACGAGGGCGCCTACGTGCACTACGTCGAGGGCTGCACGGCGCCGATCTACTCGACCGACTCGCTGCACTCCGCCGTCGTCGAGATCATCGTCAAGAAGGGCGGCCGCTGCCGCTACACGACGATCCAGAACTGGTCGACGAACGTCTACAACCTCGTTACGAAGCGTGCCGTCGCCTACGAGGGAGCGACGATGGAGTGGGTCGACGGGAACCTCGGCTCGAAGTTGACCATGAAGTACCCGGCCATCTGGCTGATGGGCGAGGGCGCTCACGGCGAGGTGCTGTCGATCGCGTTCGCCGGCAAGGGCCAGCATCAGGACGCGGGTGGCAAGTGCGTCCACGTTGCGCCGAACACGTCATCGGTCATCACCTCGAAGTCGATCTCGAAGGACGGTGGGCGCGGCGGCTACCGCGGCTTGCTCGAGGTCGCGAACGGCGCCCACGGCTCGAAGTCGAAGGTCGTGTGCGACGCGTTGCTGCTCGACGAGCACTCGCGCTCTGACACGTACCCGTACATCCGCATCGACGAGTCCAACGTCGACATCGGCCACGAGGCGACGGTCTCCAAGATCGGCGAGGAGCAGCTCTTCTACCTCATGAGCCGCGGGCTCTCGGAGGCCGAGGCCAGCGCGATGATCGTCTCCGGCTTCGTCGAGCCGATCACGAAGGAGCTGCCGCTCGAGTACGCCGTCGAGATGAACCGGCTGATCCAGCTGCAGATGGAAGGCTCAGTTGGCTAAGGGGATCGGCGCGTCACGCGTCGATTTCGTCTCGATCCCGGTTCGCGACAAGGAGCGGGCTGCGAAGTTCTACGCAGACACGCTCGGGTTGCAGCTGAATCCGCTGACAGGGGACAACTGGCCGGAGTTCGAGACCGGCAACGTCACGCTTGCCGTCGTCGTACCGGAGGCGCTGGGGCTCGAGTTCGAGCCACTCCCGTTCGGGTCGGTCGCCATCCGTGTGCCGGACGTCGGCGAAGCGCGCGCAAAGCTCGAGGCCGCGGGCATCGAGTTCGAGCGCGACAGCTTCGACTCCGGTGTCTGCCACATGGCGTTCTTCAGGGACTCGGAAGGCAACGGCCTGATGATCCACCATCGCTACGCGCCGTACTCCGACGGCTCGACGCCGTGATCGAGCGCGTCGACTACATCCGCGTGCCGGTGACCGACATGGAAGCGGCCAACCACTTCTACGGCGAGCTGCTCGGCCTCCGACGGAATCCGAACTCGCCGGACGACGACTGGGTCGAGTACGAGGCCGGCAACGTCACGCTGGCCGTGATGACGCCGCACACGCACGAGTACGAGTTCACGGAGCTGCCGCCCGTCGACCATCGCGTTTCGCGTCACAGATGTCGCGGAGGCGAAGGCGAAGCTCGAGGCCGCAGGTCTCGAGGTCGGCGAGATGTGGGACTCGGGCGCCTGCAAGGGCGCGGGAGTGAGCGACCCTGCCGGCAACCGCATCCTCCTGCACCGCCGCTACGCCCCGTACCCCGACGGCACGACCCCGTAGATGACGATCGAGAGGGTCGACACCGTCGGCGTGCCGTCGCGGGACGGCAAGCGGTCCCGGCAGTTCTACGTCGAGACGCTCGGCCTCCGGCCCGACGAGCACTCGTGGAACGAGTTCTGGATCGGCGAGACGTGCTTTGCGATCTGGTACCCCGAGCAGTTCGGGGGAGAGTTCGAGCCGCAGAAGAACAGCATCGCATTGCTCCACGTCGAGGACGTGGCGGCCACGCGCGCGGAGCTCGAGGCCAAGGGCGTCGAGTTCGACGGCGAGACGTTCGACACCGGCGTCTGTCATATGGCCACGTTCCTCGATCCGGACGGCAACTTGCTGACCCTTCATCGACGCTACGCCCCGTACTCCGACGGAACCACGTCGTGATCGACGCACGAAGTGTCGACTTCGTCGCGCTGCCCGTCAGCGATCTCGGCCGGGCAGACACCTTCTACGGGGAGACACTCGGACTCTGGCGGAACCCGCACACCTCTGGCGAGAAGTGGGTCGAGTACGAGACGGGCAACCTCACGCTTGGCCTGTCGATGTACGGTGGCTCCATTGCGTTCGGCGTCGACGACGTCGAGGCCCGCAGGGCGAAGCTCGAAGAGGCCGGGGTCGAGTTCCCCGGCGAGTCTTTCGACTCGGGCGTCTGCCACGGCGCCGGGTTCACCGATCCTTTCGGCAACCCGCTGCAACTCCATCACCGCTATGCGCCGCTCGATGGCTGGGAGCTTCCTGCCGGTGAGTTCGAGCGCACCGACTTCATCGGCGTGCCGGTCACCGATCGTCCGCAGGGAATGGAGTTCTACGGCGGGACGCTCGGTTTGAAGCGCAACGAGCGCTCCAGCGACGAGTGGCCGGAGTTCGAGCCGGGCAACGCAACCGTCCTCCTGAACACTCCCGAGCAGACCGGCGATACGTTCAAGGCCGGCAACTACTCGATCGCGCTGCGCGTCGCAGACGTCGCCGCCACGATGGACCGGCTACAGGGCGCCGGCGTTCGAGTTCGAATACCCGCAGGTCTACGACTCCAGCGTCTGCCATATGGCGTTCTTCAAGGATCCGGACGGCAACGCGCTGATCCTCCACCATCGCTACGCGCCGTACTCCGACGGGACGACGCCCTGATGCAGGTCGAGCACGTCGATTTCGTGTCGTTCCTGACGCAGGACATCGCGCGGGCGAAGCGCTTCTATGCGGAGACGCTCGGCTTCGAGATCGAGACCGAGGGGGAAAGCGACATGGAGTTCACGTGCGGCCAGGTGACGCTCGACATCTTCGATCCCTCGAGCATGGGGCAGCCGTTTGCACCGAGCCCCGCCGGCCTGGCGCTACGCGTCCCCGACGTCGCTGCCGCCCGCGCCGAGCTCGAGGCCAAGGGCGTCGAGTTCGACGGCGAGACGGTCGACACCGGCGTCTGCCACATGGCGTTCTTCAAGGATCCAGACGGCAACGCGCTGATGCTGCACCGCCGCTACGCACCGAGGGACGCGTGAACCGCGCCGACGCGCTCGAGCTCTACCGGTCGCTGCCGTTGCCGGACACGTCCATGGAGGCGTGGCGCTTCACCGATCTGCGCGGCTTCGACCCCGACTCCTTCGACCAGAACGGCCATGTCCGAGGGACAGTCCCTGCAACAGAAGTGCAACGGGACATGCTCGAGATCGACGTGTCCGGCCTGGCTACGGCTGGGGGAGGCAAGATCGAGATCGACAAGCTGCCCGACGGCGTCGAGTTCGCGGCGCTCCCTGATGACCACGAGCGCCTGGGCACGCTGGTGGGCGCAGACGACAAGTTCACGGCGCACAACGCGGCCTCCTGGCAGAGCGGCCTGCTCGTCCGCGTGCCCAAGGGCGTGGAGCTCGACGATCCGCTTTACGTCCGCGTCGTGGGCGACGGCACCGGCGCGACGTTCTGGCGCCTGCTCGTGGTGGCCGAGGAGGGCAGCCGCTTCTCGCTGATCGAGGAGTACACGTCGCCTTCGGCGGACGCAGCCGGTTACACGAACAGCGCCGTCGAGCTGTTCGTCGAGCCTGGCGCGAAGCTCGAGTACGTGTCGCTCCAGAACCTGTCCCAGGAAACCTGGAACTTCGCGACTCACCGCGCCACAGTCGCGAGGGACGCCGAGCTCGACTGGGTCGCCGGTGGCTTCGGCTCCCGGCGCGGCAAGGTCCGCATCCACAACGACCTCGCCGGCCAGGGAGCGACGTCGCGCGTCACCGGGGCGTACTTCGCCGACGGTACGCAGCACCTCGACTACGACACCTTCCAGCAGCACCACGCGCCGTCGACGACCTCCGACTTCGCTTTCAAGGGCGTGCTGCGCGAGGAGGCGAGCGTCGTGTGGCGAGGGATGATCCGCGTCGAGGAGGATGCGCAGAAGACGAACGCGTACCAGGAGAACCGCAATCTCATCCTCTCGCCGGACGCGCACGCGGACTCGATCCCGGGCCTCGAGATCCTCGCCAACGACGTCCGCTGCACGCACGGCGCCACGATCAGCCAGGTCGATCGCGAGCAGCTGTTCTACGCCATGTCGCGTGGACTGACCCGCGGCGATGCCGAGCGGCTGATCGTGCGTGGCTTCTTCCAGGACGTGCTCGACCGCATCGAGCTCGACCCGGTTCGCGAAGCGCTCGCAGACGCGCTCGAAGCTCGCATTCCGCGCACGTAGCGCTAACCCGTAGCTAACAGCATGGCCGCTACCCTCGGCCGCATGGGGATGCGCAGCGTCATCTGCGCAGTCGTGCTCGGCGGGCTTGTCTTCATCGCGCCCAGCGAGGCGGTCCGGGCGGGCTGCAACCCGAACCTCGCCTGGCAGGACCGCTACCCGAGCTGGGGCGGAGGCACCATCGCGTTCGAGCGGGAGAGCGTCGGTTGCGGTGGCGCTCCCGAGCTCGTCGTCGTCACGACGCCAGACGGCAAGCGCACGAAGTCGCAGGGGCAGGGGACGCACCCAGACGTGTCACGTCAAGGCCGGGTCGTCTGGACGAACGAGTTCAGCCGCCTCGTCGTCGACGGGGTCGATGTCACCGGAGGCCAGGCGCCCGCGTGGTCGCCGACCGGGGACAGGATCGCGTTCCTCCGGGGCGACGGTCTCTGGGTGCGGGAGCTGAGGAGCGGCGAGGACAAGCGGCTCGCCGATGTCGCCATCTTCTCGCCGTTCACGCAGGCCCACGTGACGACGCCGTCGTGGTCGCCCGACGGCCGGGAGATCGCATTCGTCGGGCCGGGGCTGAAGATCTCCGTCGCACGGGCAGACGGGTCGGGAGTCAGGAAGCTCACGTCCGGCCTCGACCGGCAGGCCAGCCCGGCGTGGAGCCCCGACGGCAGCCGCATCGCGTTCGTCTCGGACCGCGGGGACAGCTTCGACATCTGGTCGATCAGGCCCGACGGAACGGGCACCCAGCGTCTCACCGACCGGCCCGTGGACGAGACGCTGCCGGTCTGGTCGCCCGACGGCAATCGGATCGCCTTCGTCAGGGAGACGGGCACGGCATTCGCCGAGGCGCTCCTCTGGGTCATGGGTGGAGAGGGAGGCTTCGAGCGTCCCATCGGCGACGATGCGCACGCGTTCAGCCAGCCGGCCTGGTCGCCGGACGGGAACCGCATCGTCTTCGCCTCGGGACGCGAGTGCCTGCGCTGGGGCCTTTACGTCGTCACCTTCGGGAACGAGCGCCAGCCGCGTATCACCAACCCATGCCGTTTCGTCGGCACGGCGCGAAACGACAAGCTGAAAGGCTCGCCGTTCCTCGACTTTCTCGTCGGCCTACATGGCGATGACGTGCTGCGCGGCCTGGGCGGACGCGACAAGCTGACCGGCGGCACAGGGCGAGACGTGCTCGAAGGCGGAGAGGGCGCCGACACGATCATCGCCAGAGACGGCAGGCGCGACGTCGTCTCCGGCGGTGACGGCAAGGACTCTGCGCGCGTCGACCGCGGGCTCGATCGCGTGACGGGAGTCGAGCGCCTCCTGCCGTAGACGGCTGGGAACGAGCCCGCTCGGGCCCGTATCGTTTCCGGCCGTGAGCGTGCAGACGGAGGCCCTCACCGGACGCATGCCCGACGCGATCGGCCATGCCCTGTTGACGGTCGGCGTGGTGCTCGGCGTGACGTCGATCGTCCTCTATGCCACCACCGGCTACACGGTCGTGACGGGCTTGTCGTGGATTGCGTCCTTCGTGATTCTCGCCCTCGCCTTCAGGAGCCGGAGCAGGCGACTACCGCGGATCGCGACTGCCGACCTCGTCGCACCGACGCTGATCGCCCTCGTCCTCTCCCCGCTCTACGTCGTGAAGGTCTACGACTGGCCGGTACAGGTGGGCTCCGACGAGGTCTCGATCATGACGGCTGCCGAACGCTGGGCGCATCGAGGGAACAGCGACCTCTTCGGGCTCAGCGACTACCTGGGGCATCCGGCGCTGCTGTTCGTGGCCTGGGGGAAGCTCGGGGAGCTGTTCGGTGGGGTCGACCTGGGCACGATGCGCGCGCTCCACGGCGCGGTCAGCCTACTGGCCGTAGCTGCGTCGTATTTCCTCTTTCGCCAGCTCATGCCTCGTCGGTGGGCGATCGTCGCCGTCCTGCTGCTCGGTCTCAGCCATTCGCTGTTCATGATCGGCCGGCTGGCGATGCGGGAGACGAGTGCGCTGCTCGTCGAGGTCGTTGCGCTCGCACTCTTGCTGCGCGGCCTCCGTCATCGCGCGCCCTTTCCGACGTTCCTCGGGGGAGCCGTCGCCGGGCTCGGCTACTACGTCTACCAGCCCGCGCGGTCGATCATCGTCGTCTGGCTCCTCTTTCTCCTCGTCCTGCTGGCCTTCGCGCGCGAGCGCTTCCCGGCTCGCCGCCTTGCCGGCAGCGCCGCAGTCGCGCTCTCCGCCTTCGCACTCGTCGCCGCGCCTGTGGTGATCGCAGAGTTGAAGGCTCCTGCCGATCAGGCGACGCTCAGCCGCGAGTCGCTGCTCGTGTTCGACGATGCGCGGCAGTTGCAGCGCGACTGGGTCTTTGCGGACAGCGAGTGGGAAGGAGTCCGGACGAACATCGGCTACGGCCTCGGGGCGTTCAACAACAACGTCGTGGACCACGGCTGGATCTACATCAACTACGGTCACGGCATCGTCGATCCGCTGACCGGCGTGCTGCTCTGGATCGGCGTCCTGGCCGTCGGCTGGCGTGTGATTCGCGGAAGAGATGCGCTCGCGTTGCTGCCGCTCACGGCCCTGCTGGCCCTCTGGTTGAGCTTCGCACTCGTCGTCAACAAGGCGCCGAACTACACGCGCCTGCTCGTCCTGCTCCCATTCGTGGCGTATTTCGTGACGCAGGCGATCCGGGCGGCGGCAGAGCTCGTGCCTCGCCTCTTGAAGCGACGCGACCGACGAGGTGGGCGACTGGCCGCGGTGCTGGCCGCGGGTGTGATCGTCGCCGCCATCGGCGTTTGGAACGTCGCGATCGCCGCCGATTACGTGGACAAGGGGCGTAGGGACGGCGACGACATCGGTTCCACAGGCCGCTACGTCGAGGCGCGGCGTGACATCCCGGGGATCCGCTTCTACCTCGCTGCAAGCGATGCCTGGCCGTACTACGTCTGGGGCCTGCCCCACATGTGGCAGGACCGGTTGCGAATGTTCGCGCGAGAGGGGCAGGTGCAGCCGACGGTGCCTCCCGCAGGACTTGACCGGTTCGACGCCCAACCGCCCTTCGTGCTCCTGCTGTCCGGAGCGCTCTGGGAACGCGATCGCGCGGCGCTCGAGCGTCGCTATCCCCAGGGCGAAGTCCACAACGTGACGCCAGACGGAGCGCGCCTCGCCTTCGAGGTGCCCGCCGGGTGAGTGGGTATCAGACGTTCGCGCCGCGCGCACACGCGGCGTAGTACCGCGTCGTCGCCTCCGCGCACGCCGCCTGCTTCTGCTTCGCGGACGGGTTGATGCTGCCGAGGATCGTTCCGATCCCGTTCCAGCAGTACGCGCGGATGGTGGTCGGAGCGTTGTCGCAGAGCTCTTTGGAGCGCTCTGACCCCGCATCGTTGTACGTCACATCGCGGGCGGCGCCGTAAATGCACTCGCGCTCCATGTCGCCCGTCACCCGGCAGGCGGCGAGGATGCCCGCGGCGTCGTGACGTACCTGTCCTGAGATCTCGCGGCCCATCGATTGGAAGCACACGTCGACGTAGTCCTCGTCCGCCTCTCTACACGTGTCCGACACCTTCGCCCAGTCGAAGCCGAGCGCGGGGCCGATGCGCGCTAGCTGGATGAGATAGCACTGGTACTTGTGCTTCTCCGCCACCCAGTCGCACGGGTAGAGAAGGTCGTCGTCTTTCAGCCAGCGGGAGCGAACGCCGTACGAGGACTGCGAGTTCTCCATGAAAACGCCGCCTCGGCACGACTCGCGCTCCCACTCGGTCTCGAGCGGCTCGCAGTGGTCGAGCGATCGGGGCAGGTCGTAACCGGTGTAGATCATCAGCCCGTGGCCGAGCCCGTGCACGCACTGAAAGTGGATGAAGTCTGTGCGGCGGATGTCCGGATCGGAGCAGATGCGTTGCGCGATTGGGGCGATCGCTTCTTCGGGCTTGCCAAGCAGCGATCGCTCGAGGATGCCGTGGTAATAGCCCGACGCGCAGAGCACGGAGCCGGCTGCGAGCGCCTTTCCCGGGTCTCCGTCGAAGTGTGCGAGCGCTCCGGCCCCGATGGCATGCACGATCCTGTGGCAGTCGCTCTCGATCGGTCCGGGTTTCGCGCTCCGCTTCTCGAGCAAGGCGAGGGCCGACTTCGGCCCTTCGCGGAAGGCGAGGTTCGCGAACGCCTGCTCGAAGCAGTGGAACTCCCCATCGCAGTCGGCCAGCACCGTGCCGTTCGGACGGAACTCCGCCGCAACGGAGGCCGCCCGTGGTACCCGTTCGCGTGGCTTCGGAGACGAACTCCGCGAGATCCTGGATCGCGCTCTCGGACAACTTGCTGTCGAACGCCGGCATCGCCCCGCCCCCGTTCGTGACCTGCTGGACGACGCGGGCGACATCCGGTCTCACCTGGTCGAGGTCTGGGCCGACGGTGCCGGTGGCATCAGCGGCCGCGAGGGTGTGACAGTCACCGCAGCCCGCGTCCGCGAAGACCTTCGCGCCACCGGCCTGCCGGTCGTCACCTCCACAGCCGGCGAGCCCGAGCGCGAGCAGCCCGATGGCGACGAGTCGTGCGATCACCTACGCACCCGCGCCGGCGAAGCACTCGTCCCAGTACTGCTTCGGCACCGCGCTGCGGCAGGCCGCACGCCGGGCATCCGCCTCGCGCGCGAAGCCACCGAGGATCGTCCCGATGCCGTTGAAGCATGCCGCGCGGTGGCTTGCCGGCGCCGCCGAGCAGAATCCGGCCGATCGTCGTGCGCCGGCATCCATGCTCGTGATGTCGCGTGCCGCTCCGTAGATGCATTCGCCGGCCATGTTCCCGGCGAGCGAGCAGATGCGGATGACCTCGGTCGGGTCCTGGAGCGAGCGGCCCGAGGCGTCGCGTCCGAGCGACTGGAAGCACGTGGCGATCCAGGCGGGCTCGGCCTTCCGGCACCAGTCGACGGTCTGCTGCCAGTCGCCGCCGACGACCTCGAGGATGCGCGACGTGACCATGAGGTAGCAGTAGAGCTTGTGCCGCTCGGCCACGGTCGGGCAGGGGTACAGGGGGTCGTCGTCGCGCAGCCACGGCGAGCGCGTGCTGTACGACGTCTGGAGGTTCTCCATGAACACGCCGCCCGTGCACGATGTCTGGTCCCACGAGGTCTCGAGCGCATCGCACGTCTCGAGCGACAGCGGCATGTCGTAGTCCGTGAAGATCATCAGCCCGTGACCCGAGCCCGTGGACGCACTGGTAGGCGATGAAGTCGGTTGTGCGCACCTGGTCGCTTGAGCAGAGGCGTCGCGAGACGGCCGGCAGGTCTTCCTCGGAGACGCCGGCGTACGCGCGCTCGAGGATGCCGTGGTAATAGCCCGACCAGCACACCGCCGAGCCGTCCGCGAATGCCAGCCCGACTTCGCCCGTCGTAGTGCGCCAGCCCGCCGGCGCCGAGCGAGTGCGCGATGCGATGGCAGACGCTGACGGTCTGGTCGGTCTCGATCTTCTCCGCGAAGACTGCCAGCGCCCGCTTCGGCCCTTCGTTGAAGGCGAGGTTGCCGAACGCCTGCTCGAAGCACGCGCTGTCGGCCTTGCAGTCCGCGAGCGTCGTGTCGTCGGGCTCGAACTTCAGCGGCGACCGAGACCTTGCTCCTCGCCGCCGACTGGGCGACGTAGGCTGACACCGCGTCGATCTCCTCGTCCGTCAGCCGCCCGCCGAAGGCGGGCATGCCGCGACCCCCGCTCACGACCTGCCGCTCGACCCGCTCGGCGTTGGGCTTCAGAGCGTCGAGGCTGGGGCCTGCCGTCCCTTTCGAGCCTGAGGCGCACAGCGCGTGGCAGTCGCCGCAGCCGGCGTCGGCGAAGACAGCGGCGCCCGTGTCCTGCGTCGCCGTGGGCTCGCCGCCGCCCGAGCAGCCCGCGAGACCGAGCGCGACGGCGGTGAGGGCGAGCAGCAGGGCGATGCGCGGCACGCCAGCAGGGTACGCGGCGGGCATACAGTTGCGCCATGAAGTGCTGCCAGGCGCCTTCCGGGTACGAGGAGCTGTTCTCGAAGAAGCAGGCCGAGCGGGACGCCCGTAGCTACCGGCGCAAGGGTCTCGGCGTGCCTGCGCAGTGGATCGTGGACGTGGTACGCGGCCACGGGCTCGAGGGTGCGGCTGTGCTCGAGCCCGGCGGCGGCATCGGCGCCATCCAGATCGAGTTGCTCAAGTCGGGCGCCGCTCGCTCGACGGTCGTGGAGCTCTCGCCGGCGTACGAGGAGGTCGCTGCCGAGCTGGCGCGGGAGGCCGGCGTCGCCGAGCGCGTCGAGCGACATGTCGGCGACTTCGCCGCCGACGGCACCGAGCCCGCGGACGTCGTGGTCCTGCACCGCGTCGTCTGCTGTTACCCGGACTACGAGCGGCTGCTCACCGCAGCGGCCGCGAAGGCGCGGCGGACGCTTGTCTACACCTATCCGCCGCGCAACATTGTCTCCCGCGCCGCGATGACCTTGCTCAACCTCTGGCCGTGGTTGAAGGGCTCCGAGTTTCGCGCGTTCGTCCACCCGCCTCGGGCGATGGAGGAGATCGCCCGCCGGCACGGCTTCGAGCCCTATGCCCGCCGCCGCGGCGGCATCTGGCGGGGCGTGGCCCTGGCTCGCAAGGTGTGAGGGCTACGATAGGCATGTGGCCGTAACGACCGGCGCCAAGCTCGATGCGCACACGCTGCGCAAGGACTTCCCCATCTTCGAGCAGGAGTTCCACGGGAAGCCGCTCGCGTACCTGGACTCCGCGGCCAGCTCGCAGAAGCCACGGCAGATGCTCGAGGCGATGGAGGCGTTCTACGAGACGTCCTACGCCAACGTCCACCGCGGCGTCTATGAGCTCGCCGAGCGAGCGACGGAAGGGCTCGAGACGGCGCGCGGGAAGGTCCGCGTGCTCCTTAACGCGCCTGCGGCCCGTGAGGTGATCTTCGTCCGCAACGCGACCGAGGGCATCAACCTCGTCGCCTATGCCTGGGGCTTCTCCAACCTTGGCCCCGGCGACGTCGTCCTCGTCACCGAGCTCGAGCACCACTCGAACTTCGTCCCCTGGCAGTACGTTGCGAAGCGCACCGGCGCGGAGTTCCGGATGATCCCGCTCACGGACGAGGGCGACCTCGTGCTCGACGGGCTCGACGAGCTCGTGGGCGAGGGGCGGCTCAAGGTCGTCGCGCTCAACCTCGTGTCGAACGCGCTCGGCACCGTCAACAACGGCGTCGAGCGGATCACCGAATGGGCCCACGGGCATGGAGCGATCGTCGTCCTCGACGCGGCCCAGGCCGCACCGCATCGCGCCGTCGACGTGCAGGCGGTCGGCTGCGACTTCCTCGCCATCTCCGGGCACAAGATGTGCGCTCCCAGCGGCATCGGCGCCGTCTGGGGGCGAGCCGACCTGCTGGAGCGGATGGAGCCGTTCCTGCTGGGCGGACACATGATTCGCAAGGTGCAGGCGGACGGAACGACGTGGGGCGATCTCCCGCACAAGTTCGAGGCGGGCACCGCGCCGATGGCCGAGGCGGTCGGGCTCGGAGCTGCCATCGACTACCTCACCGCCGTCGGCTTCGAGGCGATCGAACAGCACGAGCACGACCTGACCGCGTACGCCCTGGGCGCGCTCGCGGATGTCCCCGGCCTGCGGCTCTTCGGCCCGCCGCCCGAGCGCCGCGCCGGCATCGTCTCCTTCGCCGTCGACGGCGTCCACCCGCACGACGTGGCGCAGGTGCTCGACTGGGAAGGCGTCGCCGTCCGCGCGGGCCACCACTGCTGCCAGCCGCTGATGGCGAGGCTCGGCGTGGCCGCGACGACGCGCGCGAGCTTCTACCTCTACACCATCCCCGAGGAGATCGACCGGCTCGTCCAGGGGCTCCACCGCGTCCGGAAGGTGTTTGGATAAGTCGTGGACCAGCTCTACAGGGAGAACATCCTCGACCACTACAAGCACCCTCGGAACTACGGCGAGATCGAGGGTGCGGACGCCAGCGCCGAGGGCATGAACCCGCTGTGCGGCGACGAGGTCACGATCACCATCGCCTTCGGCGAGGACGGGGACACGATCGAGGACGTGAAGTTCTCCGGCCGCGGCTGCGCGATCAGCCAGTCGGCGACGTCGATGCTCACGGAGTTGATCAAGGGGCGCAAGGCGAGCGACGTAGCCGTGCTTCCCAAGGAAGACCTCTTGGAGGAAGTCGGTGTGCCGCTGACGCCCGTCCGTCTCAAGTGCGCGATCCTCGGCCTCTCGACGCTCAAGGTCGCGCTGCACAAGGGGAAGGGGACACCCTTGCCCGACGAGTGGGCGTCGGACGACGATCTCGAGCTGAAGTAGGAAGGCCCTTGGTGCCCTGGTACCCGGTCTGCCCGGTGGACGAGCTGCCGCCGGGCGAGATGAAGCTCGTCCGCGCCGACGGCGTCGACGTGGGGGTCTACAACATCGACGGCGAGCTGCGCGCGCTCGAGGACCGCTGCTCTCACGACGACGGGCCGCTCTGCGAGGGCGACTGGGATCCCGAGGAAGGCGTCGTCATCTGCCCTCGCCACGGCTCGAACTTCGACATCCGCACCGGCGTGCCGCTGTCGCTGCCCGCCTTCGAGCCCGTGGAGACGTATTCCGTGCGCGTCGAGAACGGCCTGATCGAGGTCGAGGTTCCCGCGTAGTGCTCGACGACCGCGTCCGTGCCGTGCTCGCGCGCCTCGAGGAAGAAGACGCCGCCGAGCGTGCCGCAGGTGTCGCGCGTGAGCTGCGCTCACGTCAGGTGACGCCCGCCACGGGCCGCTTCCTGTTTACGGTCGTAGCACCGCAGGCCTCCGTATCGGTCCTGGAGATCGGCGGCTCGCGCGGCTACTCGACGATCTGGCAGGGGGCGGCGGCGCGCATCCTCGGCGGCACCGTCGTCTCGCTCGAGTCCGATCCGGCGAAGTGCGCGGCGTGGCGCGCGAATGTAGAAGAGGCTGGACTGGGCGAGTGGGTCGAGCTCGTGGAGGGTGATGCCTTCGAGACGCTGCCGGCGATGGAGGATGTCTTCGACGTCGTGTTCCTCGATGCGGAGAAGGAGGACTACGAGGCGCTGTTCGGGCTCGCCCGCGAGAAGATCGAGCCCGGAGCGCTCGTGATCGCGGACAACGTGATCTCCCACGAGGAGCTCCATCCGTACTCCGCGGCGCGCCAGGCCGATCCGACCCTCGTCAGCGTCACCGTCCCGCTCGACCGCGGGCTCGAGCTGTCGACCGTGCTCAGTTCCTGACCTCGCTCATGAGGGCCATGAGGTTCCCGTCCGGGTCGCGGAAGAAGGCCATCCACAGCTCGTGGTCGGGAAGCTCTGCGATGAGATGCGGCTCGTCGATGAACTTCGCGCCGCGCTGCCGACAGCTCCTCGTAGGCGGCCTGGAGGTCGGGAACGCGGAAGTAGACGGTCGAGCTCTCGTGGTCGACCGCGTCGTTCTCCGGCACGCCGAGCATCAGCCGCACGTCGCCGCACATGAAGAAGGCCAACGTGCCCGCCTCGAACAGGTACTCGAGGCCCGAGCACGTCGCGATAGAACGCGACGGCTTCGGGCAGGTCGCGGGCCCGGATCGCGATCTGGCCGATGTTCTGGATTGGAGTAGCCATGCCATCCTCCTGTTCGCATATACTTAGTTAGGCTAACTAACTATCATGAGCGAGGATTCGTTGTCAAGCAGCCAGCAGACCGAGGTCGCCGATCGTTTGCACTCCGCCGCCATTCACCTGCTG
Organism: uncultured Actinomycetes bacterium; assembly: GCA_963821415.1. GTDB lineage: Bacteria > Actinomycetota > Thermoleophilia > Gaiellales > Gaiellaceae > PALSA-612. The sequence continues at coordinate 29,951 of CAWGEE010000028.1, read as the reverse complement.
CGGCGGATACGGAAGGTCGACGAGGCGAGTGGCCTCTCCGCCGCGCGACTCTCGGCGCTGTCGGTGCTCGTCTTCGGCGGACCGACCACAGTCGGTGGGCTGGCCAGGGCCGAGCAGGTGTCGGCGCCCACCATGAGCCGGCTCGTGAGCGGGCTGGAGCGCGACGGCTTCGTCGTCCGCGAGGTGGACGAGGCCGATGCTCGCGCCGTCCGCCTGCGCGCGACGCCGAAGGGCCGCCGCGTGCTCGTGCAGGGCCGTGAGCGGAGGGTCGCGGAGCTCGTGGAGCTGCTCGAGGGCGTCTCGGCCGACGAGCTGCGGACCCTCGGCACGGCCGCCGAGATCATGGAGCGAGTGCTTGTAGACCGTTGCGTCCGTCCGCGGCTGACGCGTATGCTGAACGTACCGCGGAAAGGAGGTGGTCCGTTTGGGTGATGACTGTACGGGCAGTGGAGGTACCCGCCGGTAGAGGCGTGTCCCCGTGACCTGAGGGGAATCGCCTAGCCAGCGTAGGGGGCTCGCTCAAAGCGCCGCCGTCATGTGACGGCCGGAAGCGCCTCTGCCAATACAGGCGGTTTACCGAAGACTGAGGGCCGGGAGACCGGCCCTCAGTCTTTTTGAACGGGGGAACCCATGGTTCGAACGCGGGGGAAACCATGGTTCCCCCGCGGGCCCCCTGGGCTCCCGCCGGGCGAAGCCCGGCTCCGCCCAGGTGAACGCTCTCAGCAAGCATCGAGCGCACTTCAGCATCGTCTACGCCGCGCGTCTTTTCTGGCGCCTGCTGTGATCCGCTGCTGTGGGCGAAGGCGGGCTTTGCCCGCCGGGAGCCGACACCGCCGATGGCTCGGAGAATCGTAAAGGAGGGGGTCCATGGGGGAACCATGGGTTCCCCCATCTAGGCGGCTCGTCGGAGCTGCTCGTCGAGGCCGATCGGCGTGACGCCGAGGGCCTCGATGGCGGGAGTGGGATCGCAGACCTGGTCTCCGCCCTCGACGAGCATCTTCAGCTGGTCGCGGGTGATCGGCGCAAACGGCAGCCAGTCGGTGAGCGTCGCGCCCACGCGCATCAGGCCGACGGGGAGATGCACTGTCGGCCGGCGCTTGCCCAGCGCCTTCCGGATGCGCTCGAAGAGCTCGTTCCAGGTGACCGCGTCCGGCCCGCCCAGCTCGAACGTCTGCCCGGCCGCAGCCGGAGCGCTGACACTCTCCGCGAAGAACGCCGCCACGTCGTCGACCCAGATCGGCTGGATGCGGCCCGTGCCCGGGCCGACGACCGGCGTCACGGGCGACCAGCGCACCTGGCGCACGAACATCGGTAGCACGCCGCCGTCGGACCCGAAGACGAAGCTTGGCCGGAAGATCACGTGCTCGAGTGAGGACGCTAGGACGGCTTGCTCCATGTCCCACTTGGCCCGGTAGTAGGGCACGAGGTCGCGGTTCTCCTCGCTCGTGCCCAGCGCGCTCATCAGCACGAGGCGCCGCGCGCCCCCCGCTTGGGCGGCCGCCACGAGGTCCCGCGTGCCCTGCGCCATCACCCGCTCGAACTGCTCGGGGCTGCCCTTGATGATCGCGACGAGGTGGACGATGCACTCGACGCCGTTGGCGGCAGCGCGGAGGCTCTGGGGGTCGGTGGCGTCGCCCTCGACGAGCTCGCAGCCCCAGGACTCCAGCGTCTTCGCGCGACCTCGGTCGCGTACCAGCGCACGGACGTCGTGGTCGCGAGCTCGCAGCGCGTGGACGATCTTCGGGCCGACGAACCCGTAGCCGCCCGTGACCAGGACTTTCACGATCCGCCTCCCTCGAAATTACGCCAGTACGCGCTCGGCGTCGGGCCCTTCTGGCCCTGGTACTTCGAGCCGAGGCCGGCCGAGCCGTAGGGCGCGGACGCCGGCTCGGTCAGCTGCACGAACGACAGCTGGCCGATCTTCATCCCGTAATAGATCGTGATCGGGAGGTTGGCCACGTTGGACAGCTCCAGGGTGACATGTCCATCCCAGCCGGGGTCGATGAAGCCTGCGGTGGAGTGGATGAGCAGCCCCAGCCGGCCCAGTGAGCTCTTGCCCTCGAGCCTCGCGACGAGGTCGTCGGGAAGCTTGATCCGCTCCAGCGTCGAGCCGAGCACGAACTCGCCCGGGTGGAGGATGAACGGGCTGTCACCGGCGATCTCCACCAGCTCCGTGAGCTCCTCCTGCGGCTGCTTGACGTCGATGTACGGGTAGCGCGCGTTGTGGAAGACGCGGAAGTAGCGGTCGACGCGCACGTCGACGCTCGACGGCTGCAGCAGGGCCTCGTCGTACGGGTCGATCTCGATTCGCCCTTCGTCGAGCAGCCGCCGAATCGTCCGGTCCGAGAGAACCACGCCTCGATTCTACGAGGGACAGTCACAGTGACTGTCCTGGGTCTGGCACCGGACATCTGTTATGGACGCCGATCGCTCGGATATGCTCGCGCCGCATGGCGACGACGAAGACGATCGAGCTGGTTACGGCGGTACCCGGCCCCCGCTCGGCGGAGATCCTCGCGCGCAAGGAGCAGGTCGTCGCCGAGCCCCTCTCCGTCTACGTGCCCGTGGTGGCGGCGGAGGGTCGGGGAGCGACGCTCACCGACGTCGACGGCAACACGTTCATCGACTTCACGGGCGGTGTCGGCTGCCTCGCGGTGGGTCACGCACACCCGCGGGTCGTCTCGGCGATTCAGGAGCAGGCACAGCTGTTCGCGCACACCGACTTCACGGTCGTGCCCTACGAGGTGTACGTGGAGCTCGCCGAGCGGCTGTGCGCGCTGACGCCGATCACGGCACCCACCAAGGCAGCGTTCTTCAACTCCGGCGCGGAGGCAGTCGAGAACGCCGTCAAGATCGCGCGCGCGTACACGCAGCGCCCTGCGGTGATCGCGTTCGAGGGCGGCTTCCACGGGCGCACGTTGCTCGCCATGACGCTTACGTCGAAGACCCATCCGTACAAGGCCGGCTTCGGCCCGTTCGCGCCCGAGGTCTACCGCGTCCCGTTTGCGAACGACTACCGCGGGCCGGACACGGGCGCAGCGCTTGCAGCGCTCGAGCGGGCGTTCGTGACTCAGGTCGCCGCAGAGCACGTGGCGGCGATCGTCATCGAGCCGATCCAGGGGGAAGGTGGCTTCGTCGTGGCGCCTTCCGAGTTCATGGCGGGGATCCGCAGCCTCTGTGACGAGCACGGCATCCTGCTGATCGTCGACGAGGTGCAGACGGGCTTCGGCCGCACCGGCCGGATGTTCGCGATCGAGCACTACGACGCCCAGCCCGATCTGATGGTGGTCGCGAAGTCGATCGCCGGTGGGCTGCCGCTGTCCGGCGTGCTCGGCCGCGCGGACGTCATGGACGCGCCGGGCGACTCGGCGATCGGCGGCACCTACGTCGGCAATCCCGTGGCGCAGGCGGCCGCGCTGGCCGTCCTCGACGTGATCGACGAGGAGGCCCTGGTGGCCCGCGCTTCCGCGATCGGCGAGACCATCCGCGAGCGGATGCTCCTCTGGCAGGAGCGCTTCCCACAGGTTGGAGACGTACGCGGCCTCGGGGCCATGCTCGCCATCGAGCTCGTCCGGGACCCGGTGACGAAGCAGGCGGCCCCCGAGCTGGCCACCGCCGTCGCGGAGCAGGCGATGGCGCAGGGGCTGCTGCTGCTCAAGTCGGGGCTCCAGGGCAACTGCATCCGCGTCCTCGTTCCACTTGTCATCTCCGACGCGGAGCTAGACGAGGCGCTCGACGTGTGGGAAGGGGCGCTCGAAACGTCCTGCGGCTGATGCGCCGGGAAGACGAGACGACGCTCGATCTGCTGCGCAAGGTCCCGCTGTTCGAGGACTGCTCGCCCGAAGAGCTGCGCCAGATCGCGGCCATCGCCGACGAGCTCAGCTTCCGCGAAGGGAAGATCCTGACGCGTCAGGGCGGCCCCGGACGCGAGATGTTCATCCTGCTCGAAGGGAAGGTGAAGGTGGAGCGAAACGGCGAGCAGATCAACACGCTCGGGCCGGGCGACTTCCTGGGCGAAGGAGCACTCGTGCTGGGGAAGCCTCGCAACGCGACCATCACGTCCACGTCCCCGCTGCGCGCGCTCGTGATCTCCGAGGGGAACTTCAAGCAATTGCTGCGCGACGGGCGCATCGCAGGCATGGTGCACGAGACGCTCGCGGCGAGAACGCCGCCCGAAGAGTCCGATTAGACTCGCAGCGTGCAGCTGCACAAGGACAAGAAGGTCGAGCTCCTGTCCCGCGTCCCGCTCTTCTCCGGCTGCTCGAAGAAGGAGCTGCGCCAGATCGCCACCATTGCCGACGAGATCGACTTCCGCTCCGGCAAGACGTTGACGCGCCAGGGGGCGCCCGGGCGTGAGTTCTTCGTGCTCCTGGAGGGTACGGTGGACGTCGAACGCGACGGCAAGAAGGTTGCCGCGCTCGGCGCAGGCGACTTCTTCGGGGAGCTGGCGCTGATCTCGAAGATCCCGCGTACGGCGACCGTCACCACCACCTCGCCGATCCGCGCGCTCGTGATCGTCGACCGCGACTTCCGCCGCATGCTCAAGGACGATCTGACCGTCGCGGTGAAGGTGCTGGGGACGATGGCCGAGCGGCTGCCCCCGGCCGACACCCACTAGCCGGGAGGGTCTGGCGGAACGGTGCTCGTCGCCGGGGCGCGCTGGAGGTTGTGATGCAAGGACGCAGGGAGCCCGCGTACTAGAAGTACGTGGGCGACCGAGGACGCCGCAGCGCGGCCTCCAGCGTGATTCCGGCGGCACAGTCACTGTTTCGCCAGACCCTCCTACTAGTACAGGAGCTGCGAGCGCCGTTCGTGGCGCTCGAGGGCCAGGTCGATCAGCCGGTCGAGCAACTCGGCGTAGGGGACTCCGGACGCCTCGAAGAGCTTTGCGTACACGCTCGTGGCGGTGAAGCCCGGGATCGTGTTCAGCTCGTTCACGAGCACGCTGCCCTCGCCCGTGACGAAGCAATCCACGCGCGCCATGCCCTCGCACTCGGTGGCGACGAACGCCTGCACTGCCAGCTCCTGGACGCGCTCTGTCTGCGCCGCGGTGATGCGCGCGGGGACCACCAGGTCCATCTCGCCCTCTTCGTACTTCGCCTCGTAGTCGTACCACTCGTTGCTGTGACGACGATCTCGCCGACGAGCGACGCAAAGGGCTGCCGGTTCCCGAGCACGCCGACCTCGACCTCGATGCCCGAGACGAACTCTTCGACGAGCACCTTCTCGTCGTGCCGGAACGCGAGCTCGACTCCCGCGCGCAGCTCCTCCTCGTCGTGCGCCTTCGTGATGCCGACCGAGGAGCCGAGACGGGCGGGCTTGACGAACACGGGATAGCCGAACGGGTTCTCGGCAGCCGCGCCGTTCCTGAGCGTGATGTTCCGGGTCACGGGTACTCCGTGATCGCGCAGGACGGCCTTGAACAGATCCTTGTCCATGCAGACGGCTGACGCGGCGACGCCCGCACCGACGTAGGGAACGCCGGCCAGCTCGAGCATGCCCTGCACCGTCCCGTCCTCGCCGAATGGCCCGTGGAGGATCGGCAGCACGACCTCGACGCCTGCGAGCGCCTTCGTCACGACACCGTTGGTGGCCGGAACGGGCAGCGTCTCCGCCGCGGTTCCCAGCTCCTTTGTAGGGCCCTGGCCCAGCGCCCAGCGGCCGTCCTGGCCGATCTCGATCGTGACGACGTCATAGCGCGCCGGGTCGAGCGCGGCGATCACCGACCGGGCGGAGGCGAGCGAGATGTCGTGCTCGCTCGAGCGGCCGCCCATGAGAATGGCGACACGCCTCACGGACCGGGGAAGCCGTCCTCGTCCGTGGGAGTCGTCTCCGTGGTGTCCGTGTCGGTGGGGAACGTCTCCTCCGGCGGCGGCGGCTGCTCCACCAGCCGGCCGACGCTGAGCGTGACCGTCGACTGCGGGTCTGCCTCGATGCCGCCCGCCGGCGACTGGGCGAGCACGATGCCGTCCTCCTCGAAGAGATCGGTGTCGACGAATTCGACGTCCACCCTGAAGCCTGCGCCGCGTAGCGTCGCTCGCGCGGTGCCGAGATCGAGGCCCTCGACGTCCGGCACCTGCACCTGCGCGGGACCCTCCGAGACCGTCAGCACGATCGTCGTGCCCGGCCGTTGCAGCGATCCGCCGCGGGATCCTGGGCGATGACGGTGTTCTCGGGCTGCTCGGAGTTCTGGAAGACCGGTGAGCCGGCCGTGAGCCCGGCATCCTCGATGGCGGCGATGGCGCTATCGAGATCCTCGCCGACCACTCGCTGGCACGGACACCTGCTTGATGCCGCGGGAGACGTTGATGAACACGGTCTCGCCCTCCGCAAGCCTCGTCCCCGCGCCCGGCTTCTGCGCCGTGACGGTCCCGACCCCTTGCTCCGAGTAGACCTCGGAGACGCTCACCTCGAGGTTGGCGGCTGTCAGCATCGCCACCGCGTTGTCGCGCGTCTCGCCGACGACTTCGGGCACCGTCGTCTTCGCCACGCCGCTGGAGACGAAGATGGCCACGGGCGTGTCCTTGTCCACCCGCGTTCCCGCTGCCGGATCCTGGTCGAACACACGGCCGACCTCGACGTTCTCGTTCGGGCGCTTCCGCACCTGCGGGACGAGCCCGGCCTGCTTGATCTCCTGCACCGCCAGCGGCTGGAGCTTGCCCTCCACGAACGGCACCGAGACGGGTGCTGCGCCCGAGATCTGGTCGGCGATCCGGTCGTACACGTAGTAGGACGCGAAGGCCGCCGCTACGAGGAGCAGGGCGGCCAGGAGCCACGGCCAGATTGGCCTGCGCCGCACGGCGCGGTCGTAGTCGTAGTAGCGATCGGTCGACCGCCGGTATGTCGTGGGCGCCTCGGAGCCCCCGATGACGCTCGTCGCGGCGACAGCGGCTCCGGCGCCGGCGAGCACCGACGTGGCTGCTTCCTCGGTGGCCGGTGAGACGGACAGGCCGGCCGCGAACCGCGCGAGGTCGGCGTCCATGTCTCTCGCGCTCTTGTACCGCTGCTCGGGGTCCTTCGCGAGCGCCCGCAGGACGATCGCGTCGAGCTCGTGCGGGATCTCCGGGCGCTGCGCCGAGGGCGCTTCGGGCACGGCCGAGAGATGCTGCATCGCCACTTCCAGCGGCGTGTCGCCCGCAAACGGGACGCTGCCGGTCAGCATCTCGTAGAGCACGATCCCGGTGGAGTAGATGTCCGCCGGCGGCCCCGCCGGCGCGCCGCGCGCCTGCTCGGGCGACAGGTACTGGGCGGTGCCGATGATCGAGCCGGCCTCGGTCACCTGGCTGGAGCCTGAGCGGGCGATGCCGAAGTCCATGACCTTGACCCGACCGTCGGGCGCGACGATGACGTTGTGCGGCTTGATGTCGCGATGGACGATGGCGTTCCGGTGCGCGAACTCGAGCGCGGCGAGGATCTGCCGCGCGTAGTCGACGGCGACGCGCACGGGCGTCGCGCCGCGGGAGACGAGCAGCTCTTTGAGCGTCTTGCCCTCCAGGTACTCCATCGCGATGTAGTACGTGCCGTCGAACTGCCCGCGGTCGTAGACGGCCACGATGTTGGGATGGGACAGCACGGCGGCGCTCTTCGCCTCCCGCCGGAAGCGCTCGACGAACTGCTCGTCCTGCGCATGCCGCTCGTCGAGGGTCTTGATCGCGACGCGGCGGCCCAGCTCCTGGTCCTCCGCGAGGTAGACGGTCGCCATGCCGCCCGTGCCGAGCTTGCGGATGACGAGATACCGGCCGTCGAAGACCTGGTCGGGCTGGATGTCGGAGGAAGACACGGCTACAGGTTAGGGAGAGCCCCTGCGACTCAGGGCGGTTGTCATGATCTCGCGCGCGATCGGCGCCGCGGTCGAGCCGCCGGTCCCCGTCTGGTTCTCGAGCGCGACGGAGACCGCGATCCGGGCTTCGGAAGCCGGCGCGAACGCGACGAACCACGTCGTGTTGCGCCCTGCCACTCCCGTCTCGGCGGTACCCGTCTTCCCCGCCACCTCGACGCCCGAGATCTGCGCGGCCGTGCCGGTCCCGGCCGAGACCGCGGAGACCATCATGTCCGTGAGCACCTGGGCGGTCGATGTCTTCATCACGCGTCCGACCTCTTTCGGCTCGTGCCGTACGACCACCTTCCCGCCCGGCGAGCGGATGAGCTGCACGAGGTACGGCTGCATGAGCACGCCGTCGTTCGCGATCGCCGACGCGACCATCGCCATCTGCAACGGGGTGATACCCAGCCGCTCCTGTCCGAAAGCGAGCCGGCCGGGATCGACCTGGAAGTCCTGCTTGGGGAAGAAGAGCTTCCCGCGCTCGTAGAGGCCACTCCGCCGCTGCTCGTCGCTCGGCAGCTCGAGGCCGGGATCGGCGTACATGCCGAACCGGCGCCCGTAGTCGAGGATGGCGAGCCCGCCGAGGCGCTTGCCGACCTCGCAGAACACGGAGTTGATCGAGTACTGCAGGGCCTGATGGAAGTTGACGCCGCCGAATGGGCTGTCGGTGTCGTAGTTGTAGACGGGCTTGCCGTACTCGATGCAGTAGCCCGGGTCGGTGAAGCCCGTGCTCGGGGTGACCCTCCCCGTGTCGAGCGCCGCTGCGGCGGTCACGAGCTTGAACGTCGAGCCGGGTGCGTAGAGGCCGGCCGTGGCGCGGTTGAGCAGCCGCGCGGCCGGGGAGCACGCCGCCGGGCGGCGAAGGATCTGCCGGTAGTTCCGCTCCACCTGGTTGGCGTCGTAGCCGGGTGACGTGGCCATGGCGAGCACGGCGCCTGTGGAGGGGTCGAGGGCGACGGCCGCGCCGCAGTTCCCGGCGAGTGCGCGCTGCGCGACGCGCTGCAGCTCCGGGTCGATCGTCAGCGTGACCGAGTTGCCGACGATGGTCTTCCCCGCCAGCGCGTCGAGCTTCGTGCCGAGCACCGTGCGCAGGCTGCCGTTCGAGCCGGTGAGATAGTCGTTCAGCGACCGCTCGAGCCCTGCCCGCGAACGGGCCTGGGTCGAGTAGCCGATGATGTTGGACGCCAGGTCGCCCTGTGGATAGCGGCGGAAGTAGAACGTCTGGCCGTCGACCTTCTTCTGCCGGTTCGCGGCCAGCACCGTGCCGTCCGCGGCCCGGATGAGCCCGCGCTTGATCTTGAACTGCGCGACGCTCTTGATGGCGTTGTCCTGCCGGGCCGCGAGATCGCCCGCCGCCCAGGCCTGCCAGTACGTCGTGCCCACCACGAGTGCCCCGATCAATACGAGGCCGACGAAGGCGACCCTGCGGATCTCGGCGTTCATCGAGCGCGCGCCTCCGCCCGATTCGACACGAGCAACAGGCCGGCGAGCATCACGAAGTTCGCGACGACGCTGGAGCCTCCGTAGCTGACGAACGGCAGCGTGATCCCCGTCAGCGGGATCACGCGCAGCACGCCGCCGACGATGATGAACGCCTGCAGCGCGAGGCCGAATGTGAAGCCGACGGCGAGCAGCTTCGAGAAGCCGTCCTCGGCGAGAATCGCCGCCCGGAAGCCGCGCAGGCACAGCACCATGAAGACGAGCAGGAAGGCGGCGATGCCCACCAGCCCGAGCTCCTGGGCGAGCGCGGCGAAGATGAAGTCGGTGTCGAGGTACGGGATGTAGGGATTGCCCTCGGGGCTCGTGAACGTCCCGCGGCCCAGCCCCGTGCCGCCGAAGCCGCCGTTGCCGATCGAGTAGAGCGCCTGCGCGGGCTGGTAGCCCGCGCCGTGCGGGTCGGCCCAGGGGTCGAGCCAGGTGTCGATGCGCGTGGCGACCCGGCCGATGGACGTGTACGCGAGCGCCGCGCCGCCCGCGAAGAGGACGAGGCCGGCGGCCACGAAGAGCGCGCGCCCCGTGGCCACGTAGAGCATGGCCAGGAAGATCCCGAAGTAGAGGAACGCACTGCCGAGGTCGTTCGTCTCGACGATGATCAGCATGGCAGCGCCGAAGAACAGGAGCAGCGGCCCGAGATCCTTGAGCCTCGCCTGCGCGAGCAGCTCACGCTTCTCGCGGAGGTAGGCGGCGAGGAAGACGATCAGGAATACCTTCGCGAGCTCGCCGGGCTGGAAGCCGAGCGGCCCGATGTCCACCCAGAGCCGTGCGCCGTTCACCGTGCGGCCGATCACCGGCAGCGCGGGCAGCGCCAGCAGGATCACCGCCGCCACCGCGCAGACGTACTTGTAGCTCTCGACCCTGCGGTAGTCACGACGGAAGACGATCAGCACCGCGGTCATGGCGATCACGCCGACCACGATCCATGCCGTCTGGCGCAGCGCGTCGGTCTGGTCGATGCGGTAGATCTCCGTCACGCCGATCGCCGTCAGCAGCGCGACGAGCGGCAGCAGGTACGGATCCGCGTAAGGCACCGTGAAGCGCAGCACGAGGTGGGCCGCGAGATAGAGGCAGAGGAAGAAGATCCCGTACGTGAGCGAGGCCCCGTCGATGACGTCCTGGCGGGCGATGTAGACGCTCGCGAAGCCGAGGCACGTGATTGCGGCGACGACCACCAGGCTGAGGAGCTCGCGGTTGCGATAGCTCACGGGACTACGTCCCTTGCGTAGGACTCGACCTCGCCGATCGCGCCGTCGCGGCTCTGGAGGTCATGGTCGAAGAGCTCTTGGCGCTCGGCCTGCGAGAGGTTCGCGGCGATCAGCGGGCTCTCGTAGACGATCCGGTAGAGCTTGAGGCCGAAGCCGAGATCCCACGGCAGGCCCTGGTAGACGGCTACCGCGCCGTTCTCCTCGACGCCGACGAAATGGGCGCGGGAGAGACCGAACACCGCGACCGCGCCGAGCACGAGCACTGCCAGCCCCGTCACGATGAGCGCCGGCCCGATCCTCGCGCGCCGTCGCGGTGGCGACGCGGGCTCTTCGGCGAACGGGCTGGGGATGCCGTGCAGCGTCTCCTCGTCGTCCCTCAGCGGCAGCTCGCCGGTCTCCTCGATCGCCCGGGCGCTGCCGGCAACCTCGAAGAGCACGACCGTGATGTTGTCCTCGCCGCCCGCATCGTTGGCCGTGTCGACGAGCGCGCGGGCAGCCGCGTCGAGATCGTCGCGGTGCCCCTCGACCAGCTCGAGGATCGCGTCGTCGTCGACCATCGTCGTCAGGCCGTCGGAGCAGAGCACGAATACGTCGCCGGGCTGCGTCGGCACCGGCATCACGTCCACCGCGACGTCGGGGTCCGTCCCGAGCGCGCGCGTGATGACCGAGCGGTGCGGGTGGTCGCCCGCTTCGTCGGGCGTGAGACGGCCGGAGCGAATGAGCTCGGCCACCAGCGAGTGGTCTTCGGTCACCTGCTCGAGGGCTCCGTCGCGCAGGAGATAGGCGCGCGAGTCTCCGACGTGGCCTACCCAGACCTGGTCGTCCTCCACGAGCGCGACGGTCATCGTCGTGCCCATGCCCGAGACGGACTCATCGCCCGCGGCGCGCTCGTACACCGAGCGGTTGGCGGCCTCGATCAGTTCCAGCACCCGGTCGCCTCCGGTCAGACCGCTTGCCTCGCCGCGGCCGACCGCCGCCGCCGCTAGCCGCGACGCGAGCTCTCCGGCTTGGGCGCCGCCCATGCCGTCGGCGATCGCGAACAGTGGCGGCTCGGAGACGAAGGCGTCTTCGTTCTGTCGCCGCCGGCGGCCGGGATCCGTCAGGCCGGCGGAGTGGAGGACGCTCATCGCTCGAACCTGAGGTCCGTCTCGCCGATTCGAATCACGTCGCCTGGCGAGAGCTTGCGGGGCTTCTCGATGAGCACGCCGTTCACGGCCGTGCCGTTCGTCGAGCCGACGTCCTCGAGCCAAACCCCGTCAGGGCGAGACTCGACACGGGCGTGCTGCGTGGACGCAAACTCGTCGTCGAGTGGGATGTCGTTCGCGTGGCCGCGGCCCACCGTCACGGCGGCCGAGTCGATCTCGTACGAGTCGCTCGGGACGTCGCCGTCCGAGACGAACACGAGGCGCCCGACGATCCGCCGTTCAGGCGCTGGGCCCTTCCGTACCTGCTGCGGGGCGAGGATGAAGCTCTCCTGCGGGGTACGCAGGTCGCGGCTGGCGGTGCGTACGATCCTCCACAGGAAGAGGTAGAGGAGCACGAGAAAGCCGATCTTCAGCAGGAGGAGCGCTTCCTCGACCGCGATGGAGGCCGCGCTCACGGCAGCTCGCGCATGAAGACGAGCTCCGATTCCCCCAACGTCACCGTGTCGCCGTGGTCGAGCTTCGCTCGCTCGACTCGAGCTCCGTTCACCTCCACGCCGTTTGTCGAGTCGAGATCGACGATCCAGTACGCGGTGCCCTGCTGCCGCAGCTCGGCGTGGCGTCGCGAGACGTTGGGGTCGCCGAGCCGTACGTCGCAGCCCGCCGAGCGCCCCAGCACCGTCACGGGCTTCGTGACCTCGTGCCTCGTCTGGCCCTCGAGTAGGGCGACGGTCTCCCGGGCGACCTCGCTCTCGGCATCCGAGTCCTGCCCCTCCGTCGGCCGGTAGACCATCGTCTGGGCCGGCTGCGACTCGGGAACCGGCTCCGGCTCCGCGTCCTGCCGTGCCGAGCGCTGCTGGATCATCCGCGTGGCGATGCCGAACTCCCCGACGGCGAGGTCGTCGTCTGTCGTCATCAGGACGACGGGGGGCGAGAGCATGACGTAGCTCTCCCGGCGCGCATGCTCGGCGAGGTACTCCTGGAGCTCGAGCTTCAGAGATGCCTCGTACGCCTCGAACTGCTGTCGGTCGGGCGTGGAGAGGTAGACAGTGAACTCGTTCGGCACGTAGACGCGCGAGACGGAGACCGTTCGGTGGTCGTCCATCTCCTTCGTGAGCTTGCGTGCGAGCTCGACGGGCTGGACGCTCGACTTGAAGGCACGGCCGAACACGCCCTCGACGAGCGCTTCGATCTTTTGCTCGATAGTGCGGAGGATCACTGGTGGTCTCCGTCTTCCGTAGCGGAAGAATACGGACGCGGGAGAGGTCTACCCGCTGCTGACCGGCCGCAACTCGCGAACCGTCGCCACCGTCTCCATCGTTCGGTGCTCGGGCTCGCGGCGCAGGCGGGCACGCAGATACGGCTCCGCCACGAGCGCGAGGCAGATCAGCCACGCCGTGCCGACGACGGGCAACGGCGCGAGGGACGGCGCCGCCAGCAGCTGGGCGGCGACGAAGAACGCGGCGAGACCGGCGGCGGCCCAGGGCCCGCGCGCGCGTGCAAACGGGAGCGCAGCTGCCACGAGGCCGAGTACGACCGCCTGCACGAGCGTCACTCGCCCTAGAGCGCGCACGACCGCGGCGGCAGCTTCTCCGGGCCGGTCCGAGGCGGCGATGCCGAGGCGGTCGAGCGCGCTTGCTCCCGCGACCGCTGCGGTCACGAGCACCGCCATCGCCACCTGAACGGCGCGCCGCACCGGGTTCCCGATGGCGAGGCCGGCGACGGGGAGCGCGGCCACGAGGCCGACCGACGCCAGCAGCGGCCCCGACGTCATGAAGAGGCCTGCTTCCGCGTCCCGCCAGGAGAAGATCAGCCATGCGAGAGCGGCGGCTCCGTAGACGAGAGCCAGCCCCAGCGAGTAGTTCCCGAGCGGGAGCACGGGCACGGCGAGGGTGAACGCCAGTCCGAGACGGTGGTTGACGAGGGCGAGCATGCCCGCCACAGCGGCAAGCGCGAGCGGCCAGCCGGCGGGGAAGAATGGCAGCGCGGCCGCGCTCCAGGCGGCGAAGAGCACCGCGGCGCCGGCGGGCACGACCCTGCGAGCGGCTGCGACGGGCTGCAGGGCCGGCAGGGAGGGTGTGGGCGGTCGCCGCCGAACACGGCGCAGCCTCGGCGCAACCTTGCGCAGGCGAGCGGCGAGCACGCGGGCGGCCGGCCGGCGCTTCGGGTTGACGGCCAGCGCCCGGTCGACGCACTCGATTACGGCCGGATCCAGGTCGGGTCGCACGGTGGAGAGGGACGGAGCGCCCTCCTCGATCCGGCGGGCGGTGTCCAGCAGAGAGCCGCCCCAGAAGGGATGGCGGCCGGCCAGGGCTTCCCAGAGCAGCACGCCGACGGCCCACACGTCCGCCGCGGGCCGGGCGGGCTCGCCGCGCAGACGCTCCGGTGAGATGTACGCGAGCGTGCCGGGAATGTCACCGGCGGCCGTGAGTGCCTCGTCCTCGTGCATCACCGCCAGGCCGAAGTCGAAGAGCTTGACGCTCACGTCCTGGCCGTTCGCGAGCAGGACGTTGGCCGGCTTCACGTCGCGGTGCACGATGCCGTGCGCATGCGCGTTGGCCAGGCCGTCGAGGATCTGGGCGGCCGTCTCGATCGCGGCCTGGTCGTCGAGGCTGCTCTCGCGCATCGCCTCGCGCAGCGTCCGGCCGGGCACGTACTCGTAGACGATGTAGACGTGGCCCGGATCACGCGCCAGCGCGTGCGCACGCAGGCAGCGGTCGTGGCGAAGCTTTGCGGCTGCGCTCGCCTCGCGCTCGGCGCGGGTGCCGGCATTGCCTTCCCTGGGGACGATCTTCAGCGCCACCTCGGTGCCGCTCTCCTCCTCGACGGCGAGCCACACGGAGCCCGAGCTTCCTGACCCGAGGGGCCGGATCGGTCGGTAGCGCCCGAGCACGAGCGAACCAGGGGCGACTGCTGCGGCCGTCCGCGCCATCAACACCGTCCGCTTTGGCTATGTGCTGCCGAACTCCTCTAGGAGGGTTTGGCGGAACGGTGCTCGTCGCCGGGGCGCGCTGGAGGTTGTGATGCAAGGACGCAGGGAGCCCGCGTACTGAGTAAGTACGTGGGCGACCGAGGACGCCGCAGCGCGGCCTCCAGCGTGATTCCGGCGGCACAGTCACTGTTTCGCCAGACCCTCCTAATGCCGTTATCGCCGGTCAATGGGCTACAGTGGCCCGTTGTCTCATGAGCGCACGGCCCCCTGACGACGACATCGAGTTCGACTTCTTCGAGGACGACACGAGCGAGCAGTCGCCGCCCGACTGGTTGCACGAAGAGGAGCCGCCTCCTGAAGAGCAGCCGAGAGCCCCTCGCCGTTCCGAGAGCACGGGCGGCACAGGCGGGCTGAGCCCTCGCGGCCGGCTGATCGCGCTCATAGGCGGCGCGGTCGTGCTCGCCATCCTGCTTGTCTTCCTCATCCTCAGCTGCACCGGCGAGGGCAAGGCGGGCGCGTACGAGAACTACATGGAAGAGATGAGAGTGGTGGCCACCGGCTCCGACCGGATCGGCCGTGACCTCGACGAGGCGTTGACGACGCCGGGAGTCAAGCCCAACCAGCTGGCCACGAGTCTCGACGGCCTGGCCGATCTCCAGCAGCAGCAGCTGGGGGAGGCCGAGGCGATCCAGGCGCCCGGCGCCCTGAGCGACGAGCAGGCCGCGGCGCTGCAGTCGCTCGGCTTCAGGGTGACGGGCATGCGGCGGCTCGCTGACGTGTTCCGGGCCACGGCCGGCTCGGACGACGCATCGGGCGCCTCGCTGCAGCTGGCCGCCCAGGCGAATCGCCTGGTTGCGAGCGACGTCATCTGGGCCGACCAGTTCCGCGCGGCTTCGCTCGCGCAGATGCGATCGGACGGCGTCTCCGGCGTACCGGTCCCCGAGTCCGACTTCGTCCAGAATCCCGAGTTCGGCAGCCCCGGCTACTGGGAGCCTGTCTTCGATCGCGTGAACGGCGCGGCCACCGACGGCGGCACCACGACCGGAGGCCTGCACGGCACGGGCATCGTGGAGACGAAGGCCCTCCCCAGCGAGGTCGTGCTCCAGACCGACGCCGACAACATCGTCACCGCAGGCACCGATCTCGCCTTCGCCGTGACCATCGAGGACACCGGCGACAACCAGGAAGTGCAGATCAAGGTCACGCTGACCATCGATCAGCAGCCTTCGCCGATCGTGGCCACGAAGACGGTCGACGTGATCAATCCCGGCGAGTCGAAGACCGTGACGTTCACCGACCTCGGTCAGGTCGCCTTCGCCACGAGGACCACGGTGAAGGTCGACGTGCAGCCGGTGGAGGGCGAGGCGAACGCTGACAACAACTCTGCCGAGTACCCGGTCATCTTCTCGCTCGGCTAGCCAGCAGGTGTGAGCTTCTCAGCGGACGTTGCCGGATGGATCGCGGTCGCCGCGGTCATCATCGCGATCGTCACGCTGGTACTGCTCCTCGCCGCGGTTCGCGATCTCCGGCGGCTGCGGGCCGCGCAGAGCGTGCTGCTGGGCGGAGCCAAGCGTGACCTGGCCGATTTCGCCGTGTCGCTGCAGACGCGCGTCGACGACCTCCACCGTGCCGTGGACGAGGTGGCGGCCGCGATCGCTCGTGTCGACAGGCGTGCCGACACGACGCTCGCCCGCACCGCGGTCGTGCGCTACGACGCGTACGAGGGCGCCGGTGGGCGGCAGTCGGCGTCGGTGGCGTTTCTCGACTCGAGCCGCACGGGCGTCATCGTGAGCGCGATCCAGGGCCGCGACTACGCCCGGGTGTACGTGAAGGAGCTCGACCAGGGCAAGGCCGTCATCGCCCTCTCTCCCGAAGAGCAGGAGGCCGTAGAACGAGCCATGGCGTCCTGAGCTCAGGACGCGCTGGCTACAGTTCCGGCCTGGTGCAGCAGGTACTCGTCCTTAACGCCAGCTACGAGCCCCTGAACGTCTGCTCCGTCAGGCGGGCACACGTGCTCGTGCACAAGCAGAAGGCCGAGCTCGTGGAGGTACTCGACCGCCCGCTGCGATCCGCCGAGGCCACCTTCGCCTGGCCGCACGTCGTCCGGCTGCGGACCTACGTGCGGGTGCCCCGTGCCGCCCAGCGGCGCATCTCGCGCCGCGCGCTCTTCGCCCGGGACGGCTGGGAATGCGTGTACTGCGGAACGACGGGCGTTCGCCTGACGCTCGACCACGTGGTGCCGCGGAGTCGCGGAGGAGACTCCGTCTGGGAGAACGTCGTCACCTCGTGCGCCCCGTGCAACCTCCGCAAGGGCGACCGGCTGCCCGAGGAGGTGGCGATGGTGCTGCCGAAGCCACCCCGCCCGCCCACGCCGGCGCTCTTCATCAGACTGCACACGCCGCGCATTCCCACCGGCTGGCGGCCGTACCTCGAGCCGCGTGCAGCGGCGGCCGTCGCGTGACACGGGCGCGTCCCGGTGACGTAGGACCCGCACACCCGTGATCACGAGGAGGACTGACATGAGGCTCAAGTGGATGGGGGCGCTGGCGCTCGGGGCAGCGGCGGCGGTGACGGTGGTCCTCGTAGGCGGAGCAGCGGGCGCCGCAGGAGAGACGTCGGCAGCCACGGCAACCTCGGTGCGCTCGATCACCGTCATCGGCTCGGGGGCCGCGCTCTCCGTGCCGAACCGCGCCGCGTTCTCGTTCGGCGTGGCGACTCAGGCGAGGTCGGCGTCCGCCGCGCTCACCGGCAACAACACCGAGATGCGGAAGGTGATCGACGCGATCAAGCGCGCCGGCGTCGCGGCCCGGGACGTCCAGACTTCGAGCGTGTCGTTGTCGCCGCGCTACTCGTCGAACGGGGAGGACATCGTCGGCTACACCGCGTCCAACACCGTCAACGCCACGATCAGAAGCGTTTCGCGCTCGGGCGCGGTCATCGACGCAGCCGTGCGCGCAGGAGCGAACCAGGTCTACGGCCCGTCCTTCACCCGCTCCGACGAGACCGTGCTCTACCGCCGGGCCCTGTCTGCCGCCGTCGCGAACGCCCGCGGCAAGGCGCAGACGCTCGCGGGTGCAGCGAAGGTGCGGTTGGGCGCCTTGCGCTCGATCGTCGAGTCCTCGGTCGGCCCAGTGCCGCTCGCGGAGACGGCGAGGGCTGGGGATGTCGGAGCGCCGATCGAGCCGGGGACACAGCGCATCGAGGCTTCCGTCACCGTCGAGTTCGCCATCCGCTAGACGCGCCCGGACGCCGTCTAGACCTAGACGGCGTCCATCGCCTCGCGAAGCGACGCCACGTACTCGAGGAGGGCATCCGGGCCCTCCTCCGCTGTCTCGACCGCGCGCGAGCCGACGACCACGCCGTCCGCAATCCGACCGGCGGCTGCTGCGTGCTCGGGAGTCGAGATGCCGAATCCGAGGTAGAGGGGACTGTGCGTGACGCCCCGTGCACGGGCGACGAGGTCCTCCGCCTCGGCCGACAACGAGTCACGCGCGCCCGTCGTCCCGGTCACGCTGACGAGATAGAGCCAGCCGTCCGTCCGTTCCGCAGCGAGACGAAGCCGCTCGTCGGTCGACGTCGGAGCAACCAGCTGAATGCGGCGTAGCTCGGGGTGCGACTCCACGGGCAAGTCGGCGACGATGAGGCTCGCGGCGCCTGCAGCAAGAGCGTCCTCCACGAACCGCTCGTAGCCGTACGCTTCGAGCAGCGACGCGTATGTCATCGGCACGATGGGCTTGTCGATGCGCTCCCGGACGCCGGCCAGGCACTCGAGGCACGCCGCAGTCCTCATCCCTTCCGCCAGTGCCTTCTCTGCAGCCCGCCTGATGACGGGGCCGTCCGCGAGTGGATCCGAGAAGGGAAAGCCGATCTCGATGACGTCGGCGCCGCCCTGCACGGCGGCCTCCGCGAGAGCCGGAGTCTCGCGTCCGGCCATGAGGTAGATGACGAGCGTCTTCACATGCGCGCGAGGACCTGGTCGAGGTCCTTGTCACCACGGCCGGAGAGGCCGACGAGGACCGCCTCCGCGCCGAGATCGGCGATGCGCGCGAGCGCGTGAGCCGGCTCGAGCGCGGGAATGATCCCCTCGGTCTCCGCGAGCCGGCGGAAGGCGTCGAGCGCCTCCTCGTCCGTCGCCGTCACGTATTGCGCGCGACCGGAATCGCGCAGCAGCGCGTGCTCGGGGCCGACCCCGGGATAGTCGAGCCCCGCGGAGATCGAGTGCGCGTCCTCGATCTGACCGTCCCCGTCGGCAAGCAGGGCCGAGCGAGCGCCGTGCAAGACGCCGGCGCGGCCCGCCGCGAGGCTTGCTGCCCCTGCTGCCTCCACGCCCACGAGGCGCACGTCCGTGTCGTCGACAAAGCCGGCGAAGAGGCCGATGGCGTTCGATCCCCCGCCGACGCACGCCACCACGGCTTCCGGCAGCCGTCCCTCGGCGGCGAGGAACTGCTCGCGGGCTTCTTGGCCGATCACCGCCTGTAGCTCCCGGACGATGGTGGGATACGGGTGCGGGCCGACGCAGGACCCGATGAGGTAATGCGTCGTGCGGACGTTCGTGATCCAGTCGCGGATCGCCTCGCTCGTCGCCTCCTTCAGCGTGCGCGTGCCGAAGTCGACGGGGCGAACCTCGGCGCCGAGCAGGCCCATGCGCTCGACGTTGGGCCGCTGGCGCCGCATGTCCTCCTCGCCCATGTAAACGACGCACTCGAGGCCGAACCGCGCGCACACGGTCGCGGCCGCCACGCCGTGCTGGCCTGCTCCCGTCTCGGCCACGATGCGCGGCTTTCCAAGCCGCTGCGCGAGCACTGCCTGCCCCAGCGCGTTGTTGAGCTTGTGCGCGCCCGTGTGCAGGAGGTCCTCGCGCTTGAGATAGAGGCGCGTGCCCGGCAGGTAGCGCTCGGCGAGCGTCAGGGGCGTGGGCCGCCCCGCGTACTCCCGCCCGAGCGCGTCGAGCTCGGCGGCGAACGACGGGTCGGCCGCTGCCTCGCTCCAGCCCGCCTCCAGCTCGTCGAGCGCCGGGACGAGCGTCTCGGGCACGAACCGCCCGCCGTACTCGCCGAACCAGCCTTCTGTCATCCCCGCGCTGCCTCGACGAACGCGCCCACGCGTCCGTGATCCTTGATGCCCGGCGCCGACTCGAGGCTGGAGCTCGCGTCGACTGCCCACGGTCGCACGGCGTCGATGGCCTGCGCGACGTTCTCCGGGCCGAGGCCGCCTGCGAGCATCAGGCGACCCTCGACCGCCCGGGCGCGATCGAGGTGGCTCGCGTCGCCTTCGCCCCACGGCAGGTCGATCACCGTGGCGACGGGGACACCGGATCGCAGCAGCACGGCGTCGCGGCCGTGGACCCGGCCTTCCTCGTGCTCGTAGAGCTGGACGAGGTCGGCGCCGTTCTCCTTCGACTCCCCGACCAGCACCGCGACCGAGAGCGCGCTGTCGCCGACGTCGAGCACCCTTTGGCCGCCCGCGGGCTCTCCGGCGCGAGGATGAAGCCACAGAGGTCGGCGCCTGCTGCGACGGCCGCGTCGACGTCCTCCTGGCGGGTGAGCCCGCAGACCTTTACCACCGGCCGGGCCAGCAGCGAGACAAGCGCTTCCCCAGGGTCGGACGCGCGCATGAGCGCAGAGCCCACGAGGACCGCGTCGGCCCCGGCCAGCTCGGCCTCGATGGCGTGCACGCGCGTCTCGACCCCGCTCTCGGCGACGACGGTCCGATCCCGCGGCGCGCGGGCGACGAGCTCCAGCTGCGCCCGCCGGTCGATGGCGAACGTCGCGAGGTCGCGGGCATTGACGCCGATCGGGTCCGCCCCGAGCGCGACCGCGCGCGCAAGCTCCTCGGCATCGTGCGCCTCTACGAGCGCATCCATCCCCAGGTCGCGTGCGCGCGCCTGCAGACGGCGTATCGTTTGCGTCATCGAGGTCGCGAAGCAGCAGCAGGACGGCATCTGCGCCCGCCGCGCGGAGCGCGACCAGGTCGTCCTCCGTCGAGAAGAACCCCTTGGCGAGCAGGGGCAGGCCGGTAGCCACACGCGCCGCTCGCAGGTCGGAGATGCTGCCGCCGAAGCGCTCGTCCACGAGCACCGAGACGGCAGCCGCGCCGGAGCGCTCGAACGACGCCGCCAGCTTCCCGGGATCCGCGTCGAGCCGGAGGTCGCCCGCCGACGGCGATCGCCGCTTGATCTCGGCGATCCCGGCGAGTCCGTTCTGGGCAAGTGCTTCGCGCAGGCGTCCCATCAGCGGGCGACCTCTGCGCGCGAGAAGTCGATCAGGCTGTCTAGCCGACTCGCGGCACTGCCTGAGTCGATCGCAGCGGTCGCCAGCGCGAGTCCCTCGGCGAGGTCTGCGGCATGACCGGCGGCCGCGATCGCCCCGGCGGCGTTCAGCAGGACGGCGTCGCGGTGCGGGCCCGCTTCGCCGCCCAGCACATCTCTGATCGCTGTCGCGTTCTCGTCGGGTGTGCCGCCCCGAAGGTCGCCGGGAGCACAACGGCCGACCCCGAGGTCGAGCGGGTCGATCGTCCGCGTGCGGACGGCGCCGTCCTCCACCTCGCAGACGAGGTTCGGCCCGGCCGGCGACAGCTCGTCGATGCCGCCGGCGCCGTGCACCACGAAGGCCCGCGAACAGCCCAGGCGGCAGAGCACGTCCGCGATCACCGGTGCCAGCTCGGCCGAGTAGACGCCCACGATCTGCGTACGGGCTCCGGCGGGATTCGTGAGCGGGCCGAGCACGTTGAAGACCGTCCGTACGCCGAGCTCGCGCCGTACGGGAGCGGCATGGCGGAAGCCCGGATGATGTGAGCGGCGCGAAGATGAAGCCAAAGCCGAGCTCGTCGATCGACTTCGCTATGCGCGCCGGCTCGAGCTCGAGGTCGAAGCCGAGCGCCTCCAGCACGTCCGCGGATCCCGAGGCCGAGGAGACGGCGCGGTTGCCGTGCTTCGCGACGGCCGCCCCGGCGGCGGCCGCTACGAGCGCCGCCGCTGTGGAGATGTTGAGCGTCCGGGCGCCGTCACCGCCCGTTCCCGCCGTGTCCACGAGGTCGTCGCGCGCCGGCGTGACGGGAACGACGTGCGCGCGCATCGCCTCCGCGCAGCCGGCGATCTCGTCTGCCGTCTCCCCCTTGGCGCTGAGCGCGACGAGGAAGCCCGCGGTCTGGGCCTGCGTCGCCTCGCCGGACATGATCTCGTCCATCGCCGCCCGCGCAGCCGAGGCGTCCAGGTCCTGCCCGGCCAGCAGCTGGGCGATGGCCTCCTGTATCAACGCGAGCTCTCCAGGAAGTTCCTGCAGCAGATCGCGGCCCAGCGGCAGCGTGAGCACCGACTCGGGGTGGAACTGCACGCCGTCGACCGGCAGTGTGCGGTGCCGCACGCCCATCACCTCGCCGTCCTCGGCGCGCGCCGACACCTCGAGCTCGTCGGGGATGCGCGACGCCGAGAGCGAGTGGTAGCGCCCGGCGCTGAAGCCCTGCGGCAGGCCGGCGAAGATCCCGCGGCCGTCGTGCTCGATCTCCGACGCCTTTCCGTGCAGCAGCCGCTTGGCCTGCGAGATCTCGCCGCCGAAGGCCTCGACGATCGCCTGGTGGCCGAGGCAGACGCCGAGCGTCGGCGTCGTGGGGGCCAGGCGGCGGACGATGTCCAGCGTGGCACCCGACTCCCCGGGCCGTCCGGGCCCCGGCGAGACGACGAGGTGCGTTGGGGCGAGCTCGCCTGCTGCGTCCGCGTCGACCTCGTCGTTGCGCAGGACGACGACTTCGCCGCCGAGCTCCTCCAGCAGGTGCGCGAGGTTGTAGGTGAAGCTGTCGTAGTTGTCCACGAGCAGGATCTTCATCTCACTGCCTCTGCGAGGTTGAGCGCCGTCTCCAGCGCGGCGAGCTTGCGCAGGCACTCCTCGTGCTCGGCCTGTGGGCTGGAGTCGGCGACGACGCCCGCGCCCGCCTGCAGGTAGGCCACTCCGTCTGCGAGCACGATCGTGCGGATCGCGATGCACGTGTCGAGCGAGCCGTCGGGCAACCGGTAGCCCACCGCGCCGGCGTATGGGCCCCGCCGGTAGCCCTCGAGCTCGGAGATGATCTGCATCGCGCGCACTTTTGGCGCACCTGACACGGTTCCCGCCGGGAAGCACGCGCGAAGCAGGTCGAACGGCGCGACCCCCTCCTGCAGCGTCCCGGCCACCTCGGAGACCAGGTGCGTGACGTGGGAGAAGCGCTCCGCCTCCAGGAAGCGCTCCACCTTCACCGACCCTGCTTCACAAACGCGGGAGAGGTCGTTGCGCCCGAGGTCTACGAGCATGACGTGCTCGGCGCGGTCCTTCTCCGATGCGAGCAGCCGCTCGACGTCCCCGGGCCCTCGACGGATCGTGCCCGCGATGGGGTTGACGCTCGCGCGCCGGCCGTCGAGCTTCACGAGCGTCTCCGGCGACGAGCCCACGAGCGAGACGTCGCCGAGGTCGAGCAGGAAGTTGTACGGCGACGGGTTGATCCTCCGCAGGGTGCGGTAGACGGCTATCGCTCCGGCGGCCGTCGGCCGCTCCGCCCGCTGAGAGAGGACGATCTGGAACGCGTCGCCGGCTCGGATGTGCTCGATCGCCCGGCGCACGCCTCGCTCGTAGTCGAGGCGGGAGGGGAAGCGGCGCATGTGGCCCTTGCCGCCGTCGACGGCGGGGAGCTCCGGACGCGGCCCTTCGAGGACGGCTGTGGTCGCGTCCGGATCTCCCCACAGCACCTCGGCGAAGCCGTGGGCGTGGTCGAAGCGGACGAGCGTGTCGGCGACGACGAACCGGCTCTCGGGCGCGGCCGGGCCCGGCTGTCAGGCAACGGCACGGTCGGCTCGAGCGTGGCCGCGTGGTCGTACGCGAGGTAGCCGACGACCGGCTCCGGACGCGACTCCGCCTCGTCGAACGAGACGAGCTCCGTGCCGCAGCCGACGAACGAGTGGCGGCCCAGCCGCCCGTGCTCCACCGACTCCAGCAGGAACGCTGCCTGGCCCTGCTCACGCAGCCTGAGGTACGCCCCGAGGGGGGTGACGAGATCGGTGGGGATGACGGTGGTGGGGTTCATTGAGCTCCTCGAGAACGAAAAAGACCTCCCGGCTGGAAGGTCTGACGAGCGAAGGCATGGGATTCGGACGTGCGCTAGGTGACGCTCCCGCCTCGCTCGCGGCGCCACGGCCAAGCCCAAGAGGTCGGGAAGGTCATGCGTGCAGGGTAGGGGCGGAACGGTGCGATGCGTCAAGTTTCAGCGGGCAGGCCCTTGCGCGACCACTCGCTCCACGAGCCCGGGTACAGCCTCGCGTCGGCGCGGCCGGCGCGATGCAGAGCCAGCACCGCCGCGGAGGCGGCGACGCCCGACCCGCAGTAGCAGGCGATGTCCTCTGCCTCCAGCACCTCGGCGGGCATTGCGACGCCACTCGACAGAGGGACGCTGAAGGCGCCGGGAATGTGGCCTGCTACTGGATCGAGACCCAGGGCTTCGCCGCGGTAGCGGTCCTCCGGCCGCGCATCGACGAGGACGAGCCGCGGGTCGCCCAGCCGCTCGAGGATCTCGTCGGTCGTGATCGTGTCGTCGTCTCGCTCCTGCGGCGTGAAGACGGCGGGCTCGATCGTCTCCTCGCCCTGTGCGAGCGGGCCGAGCCAGATGCCGAGCCCTCCGTCGAGCACCGCGGCCTGCTCGTGGCCGAAGTGACGGAGCAGCCACCAGAGCCTCGCGGCGCCTCCCGTCATGCCCTCGTCGTAGGCGACGACGAGCGTGCTCCGGCCCGATGCCGGCGCGTCCGGCTGCTGCGGCGAATCGGTCAGCCGACGGCAGCGGATGACGGCCGCCTACCTCGGGCGGAATCGAGAGGTCCGACAGCTCCGTGTCGAGGTCGAGGAACGCCGCGCCGGGGATGTGGCCCTCGAGGTAGCGCGCGCGGGCCGCCGGAGGATCGGACAGGTCGTAGCGGCAGTCCGCGAAGCGAATCTCCACGCTGGCAGTATGTCCGCGTGGGACATCTGGTCGGACGACTGGGACGCGGGTCCCGAGGACGACTGGTCCGGCGGTCGCGCCAGCTCGAAGCGCCTCGCGCCGCCCGGAGGGATGCTGGGCGCCAGCGTCTACGAGCTTCCACCCGATGGGTACTCGGTGTACCACTTCCACCACGGGTCGGAGGAGCTGTTGATCGTGCTTCGGGGACAGCCGACGCTCCGCACTCCCGATGGCCAGCGACAGCTGGACGAGGGAGAGGCCGTCTACTTCCCGCCTGGGCCGGAGGGTGCGCACGGCCTCACGAACCACACCTCGGAGCCGGTGCGCTATCTGGTAGCAGGTACCCGCCCGTCCCCGGAGGTGGTCGAATATCCCGATCTCGGGCAGGTCACCGCGCAGTCACGCGAACCGTCCCAGGCCGGCGAGCCGCTGTTCGTGATCCACCAGCTCGTAGACCCGCCGAGCGAGTAAACCGGCGTTGCGATACGGCCGGGGCGGCTGCTAAGGTGGCGCTCGCGATGTTGCTCCTGTTCGGCTGACGCCTCAGATCCCGTGCGCCGCCCGCGTTCCTCTCGGGCAGCGCCGCCGTGTCCGCCGTTCCATCTGACCAGGAGCACCGCATGTTTGCAGTCGAAGTTCAACAACCTGCGCAAGGAGTTCCGCCGCCGCAAGGGCCGCCGCCGCGTGCCCTTCCCGGCGCTGAAGGACGTCTCCTTCACCATGGAGAGGGGCGAGACGGTGGCCATCCTGGGGCAGAACGGCTCGGGCAAGTCGACGCTGGTCCGCCTGCTCTCGACGCTGCTGCTGCACGACGGCGGCTCGGCGCTGATCTTCGGGCACGACGTCTCCCGCGAGCCGCGCGCCGTGCGCAGGCTCGTCAACCGGGTGTCGGTCGAGGCGTCCTTCTTCAAGAAGATGTCGGCGGCCGAGAACCTCAGCTACGCGGCGCGGTACTACGGCATGACGGCGAAGCAGACGCGCGGCGAGATCCCGCGGATCCTCGACCGCGTCGGATTCCCGTCCGACCGCCGAAACGAGTCGATGGAGAACCTCTCGCGCGGCATGCAGCAGAAGGTCGCACTGGCGCGGGCGCTGCTCACGTCGCCCGTCCTGCTGCTGCTGGACGAGCCGACGACGGGCCTCGACCCGCGCTCGAAGCAGGAGGTGCAGAAGTTCATCCGTGAGATCCGCGAGACGCACGAGGCGACGATCCTGCTCTGCACGCACGACCTCGTAGAGGCAGAGGCTCTCGCGGACCGCGTCGGGATCCTCGACCGGGGCGAGCTGATCGCGCTCGCGCCCGCGGACGAGCTGAAAGAGCGCTACGGCGCGGAGACGCTGGAGGAGGCGTTCTTCGCCGCCACCGGCCGCGCGTTCGAGGAGGAGATGGACGAAGAGGACATCGAGCAGGGAGGTTTCGCATGAGAGCGCTGCTGGGAACGATGCGAGCGGAGCTCATCGGCGCGGGAGGCGTGGTCGAGCGCAACGCCTACCTCACCAAGCGCTACATCTGGTGGGACGTGGCGTGGTTCGTCTGGACCGTCGCCAACACGCTCACGATCGTCTACATCGCCAAGGGCATCGAGGCGACGGGGGGCACGCTCGACGTCGAGGCGACGATGACGACGCTGCTGATCGGCGCCGTCGTCTGGGCGTACCTGGGGATCCTCTTCGAGTTCCTGATGGAGACGGTTGCCTGGGAGCGCTGGGAGGGGACGATCGAGTACACGTTCATGGCGCCTCTCTCGCGCGCGATGCACCTCGCGGGCCAGGGCGTGTTCGCGGTCGCCTACGGGCTGATCCGGGCGCTGTTCCTGTACGCCGTCTGCGCGTTCGTCTTCTTCGACCTGTCCACCCCTGATGCGAACTACCTCGCCGCGTTCGTCGTGCTCCTCGTGTCGTCGATCTCGTTCATCGGCATCGGGATGATGATGTCCGTCCTCCCGCTCATCTCGCCCGAGAAGGGGACGCAGCTCGGCTTCGTCGCCCAGGGGACGCTGCTCGTGGTCTCCGGCGTCTACTACCCGGTGGAGGTGCTTCCGGAGTGGATGCAGGCCATCGCCACCATCTCGCCGGCGACGTACGCGCTGGACGGCATTCGCGAGGCGATCCTCGAGGGCCAGGGGCTGACGGCCATGTGGGACGAGCTCTGGCCGCTGCTCGTGATCGGCGCCGTCTCGGTCCCGCTCGGTCTCTGGATCTTCTCGCGGGGCGAGCGGTACGCGAAGCGTCACGGAAAGCTGAAGCGCAGTGGCTGAGCCGGTCGTCCACGTAGCGGAGCTCCGCAAGACGTTCGACGTGCCCGAGCGCGAGGCGGGGCTCAAGGCGGCCACGAAGGGCCTCGTCCGCCGCAGGACGCGCGAGGTCAAGGCGGTCGACGGCATCTCGTTCGACGTCGCGCCGGGCGAGATCGTCGGCTTCCTCGGCCCGAACGGCGCCGGCAAGACGACGACGCTGAAGATGCTCTCCGGGCTGCTCTACGTCACCTCGGGCGAGGCGCGCGTCCTCGGACACGTGCCGTCGAAGCGCGAGCGGGAGTACCTGCGCCGGATGGCGCTCATCATGGGCAACCGCAACCAGCTCCAGTGGGACCTGCCTGCGCTCGACTCGTTCGAGCTCAACCGCTCCATCTACCGCATCCCCCGTGAGCAGTTCCTCGAGACGAGGGACGAGCTGATCGAGCTGCTCGATGTCGAGGATCTCGTGCGGAAGCCCGTGCGGCAGCTGTCGCTCGGCGAACGAATGAAGGTGGAGATCATCGGGTCGCTTCTCCACCGGCCGCAGGTGGTCTTTCTCGACGAGCCCACGATCGGTCTCGACATCACGATGCAGAAGCGGCTCCGCGAGTTCGTCGCCCAGTACCGACAGCGCCACGAGGCGACGATCATGCTGACGAGCCACTACATGGCCGACGTGGAGGCACTCTGCGAGCGCGTGATCGTCATCCACCACGGGCAGATCCTCTTCGACGGCGACCTCGCGGCTCTCTCCGAGACGGTCGCCGCCTGGAAGACGATCGGCGTCGCGCTCGAGAACGGAGCCGCAGGCGATCTTTCAGCGTACGGCGAGGTGATCCACCGCGACGGCGATCTCGTGACGCTGCGCGTGCCCAAAGCGGACACGGCCCGCGTGACGGCGCGGCTGCTCGCCGAGCAGGACGTGCTCGACCTCAACGTCGAGGACCCGCCCATCGAGGACGTCATCGAGCTCGTCTTCGCGCGCGAGGCACCCGAATGAGCACCGTCCCCGCCCCGCTCCCAGAGGCCGGGCGGGTGCGCTCGTGGGTCGACTTCTACCTCACTTCCATGCGCACGCAGATCTCGTCGCAATTCCAGTACCGCGCCGCGGCGTACATGTACCTGCTCGGGATGGTCGCGGAGCCCGTGATCTACCTCGTCGTCTGGACGACAATCGCCGAGGACTCCGGCGGGACGGTGGGCGGGTTGACGACGGGCGAGCTCGCCGCGTACTACATCGTCTGGACGTTCGTACGCAACATGAACCTCGTCTTCACGCCGTTCGGGTGGGAGTGGCGGATCCGCGACGGAGAGCTCTCGGGCTGGCTCCTGCGACCCCTTCACCCGATCCACTACGACATCGCGGGATTTGCCGGTTCGAAGATCCCCTGGCTGCTGTTCTATCTGCCGATCGGGGTCGTGCTGACGCTGCTCTTCGACCCGACGTTCGACGTCCGCGCCGCCGAGATCGCCGTGTTCGCAGTCGCCATCTGGGGCGCATACCTCATCCGCTCGTTCAACCAGGGGGCGCTCGGGCTCGTGTGCTTCTGGACGACGCGCGTGAGCGCACTGTTCTCCCTCTACATCATGGTCGAGCTCCTGCTCTCCGGGCGTCTTGTCCCGATGACGCTCATGCCCGACTGGGTGCAGACGCTCGCCTGGTTCCTGCCCTTCCAGTGGACGTTCTTCTTCCCCATCGAAACGCTCGTCGGCGACTACTCCAACGCGGAGCTACTCCGAGGGCTCGGGATGCAGGTCTTCTGGATCCTCGCCGGCATCGCGATCTTCTCCCTCGTCTGGCGCCGCGCCGTCCGGCACTACACGGCGGTGAACAACTGATGCAGACGCTCCGCGTCGCCTTGCTGCACCTGCGCGTGGGGGTAATGACCGACCTCCAGTACCGCATGAACTTCGCCCTCCAAGTGCTCCAGTCGCTGCTCGCGCTGTTCACCGGCCTGGTCGTCTTCGCTCTCGTCTATTCGCACACGACGGAGCTCAACGGCTGGTCGCAGAACGAGCTGCTGGTCGTGCTCGGCGTTCAGATCATGATGGCCGGCCTCATCCACGCCCTCATCCAGCCGAACATGATGCGGTTCACCGAAGAGGTCCGCGACGGGAAGCTCGACCACGCGTTGACGAAGCCGGTCGATGCCCAGATGCTCGTCAGCGTCCGCCAGGTGGAGGTCTGGCAGGCGGTGGACGTCCTCACGGGAGCCGGCGTGATCGTCGTCGCGATCCTTCGTCTCGGCGGCGGCCTCGGAGTGGTCGACGTGCTCGCGTTCGCAGCCGCGCTCGCCGTCGGCGCCGTCCTTCTCTATTGCTTCTGGATGCTGCTCGCGACGCTCGCGTTCTGGATCGTGAACATGTGGCACCTGCCCGAGCTGTTCGAGGGCGTGTTCCAGACCGGGCGCTGGCCGATCGGCATCTACCCGCCGTGGCTTCGCTTCAGCGTGACGTTCCTCGTGCCGATCGCGTTCGCGGTAACGGTGCCGGCTGAGGCCGTGACGTCGAGGCTCGAGTGGCAGACGCTGGCGCTCGCGGCGGGGTTCGCGGTCGTGCTCTTCGGCATCACGCGCTGGTTCTGGCGCTTCGGCCTCAAGAACTACACCGGCGCCTCGGCGTGACCTCGGCCGCTGCGCAGACGTGGCACTACGGCCTCGTCTCGCGCTGGTGGGCCGAGTTCAACCTCGACGGGCCCGAGATCGAGTACTTCCGGCCGTTCGTCGAGGCCGGCCAGCCCGCGCTCGACGCCGCCTGCGGTACCGGGCGCCTGCTCATCCCGTATCTCCAGGCCGGGCTCGACGTCGACGGCTGCGACATCTCGCCCGACATGCTCGGCTCGTCCGCGAGCGGTGCGGAGCGCGAGGGGCTGCCTGCGCCGAACCTCTACGCGCAGGCGATGCACGAGCTCGACCTGCCGCGCCGCTACCGGACGATCATCGTCTGCGGCGCATTGGGCCTGGGCGGTTCGGACCTCACGATTGCGCTGCGGTGCCTGTACGACCACCTTGAGCCAGGCGGCATCCTCGCCGCCGATAACGAAGTCCCGTATGCGCAGCCTTGGCTTTGGAGGTACTTCCTGAAGGAAGAGCGCAATGTCTTGCCGCGGCCGTGGCGCGACAACGGCGAGCGGCGAAGGGTGGCAGACGGCAGCGAGCTCGA
>CAWGEE010000027.1:0-144304 GCA_963821415.1 uncultured Actinomycetes bacterium | reverse complement strand
TCAAGCTCGAGGCGGTTTGCCACAATCCCGAAGAACGCTAGGCGACGCCGAGACGTTGGTCCGAGACCTTGCGATGCGCCGCGCCTCGGTCTGAGGCGCGGGTCGGCGGGGGTACGCCCCTGATCGGGAGTGGGTCAAGCGGCCGCGCGCACCGCCGCGGTCTCCAGGATCAGGTCGGCCGTGGCCTGGGGCTGCGGAGACGGCGACCGCATGGGACGCACCAGGGAGCTCGGTCACGCCGTGCTCGGCACCGACCGGCTCGTCGCCCAAGCGAGCGCGTGCTCGGTCGCCCACGTCAGCGCGTAATCGGCGACCTCCTCCCATCCCTCCTGGGAGGGCATGGGGTGCGAGCGGCCCTCGTACTCCTTGACCTCCGTGATCGTGCCTTCGGCCTTGTAGTGCTTGGCGTTCGAGCGCTGAATCTTCGGGGGCATGAGGTTGTCCTCGCCCCCCGAGATAAACAGGAGCGGGGCCCGGTCGGGGTTCTTGTAGTTGACGTAGGTGTCGTCGTGGCCGGGGTGGATATTCGCGAGCACGCTGCCCCAGAACACGTTGCCGGAAGCCGGAATGTGGTAGCGCTCGTACAGCCTCCGCGCCTCTTCCTCGCTGAACGTGTTCGTGAACGCATAGTGCCACTGCTCGAAGGTGAACCCGACCGCCTTGTGGCGGTTGGCAGGGTTCTTGAGCACCGGGAACGTCGACTTGATCTGCGAGAGAGGCACCACCTTGACGCCTTCAGTGGGAGCCGAGTTGATCGCCACACCGGCCGCTCCGTAGCCGCGATCCATCAGCTGCTGCGTGAAGACTCCGCCGGCCGAGTGACCCATCAGGATCGGAGGCGCGTCCAGCTCGCGGACGACCGACTCGAGATGCTCGATGACCGCGGGAACCGAGAGCTCCTCGATCGGCGTGGGGTCGGCGTTTAGCGCCTCGACCTCCACCTCGAATCCCGGATATGCGGGCGTGAGGACGCGGTAGCCCCGGCTTTCGTAGCGGGCCTTCCAGTCCTCCCAGCTTCGCGGGGTCACCCAGAAGCCGTGGATCAAGACGATCGTGTCGGGTGTTGTTACGTCAGTGCTCATGCGTCGTCCTTTCGGGTCGAGGAACCGACGAACTGAGGAACGCCCGTCGAGGAGTTGAGGCCGTCCCAGCTGGCGGACTCGGCGAACGCGCCGTGGACGAGAACGATCGTCGGTTTCATGAGACCCTCCTTTGGGTCGCGAAGCTCCGCCCGGCCTAGGGCTGGCTGACCCAGTCCTATCCTCGAAGGGATGTTTGAAACCTACTAGCCGACACGGCCCCAGTTGCGAGAGCCTGCTCCACGCGCTGTCCAGGAGGCTCAGAAAGCCTTAGAAAGAGAGCGCACGGCATCGGCGGAGACCGTTCGCGACGCGATGACCGAGGATCCCCGCTCGTTGTCGAGAACGGCAGGCTCGTCGGCATCGTTGCCCAGGCCGACATCGCCCTCACCGAGAGCGAGAAGAAGACCGGTGAGCTTGTCGGGGCGATCTCTGAGCCCTCAGAGGGAGAGCGCAGCTAGCGTCGCCCGGACAGCGCGTTCCATGATCGATCTCGCGACGGACGATCGAGTCTGACCCGATAGTTCACGCTACGCAGTCGATGCTCAGAATGCGTTCGCAGCCGCCTTCCACTCCCGGAGGCGCTGGGCGATCAGCTCGGCGCGCTCCTCCTCGCTCCCGCCCTCCAGCACCTGGAGGTCCGAGGGGTCAGCTCGAAGGTACACGCCGGC
Organism: uncultured Actinomycetes bacterium; assembly: GCA_963821415.1. Taxonomy (GTDB): domain Bacteria; phylum Actinomycetota; class Thermoleophilia; order Gaiellales; family Gaiellaceae; genus PALSA-612. The sequence continues at coordinate 142,554 of CAWGEE010000027.1, read as the reverse complement.
GGTTCGGGCATTCAGCTCGGGGTCGCGATCCGACCGCGTCGTCCAGTACCCGGTGGCGCGGTCGGCGGTCTCCACCGTGATCTCGCCGGTGCCCTCGAGCTGCGGGCTCGGTGCCGAGGGCGCTCGCCCTTCCAGAAGTAGAGGATGCAGGCCGGATCCCTGCGCTCCTTCGCAGCCTCGCTCCAGTAGCGGGCCGACAGGGTGCCGTCCTCCTGCCAGGCCCGACCGGTCACGTTGAGGCCACCGTCGCGGTCCCGCGAGATGGTCAGGAGGCCCACCGCCGACGGTTCGCCCTCGCTACGCTCGGTGAGCGAGAGCTGCCACCACAGCCCCTCGAGCAGTCCGCGGCGACCCTCGGTCTCGATCGCCTTGCGGAGCTTCTCGTTGATCGCGTCAATCTCCGCCGGGCTGGTGGCCGGGTCGTAGCGGACAGAGGTCAGCCCGAGCAGGTCGCTCGGCAGCTTCGAACCGTGGGCATGGAGGATGAACGTGCGCCGGATGCCCAGCGCGCCGCCGAACAGCCCGGCCTCGAACACTACGTTGTCGCGGGGCGACGCCTGACTGGACTGGGACGCATCGGTCGTCGTCCAGTCGTCCTGGGCGAAGACGAACGCGGCGAAGTCGACTTCCTGGGAGAGCTCGACGAGCCGGTCGAGGGTGGACCGCCCAGGGTTGAACGTGGTCGTCCAGGGCTCGACGTCGACGAGGTCCTCGAGCCCCAGCGTGATCGCCTCGAGCAGTGTGGCTTGCTTGCCCGACGACCCGAGGAAGATGCGCGGCTTGCTCATGCGATTCATGATGACGGACGTGTTCCGCGCGCCGCAGGTCATTCTCTTCAGCCAGAACCTCCCACGTGCCGTCGCCTTCTACTCGAGCCTTGGTTTCGAGGAGACCTTCCGAGTCCCCACTGAGGGTGATCCGATTCACGTCGATCTCGCCCTGGACGGCTACAGGATCGGCATCGCTTCTGTCGCCTCGACACGCGATGACCACGGTCTCGACCCAGTTCCCGAAGGCCAGCGAGCCGCGGTGATCCTCTGGACCGACGACACGCCCGCAGCGTTCGCCGAGCTCACCGCGAACGGAGCTCCTGGGCTGGTGCCTCCACACGAGTGGCTCGGGCGTTTGCTGATCGCATGGATCGCCGATCCCGACGGCAACCCGATCCAGGTCGTCCAGGACCTCTGACGCGCGCTCGGAATTGACTATCGTGCTTGACACCTAGCGTATCTATGCCTTAGTTTCTTAGGTATCAGGACGGATCTTCTCAAGGGCCACCTCGACCTCGTCCTTCTGTCGTGTCTGGAGTACGGTCCCGCGCACGGTTATCTCATCATCAAGCGGCTGCGCGAACGAAGCGCCGGTGAGCTTGACCTGCTCGAGGGAACTCTGTATTCCGCTCTTCACCGCCTCGAGGCGGGAGGCCTTGTGACGAGCAAGTGGTCAGCGGCGGAGGGTCGACGGCGGCGTGTCTACCGTCTTACGAAGAAGGGCAACCGTGCTCTTCGCGAGCGAGCGGACGAGTGGCGGACGTTCACGCGTGTTGTGAACACGATCCTGGCAAGACCGGCATGAGACGCCGGGGTAGGGCCCTGACACCGAAGGTCACGCACGTAACCATCGCTGGGGCGATTGCGCTCTGCGTTGCCACAGTCGGCTACAGCGCCACGCAGGTCGGGGCCAAGGCAAGCGCGGAGGCGTGGGGCAAGCAGAGTTGCCGCGATGTCGTCTCCACGGCCAAGTTCGCGGGCCCGATCGGTCGCGCAACACCGCTCGTGAAGCGGATGAAGGCAGCATTTGCGGCACCGGGCCTGCAGGTCGCAGTCGCAGTCGACGGCGACGTTGTGTGGTCTCGAGTCTGCGGCTACGCGGACGTGACGCGGCGCAGACCCACCGGGCCTGCAACGCTCTTTCGCATCGGCAGCGTCTCGAAGATCTTCACAGCCACGGCGCTGGCTCGACTCGTCCAGGCCGGGAAGGTCGATCTCGAAGCCGAGGTGCAGAAGTACGTGCCGCTCTTTCCCGAGGAAAGGCAGTCCGCTGAGGATCGTGCATCTTGCGTCGCACCAGTCCGGCATTCGCCACTACGCGGCCAACGAGGCACTGAACACCAGGCACTACCGAAGCGTCTCGGACAGCCTGGGTGTCTTCGCCCGCGACCCGCTGCTTTTTCCGCCCGGTACCGACTTCTCCTACTCGAGCTATGGCTTCAACCTGCTAGGGGCCTCGCTCGAGGGCGCATCGGGAGTGAGCTACCCGCACGTCCTACAGCGGACGGTGCTGGGGCCGCTTGGCATCATGCGCACGCAGCGTGATGACAAGCGATTACGTGGACGGGCGACCCTCTACGAGGTGCGTGAGAACCGCACCGCCGGCTCGGCACCCCTTGTCGACCTCAGTGACCGCTATCCCTCGGGAGGCCTCGTCTCAACCGCGGCCGACGTCGCCGTGCTCGCCTCGAAGCTCGGGTCGCCGGAATTCCTGACGAGCCCGACTCAGGCGCAGTTCTTCGCTGAAAGGCGGCCATCGAACGGGAGATCGACGGGCTACGGGCTGGGTTTCGAGGTCGCCGACTCTCCGCTCGGGCGCTTCGTCGCCCACAAAGGAAACGTCGTCGGAGGAACAGCATTCGCTCTCGCCCACCTCGAGTCGCGAGTGGCGATTGCCATGACCACGAATGTTGGCTGGGTGACGGTGCGAAGGCCTCCGAAGCTGGGTCGGTCGGTTCCTGATCCGCCGCAAATCTTGATTCCGTTCGTCATCGCTGGGTCGCGCAGCACCTCCGGCCCGGTCGCGCGGGGGTCGCCGTCGCCCGGCTCTGCCGTGACGCTCACAACGGGATAGAGCGCGGGATCGACGGCGGCGGCGAAGGTCACGTACGAGCGCCCGTCCTCGTCGGGATGGAAGGTTCCGGCCGAGATCCTGTTGGGGCGCGTCGGTCGATCGCCGGGCCCGACGAACCAGATTTCGTAGTACTCGCCTTTCGGGAGGACGGGGAGCGTGTCGCTGCGGAACGTCACGACCCGGCCGATGCCCGTCTTTCGGACCTCGAGGGACGCCTGGGCCGCGCCGACGGGTGCCTGCATCACCGTTTCGAGCTCGAGGACCCCGTTGCCGCCGCCGCCCCAGAAGACGAGCGCGGCGACCAGACCGGCGGCAGCGACGGCGGCGCCTCCGCGAGCGCCCACGCGGTCGCGCGTCGACGCAATCCGAAGGCCCAGCTCCTCGTCGGAGCCGGAGCCGGAGCGACCCTCGTCACCGCGGACGGCAGCCAGAACTCGCTGCTCCAACGACGAGGGCGGAGCGATCGGGGCGATCGCGCGCTCGAGCGTCGTGCCGACTCGCCGCAGCGAAGGAAGCTCGGCCGCGCACGACGAGCAACTCCCGAGGTGGCGCTCGAACTCGATCCGCTCGTCCGCCGAGAGAGTGCCGAGAACGTACGGGCCGAGCTGGCTATGGGTGTGTGCGTCAGCCACGCAGGCTCCGATCGTCGACGTGACGGGCGAGTGCGCGCAGGGCGTGCATCGTCCGGGTCTTGACGGTGCCGAGCGGGATTCCGAGCCGCTCGGCGACCTTGGCCTGAGTCAGGTCCTCGCGATACTGGAGCTCCAGCACCTCGCGATGGGCCGGGGTCAACTCCGCGAGGGCCTCGCCCAGCTCGAGGCGAAGGAGCAACCCCTCGAACTCGTCCGTTCCCGAAGCGTCTTCGGACGCCGGCTCGCTCAACACGTGCGGCACGGAAGCTCCGCGTCTCCGCCACAGGTCGACCGCAGCGCGCCGGGCCAGGGTGAAGACGAACGTCCTCACGGACGACCGTGCGGGGTCGTAGCGGTGCGCCGAGCGCCACAGCCGAACGAACGTCTCTTGCACGAGATCCTCCGCGTGGCCGGCATCCCGCAGGAGGTGGATGCCGAGCCCGTAGACCTTGGTCGCGTACAGGTGGTAGAGCGCGGACAGCGGTTCCTCACAGTCGCCTCCTGCGAGCCGGGCGACGAGATCCTCCTCGAGAGCCTCGCGCGTATCAACTCGAGAGTGGGTGTCGTAAGCGGCTGTCCGCACTGCCTTGGGCGGGTCGGTCCGACAGAGCGGGCCGGAGATCCCCGGCCCGCTCCATCTCTCCACTAGCCCTGGTCGAGCTTGACGGCGATTCCCGTCACCTGGTTGATGCTGGAGAACGCGCCCACGGAGCTGGCACGCCCCTGCAGCAGGTTGATCTCGTAGAAGCGGGCGCTTCCACCCACGTTCAACGAGGCGAAGGCACGCACGCTCACGGTCGTGCCGTTGCGAATCGCGCTGTAGACGTCGAACCCGATAGCCGGGCTCGCGTCGACGCCGAGCTTGCCCGTCGGCGCCAACATGCCCGAGTTGGCCGGCGACTGGACGACGACCTGGTCGAGCGCGGAGTCGAGGTCGAACAGCGTCGTGGCGGTGTTCGGGTCGGCGTCGTTGTTCGTGTAACCGGCGCCCGTCACGCCCATCGACGACAGCGGGGTGTCGACATTGGTCATGCCGTTGTCGACGTTCACGCGCAGGTTCTGTCCCGTGTCGCTGATCACGCGCAGGCGGTCGACCGTCGGGTTGAAGTCGACGCCGAACGAGGCCCCTGCGAGCGCGACACCCAGCTGGGACTTCTTCACGGCCTGGGCGTTGAAGTCGGAGACGGCGTACACGCCGCCCTGATCACCGAGGCCGATGAGCTCACCCGTCGCCGGGCGGTAGTCGATCCCCACGAGCCTCGTGTCTCCTGAGAGGCCCCAGATCGCCGCGATGTTCCTCGCGTTCTTCGGCTTGTTGCTCTTGAACTCGATGAGCCGGCCGTCAGCGGTGAGCCCGACTACGTCGAGGCCGCGCGGAGCGAGATCGGGTTTCTGGTGGCCGCGACCCTTGCCCGCGGACGCGACCATCGGCGCCGACACCGCGAGCAGTGCCGCGGCGGTGATGCCGAGTAGAAGCCAACGTCTTTTCATGATTCTCTCCTTCGTCTCTGGGGGCGGCCGTTGCCGCCTGGGGTTGTGTGGTATTCGCACGCACCCCTGCAGAGGGTTCAAACCGCGGCGCAGGAGACTGAGGGCTTGTTGCTCTAGCTCGCGAGGGGCGCGGCCCGAGCAGCTCGATCTCGAGCAACTCGGTAAGCCACTTCCTGTGCTGGTCGGCCGTCCAGCCGAGCTCGACCGTGAGCAGGTAGTACAGCTCGGGGCTCGTGAGGGCGCAGTAGCGCTCCCCCGCCTCGGCCACCGACAGCCCTGCTCTCAGATGATCGCCGAGGTACTGGCCGATCCGCGCGGTCTGGTTGGTCAGCCGATCGTGCAGCAGACGCTTGCCCAGTGCAGCGGCGAACGGCTCCTTGTCAGCCGCTCCGCGGATGACAGCGTGAATCGGGCGGGTGCGGGACAGGGTCGCTGCAGCTGTACTCGACCATTCTCTGCAGTCGATCGCTGGGCGGCCGGCAACTGCGCGACCGTGGCCCACCACGGGTTCTCCTGCGTCGGAGGGTCATCTTCCCCCGCAATGGCCATCTCGATCACGCCTTCCAGAAGGCCGCGCTTCCCCCCGAACGTGAGATAGATCGTCTCGGGGGAGACGCCCGCGTCTTCGGCGACCGCCGTCATCGTGGTTCCCGCGTACCCGCGCTCGACGAACAGGCGAAAGGCGGCCTCGAGGACCCGGCGGCGGGTCTGTTCGGCTTGATCCGCTCGCAGGGGCGAGTGGTACTTGCGCCGCGACGACTTGACCTGGTCGGGCATTTCCACTACAGTAGCAATCAATTCACTTCAGTCTTAGTTTATCCATTTGTCGAGGGGTGGTGGCGATGAGAGTGATGGAACGGGCAGCCGTCGGCGGTCTCGAGCTGGAGTACGAGCTGCGGGGGTCTGGTGATCCCGTCGTGCTCATCCACTGGGGAGTGAGCGCGACCTGGGCCGAGCCCCTGCTCGACGAGCCGGCTCTCGCCGATCGCTTCCGCCTGCTGACGTACCATCGCGCCGGGTTCGGAGGCAGCAGCTCGATCGACGGGCCGGTGAGCATGGCCGACCATGCCGAGCACTGCCGTCTCCTGATGCGTCAACTCGGGATCGAGCGCGCGCACATCGTCGGCCATTCCTCGAGCGTCGCGGTCGCGCTCCAGCTGGCTCTCGATGCGCCGGACGCCGTGCAAACGATCGTCTCGATGGACGCGGCGCGACCGTCTCCGCCGACCGAGCTGCAGGCCGCCTTCCGCCGCGAGTTCGTGGAGCCCGCAGTCGAGCGCTACCGCGCCGGAGACAAGGAAGGTGCCGTCGACACGTTCTTCCGCGGCGTCTTCGGTCCCGGCTACCGCGATCCGCTCGAGCGCGGCCTTCCGGGCGCCTTCGAGCAGGCCGTCTCCGACGCGGACACGTTCTTCATGCAGGAGCTGCCCGCACTCTGGGAGCGCTGGTCGTTCACGGAAGACGGATGCGAGGCAGGTCACTCAGCCCGTGCTCGCCGTCGTCGGCGAGCACAGCGCCAGCACCTTTCCCGAGCGACGCGACCTGCTGCTCTCCTGGCTTCCGAACGTGGAGCCCTTCGAGCTCCCCGGCGCGACGCACCTACTCCATCTTCAGAACGCCGAAGGGATGGCCGAGGCCCTCGCGTCGTTCTTCGCGCGGCACCCGCTCGCAAGATCTGCCGGACCCTCCAAGTGATCCTCTATGTCGACATTTCAGAGATTCACGATGGGGCGCTCGAAGAGCTGAAGCAGGCCATCACAAAGTTGGTCGACTTCGTCGAGGCCAATGAGCCTCGGCTCATCGCGTACAACGTGTACTTCAGCGACGACGGCACACGGATGACAGTCGTGAACCTGCATCCCGACTCCGCGTCCTTGGAATACCACCTGGAGGTAGCAGGGCCCCTGTTCCGACCGTTCGTCGCGCTTGTCACCCTGTCCTCGATCCACATCTACGGCGAACCGAGCGAGAAAGTGCTCGAGCAGTCGCATGAGAAGGCACGGTTGTTGGGGGAAGCCAGCGTCGTGGTGGAGCCGTTGTACGCAGGTTTCGCTCGTGTTGCGCAGGCCGCTGCGCAGGGCACGACCCCCAGTTGAAGGTGGCTTGACGCGGAGGCGAACGCCCAGCTCCGCCTCGAAGAAGCTGACTTTCGCTACCGCCGACCGGCGAACAGCGCAACGGCGTTGACGACCTCCACCTCGACGTCGGTCAGCTGAGACGCGAGCCCCTCCTCGAGTCCTCGCTGGTCGTCTTCGAGGTTCGAGAAGATTCCCTTCCGGTTGTAGAGATGCATGAGACGGCGCCCGAGCAGGTTGTGCCGGACGCCGCGGCCGAGGATCGTGCTCCCGAAGAAGACACCATCCGGAGCGAGATAGGGACAGAGGCTCGAAGCCACCGCCGCGACCTTCGACCCGAGCTCGCCGGGAAGGCAATGGAAGAGGTAGTTCGCACCGATCGAGTCGAAGCGCACGTCGCCGAGGTCGACCGGATCCAACACATTCGCCTGAATCGTCGCGGGCGCGTAGCGGCGGATCCGTTTCGATGCCACAGAGAGCGAGTTCTCGTTCAGGTCGACGAGGGTGATCTGCGGCGTCTCGACCGGCCACTCGCAGCGGTCGAGAAACCACCCCGTGCCGACCCCAACGTCGAGGTGACGCGCGCCGACGTACCTGTTGTAGCGCTCGAGCATTCTCGAACTGCGACATCGCCATACGAAGCGGTTCGAGAACCCGAGCACCAAGAGGTCGTAACCCCACAGCACAAGGGGCGTGTACACACGCTGGCCAGCCTCGACGTCATCGGATGGCCGCATCTCCTGGCCTTGCACCTTTCGAAATGTACGTCGACAGGCGCTCTGATGCGTCCCGGCAAACCTTCCAGCCTCGGCCGTCGTCGCAGTACGCAATGGCGCTGCGGCGGATCGCGGTCTCCTTCGGCCTGGCGGCGGCCCTGCTCGGCTGCGTCTCGTCAGCCGGTGCCGCCGATGCGCCTCCTGTGCGCGTCCTCTTCGTCGGCAACAGCCTCACGGAGTGGAACGACCTGCCCGGGCGCGTCGCCGGGCTCGCCGCCGCGACCGGCCGGCAGCTCGAGTACGAGGCGATCACCTTCGGCGGCTTCAGCCTCGAGGACCACTGGAACCAGGGAGACGCTCGCGCGGCGATCGCCACCGGGCGCTGGAACGTCGTGATCATGCAGCAGGGCCCGTCCGCGCTCCCGGAGAGCCAGGTCGACCTTCGCCTGTGGGCGGGCCGCTTCGCCGACGAGGCCCGCGCCGTCGGAACCCGGCCGGCTCTGCTGACGGTCTGGCCGGAGAACTACCGGCGGCCGGCGCTGTCGGACGTCATCGTCTCCTACCGGAACGCCGCCGAGGCGGCGGGCGCCCAGCTCTTCCCGGCCGGAGAGGCGTGGCACGCGGCGTGGGACTGCAACGCGCGCCTCCCCCTCTACGGGCCGGACGGGTTCCACCCGAGCCCGCTCGGAACCTACGCTGCGGCGCTCGTCGTCTACGGGCGCCTGTTCAAGGCCCCGCTCCTCGAAGCCTCGCTCCGCCGTGGGGTCAAGCCCAAGACCGGCCGCCTGCTGCAGGCCGCTGCGACGAAGGCGCTCCGGCGGCCGTTGCCCGCCGCGCAGCGCTGCGGCGGCAAGTAGCTCAGCTCGCGACGGCCGTCAGGGCGACGCCGCCGAGCTCGTAGCCCTCCCGCGTTGCATAGGGCTCGAACGCGGTTCGGAGCTCAGCCCTGATTGCCTCGAGCTCGCCATCGGGCAACCCTCGGAGAACCATCGCGAACGAGCCACTGAGGTCCGATACCCACCTCTCGTAGTCGTCGATGTCCCTGAAGGGAAAGCGCACGGACACCTCATCTGTGCGCACTTCGGTGAAGCCGGCGTCCTCGAGCAGCGCCCGCGTCCGCTCCTCACTGGCCATGCTGAACGGCCCGGGCGCCCCGGGCTCCGGGCTGGGGAGGAGGCCGCGCTCGACGAAGATCCGTCCGCCGATGGACGCCCAGGGGTTGAGATCCGGCGCACCCCAGACTGACATCGCCAGGCGCCCGCCAGGGCGCAACACGCGGCGCGTTTCGGAGAGAGCGGCGGCGGGATCTGCCATCAGCATGTAGCCGCTCTGGCAGAGCACTCCGTCGACCGAGGCGACATCGAGGTCGATCCGCTCGCCGTCGATCACGCGGTAGTCGACGTTCTCGAGCCCCAGTTCGGCGCCGCGGCGGCGGGCAACTTCCACCATCTCCGGCGAAAAGTCGCTCGAGATGAGGCGGCCGCCCTCCCCGACGAGCGCGGCAGCTGCGAACCCCGTGTCACCTGGCCCGGCGCTCAGCTCGAGCACCGTGTCGCCCGGTTGTGGCGCCAGTTGGGTGATCAGCCAGGTGCGCACGGGCGTCAAGGCCTCCTCCAGCTCTGCGCGCCAGCGCTCCCAGCCGGGCGCCATCGCCTCCCAGGTCTCGTAGCTCGTGCGGCGGTACTCCTCGGTGCTCATCGCCTGAGTGCTTCGAGTCGCTCGAGGCTTGCAGCCGGCCAGAGCTTCTTCGTGTCGTAGTAGGTGTTGAACGCCGGCACCGACTCGGGAAGCGTGACCCAGGGCAGCTTCGACCGCGTGAAGATGTGAACGTCGGGCGCAACTGACGACGGATCGTCCAGCGTGCCGCCGCGAACGAACCGCACCTTGGCGCTCGTGTACTGGCTGAAGACCGCAATCTGGCAGGTCGGGCAGCGCCAGATCTTCTGCTTCTTCGTGCCGCGAGGCACGTCGACCCGCTGCGGCTCACCGGCGAGGAGCTCCACGCGATCGGTCTCGATCAGCAGGTTGATGACGAACGCGCTCCCGGTTTGCCGCTGACAGTTCAGGCAGTGGCAGCAGTGCACGAAGAGCGGGTCGGACGTCAGGCGGTAGCGGACCTCGCCGCACGCACAGCCACCCTCGAGTGGGACGCTCATGCCTCATCCTTCGAAGCGAGCGCGTCGAGCGGCACGCTCGTATTCCAGATCCCCTCTGCGACTCGCCAGGCGCCGTCGGCCTCCCGCCGCCAGATCTCGAGGAAATCACCCTGGTCGGAGATCGGACCGGGAGCGCCCCTCGGGCGCAGCGTGATCGCATAGCGGCCGCGGACGTATGCGAACCCGTCGGCGCCGCCAATCCTGTCCCGCGTCAGCTCGTACGAGATCAGCTCTTCGATGCCGCCGAGCCAGGCCTCGATCGCCTCGCGTCCGTGATGAGGCTCCTCGTGTGGCGGTGTGCGGACGGCGTCCTCGGTGAACGACTGGGCTACGAGCGCCCAGTCCCCGGCGTTCATCGCCGCCACGTACGCGTCGGCCGCTGACTCGACGGCTGCCAGGTCATCCCGACTCAGTTCTCCCACCGTCAGGATTGTTCCAAAGCACTGCCCTCGGCCGGGGTTCTCATGGGATCATTCGAAGCGATGGCCTCTCCAGCGGCTGACGAGCTGGTGCGGCTCGGCCGCGAGGCGCTGGCCGCAGCGGACTGGGAGCGTGCCCGCGGCCTGTTCGAGCAAGCCGCCGAGCTCGGCGAGACGGCCGAGGTCTTCGACGGTCTGGCGGAGGCGCTGCAATTCGGCGGCCAGCACGACCGGGCCATCGAGCTCAAGGAGCGTGCGTTCGCCGAGTACGAGCGCCGCGGTATGCGGGCGGAAGCCTCTGAGCTGGCGCGCTGGCTGGCGTTCCTCTATGCGTCGGTCCACGGCAACGTGGCCGCGGCAAATGGGTGGATGGCGCGGGCGGAGAGCCTGCTCGAGGGCGTTCCGGAGTGTGCTGCTCACGGATGGCTCATGCTCGATCGTGCTCCGTGGACCTCGGATGCCTCCGAGCGCGAGCGGCTCGCGACCACGGCGATCACGATCGCCGCTCGCTTCGGCGACAGGAATCTCGAGTTTGGCGCCATGGCTCTGCTCGGCGACGCGTACGTCGCTGCCGGGCGCGTAACCGACGGGATGACGCTGCTCGACCAGGTGATGGCTGCCGTCGCCGCGGGCGAGGTCCGCGGGGTCGGCACCGTGGGCGAGATCTACTGCAGGTTGCTGAGCGCTTGTGAACGTGCGACGGACGTCAGACGCGCAGAGCAGTGGCTCGAGGCCGCAACCCACTTCGAGGCATGGGGCGACTTCGTGCCGCCGACCTGCAGGACGCACTACGGCGCGATCCTGATTTCGCTCGGCCGCTGGCAGGAAGCGGAGCGCGAGCTGCTCACGGCAGTCCGCACGTTCGAGACGGGTTACTGGGCGTCTCAACTCTTCCCGCTGCTTCGGCTCGCGGAGCTGCGCGTTCGACAGGGACGCTTCGAGGAGGCAGAACGCCTGCTCGAAGGCATCGACTGGCACACGAGCGCCAAGCGGTCGCTCGCGACGATTGCACTTGCACGTGGCGATCTGGCTCTTGCCGAGGATCTTGTCGGCTTGTGTCTCGAGAGCACGGCGCCGACCGATCCGGATCGTCCTTCCCTGGTCGGCCTGCTCGTCGACGTGCGGCTGGCCCGCGGCGACCTGGCCGCAGCGGAAGAGACACTCGGCCAGCTCGGGGATGCCGTCGAGGACGACCGTTCGCGCGCCCTCACCGTACTTGCGCAGGGGCAGGGTCCGAGGCGCTCGAGGAGACGACCAGGCCCGGGCCGACTTCCAAGCGGCCGTCGAGCTGTTCTCGGGGCTCGGTCTTCCTTTGGAAGCCGCGAGGGCGCGAGTCGAGCTCGGCCGAGCGCTCGCCTCGCACGCACCGGCCGCGGCAGCGGTGGAAGCGAGAGTCGCACTCGAGACGTTCGAGCGTCTCGGCGCGACCCGCGATACGGGCGCGGCCGCCGCTCTGCTCCGGGAGCTTGGCGCTCCGGCTCGGACCTTCCCGAAGGGATACGGCACCCTGACCAAGCGCGAGACCGAGGTCTTGTCGCTCCTCGCGGAGGGATGCTCGAACGCGGAGATTGCTGAGCGCCTCTACATCAGCCGGCGCACCGCCGAGCATCACGTCGCGCACATCCTGTCGAAGCTCGGGCTACGGAACCGAGCCGAGGCTGCCGCGTACGCGGTCCGTGAGCAGGCGCAAAGACAGTAGCCGGATAGGTATTCCCACCGATGCTGCGCACCCCGTGTGGAGCGATCCTCGGCGATGGTGGACGTTGCGCTGGATCGGGAGCTGGAGCAGGCCCAGGCCGCGCTGCTCGCGCGGTTCGCGCCTGAGACTCGAGTCCGCCGAGTCCGCTGGTCCCAGGGCGAGACGCAGCTCTTCGAGCTCGGGTCCGGCACACCGCTGCTGTACGTCCACGGCGGGCTGGGCGGGGCATTCGAGATCGTGCCGATCCTTCAAGCGCTCGCAGAGAACCACCGCGTTCTCGCGGTCGATCGACCAGGCCACGGCCTCGCCGATCCGTTCGACTACCGCGGCGTCGACTTCCTCGACCACGCGCGGACGTTCCTGCGCGAGATTCTCGATGCCCTCGAGCTCACGACCGTCGACATCGTCGCCAACTCGATGGGCGCGCTCTGGTCTGCCTCCTTCGCGATCAATGAGCCCGGCAGGGTCTCGCGTCTCGCACTCGTCGGCGCACCTGCCGGGGTCAGGCGACGCGTGCCACTCCAGCTCGTCCTGCTGGGGCTTCCTCTCATAGGCCAGCGGCTTGGCCGGCACTTCCTCTCGAACGGGACACGGGAGGGGAGCCGGAAGTTCTTCGCCCAGGTTCTCGTCGAGCATCCGGAACGTCTCGACGACCTGTTCCTCGACGTCGACGTCGCGAACGCACGACGAAACGTCGACAGCATGCTCGGCTTGATCGCACGCATCGCCGACGTCCGAGCGCTAGGGCTTCGACGAGATGTGATCCTCGGCGACCGCTGGCGAGCCTTGACCACGCCGACACTCCTGGTCTGGGGCGATCGCGATGCCTTTGCACCACCCGAAGTCGCTGAGGCCCTCGCCGCGGCGAATCCGAACATTCGCCTCGTCCGGCTTTCCGCGGCAGGGCATCTCCCCTGGATCGACGATCCCGAGAGCGTCATCGCCGAGATCGAGCGCTTCCTCGCCACTGAGCGACGAGCGGAGTGGAGCGCAGTGGCGTAAGCACGAGACGCCGACGGACTAGCCTTCGCCGTGGCCGTGCACCAGCTCAGCAAGGCAGAGGCCAGACAGATCGCGGTGCGGGCACAGCTGCTCGACGCGGAACGGCCGACCGACCTGCTGGAGGTCGTCAAGCACCTGACGCTCCTCCAGCTCGACCCGACGGCGGCCATCGCGCCGAGTGCCGACCTGGTTGCCTGGACGCGCCTGGGCGACGCCTACCGGCCGGAGCAGCTCACGCAGGCGCTGGAGGAGGACCGGACGCCTGTACGAGGTACGCGCCATCATCCGGCCGACGACCGACCTCGGCCTGCAGCTCGCGGCGATGGCCGCCTGGCCGTTCGCGGACGATGAGCAACGGTACTGGGCGGTGCCCGGGCCGGCCGCGGCCCGCTGGTTGAAGACCAACGACTCATTCCGCCGGGACGTTCTGAAGCTGCTGCGAAAGTCGGGGCCGCTGCAGTCGCGCGACATCCCGGACACGAGCGTCGAGCCCTGGCAGTCGAGCGGTTGGACGGGCAATCGCAACGTGACCCAGATGCTGGAGTTCCTCTCAGCTCGCGGGGAGGTCGCCACCAGCCGCCGCGTCGGCCGGCAGCGGCTGTGGGATCTCGCGGAGCGCGTGTATCCGGCAGTCGACGAGGTCGTCCCGCTGGACGAGGCTCGCCGAGCCATGGCGGAGCGCCGACTGCGGTCACTCGGCATCGCCCGGCCCGAGGTGGTGGGCGTGCTCGGGGAGCGCCGCTTCGAGGAGGTCGCCGGCGAGCCGGCCGAGGTCGAGGGCACCGGAGGCGAATGGCGGGTCGATCCAAAGGCGATCGGGCAGCCCTTCGAGGGCAGGACGGCTCTGCTGTCGCCGTTCGACCGGCTCGTCCACGATCGGGAGCGGGCCCTGGAGCTCTTCGACTTCGAGTACACGCTCGAGATGTACAAGCCCAAGGACCAGCGCCGCTGGGGCTACTTCGCGCTCCCGGTGCTGCACGGTGACCAGCTGGTCGGCAAGGTCGACGCGACCGCCGACCGCAAGCGGTCGGTGCTCGACGTCCACGCCGTCCACGAGGACGTGCGGTTCACCGAGCGCTCACGAAGGCGGTGCACGCCGAGCTCGAGGCGCTGGCATCCTGGCTCGGGCTGCAGGCGGTCAGCCTGCCTTAGGAGGGCCTAGTCGATCAGCTTGCGAGTCATCGCGTGGATCGCGATGCGCCACATGGCCACGCCGAAGAGGAACAGGTAGCCGACCGAAAGGAGGTCCTCCCATCCATCCCAGCCGAACACCGCGTCGCGGACGAGCTCGACGCAGTGGTACAGCGGGTTGAGCGCCGCCAGGACCTGCGCCCACTCGGGAAGCTCGTCGAGCGGGAAGAACGATCCGGCCAGCAGGAACATCGGGGTGAGCACGGCGCTGACCACGTAGTTGAAGTTCTCGAACGACTTCGAGAAGCCCGCGACCGAGATCCCGAAGCACGCCCAGCCGTAACCGGCTATCCAGCCGATGAAAGGCACGACCAGCATGCCCCAGGACGGATCCAGGCCGAATACCATCGCGACGAGCATCGGGACGCAGCCGTAGACGCCGGCACGAGTCGCGATCCACACCGCCTCGGCGGTGACGAGCTCCTCCGTGTCCACGGGTGCGGCGAGGATCGCGTCGTACGTGCGCTGAAACTGGTACTTGACGAACGTGCCGAACATGGCGGCGAACGCGCTCGAGAACAGGATCGCCGTCGCAACCGTGCCAGTGCCGACGAAGTCGACGTAGTCGTAGCCGCCGATGGTGCTGACGATGGAGCCGAACCCGAAACCGAAGGCCAGCAGGTAGATGGTGGGCTCGACCGTCGCGGAGAAGGTCGACGACTTCCAGTACGAGGAGTAGTTCACGACCTCTCGTACGAGCACGCCCGTCAGTGCTCGGCGTTCCAGGCGGCCGAGGCGACGTGCCCCGGGCTGCGTCGACACGCCCGTCACTCGATCTCCTCCCCGGTCAGCAGCACGAACACGTCTTCGAGGTTCGCGGGACGCCGCTCGCCGTCCGGGGCCTTGCCGTCGAGCTCGTCGATGCCGAGGACGGAGATGCTGGTCCCGGTGCGCCTGGTGCGCAGACCTGCGGCGCGCGCAGAAGCCTCTGCCTCTGCGAGCTTCGCCGGCGGCCCGTAGACCTCGATCGCCTGCCGCCCGGCGTGCTCGGCGACTAGCTGCAGCCGGAGCTCCGGCGGCTACCGCCTTTCCGTGGGACATGATCAGAACGGTGTCGGCGAGGCGCTGCGCCTCCTCGATGTAGTGGGTCGACATGAGGATCGTCGTGCCCTCGGCCCGCAGCGCGTCGATCAGCGCCCAGAGCTCCTGACGCACCTGAGGATCGAGGCCGACCGTGGGCTCGTCGAGCAGCACCAGTCGCGGGCGGTGGACGAGCGCCCGCGCGATCAGCAGCCGTCGTCGCATGCCACCGGAGAGCTTGTCGACGCGGCTGTCGCGTCGATCGGCGAGGTTGGCCATCTCCAGGGCTCGCTCGATCGCCGCGCCGCGCTCGGAGCGGCCGATCCGGTAGAGGTGGGTGAAGACGAGGAGGTTCTGCTCCACGGTGAGCGTGACGTCGAGGTTGTCGAGCTGCGGAGAGACACCGAGCTGCGCGCGGGCCTGCTTCGACTCCTCGGGCAGTTGGAACCCGAGCACCTCGACCTCGCCCTCGTCCGCGATCGTCTGGCCGGTCAGCATGCGCATCGTCGTGGATTTCCCTGCGCCGTTCGGCCCGAGCAGGCCGACACACGTGCCCGTGGGCACGTCGAGGTCCAGCCCGGCGACCGCGGTGATCTCGCCGTACCGCTTGACGACTCCGCGCAGCCCGATTGCCAGCTCGCCGTTCACATCACTCTCAGACTGCACAACGCCGTCGAAGTCATCGTTGCAATAGTTGTGTTTTATGATAAATATTTAAACGATGGCGAGCGAGTTGGCCCCTGTGCTGACGGCGCTGGCGGACCCGACCCGGCAGCGGGTCATTCAGCTGCTGAGCCAGGGCCCGCGTCGCGCGGGCGAGCTTGCCGCCGCGGCCGGCACGTCGGCGCCGGCGATGAGCCGGCACCTACGTGTCCTGCTGAGAGCCGGGATCGTCGCCGACGAGCGTCCGGCCGACGATGCGCGGACGAGGGTGTTCTGGCTGCGGCCGGAGTCGATCACTCCCGTGCGGGAGTGGCTCGACGAGCTGCACACCGCGAGCGAGGAGCAGCTCGCATCGTTCAAGCGACACGTCGAAGAGAGAGAGGCGAACGATGAGTGACAACCGTTCCCGTTCCTCCACGGTGGAGGTTGCGGCAGACCCACTCACCACCTTCACGGCCTTCACCGACGAGCTCGACCTGTGGTGGGTGCGCGGGCCGATCAACGCGTTCGACGCAGGCAGGCTCGTCGAGATGCGCTGCGAGCCCGGTGTCGGTGGGCGAATCATGGAGGTGTACGACGCCGAGAGCGGTGAGGGGCTCGAGCTGGCTCGAGTCACGGTGTGGGAGCCGGGCGAGCGTCTCGCCTGGGAGAGCTCCCTCGACGACGTGACGATCGACGTGCGCTTCGAGCCAACCGCAGCAGGCACGTCCGTCCGTCTCGAGGCGACAGTTCCGGAGGGCGGCGAAGAGCGGGGAGGCTCGGCGTTCGTCTCCGTCGCGCCACCGTGGTTCGGCGCCTGGATGGAGAAGCGCGACACGGTCCCGCACGAGCCTCATGACCTTGCGCGCGTAGCCCTTACCGTCCACTACGCGCGGCCGGCCGCCGCGGCACGCTGGCTCACCGACGCATTCGGCTTCGAAGCCCCCAGCGGCCTGCCGAACGGGGAGGATCCGCTCTCGGACGAGAAGTACGGCTTCCCGTGGATCGAGTTCCACGTAGGCAACGCCTCACTCGTCATCGACCAGCTCGATGGCCCGCCCGTGGATCACGCACGGGTAACGCACGAGCCGTGGGTGTTCGTGGATGACCTCGAGGCACACCTCGAGCGCGCCCGTGGACACGGAGCGACCATCGCGCAGGACATCCAGAGCCACGGCTTCACGTCGTACGTCGCCCTCGATCTCGAGGGACGTCGCTGGCGTTTCGCCCAGGCCCGCCCGACGCAGCCGAGCTAGGAGGGTCTGGCGGAATGGTGCTCGTCGCCGGGGCGCGCTGGAGGTCGTGATGCAAGGACGCAGGGAGCCCGCGTACTGGTCAGTACGTGGGCGACCGAGGACGCCGCAGCGCGGCCTCCAGCGTGATTCCGGCGGCACAGTCACTATTTCGCCAGACCCTCCTAGGCCCGCCTACTAGTGCTCGGCCGCCTCGGCGTCCGCCTTCGTCCGGTGGACGGTCCCATCGGGATGCTCTGGTGGCGAGTAGAGCGAGTAGACCTTGAGGGGCTCCGTACCGGTGTTGACGACGTTGTGCCACGTCCCCGAGGGGATGATCACGGCCCAGTCGTCGCCGACGTCTTGCACTTTCGCCGGGTTGCCCTCGCTGCCGCCGAGCTCGACCCGCGCCGAGCCCGACTCGATGCGGATGAACTGGTCGTGCCCGTCGTGGACCTCGCCGCCGATGTCGTCGCCCGGCTCGATGCTCATCACCGTTAGCTGCGTGTGCTCACCCGTGAACACGACCGTCCGGAACGTGTCGTTGCCGAGCGTCTCCTGCTCGATGTCGCCGACCCAAGGATCCATCGGTTCCTCCCCCTGGCTAGGTGGCCACGTACTTGTCGAACCAGCCGATCATGCGCCGATAGGCGGCCGTCGCCGCGCCGCGGTCGTACCGCGAGCTCGTCGGGTTGAAGAATGCATGATCGACGTCGGGGTACGTGACTATCTGGTGCTTCAGGCCTGCCTTGCGTAGCGCTGCCTGCGCGGCAGCTCGCGAGGCGTTGACCCTCGAGTCGAGCTCCGCATAGATCCCGAGCACCGCAGCCTTGGCGCCCGAGAGGCTCCCGCCTTCCGGGAAGGGCCCGTAGAACGGAACCGCAGCGGCCAACCGCGGCTCTTTCGAGGCGAGCAACAGCCACGTCATGCCTCCTCCGAAGCAGAAGCCCGTGGCGGCAACGTTCTTCTTGGGAAGCCGACGGCGAATCTCCGTCACGCCCGCCTTCATGTCTGCGACGAAGCGCGACGGAGGTACCGCTCCCAGCGCGGCCATGGCCTCGAACTCGTCGGCGAACGAACCCGTGCCGCCTTCCTCGGAGAGCAGGTCGATCGCGAGCGCCGAATAGCCGCTCGCCGCCAAGCGCCCCGCTATCGAGCGAATCGAGTCGTTCAGCCCACGGTTCTCGTGGATCACCAGCACGCCTCCACGAGGACGCTTTGCCGCCCCCCACGCGCCCATCAACCTCCGGCCGCCCGGGCCGCGAAACGTGATCTCACGCGTGGCGAGCGCAGCTGCCTCCGCTTGCGCCGCCTGCGGTTCGGTGGCCGCCTTCTTGCCCGTGAGCGCCTTCGCCTGGTCAGCCACGGCAGCGGCGAGCATGGACGCGGCCGCGGCGCCGCCGAGCCCGAGCAACCCCAGGCGGCGCAGCGCCTCCCGCCGGGAGACGAGGCCGTCCGCGTGGTCCTCGGCGACCTCCTCCGCCAGATACCGCTGGATCTCAGTCATGGCTCGACCTCCTCACAGAAGATGGCGCCCGAAGTCCCGCTCGAAGTCGCGCCACACGCTGTGGATGTGGGTTCCCTCGTTCCGGGAGTTGTCGAACTCGAGCACGAACGTCGGTCCTTGCAGCCGGTAGTAGTGAGGCACGCCGCGGCGGGTGCTGCCGGCCCACCCGAAGCGCGTTCGGGCGAGCCCGCCCGCCCGCTCGATGCGCGCGAGCGCCGAGCGCGCCATCGCCTGAGGATGGTTCGCGAGGTACGTGTTCACGATCTCGCCCACCCGTCGCTGCGCCGCGGACGGGAGTTGCGCCGTAAGGACGCCAACACGCTCGAGCGGCTTGACGCGTACAGCGTTCTGGGTGAGGTGGTCGGTCAGCGACTCCTGGGAGAACACGACCCGCTTTCGGAGCGCACCGTCGAGCAGGAGCACGATCTCGCGCGCCGCGTCCTCCTCGCGCGGCATCGTGCGGTACCCCTTCGCGACCGACCGATAGGCGCTCGTGGCGCGGGTCGGCCAGGCGCCGAGGAAGAACGGCTCGGCCACGAGCGTGTCGCCGACGATGGTGAAGTGCCGCGAGAGGTGATGCCCCTCGAGCCGCCAGCCCCACGTTCGCGCGCCCGGCGTGCCGAACACCGAGAAGTAGAAGAGGTCGGGATCGAACGGGTCGGCGATGCCCGTGTCCAGGCGTCCGAGCACGCCCTGCAGCGCCATGATGTGCAGAGCCTTGCGGTAGCCGGCCGACGAGCTGCTCGTGCGCAGCAAGGCGAGTGCCAGCCCGCGCTGCTCGGCCGACATCGCTCCCAGCGGCAGGCCGTTCCGGGGCACTGAGGAGGGCACGGTCCAGTGCCAGCGGGTGCGCTCGGCGCTGCCGAACGCGAACGACGCTCGAGCTCGTTCGGCCGGCGCCAACGACTGGAGGAACGCGCGCGCCGCGGCTTCGACCGCTTCCGCGTCACTCAGTGAGGACAGTGTGGCCCGTGCGGGGCGAACACCGAGGGCGAGCCCGGCGGCGCCGACGCCGGCGAGGCGCAGAGCGACAGCGCGGGAGAATCGGGGCTCGAGGAGATCGTCGTTCATCGGAGCCTCCTTCGAAGCGAGTTGCCGCTCGAAAGCATGCCTGAGATCGAGCTTGCTCAGGAGCTCAGCTCTGACCGGGAGGCACGAAGAGTGGGCAGACGAGAGAACCGGGCGTCAAGCCGGAGACCGGCCGCGACGCGAGAGGGTCCACCGGGAGGTCCGGGCTCTCAACGGTCGGCAGGAAGCGCGACATGGACGGACCGCCCGAGAGGCGCAGAATCTCGATTCCACGGTCCATGTCGAAGAGGTAGATCAGTTCGCCACGCCAGGCTACGTCCCACGTCAGCGAGCTCGGATTCGTGTCCGGATCGGTACCCGTGACGTAGTAGTAGCCGACCTGCCGCAGGTTGCGTGCGTTCGACGCGTCGATGAGGCGGAGGCCCTGCCCGTACCATGCGGCGGCGACTGTCGAGCCGGAAAGCTCGAAGTAGTGCGCCGAGCACTGGGCGCTCGGCCCCGTTGTATTCGGAGCGTCCTGCGTCGGGTGGTATGCGCTCAGAGCATCGAGACGGAACGGGTTGGCGCGGGTTGAGTTGGCAGCCGGCTCGCCGCCCAGTGAGTCGGTGATGTCTGCGGCGACGATGCGCCCGCTCTCGCTGCACGGGCCCGTGAAGTCCTCCTCGGTCAGCAGGACGACGTTCCCGGCGGGGACGCCCGCCGCGCGGATCTTGCCGTTCAGCGGCCGCGCGGCGTTGTGGATGAAGTCCGTCGGTTGCGCAACTCCGTCCGGACCGCCTTCCACTCCGCCGCCTGCGACGAGGATCGGATCCCACGGCCTGGCATTTCGCGTCTTGTCCGTCAGAGGATCACGCCACCTGCCCCGCGTCGCGTACCCGCGCACTCCACCCCGTCCACTGACCCAGGCGATGCCCCTCGAGTCGACGTCGACATCGTGCGAGTAGTCCGTCACCCCGTCGTTGCGCAAGAGGTCGATCGGCTCGGGAAAGACCTTCGGGTTGGTGGGGTTCCGGAGGTCTGTGACCCAGATCGGCCGTCCGTCACCACGCCCTCGCGGCGTGAACGACCCGAGGTCTGCCTGGTCGTCTCTCCGCGCCGGGCCCCCCGCCCAGACGTAGTTGCACTTGTCGACACAGCTGACGGTGTGACCTGCGGGTAGGTCGACGAAGTCGCCGACTTGTACGAGGTTCTCGGGATCGGCGTACGAGATGACGTAGAACCCGGAGCGACAGCCCGGATTGCGTGCCTTCGCCGGAGACGTAGTCCTGATGCCGGGGCAGCTCACCTGGTCGACGTCGTCGTGCCGGGGATCGAGCGCACCGATGATGAGCTTGCGGCGCCTGTCGACATCCATGTCCTCGTCCTGCCAGTAGCCGTTCCGGCCGAGGATGTCCGCGGGCTGGAACGTGTCGAGAACCCGCGGCTTGGTCGGGTCGCTGACGTCCAGCGTCTTGAAGCCGAACCGGCCCGTGATGATGAGCACGTCCCGACCACGGGCGCGGTCGAACTTGCCCTCGACGACCATGCTCGTTCCGGGCACCCGTGCGACGTATTCGAGCGATGCTGAGAGCTGACTGCCGGGCGGCCGCTTCGCTCGAGTTGCACCGCTGGCGCCAATCGTCGAGACGCCGAAGAGGACAGCGGCCAGGAGCAGTCCCGCTCGGATCAGTGCGACAGCCTGCACCGTGCTCCTCTAGGAGGCCGTGAGAGCCCTCACGGCTCTGTCGACGTCCTCGACGCTGTTGACGATCCCGGGCCCGAGGCGCACGTGGCGCCGTGCGTACGGCGTGACGCTCGCCACGATCCGGCGGGCCGCGAGGCGCGCCACGACGTCGGCCGGATCACGGCCTGCGACGTCGAAACACACGAGACCGGCGGACAGCGACCGCGCGGCGGGCGTGCGGACCGTGACGCCAGGCACCTCAGACAAGCCCGCCCGAAGACGGGCGACGAGCGTGCGGATCCGCGCCTCGACACGCGCACGCCCGATCCCCTCGTGAAACGCGAACGCCTCGGCCAGCGCCCACCGGTGCTCGAACGAATGGAAGCCGCCGGGCGTCAGCCGTGCGCCGTCGGGCACGCCGCTGGGAGCACGGCCCGCGAGCCACGCGCCGTAGCTCTCGCCGTCGTCGAAGGACGGGATGGCCGGACGCGCGAGCTCGCGAACCCGCGGTCCCGCCCAGAGGACGCCGGTGCCGCGCGGGCCGTACAGCCACTTGTGGCAGCCGGACTGCGAACGCGTCGCAGCGCAGGCTGCGCACCGTCTCGGCCTCGGCTGCCAGGCCGTGAACCCCGTCGACACACAGGAGCACCCTGTCGGGCAACGCGTCCGCGATCTGGCGCAGCGGAAGCTTCACGCCCGTGCTCGAGTGCACCCACGTCAGGGCCACGACGCGTGTTCTTGCCGTTACGGCCCGTCGCAGCCTCGTCACGATCTCGTCGACGGAGGCGTTGCGCGAGTCGTCGTAGAGGCGCACCCGCCGGACGCGCGCGCCGGAGAGGCGAAGCGCCTCGTGCGTGGCGTAGAAGTCGTGCTCGGTCGTCAACACCTCGTCCTGAGGACGCAGCGCAAGCCGCGTGTAGAGCAGGCCGAGCCCCATCGTGGTCGAGTCGGTGAGCGCAATCTCGGACGAAGGCACGGCGAGGAAGCGGCCGGCGGCGGCACGCGCTTCTGCGGTCAGCCTCCCCTCGTTCGCGTGCAGGTACTCGACCGGGATTCGCGTCGAGCCGGCGCCGGTGGCGGTCGATCGCCTCCCGCACCGGCCGCGGGTGCGTCGCGAGGAGGAACGACGTCAGGTGGACGCGGTTCGGGGCGAGCGCGAACTGGGCGCGCACCGCGGCCCAGTCGGTCAGGTCTGGCGCGGCCTCGAGCCGCTCCACCTTCCCGAGAGCGACGGCGCCGGTCGCGAGACCGGCCCTCGCCAGTAGTCCGCGCCGTGTGAGCTCAGCCATGTGGACTGGGACTCCTCACCCGCGCGTTAGTTGTGCAGATTGACACTGCAGACGACCCGTTGTATACCCAGGCCTCCAACGGCGCCGACAGCGGAGAGGAGAGATTCGCATGGCCCTGGAGATCAAGCTTCTGAGTCTCATCGACATCGACATCGAGTCGAGCTTCCTGGTACTCGGGCGCGACATGGGGGTACGGACGAGGATCCCGACGTTCGGGTTCCTGATCCTCGGCGGCGAGGAGCCCATCCTCGTCGACACCGGCGCGAGCCACGCCGCGATCATGGACCGGCTGGGGATGACGGGCTACGTGACCGAGGAGATGGAGCTCGAGAACCAGCTCGCGCAGCACGACCTGACGCCCGGCGACGTCCGGTGGATCTTGCACACCCACCTGCACATCGACCACGCCGGTCAGGACAACCGCTTCCCCGTCTCGACGACGGTGGTGGTCAACCGGCGCGAGCTCGAGTTCTCGGTGTCGGGCTTGATGGGCGAGCAGTATCCGGCCGAGTACATCAAGCATCTCATCGACCGGCTGCACACGCCCGGCGCGCTACGGCTGCTCGATCTCGAGCTCTCGGGCCCGGAGGAGATCATCCCGGGAGTGCGCTGCGAGGCGGCGGGCGGGCACACCGAAGGCTCGATGAACGTGCTCGTCGACACGGCCGAGGGCACGGCATGCATCTGCGGCGATGTCATCTACGACATCCAGAACCAGATCGTGGAGCCGATCTACCAGATCCTCGAATTCGAGCCGCAGCCGACGGGCAACCACGCGACGACGAAGCGCGAGGAGAAGGCGGCGGTCAAGAAGGCTCTGCAGAACACCTTCGTCCTGCCGGTCCACGACTACCCGGCACGGGTGGAGGCGGGTCGCGTCGTCGCGCGGCTCAAGGACTCGGTGCCCGGCCCGGAGGAGCCGGTCGAGATGAAGCTGCCGAGCGAGACCGGTGCGATCGTCGGCGTCGACTTCCTGCCGCACGACGTGCTCGTCCCGACAGGCGTTTAGCCAGCTAGGTGACGGAGGCCTCACCGCGGCAGCCAGCGCTGTCGCGGTGGCCTTCGTCGCGGCGCCTTGCAGCAGGAACGCGAGCCCGCCGTCCCGCCAGAGGAGTGCACCCGCGGCGACGTCGAAGAGCTCGCGGTGGACCTGCCCATCGGCCCCGACGAGCGTGAACGTCCCCCGGGCGGCGCCTGCGATCCACAGCCCGCGCACGGGGCCGACGGCGACCTCCTCGGCGGTGCCGTACGTGGGAACGATGTCCACGCGCGCCTGCACGTCCGCTGACGGCCACTGGGTGAGCAGGGTCTGGCCGGCTTCGTAGGCGAGCGTGACCATGCCTCCCATGACGTCGTCGCGGACGTAGGCGGCGTCAGGCGTCCCCAGCGACGGGATCGTCCTGACCTGGAAAGGCACCGTCG
The DNA here is from genome assembly GCA_963821415.1 of uncultured Actinomycetes bacterium. Taxonomy (GTDB): domain Bacteria; phylum Actinomycetota; class Thermoleophilia; order Gaiellales; family Gaiellaceae; genus PALSA-612. The sequence goes on along the minus strand of CAWGEE010000027.1, from coordinate 118,525 downwards.
CCCGGGCCTCGTTCATCGGCACGCGGCGGCCCTGGTACGGAAGCGCGGCGCCGGTGACCGGCCCGAGCTCCGGCACGGAGTCGACGCGGAACAGGTCGCCGAGCGCGGAGACTGCGGCCGGCGCGACGCTCACGCCGGCGAGCGCGGCGGCAGCGGCGATCGCGACGATCGCCGGGCGAAGTCGGCGGCGCGCGGCCTGGACGAGGACCGTCGGATCGACAGCCGGCGCATCAGCGTCCAGCGTGCGGGCGACACGGACTAGCCGCAGCTCGAGATCGTGGTCAGTCATCGAGGTCCTCCAGCAATCCCTGGAGACGGCGGCGCGCCCGGAGCAGTCGTACGCGGTACGTCCCCGGCGAGGTCCCGGCCAGCTCCGCCGCTTCCCGGTCGGGAAGCTCCGCGAAGTAGCGGAGTGCCACCACCAGGCGGTCGGCCTCCGACAGCTGCCGGAGTGCATGCAGCACGGTCTCGACCTCTTCGCGCGTGGCGACTGCTTCGTCCGCGCTCGCCGCAGCCGGCGCCTCACGCTCGGCGGCACGCACGGCGAGCCGCAGATGCCGCCGCTCCGAACGACGCACGTTGTGCGCCTCGTTGACGACGATGCGCAACAGCCAGGGCCTGAACGCGGCGCCGCGGCGGAAGCGCCCGAGCGACCGGTACGCCTTCACGTGAGCGTTCTGAACCGCCTCCTGAGCATCTGCGCTCCAGCCGGTGATGGCAACCGCGACGCGGAACGCAACCCGCTCGTGCGGTCGCACGAGCTCGGCATACGCCTCACCGTCGCCGGCCGCCGCTCGCGCGACCAGGGCAGCCTCGCCGTCAGGCGCCGGCTGTCGTAGCCCGAGATCGATCGAGTACTCGGAAGCCATCTCCCTGTGTCATACACCGTGAACGCGAGTGGCGTTACCGCTGTAACAGCGGAGACGCTCGATGTGTATCCGGGCTATGCGCCTCTTCCCAATAGTCGTCGTCGCGTTCGCGGTTCTCACCAGCGCCGCGGCGTCCTCTACACCGGCGCTGCAGCGCGCCACAGACCGGCTCGTGGCGACGAGCGACATCCCCGGCGTGATCACGCTCGTCGAGCAGGACGGACGTCGAACCCTCGCCGCCGCCGGCCTGGCGGACATCGCGCGGCGCCAGAAGATCCGCACCGGCGACCGCTTCTGGATCGGGAGCGTGACCAAGAGCTTCATGGCGGCGGTTGTCATGCAACTCGTCGACGAAGGCAGGCTCAGCCTCGACGACACGGTCGAGAAGCTGCTGCCCGGCCGCGTTCGGGAGGGGCGGAAGATCCGCCTTCGCCACCTCTTGAGCCACACGAGCGGCATCCCCGAGTACATGGGCCTCCAGCCGTTCACGAGCGCCGTGCGCGCGAACCCGAGGGTCATCATCCCCGCCCGCCGCCTCATCGCGGCGGCGGCGAAGCTTCCACTCGAGTTCGAGCCTGGAAGCCAGGCTGCGTACTCGAACACGAACTACCTCGTCGTGGGCGAGATCCTCATGCGACTGACGGGCCAGTCGCTTGGACGGCTGCTTCGCGAGCGGATCTTCGATCCGCTCGGCCTGCGATCAACCGCCTTCGAGAGCGCGCGCCGAGCGCTGAGCAATCGCCAGATCCACGGCTACGACGTCGCGGGCCCGAAGCCCGAGGACGTCTCGCTGCACCGGCTCGCGGGCCCGTGGGCCGACGGGGCGCTCGTATCGAGCGTCCGCGACCTCGCGGTGTTCATGGGCGCGCTGCTGCGCGGGAAGCTCGTCCCGCCGCAGCTTGCCGCCCAGATGACGACGGTCATCGATGTCCCAGGCTCGCACGGTCAGGGAATGGGCCTCTTCGAGCTCCGATCGCCGTGCGGCCGGAAGTACTACGGGCACACGGGCGGCACGCCCGGCTACGCGACGTTCGTCGCCGGCTCGCGCGACGGACGTCGCATGGTCGTGATCGCGGTCAACGGCATCAGCCAGAGCGCGCTCCAGTCCATGGGGAAGTACCTGGACAAGCTGCTCTGCCCCGGCTAGTCCCGCCTTACCGGGGGTTTCGAGGTCGGCTTCGACGGGGAGCACGATTGACATCGTCTCCGGACGCAAGGAGGACCCATGACCAACGACGGATTCACCACATGCCTGTGGTTCGACGAACAGGCGGAAGAGGCCGCGAACTACTACGCCTCGATCTTCGAGAACTCGAAGATCGGCAAGATCAGCCATTACACCGAGGCCGGGCCCCGTCCGGCGGGCTCCGTGCTCACGGTCGAGTTCGAGCTCAACGGCCAGAAGTTCGTCGCGCTGAACGGAGGGCCGGAGTTCACGTTCAACGAGGCGATCTCCTTCCAGGTCTTCTGCAAGGACCAGGATGAGGTCGACTACTACTGGGACAAGCTCACCGAGGGCGGTGCGGAGGTCCAGTGCGGCTGGCTCAAGGACAAGTACGGCGTGTCCTGGCAGGTGATCCCGAAGGGGCTCATCGAGATGCTCACGGACTCCGACCCGGAGAAGGCGAAGCGGACGACCGAGGCGATGTTCGGGATGACGAAGCTCGACATCGCGGCGCTCGAGCGAGCGTACGCGGGCGAAGTCGCCGCCACACGCTGACAGTCGTTCACAGGCTTCCGACGAGGGGCGGGTAACCACCCGCCCCTCGCTGCGCTTGTGCTCCCATTGAGCCGTGACCGGCGTCGTGCTCGTCGAAGGGAGAAGCGACCAGCGTGCGCTGGAGGCGCTGGCCGAGCGGCGCGGCCGCGATCTAGCGGCCGAGCGTATTTCGATCGTTCCGATCGGGGGTGCGCAGGCGATCGGGAGGTATCTGGCGCGCTTCGGCCCTCGCGGGTCGAACGTCAAGCTGGCCGGCCTCTGTGACGCCGCCGAGGAAGGTGACTTCCGGCGCGCCCTCGAACGCACCGGCCTCGGCTCGAACCTCACCCGCGCCGGAATGGAAGAGCTCGGATTCTTCGTGTGCGTGGAAGACCTCGAGCACGAGCTCGTCCGCTCGGCCGGCGCCGCCGCCGTGGAAGAGGTCATCGCCGCCCAGGGCGAGCTCGGCTCGTTCCGCACCTTCCAGAAGCAGCCTGCGAAGCGGGCACTGCCCTACGAGGAACAGCTCTGGCGGTTCATGTGGAACCGAAAGGCCAGGTATGCACCTCTGCTGGTCAACGCGCTCGATCTCGGCCGTGTGCCACGGCCGTTGGACGGCGTGCTTGCGCACGTGGCCCGCTAACGGCTTGTCCGGATCCGGCCGGTCGGACGGTCGCCGGCACGGTATATCTGCCCCGTGAGCACGTTCTCGGCGGTCGTCACGACGGGGATCTACTGTCGCCCCGGCTGTCCGGCCCGCCCGCGGGCCGAGAACGTCCGCAGCTTCCCGCTGGCCGCCGCCGCCGAGGCCGCGGGGTTCCGTGCCTGTCACCGTTGCCGTCCCTACCGCTGGCCGGAATCGGTCAGCTCGTCGGCGCCGGAGCTCGTCTGTCGAGCCGTGCGCCTCATCCTCGACGGCGTCCTCGACGAGGCGACGGAAGCCGAGCTCGGCGCACGGCTCGGCGTCTCGGCGAGACACCTGCGGCGCCTGTTCGTCACCCACCTGGGCGTGACGCCGGATGCCCTGGCGCGCTCTGCGCGTGCGCATCTCGCGCGCCGTCTGCTCGACGACACCGATCTGCCGGTCTCGCAGATCGCCTTCGCGGCGGGCTTCGGCAGCCTGCGCCAGTTCAACCGCGTCTGCCAGGAGGTCTTCCGCGAATCGCCGAGCGCTCTGCGGGCGCGTCGCCGCCGGGCAGATCGCCTCGTCGCGGACGGCGGTCTCGTGCTGAGGCTCCCGTTCTACGGCCCGCTCGACTGGCCGGCACTGCTGGACTACTTCGCCGGCCGCGCGATCCCCGGCGTGGAGAGCGTCTCCGCCGACACGTACCGCCGGACGATCGTCGTGGGCGATGCTCCCGGCGTTCTCGAGCTCCGTGCGGGAGGCGACGACCATCTGTTGCTGCGCGCCCACCTGCCCCATTGGGAGGAGCTCGTGCACGTCGTACAGCGTGCCCGGCACATCGGGAACCTCGATTTCGACCCGGACGAGGCGACCCTCGTGCTCGCCCGCGACGCGGTGGTGGGGCCGCTGATCCGCGAGCGTCCAGGGTTGCGGACGCCGGGGACGTGGAGCCCGTTCGAGGTCGGCGTCCGCGCCGTCATCGGCCAGCAGGTGTCGGTTGCGGCGGCGAACACCGTCGTCGGCCGGCTCGTGGAACGGCTCGGTACTCCGGTGCCGGGCCTCGAGCCTCTGGGCCTCACGCACACGTTCCCGTCGGCGGCGACGCTTGCCGGTGCAGACTACGAAGGCATCGGCCTCATGCCGGCACGTGCCGACGCAATTCGGACGTTCGCCCGCGCCGTCCTGGAGGACCGCGTACGGCTCGACCGCAGCGTCACGCTCGACGGGTTGGTTGCTTCGGTCGCAGCGCTGGACGGTCTCGGCCCGTGGACGGCCCACTACATCGCCCTCCGGCTCGGCGAGCCGGACGCCTTTCCGGCCACCGATCTCGGGCTCCAGCGCGCGTTCGCCCGGCTCGCGGCCAACGAGCCGCTCGCAGACTGCCGCCGAGCGCTGGCGCCCGTATCGCGCGTTGGCGGCAACGCATCTCTGGACCACGACGAGGAGGAGACATGAACGACACCGAGGCACTGACCGAGCTCAACCGCCAGTTCATCGAGGCGTTCCGGCAGGGCTCGTGGGAGCTGCTGGAGCCGATTCTCTCGCCTGACTTCTCGTACCTCGACGGTGCGACCGGCGACGTCTGGCCTCACGAGCGCTACGTGGACAACCTCCGCAGCAATCCGTCGCCGGCGCTGACCTTCGACCAGCTGCGAATACACGTGGACGGCGACACGGCAGTCGTGTCGGCCCGCACGACGCGACAACCCGGCCGCTACGGCCGTTATGTCGACACGTACGAGCGGCGCGGCGACGGCTGGCTCTGCGTTCACGCCTGCGTCTGGCCCCTCGTGAGTGACTGAGCTACGCTCGCCGCGTGGCTCAGGCCGTACAGATCGTCGGCGCCCTACTCATCCTGCTGGCGTACGGCGCGGCCCAGTTCGGCCTCCTCGACCAGCACTCGCGCGTCTACCTCGTCCTCAATCTTGTCGGCTCGGCCGTCCTGGCCGTGCTCGCCTGGCACGAGGAGCAATGGGGGTTTCTCTTGCTCGAGGGCGTGTGGGCGCTCGTGTCGCTCTGGGGGCTGATCCGGGTCTTGCGCGGTCAGCCCCCAGCCGAAGTTCATCCGTAGAGCTGCGCCAGGAGGGGCTGGCGAAACAGTGACTGTGCCGCCGGACCACCAGACCCTCCTAGAAGGACGCCGACGCCCTGCCGGTGCAGACCTCGCCCGAGGCCCTGGTGGCGCGGGCGCGGAACGAGTCCGTCCCGGCGGTGTTCGGGGCGACCTTCCGGAACTCGAACGAGCCGCTCGGTCCGCGCGTGACGCGCGTGGCTCGAGCGATCTGAGAGCCGTTCTGGAACAGGCGCACGTTCCAGCTGACGCCGTTGCGGTTCTGGTCGACCTCGAACTCGACCTCGATGCGCCCGTCCTCTTCGCTCAGCTTGAGCTTCCAGTCGGTCGAGCCGGTGCAGTTGCCGCGGCGGATCACGTCGCCGTCCTTGGTTACTGCTGCGGACGCGGCTGCGACCGCGATCGTCAGGCCGCACAGTGCTGCCACTACCGCTGCGCTCAGCTTCTTCATGCTCCGCTCCTCTCGTCCATGGCTTTGCCGAGTCCATGCTGCAGACGACGTGGTCGCAGCCACAATTGGACCTTCGTCCTAGGAGGGTCTGGCGGAACGGTGCTCGTCGCCGGGGCGCGCTGGAGGTTGTGATGCAAGGACGCAGGGAGCCCGCGTACTAGTACGTACGTGGGCGACTGAGGACGCTGCAGCGCGGCCTCCAGCGTGATTCCGGCGGCACAGTCACTGTTTCGCCAGACCCTCCTGAACCGCGGCCAGCGGGTACAAAACGCCTCATGGAGCGATCTGATGCGCCTTCGACCACCCGAGCGGTCGCGCAGTTCGCGCTCACGGGGCTCGTCGTGCTGGCGCTGTTCCTCGTCGGATCTCTGCTGGTCTTCCGCAGCCTGGGCCGCAGCGAGGCAATTCGGGACGCGCGGCAGTTCGCAGTCCTCACCGGCCAGAGCATCGTCGAGCCGACGTTGCGCGACGGCGTTCTCTCCGGTGACCCGGCCGCGCTCGGAGCGCTCGACCGGATTGTTCAGGAGCGAGTTCTGGGCGAGCGCATCGTGCGCGTCAAGCTGTGGGACGCGAACGGCCGCATCGTCTACTCGGACGAGCCGAGACTGATCGGAGAACGGTTTCCGCTCGACGACGAGAAGCTCGAGGTGCTCCGTAGCGGCGAGGCGCGTTCCGAGCTGAGCAGCCTCGCGGGTGCAGAGAACCGCTTCGAACGGGGACAGGGAAGCCTCTATGAGGTGTATCTCCCGATCCGCGCGCCCGACGGCACGCCGCTCCTCTACGAGACGTACCAGCGGGGCGCGTCCGTGGCCTCGACCGGCCGCAGGATCTGGCTCCCGTTCGCCGGCCTGCTGCTCGCCAGCCTCTTCCTGCTCTGGCTCGTCCAGGTGCCGCTGGCCTGGCGGCTGGCGCAACGCCTGCGGCGCAGCCAGGAAGAGCGCGAGGCCCTGCTGGTGCGCGCTCTCGAGGCATCCGACGACGAGCGCCGCCGGATTGCGGCTGATCTCCACGATGGCGTCGTTCAGGATCTCGCCGGCGTGTCGTATTCCCTCAGCTCGGTCTCCGAGCAGCCCGATGCCCAGTCACCCGAGGAGATGCGCTCTACGGTTCGACAGGCTGCCGGCGCGATACGCGATGCGATGAGGCGACTCCGCTCGGCGCTGGTCGAGATCCATCCTCCCAGCCTCCAGGCCGCCGGGCTCGAGGCGGCCCTCGCAGACGTCGTCGCGCCGCTCGCGGCCGACCACGTGGAGACCACGATCGACGTCACCGAAAAGCCACTCCCCGACGACGTGGAGCGCTTGTTCTACCGCGCCGCGGGGGAGGCGGTCCGCAACGTGCGGCGGCACGCCGGCGCTTCGAAGGTGTCCATCCGCGTCTCGTGCGACAACGGGCTGGCGCAGCTCGAGGTCGTCGACGACGGCGCGGGCTTCACCCCCGCTCAGCGGGAGCAGAGCCGGGCCGAGGGCCACGTCGGCCTCTCGCTGCTCGAAGAGCTCGCCGCCCGGCGAGGAGGTCGCCTCGACGTCGCGTCGGCGCCCGGCGCCGGTACGTCGTTCGTGCTCGAGGTACCGACCTCGTGATCCGGGTCGTCATCGCCGACGACCACGCGGTCGTGCGCCATGGCCTCGCGCAGCTGCTCTCGACGTTCCCGGACGTCGAGCTGGTGGGTGAGGCGGCCGACGGTGAGGTCGCCGTCGCGATGTGCGCCGAGCACCGGCCGGACGTCGTGTTGATGGACCTCGAGATGCCATCGCTCGATGGCATCGAGGCAACGAAGCGAATCAAAGACCGAGCCACCCAGAGGTGGCCGTCGTCGTCCTCACGTCGTTCTCGGACCGGGACCGGATCCTGCAGGCGCTCGACGCGGGCGCCGCCGGCTATCTGCTGAAGGACGTCGAGCCGCGGGAGCTCGCGAAGGCGATCGAGTCAGCGGCACGCGGCGACGCGCCGCTCGACCCGAGGGCCGCGCGAACGGTGCTCGGCGCGCGGCAGTCGGCAGCTCCTGCCGACGGGCTCTCGGACCGCGAGCGTGAGGTCCTTCTGCTCGTGGCCGAGGGTCTGCCCAACAAGCTCATCGCCCGGCGCCTCGACATCAGCGAGAAGACCGTCAAGGCGCACCTGACGAGCGTCTTCCGCCAGATCGGCGTCACCGACCGCACTCAAGCGGCGCTCTGGGCCGAGCGAAACGGCATCACCGGCCGCGAGTCCTAGGACGGATGTCTCATTGCGACGCCTACTTCCTCACGGGCAAGGTCAGTGGCGATGAAGCTCGATCAGCGGATGTTGCTGCTCGCCGCCGTCGCCGCCTGCGCGGCGCTTTCGCTCCCTGCCGTCGCTACCGCGGACGACGGCGAGGAGGTCCGGAAGACCGGCACGTGCACGGCGTCGAGTCGAATCTCTATCCGGCTCCGGGCCGAGGACGATGAGATCCGCATCGACCTCGAGATCCGGACGCAGCGGCGAAACAGCGCCTGGAGCGTGATCCTCCTGCGCGAGCGGAGGACAGTCTTCAAGGGCGTGATTCGCAGCCGCGACGGCAGTCGCACGGTGAAGCTCCGCCGCACGATCGACAACTGGTACGGCCGGGACTCGATCGTCGTGCGGGCGTCCGGGCCGCGACTCGAGACGTGTCGCGTCTCGGCCACCGTCTGACACCGCCGCCCGAGCTCATCACCGATCGAAGTCACATGACCAAGGAGGTCTCTGAAATGTCGAGCAGAATCATCGCCGCCGTCGCCGCCGTTGCATCGGCAGCAGTCGCCGCCGCGTTGCTCGTGGGCGGGCCGGCAGCAGCGGCAGCAAAGAACACAGTCGCCGGCAAGGTCGGGCCCGGTTACACGATCAGCCTGACCATCGGCGGCAAGAAAGTGACGAAGCTCAAGGCCGGTGTGAAGTACCGATTCGTGGTCGCCGACCGCTCGGAGGATCACGACTTCCGGCTCGTCGGCCCGGGGACGAGCAAGATGCTCTCCGGCGAGGAGTTCATCGGCACGAAGACGACCATGCTCACGCTCAAGAAGGGCACGTACAAGTTCTTCTGCGCGCCCCACTCGGACGAGATGCGCGGCGGCTTCACCGTCTCCTAGTCAGGAGTGGATCGCGGGTGGCGCCGCCCCGGCGGCGTCACCCTCGCGTTATCCGGCGACCTGTGCGTCGGAGCGTGTACTCCCGGAGCTTGCTTCCGTCGGCCGCGTATTCCTCGATGTCGAAAAGACGCGCGATGCACCTTCGAGCGTAGTGCCATCCGTCGTCGTCACGCGCACCGGGAGCGACTCCGCCACCTCGTAGACCTCGCGATTACCCGCGTCGGAGACGACGACCCACTTCGCATCCGGCTGCGGCTCAACCCATGCGAATGCCGTGAGCTCGTCGTCCGTGTTAGTGCAGAGATCGAGCCGCGGGTCGTTCAGCACGCCGTTGTCGAGGCGTCCTGCGGCATCCTCCGCACCAGATTCCGCCACCGGGCATGTCTGGATCCTCGATGATCGATGGAGATCCAGGATCTTGTCGCAGGCGTACAACGACGAGCCTCGACCAGGGAACGTCAGACTCGATCCGCGTAGACCTGCGCGTTCAACAACGACTGCGTCACTCGTCCCAGGCAGCAACCCGCAGGCATCGAAACGTCTCGCGGTCGATGGCAGGTAGCTGCCACGAACGCTCGTCCGCGTCATCACAGCCCCGTCCAGCCCGTCGAGCTCGGCAGGGAAGCTCAGCCGCCTGGCTGCCGTCGACGAGCTGCGGCGAAGAGCCATCTCCGCCGCAGCCCGCCAGCGCTAGCACGGCGATCAGTGCGACCAGCCGGCGCGCCGAACGCCACCGTACGACGGATCGCCGCGGTATGTGCGACTCCAGATGCCCGTCCCCCATGCTTCGCACTTTCGCCTCCACGATCCGGTCGGTGTTGTAGGCGGTGTTGGCCTGGTAGATCATGCCGATGTGATTGTCGGACGCCAAGGCGTCCATTTCGATCACGGCCGATTTGGACACGATCAGGTTCGCGGGCCATCGGCCCGTCTTGAACATCGTCATGCGTTGTACGGGCCGTGGGCGTTCCGCATCCGGTAGTGGTACGTGAACCCGGCGTCGTCCGTGCCCCAACGCTCGAACCATGTCTTCCACGTAAAGCCCGAGCAGTCGCCTCCCTCGCCGCGCGTCGACGGATTCTCTCCGGGGTCCCCGGGCGCATCGTCCCTGATCGTTGTCGTTCCAGCAACCGCCGCCCCACTGGTAGCCCTCGTGCGCGCCGATCTCGGCGTAGATCTGCCCCTGGATTCGCTGTCACGCCGCTCGTGGTAAACGAACTCGTTGTTGCACGAGCCCTGGAAGTTCGTGTGGTATGCGTCGGGCGCCGGGAGTCGCTATCGCCACCGCCACCGCGAGCCCGGCGAGCACGCCGGGAACGAACGCCAACCTTCTCGAGACTGTCACTTCGCACCTCCCAGGTCGAAGGTCACGACCTCGGCGCCTGCCGGGGTCGAACGCAGCTGGAACAGACGGCCGCCGGCGAGCTTGAAGCGGCCAAGAGCGGCCGACTCGGCCCACTCGACAGCGTCGACGGCGAACGAGCCTGCGAGACCCGAAGGCGAGAGCACGAGCGCGACGAACTCCGCCCGCTGACTCGTCCACATCCGGAGCACGACGAGCAGCCCGTCGCGGTAGGGCTCCGCGAGCTGGATCTCCCCGAGGTTCGTACCGCTCGCCACGCGCCACGCGCGTAGCACGCGATCGCCCTGCACGAGTGCGAAGAGCGCCTCGGTACGACTCGCGTGGACGACGACTTCGGCGCCGCCCGCTGCCGGGAGCCCCGGCCGGGCGGCGGCCGACTGCTGGCTCGGCTGCAACAACTGGCCTGCGCCGCCGACCGGCAGCCACATCTCGCCCGGATAGGCGTGGAGCAGGGCTCCTGACGGGCCTGCCCGGAGCATGTCCGCCGAGCCGGCGACGCTCGTCACGGCGAGCTGAGCGCCTGAGGGCGCGTAGCTGCGGACGACCGGTTCCGGCGCCTGGTCGAGGATGTATGCCGTGCCGTCCGCGCCGAGGGCAAGGTCGCCCTCGCCGCCGGTGAACGCGATCGGAACGTAGCGGGGCGCCGTACCCGACCCGTATGTCACCAGCCGATCGTTCACCTGGTCGAGCACGGCCACGGTGCCGTCGGGGGCGACGTCGAACGCAGACGGGCCAATGCGCGCCATCTCGCGCCCCGTGATGAGGCCGAATGCGCCGCTGCCGGATCCCCAGGAACCAGCAAGCGCACGTCCATCGGGCTTTCGCGCCCGGCCGAAGACGTGCGCGCCGAGGCTGACGGAGGTGAGCTCGGGCACCGCCCACGCCCGTTGTGGAGCGACGGCGCCGCCGGCCGGAACCGTGATCGAGCTGCCGGCACCGTCCCCGATGACGGCGTAGTAGGAAAGGCCGCCTGCCGGGACGTCGACGGCGGCCGCGAGCCCGGCCTCACCCGTGGGAGCGAGGCGGGTCGGGCGATAGGCCGTGTCGCCGGCACGACGGATGAACACGTCCCCCGTCAGCGCGCACGGCTTGCCGAAGCCGTCCGCCTGGCAGACGACGTCGTAGCGCAGCGTCACGCGACCGCCCTGCCGCGCGAGCAGCGGCGGCGTGTGCAGCACGTCCCGCAGCCCGCGTTCGACCGCCGGCGGCGCGACCGCAGGCGTCTCGTGGGCGGCGACCACTCCTCCCGCGAGCAGCGTCATACCCACGCACGCACCGGCACCAAAGCCGAGAGCTGCCGCCCAGCGGCGGCTCCAGCTTCTTCGTCTCGGGATCATCACGGCCTCCTTGTCGTCTGATTTGACAACGACGGTAGCCACGGCGAGACGAGTGCGACAGGGCGCGTCACACAGTTGGCACTGAGTTGGCACAAGCGCGCGAGAAATGCCCAGGCAACGTCGAGAGCACTCACCACCGACGGAAGGAGATCGTCCATGAAGCGACTACCGAGCCCGACGGGCCGTGTAGCAGTCGTCGCCGCATGCCTCGCAGCCGGGCTGCTGGCCGGCGCGTTCGCCCAGGCGGGACTTCAGGCAATCGGCACGTCGACGACGATCCACGCCTGCCGGCTCGTGCCCAGCGGCCTGGTGCGGATCGTCGACGAGCCGTCAGACTGCCGCCGGCACGAGCGCCACCTGAGCTGGAACGTCAAAGGACCAGCGGGTCCGCAGGGACCGCCAGGCCCACCGGGCGCGAGCGGCGCGCAAGGCCCGGCCGGCCCGCCAGGCGCAGCAGGGCCGGCGGGGCCGCAGGGACCTTCGGGACCTGCCGGGCCACCAGGGCCCGGTCTGTCATCCCTCGATGACCTGGACGGGCTGGCCTGCCAGGGCGGGGCCGGCACCGTCGACCTGGCTTACGACGGCGCGGGCATCGCCACCCTCACCTGCGTGACTGACGGCGGCGGCGGCGACGCAGCAATGAGCGTGAACGAGCTGATGACCGGTGTCACCGCAGCGGCGACGGACGAGTTCGTCGAGATCGTCAACACCGGGACGGCGGCTGCCGACCTCTCTGGCTGGAAGCTCGTCTACCGCTCGGCAGCCGGGACGAGCGACGTCGTGCTCGCCACTGTTCCGGACGGCACGTCGCTCGCCGCAGGCGGCTTCTATCTGTTCGGCGGCGCCGGCTACGTGAGCGGCCCGGCGGCGGACCAGACCTACTCGACGAGCATCGCCGCGACGGGCGGCGGCGTAGGCATCCGCGATGCCGGCGGGAACCTTGTCGACTCGGTCGGCTGGGGAACCGCGACGAACGCGTTTGTCGAAGGCACGGTCGCTGAGGCGCCGGGAACGACCGAGGCACCGGGCACGAGCATCGGCCGGATTCCCGACGGTGACGACACGAACGACAACGCAGCAGACTTCGTCGTCGACGACTCGCCGACACCGAAGGGGTCGAATGGCTAGAGGGTGATCTCCATTCCCTCGCGTGCGAGCTCTGGCGGAGGCCCCTCGCCCTGCCAGAGCTCTCGCGCGCGCTCGCAGTGCGCCTCGAGGTCGTCGTCGGTGTGTACGGGGTCGTGATGGAAGAGCAACGTCGACTCGGCACGGGTCTTCGTGGCAAACGTCACCGTCTGGCGGATCGAGGAGTGGCCCCAGCCGATCCGCCCCGCGTACTCCTCCTCGGTGTATTGCGAATCGTGGAGCAGAAGCGTCGCCTCCTCGGCCACCGGAAACCCGGAGATCCAGTCGCTGGTGAGCGACTCCAGCTCGAGGCCGAGCGCCGGCTCGTGATCGGGGATGAATGCAAGCGAGGCGCCGTTCGCCTCGACGCGGTAACCCAGCGTCGTGCCGGGATGCGAGACCGGGTGGGCCTCCACGCGCAGGCCGTCGATCTCCCACGGCCCGTCGGGCGCGTCGAGGAACGTCACGCGCGCCGGCAGGTCCGACACCTCGATCGGGAACAGCGGCGACGAGAGGTAGCGGCTGATGCGCTCCTTCAGGGTTCGCACCGAGGAAGGCGGGCCCCAGAGCGAGACCTCGCAGTCCGGATCGTAGAACGGCGCGAAGAAGCCCAGGCCTTCGATGTGGTCGAGGTGGAGATGCGTCAGGCAGATGTTGATCTTCTGCGGCTCCGTCCTCGGCGAGCTCGGCGCCGAGCGCTCGAATGCCCGTGCCCGCATCGAGAATGACGCGCGAGCCGTTCGCCGTCACCTCGACGCAGGTGGTGTTACCGCCTGTGCGAATCAGTCTCCGGCCCCGGCGTGGCCAACGAACCGCGGCACCCCCAGATCTTGACCCTCACGGCGAGGCCTACGCCTGCTCCCAGAAGATGACCATGATCCCGTGGAACTCCTCGTCAGGGCCGAAGAGCGGGAAAGCGGTGGTCGCGATCTCGCGTCTGACTCCGTCGAGCCCCGTGATGCAGAGGCTGCCGTGCGCGGGGCGTCGTTCCGTGAAGGCGATGCCCGCCCGGCTGTCTCCTCGCGCCGAAGCGGCTGGCCGTCGATTGCCTGTGGCGCCAGCATCTCCACCAACTCCCGCACCGGGATCTCGCCGGTCTCGGCGAAGGACCGGCCGGCGATCTGCTCCGCCGGCTCGTTGAAGTACACGAGGCGCTCGTCGGAGTCGGCGATGTAGATAGGCGTCGCGAGATTGGACGCGAACTCGCGCGCCAGGATGAGCACGAGGCTCTTCTGCCGAAAGTGTCTGACGGTCTGTTCCACGCGCCTCGCGAGGGTACTTCCCCCGCCGAGTGGGAATCTACCTCGGCGGAGGTCGGGCCCTCCAGACCTACCGCTGCCAGAAGATCGCTACGGCTCCCGACAGCTCATCCTCGCGGCCGATGAGGGGAAAGGCGGTGACCGAGACTTCGCGACGGAAATGCCGTCGATGCCCGGTGAACAGATACGAGGTCGTGTGCACGGCTCGCCGCTCGAACAGCGCAACGCCCACCGGCAGCTCTCATCGGAGTGGGAATCCAGTCCTTTCGTTCGGCACGAACACGTTCGGCCATTCCGCGCGCGACAGCTCGCCGGCGTCCTCGAACGTGTCCCGTGCATCTCCTCGGCGGCCTCGTTGAAGAAGACGATGTTCCCCTCGGCGTCGAGCACGGAGATCGGGAGGGAGAGATTTGCCGCGACTCCCCTGGCCAGGATGAGCGCGAGGCTCTTCTGCCGTCTCGTGATCGTTGCCACGACGCATCTCGAGGGTACCGAAGTTGGGCCCACGCGGCACCCGCGCGAGTTGTTAACCTGGTTAACGAATTGCCTTCCACCGCTGTGTCCACAGACCCTCTTGCAGTCGCCAGCCGGCTGCGTCCGGTCTTGCTGCAGCTCGCCCGCGAGCTCCGCCGCGAGGTCCACCCGCTGGGAGTCACAGGAGGCCAGGTCTCGCTGCTCGTCGCCATACGCCGTGCGCCCGGCGTGGGTGTCCGCGAGCTCGCTGCGAGGGAAGGCGTGTCGCCGGCGGCGATGTCGAGACACGTCACGCGACTCGTACGGGCGGGGCTCGTTCGCCGAACGGCGGGCGCAGGCGGCGATCGGCGCCGGGTCGGCCTGGAGCTGACTCCGGAAGCAGAACGCGTGCTCAGGCTCGTCCGCTCGCGGCGAACAGCGTGGCTCGTCGCGCGGCTGCGCACGCTCGACGAAGACGCGCTGAAGTCGATCGAGGACGCCATCGAGCCGCTGCGCGAGCTCATCGAGGCGCGGCCGTGACCGCGGCGTTCCTGCGCCTGAACCGGCGCACGTTCGCCAGCCTCCGATATCGCAACTACCGGCTCTTCTTCGTCGGCCAGACGATCTCGGTTACCGGAGCGTGGATGCAAAACGTCGCGATGGCGTGGCTCGTGCTCGAGCTGACCGGGTCGCCGTTCGCGGTCGGCATCCTCGTCCTGTGCCAGTTCCTCCCGTTCAGCGTGCTTCGGCCTCTTTGCCGGCGTCTTCGCCGACCGCCTCGACCCGCGCCGGCTCGTGATCACCACGCAGGCAGCCGCGATGGTCGCGGCGACACTCCTCGCGGTGCTGACGCTACTCGGCGACGTCGAGCCATGGCAGGTGTACGTGCTCGCCGCGTTGCGAGGCATGGTGCTCGTGTTCGACGCACCGGCGCGGCAGGCGTTCACCTACCAGATGGTCGGCCCCGCCGAGCTCCCGAACGCCATTGCCCTCAACTCGTCGCTCTTCAACGCCGCCCGCGTCGTCGGGCCCGCTATCGGCGGCGTGATCGTGGCCGCCTTCGGGCCCGGCTTGTGCTTCGCCGCCAATGCCGTGAGCTTCCTGGCAGTGCTTGTCGCCCTGCTGGCGATGAACGCCCATGAGCTCGTTCCGCTCAAGCGGGACCGCGAGCGGCCGGCGATCTTCGCCGGGACGTGGGAGGCGATCCGTTACGCACGCCGGTCGCGGCGGGTGGGCATCGTGCTCGTGCTCGTCTGCGTCGTCAGCACGTTCGCGTTCAACTTCAACGTGCTGCTGCCGGTTCTGGCAGGCGAAACCCTCGACGCCGGGCCGGAGGTCTTCGGCATCCTCAGCGCGACCTTCGGAGCAGGCGCCCTCGCCGGCGCGTTGCTCTCCGCCACGATCGCACGGGCGAGCTTCAGGCTCCTGCTCCTGGGGACGGCGGGCTTCGGGCTCGCCGAGCTCGTGCTGGCCCCCGTGCAGACGCTCGTCGTGGCCGCGGCCTGTCTCTTTGCAGCCGGGCTCTGCTTCACGGTGTGGCACGCAAATGCGAATGCGTCGTTGCAGCTGCGCGTGCCCGACGCGATCAGGGGACGCGTGCTCGGCCTGTACTTCTACGCCTTCCTCGGTCTGCAGCCCGTCGGAGGGCTCGTGTCCGGCTGGCTCGCGGACGTAGGAGGGACCGCGCTCGCGTTCGCCGTCGGCGGCACGGTCACGCTGGCCGCGACCGCCGTCGCATTCGTGAGGCTCGGTGAGCTCCCTCGCTGGAAGCTCATTCGGTCGGGCTCCTTTACGCGAACCTGATCGATCTCTTTCGCGGAGCGCACGGCCGCCTGACGTGAGCGCGTCATTGATGCGCCTGCACGTTCAAGGTCATCCAAGAGGGGGGTCAAGATGGCAGGCAAGGCAGCGCTCCTCGTGGTTGTCGCAGGGCTCGCTCTCGCGGCGACCGCGTACGGAGCCCTCATCGTCGGCACGCCCCGCGACGACCAGCTCGTCGGGTCGCCCGCGGCCGACCAGATCTACGCCAGGGCCGGCAACGACTCGATCCGGGCCCGCGGTGGGCCGGACGAGATCCACGGCCAGGCCGACGGCGACCGCATCAAGGCGGGAGCCGGCGACGACGTCTCGTACGGTGGCGGCGGCCCGGACAACATGTGGGCAGGCGGTGGCGCCGACCGGCAGTTCGGCGGGCCGGGAGACGACGTTCTCCACGCGCTGGCAGACGACGACCAGGTGGACGGGCTCGACTGCGGCGCGGGACAGGACGTCGCCTGGCTGAGCCAGAACGAGCGGGGCCTGTACCGCATCGACGACTGCGAGATCCTGAAGATCGTGGTTCCGACCGCGGAGGAGCTCGCCGAGGAGGACGAGGACTAGTCCTCTACAGACAGGGGACAGTCACTGTGACTGTCCCCTGTCCATTCTCGATACCGTGCGCGGCATGCTTCGCCTCTCCGTAGCCGTTGCGGCGGCGGCTGCGCTCGTCACAGGCCTCGCAACGGCGGCGACCGTCAGGGGCACGTCCGCCGGCGACGTACTCACGGGAACGCCGCGAGCCGACGTTCTCGACGGCCGTGCGGGCAAAGACACGATCTCGGGCCTCGCAGGCGCCGACGTCATCCTCAGCGGACCCGGGCGCGACATCGTCAATGCCGGCGCCGGCGACGATCGCATCCCTGCCCACGGCGACAACCTCCGCGACACGATCCGCTGCGGCACCGGCCGCGACATCGTCACTGCCGATGCCAGCGACTCCGTCCCGCGTGACTGTGAAGTGGTCTCGCGGCAGATCTCGAGCGACCGCACGAGCGACCCGGTCGGTCAGCACGCCACGCAGGTGGAACCCGACACGTTCGCGTTCGGCTCGACGATCGTCTCGGTCTTCCAGGTCGGGCGCGTCTTCGAGGGCGGCGCGGTGGCCATCGGCTACTCCACCTCGCGCGACGCGGGAGCGACCTGGAAAGCCGGCCTGCTTCCCGGAGTCTCCGACTCGTCTCCGCGGCCGGGGCCGTCCGAGCGGGCGAGCGACCCTGTAATCGCATATGACGCCGTGCACGGCACCTGGCTGGCCGCGACACTCGGCATCTCCGAGCGAACGAGCTCCTACTACTTCTACGTCAACCGCTCTGCTGACGGTCTGACGTGGAGCGCTCCTGTGGCGGCCGTCACCGGGCGCACGGGCGACCTCGACAAGGAGTGGATCACTTGCGACAACGGCGCGGCGAGCCCGTTCCGCGGTAGTTGCTACCTCTCCTACTTCCACGTCGGCTCCGGCGAGATCCGCACCACGACGACGAAGGACGGAGGCGTTACGTGGAGCCAGCCGGTCGCGAGCTCACCCGTGCCGCCCCAGGAGTTCGACTTCAACGGCGCGCAGCCGCTCGTCCTCCCCAACGGCAACCTCGTCGTCGTCTACACCGCCTTCGCCGACCCGCGCTTCGGCGCCCGCAGCGAGATCCAGGCGACCCGATCGACGGACGGCGGAGCCTCGTTCTCGGCGCCCGTGCGTGCCGCATTCCTCTCCACAGCTGAAATTCCGGCGATGCGAACGTTTGCGCTCGCCTCGGCCGAGGTCGACGCTGCCGGCCGCATGTACGTCGTGTGGGAGGGCTGCCCTGGAGGTGGCTCCTGTTCAGCCAGCCGCATCGTGATGTCCACCTCGGTCGACGGCGCCAACTGGACGCCGGCGCAGGCGGTCACCGCGGGCGGCCCCGGCGTCGACCACTTCCTCCCGGGGATCGGGGCCAGCCCGGCGGCGGCAGGCAGGCTCGCGCTCGTGTTCCACTCCATCCCTGACGACTGCGCCAACGACGCGACGTGCGCGGGGATCGACATCTTCCACACGACGTCGCGGGACGGCGGCCGCACGTGGACGAGGCAGCAGCGGCTCACCGCCGAGCCGATCGTGCTCGACTCGATTGCCCGCACGCGGATCGGCCTGATGCTCGCCGACTACGTCTCGACGTCGTTCGTCCGCGGTCGACCGGTCTCGGTGTTCGTGCTCGCCTCGTCGCGCGTGAACGGCCGCTACCGGCAAGCGACCTTCGCCTACCGCTAGGAGGCGTCGGCGCTGCGCGTCGGCATCCTCACGGGCGGTGGAGACTGCCCAGGGCTGAACGCCGTCATCAGGGCCGTCGTCCGGTGCAGCGCCGGCCGGGGGAGCGAGGTCGTGGGCGTGATGGACGGCTGGCAGGGGCTCGTCGACGGCAACGTCTCGGAGCTCGGGCTCCGCGAGGTGTCCGGCATCCTCCCCCGCGGCGGGACGATCCTCGGCACGTCGCGAACGAACCCTTATCGCGTCGAAGGCGGCGTCGACAGCGTGCTGAGGAACTTCGCGGCCCAGCGTCTCGACGGCCTCGTGGCGGTGGGAGGCGAAGACACGCTCGGGGTCGCCCAGTCCCTGTGGGAGGAGCACAGCGTGCCCGTCGTGGGAGTACCGAAGACGATCGACAACGACCTGTCGGCGACCGACTACACGTTCGGCTTCGACACCGCGGTGGCCGTCTGCACGGAGGCGATCGACCGCCTGCACACGACGGCCGAGTCGCACAACCGCGTGATGGTCGTGGAGGTCATGGGCCGCTACACGGGCTGGATCGCAATCATGAGCGGCATCGCAGGCGGCGCGGACGTGATCCTCATCCCCGAGCATCCGCTCACGGTCGAGGAGACGTGCGCGGAGCTCGAGAAGCGCCACCGCCGCAAGGACTTCTCGATCATCGTCGTGTCGGAGGGCTACACGCTGCGATTCCAGTCCGGCGAGGAGCGAGCCGTCGTGCAGGAGCTGACCACCGACGAGTTCGGCCACGTGCGCCTGGGCGGCATCGGCGCCGAGCTGGCCAAGGAGATCGAGGAGCGGACAGGGTTCGAGACGCGCTACACCGTGCTAGGGCACGTCCAGCGCGGAGGCTCCCCCACCGCACGCGACCGCGTGCTCGCGACGCGCTTCGGCCTGCGCGCGGCCGAGCTCGTGCACGAAGGCGGCTTCGGCCGCATGGCGGCGCTGCAGGGAGACGCGATCGTCGACGTGCCGCTCGCCGACGCCGTCGCCGAGCGAAAGACCGTGCCGCCGGACTGGTACGCGGTCGCCCGCGCCTTCTTCGGTTAGCCGCCTAGGAGGGTTTGGCGGGATGGTGCTCGTCGCCGGGGCGCGCTGGAGGTTGTGATGCAAGGACGCAGGGAGCCCGCGTACTGATAAGTACGTGGGCGACTGAGGACGCCGCAGCGCGGCCTCCAGCGTGATTCCGGCGGCACAGTCACTATTTCGCCAGACCCTCCTACGAGATAGTCCACGTGTCGCCCGAATGCAGCAGGGCGGCCAGGTCGCCCTCCCCGCGCTGCGAGCGCGCCTCGTCGATCTGCCCCTGAAGCAGATCGTCGTAGACAGGCTGCTCGACGTCCCGGAACACGCCGACGGGGGCGACGCCGGTCGTGGACAGCGTCAGGCGGCTGAGCGCGAAGGCCAGGCTGGGCTCGGGGTGGTGCTCGTCGTGGACGAGCAGGCCCTCCTCCCCCACGTCCGCCACGGCAACGATTTCCGCGGAGCCGTCGGCCCGGACGCGCACGCCGCGCTCGCCCTCCACGCCGAAGCGCGCCGGCTCGCCGTGCTGCAGGTAGATGCGATTCTCCTCGGCCTCGCGCACCGCGTCGAAGGCGCCGTCGTTGTAGATGTTGCAGTTCTGAAGGATCTCGACGAAAGCTGCCCCGCTATGCGCGGCTGCCCTTCTCAGCACTTCCGCGACGTGCTTGCGGTCGGTGTCGACCGCGCGCGCGACGAAGCTCGCCTCGGCGCCGATGGCGACGCCGAGCGGGTTGAACGGCTGGTCGATCGAGCCAGCGGGCGTCGAGCCCGACCGCTGGCCGCGCGGGCTCGTCGGCGAGTACTGGCCCTTGGTCAGCCCATAGACCTCGTTGTTGAAGAGCAGGATCGTGATGTTCACGTTGCGCCGCAGCGCGTGGATGAGGTGGTTACCGCCGATCGACAGCGCGTCGCCGTCGCCGGTCACGACCCACACTGAGAGGTCGGGACGCGTGGTGGCCAGTCCCGTGGCGATCGCGGGCGCGCGACCGTGGATCGAGTGCATCCCGTACGTCTCCATGTAGTACGGGAAGCGCGCGGCGCAGCCGATGCCGGAGACGAAGACGATGCGCTCACGCGGCACGCCGAGCTCGGGCATGAACTGCTGCACCGTCGCGAGGATCGCGTAGTCGCCGCAGCCGGGGCACCAGCGGACCTCCTGGTCGGACTTCAGGTCCTTCGCCGTCAGCGTCAGCTTGCCGTTGCCGTTGCCCTCCGTCACAGCATCGCTCCGATCGCTTCGGCCAGCTCACTGGCGCGGAAGGGCACGCCGCGCACGCGGTTGTAGCCGACCGCGTCGACCAGGAACTCGGCGCGCACGAGCTTCAGCAGCTGGCCGAGGTTCATCTCGGGGATGAGGACGCGGTCGTAGCTCCTGAGCACCTCGCCCGTGTTGCGAGGCAGCGGGTTCAGGTAGCGCACGTGCGCGTGGGCGACGTTGCCGCCGTCCGCGCGCACGCGTCGCACGCCGGCCGCGATCGGCCCGTACGTGCCTCCCCAGCCAAGCACGAGCAGCGACGCGCCGTCCGGGTCATCCACCTCGAGCTCGGGGATGCCGGCGGCGATGCCCGCCACCTTCTGTGCCCGCAGGCGGGTCATGGCGTCGTGGTTGTCCGGGTCGTACGAGATGTTGCCCGTCACGTCTTCCTTCTCCAGCCCGCCGATCCGGTGCTCGAGGCCGGGCGTCCCGGGCAACGCCCACTGCCGCGCCAGCGTCTCGGGATCGCGCACATACGGCAGGAAGCGGCCCTCGGAGTTCGGCTTCGTCGCAAACTCGATCTCGAGCGAGGGCAAAGACTCCACGTCGGGGATGAGCCACGGCTCGGAGCCGTTCGCGAGATAAGCGTCGGAGAGGAGGTAGACGGGAGTGCGGTAGGTGAGGGCGATGCGGCAGGCCTCGAGCGCGACGTCGAAGCAGTCGCCCGGACGCGACGCGGCTAGAACCGGCACGGGCGACTCGGAGTTGCGACCGAACATCACCATCAGCAGGTCCGCCTGCTCGGGCTTCGTGGGCATGCCCGTGGACGGCCCGGCCCGCTGCACGTCGACGATCACGAGCGGCAGCTCGAGCGCGACCGCGAGGCCCACCGTCTCCGACTTGAGCACGATCCCCGGGCCTGCGGAGGTCGTCACACCGAGCGCGCCCCCGAACGACGCGCCGAGCGCGGCGCCGACCGCCGCGATCTCGTCCTCTGCCTGGAACGTGCGGATGCCGAAGTGCTTGTAGCGCGCGAGCTCCTCGAGGATGCCCGAGGCGGGCGTGATCGGGTACGCGCCGAGAAAGAGGTCGAGCCCGCTGCGCACGGACGCCGCGACGAGGCCGAGCGAGAGCGCCTGGTTGCCGGTGATGTTGCGGTAGACGCCCGGCGGGAGCTTCGCGGGCCGCACCTCGTAGGAGACGATGAAGTCCTCGCTCGTCTCGCCGTAGTGGTAGCCCGCTTTGAACGCACGAGTGTTGCCGTCGACGAGCTCCGGCCGTGATGCGAACTTCGTCGCGATGAAGTCGAGTGTGATCTCGATCGGGCGGCCGTAGAGCCACGACATGAGACCGAGCGCGAAGAAGTTCTTCGAGCGCTCCGCCTCGCGCGGCGTGATGCCCTCGACTTCCTTCAGCGCCTCCACGGTCATCGTGCTCAAGGGGACGGCGTGCACCTTGTACTCCTCGAGCGTCCCGTCCTCGAGCGGGTTCGCCGTGTAGCCGGCTTTCTGGAGGTTCCGGTCGGAGAAGGCATCGCGGTTGACGACAAGCGTGCCGCGCTCGCGGAGATCGCCGAGGTTCGTCTTCAGCGCCGCCGGGTTCATCGCCACGAGCACGTCCGGCTGGTCGCCAGGCGTGAGGATGTCGTGGTCGGCGAAGTGGATCTGGAAGCCGGAGACACCGGGCAGCGAGCCGGCGGGAGCGCGGATCTCAGCCGGGAAGTCGGGCAGCGTGGACAGGTCGTTGCCGCGGGCGGCAGTCTCGCTCGTGAACTGCGCGCCGGTCAGCTGCATGCCGTCGCCGGAGTCGCCGGCGAAGCGAATCGTCACCTGCTCCAGCTGCTCGACGGCTTTGGCCATCTCCTCCAAGGTAGCGCACTGCACGACCTACGATCACGTCATGAGCCTCATCATCGCCCTGGCACTGGCCCTCTTCGTGCTGCCCACGCCCTGGAACGTCATCGCGGTGGTGGCCGCGGCGCTCTGGGAGCTCACCACTGCGCTCGGCGGCCTCTGGTGGTCGCAGCGACGCGCCGCCAAGGTGGGCGTGGAGGCGCTGCTGGGCCGCGAGGTCGAGGTGCGCCGGGCCTGCCGCCCGGTCGGCGAGGTGCGGGTGCGGGGCGAGATCTGGCAGGCGCGTTGCGAGCCGGGCGCCGACGCCGGCGACACGGTGCGAATCGTCGGCCTCGACGGGCTTACGCTGCTGGTGGAGCCGCTCCTACCAGCGTGACCGGCGGCCACGCCGGCTCGTGTACACGAGCTTCGACCGGGCGACGCGCATGCCCTCGCGCTCGAACTGTTCGCGGTGGCCGAGGCGCGAGGCCACACGGCTGACGTCGGCCTGCTGCTCCGGGAGCACGAGGGTGATGCCGCTGCCGCCCCGGCCGGCCCGCCCCGTGCGACCGACACGATGGACGTAGCCCTTGTCGTCCTCGGGCGGGTCGTAGTTGATGACGTGCGTGATGTCCGTCAGGTCGAGGCCGCGCGCCGCCACGTCCGTGGCGACGAGGGTCGTCACCTTCCCCGAGCGGAAGCGCTCGAGCGCCCGCTCGCGCGCACCCTGGGACATGTCGCCGTGCATGGCGACTGCGCCGACGTCTCGGCGTGACAGCCGTCCTGCCAGCCGGTCAGCTCCCCGCTTCGTCCGGACGAAGACGAGCGCGAGCCCGCGCTCGTCCTCCAGCTCGGCGATCAGAGCGTCGACCTTGCCGTCGGACGTGACCTTCACGAAGCGATGGTCGACGACCTCGCCGCTGTCGGCGCCCTCCGGAGGCTCGACCGAGAAGCGAGACGGGTTGCGCGTGAACGCGCGGGCCAGCACGCCGACCTCGCCGTCGAGCGTTGCCGAGAAGAGCATCGTTTGACGCTCCTTCGGCAGCCGGCGAACGATCTTCTCGACCTGAGGCTTGAAGCCCATGTCGAGCATGCGGTCGGCCTCGTCGAGCACGAGCATCCGGACGTCGTCGAGCTTCACGAGCCGCCGCTCGACGAGATCCTGTAGGCGGCCGGGCGTGGCGATGACGATGTGCGCGCCGCGCAGCCGCTTGGACTGGCTGGCAATGGAGGCTCCGCCGTACGCCGCCGCGACGCGCAGCCGCTTCGGCTTGGCGACGAAGTACAGCTCCTCCGCCACCTGTGAGGCGAGCTCACGTGTGGGCACGAGCACGAGCGCGGTCGGCGTCGGCGCCGTCGCATCGGCAAGCTCGACGATCGGCAGGCCGAAGGCGAAGGTCTTGCCCGACCCCGTCGGCGCCTTCGCGAGCACGTCGGCGCCCGTGAGGGCGTCCGGGATGACGAGCTCCTGGATGGGAAAGGGAGTGTTGATGTCGCGGGCGACCAGCGCCTGCGCGACTTCTGCGCTCACTCCGAGCGCGCGAAAAGACTTCTGGGACAACGTTCGACTCCTTGCGGTTCGTAGTCGAGATCGCCGACTCGAAACACCCGAAGGAGGAACGAGAAGCTCAATCTCACAGGCCAGCCCAATGCCGACCGTGCGATCAAGGTAGCAGTCAGGCCCGGTCGGACAGGTCGACAAGCGACCCGCAAAGCCACCAGAGGCTGTACGCGAGCCAGGGCACGCCGTAGGCGTCGGTCTGGATGCCGAGCGCGAGAACGGCGGCCAGCGCGGCGGCGGCGCCTGCCGCGGCGACCCGGAAGGTTGCGTCCGTGGCGGCCCACGCCGAGCGCACGAGCCCGACCAGAAGGGCGAGGCTCCACGCGATGAGCAGCAGCGCGCCTGCCAGCCCGGCCTCGACGCCGGTCTCGGTGTAATTCGACTCCCCGGCACGTAGCGGGACGCCGAAGCGAACGGCGATCGCCCCGGCGTTGCCGAGCCCGTAGCCCTGCGGGTGCTCGAAGACGGTCTCGATCCCGTCGCGCAGGCTCCGCCAGTGGCTGCGCAGCGACGGCTCCCCCGGGTTGAGGGCGAGCGAGCTGCCGCCGGGCAGGTCGCCGTGCTTGCGCGCCTGCTCCTCCTGGTAGGGCAGGTCTTCGGGGAAGAAGTGCGTCTCGGGCGCGACGGACGTGAAGGCGAAGGCGAAGCCCACGCCGGCTGCGAGCACGGCTGCGGTGGCGACGACCGGCCACCAGCGCCGCAGCGCAATCGCCAGGACGACGAACGCGCCGGCGAGGGCGAGCAGCGACGAGCGTGACAAGGTGAACAGAAGCGCGGCCGCGCAGACCGCGACGAGCGCAGCGGCGAGCGGCCGGCGACGGTGGTCCTGCCAGGCGATGCCGGCGAAGAGCAGCGCGACGACGAGGGCGAACGCCGTCGCGAGCGGGCTGATGAAGCTCGCGACGAGCCGCCGGAACAGCCCGTCCTCGGTGTTGAAAGCCCAGTTGTCGGGGAGGCCGCCAGGACCGTGGTAGTCGAAGCCGAGCTCGTAGCGGAAGTACCCGACCGCGCCGGAGCCGCGCCACCACTCGACGTCGACCGAATAGAGGTCGATCAGCCCACCGACGGCCAGCGCTGCACCGGCGCCGAGCAGCGCCCAGCCGATCCGGCGGAGATCGACGCGGTCGAGGACCAGCGAGCGGCCGAGGAAGTACGCGACGACCGGGACAAGCCCGTGGCGGAGGCCGTAGAGAATGGCCCTGGCGCCGGCTTCCCCGTCGAGCACGTCCTGCGGGATGAGGGCGTAGAGGCAGACGACGGCTGCGAAGGCGAGGGCGAGCCAGTCGACGACCCGTGGGCGAAACGGAAGCCGACGCTCGCGGATCGCGTCGAAGGCCACGCGCGCGACGGCCACGGCGAGCAGGGCTTCCTTCCACGCCTGCACGGCGTCGATCGCTCCTCCGCGGAGCCCGGCGTCGTAGAGCAGCGCGAGCACGAGGTTGTGCAGCGCCAGCCCGACGATGAAGACGTAGAGGGCGACGATCGGGCGCCGCCAGACGGCGATCGCCGCCACGGCGAGCAGCACGCCGTACAGCGCGAGGACGAGCGGTGTCACGCGACGCGTTCCAGCTGCAGGAACACCTCGCGGGCGTAGCGATACGGCGACTCGGAGCTCTCGTCGCGGGCGGCCGCGCGCAGGCCGGCCGCAGCGAGCCCGGCTTGCAGCTCTGCCTCCGTGAGCCGCGTGCCCCGGTAGGCGGCGCTGTCGGTCACGCCCCGACGAAAGAGACCCGAGACAGGCACGGCCATTGCGCGCGCGAGCCTCCACGCACGCGGGCGTATGCCATTCCCCAGCACGGGCAGCTGGACGAATGCGCTACCTGCAGGCACGAGCACTCGCGCGAACTCCTCCAGATAGCGCAGCACGACGCGCCGCTCGGGCAGGTGCTGGAGCACGAGGTAGCAGACCAGCGTGTCGGCGATCCCGTCCTCGACGGAGTCGAGGCGGTTCCCGGCGACGAGCCGGAAGTCGACGTTCGGCGCTGTCACCGCCGCGCGCGCACGCTCGAGCATCCCGTCCGAGACGTCGACGGCAACGACGTGGTCGAAGCGCTCGGCGAGCACGGCGGTCATGCGGCCCGGCCCGCAGCCCACCTCGATACACGTCCCGCCCCGCGGGCCGGCACCGAGCCGGCCGAACAGGCCCTCCAGCTCTGCGCGCGCGGTGGCCGGATCCCCGACGAACTCGTCGACGCGGTCGGACGCGGCCGCCGCGTCCCACGTGGCCCTCATCCCGCCCTCGGGCATCGTCAGAGCGTACGCGGGGAACGTCCATCGAAGGGAAGCCTTGTGCCGCCGGGACTGCGCTGGCGGCGCGATGCGGCGTCCTCGGTCGCGCCCATATCAGCCGATATGGACGCTCCCTGCGTCCTTGCCTCGCACCGCCCATCGCGCCCCGGCGACGAAGCGTCCCTCCGATGGACGTTCTAAGGTCAGGCGGTGGTCGAAGCCATCGTCCGGCCGGCGGGGCCGTACATGCTGTCGCTCTCGGCGCGCCACGCAGGTGACGCGACGCGGACGTTCCGCGACGGGCTGGTCACGGCCACGCTCGAGGTGGACGGCAAGCTCGAGCGCGCATTCGCGCGCCAGTTTCCGGACGGACGCCTGCACGTGGCGGCGGAGAGCCAGGAGGGCCTCGATCGATTGCGTTTCTGCCTCGCAGTCGACGACGATCACTCCGAATTCCTGCTCCGCTTCCGCGGCGACTCGCTGCTCGGCCGGTCGACGAGCCATCTCGCCGGGTTGCGCCCGGTGCGCGTAGGCACGGTTGCGCACGCGCTGCTGCGCGCGCTCTGCGGCCAGCTGATCACGTCGCGCGAGGCCAGGCAGATCGAACGCCGGATCGTCCGCGCGGTCGCGCCGGCGCTCGATCGCTTGCACGCCCCGCCGTCGGGGCAGGCGCTCGGCGAGCTGGCGCCCGCCGAGTTGCGCCGCCTTGGCCTCCACGCCCGGCGCGGCGCGGCGCTCGTCCGCCTCTGCCGCTCCCTCGACCTCGAGCGCCTCCGCGACGTGCCGTCCCCGGACGTGGCAGCACGCCTGCTGCGCGAGCGCGCTCTCGGCCCGTGGTCGCTGGGCGTCGTCTCGCTGGAGGGGCTCGGCCGCTGGGATCACGGCCTCGTGGGCGATCTCGGTCTCGTGAAGCTGCTCGGCGCCCTGAGCGGGCGGCGCGTGGAAGGTTGGGAGACAGAGGAGCTGCTCGCGCCGTACGGCGAGTGGGCCGGGCTGGCGTCCGTCTACCTCCTCGCCGGCTGGGCCCGAGGCCTTGTTCCGGTGCCCACGGCGCGCGCCGCCTAAGGAGGGTCTGACGAAACAGTGACTGTGCCGCCGGAATCACGCTGGAGGCCGCGCTGCGGCGTCCTCGGTCGCCCACGTACTTACAGTACGCGGGCTCCCTGCGTCCTTGCATCACACCTCCAGCGCGCCCCGGCGACGAGCACCGTTCCGTCAAACCCTCCTAAACTCGGGTCATGGCTAGGAGGATCGCGATCCTCGGCTGCGGGAAGATCGGCGAGGCGCTCGTCGCGGGCCTGTTGTCATCGGGCTGGCGGAAGAAAGGCGAGATCGTCGTCACCGCGCGCCGCCAGGAGCGTGCCGACGAGCTGCACGAGCGGCACGGTGTCGAAGCGACCCTCGCGAACGCCGAGGCCGTCGCCCGTGCCGGGCTCGTCGTGGTCGCCGTGAAGCCGCAGGACCTCGAGGCGCTGCTCGACCGAGATCGGCTCGTCGCTGACATCGAAACAGACCGTGCTCTCCGTGGCCGCGGCCATATCGACCACATCGATCGAGGCGCAGCTCGCCGACGGCGTGCCCGTCGTGCGGGCGATGCCGAACACGCCGGCCACCGTCCACGAGGGGATCGCCGGAATCTGCGCCGGCAATCACGCGGACGACGAGCACCTGGCACTGGCCGAGGAGTGCCTCTCTCACCTCGGCGCGGTCGTCCGTCTGCCCGAGCGGTACATGGATGCCGTCACGGCCGTGTCGGGATCGGGGCCCGCGTACTTCGCGCTGCTCGCGGAGGCGATGATCGAAGCGGGGATCCTGCTCGGCCTCTCGAGGGAGGTCTCGACCCAGCTGGTCGTGCAGACGATGCTCGGCACGGGCGTGCTGCTGCGCGACCAGAAGATGCACCCGGTCGAGCTGCGGGAGGCGGTCACGTCGCCCGGCGGCACCACGATCCGTGCCATCCACGAGCTCGAGCAGGCGGGCGTGCGTGCGGCCTTCCTGAACGCGATCCAGGCGGCGATGGAGCGCTCCCGAGAGCTCGCGAGCGGGCGAGGACTAGCGAGTCGCGCCGCGCTGCGCGACTAGCCGAAGAAGCGGTTCCAGGCGGCGAGGTCGCTCGGCAGGAACCAGTTGCGCGCGAAGCCGCCAGGCCCGACGGTGGCGAAATGTGCGACGAGCACATCGAGGCGATCGTCGTCGCGCTCGGCGGTGATGCGAAGGAAGGCGACGACGTGTCGGTCGCTCCCAAGCACCTCCTCGACCTCCGGCCTCATCGTGCCGTTCGAGCGCTCCTGCAGATGCCCGAAGAACCGTCCGAGGCCGTCGTGTCCGTGGTAGACACGCTCGCCGGCCGGGGCATACCAGACGACGTCCTCGGGGAATTTCTCCATCACAGCCGAGATGTCGCCGCGCGCAACCGCCTCCGGAACCTCGCGCATACGGACGGCGGCGGGATGCTCGGTCGTCGGCGTACTCACGCTGCACCCGCCCAAAAGGCGTCGACGGCACCCTGCTCGTCGGCCAATGCCCAGTACTCGGTCCATCGCCCACGCGAGTCGAGCTTGATCGCCTGAGCGAGCACCACGTCGAGCGTCCTTCCCTCGTGAACCGCGGTGATGTGGTTGAAGACGCCGGCGTGGCGGTCGCTTGCCAGGATCTCGATCAGCTCCCCGTGCAGCGTCCCGTCGGCCCACTCCTGCGCCCTTCTGCAGTACTCGAGCACGGCATCACGCCCGTGGTAGTCGCCGCTGAGCGGGTGATTACCGCCGACGTGCCAGACGACGTCGTCGGCGAGGTAGGACGCGAGCGCATCGAACTCACCACGGCTGAACGCCTCCATCCCGGCACGAACCCACGCCGTGTTGAGATGCTCGCCCACGCGCACCGACCATAGCGAACTCGGTCGCGGGTCACCCCGACGCCTCGGACCTACGCCGGTAAGAGCGACGACGAGAGCTCCACGGCCATGGCGCGACGCTCCGCGAGAGCCTGGAGCACGATCACGGTGTCGGCGACAGGAATGTCCTCGAGGTACTCCTCGCGCGTCTCGAACGAGCGGAGAACGGAGGCGACGGCGTCGGCGTAGAGGTCGGCATCGCGCAGGGCGAGCGCGGCCAGCGCGTCCGCCACGTCTCTCGGGAAGTCATCCCGGCTCTGGATCGACGCCGCCTGCACCAACGCCTCGTCGTCTTGGTCGAGCACGAGCAGCGCAAGCGACGCGGCGTAGCGGCCGATGGGCGACTCCGCATTTCGCGAGTCGACGTCGAGCGCCCATTCGGCGTCCGCGCATGCGCCCGTCCCAGTCACCGGCCAGCAGCACGCGCCTTGACGGCGCCGATGGGTCGTCCCCAGCTGCCCGGCGGCGCCTCGGCGAAGCTCTCGCGGTAGCGCTCGGCAGCGCGTGCGAACCACGTCCCGGCCTCGTCGCGCCGTCCGTCCATCAACAGCGCCAGCCCCGCCCCGCCGGCGGCGTTGCCCATGCGCGTCAGCTGGCGCTGGCGGTCGTCGGCCTCCGTCAGACCAGGCAGCCGCGTTGCACCGTCCTCGTAGCGCGCCACTTCCCGCTCGACGTGCGCGTCCCAGTCGCTCACACCTTGAACGGTACGCTTCCGACGATGGTGCACGCGGTACTCGGAACTTCCCTGACGCCGCCTTCCCTGAGGGGTACGAGCGCGCGGTCTTCGGCATGGGCTGCTTCTGGGGCGCCGATAGGCACTTCTGATTCGACAGTCCGGCAAGCGACCGGTCCGGCTGCCCCGCTGTCCGGTGCGTGTCCCGTGACGTTAGCCCGAGCTTGGCGCATGATGCCTCCGTGCGGCCCGATCTCCCATCCGGCACGGTCACCTTCCTCTTCACGGATGTCGAGGGCTCGACGAAGCTGCTTCATGAGCTAGGTGCGAAGGGCTATGCCGAGGCGCTGGCCGAGCACCGGCGGCTGATCCGCGAAGCCTGCGCCGCTCAGGGCGGCGTCAAGGTCGACACGCAGGGTGACGCTTTCTTCTTCGCCTTTCCCACCGCCCCGGGAGCGATAGCTGCAGCAGCGCGCTTCACAGATGCCCTCGCCGCCGGCCCGATCCAGGTCCGTGTCGGCTTGCATACCGGGACGCCGCTTCTGACCGATGAGGGCTACTCGGAGACGACGTCCACTTCGGGGCCCGAGTCGCCTCCTCGTCCCACGGCGGCCAGGTCATCCTCTCGCGCTCGACTCCTGAGCTCGTCGAGACTCGAGCTGACCGACCTCGGCGAGCACCGCCTGAAGGACATCCCCGAAGCGGTGTCCGATCTACCAGCTCGGTGACGGCTCCTTCCCGCCGCTGAAGACGATCTCCAACACGAACCTACCGACACCGGCGAGCTCGTTCGTCGGGCGCGACGACGAGTTGCTTGAGGTGTTGTCCCGATTCGAGGAAGGGCTCGTCTCGTGACGCTGACTGGTCCGGAGGTACGGGCAAGACGCGTCTGGCCATCGAGGCTGCAGCGACGCTCGTCCCCGAGTACAAGGCAGGCGTCTTCTG
Organism: uncultured Actinomycetes bacterium; assembly: GCA_963821415.1. Taxonomy (GTDB): domain Bacteria; phylum Actinomycetota; class Thermoleophilia; order Gaiellales; family Gaiellaceae; genus PALSA-612. The sequence goes on along the minus strand of CAWGEE010000027.1, from coordinate 87,773 downwards.
GGTTGGGCTGGCCACGCTTCGCGATCCCGCGCTCGTCACGGAGACGATCGCCCAGACGCTCGGCGCTAAGGACGGCCTGGCGGAGCACATCGGTGAGCGAGAGATGCTGCTGCTGCTCGACAACCTCGAGCAGGTGATCGATGCCGCGCCCGACCTCTCAGATCTCCTCGACGTCGTGTCCCAACCTCACCCTGCTCGTCACGAGCCGCGAGCTCCTGCGGATCCAGGGCGAGGTCGAGTACGCAGTGCCGCCGCTCGCCGAGCCCGAAGCCGTGCACTACTTCTGCGAACGATCGAGGCTCGAGCCGTCCGAGCGAGATCGCTCGAGCTCTGCCGCCGGCTCGACAACCTGCCGCTGGCCGTCGAGCTCGCCGCTGCGCGCGCACCAGCGCGCTCACGCCCGCACAGATCCTCGATCGCCTTTCCCAGCGCCTCGACCTGCTCAAGGGCGGCCGCGACGCCGATCCGCGTCAGCAGACGCTGCGCGCGACGATCGGTGGTCGTGCGAGCTTCTCGGCACAATGGTTAGCAGCAGCTCTTTGCCCACCTCTCCGTCTTCGCCGGCGGTTGCACGTTCGACGCCGCAGAGGAGGTCTGCGACGCCGACCTCGACGACTTGCAGTCGCTGGTCGAGAAGAGCCTCCTGCGCTTCACGGACGAGCCGCTACTGGATGCTGGAGACGATCCGGGAGTTCGCTGGCGATCGCCTTCGCGTCGCGGTCGAGAGTGAGCAGGTCGAGGATCGTCATGGCGAGTACATGTGTCAGCGCTACGGGCAGATGTCGCGCGACGACCTTCATTGGATACTGCTGCTCGAGGCAGAACGCGACAACCTCCGTACCGCAACCCAGTGGGCGATGAATCGAGGCAGCCCCGAGCGCGCCTTGACGCTCGCAGAGGCATACGGCGCCCTCTGCCGGGCTCAAGGGCCCTTTCGCGAAGGGCGCTATTGGCTCGACGCGGCGCTCGACAGATTTCCAGACGCCGCGGTTGACTTACGCTGGCGGGCGCTCTTTGCCTCGTCGAATTTGGCTGCAGTAGATGGCGATCTCGAGGCGGCCGAGCATCGCGCGAAGGAGGCACTGTGTGTCGGGCGGACCATGGGGACGCTGAGAGCACCGCGAAGTCCATTCGCGCTTTGGGGATTGTCGCTGGCGACAGAGCACAGCTCGAAGAGTCCGAAGCCCTCCAACGAGAAGCGATGGCGATGTTCGAAGAAAGTGGTAACGAGCGCGAGGTCATCGAAAGCCTCGGCCTTCTGGCGTTCTTGGCGGTGATGCGGGAGGACTGGCCCTCCGCACGTTCTTCCATGACCGATGCGCTGACCCGCTCGCGAGCTCTTGGATACGAGCGGGGTGTCCTCAGGAATGTCTCCAACCTGGGCCATGTCCTCGTGCGTGAGGAGCGATACCGAGAGGCTCTTCCACCGCTCGGTGAGAGTGTGTTGCTCGCCTACGAGCAATCGGACACGTTCGGCTTGGCGGCGCAACTCGAGGATCTCGCGGGTGCCGCTGTCGGGTTGCGGCGATTCGAGGACGCGGCGGTACTCCTGGGAGGGTCCGAGGCACTACTCGACAAGACGGGACGGTCGGCGAATCCGGTCTTTGGGGAATTGCGGGACGAGATCGTGTCGTGCCTTCGATCGGAGCTCGATGAGGCTCGGCTCGCGGAGTCCTGGCAGGGCGGGCGGAACATGACGCCTGACGAACTGGTGGAGTACGCGCTGGCGTTCGTCGAAGCGCGCTGATCTCCCCACCGGCAGTGTCACGTTCCTCTTCACGGACGTCGAGGGCTCGACGAAGCTCCTGCACGAGCTCGGTGCCGAGGTTACGCGTCCGCGCTTGCTGAGCACCGGCGCGTGCTGCGTGACTCGACTCTAGGTTCTTGTCCTATCCTTGAGCCTCATGAGCATCTTCTCCCGCAAGACCGAGACTGTTGAGACCGACGAGGCACTCTCCAAACGGGTCACGCCGACCCCTCGCCACGGAAAGCACTACGTCTTGGGTACGCCGCTCCAACCGCCGTTCCCGGACGGGTACGAAGGCGCTGTCTTCGGCCTCGGATGTTTCTGGGGGGCCGATAGGCTCTTCTGATTCGTAAGTCCACTAAGTCCTGCCCAAGACGTCGTTGCCGAGACACGCGAAGCAGTACGGACAGCTCACGCGTCTCAAACGGCGGCCACAGTGGCCTCTGCGGCATCGCGATTAGCCAGAGAGCGGCGCTAGTTCTCGCGCCGGAAGCGATCACGCCTGGGGCGGCTCCTCACGCTCTTGCTGAGCGATTGCCACCTCCACGAGCGTGGCGAAGCCGACATAGAGGTGAGACAGCCCCGCCGCAGCCTTGAAGAACTCGTAGCGATAAAGGCCGTCCAAGAACAGATTCTTTTCGCGCTCCGCAACGATGTCGCACTTCGAGTCCCAATGCAGCTAGTCGCCGTAGAAGTAATCACTAATCGTCTGCTCCGGCGGCGCAGCATCGGGATACCACTCGAGCTCAGGGTCATTGGGGATGAGCCCGTCAGCAATCAAGTGCTTGATCGCCTGGTTTTGGAGGGAGCGATTTCGCGTGGTGCTCTCTGCACGCTCCCAAGCCTCAAGCTGTCGAAGTTGCTCGGCCTGATCAGAAGACGCCCTCAAGGCTGCCTCGGCGCGTAATAGTTTTAGAACGGTGGCGAAGCTTGCACGCTCGTTCGGCGAGTAGAAGTGTCGAAGAAGAACGGTCAATCCAGCGACCGCATCTGCCGGCGGTGAATCGAAGATCACGTCTTCGGATCCGCTGTTCCTGTCGAATTTCACCCTTAGTGACGCTGGATAGTTCAGGGCCGTGCTGCGCGCGAGATCACCCGCCGTCTCTATGTAGCGGAGACACACGCGGCGCTTCTTGGCGTCAATGGGGTGCTCAAACATCGGGAACGTCGCCGGATCGTCGATCTGCGTCGCGTACTCGATGAATCTCCGCCAGTAGTCCTCCGCGCCGTCGATCGAGCTCGCGAGCTGTGGCACGGGAAAACGGAGAGGCACGCCAAGGGCCAGCGTCTCGAACGAGCGAGCATTGACGGTGACAACCTCGCCGCGGCCGGAACCTTCTGCGGGATCGCGGGACTGGCTACCACGACCGCTGCGTTTCATCTGCCAAGCTTTCTTGTGCTGCCGACCCCGCCTCTTGCTCATGATGGACACGGTAGCGACCGGCAAGGCGGAATCTCACCGCCGCGAGCCTCGTACTTCGTCTTGAGGACATGCAGGCTCTTTCGACGTCGTCAGGCGGCACGACGTCATGGTTCATGGGTCTCCTCCACAAGAGACAATGTCCCGCGACTCCGGATGGTTATGTAGGTCACGTCCCCAGGCTCGAGCGAGCGGAGTGCCTCACTGATCTTCGCGACGACACCTCGTTTCTCGCCCGAGCCGGGCGAGCCGAAGTATCGGACGAGCACGTTTCGCTTGGTGTATCGATGCAGCCAGTCGGTTCCAACAACGACGACCATGCCGGTTGCAGGCACATCTCTCGGACAGACGTCGACCGTCAGGACAAGGGACGTCCCGTACAAGTGGGGGCAGCCTCCTATCGCCCGGTGCTCGAGGTCTATACCTACACCGCGGAAGGCGTGCACGACCTCGTCAACGCTGTACGTCGGACGGCCAAGCCCGAAAATTGGCGCGCTGGTAGCCGTCTGGCAAGTATCACTGCCACCGCCACAGCCTGTCGCAATGACGATGACGACCGCGAGGCCGAGCAGCATGAAGCGGAGAGCGCGGGTCATCCCAAGGTATCGGGTGGCCCGAAGTGGCCGCCCAGCGGCCCGAGTCGGTGTCGATCATCAGCTTCCCAGTCGAAGTCGGGATGTGCGGGGGCTCTCCCCCATTCGAGGGACAGCTCGACAGAACGGAGCGACGATTCAGGTCTGGTGAACACCAACTCGCCGACGGCGAGCGAAGGTCGGCCGCTGTCGTTCTTGCCGCTCCTCGCGGCTTCCGTGCTCGCGACGACCGCCGGATTCACGTTCTCGTCGTTCGTCATGGCGCAGCTGCAGGGGGCCTTCGCGCTGACGCGGGACGATGCGAAGCTCCTCGACGTGCTCGTTCTTGCACCGCTTGCCAGCCTGCCCGTGCTCGTCCTCGTACTTCGACGGTCGGATTTTGCGGTCTCGACTGCAATCGCCACGGTCTCACTGCTCGTGGGTCACGTGATCGCCTATGTCGTCCGCTCCTACATTGACGGCATCCTCTCTGGCAATACGTATCCAAGCGAGGACGAGCGGTCGGCGGTCATCGCCTACGGGTACTTGGGCTGGCTCGTGGGCCCGCTCGTAACGACCGTGCTCCTCCTATCGCTGGAGCGGGTGCGGCGAGGGAATCCCGACTGCAGGTGGGCGGGTTCAGCACCAGGGCTGAGGCGCACACGGGCTTCAGCGCTCCCGTTACCGTCGGTCGGTCATCACCCGAAACGGCCCCACTGCGGTTGCCCCCTACCAGGGTCGAGCCGGATGTTTAGTCGATGCCGCGCAGCGCGGCGGCAGCAGTCCGGTTCCGGACGCCGAGCTTCGCGTAGACGTGCTGGAGATGCTTTGCCACCGTCTTGGAGGCGATTCCGAGGTCGAACGCGATCTCGTCGTTCTCCTTGCCGAGAGCAACCAGATCCAGGATCTCGCGCTCGCGCCGAGTGAGCCGTTCGAGCTTGAGGTCGCGCTCGCCGAGCAAGAGCACGTGCATCGCGCCTACTCAGGCGATCCGGATGCTGAGCCGGCGATTGTCTTGGACGACCGCGAGCTCACGTTGGTGGAGCACGCTCTCGGGCAAGCGTCCATTTGCGACACGGAGGTAACGCCTTAGCAGCTCTCGCGAGGACTGCGATGCGAACTCGATGACACCACGGCGGGAGCAGAGGACTACGTGGCGTGCCTCGTCGCCGTTCGCCCCATCCTCGATCGCGGCCAGCGCCGACGCTGCTCGGGTCGCGCTCTCCGCAGCCTCGTATCGGGCTTCCAGGTACGGACGAAGCAACGACAGGACGAGACGGTCACGCTCGTCGAACCGCGTCGCAGTTCGCGGGCAGGCCGACGTCGAGCCAGTGGTTGACGAGGAACTCCCGGTAGTGGTCGTAGGACGCCGTCCGCTCGAACTCGCGGAGCGTCGCGAAGTCGGACGCCTTGAGCGGGGTCGTCCAGTCACCGCTCGTTACTCGATGCCCGCACACCGGATGGCTGGGGCGGAGCACCCGGAAGAGCAGTAGTATTGCGACAAATGTCGCATGGAGTCAGCATTGCCGAGTCTCAACTGTGCAGCGATCGGCACAGAGAGGCGGGACTCGAGAACAAGTACGCGGAACCGCGTCTGTCCAGTCACGGCGCAACGGGCCGAGTAGGGCGTCCCAGCGGCCCGGCAATCTTCCGACATCGAAGGGAGGAAAGGACTATGACACGTCGCATCACCGCGTTTGCCGCAGCGCTCGCTCTTGCGTTCGTGGTGCCGAGCTCCGACGTATGGGCCGGGAAGACATCACAACCGGCGCCGGTTGTCACCGTGCTCAACGACACCGCCCTCGGGGGCCTGGGATCGGGAAGCACAATCGGGCCTGACGGCGCCCTCTACGTCACGAACGGGAACGACGGCACGCTCGTCCGGATCGATCCGAGGACCGGCTCCGAGACGGTGGTCGGCAGCGGCTTGCCACGCCAGACCATCGGGATCGGTGGCGCGATCGACGTCGTGTTCTTCGGCCATCGCGCGTACGTGCTCGTCACCCTGGCAGGGGCCGACGTCGGCGTTCCCGACGTCGTCATGGGCATCTACCGCCTGAAGGGCGACGGCACGTTCTCCGTGTTCGCCGATCTGGGCACGTGGTCGGCCGCACACCCGCCCGCGGACCCCGACTGGTTCCTCTCGCAAGGCGTCCAGTATTCGCTGGAAGTGTGGCGCAACGGATTCGTCGTGGCCGACGCCCATCTAGGACGGGTGATTCGCGTCGACCTGCGGGGACGGATCAGTGAGTTGGTGGCGTTCGACAGCACCGACTCGGTGCCTACCGGCCTCGAGGCGGCGAAGGGCAAGGTCTTCGTGGCCACAGCCGGTCCGATCCCGCATCTCCCGTCGACCTCCGCGATCAGTGAAGTGCAACGTGACGGATCGGTGAATGTGGTCGGCGAGTGGGGCGCGGACTACGCGGGTGACCGTGGCCTCATCGTCGATGTCGAGACGGGACGCAATCACCGCCTGTACGGACTACTGCAGGGTTACTGGGACCTCGAGCCGATCCCCGAGAACGAGGGCTTGCCGGCCGCTCCGAACACCGGTGAGATCGTTGCCGTCGGCGGGGACGGCACGTTCGAGACCGTGGTGAGCAGCCTCGATCGGCCCACGTCGCTCGAACTCGTCGGCGACGTGGGCTTCGTGGTCACGGTCACGGGAACGATTTTGCGGATCGACCGGTTCTGAGCACGTAGGCGAGGCGATTGAAAGCCATTCTCATCGGCCGAGGAGCAACCAAAAGGCCCGCATGTGCGGGCCTTTTGTTTGAGCCCGCTGACGGACTCGAACCGTCGACCCCCTCCTTACCATCCGGTCCCTGAGGCAACCAGTCGCAGCCCACGGCAACGGTTTTGGCTTGTTTTCGGGCGTTTTCGCGTCTTTCGTAGTTGCCACGCGTTGCCACGGGTTGCGCCCGCTAGGCTCCACAAACGCTCCATCCTCGCGAGGCGAATACCTGATCAGGAGAGAGATTCGCCGCTCGTGCAGCTCGCTCTGGACCGCTCGACCCGTTCCGTGTAGAGAGGGGGTCGAAGCGCGTTGCCACAGGCGATCGAGGATGGGAACTGGGAGTCTGATCCGATGTGGCGTGTCACCAGTATGAACTCGGGGCCTTGTCAGTGGAGCGTCATCTCGTCTTCCCCAAGTGCGACCCGTTCAAAAGATGCCGATGCGTCGGCAAGCAAGGGAGCAAGGTCGTCGAGGCGCGGATTCAGATGGATGAGCGTCAGATCCGCTGCACCCGCTTCTCGGGCCACGCGGGCGATCCGAACAACCACCGGGTCGACCGGCTCGCCCAAGCGGCGGCACTTTCGAACCCCCTGCCCCACAGCATCGCCCCCGTCGAGGTCGTCGAGATGCCCGCCCCGGCTCGCCGCCGGACGCCGCGCCGTGCCTCTTGGCGCGACATACCCGCGGCAGAGATGGCCGCCCACCTGCTCGAGACGCCGACGATCGCCGATCGGGTCTGGACGGACGAGCCGCGCCTCCCGGGCGAGACCCGGACCGCCTTCATTCGCCGGGTCCTGCTCGGCGAGGTCGAGGCGGCCCACTCCTCAAGGACTTCCACCACCTCGAACCCCTCGCGTCGAGCCGCTGCCGCGATGTGCTCCCTCTGGAGGTCGGGCGAGATAAAGCTGTCGCCCTCTCTGGTGCCTACGCGCGAGATCCTGACGTACCCGACCGCCTTCACAGTGCGTATCTTTACGCGTGACACGATGAGCCTCTTCCGCAACAAGCCCTCCTCGCCGGAGCCTGAGGGCGTGCTCCCCGGACGCAACGAGCCCGACAGACACTTCGTTCTCGGCACGCCGATCCGGCCTCCTTTCCCCGATGGTTACGAGCGGGCCGTGTTCGGGATGGGCTGTTTCTGGGGAGCCGAAAAGCTCTTCTGGGAATACGGACGCCAGCCTGACGAGGGGCTGTCGAATCCGAAGGGCGCAGAGCGGATGTTCTGGCAGGCACCCGGCGTGTGGACGACCGCTGCCGGCTACGCGGGCGGCACCGTGGCCGAGCCGTCCTACAAGGAGGTGTGCTCGGGACGCACCGGCCACGTCGAGGTCGTGCTGGCGGTCTTCGACCCCGCGAAGACGAGCTACGAGGAGCTGCTGCGCATCTTCTGGGAAGGCCACGACCCGACGCAGGGCAACCGCCAGGGGAACGACGTGGGCACGCAGTACCGCTCGCTGATCCACGTCCACTCGCCAGAGCAGCGGGCTGCTGCGGAGGCCTCGCTCGAGATGTTCCAACGCGAGCTCTCGGCCAACGGATACGGCCAGATCACGACCGAGATCGCTGACGCGACGCCGTTCTACTACGCCGAGGACTACCACCAGCAGTACCTCGCGAAGAACCCCGGCGGCTACTGCGGGCTCGGCGGCACCGGCGTCGCCTGCCCGGTCGGGCTGGTCGCGAGCAACTAGGCTCCCGCCCGAGTGGGACGGGAGCTGCAGGAAGTCTTCTTCGTCGACGGCGTGCGCACGGCGTTCGGCCGTGCGGGCGAGAAGGGCGTCTTCTGGAAGACGCGCGCCGACGACATGGCGGTCAAGGTCGTCCGCGAGCTGCTGCGCCGTAATCCGACGCTGCCGCCCGAGCGCGTCGACGACGTCGTCATGGCGGCGACCGCCCAGGTGGGCGACCAGGGCCTGACGCTCGGACGCGACGTCGCGCTGCTCGCCGGGCTGCCGGAGACAGTTCCCGGCTTCGCCGTGGACCGCATGTGCGCCGGTGCGCTGACCGCGATCACGGCCGGTGCGGGCGAGATCGCGATGGGCGCGGCGGACGTCGTCCTCGTGGGTGGCGTCGAGCACATGGGCCATCACCCGATGGGCGACGACGTCGACTTCAACCCGCGTTTCCTCTCCGAGCGGATCGTCGACGAGAGCGCCGCCGTGATGGGGCAGACGGCAGAGAACCTCCACGACCGCTTTCCCGAGCTCACGCGCGAGGTGGCCGACGAGTACGCGCTGCGGTCGCAGCAGCGAGCCACTGCCGCCTGGGCGGACGGCGTCATGGCCGAGACGGTGGTGCCGATGTCGGTCTTCACCGACAGCGGTTGGGCCATGGCCGACAGGGACGAGTTCCTGCGCCCCGACACGACGCTCGAGGGACTGGCGGCGTTGTCCACACCGTTCCGCGCCGCCGGCCGCGTCACCGCGGGCAACTCGGCCGGGCTGACCGACGGCGCGACGGCCGCGATCCTCGCGTCGGAGCGAGCCGCCACCGAGCTCGGCCTGGAGCCGCGCCTGCGGCTCGTGTCGTTCGCCTACGCGGGCGTCGAGCCGGAGCTCATGGGTCTCGGGCCAGTCCCCGCCACGACGAAAGCTCTCGGGCAGGCAGGCCTCTCGCTCGACGACATCGATCTCTTCGAGGTCAACGAGCCCTTCGCCGTGCAGGTGCTGACCTGGTGCCGTGAGCTCGGCATCGACCCCGAGGACGAGCGCCTGAACCCGTACGGCGGGGCGATCGCGTGCGGCCACCCGCTGGCCGCCACGGGCGTCCGGCTCGTTGCGCAGCTCGCGTACGCGATGCGAGAGCGGCCCGACGCTCGCTACGGCCTCACGGCCCTCTGCATCGGCCTCGGCATGGGCGCTGCGATCGTGTGGGAACGTGCCTGACACGGTCTTCCACCTCCGGCCGGTGGAAACCGAAGGCGGGACGGCTGGCGCTCGTCACGATCGACAACGGCGAGGACTGGACGAAGCCGCCGTCGCTCGGCCGCTCCGCGCTCGAGTCCGGGCAATCACTGCTCGCCGAGCTGGAAGGGGACGACTGGGTGGCAGCCGTCTTCACCGGCAAGCCCTTCTGGTTCTGCGCCGGAGCTGACATCAACGAGTTCCCGGAGATCACGCCGGAGACCGCGGGCGACGGGAGCCGCGCGGGCCACGAGCTCTTCCTCCGCATCCGGGCGCTTGCCCTTCCCGACGATCGCGGCAATCAACGGCGCGTGCCTCGGCGGCGGGCCTCGAGCTCGCCCTGCACTGCTCGGCGCGCACGATCGCGAGCACCGTGCGCCACTTCGGCTTCCCCGAGGTCTTCCTCGGCCTCTTCCCCGCCTGGGGCGGCACACAGCTCACTCCGCGGCTGATCGGCCCGGAGCAGGCCGTCAAGCTCGTCGTCACCAACCCGCTGCGCCAGAACCGGCTGCTCAAGGCGAAGGATGCGGTCGAGCTCGGCCTTGCCGACCGGCTGCTCGAGCCGGTGGAGCTCGTCGACGAGTCGATCGCCTTCGCGTTGGAGCTCGTGGAGACGCCCATCGAGCGCGGCGAGCCGGACTGGTCAGAGCTGGAGACCGTGATGCGGCGGGCGCGCACGGACGTCGATGACGCCGTGCACGGCGCCTCCCCCGCTCCCTATCGCGCGCTCGACCTGATCGAGGGCGCCGCGACGTGGCCGCTCGAGGAGGGCTACCGGGAGGAGGAGGAGGCGATCGCCGAGCTCTTGCCCGGCAACGAGGCGCAGGCGGCCATCTACGCCTTCGACCTCGTCGAGCGGCGGGCGAAGCGAAAGCCCGACCTCGGAGCCGAGCCGAGGCCCGTCCGCAAGGTCGGCATCGTCGGGGCAGGGCTGATGGCGAGCCAGCTGGCGACGCTCTTCCTCCGCCGCCTGGAGGTGCCGGTCGTGCTGCGCGACCTCGACCAGGCGATCGTCAACGGTGCGCTCGAGGCGATCCAGACGGAGCTCGGCGGACTCGTGGCACGCGGCAGGATGACCGAGGACAAGGCCCGCTTCCTCGGCTCGATCGCGACCGGCGGGACGACGTACGACGGCTTCGCGGACTGCGATCTCGTGCTGGAGGCCGTCGTCGAGGAGATGGACGTGAAGCAGCGGGTGTTTGCCGAGCTACGCGAGGTCGTGGCGCCGGAATGCGTGCTCGCCACGAACACCTCGTCTCTGTCCGTGACCGAGATGGGCGCCGACGTCGGCATGCACTTCTTCAACCCGGTCGCGCTCATGCCGCTCGTCGAGCTGATCCGCACGCCGGACTCAGACGACGCCGCGATCGCCACCGCCTACGAGACGACGCGACGCCTGGGCAAGACGCCGGTGCTCGTCCAGGACGCGCCCGCGTTCGTCGTCAACCGGCTGCTGACGCGGATGACTGGCGTCGTCGTCGGCGCGCTCGAGCACGGCAACTCCGTGGAGGAGGCGGACACGGCGATCATGCGGCTCGGCCTGCCGATGGCGCCGTCGGTGCTCCTGCAGATGGTCGGCCCGCGGGTCGCCAACCACGTGCTGCACACGCTGCACGCCGCGTATCCCGACCGCTTCCCACTCTCGCCGACGCTCGCCAACTACGCCGACGGCAAGGACGAGATCGTCGTCGCCGAGCAGAGCCCGAGCTCCGTCGAAGAGATCACGGAGGCGGCGCTCGAGGCGATGGCCGACGAGTGCCGCCACCTGCTCGAGGAGGGCGTCGTGGCGTCGGCGGCGGATATCGACACCTGCATGCTGCTCGGCGCCGGCTTCCCGTTCTTCCTCGGAGGCATCACGAAGCACCTCGACCAGACCGGCGTGTCGGACAGGGTTGTCGGAACGCTGCTCGCGGAGCTGGGCGGCGCGCGTGTACACGCCTGAGCAACGCGAAGAGATTCGGGAAGGCCTGCTCGCGCGGGCTCGCGGGGACGATCGCGTCACGGGCGCCGCGCTGACCGGTTCGGCGGCCCTCGGCAACGAAGACCGCTGGTCCGACGTCGACGTCTTCCTCGGTGTCGCCGAGAGCGTCGACCTCGACGAGGTCGTCGCCGAATGGACGAACGCCCTCTACGACGAACGCCAAGCCGTCCACCACTGGGACGTCCGGGCCGGCGCGGCTCTCTACCGGGTCTTCCTGCTCGAGAGCGGCCTCCAGGTCGACATCGCGTTCACTCCCGAGCTGGACTTCGGCGCCCGATCGCCGAGCTTCGAGCTCGCCTTCGGGGAGCCCGTCGAGGTACCGCCTACCGAGCCACCGGCCTTCGCCGACGTGGCCGGCCTCGGCTGGCTCGGCGTCCTCCACGCGAACAAGGCGATCGAGCGAGACAAGCCCTGGGAGGCCGCGTACTGGATCGGCAACGTGCGCGACCAGACGCTCGTTCTCGCCTGTCTCCGGCTGGGTGAGAACCCGCATTACTCGCGAGGAGTCGACAGACTGCCGACCGATGCCACCGCTCCGCTGGAAGAGACGTTTGTGCGCGGGTTCGAGCCGCACGAGCTCCGACGGGCGCTACGCGCGGCACGGAGCTGCCTGCTCGAAGAGATTGGCCGCACAGACGCCGCGCTCGCCGACAGCCTGAACAATGCGCTCTTGGGAGGCTAGGCTCCCGCCGATGGCTCGCGACGACTGGCGCATCCGCATCGAGCTCGACGAGCAGCAGGCTCGCGGCTTCCTCGAGCGGCTGGGAATCGACATCAGCTCCCGCGCGAAGGAGCTCGCCGAGGAGCTCGAGCTCGACCGCCTGGCGGTTTCTCACGACGCCGACACGGTGTTCGTCTACACCGCGTCCGCGGCGGAGGCGGAGCAGGCGCGTGCGATCGTCGAAGCGGAGCTCGAGGAGTCGGGCGCCAAACCGAGAGAGGTCGTGCTCGAGCGCTGGCTGGACGACGAGGATCGTTGGGACTCGGAGCCCGACCAGCCGGACGTCGAGGAGGAGCTCGTCGCCCGCGGCTTCGCGCCGTGGGAAGTGCGGGTCGACTGCGGCTCGCACGACGAGGCCGACCGCCTCGCAGACCAGCTCGAGGCCGAGGGCTACGACGTGACGCGCCGCTGGACGTATCTCATCGTCGGCACTCGCACGCGGGACGAGGCGGAGGCCCTGGCCAAGCGCGTCCACGGCGAGGTAGAGGCCGGCGGCGAGCTCGTCTGGGAGGTCATGCCGCGCAACCCCTTCGCGGTGTTCGGAGGTCTCGGCGGCTAAGAAGTGCCCGGCTTGCCAGCGGACACGTAACGCAGCTGCGGACTCGTCTCCAGGCGCGCGAGCCAGTCGGAAGAGCCGTTGGGCAAGTCTCTGGGATCGCTGCGGATGCGCGGGATCTCGAGCGGCTCGAAGTTGCCGGCCGCCGGCGAGGGAGACGGCTCGGCTCCTGCGAGGAACGCTCCGGCGAAGCGGTAGCTCTCGCCATCCCACGACCCCTGGCGCGCGAGCTTGCGACGGATCGGAAGCAGCCCATAGGGCAGCGCGATCGTCGCGACCTTCGCATCCGGCACGAGGTCGCGAATCAGCCGGTTGCCGAGCACGATCTGCCGCTGCACTCCTTCGTCGGTCAGCTCGTCGAGACGTACGTGGTCGAGCGTGTGGTTGCCGAGCTCGAAGCCGAGCGCAACGAGCCGCTCGGCGAGCTCACCTGCGCGCGGGTCGTCTCCGAACGGCTCACGGTTGACGTAGAACGTCCCCGCGGGCCGGAAATCGGGGTGATCCCGGGCGAACTCGAGCATGATGCCGACCGCCGAGTCGGGATCGATGCGCCCGTCGTCGAGCAGCGCCGCCTGGCTCGTCACAGAGTCGTCGAAGGTCAGGACGACGGGGCTGGCGCCGCGCGGCAGGTCGATCTTCCCCGTTACGAGCGCCGACGCCGTCACCGGCCGGTAGTGGTCGCGATAGAGCCGCGTGAGCTCGGTGCGGAACTGGTCGGGCGTGAGGTCGTAGTCGCCGCCGCCGTCGGGTAGCAGGCGGTGGTACATGAGCACGGGGACGACGCCCAGCTCGTTGGGCGCGAGGCCGCTGCGCACGGGATCGTCGGGCGACCGAGAACTCGGGAGCTGCACGAGCTGCCGAGAGGCCGGTGACGAAGCAGTGAGCGAGCCCACGGTCGGCAGCGGAGCATTCCTCGTCAGCGCACCGCTTGCGTACGTGACCATCGGATCCCAGAGCAGGTATTCGTCGATGCCGGCCGCGCGCGTGGCGTCGATCTGCGCCCTGACCTTGCGCGCGCCGTACTCGACGCCGAGCGAGAAGTCCTGGAGCCAGGGCACCACTCGCGCCCCCGACCCGCGCACTGCACGGTTGAAGTCGAGCAGCGACCGGCGGACGATCGCGTAGGGCTGCCGCTCGGGATCGCCGACCCCGTACTCGTTCGGCCCCCAGTGCGACGGATAGAGCATCGGCGCGATGTAGTCGACCTCGCGCGCGATGGCGGGCACGTCCTGGGCGATCTCGTCGGGCCGCGTGGCCGCGATGCCGAAGACCGACGCGCCGAGGAAGGCGTCGTGTGGAGCGAGCTCGCGCCGCGCGTTCGCGAGAAAGCCGACCACCGCGTCCGCCGGATCGCCCCTGAGCCCAGGAACGACCATCGATCGGAGTGGCCCGTCGGGCCTGCGGACGTAGTCGTAGAGGATGTCGTCGACGCCGAGCTTCGCCGCGGCGACGGCGAGGTCGACGTTGTAGGCCTGGACGTCGGGATGGACGTAGTTCGTGAAGCCGCCGTAGCCGCCCGAGTACGCGCCGCCCGAGGGCGTCTGGACGACGAGCTGACGCCGGCCGTTCGTCCACGCCCACTGGGCCAGGACCGGATCGCGAAAGGCGACGAGGCGTCCGATCACTCTCGCGCCCCGATCGTGCAGGAGCTTCACCGCCGCGGCGAGGTCGTACGTGTTCCGCTCGGCACCGATTTTCCCGGCCACCGGCACGCCGGAGCGCCAGCCGACGATGCCGAGCTCGTCCTTGATGTCGAGCTCGACCGCGTTGATCCGCCGCTGGGAGAGCAGGCTCAGCACGCCCGCCCGCAGCCCGGGGTGCGCCCACGCGTCCGCGCTGACGTGCACCGCCCGCACAGGGTTCCGCGGCAGGCGCGGCGCGGAGCCGACCTTGAACCTGCTGTCCGTGAGGTTGCCGGCCGGGTCGCGGGCGATCAGCACGACCGTCCTTTGCGGCGCGCGCTCGAACGGGACGGAAAAGCGACCCCGCCCGTCGAGCCGTGCGAGCGTCCCGTTCACGCGCAGCCGCGAGCCGGGCTCCACGGTGCCGCGCAACGTGTACTGCTCGCCGCGCATGGCCCCGAGCGAGCCCTTCGCGACCCTGATAGCGGGTGCACGCGTGTCGACCGTGAACGTCCACGAGGCACTCGAGTCGCTGAACAGGCCGCCGGGCTGCGAGACCTCGACGGTGTGTTCGCCGTCTGCCAGCCTCCGGGGCCGGAACACTATCCGGCCGTCGTCGGCGGTCACGCGTGCGGAAACCGGACGTCCGTCGAGCCGCCAGCTGGTGGACGAGAGGTCGCCCTCGTCCCCCTCGACGGAGAACGCCAGCGCGGCGAGACGGCTCTGGCCGACGATCGCCGACGCCGGGCCTTCCGCGTCGAGCGCACCGGACCCGCCGCGGGACAGGAGCGCAACGAGGAGACCCGCGCACACAGCCCCACCCCCGACGAGGAGCAGCGCCCGTCGGCGTCGTCCCTGGCGCACCTCGCGTGCATGCCGCCGTTGCACGGCGATGTCGTCACAGAGCATGAGCACCGCTCTCGCAGCGGCACGTAACTGGTCCGGAGCGCCGTTCTCGACGGCAGACTCGGCCTGGCGACGCAGTGACACCATCTCGACCCCGCGGGCACGGGAGGCAGGCCTGCCCGCGCGGGCCCGCTCAGCCTCCTCGCGCAGCGATGCGATGGCCCGGGCGAACGTTCCCAGGTCTCCATCTGCGCCCTGCTCTACGAGCCCGTCCGCCCACCGTTGGAGCTCGGCGAGCTGCTCATCGGTCAGCTGCGCGGGCATTTCGCCCATGGACACAAGGTAGACCTTCGTCCGCTTCGGGTATCCTCCTGGGTGAGCTCGCTGACTCGTTGCGGGCGATCTTCCAGAAGCGCGGCACGGACGGCGTGCTGCATTCATGCCGGAAATCTCAGAACAGCGGACGACAGCCATCGAGGCGCCTGGCCTGCCTGTGGATGCCGAGCGCGCCGAGCGCTGGGCGGGAGAGCCCTTCCTGCGCCCGGACGAGGAGCCGGCCGAGGTGCTCGCCCCCGGCACTGCGCGACGTCAGGCCCTGGACGAGGCGCTGACCGAGATCGACGCCGGCCGCGACGAGCCGTCACACGAGTGGCGGGTGCGCTTCGCGCTCATGCTCGGCCTCGAGCGCGTGCTCACCGGCAAGCCGCCGCTGCTCGAGTCGGGAACCGAGCTGCGTCGCCATCAGGTCGATGCGCTAGCCGGGATGCTCACGGCGCTCATCACCGCCAACCAGCGCGAGCTGGAAGAGGCGAACGGGCTCGAGGCCGTGCCTGACGTGGACGACGATGAAAACGGCGACCTCGCGGAGTACGCCGACGAGAACGGCCGGGTCGAGGTCGTCGACGAAGAGACCGAGCCTGTCGGTGAAGACCCGGGCGCGGTGCGCCGCTACCGCTTCCGTCACCCGACGGCCTCCGGGAAGACGATCGCGGCGGCCGGCTTCGTGGAGGCCGCACGCACGGCAGGCGTGCTCATCCTCACGCACCGCCGGCTGCTCGTCAGCCAGTTCATCCGCGAGCTGACCGCCGAGGGTTACGGCGACAGGCTCACGCCCGAGATCCTCCGGGGCAGCAAGCCGCCGATCTCGAACCCGATCACCATCCAGACGTACGCGTGGTTCGCCCGCCACGTCGGCGATCTCAACCACGAGGCGTACCACCTCGTGATCGCGGACGAGGCCCACACGGCCCTCGGCGAGAAGACATCGGCGGCAATCCGCAGCTTCCCCGACCCGATCTACATCGGCATGACGGCGACCGAGCAGCTGATCGCAAAGCAAGTCGCAGACGTTTTCCCCGCTTCGGTCGACGACCTGCCGCTCCAGGACGCTGCCCGCCGCGGCCTGATCGCGCCGCTGCGCTGCCTGAGGGTGCCGCCGGTCGCGGCGATCAACTCGGTGCCCATCGTCGGCGGCGACTTCGACGAGGGCGCGCTGGCGAAAGTGCTCGACCACGTGGCGCTGAACCAGGCGGCCGCGAGCCTCTACCGCGACCGCTTCGAGGACACGCCGGGCATCGTCTACGCGGCCGGCGTCGATCACGCGTACAACCTCGCCCAGGAGTTCCGGTCCGCCGGCCTCAAGGCCGAGGCAGTCTCGGGGCGCACGCCGCCGGTGCGGCTGGCGGAGACGCTCGCTGCCTACGAGCGTGGCGAGATCAACGTCCTCATCAACGCGATGCTGCTGGCTGAGGGTTGGAACTCGCCGCGCGCGACGGTCGTCATGCACCTGGCGCCGACGGCCAGCCGCCGCGTCTACCAGCAGCGGATCGGCCGCATCATGCGCATGCATCCGCGCAAGGAGGCCGGCGTCGTCGTCGACTTCGTGAACAAGGGCGCGACCCACTCCGAGCGCGTGATCACTCTCCACTCGCTACTGGACGCCGACTTCTACCGCGAGGGCGCCCGAGTCACTCCCGCCCCGCGCCGCCGCTTCCAGCGCCGAGCCCGCCGGAGGCTGACGCCGGCGCCCTGGCTCGTCCCCGTGACTCCCGACGTGCGCCGACGGCTGGCCGTCATCGCGCGCGAGTGGCAGCGCATCGACCCCAAGTACCTCGACGAGGAGGAGCAGCGCTACTGGGCTACCTTTGCCGGACGCGCTGTCCGCTTCGAGGAACGCGCCGACATCGTGAAGAGCTTCACCGACGGGCGCGCGGGGAAGGAGGCGCTCGACCAGTTCCTCTTCACGTGCGCCGCCGAGAACCCGAACCGGCGGCTGCGGATGATGGCGCTCGCCGACCGCGTCTCCACCACGGTCGACCGGGCCAGCTTCGACGACCTCGTCACGCTCGTGACGCAGGCGCCGCCCTGGGAGAAGGACCGTCTGCCGGGCGGCCGCATGCTGCTGCAGGCGATTGCCCAGGGGAAGCCCGACGCTCCGGATCAGATCCTCGCCCGCTGGACGTGGCGGCTCGCGCGCGCCACGCGCAAGGCGCAGGATCGCGCGGCCAGCGCGGAGTTCGCAGAGGCGAAGCGCCTGCTGGGCGCGCTCGCGAACTCTCGAGGTCACCGGCACGAGGAGAATGCTGCGAAGCTCGTCACCGCCGCTCGCCAGCAGCCCCTGCGCGTGGCTGCGGCTCTGCTCGCGTCGGCCGAGGGGTATACGCCACGCGCGACAAAGCTGCTCGACGCCGCCCGCGAGGATATGGGCACGGTTCAGGACGTGGCCGGAGCTCTCGCCGAGAATCTCCCCGAGCCGAAGCCTCCGCGCCGCTCCCGCAGGCGTCGGCGCCGCAAGAAGCGCGGCGCGGGAGCAACGCCCACGCCGAACGGCTCCGAGGCGACACCCGCCGCCGCCGACGCCGCCAAGCCGTTCAGCCGGAGGCGGCGACCTCCCCGGCGGAAGCCTCCTAGGAGGGTCTGGCGGAACGGTGCTCGTCGCCGGGGCGCGCTGGAGGTTGTGATGCAAGGACGCAGGGAGCCCGCGTACTCGTAAGTACGTGGGCGACCGAGGACGCCGCAGCGCGGCCTCCAGCGTGATTCCGGCGGCACAGTCACTGTTTCGTCAGACCCTCCTAGGCCGGCTCGCCGCCGACGAGCGCGAGCAGGCTGTCGTGCTCCTCACGGCAGGCCGGGCACCCGTCGAGGTGTGCGCGGAGGCCGGGGATGGCCGCATCCGCGTCTTCGCCGGCCAGCTCGAGCTCGACGTAGCGGTCGAGCTCCTCGAAGCACGTATCGCATCCGACTTCCGGCCCGGCAGGTCCGAGGAGACGGCCGAGTGTCTGGTTGGGATCTCGTTGCTCCATCAGGTCGTCTCCTCGAAGAGTGGCTCAGGGGAAAGTCCGCATGCCTCCAGATGCCTCCGCAGCTTCTGCCGCGCATCGTGCAAGGTCTTGTACAGCGCCCCGCGTGTCGTATCGAGCTGCTCGGCAAGGACGTCGATCGGCACGCCGTTCAGCGCGAGGGCGACGAGGACCCGACGCTGGTGGGGGGTCAACGCCTCTGCGACCGCGCGCTGCACCGTGGTCAAGAGCTCGCGCTGCTCGGCCTCGGCATCGGGGCCGAGATCCGGGCTCCAGATCGTGTCCCAGCTCTCGGGCTCGAGCGGAACCTCTCGCCCCTGCCAGGCGCGCTTTCGGAGCTTGACCGCGGCCTCGAGCAGAGCGAACTTGTACGCCCAGGTCGCGAAGCGGCTCGCGCCCCGGAAGTCGTCGAGGCGCCTGAGCACGCTCATGAGCGCGTCGTCCGCGGCCTCGAGGGCGATGTCGTCGAGCTCGTCGCCCCGCACGTGAGGAAGTGCCGGCCGCCGGCGGGAGACCTCGAAGCGAGCAGCGCGCAGGAGCAGCGCGTGCAGTCGCGCGACGGCATCGTCCTTCGTCGCCCCGGAAGAGCGCAGATCACGTAGCCAGTCCCGCGACTCGCCGTCGAAGGGCAACACGTGGGCTGGCGCAACCGCCTGCGTGTGTTCGGTCATCGGCTCGACGGCAAGAAGGTTAGCCGCGCTCACGCTGCAACTCCCTCCGCCGGCGGTGCCACTCCCACATGGGGCTCTTCACTCGCGGAAGCGCGCCGGGAACTGCTGGACCAGCCCGCTCGAGAGCATGTCCGCCATGTGCAGGATCTGGCTGTGGGTGCGGTCGTAGGCGCGCACGTCGGCGGCCCACTTGCCCTGGAGGCGGGCGAGGACCTCGTCCGTTGTCAGACTCAGGTGGGCGTACATCATCGCCTTCATCGCGCCGAGCTTCCAGAAGCGCGGATTCGCCTTCGACAGGAAGGCCGCGATCTTGTCCGCGTTCGCCCTCCAGCGCGCCTGCTCGGCGGCGACGCCCTTCTGGTTGCCCGCCTTCGCCGCTGCAACCAGGTCGGCCGCGACGAGGATGTGCTCGCGCAGGAGGGACGTCAGCTGCTTCCCGGCGCCGGCTCCGTAGAACGGCTTGATGGCGTTGCCGATGTCCGTCTGGTTCCTGAGCAGCCGGCCGACGGTCGCCTGCGTGTCGGGGGAACCCGTGGTCAGGCTGATGACCGCGAGCCGTGTCCATGTGACGTGGTCCTCCCAGAGCTTTCGCATGTCCTGACGGAGAGCAAGCTCCTGGTTCGACACCGTCGCCGCGTGAGCCTCGTCTCCGTAGGCAGCGGCATCGTGCCCGCCCGAGACAGCGAGGGCGACGAGGGCACTGAACAGCGCGATCAGCATCGTCAGCGCGAGAGGGATCGGACGGTAGGTCCGCGTGCTCATGTCAGCCTTCCTTTCCGTCGTGCGTGCGTAAGGGCACTGTCAGTGGAATTGGTGTCGCGAGAGCCGCCGGCCTTACCTCGTAACCTCGGCGCAAGCTCTCCCGGCTACGCTCGCAGCTGGTGCTCGTCCTCTTGGGCATTGGGTTCGTCGCAGGCCTGATCACGGCGCTGTCGCCGTGCGTCCTGCCCGTGCTCCCGGTCCTGCTCGCCGGGTCTGCCGCCGGCGGGCCGCGCCGGCCCTACGCGATCGTGGCCGGGCTCGTTGCCAGCTTCACCCTCTCGGTGCTCTTCGCCGCGTGGCTGCTCGACCTGCTCGGGCTGCCGCTCGACGTGCTGAGGAACGTCGCGCTGGCGCTGCTCTTCCTCGTCGCGGCGACGCTGATCTTCCCGACCTTCGGCCTGCTCGTCGAACGAGCGCTCGCGCGCTTCACGAGGCGGAGCGGGCGCGACGTCGGCGGAGGCTTCCTGCTCGGCGCCAGCCTCGGGCTGGTGATGGTCCCGTGCGCCGGCCCGGTGCTGGCCGCCGTGGCAGTCGTCGCGGCGACCCGCGAGGTGGGCGTCGACGCGCTGCTGCTCACGGTCGCGTACTCGCTC
This sequence comes from uncultured Actinomycetes bacterium, assembly GCA_963821415.1. Lineage (GTDB taxonomy): Bacteria > Actinomycetota > Thermoleophilia > Gaiellales > Gaiellaceae > PALSA-612. Next base: position 67,343 of record CAWGEE010000027.1, on the reverse strand, counting down.
GGCCACGCGGTGCCTCTGCTCGCCTTTGCGATCGGCGGCCAGCGCGCCGGCAGGCTCGCGGCCGTCCGTGCCCACGCCGTCGCGCTCCGGCGCGGGCTCGGCGTCGTCATCGCCGCGACGGCGCTGGCGATCACGCTGAACGTCGACCGCCACTTCACGACCGCCGTCCCCGGCTACACGAGGGCCGTGCAGGATCACGTCGAGTCGAGCGAGCGTGCCCGCAGTGCGCTCGCGGATCTGCGCGAAACGGGCACCGGGCCGGGAACCGCGCACAAGCCCGACGCTGTGCTGGACGACTACGGCCCGGCGCCCGACTTCGAGAACGTCTCGCTCTGGCTCAACACGCCGGGCGGGCGGCCGCTGGCGATGGCCGGCCTGCGGGGGAAGGTCGTGCTCGTGAACTTCTGGACGTACACGTGTGTCAACTGCCTCCGCGAGCTCCCTCACGTGAAGGCGTGGTACGACGCGTACGAGCGCGACGGCTTCGTGGTGGTGGGCGTCCACGCGCCCGAGTTCGCCTTCGAGCACGAGCCTCGCAACGTCCGCCGAGCGGTGCGCGACCTCGGCATCGAGCACCCCGTGCTGCTCGACAACGACTTCGGGACGTGGAACGCGTACGCGAACCAGTACTGGCCCGCCAACTACCTCGTCGACCGCGAAGGCCACGTGCGGTACGTCCACTTCGGCGAGGGCCAGTACGACCGCACCGAGGGCGCCATCCGCACGCTGCTGGCCATCGACGGCTCACCACGCGCTGCGATGCGCCCCGACCGCACGCCCGAGGGGCCGCAGACGCCGGAGACGTACCTCGGCTGGGAACGCCTCTCCCCGGCGTACTCGGGCACGCCGATCGCCGAGGACCGCTTGGCGACGTACACGTTCCCCGAGGCGCTGCCCGAGGACGGGTTCGCGTACGCGGGTCGCTGGCGCATCGAGGGCGAGCGCAGCGTCGCCGGCGCCGGCGCTCGGTTGCGCATTCACGTCTATGCGCGAGTCGTTCACCTCGTGCTCAGCGGCCGCGGGACGGTGGAAGTGCTCGTGGACGGTCGCCGCACGCGAACGGTGCGCGTAACCGCCAACAGGCTCTACACGCTCGCCGACTTCGGGAAGCGAGCCGACCGGACGGTCGAGCTTCGCCTCAGCCCGGGCCTCTCTGCCTACGCGTTCACGTTCGGCTCGGAGCCTGAAGGGGCTGACGGCACTGGCATGAGACCGGGCGTGCGCGGCATGCGGCCGGCCGGCGCTAACCCTTCGTAGCGAGCTCCTTGAAGCGGAAGCACGACGTGACGTGGTCGTTGACCATGCCGGTCGTCTGCATGAACGCGTAGCAGATGGTCGGCCCCACGAAGCGAAAGCCGCGGCGCTTGAGGTCCTTGCTCATCGCCCGCGACTCGGCCGTCTCCGCCGGCACGTCGCGCAACTCGCGGAACTTGCCGACGATGGGCTTGCCGCCGACGAAGCTCCACAGGTACTCGGCCAGGCTTCCCTCCGCCTCCTGAACCTCGAGCACGCACCGCGCATTCGAGACGGCCGACTCCACCTTCAACCGGTTGCGGACGATGCCGGCGTCCTGAAGCAACCGCTCGGTGTCCGCCGGGCCGAACTTCGCCACGGCCTCGGGGTCAAAGCCGGCGAACGCCCGCCGGTAGCCGTCCCGCTTGTGCAGGATCGTCGACCACGAGAGGCCGGCCTGAGCCCCCTCCAGGACGAGCATCTCGTACAAATGGCGATCGTCGTGGGACGGCACGCCCCATTCCTCGTCGTGGTACGCGACGTAGAGCGGATCGCCGTCTGGCGTCCAGGCGCAGCGTTTCACTGCCCGCGGGCGGCGTCGGGCGGCGTGTCGCCCTGCTCGCGCTCGCGGAGGAAGCGCGTGAGCTCGGCGGCGATCGAGTCGCCGCTCGGGAGATCGCTCTCCTCGATCATGTCGGCTCGCTGCTCCAGCTCGTCGACGTAGGCGGCAGCGTCCTCGTCCGACGACACGGCCTCGGTCACATGAGACGTGTAGCCCTCGATCATTGCCTCCAGCTCGCTGACGTCGATCGCGACGTCGAGCACCGACGAGACGCGCTCGCAGAGCGCGAGCGCAGCCCGCGGGCTGGGCGCGAGCGAGACGTAGTGCGGCACGGCCGCCCAGAAGCTCACGGACGCGATGCCCTGCTCCCGGCAGGCGTCGTGGAGCACGCCGACGATCCCCGTCGGCCCCTCGTAGCGTGAAGCCTGGAGCCCGAGCCGCTCGACGAGCTCCGGGTCCGAGCCCGCACCGGTGACGGGCGCCGGGCGCGTGTGCGGGACGTCCGCGAGCAGCGCGCCGAGGCTCACGACAAGGTCGATGCCGAGCTCGCGCGCCAGCTCGACCACGAGCTCGGTGAACGTCCGCCAGCGGACGTTCGGCTCCGTGCCGACGAGCATCACGATGTCGTGCTCGCCGCCGGGGCTCGCATGGAAGAAGTCGTTCTCGGGCCAGTCGATCCTCCGGGTGAGGCCCTCGACGAGCGAGACCCGCGGGCGCGTCGCCTGAAAGTCGAAGAAGCCCTCGGGATCGATGTCGGCGAACTTCTCCGCATCCCAGGTGTTCACGAGGTGCTGTGCGGCGAGCGAGGCGCCCTGCCCGCCGTCGTTCCAGCCGCGAAACGCTGTCACGAGGATCGGGTTGTTCAGAGAGGGGCGAGACTCGAGACGGAGCTCGTCGGACATCGGTCCAGTCTACGTCCCGCGGAGCTCCACGCCCGAGCCTGCCTCAACCATGCCGATCCTCGCGAGGAACAGGCCGGCGGTGTCGAACGACGCCTGCAGCACGGCGGCGCGATCCTTTGGCAGCGCCACGAGCAGTCCCCCGGACGTCTGCGGATCCCAGGCGAGCGCGGCGACGTCGTCCGGCACGTCCGGCGCCACCCCCACGTGCCCGCCGGCGAACTCGCGATTGCGGCTACCGCCGCCCGTCTGCTCTCCCGCGCGCGCGACTTCGAGCGCGCCCGGCAGGGCCGACAAGGCGGCCGCGTCGAGCACGATCCGCACGCCGCTGCGCGACGCCGTCTCGTACGCGTGCCCGAGTAGGCCAAACCCCGTGACGTCGGTGACGGCGCTCGGCCCGAAGGGACGGACTCGCTTCCGCGGCTTCACGGTTGAGCATCCGCATCCAACGCACGGCCTCGGCGAGCTCGGCCTCACCTGCGAGACCGCGCTTGAACCCGTGCAGCACGAGGCCCGTGCCCAGCGGCTTCGTGAGGAAGATCGCGTCGCCGGGAGTGGCTGTGCTCTTCGCCCAGACCGCCTCCGGATGCGCCGTTCCGACCACGGCGAGCCCGTACTTCGGCTCGTCGTCGCGAATCGTGTGCCCTCCCGCGAGCAGCGCACCCGCGGCGCGGACCGTCTCGTCAGCTCCCTCGAGGATCGCGCCCAGCACGCTCGTGGGCAGCTCTTCGGGAAAGGCGGCCACCGAGAGCGCGAGGAGCGGCGCGCCCCCCATGGCGAAGACGTCGTTGAGTGCATTCGCCGCCGCGATGGCGCCGAAGTCGCGCGGGTCGTCCACCATGGGCGGGAAGAAGTCGACGGTGAAGACGAGCGCGCGCTCGTCGTCGAGCTTGTAGACCGCGGCGTCGTCGGCAGGGCTGAGCCCGACGAGCAGGTTCTCGGCCTCCGGCGGGACGAAGCCCGCGAGCAGCTCGTCGAGCCTGCCCGCGGAGTACTTGGCCGCGCAGCCGCCGGCCGTGACGAGCTCCGAGAGCTTCACCTCGCCCGTGGCCATGCGCTCACTGTACGCGTGCGAGAGAATGCGGCCGTGGCACGGAGCGCCCTAGTCACCGGAGGCTCGCGGGGCATCGGCCTGGCGATCGCGCGCATGCTCGCGGAGGAGGGCTTTGCGATCACGCTCGCCTCGCGCAGCAGCGAGCGGGTGGAGGACGCGGCCGCGTCCCTCGACGCGTTCGCGATCACCGCGGACGTCTCGCACGAGGAGGACTGCGACCGACTTGTCGCCCAGCACGTGGAGCGCCACGGCGGGCTCGACGTGCTCGTCAACTCCGCAGGCATCGGCATCGGCGGAAACATCGAGGCGCTGCCCGTCAAGCACATCGACCTCCAGCTCGGCGTGAACCTCCGAGGGCTCGTGCTCGTCACCAGGGCAGCCATCCCGCACCTGCGAGAGTCGCGCGGGCTCATCGTCAACCTCGCATCTATCGCCGGGACGATGCCGACGCCCTGGCTCTCGATCTACGGAGCCACGAAGGCGGCGGTCATCTCGTTCACCCACTCGCTGAACGGCGAGCTGGAAGCGGACGGCGTGCGCGCGTCCGCGCTCTGCCCGGGTTTCGTCGACACCGACATGGCCCAGTGGAGCGGCATCCCGGGCGAGGAGATGATCCAGCCGGAGGACTGCGCAGAGGTAGTGCGGCTGCTGCTGCGTCTGGGGCCGACCGCGCGCATCCCGGTGCTCGTGATCGAGCTTCCCGGGTCGACCTCAGCCTAGGAGCCTCGCCCGCACCGCGGCTTCCAGCTCCTCGGCGGACACTGAGCCCTCGAAGCGCGCCTTGATCTTGCCGTCGCGACCCACGACGAACACCCAGGGCTCGGTAGGAAGCTTCCATTCCTTGACCCAGCGGTTCAGCTCGGGAGGCTGGTTGTTCTCGAAGATCTCGACGTGGATGAAGCGCACCGGGCTCTTTCCCAGCCGTTTGCGCACGTGGTCGACGACATCGACAACGGGCCCGCAAGCCCGGCTCATGCAGAACTTCGGCGTCGCGAAGGCGACGACGAACGGCGCGCGGTCGTCGAGCGAGTCCTTCACCGAATGCCGGAGCAAGCCCACGTCGGGAGGCGTCCGCGTCGTGAGGGCCGCGAAGTCGCCGTCCGTGGAGGCGATGGTCGGCGTGCGTGACGGGAACGCATCTTCGCCCACATCGGGAGCCTTCGGCTCGTCCGCCACCTCGACGTCGAGCGCACCCTGGATCTGCGCACCGACTGGCTCGGCGACGAGCACGTACTTCCCGGCCTCGGGCACGCGGAAGCGGGCGACGTAGACGTGCGTCACGTCGCCGGCGGCTGCCTCGGAGACGCCGGGGACGCCGACGTTCTCCAACGGTGCGGTCGTCTGGAGAAACGGCTTGTCGTCCAGCGAGCGTGCCACCCAGACGCGCGCCTGCGGGCTCTCGATGGAACGGCTCTGGGAGTCGATGACGAGGAAGACGACACGGACCGGCCCGCGCGCGTAGTCGGAGGTTCCCGCAACGAGCGCCACGTCCGGCCCCGGCCGGTCCAGCAGGGCGCCGGCGGAGCCCGCACCCGCCGCCGCTCCCCCGTTCGGGGTACCGCTCTCGCCGCCGCAGCCGGCAATAGCAAGCGCGGCCGCGAAGACCGCGGCCGCGAGTACGACACCCCGGCGCATCCCGCCGAGTGTACGGGTGGAAGCGTGAGCTACGCGCTAGTCGCCTTTCGCGCCATCGAAGAAGCCCAGCGGGCCGACAGCCACGCTCAGCGGGGCGAAGATCAGCACCGCCATCGACAACCAGTAGAGCGTCTTTGCCTTGCTCACGGCCGCATCCTCCTTTCCGGGACTTAGAAGCGGAAGTCTTGCAGCGTCTCGGCTGCCCGCCGGTAGAGCCGAGCCGCCTCGCGGTCGTCGCCGCGCCTGGCGGCAACGTCCCCGAGAGCGACCCATGCTGCCGCCCGGTGGCTGGTCGAAGACATCTGCTCGAAGCTGCTATCGGCGGCGACGAGCACTTCTTGAGCCTCGTCGAGCCGCCCTTGTCCCAATAGCGCTCTCCCCAGCGTGAGCTGTGCGGTTCCGATCTCGGATATGAAGTCCTCGCGAGCCCCGAGGAGCTCGAGTGCCCGCCGTGCCTGCTGTTCCGCCTCGACGGGTCGGTCGGTGTCGACGTAGATCTCGGCGAGCGACGTGATCACGTGCGCCGCCTCCTCGTCGATGCCCTCGTCGAGGAGCACTCGGAGGGAGTCCTGGAGGTATTCGATCGCCTGGTCGGGTCGACCTAGGAGATACGTGAGCCCGCCGAGGTTGTTGAGCAGGCGACCGACGTTCTCGCGGTCGGCGAGCTCCTCGTAGTACGTGCGGGCGCGCTCGGCGTACGTCCGAGCGAGCACCCAGTGGCCCTCGCGCTCGGCGACGAGCGACGCCTGGAAGTACACCTGGGCGGCTGCGCGCCGATCGCTAAGGCCCTCGGCCAGTTCGAGCGCACGCTCGACGTCTTCCCGTGCTGCTTGCCAGTCGCGCTGCCGGCGGTAGCAGCGAGACCGCCACCGGAAGATCTGCGCTCGCAGCAGGTCGTCGGGGAGATCAGACCGTTCTGCGAGCTCGAGAGCGGCGTCGAACAGGCCGAGGGCAGTGGAGATGCTGGACAGCTGGTAGCGGCAGGCGCCGAGCCGGAAGAGCACGTCGGCGCGCTCGATGTCGGAAAACTGCGGCTCCTCGGAGAGAGAGCGCGCGTCGGTGAGCAGCGCTGCCGCTTCCTTCAGCCCGCCCTCCTGGAGCAGTGCCCAGGCTTCGCCGGCGAGAGCCCGGAGCTCGAGGTCTTTCGCTCCCGTCGCCCGGGCTGCGTCGCGGACCTGCGCGAACTCCGGTGCTGCGGCCGCGTACTCGTAGCGCTCGCTGAGCGCCGCCGCGCGCGCAAGCTGGGCCTCCCAGCGGTTCCGCTCGCTCGCGGAGACGCCCGTGCGCAGGAGGTCGGCGTCGACCCCGAGGCGCTCGGCCAGCCAGACGACGGTCTCCGGGGTGGGCCGCGTCTTGCCGCGCTCGATCTGGCTCAGGTACTCCTTGCTGAAGCGCCCTGCTGCGAGCTCGGACTGCGAGAGGCCGGCCGAGGTGCGGAACTTGCGCAGGCGAATGCCGAGGCCCGCGGCGACGTCCTCCGAGCCCTGAGACTCTGCGACCGCCGCCACGGCCACGTCTTCTAGCTCGTGCCCGCGCTCCCTGCTCCCCATTGTGTGAACCAACTGTAACGCAATTTGCTTCACGTTGCTACTTGACAGTCTTGGACATGTCCGTTAGGGTCGTTTTCACCTCGCATGCGCAATCGCATTTGCGAGGCGCGCGCCACGAACCGCGCGACGTTCGGAGGGGGTCGGCCGGGCCGCAGGGTCGGCTTTCAGAGAAGGTCGCAGCGTAAGTGGCGAGTTGATCAGCGAGCCCCCGGTCGCCGCAGCCGGGGGTTTCGCACATCTAAGGGGCTTCTCTATCCGCCCGTCAACCACTGCACTCGAGACGACGCGATGGCGTCGATCTCCTCCTCGCCCAGCAGCCCGCCGAAGCGGTCCTGCACGGAACGCAGCAGGCCCACGCCGATGCCGATCCACGCCTCGGCCTCGACGTCGCGGTCCGGGTCGATGGCGCCGGCCGCCTGCGCACGGCGGAGCACCCCGGCGACGTAGTCGTGCACCTCGCGAAGGTGGCGCCGGAAGTGGCGCCGGATCTGCTCGTCGTCGGTCGCCTCGCTGAGGGCGTGGAGCCAGAGCTGCGTGGGCGCAAGCCGACGCCGCCGCAGGCTGGTGATTGCCCGCGGCACCGCCAGCACCCAGCCGGCCGGGTCGGGCTCCGCCGCGATCTCCTCCTCCACCGCTTCGCGCAGGCGGCGCCAGACCTCGTCCACGCAGGCGAGAAAGAGCTCGCGCTTCGAGTCGAAGTGGCGGTAGAGGATCGGCTCCGTCACGCCTGCAGCGCGGGCGATCTCAGCGGTCGTCGCACCGCCGTACGTGCGGGCCGAGAAGACCGAGAGCGCCGCATCGACGATCGCCGCTCGGCGGTCGGTCGCCGCCAGACGCGACCGCGTGACCGTCACAGAGCCGCCTCCGCGAGCGGCTCGTGGTGCTCGTGCTTGCGGACGGTGAGGATTGCCACCGCAGCGCCGCACAAGCGCGATGCCCGAGGCCACGTAGAGGGCGAGGTGATAGCCGTCGATGAACTGTTCGGCCCGCAGGGGCAGTGGGGTGGTCGGATCGACCTGGCTGGCGACGATCGCGCCCATGACGGCGATGCCGAGGGATCCGCCCACCTGGCGCGAGCAGTTGAGGACGGCCGAGCCTACTCCGGCCTTGTCCACTGCGACGGCGCCCATCGCCGCCGCTGTCGTCGGCGTCATCACCAGGGCCATTCCCAGTCCGCCCGTGATCAGGCCGGGGAGGATGTCCCAGAACGTCGAGCCCACGTCGAGCTGTGCGAAGAGCACGAGCGACAGGGAGACGAGCGTCATGCCGGTGCCGACGAGCCACCTCGACCCCACCTTGTCCGAGTAGCGGCCGGCCCAGGGCGCCACGACGATGATCAGCACGGTCATCGGCAGGAAGACCGCGCCCGGTCTGCGTGGCCGAGTAGCCGAGGACGTTCTGAAGGAAGAGCGAGTTGAAGAAGAAGATGCCGAACATCGCCAGCGACACGAGCAGCATCGTGAGGTTCGCCCCGGTGAACGTCGGGTCACGGAACAGCGACAGGTCGAGCATTGGCACGCGCTGGCGGAGCTCGAGGAGGACGAAGGCGGTCAGTGCGATCGCGGCGACGGCAAAGATCGCGAGGATCCGAGGCGATGTCCAGCCGTAGGTGTTGGCCTCGATCAGCGCGTAGGTGAGTGCGAAGAGCCCGACCGCGGAGGTCGCCAGCCCCGGCAAGTCGAGCCGCTGCTCGTGCGAGGTGTCGCGGCTCTCGTCGATCGCCCAGCGCGCGACGATCATCCCGAGCACGCCCACCGGAACGTTGACGAAGAAGATCCAGCTCCAGTCGATGTGGTCGGTGATCAGCCCGCCGAGCAGCGGGCCGATGGCCAGAGCCATCGCCGAGACGCCGGCCCAGATGCCGATGGCCATCCCACGCTGACGAGGCGGGAACGTCGCGGTGATGATCCCGAGCGTCGCCGGGTTCATGACCGCCGCGCCGAGGCCCTGCACGGCGCGTGCGCCGATGAGGAAGCTGGCATTCGGCGCGAGCCCGCAGGCCAGCGACGCGAGCGTGAAGATCGCCAGCCCGATGATGAAGAGCCGGCGCCGGCCGAAGTAGTCCGCGAGCTTGCCGCCCGTGAGCATGAAGGTCGCGAACGTCAGCGCGTAGGAGACGACGACCCACTCGAGCTCTGACTGATCGGCGTCGAGCGACCTCTGGATCGACGGCAGCGCGACGTTCACCACCGTGTTGTCGAGCATGATCATGAACAGCCCGAACGAGACGGCCAGCGACCGTCCACCACTTGCGGTTCTCGGGAGCGAAGAGCTGGGCCGCGATGCGCGCTCGCATCGGCCTAAGTTAGCAAGCACTAGCTTAGTGGCGCCGGGAGGGCCTGGAGGAGCGGTGCTCGTCGCCGGGGCGCGCTGGCGGTAGAGATGCAAGGACGCACGGAGCCCGCGTACTAGCTACGTACGTGGGCGACCGAGTACGCCGCAGCGCGGCCTCCAGCGTGATTCCGGCGGCACAGACACTGCTTCGCCAGGCCCTCCCACAACTAGGCTTGCCTGTGCCCGAAGTGGTCTGGCAGCCTGATGCGGAGACGCTCGAGCGCGCGAACGTCGTCCGGCTGATGCGGCAGCACGACATCGGCGACTACCGCGAGCTCGTCCGACGGTCGATCGACGATCCCGAGTGGTTCTGGGCGGCCGCGGTCGAGGACCTTGGCATCGAGTTCGCCGAGCCATGGACGCAAGTGCTCGATGCCTCACGCGGGCCCGAGTGGACGACCTGGTTCGTCGACGGCAAGCTCAACATCGCGTGGAACTGCGTCCACCGCTGGGCCGTCGAGCAGCCCGAGGCAGACGGCAGCGGTGTTCCGCGGCGAGGACGGCGCGCGCCGCGCGCTGACGTTCGCCGAGCTCTCGTCGCAAGTAACACGGCTCGCCGAGGCGCTCGTGCGGCTCGGCGTCGAGCCCGGTGACCGTGTCGTCACCTACCTCCCCATGTCGCCGGAAGCGGCCGTCGCTTCGCACGCGTGCGCACACATCGGCGCCGTGCAGGTGCCCGTCTTCTCCGGCTTCGCCGCGCCCGCCGTCGCGCAGCGTCTCGCCGACTCCGAGGCGAAGAGTCGCGATCACCGTCGAGAGCTCGCTGCGCCGCGGCCGCGAGATCCCGATGCTCGCCAGCCTCGAGGAGGCGCGGCGGGAAGCGCCGTCCCTGGAGCACGTCGTGCTCGCCCCGTTCGACGAGCTGCTCGCCGATTGCCCGGGCGAGCTCGAGCCGCTCGCGGTCGACTCGGAGCATCCGTACCTGCTCACGTACACGTCCGGCACCACCGGCCGACCGAAGGGCGTGCTGCACGTGCAGGGCGGCTTTCTCGTCTCGATCGCGCGCGAGGTCGGCTACCAGGCCGACGCTCGCCCAGGCGATGTCATCCATTTCGCCACCGACATGGGCTGGATCATGGGCCCGTGGACGGTGGTCGGCGGCGGCGCGATGGGCGCCACCATCGTGTACGCGGAGGGCGCTCCCGACTGGCCGGCCGACCGGCTCTGGCAATTGATTGACGAGGAGCGCGTGTCCATCCTGGGCTGTTCCCCCACGCTCATTCGCGCCCTCGTCCCGCACGGCGAGCCGCAGCAGGATCTCTCGTCGCTCCGCATCATCGTCACGACCGGCGAGCCGTGGAACCCCGATCCGTACCGCTGGCTGTTCGAGCGGGTCGGCGGCGGACGTTGCCCGATCATCAACTGCTCGGGCGGGACCGAGGTCGGCGCGTGCTTCCTGTCGCCGACGCCGGCGATCCCGATCAAGGAGTGCTCGGTCGGCATGCCCACGACGGGCATGGCTATGGACGTCGTCGACGACGACGGGAACTCGCTCGTGGGGACCGGCGAGGTGGGCGAGCTCGTCTGCCGCAAGCCGTTCCCCGGCATGACGCGCGGCTTCTGGCGGGACGACGAGCGCTACCTCGACACGTACTGGCGCCGCTTCCCGGGGATCTGGACGCACGGCGACTGGGCCTCCGTCGACGAGGACGGCTACTGGTTCTTGCACGGACGCTCGGACGACACTCTCAACCTCGCCGGCAAGCGGATCGGTCCCGCCGAGCTCGAGTCGGCGGCGGTCGCGCACCCCGCGGTTCTCGAAGCAGCAGCCGTCGGCATCCCCCACGACGTGAAGGGCGAGGTCGCCTGGGTGTTCTGCGTGCCCGTTCCCGGCGAGGAGGGATGCGAGTCGCTCGCGCTCGCCGTGAAGGCGCTGATCGCCGCCGACCTGGGGAAGGCCTTCGCGCCCGAGCGCATCGTGTTCGTGCCCGCACTGCCGAAGACGCGGTCGGCGAAGATCGTCAGGCGCGCCGTGCGCGCGACGGCCCTCGGCGAGGATCCCGGCGACATGTCGTCGGTCGAGAACCCGGACGCGCTCAGCCAGATCGCCGGCGCGCGCTCTACGCGAAGCCAGGTGGGCACCGCAAACGGCGCGGCGATCTCGCCGGCCTTGACACGGCGCCGGATCACCTCTGCGCGACCATCGCACGCGAGCACCGCGGCGGGGATCGGCACGGCGCAGTAGTCACTTGTCACGGACTCGCAGTAGGCGCCCTGGTCGAGCACGGCCACGATGTCACCGCGCTCGAGCTCCGGCAGCGAAACATCCAAGGCGACGTTGTCGTCGGTGCAGACCGGCCCGGCCAGACTGATGGTCGCCGCCGGTGGATCCAGGAGCTTCCCGGCTGCGACGACGTGGTGCCGGAAGTCGAACATCAGCCGCCTCACGAAGTGGTACGAGGACGTGTTCTCCAGGAACACCCAGTCGAGGGCGCCGTTTCCCGCTCGCCGGCGCTTGCGCAGGCCGACCGCGGCGAGCAGCACAGCCGCGTCCGAGACGAGGTAGCCGCCGGGCTCGAGCAGGAGCTCCGGCTCCCCGAGCTCGTGCTCCCGGTTGAGGTCGCGCAGCCGGCCGCCGATCGCAGCAGCGTACTCCTCGGCCGTCGGCGCTTCGGTGATCCCTCCCGGACCGGCGCCGTGTGCTCGCGGAACCCGGTAGCCGCCGCCGAGGTTGAGAACGGCCGGCACGCTGCCGTGAGCTTCCCGCAGCCGCAGGGCGAAGGCGACCACCTGCTCGAGCGCCGCCACGTGACGTTCGAGGTCGAGAGCCCTGTCGTACGGGGTTCCGTAGACCGGCCAGCCGAAGTGTTGATGAAGACCGGCGAGCTCGAGGCCCGGGTGCTCGGTAGCGAGCGCGGCCGCGGCGAGGGCGTCGTCCTCGTCCATCCCGAACTTTGCCCCGCGCCAGTGCGCGGCGAACTCCGGATCGGCCGCGGCGAAGGGTCGCTCGTCAAGCGCGAGGCGAACACACACGCGAACGGCGGGCGCGCCGTCGGCGACCGAGCCGGCTAGCGCCTCGATCTCCTCGAGCGAGTCGACGTTCACGTACGCCATCCCGTGCTCTGCGGCCCAGCGCAGCTCCTCGAGAGTCTTCGAGTTGCCGTTGAAGACGAGGGCGGACGGTGGCACGCCGGCGGCCAGGGCCAGCTCGATGTGGCCCATCGTCACTACGTCGACGAGCGCGCCCTCCTGCCAGGCGATTCGAACAACCGCGGGCTCGGGATTGGCCTTGGAGGCGTAGACAAGGCGGCTTCGCTCGTACTCGCTGCGAAACGCGCGCAGCAGCGTCTGGTAGTTGTGGCGGATCGTTCGCTCGGAGACGACCCAGAGCGGGGTTCCGTGCTCGCGCGCGAGGTCGAGCGCGTCGCAACCGTCGATCTCGAGGTGGCCGGTGTCGTTCGAGCCCATGAAGGGACCGAACGAGCTGGTCTGCAACGCCATCGCCGCAGTCTAGGAAGACGCGCGAACCGCCGAAGGTTTTAGACTGTGAGTCGGAAACTATGAAGATCGCCCTGGCTCAGATCAACACGACCGTCGGCGACCTCGACGGCAACCGTGACCGCATCGTCGCGCGGATCGCCGAGGCGCGCGCCGCGGGCGCCGACCTCGTCGTGTTCCCGGAGCTCGCGATCACGGGCTATCCGCCGGAGGACCTCCTGCTCCGCCCCGCGTTCGTCCGCGCGGCAGCGGAGGCTGCCGGTCAGGTGGCGCAGGCGGCCACGGGCATCGTCGCGCTCGTCGGGGCGCCGCACGCCGAGGACGGCCGCCTCTACAACGCGTGCCTCGTCTGCGCGGACGGCGGCGTCGCTGCCGTCTATCGCAAGCGCCTGCTCCCGAACTACGGCGTGTTCGACGAGAAGCGCTACTTCGAGCAGGGCACGGACGTCGGCCTGCTCGAGCGCGGCGGAGCGACGCTCGGCCTGACGGTCTGCGAGGACCTGTGGCAACCGGGCCCGCCCGCCGTCGAGAGCGCGCGGGCGGGCGCGGACGTGCTCGTCAACCTCTCCGCCTCCCCCTTCCACGTCGGCAAGGACGCGGAACGCGAGGAGATGTTCGCTGCGCGGGCGCGGGACTCGGGCTGCGGCCTCGTCTTCTGCAACGCCGTGGGCGGCCAGGACGAGCTCGTCTTCGACGGCAACTCGTTCGTGCTCGATGCGGAAGGGCGAGTCGTCGCCAGAGCCCCCGCCTTCGAGGAGGCCCTGCTCGTCGTCGACCTCGACGAGCAGCCCGCGGACGAGCTGGCGACGCCGCTCGGCGAGCTCGACCAGATGCGACTCGCCCTGGAGCTCGGGCTCCGCGACTACGTGGAGAAGAACGGCTTCGGGGACGTCGTGGTCGGCATCTCCGGAGGCATCGACTCGGCACTCACCGCAGCACTCGCCGCGGAGGCCCTTGGGCCAGATCGCGTCCACTGCGTGTCGATGCCTTCCCCGTTCACGTCCGATGCGACGCGCGACGACGCTCGTGAGGCGGCGGAGTCACTCGGCGTCGACTTCCGCGAGGTCCCAATCGACCCGATCGTCGATGCCTTCGAGTCCGCCCTGGCCCCCAGCTTCGCCGGCCACGAGCGCGACACGACGGAGGAGAACGTCCAGGCCCGCGTGCGCGGCACGCTGCTGATGGCGCTGTCCAACAAGCACGGCTGGCTCGTGCTGGCCACGGGGAACAAGTCGGAGCTGTCCGTCGGCTACGCGACGCTCTACGGGGACATGGCGGGCGGCTTCGCGCTGCTCAAGGACGTCTTCAAGACCGATGTCTGGCGGCTGGCGCTGCACCTCAACGAGCGGGCGGGTCGCGAGTTGATCCCGGCCTCGATCATCGAGCGCGCGCCGAGCGCAGAGCTCGCTCACGGCCAGCTCGACCAGGACTCGCTGCCGCCCTACGACGTGCTCGACCCGGTGCTCGAGGCGTACGTCGAGCTCGACCGCTCGAAGGAGGAGCTCGTCGCCGAGGGCTTCGACGAGGAAATCGTCGCGCGCGTCGTGGCGATGGTGGACCGCGCCGAGTACAAGCGGCGGCAGGCGCCGCCGGGCGTGAAGCTGCGGCCGAAGGCGTTCGGCCGCGACCGCCGCATGCCGATCACGAACCGCTGGAGCGGCTGAGCAGCTCGTGTAGCGCGCTGAACCAGCGCAGCCGCTCCTCCCAGGGCACGGCGGCGTTCGCGGGCGACGTGGAGGGCAGCACGTACAGCAGAGTGTCTCCGAGGCGGCGCTCCTGAGAGGCCGAGCTCGGGTCGCTCGCGGTACGTCCCTTCGTAGGCGGCCTTGCCGACGAACGCGATCGCCCGCGGCCGTAGCTCGTCGGCGATGGCCGCCAGCCGCTCGGCCGCTCCGGCGAAGTCCGCGCGGCGGAGCTCGCTCGAGCCGCGGGTCGTGCGCCGCGCGGCGTTCGTCAGTCCGTAGCCGTGGTCGAGCAGCGAGAACTGCTCCTCGGGGGCGAGCACGCGCGGCGTGAAGCCGGCCGCGTGCAGGAGTCGCCAGAAGTCGTTGCGCGGGTTGGCGAAGGCGGCTCCGGCGGCGGCCGAGGCACGGCCGGGGTTGATGCCGCAGAAGACGGCGTCGAGGCCCGGCCCGAGAACGTCCGGGACGGCCGTGTCTACCGTGGGCGGCAGCGCGCGGGCCGGCCGCTCCACGAGGAGCGACGAGCACAGCTCCGACTGCCGTTTCCGCGACCGGCACAGCGCAGGCGGAGCACCCAGAGTGACGGCGGCCCAAGCCGCGGAGCGCGCCGTCGGGCAGTGGTGCACGCGTGCATCAGGCCGCCTCCTCGACGTCGTCGAGCGGGTCTCGGAGGTCCATCCGATCGAGGAAAGCTTGCCGCATCCGTTCGGCGGAGAGCGTTGGCCCGCGAGGTGCCCCCGAGCCCGCGGGCAACACGGTGACGAGCGGATTGCGCTCGCCGTACAGGCGCTCGTAGCACTCCCGCTCGCTCAACGGCCGCAGCCGTTCCTCCATGCCGGGCCACGGTAGTCCCCGGACCGGACAGCACGGCCCCGGGGAGGGCGTGCGGCTAGCCGAGCACGACGACGAGCCTGTCCGTGCCAGATTCGGCGCCCCAGACCTGGCCGGGCCGTCCGAGCAGCTGACGGACATCGGCGCCTGGTCGCAGGCGCAAGCGTGTGAAGCGCTGCGTCTTCGGGTCGAAGCGAACGATTGCGCCGGCAGCGAAGTCCGTCAGCCAGACGATGTCCTTCCCGTCGACGTAGACCGCGTACGGCTGGGCCGCACCCGGCAGCCGCCACTCCCGCCAGCGCCTCGCGACGGGGTCGTAACGCGCCACCTTGCCCGCGTCCCACTCGCTGACCCAGAGACGGCCGCGGGAGTCCGACCAGATCCGCCTTGCACCCTGGTCGCGTGTCGGAGGGCGGAAGACGGTCGCCTTGCCCGTGCGCACGTTGATCTGCGCCACGTGACTGCCTGCGAGCGACGCGTACCACACCTGCCCCTTGGGCGTGGTCGCGATCCCGTACGGTCCTTCACCCAGCGGGGCGCGGAAGACGCGCATCGCGCCTGTACGGGGATCGAGACGACCGTAGATGCCGCTCTGACCGGTGAACCAGAGCACACCGCGCCGGTCGAACGTCGCGGTGTTGAGGTTCGTGTAGCCGCTCGAGGACGGGAGTGGGTAGCGCTTCACGGCGTCGGTCTTCGAGTCCACGCGGACGATCGCGTTGAGCCCGCCGTCCGTCACCCACGCTGCGCCATCGGGCCCGACGATGACACCGTGGGGCGCCGAGCCCTCGCCGAGCGGTATCTCCGTCGTCTTTCCGGTCTTCGGATCGAGCCGGCCGAGCGCGCCCGTGTGTTGTGCCGTGTACCAGACCGTGCCGTCGCTCGCCGGGGCGACGTCGTGGGGATGGGTGCCGGCGGGCACGGAGTACTCGCGAACGCGAAGTGCGTCGGCCGAGGCAGGTGCTCGCAGGGATCCCCACTCGGCGGGCAGGACTCGACCGAGCACCGCGAAGCGACTCGCGCCTCGGGGACGGACGACGAGGGTCTCGCCCTCCTCCACCACTTCACCGGTCGCGTCCGTGATCACGCTCCCGTGCGTGACGAACACGTCGATCGAGCCCTTGGCGGGTACGCGGCCGAGAAGAGCGCGAGCCGCTCGGATCTGGCGTCTCCACGCAGCATTGTGCTCGGAGCTGATGGTGTTCAGAAGCGCGCGGCTGATCGCGAAGCGGGAGAAGGCGAGCCGTGCGGTGTCGCGCGTACGGCAGAACGGGCTGGCCAGCACCTTCCCGACTCGAGCCTTCAGCCGGCGCACACCTTGCCCGATCGCGCGCGCCTCAGCAGCGTCCTTGGGCGGAGAGGTTGCGCTGGGTCCGGCAGTCGGCGAGATCGACCGGCTCCTCGTCGAGCTTCGAATAGTCGGTCGCCGTGTGCCGTATGACGAGCACGACGCCACCCTTGGTGATCGCCCGGCCCAGGTCTGGACTGGCACTGCCTCCGCCGCTTCCGCCTGCGGCCGCTGCGGCGACGTCGACCATCGCTCCGAGCACCGCCGCGATCAGACGACGTCCCACGTCGTCCAGCGTAGCTGCGAGTGAGGGGGTCGCTAGTGTTGGCCGGCGTGAGCATCGCGACGCTCGACGTGGAGGCAGTCCGCAGGCGCTACAGCGCGCTCCAGCGCGACCTGGCACTGCTCGACGGGCCAGGCGGGACGCAGGTGCCGGACGAGGTGATCGACGCCATCTCGGCGTATCTCCGCGAGTCGAACGCGAACGCCGGCGGCCCGTTCGAGACCAGCCAGCGGACCGTGCGCGTCGTCGATGCGGCCCGCGAAGCCGCCGGACGCTTCCTCGGCTGCTCGCCCGACGAGGTGACGTTCGGCGCCAACATGACCTCGCTGTCGTTCGCGCTCTCCCGCACTGCGGGCCGCGCGATTCGAGCGCGGAGACGAGATCGTCGTCACCCGTCTCGACCACGACGGGAACGTCGCGCCGTGGTTGGAGCTGGCCCACGACCTCGGCCTCGAGGTCCGCTTCGCCGACATCACCGACGAGTGCGACGTCGATCTCGCCGACCTCGAGCGGCAGCTTTCCCCGCGCACCCGCGTCGTCGCCTTCCCGGTCGCTTCGAACGCCGTCGGCACGCTGACGGACGTCCCGCGCATCGCCGAGCTGGCGCACAGCGCCGGCGCCCTTGCGTGGGCCGACGCCGTTCACGCCGCGCCCCACCTGCCGACCGACGTAGCCGCCTGGGGCGTGGACGTCCTCCTCTGCTCGCCGTACAAGTTCTTCGGTCCTCACCTGGGAATCGCATACGTCCGGCGGGAGGTCGCCGAGGCGTGGCAGCCGTACAAGGTGAGACCGCAGGCGAACGAGCCGCTCGGCCACCGTTTCGAGACCGGGACGCAGCCGTTCGAGCTCCTCGCCGGCTTCGTGGCGGCGGTCGAGTACGTCGAGTCGATCGGCTGGCCGGCGATCCAGGCGCACGAGCGCTCGCTCGGCGAGCGGTTCCTCGACGGCCTCTCGGAGGGCGTGACGCTGTACGGCAGGCAGACGATGGAAGGACGCGTGCCGACGTTCATGTTCACGGTCGACGGCCACGCGCCGGACGAGGTCGGGCGGCGGCTCGGCGAGCAGGGCATCGCCCTGTGGCCGGGCAACTACTACGCGCTCGAGGTGCTGCGCCGGCTGGGCCTCGAGGACTCCGGCGGCGCCGTGCGCGCGGGCTTCGTCCACTACAACACCCACGCCGAGGTCGACCGGCTGCTCGAGGCGCTCGCCGCTCTGTGAGCGCGGTTCCCGACCCGGTCGAGCTGCTGCGCGACCTGCTCCGCTTCGACACGACCAACCCGCCGGGGAGAGAGCGCGAGTGCGTCGACCACGTCCGGGGGCTGCTGTCGGCCGCGGGAGTCGAGAGCGAGCTCTACGCGCGCGATCCCGAGCGAACGAACCTCGTCGCCCGGCTGCCCGGGTCGGGCGACGGCTCGCCGCTCCTCCTCTACGGCCACGTCGACGTCGTCCCGACTGCGGGCCAGCAGTGGACGCATCCGCCTTTCGGCGCGGAGGTCGTCGACGGCGTGGTCTGGGGCCGAGGCGCACTCGACATGAAGGGCGGCGTGGCGATGATGGTCACCGCGTTCCTGCGGGCGAAGGCCGAGGGCCGCGTGCCTCCGGGCGGGCTCGTGCTCGCCGTGGTCTCCGACGAGGAGGCCGGCGGGGACTTCGGCGCGAAGTTCCTGGCGCAGGAGCATCCCGACGCGCTCGCCGGCGTCCGCCATGCGCTCGGCGAGGTGGGCGGCGTCTCCGTCTACATGGGCGGCCGCCGCTTCTACCCGATCCAGGTGGCCGAGAAGCAGCTGTGCCACATCAAGGCGACGGTGCGTGGCCCGGGCGGCCACGCGGCACGGCCGATGCGCGGTGGCGCGATGGCGCGGCTCGCAGCGATGCTGCGGGCGCTCGACCGCAAGCGCACGCCGCCGCACGTGACGCCGGTGGTGCGGGCGACAGTCGAGGCGGTCGCCGACGCGTTGCCCCGCGCGAAGGCGGCCGTGCTGCGGGCGCTGCTCGATCCGCGCACCCACGGCGGCGGCGCTGCGGCTGATGGGCGAGCAGGGCAGGCAGCTCGAAGGGGCGCTGAGGAACACCGTCAACGCGACGATCGTCCGCGGCGGCTCGGCGCTGAACGTCATCCCCTCGGAGATCGAGGTCGAGATCGACGGCCGCCTGCTACCAGGGTTCGGCCCCGACGACCTGCTCGGCGAGCTCCGGGACATCATCGGCACGGACATCGAGCTCGAGGTGCTGCGCCACGACGAGGGCCCGGCCGACGCCGACATGTCGTTCTTCGACCCGCTTGCGGCGGTCATGCGCGAGCTCGACCCCGAAGGCATTCCCATCCCGATGATGCTCCCGGCGGTCACCGACGCCCGCCACCTCTCGCCGCTCGGCATCCAGACGTACGGCTTCATGCCCCTTGAAGCTGCCCGAGGACTTCCCGCTGACGACGCTGGCTCACGCGGCCGACGAGCGCGTGCCCGCCGACGCCGTCCGCTTCGGCGCGGAGGCGGTCTTCCGCGCCGTCCAGCGCTACCCGGGATGAGAGTCCTCGTCCTCGGCGGGACGAGGTTCCTCGGGCGCGCGCTCGTCGATGCGACGCTCGAGCAGGGGCACGAGCCGACGCTGTTCAACCGCGGACAGACTCGACCGGAGCTCTTCCCGGACGTGGAGAAGCTGCGGGGAGACCGCTCCGCCGACCTTTCGGCGCTCGAGGGACGTGAGTGGGACGCCGTGCTCGACGTCGCAGCGTTCATGCCCGACGAGGCTCGGCGCTCGACGGACGTGCTGCGCGGCAACGTCGGCCGCTACGTCTTCGTCTCCAGCATCTCCGTGTACGCGGACCAGAGCGTGCCGCCGGTGGAGGGCGCTGCCGTCGAGGAGCTGGCGCCGGGGCAGGAGACCGACGAGAACCCGGAGCTGTACGGCGCGCGCAAGGCGGCCTGCGAGCGGATCGTCGAAGAAGCCTTCGGCGACGCCGCCTTCGTCGTGCGCCCGGGCCTCATCGTCGGGCCGCACGACCCGACGGGCCGGTTCACCTACTGGCCGCACCGCGTCGCGCGAGGCGGCGAGGTGCTCGCGCCGGGCTCGCCCGAGGACGCCGTGCAGTTCATCGACGTCCGCGATCTCGCGTCCTGGATAGTCGATGCGACGGCGAACGGCGTCGGCGGAACGTTCAACGCCACGGGCGAGCCGATGCGCTTCGGCGACCTGCTCGAGGAGTGCCGCGCCGTCAGCGGGAGCGACGCGACCTTCACGTGGGTCGCCAGCGAGCGGCTGCTCGCCGAGGAGGTCGGGCCGTGGATGGAACTGCCGCTCTGGCTGCCGCTGGCCGAGTACGCCGGCATCCAGCAGGCATCGGTGGAGAGGGCGCGCGCAGAGGGTCTGACCTACCGGCCGCTCGCCGACACGATCAGGGGGACCCTCGCCGACGCAGAGCCTGTCGACGGCGTCGGCCTCACTCCCGAGCGGGAGCGCCAGCTGCTCGCCTCCTCCTAGCGTGTCCGAGCTTCCTTGGACTAGCCCCGAGTGGCTCTCGGAGGCTACAGCCTGGATTCGTGAGCGCGTCGATGTCGCGGGCGACATCGAGCAGCCGCATGTGCGCTGGTGGTCGACCGTGCTCCGCGTGCCCACGACCGACGGCGACCTCTACTTCAAGGCCGTTTCAGCGATTCACCTCTTTGAGGCAGCGCTGACGGCGTTGCTCGCCGAGTTGCAGCCCGGCCGCGTGCCAGAGGTAGTCGCGATGGACGCCGAGCGCGGCTGGATGCTGATGCGTGACGGCGGAACGCGCCTGCGGGAGCTCGTGGCGACTCGCGCCGATCTTCACCACTGGGAGCGGTTGCTACCCGGCTACGCGCAGCTGCAGATCGAGATGGCGCCCCACGCCGCAAGGCTGCTTGGGTTGGGGGTTCCCGACGAGCGGCTCGCTGTGCTGCCCGAACACTTCCGTGAACTGCTCGCCACCCATCCCAAGGGGCTAACTCGAGAAGAGCACCGACGCCTCATCGACGCCGCGCCCCGCGTTGACGACATGTGCAGGGAACTTGCCGCCTACGGCATCCCGGAGACGATCCAGCACGACGACTTGCATGACGGCCAGGTGTTCGTGTCCAGCGGGCGCTATCGCATCTTCGACTGGGGCGATAGCTGCGTCTCCCATCCGTTCCACTCGCTCACCGTCATCCTCCGGATGATCGCGTGGCAGCGCGACCTGGAACCCGGCGGGCGAGAGCTTCAGCGCCTCCGCGATGCCTACCTCGAGCCCTTCGGCCACCTGCAGGCAGCAGCCGAGCTTGCATATCGGACGGGCACGATCGCCCGCTCTCTCGCGTCGCACCGCGATGCGCTACCGCGCGAGTAATGCGGAGCGATGGACGACGACCGGCGCGGGCTACGGCCTCAAGCTGTTTCTGGCCGACGGCCCGATCGGAACATGGCAGGACGCAGGCTAGAGCTCAGGCGTCGGGACCGAACCGGGCGCGAGCTCGGCCGCCTTCGCGTACCTCGGATCGTGGCGGCGGATGCGGTCCGGGTCGACGCCGCGGTGGTCGGCCAGGTCGACCGTCAACCGCTGGAAGGGGACGATGTCCACGACCGGATGGCGCGTCGGCACGAGCGTCACCGTCGACGCCGATCGCCTCGAGCGCAGCGACGGCCTGGTGCGCTCGCTCGGCGCCTCGGCCCTCACCCTCCAGCACGAACGCTCGCACGCCTTCATCGACTGCCGCCAGGTAGCCGTGGAGCAGCTGCTCGGTCTCGTGCGCCTCCGCGGCGACGTATGCGCCCTCGCGCAGCTTGAGCACCGCCTCCTGCGCCGTCGGCCAGTCGCGGCCGGCTCCCGCGACGAGCCAGCGCTCGTGGTCGGAGACGGGAAGCGCCGGCGCGGCGAGCGCCTCCTCGACCGCCTCGGGCAGCCACGACGATGTCCTCGCCGTGCAGTGCCGCGATCGTCGCGACCGCCGCCGTGTAGCTCGCCGTGTGGCACCAGCTCTCCTCGATCGCGGGCGTGCAGACGACGACCTCGTCGCAGGCTTCTCGCGAGCGGGCTCTCGGCCTTGCCGGTGATGCAGCCACGTCTCGCCCGGCCAGGCCTGCACCGCCTCCAGCGTGAGCGCCGTCGCGCCCTCGTGGCTCACGCAGACGAGAACGTCCGCCTCGCGCTCGGGACGCAGGACGAGCTCGAGCGCCTGCACCGCGTCGCCTCCGGTCTGCGCCGCGTGGAACGACGTGCCGCAGCCGGTGAAGAGCAACCTGGCGTCCGGGAAGCGGCGATCGGTGGGCACGCCGCGCAGCCACGCCGGCTGGGCCGCCATCGCCGCGCGCGTTAGCTCGCCGTTCGCCATGCGGCTCTCTATACCATCGGCGGCGCCGTGAGCACCTTCGAACGACACGTCCTCCCCAACGGCCTACGAGTCCTGACCGCGCCGATGGAGCAGGCTCAGTCGGTCTCGTGCTTCGTCATGCTCGCCGCCGGCGCGCGCTACGAGACGCGCGAGTCGAACGGCATCGCGCACTTCGCGGAGCACATGTTCTTCAAGGGGACGGAGCGCCGCCCGACTGCGCGCGACATCTCGACGGAGATCGACTCCATCGGCGGCGAGTTCAACGCGTTCACCGGCAAGGAGATCACGGGCTACTACGTGCGCTGCGCGGGCGAGAGCCGCGACATCGCGCTCGACGTGCTCGTGGACATGCTGCGCCACTCGCGCTTCGACTCCGAGGAGATCGACCGCGAGAAGGGCGTGATCATCGAGGAGATGAACATGTACTTCGACACGCCGCGCGACTACGTCTCCGGCGTGTTCGACGACCTCATGTACGGCGACCACCCGCTCGGCTGGGACATCCTCGGCCGCAAGGAGACGGTCCAGGGCGCCACGCGCGAGACGTTCTTCTCGTACCTCGATCGCTGGTACACGGCGCCGAGAATGGTGGTCGGCGTTGCCGGGGCCGTCGGCCCGGGGCTCGACGAGAAGCTCATCGAGCTGCTCGGCGACTTGCCGGAGAGCGGTGGCGGCGAGCCGGCGCCCGCAGCAGAGTCGCCCAACGAGACGCGCGTGAGGCTGCACACGAAGCAGTCGGACCAGGCGCACATCTGCATCGGCTTTCGCACGTACGAGATCGGGCATCCCGACCGCTACGTCGTCGAGCTCCTGCGGGCCGTGCTCGGGGGCGGCATGTCGTCGCGGCTCTTCACCGAGGTGCGCGAGCGGCGCGGGCTGGCGTACTACGTGTTCGCCGTCCTCCAGGGCTACGCGGACACCGGCTCGCTGTTCACGCAGGCCGGCGTGGACATCAAGCGGATCGACGAGGCGGTCTCGACCGTCGTCGCCGAGCTGAAGAAGATCGCCGAGGAGCCCGTGCCTGCGATCGAGCTCGAGAAGGCGCGCGCGTACACGAAGGGGCGCTTCGTGCTCTCGCTCGAGTCGCCGCAGGGCATGAACCGCTTTGGACTGCTCCGCGAGGTGCTCGAGAACGCCCACCCGGAACCGAGCGAGGTGCTCTCGGGGCTGGGCGCGGTCACAGCGGACGACGTGCAGCGCGTCGCGCAGGACCTCATCACCGACGACGCCCTGCGGCTCGCTCTCGTCGGCCCGTTCGACGACGCGGACCGCTTCGAGAAGCTGCTGCCCTGACGGTGCCATGACGCTCTGGAGCGGGGCGCCCTACGAGTACAGCCGCCGGGCTGGTTCGCTCCTCTTCACCGCCGGTGCCTGCCCGCTTGACGACGCAGGGAAAGTCGTGGGCATCGGTGACCTCGAAGCGCAGGCCAGCCGGGCAACGGAGAATCTCGTCGCAGCCCTCTCGGAGGAAGGGGTGGGCATCGAAGCGCTGGTGAAGACGACGATCTACGTCGTGGCGCATGAGCGAGCCGATCTCGTGCGTGCATGGAACGTCATGGCGAAGAAACTCGGCCGCACTCCCAGCACACTGCTCGGTGTCACGCATCTCGGTTACCCGGACCAGCTCGTCGAGATCGAGGCCGTGGCCTACGTCGGGGCGGAGGCCGGCTCGTGATCTCCGCGACGCCGCCGTTGCCCCCACCCGTGCTGAGCGCGCCGGCGCCGTACGAGGTCTCCTTCGGGCACGTCGCCGGCAGGGCGCCGCGCGGGACGAAGCTGCTCGTCGTCCGAGCCGGCGGCAAGATCGTCCTGTCGCACCACATGCGCGGTCGAAGGTTCGACCTGCGCGTGCCGCTCCCGCGTCGCGACGTCACCGTCCGGGTGACGGCGACGACGCTCGGCGGACGCCAGAGCAGCGCCTCGGTGAGCCACGTGTTCGGGCTGCCGGCGAGCGCCCGGCCGCGCGGGAGCATCCCGCACGCCGACGGCGCACTGGCTCGGCGAATCGTCCCGCTCGTGCGCGCCTTCCCCGGCGCGAGCGCGGTCTACGTCCGGGACCTCACGACAGGCGCCGGTGCGGCCTGGAATGCGCGCGCGCACTTCCCTGCCGGGTCGACGCTCAAGCTCGGGATCGCCGTCGAGACGCTGAGGTCGCTCCGGGGCAAGCCTGCTCGCGGCGCGTACGTCGACAGACTGCTGCGCCGTGCCATCCAGAGCTCGGACAACATCGCGGCCAACGAGCTCGAAGTGCTCATCGGCGGCTCGACGAGCGGCGGCGGTCATCGCGTCACGGCGCTGATGCATGACCTCGGGCTCGTCGACTCGGAGATGTACGGCGGCTACATCCCCGGCACGCTCGCGCGGCGGCTTCCTATCCCACTGCGCTCCGACGAGCAGCCGTACTACGGCGTCGGCAAGCGGACGAGCGCGTACGACATGGCGCAGCTCTTCGCGTACATCCACCTCGCTGCGGGCGGGAAGGGGCGGCTCGCGAAGCGCCACGCGGGCTTCACACGAACGGACGCGCGCTACCTCCTCTACCTGCTCGCGCACGTCACCGACCGCGGCAAGCTCGACCGCTTCCTCGGCGGGCGCGCGTCGTCGCTGCACAAGGCCGGCTGGATCACCACCGCCCGCCACGACGCGGGCATCGTCTACTGGGCAGGCGGCGCGTTCGTCGTCTCCGTGATGACGCACGGGGCCGGCGTCGGCACTGCGTCCGACGTGCTCGCCGGCCGGGTGGCGCAGCGAGCGCTCAGCCGCTTTGCCGCGCTAGCCGCGATCGCTAGACCGGGACGGCGATGACGACGACGTTGTCGCGGTAGTGCCCTGAGGCCTCGATGAACGGCCCGCCGCACGTGACGAGGGCGAGGCGATGGCGGCCTCGGGTCGAATAGATGTCGGGCGGCAGCTGGGCCTTGGGCATCGTCCGGACCGAGACGACGCGGTACGTGCGGCGTGCGCCGCTGCGCGACGTGACGGTGATCCGATCACCGACGCGCGCTTCCTTCAGCCGGAAGAACGCGCCTGGGCCCTGAGTCGCCGAATCGACGTGGCCCGCGATCAGCACCGTCCCTCGGCTCGCGCCGGGCGCCGCACCGTCGCGCCACCAGGACGTGCGGCCGACCTTCGGGTGCGCGTCGAGCTCGCCCTTGGCGACGTTGATGCCCGCCGGAGTGACGGGAGCGTCGATGCCGAGGGATCCGATGACGACGCGGGCGGGCGCGCGCGGATCGGGCGCGCCGACCTGCTGCGCGGCGCCGCCCTTGCTGCGGCCGGTGTTGATCGCCGGCGCGGCGAGCGCAGTCTCCGCGACGAGCGCGCACTTCGTCTCCGTCTCGGCGACGTGCGGCGCCTGCAGGATGCGCTCGCGGTAGGTGTAGAAGCCGACCCGCGCGAGTCGCACGCTCGGTGAGCGCAGCTCGCCGTCGCCCTTCGCGTACGAGACCCCCTGCCAGTACGGGCGTCCCGGTGCAGCCGATCTCGGCGCGCGTCCCGAACGGGCCGAACAGCTCGACGCCGATCCTCACCGGGGTCTCGCCGAGGCCGCTGACGCGAATCCGGTCGTACAGCACCGAGCCACGGCTGACGACGTCGTTGGACACGATCGTCGTCACGACAGGTTGCGCAGTGGCGAGCGTGGTCTCCGCCACGTCGGCACACTCGGTCGCCGTCCCGTTGTTCGCCTCGCTGCGGCCGATGGTCTCTCGGTACGTGTAGTAGCCGACCCTGTCGATCTCGACCGGCTGCGTCGTGTACGTGCCGTCACCGCGCGCGGAGAACGTCCCCCGCCAGTACGGCTGCCCGGTACAACGGATCGCGGACTTCGATGCAAACGGACCGAAGAGCGCCGACCTTGACGGTGACGGCGACCGCGCCGAGGCCCTCGACGATCACGGTGTCGGTGATCCGCGCGCCGGGCCGAGTCGTCTGGTCGCTGATCCTCGTGCGGACCTTGAGGCGACGCGACGACGATCGGTCGTCTCCTGACGACCTCACCGCATTTCGTCTCCACTGGACGGACGAAGCCGCTCTCGTCGATCCACTCGCGGTACGTGTAGAAGCCCGCCGTCTGCAAGCATCACCGGCTCCGTCTGGTACTGGCCGTCCGCCGAGACCGCGATCGTGCCGGTCCAGACGGCCTTGGTGTTGCACCTGATGACGTCCGGAGCAGCGAACGGGCCGTAAAGGGCGGCCCGCACCGTCACGCTCTCGCCCGCAAGGCCTGCGACTTGCACGCGGTCGAAGATCGACGCGCCCGGCGCCGCGCGCTGCGCGCTGACGTCAGTCGTCACACGAGGTTGCACTTCGACCCGCACGCGTTCCGACGGAACATTGCAGGGCGTCGTCAGGCCGACATGGTCGCCGTCGCCCGGGATCACCTCCTGGTACGCGTAGATGCCCGGTTTGGCCAGTCGCACCGCCTCGGTGCGGTACGTGCCGGGGCCGTTCGCGCGGAACGTCCCTCGCCCGGCGGGCTCGCCGGTGCAAACGACCTGGGCGGCCGCACGGAATGGGCCATAGAGAGCCCACCTGACGGTCCCGCGGTAGCCGGGAAGCGCGCCCGTCAGGGTGACGGCGTCGCGCGCCGGCTGGCCGACGAGCACCTCGCCCGGCCTCGCGACCGTCGACACGGTCATCCTCACCTTGCCGACCGTGACCGACGACTCGCCGGTGACGCGCTGCGAGTCCGGCGCCAGCATGCGCTGACCGTTACGCGCGCCCACGGGCGTGGTCGGGAAGTAGTACACCGGCAGCGTCGACGCGAGCGGCTCGCTTCTGGCGGACAGCGTGAGCTCACCGGCGTCTGCGGCCGTCAGCTCCAGGCGCGCGACGCCGCTGTCGTCAGTCTCGACGCTGCCCGGGACACCGGCCAGTCCCCTGGCGGTCAGCCCAAGCCTGACGTTCGGGACGGCGGCGCCGGACTCGGCGAGCACGCGGATGGTGACGGTCGCCTTCGCGCCCACCGCCATTCGACTCGGCAGGCCGCCGATGGCGACGCGGTACGGCCCGTGAAGGCGCTCCGAGTCGCGCGCGACGGTATCGAAGATCGCGCTCACGGCCGGATTGAGGGCGGCCGGGTCGATCTCGCCCGGAGCGGCGTCGCCCATCTGCGAGTGGACGTAGAGCATCACCGCCGCCTGCTGGTTCGCGCTGTTCGTCCGCCCGAACGTCCAGGCCGCATACGCCATCCGCCGCTGCCGCTCGTACGTCACCGTGTCACCGTCCCGGTTCTTGAGCTGGTCGACCTCCACCAGCTCGAACTTCATCGCCTTCGACGGGTACCAGTAGCGGAGGTCGATGCAGAACGTGCGCGCCGCGTCGGCCGCGGCCCCGCGGAAGTCGCCGAACCAGCGCAGGCCGTAGCGGTACGTGTCGTAGAAGCCGACGCCGGTCGTGCCGCAGACGTTCCGACCGTCTCGGGAGCACGGATCGTTCTCGTTCGGCGGCTCCGCGGCGAAAGCCGAAGTTGCAGTTGCGACAGTCGCCACGGCGGCCAGGAGGAGGACCCTGCGCACGACCTCCTGACCATATCGAGTCAGGTCACTCGTCGGGAGCGCCTTTTGCCCGCTCGCGGATCTCCTCGCAGACAGTCGGATCGGCGAGCGTCGTCGTGTCGCCGAGCGGGCGGTTCTCGGCCACGTCGCGCAACAGCCGCCGCATGATCTTCCCCGAGCGCGTCTTCGGCAGCTCCGGCGTGAAGAGGATGTTGGCGGGCTTCGCGATCGGCCCGATCACCTTCGCCACGTGGTCTCGTAGCTCGTCGAGCATCTCCACCGAGCCCTCGTCGCCGCCCTTGAGCGTCACGAAGGCGACGATTGCCTGGCCGGTGAGCGGATCCATGCGACCGCAGACGGCCGCCTCGGCGACCGCCTGATGGTCGACGAGCGCCGACTCCACCTCGATCGTGGAGATGCGGTGGCCGGAGACGTTCATCACGTCGTCCACGCGGCCCAGCAGCCAGAAGTCGCCGTCCTCGTCGATGCGGGCGCCGTCCCCGGCGAAGTAGACGCCCGGGAAGCGGCTCCAGTACGTCTCGACGTACCGCTCGTGGTCGCCGTAGATCCCGCGCAGCATGGCCGGCCACGGCCGCCGGAGGACGAGGTAGCCGCCTCCACCCGGGCCGACCTCGTTGCCGTCGTTGTCGTAGACGGCCGCGTCGACGCCGGGGAACGGCTTGGTCGCCGAGCCCGGCTTCGTCGTGGTGATCCCGGGCAACGGCGTGATCAGGATCATCCCCGTCTCCGTTTGCCACCACGTGTCCACGATGGGACAGCGGCCGCCGCCGATGTGCTCGTGGTACCACATCCACGCCTCGGGATTGATCGGCTCGCCGACGGAGCCCAGAAGCCGCAGCGTCGAGAGGTCGTGCTTCTGCGCGTGCTCGGGGCCCCACTTCATGTGCGCGCGGATGGCCGTCGGCGCGGTGTAGAGGATCGTCACGCCGTAGCGCTCGACGATGTCCCACCAGCGGTCGCGGTCCGGGAAGTCCGGCGTGCCCTCGTACAGGACGCCCGTCGCCCCGTTGCAGAGCGGCCCGTAGACGATGTAGCTGTGCCCCGTCACCCAGCCGATGTCGGCCGCGCACCAGTAGACGTCCTGCTCGGCCTTCAGGTCGAAGATGTAGTGGTGCGTGGCGGCCACGCCGACGAGGTAGCCGCCGGTCGTGTGCACGATCCCCTTCGGCTTGGCCGTAGTTCCGCTCGTGTAGAGCAGGTAGAGGAGATCCTCCGCGTCCATCGGCTCGCACGGGCACGTGGCCGGGTCCGCCGACTGGCCGTCGGTGAGGTCGCGCCACGTGATGTCGCGTCCTTCGGCCATCGGCACCTCGGTCATCGTCCGCTGGCCGACGACGACGGTCTTCACGGACGGGCATGACTCGAGTGCCTCGTCGACCGACGCCTTGAGCGGCACTGTCTGGCCCCGGCGCCAACCCTCGTCCTGGGTGATCAGCACCTCGCACTTCATGTCGTTGAGCCGCCCGGAAAGCGAGTCCGCAGAGAAGCCGCCGAACACGACCGTGTGCGGTGCGCCGAGCCGTGCGCACGCGAGCATGGCGATCGGGAGGCCCGGGGCCATGCCCATGTAGATGCCGACCGGCGTGCCCTTCCTCACGCCGAGCGCCTTCAGCCCGTTGGCCACGCGAACGACCTCGTCGAGCAGCGCCTGGTAGGTGATCGGCGCGCGGTCGCCCTCCGGCTCGCCCTCGAAATAGAACGCGACCTGCTCGCCCTTGCCGGCCTCCACATGCCGGTCGAGGCAGTTGAAGCAGACGTTGAGCTTGCCGCCGACGAACCACTTCGCGTACGGCTCTTCCCACTCGAGCACCGTGTTGAAGTCCTCGAACCACGTCACGCGCTCGCGTGCCTCGCCTGCCCAGAACTCCTCGAACGGGATGTCGTAGATCCCCGGCTGCGCGTTCGCCTGCGCCGCGAACTCGGGCGGCGGCGGGTAGCGCCGCTCCTCCGCGAGCAGGGTCTCGATCGCCTCGTTCATGGGGGCGATCCTAACCGGCGGGCGCGTGCTAGCCGACTCGGCCGGAGATCGTGCGAGGCAGCGTCTCGCCCTGCGACCGCAGCGCGATCGTGCTCGTGAAGTCTTTGCGCTCGGTGCCCGCCGGGATCGAGAACGTGCACACGGCACTGCCGCCGGTGAAGCTGCTCGATGTCGGCCGAAGCGGCTTGCCTGCGATCCTCATCGAGCACGCGGCGGTCCCACTCGTCACGGGCGCACCGGTGTCGGTGCTAATCGCAGCCAGCCGCAGGCTGAACGGCTTGCCGGCCCGGGGCCTGGTCGGTTGCGCCGAGAAGCTCTCGGCGTACATCGTGCCCGAGTCGTGGATCCACGAGTCCTCCCCCGCCGCGCTCGGATAGCCCAGCCGACGCCCGGCGCCGTCGGGGGCGAAATCCGGTCGCGCGTTCGTGAGGTCGTAGCGGCGCGTGACCGGATCGAAGCCGATGCCGCTCCAGGCCTCGATCCAGAACACGATGCGCTGCGGGCCGACGATGCCGAGGTCGGCCGCCTCGGCGGTGAGGGTCGCGCCGTCTCTGTAGGCAAAGCGAAGAGGCGGCCCGGACCTCGTCGGCAGCGCCTTGCCGCCGCTGCACACGGTGCTGCCGCAGGTGAAGAGAGCGACCTCGCCGAGGCCGAGCTCCCAGCGGTCGACGAGCAGGTACCTGTCGGCTCCCCGCAGGCCCGTCTCCGAATCGGCGTCGGTATCGAGCCAGACGCGGATGCGCAGGTCCTCGGTAAGGAGCGGGTGGTTCGGGATCTCGATCCGGAAGGTGAGCAGCCCGGTGTCATCGTTGGAGACGACCACCGTCCCGATGTCGGGCGCGGCGAGGTCCTCGCCCACCGCGTCGCTGAACGTCGTGCTCTCGGCCGTCAGACGCAGGGACGTCGAATGGCCGGCGGTAGACCCGACCGCTCCTACCGCGAGCGCAGCGAGCGCTGCCAGGAAGATGAGCCGCATCCCGGAGAGGCAGCCCAGCCTACGGCGCCAGGTCGTAGGGGTAGTCGGTGAGGTTCTCGCAGCCGTTCTCGGTGACGAGCACGAGATCCTCGAGCCGGCAGCCGCCGAAGCCCGGCCGGTACAAGCCGGGCTCGACCGTCACCACGTCACCGGCGACGAGCGGCGAGGCAGGAGCGAGCCCCATGCCCGGGTCCTCGTGGACTTCCAGCCCCACGCCGTGGCCCAGGCCGTGGAAGAAGCCCTCCTCGAGCGTCTCGCCGAGATCCTTCGTCAGCAGCGTCTTGTAGCCGTGCTCCTGAAACAGCTCGCACGTCGCGCGGTAGAGGTCGTGGCCGGCCGCGCCGGCGCGCACGCCGGCGATCGCGTCGTCGAGGGCCTGCTTGACGAGACGGTGGTACTCGAGCAGCTCGTCGGGCGGCTCGCCGACGCAGTACGTCCGCGTCATGTCGGCGTGGCAGCTGGTCTCGCGGTCCTTGGGCCAGAGATCGATGACGATCGGCTCGCCGGGCGAGATCGGCCCGGAGCCCATGTCGTGACCGATAGCACTCTGCCCGCCGTGGGAGACGATCAGCTCGTCGGCGGCCATGTCGTGGGCCGTGAACACCTCGCCGATCTCCTGCTTCACGCGCTCGCACGTCAGCGGCTCGCCGTCGAGCATCAGCACGTCACCGCTCGCGTCGGCTGCCCGAAGGAGTCCGCGCGCCACGTCCATCGCGGCCTCGGCGGCACGCTGTGCGCGCCGGATGCCCTCCAGCTCGGCCTCGTTCTTGACCCTTCGGCGCCGCGTGAATGCTTCCCGGTCGACGGCCAGCTCGAGGCCCGCCCCACGCAGGTGGTCGGCGAGCTCGACGGGGAAGCCGGGCGGCACGACGGCGCTCTCGACCCCCAGCGAGCGGCACGCGCGCTCGGCCACGTGGAGATAGAGCTCCTCACGCGACACGCCCTGGTCGAGCAGCTCCTCCCAGCCCAGCTCGTCCCAGGACAGCACGTCCAGGCCGATATCGCGCACGCGCGGCACCTCCAGCGAGTGGATGGCCACCACTCGCCTCCCGTTGCGCTCCGCATAGAGAAACGGGTCGGGGATGGGCACGGCGACCTCGTGGCGCAGCTCGGGAGAGCGCAGCGTGTCGCCGTAGATGAGCACGTCCGGCATGGCCCGCCATGGTAGACGCCAGCCCGGTCGCGAGGAATAGACTCAGGTTTCGTGGGGACTGCGGTCGAACGAGCGTATGAGCTGACGGAGTTTTGGCACGAGAAGCTCCGTGCCGACCTGCCCGAGGGCGTCGACATCTTCGACGCCCACACACACATCGGCGACGACATCGACGGCATGCGCGGGCGCCCCGACGAGCTGCTCTCGATCATGGACAGCTACGGCATCTCGCAGGCGTTCACCTTCTGCATGGACGAGCCCGACCGGCACCCGGCCTTCAGCGCTGCCAACGACCGCACTCGGGCCTGGACGGACGAGACCGGCGGGCGGCTGGTCCCCTTCGTGCGGCTCGATCTCGCGGAGTCGCCGATCGAGGAGGCCGAGCGCTGCCTCGACCTCGGCGCGCGCGGCATCAAGCTCCATCCCCGCGCGCAGGGCTTTCTGCTCACGGACGAGCGGCTGGAGCCCGTCTTCGCGCTGGCGGCCGAGCGCCGCGTGCCGATCCTCATCCACGGCGGCCGCGGGTTGCCGCCGATCTCGGCGGCCCTCGCCCGGCTCGTCGATCGCCACCCGGAAGCGGAGCTGATCATCGCCCACGCGGGGATCGCCGACATGGCCGGGCTGGCACACGTGTTCGGCTCGCGCGCCGGCGTCTTCTTCGACACCTCCGCCTGGAGCCCCGTCGACCTGCTCGACTTCTACCGCCAGGTCTCGCCCGAGCAGGTGCTCTACGCCTCGGACTACCCGTATGGACAGCAGCCGAGCTCCCTGCTCATCGCCGTTCGGACGGCACGGGCCGCCGGCTTCGACGACCAGCAGCTCCGCGACATGCTCTACTCGAACGCCGCGCGTATCGCACTCGGCGAGCCGCCGCTCGAGCCCACGCCGCCGCGCGGCTCCGACGTCTTCTCGCAGCCGATGATCTTCGCGCGCATCCACGGCTATCTCTCCATGGCCACGACGCTGCTCTGGATGCGCCAACAGGACACGTTCGGAGTCCTCGGGCTCGCCCTCAACGCGTGCGAGGAGCGGAATGGCGCGGCCAAGGTCGAGGAGCTGGAGCAGATCCGCGAGCTGATCGCCTGCGCTCGCGATGTGTGGACCGGGTTGCCGGACATCGAGGACGAGCGCGAGCGCGTGAACACCGTGCGCCTGACCTTCCGGCTGCTTCACGTCGCCGACATCGTCGCGGTGACACCGGGTGCCTGAGCTTTCGCTGACGGTCAACGGCGAGCAGCGCTCGCTCGAGGTCGAAGGCCGTACGCTGCTCGTCCATGCCCTGCGCGACGGGCTCGGGCTGACGGGCGCGCATGTCGGCTGCGACACGAGCCAGTGCGGCGCATGCACGGTGCTCGTCGACGGGCGGGCCGTGAAGAGCTGCACGCTGCTCGCGCTCCAGGCCGACGGCAGCGAGGTCACGACGATCGAGGGGCTCGCGCCGGACGGCGATCTCCATCCGGTGCAGCGGGCGTTCGTCGAGCACCACGGCCTCCAGTGCGGCTTCTGCACGCCCGGAGTCATCCTCACGACCATCGATCTCCTGTCTCGAGACGGAACGCCCGACGAAGAGACGATCCGGCACGCGCTGCGCGGGAATCTCTGCCGTTGCACCGGGTACGACTCGATCGTCGACTCCGTGCAAGCGGCGGCGGAGGCAACGTGATCCCCGCCACCGTCGACTACGTCCGGGCAGGCTCGGTCGAGGAGGCGCTCGACGCTCTGGCGCAGCCCGACGCGAAGCTGCTCGCGGGGGGTCAGTCCCTGCTGCCGGCCATGAAGCTCCGCATCGCACGCCCTTCCGTCGTGGTCGACATCGGTGCGCTCGGGTTGAGCGGCATCGAGGAACGGGACGGCGAGCTTGTGATCGGCGCACTGACCACGTGGACAGAGCTCGAGCGGTTCGACCCGCGTCCGGCGTTCCGGGCGCTCTCGGACTGCGCCTCCGGTATCGGCGACCTCCAGGTGCGAAACCGCGGCACGATCGGCGGCAGCCTCGTGCACGCCGACCCGGCATCGGACATGCCGGCGGTGACGCTCGCGCTCGGAGCGCGGCTCGCTGTTCGATCCGCCGCAGGCGAGCGCACGATCGACGCAAGAGAGCTGGCGCTCGGCCCGTTCATGACCTCGCTCGCCGAGGACGAGCTGCTGACGGAGGTGCTGATCCCCGTTCCGCCGCCCGGCTCCGGATCCGCCTACGCGGCCGTGGAGCATCCCGCTTCTGGCTTCGCCCTCGCCGGCGCGGCGGCGCTCGTCACGGGAGACGGCCAGCAGCGTGTCGCGCTCACAGGCGTCGCGGCGACGCCGTTCGTGCTCGAAGGCGACATCGAGGATGCGGAGCTGTTCGGCGACCGCTTCGCGCCGGTCGAGTACCGCCGCCAGCTGGCCAGGACGCTCGTCGCGCGCGTCGTCGAGCTCGCCCGGGAACGCGCAAAGGAGGATTCGACATGACCGACGTGATCGGCGTCTCGCGCCCGAGGCTCGACGCGCCCGAGAAGGTGACAGGGCAGACGCGGTACGCGGCCGACGGCTACGTCCACGGGCTGCTGCACGCCCGCCTCGTGCTCTCCACCGAGGCGCATGCGCTGATCGAGCGGATCAACGGCGCGGACGCGCTGGAGGTGCCGGGCGTTGTGGCCGTGCTTTCGGCAGCCGACCTCCCCACCGCTACGGAGGGCACCGACCGCACCGCCGAGCCGCTCGCGCGGCAAGAGGTGATCTTCGCCGGCCAGCCCGTAGCGATGGTCATCGCGGAGACCGAGGCAGCCGCGGAGGATGGCGCAGAGCTCGTCTCTGTCGAATACGAGCCGCTCGAGGCGGTCATCGACCTCGAGGCGGCCATGGAGCCTGGCGCCTGCCTCGCGAGGCGTGTCGAAGAGGGAACCGACAGCGGCGATCTCGAGTCGATCCACGCCGGCACCGATCACGGCCGACAGGACGAAGAGCAGGAGCAGCTGTCCGGCAACGTCCTCGATCAAGTCCACAGATCGCACGGCGATGCGGCTGCCGCGATCGCCGCAAGCGACGTCGTCGTCTCGGGGACGTTCCGTACGCCGTGGGTCTACCAGGCCTACATCGAGCCGCAGGCGGCGACCGCGTGGCTCGAGCCAGACGGCACCCTCGTCGTCTCGGTCGCGACCCAGGGCTCCTTCGTGAGCCGCTCGGAGCTCGCCCGCGCGTACGGCCTGCCGCTCGAGAAGATCCGGATCCTCGCCGAGCCTCTGGGCGGCGCGTTCGGCGGGAAGTTCGCGCTCGTCGAGCCGCTCGCGGGCGGCGCGGCGCTCGCGCTTCGCCGGCCGGTCCGCCTCGTCATGACGCGGCAGGAGGACTTCGCGGCCACGAACCCGGCGTCGGCGCAGGTGACGGAGCTCGAGATCGGCGCTCAGAAGGACGGCAGGCTCACCGGCTTGCGAGCGCGCATGCTCGTCGACCGAGGCTCCAACGCGGGCTGGGGCGTCGAAGGGATCACGTCACTGCTCGTGACCGGCCCGTACCGCTGGGACGGCTGGGACGTCCGCAGCTACGGCGTACAGACGAACCGCTTCACGTTCGGCGCCTATCGCGGCCCAGGGGCTCCGACCGCCGCCTTCGCCGTCGAGTCGCTGCTCGACGAGCTCGCCGCCGAGCTCGGCCTCGACCCCGTCGAGCTGCGGTTGAAGAACGCCTGCATCGAGGGCGACCGGGGCATGACGGGACCGGTGCCGACCTTCGGAGCGGTGGAGGTGCTCGAGGCGACGCGCGATCAAGCTCTCTGGCAGCAGCGCGAGGGCCTTCCCGAAGACGAAGGGATCGGCGTCGCCGCCGGCTACTGGCCGGGCGGCAACGAGCCGGCGGCGGCTGTGTGCCGCGTGAACACCGACGGGACGATGACCGTCGTCACGTCGGCGGTGGACATGACGGGTGTGAACACGGGCTTCGCAACCATTGCCGCCGCGGCGTTCGGCCTGCCGCCCGACAAGGTGCACGTAGTCGCCGCGGACACGTCGTCCGGGCCCTACGCGGGCGCCAGCGGCGGCTCGAAGGTCACGTACACGGTCGGAAGGGCCGTGCAGCGAGCGGCCGAGGCGGCGCGCGAGAAGCTCCTCCTGGCCGCCTCGGAGGAGCTCGAGATCGGGCCAGGCGACCTCGAGGTCGTGGACGGCGTCGTACGGGCGGTGGGCGCACCCGACCGCTCGATCTCCGTCGAGGACATCGCGAAGAAGACGCTGCGCTTCGGCGGGCGCTACGAGCCGGTCGAGGGGCACGGCGGCTCCGCGCAGACCAGCCTCGCGCCGTCGGTTTCGGCGCACATCGCCCACGTCAGAGTCGACCGCGAGACGGGCGAGGTGGAGCTGCTCGGCTATGCGATCGTGCAGGACGTCGGCAAGGCGCTCAACCCCGCGCTCGTCGAGGGCCAGATGCGCGGCGGCGCAGCGCAGGCGATCGGCTGGGCGCTGTACGAGGAGCTCGTGCACGACGAGGAGGGTCAGCTCTTGAGCGGCTCGTTCCTCGACTACGCGATCCCGACGGCCGACCGCGTGCCGCCGATCGACACGGTGATCGTCGAGGTGCCCGCGCCCGACGGGCCGTTCGGCGCGAAGGGCATCGGTGAGGCCCCGGTCGTGCCCGGCCCGGCAGCGATCGCGAACGCGATCCACGCCGCGACCGGCGTGCGGCTGCGCGAGCTGCCGATGACGCCCCCGCGCGTCTGGGCAGCGCTCAACGACGGGCAGTGATCGCAGCCGTCGTCCTCGCCGCCGGCGAGGCGAGCCGCTTCGGGTCGCCGAAGCAGCAGCTCATGCTCGGCGACGTGCTGCGCGCGGTGCGGGCGAGCTCCGTGGACGAGGTCGTCGTCGTCGAGGGCGCCTATGAGCTGGAGACGGACGCGCGCGTCGTGCGCTGCGCGGAGTGGCAGCGCGGAATGGGAGCGTCTCTGCGCTGCGGGCTCGAGGCGCTGACGGAGGATGCTGAAGCGGCTGTCGTGCTGCTCGCGGACGGCCCCGACCTCGCGCCCGAGGCGATCGACCGCGTGATCACCGCCTGGCGAGGTGGCGCCGGCGAGGCACTGGCCGCCAGCTACGGGGGCCGCCGCGGCCACCCCGTGCTGCTCGGCCGTTCAGTCTGGGGGGAGATCCCCGACGAAGGCGCCCGCGAGCTCGTCATCGGCGTTCGTCCATCTCGACGACCTCGAGCACCCCGGAGACGTCGATTACCGCGAAGACCTCAGGCCTCGGGAAGCCTGAGGGCGACGAGCTTCGCCTTCAGCTCGGGCGACATCTCCTCGCGACACGCGATCTTCACGTAGACGCGCAGCTCGGCCTCGAAGCTATAGCGCTTGCGGCAGTAGCCGCACTGGTCGAGATGCGCCTCGGCCTCGGCGTGCTCCTCCGGCGTCAGCTCGCGGTCGAGGAACGGCTGCATGACCTCCTCGCAGTGGTCGCAGCTGCACTCGCCGAATCCACCACCCATTTACGAATCCTCCACCTTTTCGGCCAGCTCTCGCTTGAGGATACGCCTACCACGATGAAGGCGGGACATGACGGTGCCGACAGGGATGTCGAGAATCTGTGCCGCATCGGCGTAGGTGAAGTCGCCGATGTCGACGAGGACGATCACGTCGCGAAAGTCGTGAGGAACGGCCGACAGCGCGCTGACGATGTCGTCCTGGGATAGCCGGTCGTCGATGCGCTCGACGTCCGTCCCGCCGCCGGTGGCCTGCTCCATGCGGTTGTAGAGGAAGTAATCGCCTTCCTCGAGCGGCTGAGGGTCGGGCTGGCGCTGGAGGCGGCGGCCGCGATCGATGTTGAGGTTCGTGAGGATGCGGAGGAGCCAGGCGCGCATGTTCGTGCCCGGTGTGTACGACTGCCAGCTGCGAAACGCCCGTGCGTAGGTCTCCTGGACGAGGTCTTCCGCCTCCTCGCGTGAGGAGACGAGGCGTCGGGCAACGCGATAGACCTGATCTGAGAGCTCAAGCGCTTCCTCCTCGAAACGGACACGGCTAAGTGCCTCTGCCGCCAGCTCGCGTGGCTCGGATTCGCGCTCCTCTGCCATCCGGCCACCCTAACTAGCGCGGCGATGTGACGACTGTCGAAACGTCCTGCCGGCGATGCGTATTCCGGTCAAACGCCGACCGGCAGCTCGCGGAAGCCCGCCGAGGCCATGGCTGCGAGCAGCTTTTCGCGCGACGTCTGCTCCTCGTCCCAGGTCAGCGTCACGTCGCCCATCAGGCTCGCGTTCGCCGAGTCGAGGCCCTCGTGGCCCTCGAGAGCGGCCGCCAGGCGGGCCACGCAGCGCTCACAGCGGATGCCGGAGACGTGGATCGTCTCGGTCGTCACGGCCGTGATGCTAGCTCTCTCAACGCTGCTTCCGGACCGAGCTCGAGCTGGCGCTCGGCCTCGGGGCGCCCCGTGAGGACGTGTTCGGCGAGCCCGCCGCCGTCGACGAGCTCTGCCAGCGCGGCGACCTCCGCCGGATCGGGCGGCAGCCGTGCTGCATCGGCTCGGCGCTTCGCGTAGAGCTCGCGGTCGTACGGCTCCGGCTCGTCGTCCGCCACCGCGGCGACGAGCGCGCGGACGAGCGCGGCGAAGCCGGCCGAGCGCCGAACGTCGGTCTGCTGGTCGAGGATGCGGACCTCGAGCGTCCCGTGCTCGGGCCGCGGCCAGGCGTCCCAGTGGCGACGTGTCTCGTCGCCCCGAGTCGCCTCCTCCCACGCTGCCCAGTCGGGAAGCAGCGGTGGAGTGCCTCCGGTCGGCATCTCGAGCAGCCGCTCCGCCCGCGTGGAGCGCAGCCCGGTGGCCTTCCCTTCCGCGTACGGCGAGTTGGCAGAGAGCGCCAATAGCACCGGCAGCCACGGCACGACGCCCTCGAACGCCCGCAGGGCCGTGTCCGCATCGGGCAGCGCGACGTGGACGTGGAGGCCGCAGACGAGCTGCGTGTAGAGGCGCTCACCCAGCTCCTCGCGCAGTCGCTCGTAGCGAGGGAGCGGGACGAGCGGCTGCCCCTCCCCGCGGGCGAGCGGATGCGTGCCTGTAGCGATCGCGTTCGCGCCGACGCTGTCCGCTCGCTCCGTGACCTCGCCTCGCAACCGCTGCAGCTCGGCGAGGATCTCGTCGGTGTCCCGGCAGACCGGTGTCGTCGTCTCGACGAAGCAGGCGAAGAGCTCCGGCTTCAGCCGCTCATCCGGCTCCGGCACCACCTGCTCGAACACCGGCGCCGTCTCCAAAGTCTCCGCATCGACGAGGAATAGCTCCTCCTCGACGCCGAGCGAGTATTGCTGGGCGCTGCCCCAGGTCACTCAGGACGAACCGCGTGCACGGGCCTGCCGGCGGCTTCCCAGGCGTAGTACGAGGCACTGGGGCCGAAGGACGGCTCGTACTCGACGACGCGCGGGTTGCGCCCGACGCGCTTCGCGCGCTCGGCGTGCCGCAGGAGGTTCGGGTCGTCGCGCTGCTCCCAGACGAGGATGAGATGCGCAGCCGTCATGAAGTCGGCCACGAAGCCGCAGCCTTCCGCCGGGCAAGGGAAAGGATCGGTGCGCACACACGCCCAGCCGGCGTGGTCCGGCGTGTCGTCCTCCTCCCAGAGGTCTTCCTCGACGTCGAGCGCAAGCTCACCGACCGGATCGGTCACGCCCAAAGGCTAGAGAAATACCAACGGCCCCCGGCAGGCTGGGGGCCGTTGGTTTCGCTACGTCCGCCGCGCCGTGGCGACTCGGCTGCCGGCGGTGCGACCCCGCACTGGGCGGGGCCGATCTGGACGACTACCCGGAGGGAGAGGAAGGCCGTCGTCCAAGCTTCACGTCGCTAGCGCTTGCCGAGCTTCACCTCGATCGTTCGCTTGACCTCACCGCGGTAGATCTCGAGGGTGATGGTGTCGCCGGGCTCGAGGTCGGACGTGATGTCTCGCAGGCTGGCGAGATCCTTCACGGGCATCCCGTTGGCCGCGACGATGATGTCGCCGCCGAGCCGGTAGCTCTCGCCGGCGACGGTGACGTCGGTCGTGCCGCCCTTGAGCCCCGCCTTGGCCGCACCGCTGCCGGGCTGCACTTCCTCGACCACCACACCGCTCTTCACCGGCAGCCGGAACTCCTCGGCGACGTCCGGCGTCAGCTGCTGGGCGATGATGCCGATCGCCGGGTGCTCCACCTTGCCGGTCTCGATCAGCTGGCCCGCGACGTTCTTGACGGTGTTCGAGGGCACGGCGAAGCCCACGCCGACGTTGCCCTGGCTGGCGCCGCCGGTCTCGATCTGCGCGTTGACACCGATCACCTCGCCACGGGCGTTGAGCAGCGGGCCGCCCGAGTTGCCATGGTTGATGGCAGCGTCGGTCTGGATGACGTGGTCGATCGCGTACTGCTTACCGGCGGCGTCAGCGGGAGCCGTGATCTGACGCTGGAGCGCGCTCACGATTCCCGCGGTGACCGACCTGTTCAGGCCGAACGGGTTGCCGATGGCTACGACCGCGTCGCCCACCTGAACCTGATCGGAATCGCCAAGCGTGAGCGTCGTCAGGGCACTCGCGGTCGTGTTGACCTTCAGCACGGCGATGTCGGTGGAAGGATCGGAGCCGACGAGGGTCGCGTCGATGTTCTGGCTGTTCGAGAACGTGACCTGGATCGAGCCGGCGCCCGCGATCACGTGGTAGTTGG
The DNA here is from genome assembly GCA_963821415.1 of uncultured Actinomycetes bacterium. Taxonomy (GTDB): domain Bacteria; phylum Actinomycetota; class Thermoleophilia; order Gaiellales; family Gaiellaceae; genus PALSA-612. The sequence goes on along the minus strand of CAWGEE010000027.1, from coordinate 26,978 downwards.
TGATGATGTAGCCGGCCTTGTCGAAGACGAAGCCCGAGCCGAGAGCTCGCGGCTGCGACTCCGAGCCGAACGGATTCGAGTTGCCGGTGGCAGTGATCTGCACGACGGCCGGCGCCGAGCGCCTGTAGACCTCGCCGATCGAAAGCGCCTGGCCGGGACGGAAGGTCGTGGGCTGAGAAGTGCTCTCGACGGTGACCTCGCGCACGGTGACGGTGTTCTCACCGTCGAAGCTGCCGAATGCATAGGCACCACCGAGCGCGAGAAGCTGCGCCTGCTGCGCCGGCGGCAGCCACGGCGAGCAAGGGAAGGAAGCGGCGGGATTTGTCCATGCCGGTGTTCTACCCAGCGTGGCTTAAAGCACCCGTTGAAGTCTGTTAAGCCTCGGTTGCCTTCGCGTGATAGCTTCGCGCGGTGGCAGGCGACTACGCATTCAGCTCACTCGACGAGCTCGGCGAGGGATACGGGTTCCGCAAGGTGCGGCAGGCGCTGGGGGTCGAGGCGTTCGGCGTCAATGCCGTCGTCATGCCGCCCGGCTACGAGGGATTCCACCACTTCCACGACGAGCAGGACGAGGTGTACTTCGTCCACGCGGGCACCGCACGCGTCGAGGTCGGCGACGAGACGCGCGAGCTCGGCCCCGGCGGCGTCTTTCACGTCCGCTCGACGACGCCGCGCCGGGTGTCGAACGCCGGGGACGACGACCTCGTGATGTTCATCGTCGGCGGCAAGGGCGGCTATGTCGGCCGCGACGGGCAGATGGTCGACCCGGCCGACGTCGAGCGCCGGGCCGCCTTCGGTAGCTCCTCCAGCACGTAGCTTGGCGCCCGAGCTTCCCGCGATCGCCCTCGCCGAGGCCGCGCGCGTGCGCGAACGCGCCCAGGCCGAGCTCGACCTGCTGCTCGGCGACCTCGCCACCTGGGTGGACGTGGATACGCCGGGCGGCGATCTCGAGGCGCTCGACGGGCTGGGCCGCGTGCTCGCGCTCGAGGCCGAGCGCTACGGTCTGGCACCGGAGCTCGTGGAGACGCCCGGCGGGCTGGCGCTGCACGCACAACTTCGAGGCTCGGGCCGAGGCGAAGGTGGCGCTGCTCGGCCACCACGACACGGTGTTCGCGCCCGGCACCGCCGCCGCTCGGCCGTTCCGACGGGACGAGACGCGCTGCTACGGGCCCGGCGTCGCCGACATGAAGGGCGGCGTCGCGGTCGCGCTGCACACGGCACGGCTGCTGGCCGAGGGGCCGCGTCCGTTCGGCCTGCTCGAGGTGGTCTCGGTGCCCGACGAGGAGTCGCGGAACGGCGGGCCGCCGTCGGGCGGGCGGTTGCTGGACATGGACGCCGTGCTCTGCCTCGAGTGCGGCCGGCCGAACGGCGAGGTCGTGTCACGCCGCAAAGGAGCTCGCTGGTTCCGCATTCACGCGACGGGCCGCGCCGCGCACGCCGGCGAGGCGCCCTGGGAAGGTCGCAACGCTGCGATCGCTCTCGCGCACGAGGCATTGCGGATAGCGAAGCTCCACGGGATGCGCGAGGAGCTCACGCTCCAGGTCACCGGCCTCCATGCCGGTGAGGGCCTCAACACCGTTCCCAGCTCGGGCTCGCTGACCGCCGACCTGCGCGCCTGGTCGGAAGAGGATCTCACCTGGGCGCTCGAGCAGGCGCTCGCGTACGGCGACCACGAGGGCGTCGAGCTCTCGTACGAGGATCTCGGCGGCCCGCCGCCGCTCGAACGAACGGATCGCGTCGGACGGCTGGCCGAGACGGCGATCGCGCTCGGCGCGGAGCTCGGCCACGTGTTCGGGGAGACGGCGGCCGGCGGCGTGTCCGACGGCTCCTGGGCGGCCTCCCAGGGCATCCCCACGCTCGACGGGCTCGGGCCCGTCGGCGGCGAGGATCACACGCCGTGGGAGTACATCGAGACTGCGAGTCTTGCGCCTCGTTGCGGCGTCGTCGCGGGGCTCGTAGCGGCCGTCGACGCCGGCCTGCTCGACTAGCTCCGCCGCCGGCGCAGGCCGAACCAGGCGATGCCGGCAAAGAGCAGCACTGAAGCCGCTCCGACGGCGAGCAGCACGCCGACCGGGAAGCTGTCCGCCGGAGGGGCGTAGTCGAGCGAGCCTGCGATAGCGAGCTTCGTCCCGTCCACCGTGCCCGGCACCTCCCAGTCGAAGATGTGGTGCTCGACGTCCTTCGCCGCTTCCACCTTCGGCGGGAGCGTGGGGCTCATCCAGTGGACGCGGTGGTCGTGCCACGAGTACTGGACGCCCGCGGCCACCGCCTTCCACGCCGGATCCGCCTTCGGGTCGGCAGAGTCGGGCACGGTGACGTTCGCGTACCGGTCGTCGTTCAAATATGCGGCCGGCGAGCGCTGGTTCTCGAACACACCCTCGCGCGTGAATTTCAGATACGGCTCCCCTTCGTAGCCGTCGATGACGATCTCTCGGCCGCCGGTGTTGGTCAGCTCGAGCTGGTCGTCGCTGTCGACGACGAACACCTCGAGACCCGACACCGTCGGCGTCACGCGCTCGACCGTCGAGCGGTAGCCCTGCGCCCCGCCGCCGTGAGAGGCGGCGGCGGGGCAGGCGACGAGGGCGACGAAAGCGGTCGCCAGGGCGATGCGAAGCGGCATGGCTCTAGCCGTGCCCTCCCGAAGCCTTCGTGATCTTGCACGCCGGTGCCGGCGCCTCCGGCTCGGGCTTGCCCTTCTGCGGGATCTCGATCCAGCGGTGCACACCCTTCGCGCAGCGCTGGACGGTCGGGAAGCAGATCGTCTTGCCGACCTTGTTCGGAACCGCGATGTAGAGGTTGAACTGTGTCGTAGTACGTCGTCGGGCAGCCGGCCGCCGCTCCAGGTCACGGAGAGCACGCCCGTGGTGACCTTCTCGCCGAAGAGCGTGCCCGGCACCGGCAGCTTGCCCTTCTTCAACGTGAGCGCCAGCCGGTCTTCACCTGCGGCTTGACGTAGATGACACCTGCGGGGATCTGGATCGAGACCGACTTCGTCGGCGAGCCTTCGCAGCCGTGCCCGACCGGAAGGCGACGCGCTGGAACGGCCGGCCGCCGCCCGAGCCATGGTGCGGGTGTGACGTGGCGCAGCCCGCGGCTGCGCCATCGCCCAGGAGCGCCGACCGCGGCGGACTGCCATGAATAGACGTCTCATTTTGAGAATTACCCCTTTCGTATCGGTACGGAGAGAGTCACTTCGTGGAGTTCGAACTCGCCGCGCCGGACCCCGATGTCGAGGTCCCAGTCACCGGCGAGTGGCAGCGCCGCCCCGAGCACGCTGTAGTGGCCCGGACCGGCGGGATGCGGCTCGAGCTCGAGCGGCCCGATTCCCGGGTCCGGCAACGTGGCCGCGACCTGAGCCTCGGCCACCTTGGCGGGCTGCCCGTTCTTCATCAGCAAGTAGAGGTGGATGTTGTTCGGTCCCTTCTCGGCGGGATCGACGACGAGGTTCAGCTCGTACGGACCGATCTGCGCGGAACGCGAGACCGGCCCCGAAGGAGCGACCGTCGCCCTGGCCGGCGGCTCCGCGACGAGCACTGCCGTGACGCCGATCGCGACCGCGAACAGCGCCAGCTCGATGCCCACGGCGCCGAGGAATCGACGCTGCTCGACCGCCGAGGCTGCCTGTCTCTTGAGACGCGGCACGGCTCGCCGGTTGTTGTAGGCACCGATTGCGAGCAACACGAGGACGATCGCCGACTTGGCCAGCAGCAGGCGACCGTAGTTCGTCTCCCAGAGCCCGCTCCAGGCACGCACCTCGAGGTAGCCGTTGACGAGGCCACCCACGAGCAGCACGGCGACCGAGGCGACCGCGAGCGCCGAGAACCTCGGCACGATCGCGGCTGCCAACGACCACCGATTCGTACGGGCCAGGATCAGAGCCAGGAGCACGAACGTGAGACCTCCTGCCCAGACCGACGCCGCCAGCACGTGGAGCATGTCCATCGCGAACGCGAGGGCGCCCGCCGTGTTGGCATGCCCTGCCGCCGGCAGAGTCCACGCGAGCCCGACTGCGAACGGCAGCAGGAAGCCCGGGTGCACGCCGGAGAACGCGACGAGCGCGAGCCCCGCCGCGAGGCCGGCCCGCACGAGCCAGACCTCGCCGAAGCGCGTGTCGAGGACGGCCGTGAAGACGTCCCAGGACAGCGCGTCGCCGAGGCCGAAGCCGCCGGCACTCGCTCCGTGGAACACGATCCCCACGAGCGACGCCGCCGCGAGCACGGCGGCGAGCACACCGAGGACCAGGCGCAGCCTTGGCCGCACCTGCGTCTCGATCCCGCGGAAGATGGCGAAGAGCGCGATCGCACCGCCGACGCAGGCGAGGAGGAGCGCGAAGCTGAGGAAGCGCGTGACGGTAAAGCCGACACTTACCTCGCGCGGAACCTCGTCGTCCTCCAGCAGCTGGTCGATGACGCCGGTCGTGTCGCTCTTCGACTTGACGGAGAAGACGAACGCGCCGTGCAGCGGGTGCGAGTCGGCCGAGACGATCCGCCAGGCGACCGTGTACGTGCCGCGGGCGAGCGGGCGGTCGCCCAGCTCGATCGCGACGGTCTGCGCATCCGGACGCGAGGTTCGGCCCGAGTCGACGCGCTCCGCGTCCGAGTCGTAGACGCGCAGGGCGCCCAGACTCGCGTCCACGGGCTCGTTGAAGCGCAGGAGCACGCGGTCCGGCCACGTCTCGAGGACGGTGCCGTTGCCTGGTTGTGTCTCTACGAGGACGGCGTGCGCGCCCGCCGGCGCCGCCGAGGCGAGTGCGATGAGCACTGCCGCGAAGGCGACGGCGAGCAGCTGCGCCGGCCTCTGGCGCAACTTCTCGATCGTCTTCTCCTCTCCGGTTGGCCGCTCCGAGACGCGGCCCGGGACTTCAGGACGGAGAGGCGGCGGGCGGCCCGCGCACTGCTTGCGCGAAGGCCAGCGGCGAGAGCCGCGGCAACGGTAGGTCGAGGCCGGCCGGCGCCAGCGCGGAGCGGAGCGAGCAGCCGCCGCTCGGGGCGCTTCGAGAGCTTCGCGCCGAGCGTCGTGGCTGCGCGAAGCAGCGCCCGGCCGGCGAGGAAGGCGATGACGGCGAACGGGATCTGGACGGCGAGGCCGACCAGGAAGACGGGCTCGAGCACGACGCTGGGCTGGAGCTCGCCGGAGGTGGCGCGCTCGATCAGCTCACGCCCGGCGAAGGCGATCGGCGGCAGCAGCGCAAACGGCGCGAACGGCAGCACCGGCGCGCGGCGTCCGCGGCCGCCTTCCAGCGCCCAGCCGAGCAGCGCCAGCAGCACGACCGCCCAGCAGGTGGCAATGGCGGCCGGGAGCAGGTCGAGATAGCCATGGCCGGTCTGGGCGAGCAGCGCCGCGCGCTGTCCCGGATCCTGCTCGACGAGCCAGTAGTCGACCGTGTGCGCGGCCTCGGAGCCCAGCAGGGCCAGAGGCACCAGCAGCAGCCAGGTCAGGGCGCGCCGCACGGCGGCAGTCTACGTCAGCCGCCAGCCGCCTCGGCCCGCCGCATCCCGAACACGGCCCACAGCGAGAAGACGACGACCAGGCAGAGCGCGGCGCCGAACGCGACCGCGACGTACTCCGGCGCACCGGAGATGAGGCCCGCGCCCCGCCTCGAGCAGGTACGTCACGGGGTTGACGGTGGCCACGGCGTGGATCCAGCCCGACAGCAGCGTGAGCGGCACGTACACGGGGGCGAAGAAGAGGATGAGGAACACCGGCATCTGCATCAGCGGGCCGGCCTGGAGGCTGCGGAAGCGCGTGGCGATGCCCGCCGCCCAGCCGAGCGCGCACATGTTGACGAGCAGTGCGAGCGTGAACATGCCTACGACCTCGACGCCGTTGCCCAGCACGTCCATCCCGAGCGCGAGCGCGACCGCAACGAGCACGGTCGCCGTCACCGCCCAGCGTGCGATCGCGGCCATTCCGTAGCCGACGATGATCGCGCTGCGGTGCGGGGCCGCCAGCATGAGCCGCCGCGAGAAGCCGTACTCGAAGTCACGGGCGATGCCGAAGCCGGTGAACACGCCGCCGAACGCCGCCGACTGGAGCAGCACGAAGACGAACTGGAAGGCCGTGTAGCCGGCCGGGAACTCGAACCCCGGCAGGTTGGAAAGCTGCGAGAGGCCGCCCACGAACGCCGTGAAGAAGAAGAGCGGGAACGCGATCGACGGGATGAGGATGTTCGGCGTCGTCAGCGCGTTGTGCGTCGTCCGCCACGCGACGGCGAGGGCCACGGAGCGGTACGCGTGCCATGTTCCGCCGCTCACGTGCGCGCCATCCTCACCCGCAACGCGTGCGACGCGACGACCGTCGAGATGACGATGAGCGCCACCGCCACCGAGAAGCCGAGCGAGAGCGCCTTCAGGTTCCAGCCGGTGATGATGAGGCTGCGCACGGCCTCGATGAGGTACGAGACCGGGTTGAGCGGTCGCGATCGCGCGGAACCAGTCGACCTCCATGAGGTTGCGCGGCGCGTTCATCGACGACATGAACAGGAAGATGAACAGCACGGGGAAGAGCGCCTGGATCGCCTCTCCCGAGCCGGTGCGCAGTGCCATGAAGGCGCCGAGCATCCCGAAGCCTGCTGCGATCAGCGTGGCGAGCACGAGGATCACGACGATGCCGGCCACGCCCGACTCGATCTCCACGCCGAAGGCGAGCGCACACACGAGGTAGAAGACGGACTGGACGAAGCCCATGACGGTCACGCCTGCGAGGTGGCCGGCGAGGAGAGCACTGCCGCGCATCGGCGTCAGCGCGAGGCGGTTGAGAAAGCCGTTCTGGATGTCGCGTGCGAGATCCGTGCCCGCGTTCATCGTCGCGAACAGCGCGCCCTGGATGAACGGCACGGCGACGGCGAACGCCAGAAACGAGTCGGTGGGGAAGCCCGGGAGCTCGGTCGACGGCCGGAGGCCGGCCGCGTTGACGGCGACGAGCATCGTCGGGAAGAGCAGCGGCGGGAAGACGTAGGCGGGCTGGCGCAGCGTGCGGACGATGCTGCGCCGCGCGAGGCTCGCGACCTGCGTGCGGTTCACGTGGCGACCGCGTCCGGCTGCTCGGCCCCGGCGCCCTCCAGCGTTCGTCCAGTCTTGGCGAGGAAGACGTCGTCGAGGCTCGGCGCGTGCAGCTGGAGGTGCTCCACGTGGAGGTCGGCCGTGTCGAGGGCGCGGACGATGTCGGCGAGGCCGTACTCGTCGCCGGTCAGCCGCACGGCGAGCGACTTCGGCGACACCTGCGCTCAGCTCGCCGAACTGCTCGAGGATCCGCGCCAGCTGCGGCCGCTGCTCGGGATCGGCGGGAATCGCCTCCACCGTCGGGTGCGCGATCTCCGCCTTGAGCTCGGCGGGACGTGCCCTCGGCCACGATGCGCCCGTGGTCGATGATGCCGACGCGATTGGCGAGCACGTCGGCCTCTTCCAGGTACTGCGTGGTGAGGAAGACCGTGACGCCGTCCTCCTGCGCGAGCCGTCCCACCTCGGCCCAGAGAGCCGTGCGGGACTGCGGGTCGAGGCCGGTCGTGGGCTCGTCCAGGAAGAGGATCCTCGGCCGGTGCACGAGCGCCAGCGCCAGGTCGAGCCGGCGCTTCATCCCGCCCGAGTACGTCTTGACCTTCCGCTCGGCCGCCGCTTCCAGACCGACCCGCTCCAGCAGCTCGTCCGACCGGCGCTGGCGCTCCTCCCCGGAGATGCCGTGCAGCGCCGTCTGCAGGCGCAGGTGCTCGCGGCCCGTGAGCAGCGGGTCGAGCGCGGCCTCCTGGAGGGCGGCGCCGATGGCCGCCCGCACCTTCGGGCCCTGCTTGACGACGTCGAAGCCGGCTACCCGGGCACGGCCGTCGGTCGGCGGCAGCAGCGTCGTCAGCATGTGCACGGTCGTGCTCTTGCCCGCGCCGTTGGGTCCGAGGAAGCCGTAGATCTCGCCTTCGGCGACGACGAGGTCGATGCCGTCCACCGCGCGGACGTCCTTGAACTCGCGGACGAGCCGCTCCGCCTCGATGCCGTACGCCACCTTCCGACTCTAGCTACGGCGCTGCGCGGTGCTCGCGGGCGGCGGAGACGAGCTCCTCGAAGAGCCGCAGGTCGTCGCCGTCCTCCGGATGCCAGAGCACGCCGAGGGCGAACGCGTGACCGCCGGCCTCGAGCGCCTCGATCGTTCCGTCGTCGGCGCGCGCGACCACGTCGAGGCCCTTCGCCCAGCCGGCCGTAGCCCTGGTGGTGGTGCGAAGAGACCTCGATCGTGTCGCCGACGACCGCGTGCAGGCGCGAGCCCTCGTCGACCGAGACGGGGTGCTTGGAGAACACGCCCGGCGTCTCCTTGTGGCCCTCGTGGCCGACGAGGTCGGGCACGTGCTGCTCGAGGTCGCCGCCGAGCGCGACGTTCAGCACCTGCGAGCCGCGGCAGATGGCGAGCACCGGCATGTCCCGCTCGAGCGCCGCGGTCAGCAGGGCGATCTCGGCGCGGTCGCGCTCGGGACGGATGTTGGTCGTCTCCGGATGCGGCTCGGCGTCGTACAGCTCCGGGTCGAGGTCCGGGCCGCCCGTGAAGACGAGCCCGTCGAGCACGTCGAGCGTCTCCTCGACGGCATCGTCCGACGGCGGCACGAGCAGCGGCCTGCCGCCCGCCGCTTCGACCTTCGTGACGTACGCGAGCGGAGTGAGTGCCGCCGGCACCTTCCAGACGCCCCAGCTCGCGTCCTCGGCGTACGCTGTGATGCCGATGACCGGCCGCATCGTCACCGCATTGTCTCTGATCGCCTTGCTGCTCGGCCTCGCTGCCTGCGGCGGCGACGACGGGTCGACCTCGGCGACCGACACTACGACGACGGACACGACGACTTCACGACCACGACCGAGACGACGCCTGCCGGAGACGACGCAAGCTCCGCGTCTACTTCCTGCTCGACGGCAAGGTGCAGCCGGTAGCCCGCGAGGTGCCGAAGACACCGGCGGTCGCGCGAGGCGGCTCTCGACGAGCTGGCAGACGGGCCGACCGCCTCCGAAGGCGAGCTCGGTCTGACGCTCGGACGTCGCGCAGCCGATCCCGACGATCATCATCGAGAACGGCGTGCGCAAGGATCGACGCGGTGACGTTCGTCGCGCGCGGACTTGCGCAGGCCGTCTACACGCTGACGCAGTTCCCGACCGTGAAGCAGGTCGAGATCGGCGGCAAGCGCTATACGCGAAAGAGCTTCGAGGACGAGACGCCGGCCATCCTCGTCGAGTCGCCGCTCGCGTTCGAGACGGTCTCGAACCCGATCCGCGCCACCGGCACCGCCAACACGTTCGAGGCCAACTTCCAGTACGAGGTCGTCGACCCGAAGGGCAAGGTCGTCGACACGCACTTCGTCACCGCCACCTCCGGGACGGGCACGCGCGGCACGTTCAAGTTCACGACGAAGCGCTACACCGGCGAGGCCGGGCAGGGAGCGCTCGTCGTGCTCGAGTTCTCGGCGAAGGACGGCTCGCGGACGAAGGAGGTCCGCATCCCGATCCAGCTCCAGCCCTAGCCGTCGCCTGCGCCCTCGGCGTAGATCTTCCGGACGACGTCCTCGATGTCGGGCTCGTGGAGCTCGAGGTCGCGCACGGGCGCGAGCGCCGTGACGGCGGCCGTCAGCCGGGCCGCGCTCGTCTCGTCGCGGCGGAACGCCAGCCACTGCCGCGAGCCCTCGACGCGGATCACGCGCGCGCCGTCCACGACCAGCGGCTCCCGAGGCTCCTCGAGGTCGACGACGAGCACCCGCTCGCCGCCGTAGCGCTGCTTCAGCGTGTCGAGGTCGCCGTCGTAGATGAGGCGTGCCGTGGTCGATCACGAGCAGGCGCGAGCACAGCCGCTCGATGTCGTCGAGGTCGTGCGTCGTCAGCAGCACGGTCACGCCGCGCTCGGAGTTGATCTCGGTCAGGAACTCCCGCACTCGCTCCTTCGCCACCACGTCGAGGCCGATCGTGGGCTCGTCGAGCAGGACGATCTCGGGGTCGTGCAGCATCGCGGCCGTCAGCTCGCCGCGCACGCGCTGGCCGAGCGAGAGCTGCCGCACGGGCACCTGCAGGAAGTCGTCCAGGTCGAGCAGCTCGCGAAAGCGCGCCGAGGTTCTGCCGGTAGCGCTCCTCGGGAACCTTGTAGATGTGGCGCAGCAGCTCGAACGAGTCGGCGAGCGGCAGGTCCCACCAGAGCTGCATGCGCTGGCCGAACATCACGCCGATGCGGCGCGCGAGCTGGATGCGCTGCCGAGACGGCTCGAAGCCCGCCACGGAGATCCGGCCCGAGGACGGGACGAGGATGCCGGTCAGCATCTTCACCGTGGTGCTCTTCCCGGCCCCATTTGGCCCGATATAGCCCGCGAGCGTGCCGGCCTCGATCTCGAAGCTGATGCCGGCGACAGCCTGGACGACCGTGCGCTCCCGCAGCACCCGGCCGCGCTTGCGCCGCACGACGAAGGTCTTCTCGACGCTCTCCAGCTCGATCTGGGCCATCAGCCGCCCGCGCTCCGGTAGTGCCGCACGGCATTTCGCCACATGTAGGCCGGCGCCGACGGCTGCGACCAGCGCCACCGCCGGCGAGGCGAACGGCACCCAGTCGGGCGCGCCGAGCGGATCGGGCTTGTCGAGCACGTAGCTGGCCGGGAAGTACGCCACGAACGCGATCGGCACGACGAAGGTCACGAAGCGCTGCAGCCACTTCGCGTAGACGTCGATCGGGTACTCCGACAGGAAGTTGCCACCGTCGGTGAACGAGTTCACCGACTCGCGTCCCTCGACCGCCCAGAAGACGATGGTGATCCCCGCCACCCAGATGGCCGCGAAGATCGCGGCTCCGGCCAGCACGGCCACGACGATCATGGCGACGCGATCCGCCGTCCAGCCGATGTCGAGCGCCACGACGGCGTACACGAGCACCACCGTCGACTGCAGGAGCCTCCCGAACTGATCGAGACGGAAGTCGGAGACGATCACCTGGAGCAGCGAGCTGCGTGGCCTGACCAGCACGAGGTCGAAGTTCCCGTCGCGGATCAGCTGCGGCAGCAGGTCGAGGTGACCGACGGCCAGCTCGGCGATCGAGAACGAGACGCCGGCGATGCCGTAGAGGAGCGCGACCTCCTGCACGCTCCAGCCGGCCAGCTGAGGCACGTTGTCGAAGATGACGAGGATGGCCATGAAGTCGAGGAACGTGACGAGGAAGACGCCGACGACGTCGAGCGCGAACGACGCCCTGTACTGCCACTGGGCACGTACGCGAGCCGAGACGAGCCGGACGTAGAGAGCCAGCGACTCAGCCACCCTGCACGACCAGCTTTCGCGTGCCCCGCGAGAACACCGCGCAGCAGACCGCGATGAGCGCGATCGTCCAGCCGACCTGCATCGCGAGGGTCGCGACGAGCTCTGTCCCTGTCGACGCGCCCACGAAGACGTCGACGGGGAGCTGCAGCATGCTCGGGAACGGTGTCGCGTACGCGAGCGTCTGCAGCCAGTCCGGGAAGAAGCGGACGGGGATGATGAAGCCGGAGAAGAAGGCCGCGAGCGCGACGGCGATGCGCAGCGCGCCGCGGTAGTCGAGCAGCCAGAACGCCGAGAGGTTGTAGAGGAAGCGGAACGCGAAGCTGACGGCGATGGCCAGCATGACGCTGACGAGAAACACGACCCAGACGACGGGATTGGTCGGCGCAGTCAGGTCGAAGACGATGGCGCCGATGATGAGCGGCGGCAACCCGCGGAAGATCGCGTGGTAGAAGGCTCGCCCGTAGTCGGAGGCCAGGCCCGCGCGGAGCGGATGCACGGGCCGGATGAGGTCGGTCGCGACATCGCCGCGCTGGATCCGCTGGGCGAAGTCCGCATCGCCGAAGATGCCGACGGTCGAGAGCATCGCCTGCGTCAGCCAGACATATGTCGAGCGTCTGCGCCGCGTCGTAGCCGCCGATGTCATCGCGGGTCTCGAACAGCGCCAGGAGCACGTACGCCTGGATGAAGCCGAAGACGGTGTTCGTGAGGATGCCCGCCCAGGTCGCGGCCGGGTAGGCGGCGTAGCGGCGGTAGCCGCGGACGGCCAGCTCCCAGTCGAGGCGCACGCGCGCGACAATGCCAGAGATGTCGACCGGCAGCAGAGCGCGCACCTCGACGACGGCTGGGCCGAGCTGCGGGCAGGGCGCTGGGCACCCGCAAGGGCGGTCTTCCAGCAGGCAGTCGCCTCGGACGAGACACCGGAGGCACTCGAGGGGCTCAGCTGGGCTGCCTGGTGGCTCGACGATTCGGACGCGGTCTTCGAAGCGCGGGAGCGCGCCTACCGTCTGTACAAGGCGAGAGGCGACCGAGCCAGCGCGGCACGAATGGCAACGTGGCTTGCGGCGGACCAGCTCGACTTCCGTGGCGCAGCCGCGGTAGCGAATGGATGGCTGCGGCGCGCCCACCGCCTGCTGGATCCACTCGAGCCCGGACCCGACCACGGCTGGCTGGCCTTTCACGAGGGATACGTCGCCTACATCGGCGGCGATGCAGACAAGGCGAGTGAGCTCGGCGTTCGCGCGGCCGGGCTCGGGCAACGGTTCGACGTCGCCGACCTCGAGATGCTCGGGCTGGCGCTCCACGGATCGACGCTCGTGTCCAAGGCTCAGGTAGACGGAGGGCATGCGCTGCCTCGACGAAGCCACCGCCGCGGCTCTGGAAGGCGAAGCCACGATCCCCATCTCGAGCGCCTGGGCCTGCTGCTTTCTCGTTTCCGCCTGCACGGCTGTGCTCGACTACGACCGCGCGTCCGAGTGGTGCGACCGGATCGCAGACTTCGCAGATCGTTACGGAAGCCGCTACATGCTCGCGTTCTGCAGAGCCGAGTACGGCGCCGTGCACCTCTGGCGGGGCAGCTGGTCGGATGCGGAGGCGTTGCTCGTCGCGTCGATCGACGACTACTCCGGCTCGCGTCCGGCGTGGGTCGGGTCCCCGCTGGTCGTGCTCGCGGACCTGCGACAGCGCCAGGGCAGGTCGGACGAGGCCGCGCTGCTGCTCGAGCAAGCGGGTACAGGCCCGGGTGCACAGCTCTGCCGAGCCGCCCTGGCACTCGACCGCGGCGACTCGCTCCGCGCTGTCGAGCTTCTCGAGCGGCTGCTGCGCCAGGTGCCGGAGCACGCGGAAGCTTGGCCGCGCTCCGGCACTCGAGCTACTCATCCGTGCGCGAATCGCGCGCGGGGAGCTCGACGAGGCGGCGGCAAGCCTCGAGGCATTCCGCGAGATCGCGCACCTGGTCGGAACTGTCCCGCTGCGCGCCTTCGCCGAGCGCGCTGACGGCATGCTCACAGCGGCGCAGGGGGAGCACGAACTCGCTCGGCCACTGCTGGAAGATGCTGCAGATCGCTTCGAGATGAGCGGTGCTCCTTTCGAGGCGGGTCGGACCAGGGTCGAGCTTGCGACGAGCCTTGCTGGCGTTGGGCCGCACCGATGTAGCCGAGCGAGAGGCAGCGGCTGCCATGGATCTCCTGCTCGGCCTCGGCGCGGCAACCGAGGCCGAGCGAGCGCGTCGTCTTCTCGCAGCGCGCGGCCGTGGCGGGCGATTCACCGCTTCTCTGGTGTCACACCCCGCGAGCAGGACGTGCTTCGTCTGCTCGCAGAAGGGCTCACGAATCGCCAGATCGCCGACCGCCTGGTGATCAGCGAGCACACGGTCCACCGCCACGTGACGAACATCCTGCGCAAGCTCGACCTCCCATCGCGGACGGCCGCCGCCGCCCACGCTGTTCGCTCAGGCCTGCTCGACGCATAGCCACGACGTTGGCTACATGCCACTGCGGCCGAAGATGGCCGCTTCCGGCGAAGTCGAATCGGTTTGCCTCGACTACCTTCGGCTCGTGAAGTCGGTGCAGGCACGAGGACGATTCCTCGACCGAGGTGGCCGCGCCTCGCGCGGCTCGAGGAGATAGGAGGACGCATGGCTACTCGTGAAGTGAACGCGGCAGCGCGAGCGATGTGGGCGCTCGGCGACTACCACAGGTTCTCGAAAACGACTGGTCTGGGAGCTCGGTCCCGTGCTGGTGGAGGCATGTGACATCTCCGCCGGCCAGCGCGTGCTCGACGTTGCGACAGGCACGGGCAATGTCGCCATCCGCGCCGCCGAGACGGGCGCCCAGGTCGTGGCGTCGGACATCACGCCGGAGAACTTCGAGGCGGGTCGCCGCGAGGCCAGCGCACGCGGCGTGGAGCTGGAGTGGGTGGAGGCCGACGCGGAGGCGCTTCCCTTTGGCGACGGCGAGTTCGACGTCGTCACGTCCTCGCTCGGTGCGATGTTCGCGCCGGACCATCAGGCGGCGGCCGACGAGCTCCTGCGCGTGTGCCGACCGGGAGGCACGATCGGGACGCTCAACTTCACCCCCGAGGGCCTGGCCGCTGACTTCTTCGGCCTGTTCGTGCCCTACATGCCGCCACCTCCACAGTCGGCGCTGCCGCCGGTCCTCTGGGGGAGCGAGGGGCACGTACGGGAGCTCTTCGGCGACAGGGTGGAGCACCTGGAGCTGACACGTGGTGAGTACGTGGAGCGGGCCGCGACGCCGCGCGACTACTGCGACTTCTTCAAGGAGACGTTCGGACCCGTCGTGGCTGTCTACGCCGCTCTCGACGATGAACCCGAGCGTGCTGCGACTCTCGACCGGGAGTTCCTGGAGTTCGCAACCCGCTCGAATCGAGGCACCCCGGGCGGGCCGGCCGAGTATCACTACGAGTACCTGCTCGTGGTCGCCCGCAAGCGAACGGGCTAGCGCTCGTAGACGACTTCGCCGGCCTCTACGAGGACACGCTCCCCGTGGCCGGTATCCAGCTCCAGGCGACCGTCGCAGTTGATGCCCGTCGCGATGCCGCTCTTGCCGTCCACGGTGACCGGGCGGCCGCGGAGAAAGTCGCGCGGCCCGATCTCGACGAACACATCCACGAGCCCGCCGTGGCGCCACTCGTCGTAGATACGTTCGAGTCTGAAGAGCAGCGAGCCGAGCAGCGACGCGCGATCGAACGTCTGTCCCGTGATCGTTCGCAGCGATGCCGCCGGTGTGGATGCGTCGCTGGGAAGCTGCTCCCGCGTCTGGTTGACGTTGATGCCGATGCCGAGCGTGACGACCCCGTCGCGCAGCTCGCCGAGCACGCCGCACACCTTGCGCCGGTTCAGCATCACGTCGTTCGGCCACTTGATCTGGGCCGAGAGGCCCGTCGCCCGCTCCACCGCCTCCGCGGCCGCGATCGCACCGACGAGCGTGAGCTCGGGGGCATCGCGTTCCGCCGGCGGATGGAGAGCGATCGAGCAGAGGAGCGCCGTTCCCGCCGGCGCTTCCCATGTGCGGCCGTGCCGGCCGCGACCTGCAGTCTGGTGGTCGGTCGCGGCCACCGCACCCTCCGGCGCGTCGTCAGCGAGCAGGTGCTGCGTCGACTCGCACTCTTCGACGTACGTGTACGGCCGCCCGAAGCGACCCTTGAGGTGGCTGTCGACGACCTCGGGCGCCAGCGAGTCGGTCATCTCGGCGCATGCTAGCCCCCCGGGATAGGCGCCGGAACTTGCAGGCAACCCCGGACCGCTGCAGACTCCGCGCGTCGCGATGAGCAGAACGTTCATAGTCCAGCTGGAGAGTAAGGTCAGCCGCGAGGAGCTCAAGCGCGCAGATCCTGACCAAGCTCTCCGTGCCGCTGGGCAAGGCCGGCTACACGATCGAGTCTCAGAGCGAGTCGGCCGTTTCGTACGCCCATACGTACCGGCCGTACGCCTTCCTGCGCAGTCGCCTTCTGCTGGCTGGTGATCCCCCTCCTGCTCTTCCTCGTCGAGAGAACCGAACGCATCGTCTTCACGATCTCAGGCAGCGACGATGCGGCCCATCTCGTCATCGTCGGCGACGGCCCGCGTGCCCTGCGGCGCTGGTTCGAGGAGCTCGAGAGCGTGAGCTAGCGAACGTCCGGGACTGCCTCGACCCGCACGGCGCTGATCTTGTACTCGGGCGTGCCGATCAGCGGGTCGCCGACGTCGTGCGTCAGCCAGTTCACCTTCGCGCCCTCGAAGTGGAGCGCCATCCAGACGAGCCCCGGGTAGACGCGGTCGGAGATGGCCACGCGCGCCTCGAGTGAGCCGCGCCGCGACGAGATCCGCGCCAGGTCGCCCTCGACTCAGCCCGAGGTTCGACGCGTCCTCGGCCGAGATCTCGAAGAACGGGCTCCTCCTGCTTGTCGGTGATGCCCGACTCGCGCATCGTCATCGTCGCCGAGTTGTAGTGGTAGAGCGTCCGGCCGGTGTTGAGGATGAGCGGGTACTCGGAGTCGGGCTGCTCGATCGGCGGCTGGTACTCGACGGGGAAGAACTTCGCCCGGCCGCCCGCACGCGCCGGCCGCGGCGCGTGGAGATACGGCGAGCCGGGATGGCCGAGCTCGGGCGCGGGCCACTGCATGCCCTGCTCCTCGAGCCGGTCGTAGCGGATGCCGTACCACGCCGGCGCGAGGTCGGCCATCTCGTTCCACACGGACTCGGCGTCCGGGTACTCGGGCCAGTTGGCGCCGAGGGCACGGGCGAGGTCGATGACGATGTCGCGGTCGACCCGAGCGTTGCCCGGGCACGGCAGCGCAGCTCGCACGCGGTTGATCCGCCGCTCGGTGTTCGTGAACGTGCCGTCCTTCTCGGCGAAGCTCGACGCGGGGAAGACGACGTCGGCGTACTTCATCGTCATGTCGTTGAGGAAGATGTCCTGCGAGACGATGAACTCGAGGCCGGCGATCCCCTCCTCGACGTGGTGGGCGTTCGGCTCCGTCTGCATCGGGTTCTCGCCGATGAGGTAGAGCGCCTGGATGCGGTTGTCGTGGCAGGCCGCCATGATCTGGTCGAGCCGGTAGCCGGGCCTCTCGGGCACCTCCACGCCCCACGCCTCCGAGAACTTCTTCCGCACCTCGGGATCGTCGACCGGCTGGTAGCCGTGGAAGTACGTCGGATTCGCGCCCGAGTCGTTCAGCCCCTGGACGTTGTTCTGTCCGCGCAGCGCGTTGAGGCCCGTCGACTCGTAGCCGAGGTGCCCCGTCATCAGCACGAGATTGGAGAGCGACCAGATGTTGTCGACGCCGCATGCGTGCTCGGTGATGCCGAGCGTGTAGAAGATCGCCGCGTGCCGCTCGGTCGCGTACTCGCGCGCCGTGGCCCTGATGTCCTCCGCGGAGACGCCCGTGACCTGCTTCGGCCTCCTCGGGCGTGTAGCGCGAGACGACCTCGCGGACGGCGTCGAAGTCGTCCGTGAACTCGCGGATGTAGTCCTCGTTCTGGAGCCCCTCCTCGAGGATGACGTTCATCATCGCGTTGATCAGCCAGACGTCCGATCCCGGGCGCAGCTGCAGGTGCCGCTTCGCGATCTTCGTCAGCCAGATCTTCCGCGGGTCGGCGACGACGAGCGTCGCGCCGTTCCGCACGGCCTTCTTCATGCGCAGCGCGAGCACCGGGTGCGCCTCGGTCGTGTTCGAGCCGATCACGAACAGGAAGCGCGCGTTCTCGATCTCCGGGATGGAGTTGGTGCTCGCTCCTCTGCCTAACGACCTGACCAGGCCGTAAAGGGTCGGAGCGTGTCAGGTGGCTTCGCAGGAGTGGACGGAGTTCGTCTTGAGCGCCGTCCGCGCGAGCTTCTGGATGAGGTAGTTCTCCTCGTTCGTCAGCCTCGCCGACGCGAGCACGCCGACGGCCTGCGTGCCGTGCTCCTCCATCACGCTTGCGTAGCCCGTTGGCCGCGGTCGCGAGCGCCGTGTCCCAGTCGGTCGGGTGCAGCTCGCCGTCCTCGCCGCGAACGAGCGGCTCGGTCAGCCGGTCGGGATGGTGGACGAAGTTGAACGCGAAGCGGCCCTTGACGCAGAGGTTGCCCTCGTTGGGGAGGTACTCCGGCTCCGACGTCACCTTCACGATGCGCTTCGTCTTGCGGGTCGACGTTGAGGTCGATCTGGCAGCCGACGCCGCAGAACGTGCACGTCGTCTTCGTCTTCTCGAGCGCCTGCTCGTGTCCGGGCGGCGCGCCGGTCGTGAACTTCTCGTAGATGGCGCCGGTCGGGCAGACGGAGAGGCAGCCGCCGCAGAGCTCGCACTCGGTGTCGAGCCACGAGTCGCCGTGCGTGGGGACGATCCGCGCCTCGGCGCCGCGCCCTTCGAACGTCAGCGCCGAGCACATCATCACCTCCTGCGTGTAGCGCACGCAGCGGTTGCAGAGGATGCAGGCGTCGGGGTCGTAGCCCATGTACGCGTTGCGGTCCGAGTACGGCTTGCGCTCGGCGTCGGGGAGGACGAACGGCGCCGTCGCGCCGAGCTCCTGCGCGAGGTCGGTCAGCTCGTTGGGCCTGCCGCCGGGGTTCGCGTTCAGGTGCTCGACGAGCAGCATCTCCGTGAGCGTGCGGCGCATGGCGCCCGTCTCGCCGTTGGTCGAGACCGCCATGCCCGCGCGGACGCGCTCGGCGCAGGCGGGCACCGGGCGAGGCGCTCCCTCCACCTCGACGAGGCACATGCGGCAGCCGCCGTACGGGTCGAGCTTGTCGTCGTGGCAGAGCGTCGGGATGAAAATCGCCGTGCCGCGCCGCCGCGTGGACGAGCAGCTCGCCCTCGGGCGCCGACACCGTCTTCCCGTCGAGCGTGAACTCGATCACCGCTGCTTCATCGTATCCCGGCAGTCCGGCGATGGAATGATCCCCGCATGCTCTCGAGCCTCGAGATCGCCCAGGCCGCGAAGCTCCGGCCGATCGCGGACATCGCGGCGGAGATCGGCCTCGAGCCGGCCGAGGTCGAGCTCTACGGCAACTACAAGGCGAAGGTCGGGCTGTCCGTGCTCGACCGGCTGGCGGGAACACCCGACGCGAAGCTCGTCTGCGTGACGGCGATCACGCCCACGAAGGCGGGCGAGGGCAAGACGACGACGTCGGTCTCGCTCACGCAGGGCCTGGGCAAGATCGGCAAGCGGCCGGTGCTCTGCCTGCGCGAGGCCTCGCTCGGCCCGGTGTTCGGGATCAAGGGCGGCGCGGCCGGCGGCGGCTACGCGCAGGTCGTGCCGATGGAGGACCTCAACCTCCATTTCACCGGCGACATCCACGCCATCGGCGCCGCGAACAACCTCCTGTCGGCGATGCTGGAGGCACACCTGCTGCACGGCAACAAGCTCGGCATCGACCCGCTCACGGTCAGCTGGCGGCGCTGCGTGGACATGAACGACCGCGCGCTGCGCGGTGTCGTCATCGGCCTCGGCGGGCGGGCGAACGGCTACGTCCGCGAGACCGGCTTCGACATCACCGCCGCTTCCGAGGTGATGGCGATCACGGCGGTCGCGCGCGATCTCCACGACCTGCGGCAGCGACTGGGCGCGATCACCGTCGCCTACACGTGGGAGGGCGAGCCGGTGACCGCCGAGCAGCTGCAGGCGGCAGGCGCGATGACCGTCCTGCTCAAGGACGCCCTCAAGCCGAATCTCGTGCAGACGCTCGAGGGGCAGCCCGCCTTCGTGCACTGCGGCCCGTTCGCGAACATCGCGCACGGGAACAACTCGCTCGTCGCCGACCTCGTGGCGCTGAAGCTCGGCGACTACGTCGTCACCGAGAGCGGGTTCGGCGCCGACATGGGCATGGAGAAGTTCCTCGACATCGTCTGCCGCGCCGGCGGGCTCAGCCCGAGCGCGGTCGTGCTCGTCGCCACCGTGAGGGCGCTCGAGCACCACGGCGGCGAGCCCGACGGCGGCGTCCCGGCGATCGAGCGCGGGGCCGCGAACCTCGGGCGGCACCTCGACATCGTCGCCGAGTTCGGGCTGAAGGCCGTCGTCGCCGTCAACCGCTTCCCCGGCGACACGGACGAGGAGCTGGAGACCGTGCGGCGCCTCGCGCTGGAGCACGGCGCGCACGCCGCCGAGCTCAACGAGGCCTTCGAGCAGGGCGGCGACGGGGCGGCGGCGCTCGCCGAGGCGGTCGTCGACGCCGCCGACCACCCGACCGCGTTCGACTACCTCTATCCCGACGACGCGCCGATCGCGGACAAGATCGAGGCGATCGCCAAGCGGGCATACGGCGCCGACGGCATCTTTCTGCTCCACGCCGCCGAGAACGACATCCACCGCTTCGCGGAGCAGGGCCTCGGCAAGGTGCCGATCTGCATGGCGAAGACGCACCTTTCGCTCTCGCACGACCCGGAGCTGCTCAACGCCCCGACCGGCTTCACCGTGCCGGTGCGCGCAGTCCGGGCATACACCGGCGCCGGCTGGCTCGTCGCGCTCTGCGGCGACATGCAGACGATGCCGGGGCTCTCGGCGACACCGGCTGCCTTCAACGTCGACATCGACGCCGAGGGCCGTACCGTAGGGCTCTTCTGATGGCTGCCGAGCCGGTCCGCTGGGGGATCATCTCGACGGCCAACATCAACAAGCACGTCATTCCCGCCGCGCACGCTTCTGACAAGGCCGAGCTGATCGCCGTCGCCAGCCGCGACCAGGCGCGGGCAGACGCGTACGCGCAGGAGTGGCGAGATCGAGCGGGCCTACGGCTCGTACGAGGCGCTGCTCGAGGACCCGGACGTCGAGGCCGTGTACATCTCGCTGCCCAACTCGATGCACGTCGAGTGGTCGATCCGTTCCCTCGAAGCCGGCAAGCACGTGCTCTGCGAGAAGCCGTTCGACCGGCGGCCCGAGGAGGTCGAGCGCGCCTTCGACGCGGCGGACAGCGCCGGACGGCTGCTGATGGAGGCGTTCATGTACCGCCACAACCCGCAGACCCATCAGCTGGTGGAGCTCGTCCGCAGCGGCGCGATCGGTGAGCTGCGCGTGATCCGGTCGGCGTTCAGCTTCTCGATCTACGACCCGGAGAACATCAGGCTGCGAACCGACGTGGACGGCGGCAGCCTGATGGATGTCGGTTGCTACTGCGTGAGCGGCTCGCGCCTGCTCGCCGGCGAGCCGACGGCCGTCCACGGCGAGGCGTACGTCGGCCCGACCGGAACCGACTGGGTCTTCGCAGGGAAGCTGCGCTTCCCGGACGACGTCATCGCCCTCTTCGACTGCGGCACCTGTCTTCCGTCACGGGACGAGCTGGAGGCGATCGGCACGGAAGGCTCGCTCTTCCTCGACGACCCGTGGCACTGCCGCACGCCGGTCATCGAGCTGCGGCGGGGCGACGAGGTGGAGCGGCTCGAGCTCGAGCCCGCCGACTCCTACAGGCTCCAGCTCGAGAACCTGAGCGACGCGATCCGCGGCGAGGCTCCGCAGCTGCTGGGGCGCGAGGACGCCGTCGCGCAGGCGCGGGTGATCGACGCGCTCCTCCGGTCGGCCGGGCTCGCCTAGGATCGAGCCTGTGCAGGTACGCGCAGCCGTGCTCGAGGAGTTCGGCCGGCCGCTCGTCGTCCAGGACGTCGAGCTGGCCGAGCCGAAGGCCGGCGAGGTGCTCGTACGGCTGGTCGCCTGCGGTGTTTGCCACACCGATCTCTACACGGCGTCCGGGGCCGATCCCAGCGGCTACGTGCCGTGCGTGCTCGGCCACGAGGGCGCCGGCGTCGTCGAGCGCGTGGGCGACGGCGTCACGCTCGTCGCCGAGGGCGACCACGTCGTCACGCTGTTCGCGCCGGAGTGCGGCGAGTGCATCCACTGCCGGAGCGAGCGCACGAACCGCTGCGTCGCCATTCGCGACCAGCAGGGACTCGGCTTCCTCCCCGACGGGACGACGAGATTCAGCCGGAGCGGCGATCCGCTGAAGCACTTCATGGGCACGTCGACGTTCGCCGAGTACACCGTCATGCCCGAGATCGCGCTGGCCAAGGTCAGCCCGGAGGCTCCGCTGGAAGGCTGCGCGCCGTTCGCGTGCGGCCTGTCGACGGGAATCGGCGCCGCTCTGTTCACGGCGCGGGTAGAGCCCGGATCCGTCTGCGCCGTCTTCGGCTGCGGACTCGTCGGCCTGGGAGCCGTCATCGGCTGCCGCCTCGCAGGCGCCGAGCGCATCATCGCCGTCGACCTGTCCGAGGACAGGCTCGCGGAAGCACGCCGCCACGGCGCCACGGACACGCGGCTCGCCGCGAGCGACACGGTCGACTGGATCCGCTCGGAGACGGGCGGCTTCGGCGCCGACTACACGTTCGAGGCGACCGGCAACGTCGCCGTCATGGGACAGGCCGTCGAGGCCGCGCGCGAGGCATGGGGTCTCGCGACGATGTGCGGCGTCGCCGGCAAGGGCGAGACGCTCGACGTCGTTCCGCGCCTCCTCATCACCGGCCGGCGCGTGACGGGATCGTCGTTCGGCGGCGTGAAGGGACGGACGCACGTGCCGCAGCTCGTCGACCGCTGGCTCGCCGGCGAGATCGACGTCGAGTCGCTGATCTCGCACCGGCTCACGCTCGACGACGTGAACCGCGGCTTCGAGCTGATGGAGGCCCAGGACGGCATCCGCAGCGTGATCGCGTTCGCGTAGCATCGGTGACATGGCTGCCTCTTCCTCATCGCTGAAGGTCGGCGGCAGCGAGTACGAGATCTTCCGGCTGGACTCGCTGCAGGCCAGCCACGACGTCGCGCGCCTCCCTTTCACGCTGCGCATCCTGCTGGAGAACGCACTGCGCACCGGCACGGAGGCCGACGTGGAGGCCGTCGCCGGCTGGGTGGCGACCGACGAGCCCTCACGCGAGCTGAGCTTCACGCCCGCGCGCGTCCTCCACCAGGACTTCACGGGCGTGCCCGCGGTCGTCGACCTCGTCGCCATGCGCGACGCGATGCGCGATCTCGGCGGCGACCCGGCGCGCATCGACCCCGAGCTGCCGTCGAACCTCGTCATCGACCACTCGGTGCAGGTCGACGCCTTCGCGTCGCGCGGCGCGATGGCGCGGAACACCGAGCTCGAGTTCGAGCGCAACCGCGAGCGCTACGCGTTCCTCCGCTTCGGCCAGCAGGCCTTCGACGGCCTGACGGTCGTCCCGCCGGCGACCGGCATCGTCCACCAGGTCAACCTCGAGTTCCTCGCCCGGGTCGTCCAGGACCGCAACGGACAGGCTTTCCCGGACACGCTGCTCGGCACCGACTCGCACACGACGATGGTCAACGGCCTCGGCGTGCTCGGCTGGGGCGTCGGCGGCATCGAGGCCGAGGCGGCCATGCTCGGCGAGGCCGTGTCGATGCTCGTGCCGCAGGTGGTCGGCTTCCGGCTGACGGGCAAGCTGCCGGACGGCTCCACGGCCACCGACCTCGTGCTGACGGTGACGCAGATCCTCCGCGAGACGGGCGTGGTCGGGAAGTTCGTCGAGTACTTCGGCGCAGGCCTCGAGGGCCTGCCCGTCGCCGACCGCGCGACGCTCGGGAACATGTCGCCCGAGTACGGCGCGACCTGCGGCTTCTTCCCCGTCGACGAGGAGACGCTCGCGTACCTGCGGCTGACCGGGCGCGCCGAGGAGCACGTCGCGCTGGTCGAGGCCTACTGCAAGGAGAACATGCTCTGGCACGACCCGGCCGACGGCGAGCCCACGTACTCGCAGATCGTGGAGCTCGATCTCTCGACGGTCGAGCCGAGCCTCGCCGGCCCGCGCCGGCCGCAGGATCGCGTGCCGCTGCGCGACGCGAAGGAGTCGTTCCTCGCAGCCCTCCCCACTTTTGGCATCGACTACGGCACTGCCGACGACGCTGCATCAGCCGAGAGCTTCCCGGCCAGCGACCCCATGGCCCTGGCCTCGCCCGGCCACGAGGAGTCGCAAGCGACGGCCACCGTGTCGGTTCCCGATACCGGCGAGCGCTCGCACGCGGTCTGGTGCGAGCTGGACGGAGAGCGCTTTCCCCTCGACCACGGCGCCGTCGTGATCGCCGCCATCACGAGCTGCACGAACACGTCGAACCCGCAGGTGATGGTCGCCGCGGGACTGCTCGCCAAGAAGGCGGTCGAGCGCGGCCTGCAGCGCCGCCCGTGGGTGAAGTCGAGCCTCGCGCCCGGCTCGAAGGTGGTGACGCAGTACCTCGACGAGGCGGGCCTCTCGCCCCATCTCGACGAGCTCGGCTTCCAGACCGTCGGCTACGGCTGCACGACCTGCATCGGCAACTCGGGGCCGCTGCCCGACGAGATCTCGCGGGCCATCTCCGAGGGCGACCTCGCGGTCGTCGCCGTCCTGTCGGGGAACCGGAACTTCGAGGCTCGCATCCATCCGGAGGTCAAGGCGAACTACCTCGCGTCGCCGCCGCTCGTGGTCGCCTACGCGCTGGCGGGCCGCATGGACCTCGACCTCGTCGACGAGCCGCTCGGCACCGGCGAGGACGGCGAGGACGTGTACCTCAAGGACATCTGGCCCAGCCCGCAGGAGGTACAGGAGGTGATCGGCTCGGCGCTGAGGCGCGAGATGTTCGAGCAGACGTACGCGGACGTCTACACGGGCGACGAGCGCTGGCGCGCGCTCGACATCCCCTCCGGCCTGCTCTACGAGTGGGATCCGAAGTCGACATACATCCGCCGCCCGCCGTACTTCGACGGCATGGGCCGCGAGCCGGAGCCCGTCGGGGACATCGCGAGACGCCCGCTGCCTCGTCATGGTGGGCGACTCCGTGACGACCGACCACATCTCGCCCGCGGGCGCCATCAAGCCGGACAGCCCGGCCGGCCGCTACCTCGTGGAGCACGGCATCGAGCGCAAGGACTTCAACTCGTATGGCTCCCGCCGCGGCAACCACGAGGTGATGATCCGCGGCACGTTCGCCAACGTCCGGCTGCGCAACCTGCTCGTCCCCGGCTCGGAGGGGACGTGGACGGCGCATCTGCCCTCAGGCGACGAGACGACGATCTTCGAGGCGGCCGAGCGCTACCGCGAGGAGGGCGTGCCGCTCGTCGTCATCGCCGGCAAGGAGTACGGCTCGGGATCGTCACGCGACTGGGCCGCGAAGGGCCCGGCGCTGCTCGGCGTGCGCGCGGTGCTCGCCGAGAGCTACGAGCGCATCCACCGCTCCAATCTGCTGATGATGGGCGTCCTGCCGCTGCAGTTCGCCGACGGCGAGGGGCGGGAGGCGCTCGGGCTGACCGGCCGCGAGCTCTTCTCGGTAGAGGGCGTAGAAGGCGGCGAGGCCCACACGGTGACCGTGCGGGCCGACGACCGTGAGTTTCGCGCGCGCGTCCGGCTCGACACTCCGCGCGAGCGGGAGTACTACCGCCACGGCGGCATCCTCCGCTTCGTGCTGCGCCGCCTCCTCGCTAGTGGCTAGCCCCGCCCTTCGGATTGCCCACCTTCAGTAGCCCGACCTGGCCGAGGTCGACGTCCGCGAAGGCGTGGCTGACGAACGGGTAGAGACCCTCGTCGTCGACCTTCACGTCGAAGACCGCACCGCCTCCTGCCGGCACCACGACAGTCTGGACGCCCTTCTGGGGCGGGCTGGCGAGATCGGAGTTGACCCAGGCACGGTCGAAGATCGTGCCCACGACGTGGAAGTTCACGTTGTTCGTAGGCCCTGCGGCGACGACCCAGAAGCGGGTGGTCTCGCCAGGATCTGCGGTCAGCGGGTGGGTGACGTACTGGTTCGCGTAGCCGTTGAACGTGACCCAGTCGGCCATCCTGGCCCGCGCCTTGGCCATGTCCAGGGACGCCGGCTCGGAGATACCGTCACCGGTCATGTACCACTCGCTGCCGACGAGCACGTACTCGTTGTCGACCTTCGGGAGGCCGGCCGCGGGCTCGACGACGATCGCGCCGTACATGCCGTTCGCGATGTGCGCGAGAACGGGCTTCGTGCCGCAGTGGTACATGAACACGCCGGGGTCGTCCGCCTTGAAACGGAACGTGAACGACTTACCCGGTGCGGCGTCCTTGAACGCGACATCCGGTGCGATGCGG
The DNA here is from genome assembly GCA_963821415.1 of uncultured Actinomycetes bacterium. GTDB lineage: Bacteria > Actinomycetota > Thermoleophilia > Gaiellales > Gaiellaceae > PALSA-612. The sequence continues at coordinate 1,226 of CAWGEE010000027.1, read as the reverse complement.
GCGGCGTGGAAGTCGATCGAGTGTGGGATGGAGCCTCCGTTCGTAAGCGTCATCTCGACAGTCTGGCCCTCGCGCACGTGCACGACCGGCCCTGGAGCGCCGTGGCCGTCGAAGGCCCACGTGTTGTACTTCACGCCCGGCGCGATCTCGACGACCATGTCCTTGAGGGTCATGTGCACCTTCACGACGTCGCCGGCGGGAATCGCAGGCAGCGTCGCCTTGGTGGCCACGTGCGCCTCTGCGAGCTCGAGCGCGTTCTCGGGCACGACGCCGGCGAAGCTGTTCAAGGGGAGGGAGGTGTTGTGATTCGCATGGGGGCCGAGGCGCTCGCCTTGGGCGCGCCGTCGTTCGCCGAGCGGTTGTCCATCCACATGGCGAGGGCGAGCAGGGCAAGCACCGCCGTGAGGATCCCGAGGAAGACGGCGACGACCGTGGCGAGGAGTCCGCCCCCGCCTGACGACGACTGGTAGTAAGACGAACGCTGCGCTGCCATGTGTTCTCTCCTTAGTCCTGAGTTTGTGTGCTTGTCCGGCGGTGCAGAGCTGCGACCGCGAGGATCGCGAACCCGATTCCGGCGAGCAGCAGGGCAACACCGACGACGATCCCCAACAGCGAGATCTGCTCGGCCGTGTAGGCGAGGTTGAGCGCCGAAGCCAGCGCCGTCTCCGTCACCCAGAGGTTGCGGACGCCGTTCGAGACCGGCTGACCCGATCCTTCGTCGACTGAGTGCGCGACTTCCTCGTTGCTCGTGCCGCCGTTGAAGTCAGTCTCCTCGGGCGGTGCATCGGGCGCAGCAATGAAGCGACCCATCTGGGAGTAGACGAGCCCGTTGGTGGACTCGAGCGCGTGGATTTGCAGGTACTCCGCGAAGTACAGCGTGCGCTGGTGCTGTTGTCCACCGGCTCATCCGCGACCGAGCAGTTGAGGTGCGTCGACCGGGGTCAGGCCGATTAACACCAGCGCCGGCCTCTTGCATCGCCGTGCCGATCTCCGCCTGCGCCGCCTCGATCTCCTCGATGACGGGAGCGATCCCTTCCGGTGTCATGTCGGGCGTGCCGACCACGTACTCGTTGCTGAGGTTGGACTGCACCGTGGAACGGCCGTCGAATCCCATGACGATCGCGGCGATGCCGAACGCCACGAGCACGATGGCCGACACGATGCCTCCGATCTCGAGCACCCGCGTCAGCGTGGGACTTCCCTTCATGATGCACCTCCTTCGGTCG
>CAWGEE010000026.1:0-102485 GCA_963821415.1 uncultured Actinomycetes bacterium | reverse complement strand
GTCTACGCGGGACCGTACGCTTCGGATTCGAAGCTCGCGGTCGTGACCGCGAGATGTGCCAAGCCCCGCGAGCCCGGCCTCGCAGGGCTTTTCACTAGTGGAGGCGGCGGGAATCGAACCCGCGTCCGCGGCCGCACCGGGCAGAGCGTCTACGAGCGTAGCCTGCGCTTTGATCTCACCCGAACGGCCGGTTCACAGGCGACCTACCGCCGGGCCAGCCATCCTTTGGTCTCACCCCTCCGGCGATTGGCTCTCCTTCGGGGCCAGCCCGTTATCTGACGCCGCGTACCCGAACCACGGGCCGAGTTCGGTGCGACGCGCTACCTAAGGTTCAGTTAGGCAGCGAGTGCGAGATTACGATCCGCACTTACGTTGTTCCCGGTTGTTTTACGAGGCCGACCGGGGACCTCGACTCGCAGCTCAGCCGGAGAACCGACCACGTCGAAACCTGGTCGCCCCCGTATGTCCTTTCGTAATCAGTGTAGCTGTCAGCGATTTCGCGACCTGAGCGCGCGCTCGATCTGGCGGTCGGCGTCGCGCTTCGCGATGTCGCGGCGCTTGTCGCGGAGCTCCTTGCCGCGCGCGAGGGCGATCTCCACCTTGGCACGCCCGTCCTTGAAGTAGAGCCGCGTCGGCACGAGCGTCAGCCCGCGCTCGCGCACGCGCCCGGCGAGGCGGTCGATCTCACGCCGGTGCAGGAGCAGCTTGCGGTCGCGCTCGGGGTCGTGTCCTTGCGTTCCGCTCTTGTCGTAGGGCGCGATGTGAGCGCCGACGAGCCATAGCTCTCCCCCACGCTCCTCGGCATGCGCCTGGGCCAGCGTCGCGCCGTTCGCGCGCAGCGACTTCACCTCCGTGCCGAGGAGCTGCACGCCCGCCTCGACCCGCTCGAGGAGCGTGTAGTCGTGCCGCGCCTTGCGGTTGTCGGCAATGACCTTGGTGCCCTGGGGCTTCGCCACGCATGAAGTCTAGGGCGCTAGATTCGGTCTCCGTGGCCATGCAGGACGTTCGCTACGCCAGAAACGGCGATGTGCACATCGCCTACCAGGTCCTCGGACGCGGTCCCCCGGATCTCGTGCTCGTCGACGGCTTCCTCACGCATCTGGGTGCGATGTGGGCTGATCCTCCGCGACGCCGCTTCTGCGAGCGCCTCGCCTCGTTCTCGCGGCTGATCCTGTTCGACAAGCGCGGGATGGGGCTCTCCGACCACGTCCCGTTCGGGACGCTTGAAGAGCGCATGGACGACGTGCGCGCGGTGATGGACGCGGTCGGCTCCGAGCGAGCAGCCTTGTTCGGGCAGTCGGAGGGTGGGCCGATGTCGATCCTCTTCGCGGCGACGTACCCGGCAGCGCACGCTCGCGCTTCTGCTCGTCGGCGCAGAGGTCAAAGAGGAGACGACGGACGACTGGCCTTGGGGCGAGAGCACGCGGGAGGACTTCGAGGAGAGCATGCGCGGCGTGCCCGAGCGCTGGGGCACCGCCGAGCAGGCGGAGCGCGCGGTCGCGAGCCGGTCTCCCAGCGCCGTGGGCGACAAGAGCGCCGCCGAAGCCTGGCGCCGCCGGCTCGTCGAGTCGGCCAGCCCCGGGGACGCGATAGCTTTCATGCGCATCGCCTTCGAGATCGACGTGCGCGACGTCATCCCGAGCATCCGCGCTCCGACGCTCGTGGTGCATGCCCGGGGCGACCGCGTCTGTCGCGTCGAGAACGGCCGCTACCTGGCGGAGCACATCCGCGGCGCCCGCTACATCGAGCTCGAGAGCGACGATCACTTGCCCTGGTACGCAGATGCGGAGGTCGTGGCCGGCGAGATTCAGCAGTTCCTCACCGGCGTGCGTGAGCCGGTCGAGCCCGACCGTGTGCTCACGACGGTTCTGTTCACCGACATCGTCGGCTCCACCGAGCAGGCGTCCGCGCTCGGCGATCGTCGCTGGCGGGACTTGCTCGAGCTGCACCACTCACGGATACGGACCGAGCTCAAGCGCTTTCGCGGCCGCGAGATCGATACTGCGGGCGACGGGTTCCTCGCCGCCTTCGACGGACCGGCTCGGGCGATTCGCTGCGCCTGCGCCGCTGTGGAGGCGATCACGGGTCTCGGAATCGAAATCCGGGCGGGCGTCCACACGGGCGAGTGCGAGGTTCTCGGCGAGAAGCTCAGCGGCGTCGCCGTGCACATCGGCGCCCGAGTCGCAGGACAAGCGGCGCCCGGAGAGGTGCTCGTTTCGAGCACCGTGAAGGATCTCGTGGCCGGGTCCGGCATCGTGTTCGAGGATCGAGGAACGGCTGAGCTCAAGGGAGTGCCGGGTACGTGGCGCCTGTACGCAGTTCGCGGCTGACAGGTTGAGTTCACAGCACCCGGTGCCGATGAGATGCGGAGAGGCATCGTGGATCACGAGCGGCACTTCTTCATCGCCGACGTCCCCGTCGGGTACGTCGTGGCCTTCGTCGTGGCCATCTGCGCCGCGACGATCGTGATGCTCGCGCCGCAGCTCCGACTCGAGCGGCGGCTCGGAACCGAAGCGCGAGCTGCTCAGGCGCCCCGAACGCGCGTCCGCGATCCTTCAGCCCTTCGCCATTGGGCAGAGCCCCAAAAGCATTGCGCAGGCCCCAAAAAAAGGACGAAGAGCCAGGAGCAGCACCGTGACCTGCCTCCGGCCCGGTCCGACGAACAGCGTCGCTAACTGCAAGAGCGACGGCTTCCCCGCCGTCGAGCCGACGATCGCCGCGAACCGGAACCTCGTCGTCGCGGCGGCAGCCGACTACAACTCCTACAACGGCCAGCCGCAGTTCGGCTTCTACTGGTCGCGGGACGGGCGCCGCTGGTCGGATGCCGGCCCGCTCGACGTCTTCCCGCACGGCGAGACGAACGCCGGCGGCGACCCGCTGATCGCGATCGACGAGCGCGGCGTCGTCTACTACGCGGGCATGTTCTTCAGCTACACGCGCTGCGAGGTCGGCGGCGTCGAGCTGCTGCGCCGTGACCCGGCCACGGGTCGCTGGAGCCGCACGGAGCTGGCGAAGAACGGCAAGGACGTGCTCCAGGACCGGCCCGGCCTCGCCGTCGAGGGCAACACGATCTTCTATGCCTGGGCGGTGTTCGACTCGTGCGAGGGCAATGCGGTCGAGTCGCCGCTCAAGGTCGCTGTCTTGCCGGCCGGGCCCAGGCCCGCAGCTCCGCGGCGCTTGCTCGACGTTCCCGGGACGCGCTACTCGCAGGGTGCCGCGCCGGCAGGCGACGGACGCGGCGGCTTCTGGGTGGCGTGGGAGGAGTACCCGGACGCCGTCGCCAACTCCGGCTCGATCAAGCTCGCCCACTGGAGGCCCGCGCAGGGCTGGAACGAGCCGAAGACGATCAGCCCGCCCGGCTTCCGCGACCTGCCCGAGCCGCTGCCGGGCTTCGACGTGGATACGAGCTCGGTGCCGGCCATCGCGGTCTCGAAGGGCGTTCCCCACGTCGTCTGGGCGTCGGCCGACTCCGGCCGCGGCCGCATCTACCTCTGGACGCCGGCGGGCGTGCGCGCCATCCACGACACGGGAGGCGACCAGCTGCTGCCCGCCGTCGCGCCGCAAAGCGGCGGAGGCGTCGTGGTGTCGTTCAGCCAGGCCGACGCGCGCACCGGGCAGATGGACCGTCTGCTCTGGCGTCGCGGCCGCGCGCGCGTGATCTCGAGCGCCCCTTCGTTCCCGCGCGCCGAGCGCTTCTTCGACGGTCGCTTCCTCGGCTGGGTCTCCGGGCTCGCCTCCTATCGCGGCCGCATGATCGCGGTGTGGCCGGATGTCCGGCGCGGCCCCGGGGCCGTGACCGTTTCGGCCATGTCCGGCTAGGGTCGGCACCCCTCAGATGGGTGGTCTTGCCGACTTATGCGACCCGAAATGCCCGCCGATAGGTGGCCTGAGCCGGGATCCGCCCGACTCGACGACCCAGGAGGAGTATCACCATGACCAAGCGCCATCGGCTTCCCGCCCTGGTGATTGCCGGGGTCCTTGCCGTCGTCACGGCAGCCGTGGCGACAGCAGGTAGCTCCGACGCGTTCCGAAGTGCGTCTCGCACGACGGTCGCGCCCGCACCGAAGCCTCGCGTCCAGAAGCCGCACGCCTCGGCAATGGCCCAGGTTCGCGCGCTTCAGAAGCAGGTCGCGAAGGCGAAGGCCAGCGTCCTCTCGCTGAAGAAGCAGTACGCCAACGCGAAGACGCCGGCCAAGAAGGCTGCGCTGAAGAAGTCCATCGCCAAGGCCCAGGTGAAGGTGAAGAGCCTCGAGAAGGCCCTGGCGAACGCCAAGTCCCGAGCTTGCGACAAGGGCTACCGGCTCAGCGGCAGCTCCTGCGTCGCGACTGGATAACGCCAAGACCGACGTGCCGAGCGCGTCAAGCGAGCAATAACAGCGCGGGCGGCGACAGCCGCCCGCCTGACGCGCCGGCCATGCGACCCCATGACCGTCGAGCTCAGAACAGCCCACCTGCTGCACCGAGAGGCCCCGCTGGGGCTCACCTCTCGAAAGCTGGGCGTGGTCATTCCGGCGCTGAACGAGGAAGAGACCGTCGGCGCCGTCGTGCAGGCGGTGCCGCGGCACATCCTCGGCTGCTCCGAGGTCGAGATCATCGTCGTCGACGACGGCTCGACGGATGCCACGAACGAGCGGGCCGTCGCCGCAGGCGCCGACCGCGTTGTCACACACAGCCGCAATCGGGGCCTTGTCGCATCTTTCAACCACGGGATCGGCCTCGCGCTCGCGCGTCGCTGCGACGTCGTCGTCCACCTCGACGCCGACGGGCAGCACGATCCCGCGCTGATCCCGAACCTCGTCGCGCCGATCCTCTCGGGCGACGCCGACATCGTCGTCGGCGTACGGCGCCTCGCCGACAAGGGCTCCGGGACGCCCGTGCGCCGCTACGGCAACAGGCTGGCTTCGTGGCTCTTCCGTCGAGCCTTCAAGATGCCGGTGCAGGACGTCACGTCGGGCTTTCGCGCGTTCTCGCGCGAGTCGCTCCTGAAGCTGAACGTCGTCGGCGATTACACGTACACGCTCGACAGCCTCATTCAGGCGGCGCGTAAGCGGCTGGCCGTGTCCGAGGTGGAGATCCCCGCGCTGCGCAGGCAGTTCGGGGAGTCGCGGATGACGCACTCTGTCCGCCGCTACATCGGCACGACGGGAACGCAGGCGCTCCGCACGACGCTTCACTCCTCCCCGCTTTCCGTCTTCGGGCGCGCCGCGCTCATCTCGTTGGTAGCCGCGCTGGCGTTCATGGCCTGGTTCCTCGTCGCCTACGGCGACGGCGGCATGCACCTGCCGGCGCTGCTGGCGACGCTGATCGCCTTCGGGCTCAGCGGCGCACTCTTCCTGAGCGGGCTGATCGCGGACGGAGTCAACACCAACCGGCGGCTGCTGGAGGACGCGCTCTACCGCCTCAAGCGACTGGAAGCAGATCTCGGCACGGAGGACAGGGAGCAATGGGCGATGGACCACAGGGTGCGGTAATGGGCGCCCGCATCGCCGTGATCGCTCCGGTGCATCCGCTGACGGTGGGTGCTGCGGCGTTCAACACGGCCATGGTGGGAGCGCTCGAGCAGCGCTGCCCGGTCGAGCCCATCGGCTGGCGGCGCCTGTATCCGCCTTTCCTTTACCGCGGCTCCGACCGGGACGATCGTTCCCGTCCGCCCGGCTCTGTCCAGGCAGAGCCCGTGCTCGACTGGATCAACCCACTCACGTGGCGCGCCGCAATCGATCGTGTGGACTCCTTTCGGGCGACGGCGCTCGTGCTGCCCTGGATTCACGCGGTGATGAGCCCGCCCTACCGCTGGCTCTTGCGCCACGCGCCGCCGCGCGTGCGCCGCGTCGTCATCTGCCACAACGTCATTCCGCACGAGCCGTTCCCCGGCTCGCGAACGCTGACGCGATCGGTGCTCGGCAACGCCGACCTGCTGGTCACCCACGCCCCGCAGCAGGCGACCGAGCTCGCCGACCTGGGCCTGGAGCGCATCCCCGTCCTGGAGGCGTTCCATCCCCGGTTCGTGGCGGAGGACCTCGCAGAGCTGCCCTCGTCGACGTCCGTGGCCACCGCACGGAAGAGGCTCGGAAGCCCGCGGCTGCTGCTGCTCTTCTTCGGCGCCGTGCGCCCGTACAAAGGACTCGACACGGCGCTCGAGGCGCTTGCACGGCTGCCGCGCGAGCTGGACGTGCGACTGCTTGTCGCCGGCCGCTTCTGGGAGGGGCGCGAGCGCTACGACGCCCTCGTCGAGAAGCTCGGCCTCGGCGACCGGGTCGAGATCCATGACGGGTACGTGTCGAACGAGGACGCGGCGCTCGCATTCTCGGCTGCGGACGCGGTCGTGCTCCCGTACCGCTCGGCCACGCAGTCCGGCGTGGCGCAACTCGGCTACGCGTACGGCAAGCCCGTCGTCGCCACGAACGTGGGCGGGCTGCCCGCCGCCGTCGACCACGGCCGCACAGGGCTGCTGACGCCTCCGGGAGATCCCGCTGCCCTGGCCGAGGCGATCGAGCAGCTCGCGGCCGATCCTCGCCGCTTCGACGCCGCCATCGCCGGCGACCGAGATGCGACGTCGTTTGCCCGCTACGCCGACCTGCTCGCCGGAGCGATCGAGGAGGCAGCGTGAGGTCTCGAAGCCTCGCCACCAACTCGGGACTAGCGTTCGCAGGCGACCTGGCGTCGAAGATCGGCCTCCTGCTCGTGCTGGTGATCGCCGCGAGGATGCTCCCGACGGAGGAGCTGGCGATCCTCGGCACGGCGCTCGCCGTCTCCGGGATCCTCGCCGTCTGCCTGGACGCCGGGTCCGGCCTGGCCATCACCCGCGACGGAGCCCGCGACGCCGAGAGTCGCGGTGCGCTGCTCTCGGCGCTCGTCGTGGCCCGGCTGCCGGCCGTCGTACTCGTGCTGCTGGCGGCCGTCGCCGCCGGCGCTGCGCTGCAAGCGTCCATCGTGTGGATCGCCGCGGCCGTCCTCGCCGTGCTGGGAGCGCTCGCCGTGAGCCTCATCGGCTACTTCCGCGCAGGCCAGGACATGCAGCCGGAGGCGGTGCAGAAGCTCGTGTTCGCCGTGCTCGCGCTCGCGCTGACAGGCGCTGCCGTCGCCGCATCGGCGACGGCCGACGCCGTGCTGCTCGCGCTCCTCTTCGCGACAGTCCTCTCGCTCACGTCGCTCGCCGCCGCCGGGAACCACTCGCCGCGCGGCACCCGCGTACCCCGCTGGGGAGCTCTGCGGCGAGCCCTGCCGCTCGGCCTGATGGCCATCGCCACGGTCGTCTACTACCGCTCGGGAACGGTCGGCCTCGCGTTGCTCTCCACACCCGAGGAGACCGCTTCGTACACGGTCGCCGCGGCAGTCGGCTTCGGGCTGCTCATGCTTCCGAACGCGATCACGACCGGCCTGCTGCCCCACCTCTCGGCGGCTCCGGACGGCGGATCGCCCGCGTCGACACGGCGGGCGCTCCGCTGGTCGCTCGCGCTCTCGGCGCCCATCGCGGCCGCCTTCGCACTCGGCGGGTATGTCTTGCTGGGTCCCGTGTTCGGCGCGGAGTACGCCGACGCCGCGCTGCCCCTCGCCATTCTCTGCGCCGCGGTCGTCGTCATCGCCTACAACGGCGTCCTCGGCACGGCACTGCTGGCCGCAGGCCACGTCGGCGTGATCGTGCTCCAGGTCGTCTGCTCGCTCGTCGTCAACCTCGTGGCTCTCGTCGCGCTCGCGCCGGCGTTCGGCGCCGCGGGCGCGGCAACGGCCACGCTGCTCTGCGAGCTCGTAGCCGCAGCGATGCTCACGGTTGCCTCCGCCCGCAGGCTGCCGGGTCTCGATCTCGTTCCCCGACCTGCCGTCCCCACCGCCTGATGATCGACGTCCACGCCGGCCAGCCGTCCCTCGAGATCTTCGACCAGATGCGCGTTCGTCGCGTGCACGCCCTTCCGGCCGTGGTCGTGCTCCTGCTCGCCGGCCTCGTCGCGTTGCAGCTGTGGGCGCGCTCGACCGACTACGGCCTCCGGGTCACGTCGGACACGCCGACGTTCCTCGCGCTCATCCCGGACATGGCGGACCGCCCGTTCGAGCGGCAGAGCCCGTTCCTCCGGGACAGCACCGTCGCCTCGGCACACGCTGAGCCCTACATGCAGGCGCTCGCCTTCCTCTGGAAGGGCACCAGGGCGTCGGACGAGGGTCGAGATCCCGTGGCCCTCGCACGCCTGCTGTCCCTGGTGGGGATCGGCGTGATGTTCTTCGTCCTGTTCGCCGTCTTCGCCTATACGCGCAGCGTCGTGGGCAGATGGGAGGCGTGGGTCGCCGTGCCCGCGCTGCTCGCGCTCTTCGGCCCCACCAACGTCATCTGGGCGTCCGACCTCAGCCTGCACGGATTCCTCTACGCGAGCTGGTACCCGCAGAACGTCGCGATCGGCTTCCTGCTCTTCACCTTGCTGGCTCTGGACTGGCCACGGCGCGCGTCGCTGCCCTTGACGATCGTGCTGACGGCTCTGACGATGACGATCCACCCCTTTACCGGAGTGCTGCTCGCGCTGCTCGTGGCGGCGCGAGGCTGCCAGCTCGCCGTCCAGCGCGACGAGCGCTGGCGCCGTGCGTCGTACGCCCTCGTGGGCGGCTTCGCCCTAGGCTCGCTCTGGCCCGCGTACTCGCTGAGCCACGCGATGTCGGAGACTCGCATGCCCGGCGGGGTGTTCGTCGCCGTCGCCGCCTCGGCGCCGCTAATCATCTCGGCCTTCGCCGGCTCGCGGCCCGTAGGGCGCACGGTCGCGTTCGGAGAGGCCGTCGTGCGGCACCTGGCTTCCCGGAGCAAGGCGCACTGGCTCGCCATCGGCAGCTTCGTCACAGTGATCGGGCTCGGCTTCTGGGCGGCCGCGCTCGCCCGCAGGCCGTCCTCGGACCCGCTGATCACGACCAACCGGCTGTCCACGTACTGGGTCGAGGACCGCTGGCGCTGGCCGCTGATGCTGGCCGTCGGAGCGATCGGCATCTACGGGCTCGCTCGCCTGGCCAGGCGGGGGCGCATCGTCCCGGCCGTGTGGTTCGCAGGCTGCTTCACCATGGGGACGATCGGCGCCCTCGGCAGCCTCGCGGGTGTCCAGATCCCGATCTGGTATCGCTTCCTACTCGCCACACAGGTCCCGCTCGCCGTGGGCGTCGCCGCTGCGATCCGGGGCCTTCCCCGGCACACGATCCGCTACGTGGCTGCAGGCGTCGGCTTCGCGCTCGCCTTCAAGACGCTGACGCTCGTCGGCCTCCCCCCGACGCACACGTACTTCCGCACCGACATCCAGGACGCGTACGCGCTCGGCAAGGTAATTGCGAACAGAAACGGTGTGGTGGCCACGGATCCGCGCACCGCGTACTACATCCCCGGCGCCACCGGCAATCGGGTCTTGACAGTCACCAAGGCCCATGTGGGCTCACCGAGGGAGCTCCAGGCCGCCGAGCAGGGCTATGTGACGCTGAACGAGTTCTGGTCCGGGCGCCAATCGTGGTGGCACGCCGCGCGACGCATGTGGCTGCAGGGCGTGCGGTGGATCGTGATCGAGAAGTCGACGTTGCTCTCGGCGCCCACGCTGGAGGAGTTCTCGACCGGGCCGTCGCCGCTCGTCCATCCCGGCTCCGAGCGGGAGCAGCTCGGCAACTACTTCTACGAGAGCAATCGCATTGGGACGTTGATCCACGACAGCGCCCAGTACGTCGTGTACAGGCTCGAACCGGCGAAGCTGTTAGGCAAGGACAGGGACAAGCTGAGGAACTGATGGCCTTTGTCACCGTGGTCATCCCTGTCTGGGACTCGTACTGCGATCACCTCGCCGAGAGCGTCCGGAGCGCGCTCCGGCAGGCGAACGTCGACGTTCGCGTGATCGTGGTCGACAACGCCTCCGAGCGAACGGTGCCCGACCTCGGGTCGGAGGTACGCATCGTTCGCTCGGACGTGCGGCTCGGCGTTGGCGCGGCTCGCAACCTCGGCCTGGCCGCAGTCGAGACCGGCTACGTCACGTTCCTCGACGCCGACGACGTCCTGCTGCCCGGCACGCTCGCCTTCCTCGTGCGGCAGCTGGAGGCCGACCCGCGCCGCGTGACATCGGGCGGGCGATTCGTCTCCTGGAATCCGGAGACCGACGAACGCATCGTCGTACGCCGCTCGCCGAAGCCCGCCGTGCTCACCGTGAGCCGGCTGCGGCGGTCGTTCGCGCTCGTCAACCTGCTCTGGAACACGTTCCCCGTCGTGGGCTGTGTCCACCGTACGTCCGCCGTACGCGCGGCGGGCGGCTTCGGCGAGGGCAGCGTCGGCGAGGACTGGATCCTCGGCGCGATGCTCTGCTTCCGCGGCCGAATCGCCTTCGCCGAGCGCGAGACCTTCCTTCGTCGTGTCCACCGCGGGTCGCTCTGGTACCGGCCGCACGAGCCCGAGGAACTGCTGGAGCGCAGCCGTGCCCTGCGCGAGCGTGCCACGCGAGACCCCGCCGTGCCCGGCTGGGCCAAGGCGCTGCTGCCCTTGCTCGCGCACGTGCACGGGCGGTCGGTGCGCCGGGCGACGCAGGCCGGCGTCGTGGAGCCGGAGAGCCCCGTTCTCGCCGCGGAGCCAGGACGATGAACGGCGTCACGCTCAGCGCCGTCATCTGCACGCACAACCGGCCGGACGACCTGTGGCGCTGTCTCGACGCGTTCGCGATCCTCGACGACCCCGTCGAGGTGATCGTGGTCGACTCGGCCTCCACCCCATCTTGCCGTGAGTTGGTGGAGGCGTACAAGTCGTCCATCCCCCATCTCACGTACCTGCGCGAGAACGCTCCGGGCCTCGCCCGCGCGCGCAACCGCGGCCTCGAATCGGCGGGGGGTGACATCGTGGCGTTCGTCGACGACGACGCTGCGCCGCACTACCACTGGGCGCGCAGGATCGTCGAGCCGTTCCACGACCCGAGTGTGGGGTGCGTTGGTGGCTCGTGCCGTGCGTTCTTCCCCGACTGCGAGCGCCCGCGTTGGCTGTCGGACCGGCTGCTCCAGTTCGCGGGCATCACGCGATTCGAGACGGCACGCGAGGCCCGATCGAGCGCCGAATGGCCCTTCGGCGCGAACATCGCCTTCCGCCGGGAGGCTCTCGAGGACGCCGGTGGCTTCCCGGAGCACCTCGGCCGAACCGGCACTGCGCTGCTGTCCGGTGAGGAGTCGGCGGCGATCGAGGCGGTGCGCGACGCGGGCTGGCGCGTCGTGCTCCATCCGGACGCGGCCGTCGACCACGCCGTACCCGGTTCGCGCTGTGTCTCGCGCTACTACTGGCAGCGCCTGTGGTGGGCAGGCGTGACGCGCGCGCGCATGAGGGGTCGTCGCGGACGAACGCTGGCGCGCCTCTTGGCAGCAGCGCCGATCAGGGTCTGCCTCTACGCCGTGACGTGGGACCGCGTGTATCTCTACCGGCTCGCCGAGACGGCCGGGTTCCTGCGAGATCTTGCGACGCCGAGGCCGTCGCGATGACGACGGTCACCGGCGCAGTGGCAACGCCCCGCCTGCCGGCGTGGGTCGGATATGCCGTCGCGGCGAGCATCACGTTCGTGGGTCTCGTCGCCCTGCGGGCAGCGGGGCTCCACGACGGGCTGCTCTACCCCGACGGCTACCAGTACCTGCTCATGGCGCAGGGGATTGCCGAGCACCTTCAGCCCGTGGTCACGCTGGGCGAGGGCGGAGATACGTTCGCGCCCAACGCCGATGCAGCCGTGAAGCCGCTGTTCCCGGGACTGGTGGCACTCGTGGGCGTTCTCGGCGTTTCGCCGGTCGACGCCGCACGGGCGATCACAGTGCTCGCGGGCGCGGCGGTGCCGCTGCTGACGGCGCTGCTGGCCCTTCGCCTCGGTGCGGGGCGCGTGGCGGCTGTCGTCGCCGCGCTCTTGTGTGCCGTGAGCCCTACGCTCGTCTACTGGGCCGGGTACTCGGGGCCAGACCCGGTGGCGCAGGCCCTCGCGCTGGGGGCGGCGCTGGCGCTGCTTCACCGCCGTCCGGTCGCAGGCGGAGCGCTCGCGGCGCTCTGCGTGCTCACGCGGATCGACTACGCAATCGTCGCGCTCGCTGCGCTCGGAGCCGCCGTCGCGGTGCGCTCGCTGCGCAGGGAAGCCTTCCGCGCCGCCGCTTCGGGCGCGCTCGTGGCCATCGCCGTGCTCGGCCTGATCCGGCCGCCCGTCGATCTGCCGCCTGCCACTGCGGTCGTCGGGGCGCTCGCCCTCGCAGCCCTGGCTGCGGCGCTGCTGCTCGCGGCCGGCCGCATCGACGCCATGTGGGGCGCCTGCATCGCTGTTGCGATCGTCGCGCCGCTCGCGCTGCTCGACGGCGGCGCCTGGACGTCCGTCGCGCGGCAGGACTGGCCGCTGCTGCTCCTCGCGCTCGCGGGCTTCGTCCTTTGTCTCCGCGCACGGAGCACGCGCTCGATCGCGCTCCGCATCGTGGCGCTGTCGCTGCCGCTCGCCGTTGATCTACTGGGTGAAGAACCCCGCCCTCGACCGCTACGTCTCGCAGCTCGTTCCGGAGCTCGCCCTGCTGGCCGCCGTCGGATTGGGAACGCTCCAGCGTGCGCGGCTGGCCGTGGCGACCGCCGCATCCGCGCTCGTCACGGCGGGGATCGCACTGTCGAGCCAACCCTCCATCGGCGTCGATTCGTTCCAGGAGCTCGCACCCGTGCTCGCGGGCGCGCCCGCGGGCACACTCGTGACCGCTGCTCCCGACGCCTACGGGCTCCTGCTGCCGGAGCGGCCGATCCGCCGGCTGCGCGTGGGTGCAGAGGGCCTCGTTCTCCTCGACGGCGCTGCGCGCGCCTATGCGCCCGGCGTGACGGTGGAAGGCAAGCTCCTGAGGAGCATTCCCGTCATCACGGGCTTCCTGCGGCCGGACGGCACGCGTCGATCGCGACCCCGCTCTGCTGTACCGCGGTCGCGTGGTCGAGCCCTAGTCCGGGACCATCACGTCGACGAGGCGGCTGGCGAGCGTCCGCAACATGGCCAGCGCCAGCGCCGGCTCGGCCTCCAGCAACGCCGTGAAGTCGTCGCGGCGAATTGCGAGACAGCGGACGTCCGTCGCCGCTCGCACACGGGCGACACGGTGCGCCTCGGGCACGAGCAGTGTCAGCTCCCCGAAGAACTCACCCGGCCCGAGCTCGCTGTGGAACCCGCCGTGCCCTTCCACCGTCACGCGTCCTTCCTCGACGACGAACATTCCGGTGCCCGGGTCGTCCGCCATGGCGAGCACGGTCCCAGCCGGAACCTTGATCTCGGTCGCGAGCTCCGCGACGCGTCTGAGCGCCTCGTCCGCGAACCCCGCGAACAGCGGGATCTGCCGCACGCCTTCGATGTCTGTCACGTGGACTTCATATCACGGAGCTCCACCTTGCCAGTCGGCCGGTCGATCTTCTCGACGCGCACGCCGAGCGGGTCGCCGAGCCGATAGGCACGGCCCGTGCGACGGCCCTCGAGGGCCGTGCCGAGCTCGTTCAGCTCGAAGTAGTCGCCGCCCAGCGAGCGGGCCGGCACGTAGCCCTCGAACACCTCGTCGAAGCGAACGAACACGCCGGAAGGGATGGCTCCGGTGATCTCGCCCTCGAACACATGCTCCCACCCCTGCTCGAAGAGCCTGCGTTCGAGCAGCCACGCGAGGCAGATCGCGTCTGCCGCGTACTCGACGTCGGTCGCCTCGCGCTCGCGTGCGGACGCGTGCTCGGCGATCTCGTGGAGATCTTCGGCGATGAGCTCGTCCGAGACGCCGAGCTCCTGCAGAAGCGCCCGGTGGCAGACGAGATCGGGGTAGCGCCGGATCGGTGACGTGAAGTGGCAATACGCCGGACTGGCCAGGCCGGAGTGGCCGAGATTGGCCGGGTCGTAACGGGCCTGCTTCAGCGACCGCAGCACGAGCGGCGGGAAGGCGGCAGCCCCACGGCCCGAGCGGCGCACGTAGTCCGTGACGCGCTCCGAGATCTCGGCGGCGAGCTCGGCGGCGTTCGCAGGAGTGAGGTGATCGGCATCCGGCGCAGGCGGCGTCGGCACGCCGAGATCGGCGAGCACCGCGATCAGACGCAAGATCGATTGCGGCTCGGGCGGGTCGTGCACGCGGTAGAGCGCCTCGCGCCGACGACTGCCCAGCAGCTCGGCCACGGCCTCGTTGGCGAGAATCATCAATTCCTCGACGAGCATGTGGGCATGCGGCTCGCTCTCCAGCCAGGCCTCGGCAACGCCGCCCTCGCCGTCGAAGGCGAACGCTGCCTCGGCCGCTTCGATCCGCAGGGCTCCTCGGGCGAACCGGCGGCGGCGAAGCTCTTCTGCGACCTGTTCTGCGAGACGTAGCGTCTCCCCGATGTCGCCGTCGAGCTGCTCCGTGCCCGCCAACGCCCGCTCGCCCTGTCCGTACGTGAGACGGGCGTCGCTGCGGATCACCGAGCGGTAGAACGCCGGCGTGCCCATCTTCAGGCCGCTGCCGAAGGGGATCTCGGCGGTGACCGTCAGGCGCTCCTGGTTCGGCCGGAGGCTGCAGAGGTCATCGGCCAGCTCGCTCGGCAGCATGGGCGCCACGCGGCCGGGGACGTAGACGGAGCACGAGCGGTCGGCTGCGCCTCGGTCGAGCGGTGTCCCCGCGGGCACGAAATACGACACGTCTGCGATGTGGACGTATGCGCGCAAGCCGTCGCCCTCACGGGTGATCGAGAGCGCGTCGTCGTAATCCTTCGCCGTCTCCGGGTCGACGGTGAGCGTCGGCAGGTCGCGGAGGTCCGTGCGGCCTTCGAGTCTGGGCTCGGGCGCGTCGTGCGGCTCGTCGGCGCCAAGTTCGCCTCGCTCGCACAGGAGGCCCTCGAGCACCGTCTCGATGCGGTCAGCGGGGCCGAGGACGCGCTCCACACGGGCGCGGCCGCGCCCCGCGCGCGCGACGACGAGGTCGCCAGGGCGGGCGTCACGGAGTCCGTGACGGTCGATGACGATCGGCACGCCGGGCTGGAAGTACGGCTCGCCGACGACGAGCTTGCCGCGCTTGTTCAGCTCGACGACGACCTGGCGCCCTGTGGACGACTTGTCACTCACTTGGCACGGTCCCGTTACCCACGGGTCTGAGTTTCCTGCCTACGATGAAATCGGGAGGAGGCGCGGGGAGGCCCCAGCGGCAGAGCGGCCGTGGCTCGATTAGACGCGGAGGAACCGGTGCAGCGTGAGCGCCGATCCCACTGCGCCGAGCAGCAGCCCGGCGCCGAGGATGGCGAGCGCCGTCAGCTCGAAGGCGAGTGCCGAGATGTTCGAAGTGTCGCTCTCCCAGTTGGGCAGTGCCGGCAGCACGACCGACTTGCCCACGAGCAGCAGGACGATCGCCCCGACCGACCCGATCAGCCCGCAGAGCAGGCCCTCGATCATGAACGGACCGCGCACGAACCAGTTGGTCGCGCCGACGAGCTTCATGACCTCGATCTCGCGCCGCCGGGCGAAGATCGAGAGCCGGATCGTGTTCGCAATGAGCAGCGTCGACGCAATGAGCAGCACGATCAGGCCGACGAGGAACACCGCCTCGATGACGCTGCCGACCCTCACGACCTTGCGCGCCTTCTCGCCTCCGTCCTTGACCGATTCGACGCCCGCCGGCCTCGTGCCGCCCGGCCCGGCCGTCAGCAGATCGGCCTTGATGTCGTCTGTGAACTCGGCCTTCACCGGCACCACCTCGAACGACGCGGGCAGCGGGTTGTACGTGAGGTTCTCGACCAGCTCCGGGTAGCGCTTCCGCATGTCCGCGAGCGCATCGTTCTCCGAGATGTACTTGATCCGCTCCACGCGCGCGTCGCGGGCCAGCATCAGCCGGACCTTCTCCACCTGCTTCGCCGTGACGTCGCCGTTGCAGCCCGGCCGCCCGGACTGACAGAGGTACACCTTGTCGAGCAGCTGCTTCTCGGCGTGATCGGACCACGAGAGCACCCACGTGCCGAGCGCGATCGTCAGCCCGAGCACGAACATCCCGATCAGCACCGTGAGCGTGGCCGCGACGGTCGTCGACATGCTCGCGCCGAGCGAGCGCAGCGCCTCGCCCACAACGACCCGAAACCTCATTCGTAGCCCCCGCGGCGCTCGTCGCGCATGAGCCGCCCCTCGTCGAGCGCGATCACGCGCTTCCGCATCTTGTCCACCATCTCCCGGTCGTGGGTGACCATGAGGATGGTCGTGCCCGCCTTGTTGATGCGGTAGAGGAGCTGCATGATGCCGACCGACGTGTCCGGGTCGAGGTTCCCGGTCGGCTCGTCGCAGACGAGCAGCGGCGGATGGTTGGCGACAGCGCGCGCGATCGAGACGCGTTGCTGCTCGCCGCCCGAGAGCTCACCGGGATACGAGCTGGCCTTGTGCGAGAGGCCGACGAGCGCCAGCACTTCCGGCACCACGCGCCGGATCTCGTCCCGGCTCTCTCCCCGCACGTTGAGCGCGTAGGCGATGTTCTCGTAGGCAGTGCGGTTGGGGAGGAGCTTGAAGTCCTGGAAGACGCACGCGACGTTGCGGCGCAGCATGGGCACCCTCGAACGCTTCAGCCGCCCGAGGTCGCGCCCGCCCACGATGATGCGCCCGCGGGTCGGCTCGAGCTCCTTGATCAACAGGCGGATGATCGTCGACTTGCCCGATCCGGAAGCGCCCACGATGAAGACGAACTCGCCCTTGTCGATGACGAACGAGACATCGCGGAGCGCCACCACGTCCGGCTCGTAGATCTTCGTCACCGCGTCGAACACCACCATCGACGCGGGGCTCGGAACGACGGGCAGGTCGGGCTGCTCGCGCTCGACGGGTAGAGCGACTTCGACTTCGGTGGGCAGGTTCAGCTCTTGCACGACGCCTCAGTGAGCCGACGACACCATCGCCGGCTGTTGCGAGCGGGGAAGTCTAGCCGAATCGCCAGATTACTCCACCTGTCCTGCGGCGCTCGCGAGCAGGTACGCGTGGATGAACGCGTCGAGATCGCCGTCGAGGACACCCTGCGCGTTCCCGCTCTCGTGGCTTGTCCGGTGATCCTTGACCTGCTGGTACGGGTGGAGCACATAGCTGCGGATTTGACTCCCGAAGCCCGTGTCCTGCACCTGGCCGCGCTCGCGCGCGAGCTCCTCCTCCCTCAGCTCCAGCTGCAGCTCCGCGAGCCGCGACTTGAGGATGCGGAGCGCCGTCTGGCGGTTGGAGAGCTGCGACCGCTCGTTCTGGCACTGCACGACGATGCCGGTGGGCAGATGCGTGATGCGAACTGCCGAGTCGGTCTTGTTGACGTGCTGGCCGCCCGCACCGGAAGCGCGGTACGTGTCGACGCGGATTTCGGCCTCGTCGATCTCGATGTCCGCTTCGTCGCCGAGCAGCGGGCTGACGATCACCTGTGCGAACGACGTGTGGCGGCGGTGCGCCTGGTCGAAAGGCGACAGGCGCACGAGCCGGTGCACGCCGCGCTCCGCCTTGAGCGTGCCGTACGCGTTCTCGCCGCGCACGCTGAACGTCGCCGACTTCAAGCCCGCCTCCTCGCCCGGGCTGGCCTCGAGCAGCTCCGTCTGGAACCCTCGGTCGGCAGCCCAGCGGAGGTACATGCGCAGCACCATCTCGGCCCAGTCCTGCGCGTCGGTGCCGCCCGTGCCGCCGACGATCGTCACCACCGCGTCGCCCGCGTCGTACTCGCCGTTGAACAGCGCCTCCTCCTGGAGACGCTCGAGCTCGCGCTGCAGCGGCGCCATTGACTCCCCGATCTCGGCGCCGAGCTCGCCGTCCATCTCCAGCAGCTCGCGGGCGTCGTCGTACTCGCCGCGCAGCCGCGTGTAGCGGTCGAGGCGCTTCGTCAGCCGGGAGTGCTCCGTGGAGATCCTGGCGGCCCGCTGCTGGTCGTCCCAGAAGCCCGGCTGACCCATCTCCTCCTCCAGCTTGGCGATCCGCGACGTTACGGCGTCCGGGTCAAAGGTAATCACGGACCCAGTCGAGCTGGGCCCCGATCTCCTTCACCTGCTCGTCGAGCGAGACGGTCTCGGCCATGCCTCAAGGCTAGCTTGAAATTCGGAGATCCTTTGTTACCCTCGCCCCGGTTCGAGAAAAGGAGGAGAGCATGGGGGATCTTCGTGCACTCGCAGACGAGATCACCGACGCGTTCAACGCGCACGACGAGGAACGAATCCGCTCGTTCTACGCAGACGACGCGGTCTTCACCGGCCCCGGCGGCGTGGAGCTGAAGGGTCCGAAGGCGATCTCCGGGTACGCCATGGCCTGGCTGAACGCGTTCCCGGACGCAAAGCTCAACATCCACGACCGGGCCGTTGGAGACGGCTGGATCGCGGAGCGGTTCACGTTCGAGGGCACGCACACGGAGACGTTGTCGGGCCCCGACGGTGACATTCCCGCCACTAACCGCCGGTTGAGCGGCCGGGGCGGCCGAGCTCGTCGCGCGTCGAGAACGGCAAGATCGTCGAGGACCACCTCTACTTCGACCAGGTCGACGTGATGACGCAGCTCGGGCTGATGCCCGAGACCGCTACGGCGTAGGCGCCAGCGTCAGCAGGTACCGAGGGGCGGCGAAAGCCGCCCTTTGTCATGCCCCGTGACACTTCTTCAGCCGGCGGAAATCCGATTCGCTTACGCGGCGGATTTCCGCCGGGAGGAGACGCCTCTACGCCC
Organism: uncultured Actinomycetes bacterium; assembly: GCA_963821415.1. Taxonomy (GTDB): domain Bacteria; phylum Actinomycetota; class Thermoleophilia; order Gaiellales; family Gaiellaceae; genus PALSA-612. Next base: position 83,874 of record CAWGEE010000026.1, on the reverse strand, counting down.
CGTGGCACTTCTTGTACTTCTTGCCGCTCCCGCACCAGCAGGGGTCGTTGCGGCCGATCTTCTCCTGCTCGGCGACGACGCGCTGCTCGGTGCGCGGCACGGCCACGAGCTCGCCGCCCTCACCGCCGTTCGACCCGAAGGCAGCCGTGATCGCGTCCGCGCCCGCCATCGAATCGTGCGAGTACGCGAGACCGCCGTCGATGGTCGGCGCCTCCTGCGGCGCGAGGTCGGCGGCAGCTTCGGGAGCGAGCTCGGCGTGGAAGAGCGTGAAGACGACCTCCTCGCGGATGGCGCGGCCGAGCTCCTCGAACATCGTGTGGCCTTCCTGCGTGTACTCGACCAGCGGGTCCTTCTGGGCCATGGCTCGCAGGTGCACGCCCTCGCGCAGGTAGTCCATGTTCTCGAGGTGCTCGCGCCACCTCGTGTCGACGACCTGGAGGATCACGTAGCGCTCGAGCTCGCGAAGTAGCTCGTGCGCCCAGCTGGCTGCTCCTTCTCGGTGTATGCCGCCTGAGCGTCTTCGGCGGAAGTCGTCGATCAGCCGTTCGCGGTCGAACTGCGCCGGCGAAGTCCTCGCGCAGATCGTCTGCGGTGTCCTCGAATCCGTACAGCGTGTTCATCGCCTGGCAGAGCTGGTCGAGATCCCAGCCCTCCGCCTCGTCCGTGGCGAACGTGTCCACGTTCTGCTCGACGACCTCGTCGATCCACTGGCGCACCTCGTCCGAGAGGTCCTGTCCCTCGAGCACGGCGCGGCGCTGCAGGTAGATCACCGAGCGCTGCTTGTTCATGACGTCGTCGTACTTGAGGACGTTCTTGCGCATGACGAAGTTCTGCTCCTCGACCTTCTTCTGCGCGTTCTCGATCTGCTTCGTGAGGATCCCGGCCTCCATGGGCTGGTCCTCGGGCACCTTGAAGCGCGCCATGATGTTCTGGATCCGGTCGCCGGCGAAGAGCCGCACGAGATTGTCCGCGCCCGAGAGGAAGAACCGCGTCTCGCCGGGGTCGCCCTGGCGTCCCGAGCGTCCGCGCAGCTGGTTGTCGATGCGCCGCGCCTCGTGGCGCTCCGTGCCGACGACGTAGAGCCCGCCGAGGTCGAGCACCTCCTGGTGGTCGGCCTCCCACTCCTCGCGCGCTTCGTCCATGCGCCGCTTGAGCTCGGTCTCGAGCTCATCGGTCCCTTCCTCGAAGCCCTCGGCGACCAGCTGCGAGCGGATCTCGTGCTGCTTGTTGCCGCCGAGGACGATGTCGACACCTCGGCCGGCCATGTTCGTCGCGATCGTGACGGAGCCTTTACGGCCCGCCTGGGCGATGATCTCCGCCTCGCGCTCGTGCTGCTTCGCGTTGAGCACGTTGTGCTGAATGCCGCGGCGCGTCAGGAGCTGCGAGAGGTACTCGGAGGTCTCGACGGCGATCGTGCCGACGAGCACCGGCTGCCCCGCCTCGTGGCGCTCGGCGATGTCGTCGAGCGCGGCGTCGAACTTCGCCTCCACCGAGCGGTAGATGAGGTCGTTGTTGTCCTCCCGCGCCACCGCCACGTTGGTGGGGATCTCCGCTACGTGGAGCCCGTAGATCTCGCTGAACTCCTTCTCCTCCGTCTTCGCCGTGCCGGTCATCCCGGCGAGCTTGTCGTAGAGCCGGAAGTAGTTCTGGAGCGTGATCGTCGCCATCGTGACGTGCTCTTCCTGGATGGCCACGTTCTCCTTCGCCTCGACGGCCTGGTGAAGGCCTTCGGACCACCGCCTGCCTTCCATGATGCGACCCGTGAACTCGTCGACGATCTTCACCTCACCGTCCTGGATCACGTACTCCTTGTCACGGTGGTACAGCGCCTGTGCTTTCAGCGCCTGCGTGAGGTGGTTGACGAGCTGGACGTTGCGGGGGTCGTAGAGGTTGTCGATGCCGAGCGCGCGCTCGACCTTCTCGATGCCGCGCGGGAGCGGCGACACGGTCTTGAACTTCTCGTCGTACGTGTAGTCGCAGTCGGGGTCGGCGCGGCGGTCGATCTTCGAAGGCGGTATGTACGGCTCGCCGTCCAGCTGCCGGACGACACGGGCGAAGTCGTAGTACGTCTTCGCCGCCGTCTCCGGCTCGCCGGAGATGATCAGCGGCGTCCGCGCCTCGTCGATGAGGATCGAGTCGACCTCGTCCACGATGGCGTAGGTGTGACCCTTCTGCACCGTGCCCTCGAGGGACACGGCCATGTTGTCGCGGAGGTAGTCGAAGCCGAACTCGGAGTTCGTCCCGTACGTGACGTCGCACTCGTACATCGCGCGGCGCCGGTCGAAGGGCATGAGGTTCTGGATCGCTCCGACCGTGGCACCGAGCGCCTCGTAGACCGGCCGCGTCCACTCCGAGTCGCGCTTGGCGAGGTAGTCGTTGACGGTGACGAGGTGGACATTGCTTCCCGATAGCCCGTTCAGGTACAGCGCCTGCACTGCCGTGAACGTCTTGCCCTCACCCGTCTTCTGCTCGGCGATGTCACCCTCGTGGAGGACGATGCCGGCCATGAGCTGGACGTCGAAGAGACGAATACCCATCGTCCGCCTGAACGCCTCGCGAACCGCGGCGTACGCCTCGAAGAGGATCTCCTCGAGCGTCTCGCCGTTCTCGATCCGCTGCTTGAACTCGGCCGTCTTGCCGCGCAGCTCGTCGTCGGAGAGCGCCTCGAGCTCGGGCTCGAGCGTTCCGATGTAGGCCGCCTGCTGGGCGAGCCGCTTGAGACGCCGGCCCTCGCCGACGCGCAGGACCTTCTCGAACGAGCCGAGGTTCTGGGCCATCCAGAAGAGGGTACCGGCTGCGCAGCTCCGCCTAGAGGGGCAGGACGGTGACCTCGAACAGATCGCCTTCGAGGCGCCGTGCGCGGGCCACGTACGAGCCGCGCTGCCGCTCGGAGGCGAGCTGCTCGAGCGCCTCGGCGCGCTCCACGTCCACCGGAATGCCATCGGCGGCAAGCGCGAGCGTTTCGCCGTCCCAGCTCAACTCGAGATCGTCTCCGTCGGGATCAGGATCGAGCTGCACGACCTCGATCGCCGACCCACCGACCGCCCAGACGTCCGCATGACGGACCGCCGAAGCGCGGAACGGCGGCGCCAGCGAGCCCGCCAGCCCGGCGGCCAGCGCCTCCGGATCGGCGGCGAAGCCCTCGTCGACGATCAGCCGGCCGTCCGCCAGCGCGACGAACTCCACCTGGTCGCCGGGCATGCCGGGCGCGTCGACCGTCGCCACGGCATCCCACTCGCGCTGCCGCGAGAGCCCCGTGATGCCGGGAGGGAGCCAGCCCTGCTCGGGATCAACGGGCAGTTAGTCCGCCGTTTCCTTCGAGCGCGAGGCTTCGCGGCGGCGCTCGACGGTGCGCTTGTCGCGGTAGCGCTCGACCTGCCGCTCGAGCTTGTGGGCTAGCTGGTCGATGGAGGCCTTCATGTCGGTCGACGCCTCGCGCGCGCGAAGCACAGGGCCTTTCGTCCAGATTGTCGCCTCCGCTATCTGGTTGTCGGCGATGGACGGATTGCGCTCGACCGCGAGCTCGACGACGACGGGCGTGGGGTCGGCGAGCAGCTTGTTGAGCTTGCCGATCTTCCGCTCCGCGTAACTGACGAGGTCGGGAGTGAGGTCGAGATTCTTGCCCTTCACCCGGAGTTGCATCGCGTCCCCCTTTCGGCTCGCGCGCTACTTACGCTGAATCTATCGCACCGCCCTCGCGAGGCTCACGACCTGCACGCGGCGAGCGCCCGCCTTGCGCAGCGCCGAGGCGGCGGCGTTCACCGTCTCGCCGGTGGTGTAGACGTCGTCGACGAGGCAGACGCGTGGCGGAGCTTCCCCTGCCGCCGCGAACGTCCCGCGGACGTTGCCGCGGCGGTCGGCGAGCGCGAGCCCCGCTTGCCGCGGTCGCGGCGCGGTGCGCGCTATGGGGGCGACGACGGGCAGGTCCCAGCAGGGGCTCAACTCCCGGGCGAGCGCCGTGGCGGGATGCTCGCCGCGCAGGAGGGCGCGGTCGGGATCCGCCGGCACCGCACAGAGCGCCACGGCGTCCGGAAGCGCCACGGCTCGGGCCACCAGATCGGCGGCCATTGGCGCGAGGCCGCGGAGCCCGCGCTCCTTCCAGCTGCGCACGAGCGCTCGGGCCGCGTCGTCGTACACGATCGCCGCCCGGGCCGACGCGAACGCCAACCTTCGCCCCGCGCACTCGCCGCAGCGACGGACCGGCCACGCCGACGGTGCCCCGCAGCGCTCGCAGAGCGGCAGCGGGATGCGGCGCAGGCCCGCGAGACACGTCGCGCACAGCTCGTCGCCCGGGTTGCGGCAGACCACGCACCGCCTCGGAAAGAGCAGGTCGAGCACGCCACCCTGACGGTAGAGCGCAAGCCGTCACGCCTCTGCGTCAGCTCTGTGAGAAGACTCGGTCGGCTTCCTCGAGCTGTTCGCGGTCGCCGATGTCGTACCACTGCCCCGGCACCTGCCAGGTGTAGACGTCCACCCGCGGATAGAGCCACTGGATGAGGCGCCCCGGCTGGTCGGGATTGTTGCCGGCTGCGAGGTACTCGCGGATCGAGCGGCAGCGTCTCGCGTGGATAGAAGTACAGCGCGATGCCGGACAGCGTCGAGCGCGGCTCTTCCGGCTTCTCCTCGAAGTACGTGATCCGGCCGCGCGCGTCGACCTCGATCGAGTTGTAGCGGCCGCGGACGAGCTCGAGGTCGCCCACGTCGTGGATGGCGAGCAGCGGTGCGTTGAGCTCCCGGGCAACCTTGCCGAAATCGTCGAGAGACTCGCTGAAGAGATTGTCGCCGGCCACGACGACGAGGTCGTCGTCGATGCCCTCGCGCTCGATCACGAAGCCGATGTCGCCGATCGCGCCCAGGCGGTCGTCGTCGCTCGTCGTCCCGTCGTCGACGATGGTGACGTCCTTGCCCTCGGCCCACTCGCGGAACTGGTCGGCGAAGCGCGCATTCGTGACCACGTAGACGCCGTCGAAGCCGACCGGCTCCAGGGCGTCGAGCACGCGGCCGGCCATCGGCTCGCCCCCGACCGGCAGCAGTGCCTTGGGACGGTCGCGGGTCAGCGGATACAGCCGGGTGGCATAGCCGGCCGCGAGCACCAGCAACTTCATCCGACCGCTGCTCCCCGCCTGACGCCGTCCTCGGTGACGATGGCGTCGATCAGCTCCGCCGGCGTGATGTCGAACGCCGGGTTGAACGCGGGGAAGCGCGCGGTGATCTCGTCCGGAGCGCGCTCTTCCACGGGAATCGCATCGCCGTCGAGCGTGTCGCGATCGACCGTGGAGGTCGGCGCGACGACGACCAGCGGGACGTCGTGATGGCGGGCGAGCACGGCCAGACCGTACGTCCCGATCTTGTTGGCGGTGTCGCCGTTGGCCGCGATGCGGTCGGCGCCGGTCAGCACGACGTCGACGAGACCGCGCGCCATCAGCGACCCGGCAGCGCTGTCGGCGATCACCGAGAACGGGACGCCGAGTCGCTCGAGCTCCCAGGCGGTGAGCCTCGCGCCCTGGTCGAGCGGTCTCGTCTCGGTGACCCAGACATGCTCGACGAGCCCGCGCTCCCGGCCGAGCCGGATTGCCCCGAGCGCCGTCCCGTAGCCACCCGTGGCAAGTGCCCCTGTGTTGCAGTGCGTCAACGCACGCGTGCCGGGCCGCATGAGCGTGACGGCGTGCTCGGCCATCCGCCGGCAGCGCTCTACCTCCTCGGCATGGATCTCCCGCGCACGTTCCGGCGACGGATCCTCGCCCATCCGGTCGAGTGCCCAGGCGAGGTTGACGGCGGTCGGCCGCGACGACCGCAGCACACGATCGGCCTCGTCGAGGTCTTCCCCGAGTTGGGCCGCCAGCGCGTAGCCGTAGGCCGCCGCTACGCCGATGGCCGGCGCGCCGCGAACGGCGAGCGTCCGGATCGCCTCCGCCACCTCGGCGGCGTTCCGGCACTCGAGCTCGACCTCATCGTCCGGAAGCCGCCTCTGGTCGAGCAGGACGACGCAGTCGTCCTCCAGCCTGACGACCTGCTCCGGAAGCAGCGAGCCGGCCACGTCTACGGCTCTCGGCCGGTAGCCAGCTCCGGGAAGCGCCGATAGATCTCGGCAGCGGCCTCGTGAAAGCCATCGGGCAGTCCCGCCGCAGCGAACGTGCTGGCGATCTCGTCCATCTCGCCCGCGAATCGCCAGCCCTTCCGGCCGGCCGAGAGCGCTGCCCGGTCGGATCGTTCGGGCAGCTCCGGAACGGACTCTTGCCATTCCTCGAGCAGGGTCGCCTCGATGCCTTCCGCACGAGCCAGCGCACGGATGGCGATGAGCAGGGCGGCGGCGCCTTTGGACCACGCCGCATACGCCATCTTGACCGCCGACGCCGAGCCCGGCTCGTCGGACACGACCCGGGCCTGGACGACGGTGTCTCGAAAGAGCTCGGCGACGGCCGGGGCCATGGAGCCCGAGAGGTAGAGGCGCGTCGGCACGCCTTCCCGCGGCGGAGAGCCGACGATCCCGCCGTCCACGTAGCGGCCGCCGCGCTCCTCGATGGCACTCGCCATCTCGCGCGCCGTCTGCGGGGAGACGGCGTTCGCGTCGACGTAGACGCCCGTGAATCCGAAGCCGGCCACCGATTCGGCGACCTCGAGTGCGGCGTGGGGCGGGCAGACGCTGAGAATGACTTCGCTCGACTCGGCGAGCTCCTCGACGGTGGCGACGTCGCGCAGGCCCGCTTGCTCGGCGCGCTGGGCGGTAGCGACGCTGCGGCCCGAGGACGCCCAGAGGATCGGGCGCCCCGGCCGCAGCTGCATCGCGAGCGCCGCACCCATCTCGCCGGGGTGCAGCAGCCCGATTACCGAATCAGCCATGCCTCAAAGAGATACCAGGGTCTGACCCTGAGTCTGCGGGTCTGCTGCCCGCGCCGTGAATAGGACGAGTGTCTTCACAAGGGCGCGGCGTAGCCGGGCTTTGCTCGGCTACGCCACTCCGCCGCACGCACTTGAAGCCAGAAGAAGGGGGCCAACGGGGGAAACATGGTTTCCCCCGTTTACGTCCCTCGTCCCACGAGGCGAGGTAGCGCTCCTGCTCCTCGGTCAGCGTGTCGATCTCGATGCCCATCGACTCGAGCTTCAGGCGCGCGATCTCGGCGTCGATCTCCTCGGGCACCGGGTAGACGCGCCGCTCGAGCCGCGCTGCGTTCTCGACGGCGTACTCGGCCGAAAGCGCCTGGTTCGCGAACGACATGTCCATGACGGATGCCGGGTGACCCTCGGCGGCGGCGAGGTTCACGAGCCGCCCGTCCGCCACGAGGTAGATCCGCCGCCCGTCCTCGAGCACGAATTCCTCGACGAACTCGCGAGCCGTGCGCGTCTCCGTCGCAGCCGCCCGCAGCGCCGGGATCTCGATCTCGACGTTGAAGTGACCGGTGTTGGCGAGGATGGCGCCGTCCTTCATGAGGGCGAAGTGCTCCGTCGCCGATGACGTTCTTGTCGCCCGTGGCGGTGCAGAAGATGTCACCGATTCGTGCCGCCTGCGCCATCGTCAGCACCTCGAAGCCGTCCATCGCGGCCTCGAGCGCCGGCACGGGGTCGACCTCGGTGACGATCACGTGCGCACCCATGCCCCGCGCGCGCATCGCGACGCCGCGGCCTACCCAGCCGTAGCCGGCGACCACGAAGCGCCGCCCGGCGAGCAAGACGTTCGTCGCGCGCACGATGCCGTCGATCGTCGACTGCCCCGTGCCGTAGCGGTTGTCGAAGAGGTGCTTGGTCTTCGCGTCGTTGACGGCGATGATCGGGAAGCCGAGCTTGCCGTCCGCCTCGAGCGCCTTCAGCCGGATGACGCCCGTCGTCGTCTCCTCGGTGCCCGCGATGATCTCGCCGAGCTGCTCGCGCCGTGCCGAGTGGAGCACGCCGATCACGTCCGCGCCGTCGTCCATCGTCAGGTGCGGCTTGTGGTCGACGGCGGCGTCGATGTGAGCGTAGTAGGTGTCGTTGTCCTCGCCCTTGATCGCGAACACCGACACGCCGTACTCCTCCACGAGCGCGGCGGCCGTGTCGTCCTGGGTCGACAGCGGGTTCGACGCGCACAGCACGACGTCCGCGCCGCCTGCGGTCAGCGTCCGCATGAGGTTGGCGGTCTCGGTCGTCACGTGCAGGCACGCCGAGACCCGGTAGCCGGCGAGCGGCTTCTCCCGCTCGAACCGGTCGCGGATCGCGGCCAGCACCGGCATCTGCCGGTCGGCCCACTCGACCCGCCGCACGCCTTCCGGCGCCAGAGCAAGATCCTTGACGTCATATCGTTTCGTGGCTGCCATCGCTCCCTCTCGTCAGTGACTCCTATGCGGCCAGCAGCCGCTCGTGCTTTGCCTGCTCCCACTCCAGTGCCTCGAGCTCGAGCCCGGCGAGCCAGCCGTCGACGGCCGTGCGCAGGGCTGTGTCGCGCCGGAGGCGAGCGGCGAATGCTACTTCGCTGATCTCGACTCCGAAGCGGCGCAGCAGCTCTCGCAGCGAGCGCAGCCGGTTGAGCTCTGTGAGGCCGTACCTCCGGTAGCCGCTCGACGACCTCTGGGGCTCGACGAGACCGGCCTGCTCGAGGTAGCGGAGCATGCGCGGAGACCAGCCCGTGTGCCGGGCGGCCGCGCCGATCGTCATTCGCTCCACGGCCGCTACCTTAACACACTTACGTCAAGGTTCGCTCGTCTCCCGCCCGTAGGCATCTTCGAGCCTCACGACATCGTCGACCTCCGGCGTCGAGACCTCGATGACGAGCGTGTCCTCGAGCGCTCGCACGCGGTGCACGGTCCGCGGGCGAAAGCGGAAGCAGTCGCCCGCCGTGATCTCCACGACGTCGCGCTCTTCGGCGTCGAGCGTGGACAGCTCGAGCTCGGCGCGGCCCTCCTGGACGTACCACGACTCGTCCTTCTGCTCGTGGTACTGAAGCGACAGGGCCTCGCCGGCACGGACGAAGAGGAGCTTGCCGCAGTAGCGGTCCGTGAGCGCCCAGATCAGCTCCCAGCCCCACGGCTTCTCGACCCGCCGCGGCTCGAACGCGCACTCGCTCACGCCGCCAACCAGTGCGGGTTGGCGGCAACGTACTCCTCCGCTCTGCGGAGGTCCTTCGGCGTGTTGACGGTGATCCAGGTGCCTTCGTAGCGGAACGCGGCGAGCCGTCCCGCCTCGGCGAGCTGCGGAAACGTGCTCGTCTCGTGATCGCCGCGCTCGGGCAGGGCCACCAGGGCCTCGGCACCGAGCACGTACACGCCGCAACTGACCCAGTACGGGATACGGGCTGCCTCGTCGAAGCCCGTGACCAGGTCGCTCTCGTCCAGCTCGACGACGCCGAACGAGGACGGTGGCCGGGTGACGGTGATGGTGGCCGCCGCGCCGGCCTCGCGGTGCCTGGCAAAGAGCCCGGCGAGGTCGAGCGCGAGCAGCTCGTCACCGTTCAGCGCGTAGACGTCGCCCTGCTCGCGGCGCGCGGAGGCGGCGTAGCGCAGCCCTCCCCCACGTCCGAGCGGCTCGGGCTCCTCGACGACCGTCACTTCCGGCCCGAGGCCGGCCAGCTCCCGCTCGAACTCCGCGCCGACACCGGCTGCACAGCTGAGGATCACGTGGTCGACCCCGGCGGCGGCCAGCGCTTTCACCTGATACGCGGCGAGCGGCCGGCCCGCGACGGAAACCAGCGACTTCGGCTTGCCCCCGGCCGCGTCTCCCAGCCTCTCCGCCCTGCCGCCGGCGAGGATGATCGCCTCCATCAGGCGCGCCCTACCGCTCCACTTCGACCGGCACGGGCCGGCCGACGCCCTCGTACGTGAAGCCGAGAGCGCGCATGGTCTCGGGATCGAGGACGTTGCGACCGTCGACCACCAGAGGCGTGCGCATCGCGGCGTGCGCCTCCGGCGTGGCCAGCGACGCCACTTCCGGCCACTCGGTGACGATCACGGCGGCGTCGGCGTCCCGCACGGCATCGAGCACGCTCGAGGCGAACGTCACCTCGGGCAGGAGCGCACGCGCATCCGCAACCGGATCCCACGCGCGCACGTCCGCCCCCTCGGCGAGGAGGCGTGCCGCGATGACGAGGCTCGGTGCCTCGCGCAGGTCGTCCGTCCCCGGCTTGAAGGCGAGGCCGAGCACCGCGATCTCCTTGCCGTGCAGATCGCCCAAATGCTTCTCGAGCTTCTGGATCACGCGTCGGCGCTGGAGCTCGTTGACCTCGATCACGGCCGCCAGCAGCTGGAAGTGGTAGCCGGAGTTGCCCGCGAGCTGCTTGAGCGCCGAGATGTCTTTTGGAAAACAGGAACCGCCGAAGCCCAGCCCTGCCTTCAGGAAGTGTGGGCCCAACCGGTGATCCAGCCCGATGCCGGCGGCCACGTCCACGACGTCGGCGCCGACCAGCTCGCAGACGCTCGCGATCTCGTTGATGAAGCTGATGCGCGTGGAGAGGAACGCGTTCGACGCAAGCTTGATCATCTCGGCGGAGGCGACGTCGGTGACCACGATCGTCGTGTCGAGCGGCTCGTAGAGCGCCGCGACGCGCTCCGCACCGTCGGGCTCGAACGCGCCCACGACGACCCGGTCCGGGTGCATGAAGTCGTGAACCGCGGTGCCCTCGGCGAGGAATTCCGGGTTGGAGACGTAGGCGACGCCGTTCAGCCCGCGGGCGTCCAGCGCACGCCGCACCCTCTCGCCGGTACCGGGCGGCACCGTGCTTTTCATGACCAGCGTCGTCTCGACGCCGGCCGGTAGCTCGTCGACCAAAGTCCACACCGCCGAGAGGTCGGGGTCGCCGGAGTACGTCGGGGGCGTGCCGACGGCGACGAACGCGAGCTCGGCACCGTCCAGAGCCTCGCCGACGTCGAGGGTGAAGCGGAGACGTTCGCCCGCCCGCTCGATCACGTCGTGCAGGCCCGGCTCGTGAATTGGCACCCGGCCGGCTTGCAGCGCGTCGATCCTCTCGGGAACGATGTCGCGGACGACCACGTCATGGCCGAGCTCGGCGAAGCAGGCCCCGGTGACGAGGCCCACATAGCCCGCTCCGAAGACGGCGATGCGGCTCACGTTTGCTGCGATTTCGCCTTGGCCTTGCCCTTCGCCTTCTTCGCAGGGTCGAGGGGCTGCAGGCCCTTGGCGATCGCGATCATCGTCTCGTTCGACAGCGAGTCGAGCAGCGTGTTGACGACCCAGTAGCTCGCGTCGCCCTGGCGAAGCACGATCATGTGGAGCTTCCGTCCCCGGTAGTAGAAGTCGTAGCCGCGGCCGTTGATCACGCGGTGGAGGCTTCTGCTCTCGAGCACAGGTGCATCGGGCCAGTTCATCTGCTGCACGCCCCAGTACTCCAGGCCGCGGCGGAAGACGAGGCGCACGGCGTCGTAGCCCTCGGCGACCCGATACGTGCGAACCGGCATCTCGCTGTCGGGATACGACGAGCGGTCCAGCACCGACGGCACCATGAGGTCGAAGTCGACCTTGTTCTTCTGTGCGCGGACGAGCGAGACGGTCGCCGGCCGGTCGCGCCGGACGTCCGGAGGCGTGCGCGTGATCTCTTCCCTGGCCGGCGCGGGCGCCAGCGCGTTGTGGAACGTCTGGCCCACGACGACCGTGAGCATCGCGCCGTTGGCGAGCGGCTGCAGGTGGCAGCTACGAGGCTGCTGGAGCGGCGGGCCGGTGCACTGCCGGCGAGACGCATAGGGAACTGCCTCGGCCGCCCCGAACAGCCTGGCCGTCGAAACGGCGGCAGCGCGGGCTCGCGGCTTCCCGCCGTTGAAGAACACCTTCGTGTGGAACTGGTCGTCCCACGGCGCGTTCCCGGTCGAGTTCGCGGCACCTTCGACAGTCGCGAAGCCTCGCTGGGAGAGGAGGTACCTCGCCTCGGCCGCGGCCCCAGGGACGACGTAGCCGTTCAAGACGACGACAGTCGTGTCGGACGGCTTCGGCGTTGACGTCTTCAGCTTGCGCTTCAGGGCCACGGCGGTGGCGACGTTCGGCGCGTCCACGTCGGGATTCGAGAACCGCGCGACGGCGTCCTCCACGTTCGTGCTCTCGGTCGTCAGCTCCGAGTAGCCGGTCAGCCCCTCGATCTTCTCCTGAAAGAAGTGGCCGCCCTCGAGCCCGTAGGCGAAGATCGCGTAGCGCAGGATGGTGCGCGGAGTCAGCTCCCCGCCGCCGCCCACGCCGACCTCGACGTTCCTCGTGATCGCGCTGACGAGGTCCGGCACCTTCGTCACGGAGAAGCTGCGGCGGAATTGCTCCTTCATCGCCGTCACGAACAGCTGCTGGCGGGCCACCCGGTGGAAGTCGGAGTCCGTGTGCCGGTAGCGCGCGTAGTCCAGCGCGGCGCCACCCGTCAGCCGCTGATAGCCGGGCTGGAGGTTGATCTTCGCGTAGCCGAACCCGGGGCTGACGCCCGCGTTGTCGTTGAAGTAGCGGCGGTCGACGTCCACCCAGACACCGTCCAGCGTGTTCACGATCTTCTTGAAGCCGCGGAAGTTGACCGTGATCAGGTAGTTGATCGGCAGCCCGGTGAGGTTGCGGACCGTGTCGAGCGCTCCCTTGGCGCCACACGTGGAGTAGGCGGCGTTGATCTTCGACGTGAAGACCGAGTCCGGACAACGGATCTCGACGACCATGTCGCGCGGCAGAGACAGCATCGAGATCGTGTCCGTCTGCGGGTCGGCGCGCAGCAACATGAGCGTGTCGGAGCGGGAGGGCGTCCCCTCTGCCTCGCCGTGACGGCGGTCGTAGCCGATGACGAGCGCAATCGCAGCCTTGTCGGCCGGCGGCACGCCGTCGAGCGTCGTCTGCGCAGCCTTCACGTCCGCCGAGTGGGCGCTGACGGCCGCGACGCTCTCGTGCAGCCAGAGGTAGATGCCGCCGACGAGCGAGACGACGAGCGCGGCGGCACCGGCGGCGACGATGGCGAGCACCCGGCCGAGAAGCCCCATGCCGCTGCGGCGCGGGGGTTTTGGCGCCTCGTACACCGTGACGGGCGACAGCGCGTCCGGCGGGAGCACGACGGCTCCACCTCCACCGGGGGCGGCGCTGAATCCCAGCGCTCTCTTCAGCGACGTCCGCAAGGTGTGAGGTTAGCTAGCGGCCGTGTTGGAGCCGTTAAGGCTTTGCTCTGCCAAACGTGTCCCCTCGACCATGTTCACCAGCTTTTCGTAGGCGACCTCCCAGCTCCGCGTGCGGAGGCCGCAGTCGGGTGTGATGTGGATTCGCTCGGGCCCGCCGAAGACGTCGACCGCGTAGAGGATCCGGTCGCGCACAAGCTCGGGCGATTCGACGAAGTCTGTATGGATGTCCAACACGCCGATGCCGAGCGCGGGCTCGTAGGGAAGGTCGCGGAAGCGCTCGATCACGCGGTAGCCGGGCCGTACGTCCGCAGTCGTGCCGAGCTCGCGCGTGTCGTCGTTCGCGAACCCGACGCAGTACTGGCGGCAGCCGCTCATGCCTTCAATGGCGGGGAAGAACAGGTCGTAGTCCGAGAAGCAGAGGTGGGTCGAGAAGTAGCAGTCGAGCCCTTCGACGCTCGCGTTGAAGCTGTCGACGAACACCTCCAGCTCGTCTGGCTCGGTTGAGGCTCCGGGCTCGTCGATCTGGATCCACGTGGCCCCGAGCTCGATGAGCGCCTCGACGTTAGGCCGGATGATGTTGCGGGCGATGTCGACGGCGAACTCGCGCCGGGCGGCGATCTCCGCCGCGCGCGGGGAGCCCGCGCCGAGCCGCTCGGCCGCAGAGCCGTAGTGCTCGTCGTACGACCAGACGGCGAGCGTGTACGCGCCCGTGATCGGGACCTTGAGCCGCTCCTCGGCCACGGACTGCAGGAACTCGAGCTCGGCGTTGTGGTACGGCTCGCGCATCGAGACGGGCCCGGTGACGGCCGACTTCGAGTAGTACTTGTTGTCGAAGCTCCTGACGATGCCGCGCGGCTCGAAGCCGCCGGAGTGCGCGATCGCCCACGCGTACATCTCCGTGCGCGGCTGCTCGCCGTCCCAGACGACGTCGAGGCCCGCCTGCTCCTGCAGTCTCAGCGCGTAGCGGCTCGACCAGCGAGCGAGCTCGTCCTTGGCCTCCTCTCCGGGGCCCTGCTGGAGCAGGTCGACGAGCATCCTCGTGGCCCGGCACGGACAGCCGCTCACCCCAGGCGCGAGCGTGCTCGACGTCGGTGTCGTCGAGCGGCCGGCTGGCCGACGGCTTCACGAGCCACGGCGGCTTGGCCAGGGAACCGACTTCGTGAGTGAGAAAGCGCACGCTCATGCCGCCAGGTCCTTCGCCGCGCCGAGCGCTGCGAGCTTCCGCCGCGCGATCGGCTCGGCCACGAACTGTAGGTCGCCGTTGGGGACGAGCGCCAGCTCGCCGCCGGTACGCGCCCCCAGCCGGGCGGCGAACGCGGCGATAGTGCCTGGATCCTCGACCTCCGAAGAGCGCGCGTCGACGACGCCCGCCAGCACGAGCTTCGGAAAGCCCTCCGGCACCGCGTCGAGCGGTGTGAGGTAGAAGTCCACGCCGATGCCGTCTACGGGTAGCTCGGCCAGTCGCTCGAGCAGGCTGGACGAGTCGCCGAACGTCAGCTGCAGGACGAGCATGCCGCCGCTCCGAAGCTCGGCCAGGGCCTCACCGAGCGCGGCCACGTCGGCGTCGGGCACGTGGGCAAGGAACGGCTCGGCCAGCACGACGAGCTCTGCGTCGAGCGCTTCGATGGCAGGGGCGAGGACGGAGGCGGCGACCTGACGCGCGTCGAGCCCGGCCGCAACGCCGAAGGCGAACGGCGACGGCAGCGTCACGAGCCGCGCCGAGTCGAGCGGCGCCACCGCGTCCTCACCCAGAGGCGACGTCAGCTTCGGCATGCTCGAGGCGCGCGGCGCCCTGAAGAACGTGTTCGTGTCGAGGAAGCGCGTGAGCGGGCCGGCCTCGAGCCCGTCGCTGGAGTCGACGAGCGGCCGGAACAGGTCCTGCCAGGCGAGCATGCCGTCGGAGAGGAGGTCGAAGCGAGCTTCCTTCTCCGCGGCGACGAGCGCCGCGAGGTCGGCTGCGCGCTGGCGCTCGACGTCCTCAGCCGCCACGCGGCCACGGTCGACGTCGCGCGTCGCCTGCACGAGCGCCTCGGACCGCGGGTAGATGCCGGGGGCGTACGCCTGCACTTGGCCCACAGCCTACGGGCGACCCGCGACGGTCAGCTGGTTCTCGGCGTGGCGGATGCGCTGCTCGAGCTGCCAGCGGTCGGCATCCGACTCGTCGGCCTCGACGCGTTCCAGCTCCGACTTTGCCTCCTCCAGCTGCTGCTGGGCTCGTGCCATGTCGATCTCGCGCGCATCGACGGCGTCGTCGACGAGCGCGAGCGCGCGATCCTGCTCCACCTTGAAGAAGCCCGGCCCCGTCGCGAACTCGATGACGTTGCCCTCCTCCACGTGCACGCGCGTCGATCCCGCCTTCAGCATCGCGACGAGAGGGGCGTGGCGCGCAAGCACGCCGATCTCACCCGCTGCGCCGGGCACGACGACCATCTTTGCAAGACCCTCGTACGCCGGTCCCTCCGGCGTCACGAGCGAGACCTCGAATGACTTCCTCTCGTCGGCCATGAGCTAAGACGCGGCGACCGGCTCGGCTTCGGCTTCCTCGGCCTGCTCGGGCTCTTCGGCGGCTGCTTCGGGGATGGACACGGATCCCTGCGCTTCCTTCACGGCGTCCTCGATCGTGCCGACCATGTAGAACGCCTGCTCGGGCAGCTCGTCGTGCTTGCCCTCGACGATCTCGCGGAAGCCCTTGACGGTGTCCTCGAGCTTCACGTAGACGCCCGGACGCGCGGTGAACGCCTCCGCCACGTTCATAGGCTGCGAGAGGAAGCGCTCGATCTTCCGTGCCCTCGTCACCGTGAGCTTGTCCTCGTCCGAGAGCTCGTCCATGCCGAGGATGGCGATGATGTCCTGGAGGTCCTTGTAGCGCTGGAGGATCTCCAGCACGCGCGTCGTCGTCCCGTAGTGCTCGTCGGAGATGACGTCGGGGTCGAGAGCCCGCGAGAAGCACTGGAGCGGGTCGATCGACGGGTAGATGCCCTTCTCCGAGATCGGCCTCGAGAGCACGATGAATGCATCGAGGTGCGCGAACGTGCCGGCCGGCGCCGGGTCGGTCATGTCGTCCGCAGGCACGTAGACCGCCTGCACCGACGTCACGGAGCCCGTTGTGGTCGACGTGATGCGCTCCTGGAGCTCGCCCATCTCGCTGGCGAGCGTCGGCTGGTAGCCCACGGCGCTCGGCATGCGGCCGAGGAGCGCCGACACCTCGGAGCCCGCCTGCACGAAGCGGAAGATGTTGTCGATGAAGAGCAGCACGTCCTGGCCCTGGTCACGGAAGTACTCGGCCATCGTCAGGCCGGAGAGGCCGACGCGCAGCCGCGCGCCGGGCGGCTCGTTCATCTGGCCGTAGACGAGCGCCACGCGGTCGATGACACCCGACTCCTGCATCTCCAGCCAGAGGTCGTTGCCCTCGCGCGTGCGCTCGCCGACGCCCGCGAACACGGAGACGCCGGCGTGCTGCGTGGCCACGTTGTGGATGAGCTCCTGGATGAGCACGGTCTTGCCGAGACCCGCGCCGCCATAGAGGCCGATCTTCCCTCCACGGACGAACGGCGCAGTGAGGTCGACCACCTTCATCCCTGTCTCGAACACCTCGAGCTTGGGCGACAGGTCGGCGAAGTCGGGCGCATCCCGGTGAATCGGCCAGCGCTCCCCGCCCTCCACGGGCTCGCTCTTGTCGATCTGCTCGCCGATGACGTTCCAGATCCGGCCCAGCGTCGCGGGACCTACGGGCACGCTGATCGGGGCGCCCGTGTCGACGGCGTCGGCGCCGCGCGCCAGGCCGTCGGTCGAATCCATGGCCACCGCACGCACCCGGTCATCGCCGAGATGCTGCTGCACTTCGGCGATGAGGTCGCGGGCGGCGCCACCGTCCGCGTCGGTCATCGCGATGCGCAGCGCGTTCGTGATCTCGGGCAGGCGGTCGGGAAAGACGGCGTCGACGACGACGCCTCTGATCTCGACGATCTTGCCGACGTTCTCGCGCTTTGCTCCTTGGCGGACATGCGTCTCCTGGGTCAGCTGTAAGGGAAGTGGGCGCGCCGCATGGCAGCTGCGCCGGTGCCGCAAGTCTATCGCAGCCTAACGCCCTGCTCACCGACACCTAATGGCCTCCTGGGTACGCTTTCGCCGTGGTTCGCACGCTCGTAATCGGCGCCGTCGCGGCACTGACCGCCGGCCTGCTCGTGCTCGCCGGTTGCGGCGGATCCAGCGCTCCCTCCAAGCAGGAGTACGCCGAATCGGTCGTCGCCGCCCGAGACCGCGTGGACTTCGCCCTCGCCCAGATCACTGTCGGCTCTGGCGACGTCGAAGACCTCATCGAGCGGATGGAGACGGCCGCAGACCAGATCGACGAAGCCGCTGACGACTTCGACAGCGGCGGGTCGGCGAACGGCTTCGACGACGAGACGGAGGAGCTCGTGGACGCCTATCACCAGCTCGCAGCCGGTCTCGACGGCACGGCGCACGACGCGAGCGTGGAAGGGATGGAAGCCCTACTGACCGGGACGAATGCGCTGCAGTTCCCCGGCTGGACCAAGGCAAACCGCGTGCTCGCAAGCCTCGACGAGCAGGGCATCGCGGTCGAGCCAATCGGCTCCCACTAACGCCAGGAAATCTGACGATTTCCTGGCGCGGGGTGTCTCCACGGAGCGGTTGTGGACCGCGGCCGCGCATGTCGGCCGCGGTGGCGGTATCGAGTCGGCTACCCGTGGGGCTGGAGCCTGAGCGGCCGGCACCGCCAGATCTGCGCCGTACAGCTCGCCGCCGCGACCGACCTGGCGGGCGCGGCTCACTACGGCTCTCGGAGACCACCTCGCGGGCGGAAATCGTCAGATTTTCGCCCGAAGTCGGAAGTCGCCAGACTTCCGACTTATAAAGCTTTGCCCTGGAGCTGAACGGGGTGGCCGGGGCGTGCGCGGGCGAGGATCGCCTGCTCGCGCTCGACCTGCTCGCGCGTCTGGTACTTGATCTGCCCGGCGCCCTCGGGGACGAACGTCGCGTCGAGGTCGAGCTGCTGGCCCCGGAAGGCCTGGCTCGCGCCGGCCAGGGCGGCAACGGCGACTGCGGCTGCCGCGGCCACCTGCACGCGCGCTCCGACGTGACGGCGGCGGCGCTGGATGGTGATGGGCCGAGCCATCGGCTCGAGTGATGCCTCGCGGATCACCTGCGTGAACCCGCTCACTTCGGCCTCGTACTGACGGCACGTCGCGCACCGTTCCAGATGGGACGCGACCATCGCGCGCTCGAGCTGGGACAGCTCTCCGTCCAGCCCGACGGAGACCTGACCACGAACCCGTTCACAGACAAGAGGCCGAACCGGTCTCATGCCTGTTCAGACGAGCCCATGCGCAGAGAGTTAGCCAAGCTCAGCTCGTCGACCGCTTCGGCTGAGCGCCGATCCGCTCCGATGATGGCTGCTCGTCGAGCGCGAGCGGCCGCATCACCTCGGCGAAGTGGCACGCGACCGGCTGGCCAGTGCCGCCACGCGGCACGAGCGGTGGATCCTCCTGGGCGCAGATCTCCTTGGCCATCCAGCAACGTGTGCGGAAGCGGCATCCCGAAGGCGGGTTCACCGGGCTCGGCACGTCACCTTCGAGCATGATCCGGTGGCGCCTACCCGCGCTGATCAGGGGACTCGATCGGGACGGCCGAGAGCAGCGCCTGCGTGTACGGGTGCATCGGCGTCTCGTAGATCTGCTGCCGCGTACCGACCTCCATCACCCTGCCGAGGTACATCACGGCGACGCGGTCGGAGATGTGCCGGACGACGGACAGGTCGTGGGCGATGAAGAGGTACGTCAGCCCGAACTCGTCCTGGAGCTGGTCGAGGAGGTTCACGACCTGCGCCTGAATCGAAACGTCGAGCGCCGACACGGGCTCGTCCAGCACGAGCAGCTCCGGGTTGAGCGCCAGCGAGCGGGCGACGCCGATGCGCTGCCGCTGGCCGCCCGAGAACTCGTGCGGGAAGCGGTTTGC
Organism: uncultured Actinomycetes bacterium; assembly: GCA_963821415.1. GTDB lineage: Bacteria > Actinomycetota > Thermoleophilia > Gaiellales > Gaiellaceae > PALSA-612. The sequence goes on along the minus strand of CAWGEE010000026.1, from coordinate 64,852 downwards.
GTGCTCGGGGCTCAAGCCAACCGTTCGTAGCAGACCCTCCACCTTGCGGCGCCCCTCCTTGCCGCGGTAGAGGCCGTGGATACGGAGCGGCTCCGCGACGATCTCGCGAACCGTCATCCTGGGGTTCAACGACGCATACGGGTCCTGGAAGACGATCTGGACGTCACGACGCACCGCCCGCATCTGCTTCCGCTTGAAGGCCGTGATGTCCGTGCCCTTGAAGATGATCTTGCCTTCCGTGGGCTCCGTGAGCTTGATGATCGTGCGGCCGAGCGTCGTCTTGCCGCAGCCCGACTCGCCGACGACGCCAAGCGTCTCACCGCGGAGGATGCTGAGGTCCACGCCGTCCACCGCCTGCACGTGGCCGATCGTGTGCTTGAAGACGCCGGCCTTGATCGGAAACCACTTCACGAGACCCTCGACGCGGAGGATCTCGTTCGGATCGGCCTCGGATCGGACGCGGCGTCAGTCGTCCCGTCGACCAGCTCCTGAGCGCTCTCGCTCACGAGCCACCTGCCGGCGTGGCGGCTGCCACGCGCTGCGCGGTGAGCTCTTCCGCGAAGTGGCAGGCGGCGACGTGGTCGCCGAAGTCACGCAGCTCGGGAACTTCCGTTCGACAGCGAACGCGGCCCTGCGACAGGGTGCAGCGCGGATGGAACGCGCAGCCTGGCGGCGGGCTGATCATGCTCGGCGGCTGGCCGGGAATCGGCTCCAGGCGATCCTGGTCTGCGTCGAGCCGTGCCAGGCTGTTCATGAGCCCGAGCGTGTACGGGTGCCGAGGCTCGTCGAAGAGCGTGTGGACGTCGCACAGCTCGACCACGCGCCCTGCGTACATGACGACCACGCGGTCGGCGAGCTCGGCGATCAAGCCGAGGTCGTGCGTGATGAGGATGATCGCCGCGTGGGTCTCGCGCTGGGCGGCCTTGATCACCTCCATGATCTGGGCCTGGATCGTCACGTCGAGCGCCGTCGTCGGCTCGTCGGCGACGAGCACCGACGGCGAGTTGGCAATCGCCATCGCGATCATCCCGCGCTGCCGCATGCCGCCCGAGAACTCGTGCGGGTACTGGCGGTAGCGCTGCTCGGGATTGGGGACGCCGACGAGCGCGAGCAGGTCGATGACCCGCCGCTCGGCTTCATCCTCCTTCACACCGGGGTTGTGGGCGCGGATCGCCTCCGCGATCTGCGAGCCGACGGTCAGCACCGGGTTGAGCGACGTCATCGGGTCCTGGAAGATCATCGCCATGTCTCCGCCGCGGATCTTGCGGAGCTCGTCTTTCGACATCTTGAGGAGATCGCGACCCTTGAAGGTCGCTTCGCCACTGGCAATTCGGCCGGGTGGCTGCGGAATCAGCCCCAGCACCGAGAGCATGGAGACGCTCTTGCCGGAGCCGGACTCGCCGACGATGCCGAGCACCTCGCCGGGAAAGAGGTCATAACTGACGCCGGTGACCGCCTGCACGATGCCGTCCTCGGTCTTGAACTCGACGGTCAGGTCGTCGATGGCGAGGATCGGCTCAGGGCTCATGGGCGGAGGCTAGCGCGAATCGGCGTCGGCAGGAAATCGTCACGCGGCGCGCGAGGGCGCGAGCGCGCTCCCGTCAGGCGCGTACCCGCTGCGTCGGGTCGAGCGCGTCGCGCAGTCCGTCACCAACGAAGTTGACGCAGAGCGCGATCGCGGTGATCACGAGCCCGGGGAACAGGATGAGCCACCACTGATCGGGACCCTGCTGCTGCCCGTCCGCGATGAGCTTGCCGATCGACGAGTCAGGCGGCTGGATGCCGAAGCCGAGGAACGAGAGCGCGGCCTCGACGAGGATCGCCGCCGCGATGATGAGCGTCGTGTTGACGACGATCGGGCCCACGCAGTTGGGGAGGATGTGCCGCACGATGATGCGGCGGTCTCCCCCGCCGGCAGCTCGTGCCGCCTCCACGAACTCCTTTTCGCGTAACGAGAGGAACAACCCACGCACGATGCGCGCGATCCCGGTCCAGAACAGGAACGCGAGGATGAGGCCGATCACCATCGGTTGCGGGATGTTGAACGAGGCGAAGCCGAGCGGCACCTCGACCGCCGACGAGCCGAGGTACGCAGCGGCGACGAGCAGGACGGCGAGCCCGGGCACGGTCAGAATCAGGTCGGTGAAGCGCATGAGGCCGTTGTCGATCGCACCGCCGTAGTAGCCGGCGACCGCACCGATCGCGGTGCCGATGAGCGTCGCGAGCAGCGCGACGACGATCGCGACGCCGAGCGACGTCTGGATGCCGTAGATGACCCGGCTGAGGTAGTCGCGGCCCAGCTGGTCGGTGCCGAAGGCATGGTCGAGCGAGGGCGCCTGGTTCAGCGCGTTGAGATAGTTCGCGTCGTAGGGCGGCTGCCAGTCTTCCGTGTATGGCGCGACCGTGCCCGCAAACAACGCAACGAGCCCGAAGCCCAAGAGGATGATGAGGCTCGTGACGGCGAGCTTGTGGCGGAAGAAGCGTATGCGCGCGTAGGCCCACTGGCTGCGGGCCTGCAGCTCGACTCCGTGCTCGTAGGCGAGGTCTAGCTCTTGCCCTGAAACCGTCACTGGTTCCTCGAGGGTGGCGAACACGCCTGTCGACGCTCCCGCGCTGGCGGGGCGCCCGACGCTCTCCGACGCGATCGTACGCTCCTCTCGCTCCTCCGGGAGCATGTCCGAAGACGGGACACGATCAGTCATACCGCACTCGTGGATCGAGCACGCCGTAGAGGATGTCCGCGATGAGGTTGAAGATGATGATCATCGTTGCCGTGACCATCAGCCACGCCATGACCGGGTACGGATCGGCCCCGCCTAGCGCGTTGATGAAGTAGAGGCCCATCCCGTCCAGCGAGAACACCGTCTCGGTGACGACCACGCCGCCGATCAGGGCTCCGAAGTTCAACGCAATGACCGTCACGAGCGGGATCAGCGCGTTGCGGAACGCATGGCCAAACGTCACTCTGCGCTCGTTCAGTCCCTTGGCGCGGGCCGTGCGCACGTAGTCGGCGTTCACCACCTCGAGCATCGAGGCGCGCATGAACCGCGAGTACGTGGCGATGCTCGCCACCATGAGCACCAGCACGGGCAGAGCCAGGTGGTGGGCGCGGTCGATGACGAAGCTGAAGCCGCCGCCCGGGTCCACGTCGTTGAGATTCGCGATGGGAAAGATCTTATGGCCTGTCCACGATTGGACCTGGACCACGAGCACCTGGAGCATCAGCGCGAGCCAGAACAACGGCATCGCCAGGCCGAGGAAGCTGAAGGTGGTTGCCGTGTAGTCGAAGACCGAGTACTGGCGTAAGGCGGAGAGCACTCCGATGCCGACCGCTATGAGGATCGCGATCAGCTCTGCGGCGATAACGAGCTGGAGCGTGTTCTTTATGACGCGCCAGAGATCGGGCAGGATCGGCTTGTTCGTCAGCAGCGTCTCGCCGAAGTTGTCGGTGACGGCGTCGCGCGCCCAGTAGCCGTAGCGCACGAAGACCGAGTCGTTCAGGTGCTTCTCCTCGGCGATGCGGTCGAGGCCTGCCTCATCGACGTTGGGCGCAAAGCGGATCGGGCCGAGCGGGTCACCGGCGCCCTTGGCCACGAACGTGAAGACGAGGAAGCTCGCTGCGATCAGGACGAAAACGCTGTAGAGGAGCCGGCGAATGATGTAGGTGACCATCTAGTGCCTCTCCTCTCTGTCCTACTCGTCTTTCTGGAGAGAAGCCCCACCCCCGCCGGAGCGGGAGTGGGGACTTCATTTCTCCGTTACCTACTACCTCCTGGAAGGCTGGCTTACGCCGTCCAGGCCGAGACGTTCCAAGGGCTGCCTTCCGTGGTCGGGTTGACCACCGGGCCCTTGACCGTGTTCGCGCGGATGACGTAAATCGGCCGTGCGAACAGCGGGATGGACGGGATGTCCTTGACCATGTGCTTCAACTCGGTCGAGTTGAGCATCGTGGCACGCTTGGCGGCGTCGAGCTCGGTCGAGACGGCGTTCATGATTGCCGTGCCGGCCTTGTTGCAGTAGTTCATGTAGTTCTGGTCGCCACCACAGGCGTACAGGTCCTTGATCGTGATCGGAGTCGACGGGCTGCCGACCCACGTGAACATCGCGAGGTCCCAGTCACCCGACGGAAGCGTCGTGCCGAACAGCGTGCCGGCGACCTGGAAGCGAGCGACGAGCTCGATTCCGACGCTCTTGAGCTGCCTCTGCATGATCTCGAAGGCGAGCGCGCGGAGCTGGTTACCGGTCGTGGTGCCGAAGCGGAACGACAGCTTGCCGACGTTCGGGCAGCTGAAGATCGACTGGTTGTTCGCGGAGGGCTTGCTCGGCCCGCCGGTGCAACCCTTCTTCTGCAGCTGGTCGATCACAGCCTGCTGGTTGAACTTGTAGATCGCCCAGTTCTGCTTGTAGTTCGCTCTCGAAGGGCTTGAACATGTGGCTCTGCAGCTGCGGCAGGCCCGGGGCGATCGTCGCGTACAGGGCACCGGCGATCTGCTTCCGGTTGATGCCCGTGATGAGCGCCTTGCGGACGTACGGCTGCTTCAGAGCGTTGTGGCCCTGCGGACCGAACTGGATGTCTACGTGCTCCCAGGCGTAGCCGATCTTCTGGTCAACGACGAACTTCTTGTCCTTGAGGAAGTCGGCGATCTGGAGCTGCGGCTGCGGCTCCATGACCTGGCCCTCACCGGCCTTCAGGGCCTGGAAACGGGCGTTCGTGTCGAGGATGTAGCGGAACACGACACGGTCGAGCTTCATCTTCGCGCCGGCCGTGAAGTTCGGGTTCTTCCGGACCGCCAGCTGAACACCCTTCTGCCAGCTGTCGAACCGCCACGGACCGCTCGACACGGGGATCGAGTTCAGGAACATCTGGTTCATGTCCTGGCCCGCGATGACGTGCGCCGGGTAGGGACCGCCCGAAACGAGGGCCTCCCAGTCGGCGTACTGCTTCTTGAAGACGACGACGCCCTTCTTGCCGCTACCGCTGATCGACTTGACGTCCTCCCAACCCGTTCGGCTGATGACGTTGTTCTTCGGGTTGATGAAGACCTGCCAGGTCGCCCGGAGGTCCTTGACCGTGACGGGCTTGCCGTCCGACCACTTGGCCTTCGCGCTGATACTCGACAGCAACCGTCAGCGGCTTCTTCTTGGTGAGCTTCGGTGCACCCGTGAAGAGCCGCGGCACGAAGTTCGCCTTGGCGTCACGGATCTGGCCGCCGTACCAGATGTTGTTCAGCACCAGTGAGGTGGCATAGAGGTTGTTCCCCACCCACGGGCCCTGGAGGTTCGGCGGCTCCTGGTCGTGAATAAACACGACCGTCCCCGCGGAAGCACGATCGGAGCTAGCCGTGGCCGTAGGGCCGACGACGAGCGTCGCAGCGATCGCAACTGCTCCCGCGAGGAGCACGATTGAGCGCTTACGCATCTATCTCCTCCATCCGAGTTGACTCAGCTTCACACGTGACCGCAGGATGGGGGTATAGGGGCGACCAGTCGCCGGCCAGGCAGCCGTTCCCAGCCGAGACGTTCCGTCGATACCCAATCGCCCTCTCCTGTGGTCAAGTGCAGGATCGTAGTGTATGACGTACCGCACACGGTTTCGTTAGAAACGTTCATCGTCATTAAGGAGGCGTCATGTCGCTCTTCCCGAGAAAGGGCGTAGTCAAGCGGTCTGCGGACGATTTTGCAGCGGCCGAAGACGCCGGCAGGCTGGCCAATCAGGCGCCTGCGGCGATCGACGAGGCTGCGGGCGCGGACTGGTACCACGAGCACGGCAACAACGCCGATCGCGCTGCCTACGTCCTGTGCCGGTTGCGCCGCGCGCGGGCGGGGGAAAGGCAGAGCCCGGAGGCCGGAGACGAGGCCGTGCGCGCCGCGCTTTCGCAGGCCGACGCGGCCGCGGTCATCTGGCTCGCCAGTCGCGCGATCTCGTTCATGGACGAGAACGCCTTCCCTGAAGCAGTGGAGCCCTGGCTCGAGCTCGAGCGCTAGCGCTCCCGCTTCCAGAGGAGGACGCCCGAGCGGTAGCAGCGCGGCGGCGAGCAGGTACGGCGCGAGCGCGAGCCGCGTCTTGCGCACGCCCTCGGTCACGGTCGGCCCTCGCTTCAGCGCCGCGCGCACCCGGCTCGTCACGGCGTCGAGCTCTTCCTCGTCGAAGACGGTCGCGCCGGTCATCTTCGCCAACCCGTCGAGGTCGTTTCGCGCTCCGGGGTCCGGCCGGTACTGAGGCTCGGGCAGCCCGCGGTTGAACACGCGCTCGTCGCGCGACCAGAAGTGCACGAAGACGACGTTGACGCCGGGCGGCCGCCGCCACACGCGCGCCAGGCGCGCCTCGTTGATGCCCTGGGTCTCGCCGTCGGTCAGCACGACGACGGCCCGCTTCTGGGCGCGCGGCGAGAAGAACCGCTGGGTGGCGACGGCTCCCAGGGAGTCGATGCTCGTCGCCGTCGTGATCAGGCTCGACCGCGGCGGCGGCTGCTCGATGCCGAGCGCGAGCGCCACGGTCGCCCGGAAGGCGTCCGCGTCAGCGCTCGGGAAGAGATGCGGGAGCACCCGGTCGGTCAGCGAGGCGACGCCGACGGGGATGTCCGCCAACGCGCTCCGCAGCTGGACCGCCGCAGCCTTGGCGCGTGCCAGGCGCATCGTCCCGCCGAGCCCCGAACGCGCGAGCATCGAGCGGGAGATGTCGATCACGACGTACGCCTCGGCGTCCGTCCGCACCTCGAGCGCCGTCTCCTGCTCCGCCACCGGCTGTGCCGCCGCCACGCCGAACAGCACGGCGACGGCCGCGGCAGCGATTGTCGGCACCGTCAGGCGCCACCGTGACGCGCGGGGAACGGCGAGCGCAGCGCGAAGCCGGCTTCCCCGCCTGGCGACGAGCACGAGCGCAGCGAGCGGCAGGAGCACGCCCAGCGCGATCAGCGCGCCTTTCGGAGACAGGAAGATGAGGTCGAACGCAACCATCAGTAGCCGGATCCCGCATCGCCGGCGCCCGCGCCCTTGGCGCCCGAGCCCCCGGGTGACGGGTTCGGACCGCCACCGGCTTCCGTCGGCTGAATTGCCCGGCCTCTCTGCAGTGCCAGCTCGAGATTCGCCTTCGCCTCACGGTTGTCGGGGTCGAGCTCGATCGCGGTCTGGAAGGCGGCCGTTGCGTCTGCGATGAATGCCGGCTGGTCGCGGGCCTCCGTCAGCGAGCTCGCGAACGCGATCACGCCGACGAGGTTCGTCGCCCGAGACCGCCGCATGCGATCGGGTCCTCGGTGGCGACCTGCTGCAGGCGCGCACGCGCCTCTCCGCGATAGAGCGCGAGCTCCGGGTCGGACGTGATCCCGAGGCCCAGCTGCCCGAGCCGGAGCGCCCTGAGCGCCTCGCGGAACGCCACGTCGTCTCCCGTTCCCAGGACGCGCTTTGCCGCTCCGAACGGCAGCACCGTGTCCGGCTGCCACAGGCCGCACGCTCTCCGGCTCCGCTCGGTAGCGGACGTCGTCGGCAGCCATGGCGTCGCTCCAGCGGCCGATGTCCACGGCCAGCAGGAACAGCGCCGACGCGAGCACGAGGCAGGCGACGGCCGCAGCGCCGAGAGCCAGGCGCTTCCTCATGTCTGACTCCCTTTGGCGCGAGGCAGCGCTAACCGTCCGGAGAACTGCTCGTGCAGGGCGAGCAGAGCGAAGAGCAGGCCGCCGAGCACCAGCAAGCCGGTCGGCACGCCCGAGGCGAGAGCATTCTCGAAGCGCCGCTCTTCGCCTTCCGACCTGGGCAGCGGCGCGAAGGCCTTCGGCCCGAGCAGCCCCTCGAAGAGGCGAAGCGAGTCACTCGAAGCCGACATGGGGACGATGCGCATGTCGATCGAGCTTCTCTGGATGTCCTGAACGACTCGCTCCGTTGCCTGAACGTCGTCGGGCGCCGTCTCGAGGTCGCTGACGAGAACGATGAACCCGTCTTCGACCTTGTCCCGCTCGAGCGTGTCCTTCGCCAGCGCGAGCGCAGCCGAGATCCGCGTGCCGGCCCTGTACGTGTCCCACCACGGGTTGATCGGCGGCGCGGCCTTCGACTTCGACGGTTGCAACACGCCGAGCAGCGGCTCGAGCTCGGATGCGGGAGTGCCGGGAGGCAGCAGCTCGTACGGAACGTCCGAGAAGAAGACGAGCCCGATGGGAGCATCGATACGGATGAGCTGCCTCAGCGTCCGCCGGACGTCGACGTAGTTCGCCTCGGCGATGCTCAGCGAGACATCCACCACGACGACGCCGGTCGAGCCGGGCGGCAGGAAGCTCCGCTCGCGGACGTCGAGACCGCGTGCCGAGGCAGCGGCCGCGCCGAGCAGCGCGACGGCGCCCCCGGCCAGGACGACGCGGAGCGCGCCTGCGCGCAGCCGCCCGCGACGCAGCGCGCGGAGGTCGTGGGTCGAGACCGCCTGGCGACGGCTACGCGGTAGGCGCAGGCGCATCGGCCTCCTCCTCTTCCACTGTCTTCCGGCTCGTCGGGCTCGAGCAGCGCCAGCTGAGCGCGAACGTTCTCGGCGAGGCTGCTCGTCTCCGCCAGCGTCGGCGTCGCCTCCGCCCACGCCATCGCGCGAGCCCTGCGCGCGAGCACGAGCTCGTCCCGCGCTTCCATCTCCTCGGCCACGAGCTCGAGCGCGCGTCGGCGGTCGGCCTCCCCGTTCTCCTGCGCTTCCTCGCTGAGGAGGATCAGAGCGAGCTCGAGCGGCGGTAGCACCGGCAGCGGCTCCGGCTCGGGCTCGGGCTCCGGCTCGGGCTCCCGGTGCGGCATCGCACGCCAGGCGAGCGCGACGCCTGCGAGCGCCAGGAGCAGCGCGCCGCCGAAGAGCAGTCCCCGCAGAAGCCCGGGCGAGATCGAGTACGTCGTGGCCGGCAGCGAGACGAGATCGGCGCGCCAGGGGCTCCCCGCGGCTTCCCGCCGCTCGAGATCGCCGGAGACGAGGTTCGAGTGGACGACGAGTATCGGCCAGCGCTCTTCGATCGTGTGTCGCTGGTTCGGGTTCCCTGCCATACGGAACGTGACGACGGCAGGGTCGAACTCGAGTTGCGACGTCTCCCGCTGGGGCACACACGGGCTGATCACGCAGCGCAGGAGGTACTTGGTGCTGATGAAGCTCGTGTGCTCGGAGTCGTCGCGCGTCTGCTCCGGCCGCGCGATCTGGCCCCAGGGCGAGAACTCCTGCTGCACGCGAACCGAGTCCGGATCGACACGCCGCCGATCGACGGTTACGCCGACGGTGGCGGTGAGGATGTCGCCGAAGGCGGGAGTGCGCGGCGACAGGACGAGCTCCACGTCGATCTCGGGCGCGTCCTCCGGCGGTTGCGTCTGCTGATCGCCGTCGCCGCCGCGGAGGACGAGGAAGAGGCTGACGGCGACTGCCGCCAGGACGAGGAGCGCAGCCGGCAGGATCCGCCGGAGAGTCATGCGACTCTCCGCAGATTGCGGAGGTCGGCCCAGTCGAGGAAGGCGGCGAGGATGTCGGTGGGGTCGCTCGACGAGACGGGCACCGGGTCGAGGCCGAGTCCGTCGAGCTCGTCGACGAGCGACGAGAGCCGCTCCTCGTTCGCCGCCCTCCGCCTGGCCGCCTCGCGCTTCGTGACGCGAACGTCGGCCCGCCGTCCCGACCTCGGATCACGCATCGGGATGACGATCCCGTTCACGTCCGGGAAGCTCTGCTCCCACGTCGGGTCCTGAACGATCACCGGCACCACGTCGAGGCGCCGCTCGAGCGCCTTCAGCCAGACGTCCGTGGACGGCGGGTCGAGGAAGTCCGAGAGCACGAAGACGAAGCTGCCGGGAGTCACGGCCTTCGTGTGCTCGGTGAGGTAGAGCAGGGCCTCTGCGACGCTGCCCTCGGGCGCCTCGAACACCGTCGAGGGCAAGCGCTCCTCACGCAGCTCCCACAGCCGCCGGCCGCCCTGCGGCGGCAGCCAGTACGGCTCGCCCTCCGCCAGGTCCACGTAGCCGATGAAGCCGCCCACGAGCGCGGCGCTCTGGATGATGAGCTCGATCGCCTGGCGCATCGCCTCCGCCTTGTCGAGCCAGGGCAGCGGGGGGCGGAAGAACTCCATCTCCGGCCGGCGGTCGCACACGATGACGACGCGCGGCGCCTCCTCGGCGAACCGCTCGCGGACGATGAACTCGTCGCGCTGGCGCGCGGACGACAGCCGGGCGGAAGCCGCCCAGTCGATCGTGTGCAGGTTGTCGCCTTCCTGATACGGGCGCGACCCGGCCACGTCCGACCCCGCCCCGCGGCGGTAGCTGCGCATCGTCCCGAACGAGAGACCCATCAGGCGGCCCCTCGGAACGAGAGTGAAAGTCACCGGGTGTCGTCCCCGACGGCCGGGTGCGGACCCTCGAACAGCGGGTCCTCCTCGGAGCCGGGGACGGGCGCCAGCTCGAGGCACTGCCGGCGGAAGTCGTCGATCGCCGCTGCCCAGCCGCTGGCGCGAGCGCGGGCGAGGAAGCCGGAGCGGAACACCAGGCGGTGCGAGATCACGGGCACGAACAGCTGCTCGACGTCGAGGGGGACGACGTACTCGCGACCGTGGAGCAGAGCCCACGCGCGTGCGGCGCGGTCGAGGGCGAGGCTGCCGCGCACCGAGGCACCCATGGCGACGTCGTCGAGCTCTCTCGTCGCCCGCACGAGCTCGACGAGCCAGCGCTTGAGGACGTCGTCCACGTAGACGCCCTGCACGGCGGCGCGGAGCACGGCGATGTCCTCGAGGTTCACGGCCGGCTCGAGGCTCTCCAGCGGATGGACGACACGCTGCTCGTCGAGGATCGTCAGCTCGTCGTCGACGCCCGGATAGCCGAGCGCGGTCTTCAGGAAGAAGCGGTCGAGCTGGGCCTCCGGCAGCGGGAAGGTGCCCTCGTACTCGATCGGGTTCTCGGTGGCGAGCAGCAGGAAGGGGTCGGGCAGCTCGCGCGTGATCCCGTCCACGGTCACCTGGCGCTCGGCCATCGCCTCGAGCAGCGCCGACTGCGTCTTCGGCGTCGCCCGGTTCACCTCGTCGACGAGCACGACGTTCGCGAAGATCGGCCCGGGCCTGAACTCGAAGTCTCGCGTCCGCTGGTCGTACACCGAGAGGCCCGTGACGTCCGTCGGCTGCAGGTCCGGCGTGCACTGGATACGCGCAGTCGACGCGCCCTCGATCGTGCGCGCGATCGTGCGCGCCAGCACCGTCTTCGCGGTGCCCGGCACGTCCTCGAGCAGCACGTGGCCGCCGCATGTCATCGCCGACAGCACGAGCTTGATCTCCTCGCGCTTGCCGAGGACGACGGTCTCGACGTTGGCAAGGAAGCGGTCGGCTACGTCGACCGCACGGTCAAACTCGGTCCTCTCCTCGAACGCGACCTCGGATTCCATCGTCCTCTCGATCGTAGCCGCCGGGCGTCGCCCTTTTGGACGAGTGCCGCCCGCGATTGTTTGCGGAGTGCCGCCTAGCCCTTGCGCGCCTTCGCGAGCGCCGCCTGCGCGGCGGCCAGCGCAGCCGGCTTCGTTGGGCGGAGTCGCGTCGCCGTACATGGAGACCGTCGTGCACGGTGTTGCCGAGCCGGAAGGCATGCGTGATCGCCTGGCCCCCACCGACCTGGATCAGGCCGCCGGCCGCCCAGGACTCGTCACCGAGCACCGGCGCCTCGACTTCGGCGAACTGCAGCTGGACCGAGTCGTCTTTGGTCTTCTGCAGCCAGCCCGTCGCTCCGCCGCGGTTCTTGAACAGCCAGATCCGCTGCGCGATGCGCTGGTCGCTCCCCGGCCGCTTGGCGACGAAGATGCTGTCGTGCATGGCCAGGAAGCCGAGCGCCGTCAGCGGTCGACGCTGCGCCGGCAGCACGAGGCCCGCATCGTCGAGCGACATCGGGCCCGACTCCTCTTTCACGAAGCGCAGCCCGGGCGGCGCGTTCTTCGTCCCGAGCGCGATCCGGCGAGATCGGCCTTCACGAACGTCGGGGAAGGCGGAGCGGGAGGTGGCGGCGGTGCCGGAGGCTGAGGCGCAGTGGGCGGAGGCGGCGGCTCGGGCTCCGCGGCCGTCGAGTCGCCGCCGCAGCCGGCCGCGGGCAGCGCGAGCGCGGCTGCGAGCAGCGCAAGAAGTATTGGGCGACGCATCGCCGAAATGTAGCTAGGGCGCTGTTGCGGTCCGGTGGGTCGGCGAACGGTGCTCGTCGCGGGGCGCGCTGGAGGTTGTGATGCAAGGACGCAGGGAGCCCGCGTACTGTCAGTACGTGGGCGACCGAGGACGCCGCAGCGCGGCCTCCAGTGTGATTCCGGCGGCACAGCACTGTTTCGCCGTACCCTCCGAGCTACTGCGTTAACGCGTCCGCGCCCGCGACGACTTCGAGAATTCCTGCGTGATCTCGGCCTGGCGCGCACGGCAATCAACACGGGGGAAACCATGTTTCCCCGTGACCCCTTCTTACTGAGTGAGAGCGTCCGCGCCGGCGACGACTTCGAGAATCTCCTGCGTGATCTCGGCCTGGCGCGCACGGTTCATCTGCAGCGTGAGCGAGTCGATGAGCTCGCCGGCGTTCTTCGACGCGTTGCGCATGGCAGTCATCCGCGCTCCCTGCTCGGACGCGGCAGATTCGAGCAACGCGCGGTAGAGCTCGGTCTCGAGGTAGAAGGGCAGCAGGCGAGCGAGGATCTCCTCCGGCTCCGGCTCGTAGATGACGTCGCCGAGCAGCGCGGCCCGCTCCGCCTCGTCGCCACGCTGGAGCATCTCCTCGGGGATGGGCAGCACGTCCTGCTCCACGACCGTCTGGACGAGCGGCGAGACGAAGTGGTTGTAGACGATCACCGCGCGGTCGATCTCCTCCGCCACGTACAGCTCGGCCAGCCGGTTGGCGAGCGCCTGGGCGTCCGCGTAGGCCGGCCGGTCGGAGAAGCCTGTCCACGCTTGCTCGACCGTGTAGTGGCGGAAGCGCAGGGTCGAGACGCCCTTGCGCCCCGCGACGAGCCACCGGATCTCGACGCCTTCTCGCCGCAGGTTGCGGTCGAGTGCGAACGCGTGCCGGAGCACCTGGGCGTTGAACGAGCCCGCCAGGCCGCGATCGCCCGTCAACGGGAGGATGGCGACGGTCTTGATGTCGCGCCGCTGGAGCAGCGGCAAGCCGTGCACGGATGCGGCGGCGCGCGCGGTGCCAACCATCAGCTCCAGCATGCGGTCGGCGAACGGTCGCATCGCCTCGATGCGCGTCTGCGCGCGGCGGAGACGTGCGCTCGCCACGAGCTCCATCGCCTTCGTGATCTTGCGGGTGTTCGTGACGGACTTGATGCGCCGCCGGAGATCCTGGACGGTCGCCATGCGCTACGCGGCGTCGTCCGTCACGGACGGAGCGAAGCGGTCCGCGACCTTCTTCAGCTCGGCGTGCAGCTTCTCCTGAGAGCTCGTCCGAAAGGTCCTTCTGCTCCCGGATCTCCGCGTAGATCGTGCCCTCCGAGCGCAGGTGCTCGCGCACCTCGTCCTGGAACCGCGCGACGTCCTCGGCGGGGATCGGGTCGAGGTAGCCGTGGATGCCGGCGAAGATCGCGGCCACCTGCTCCTCGAGCGCCCACGGCGAGTACTGAGGCTGATTCAGGGTCGCCACCATGCGCTCACCGCGTGCGAGCGCTTCACGAGTGGCCTGGTCGAGCTCCGAGCCGAATTGCGCGAACGCCTCGAGCTCGCGGTACTGCGAGAGGTCGAGCTTCAGCCGGCCCGCCACCTGGCGCATCGCGCGGACCTGGGCATTGCCCCCCACGCGAGACACGGAAACGCCGACGTTGATCGCCGGCCGAACGCCCGAGAAGAAGAGATCCGACTCGAGGTAGATCTGCCCGTCCGTGATCGAGATGACGTTCGTCGGGATGTACGCGGCGACGTCGCCGGCCTGCGTCTCGATCACGGGCAGCGCGGTCAGCGACCCCGCGCCGAGCTCGTCCGAGAGCTTGCAGGCACGCTCGAGCAGGCGCGAGTGCAGGTAGAAGACGTCGCCCGGGAACGCCTCGCGGCCGGGCGGCCGCCGCAGCAGAAGTGACATCTGCCGGTAGGCGTCGGCGTGCTTGGAGAGGTCGTCGTACATGCACAGCGCGTGCTTGCCCTGGAACAGGAAGTACTCGCCCATCGCCGCGCCGGCGTACGGCGCCATCCACTTCATCGGCGCCGCCTCGTTCGCGGGAGCGGTGACGATGATCGTGTAGTCCATCGCGCCGGCGTCCTTCAGCCGCTCGTAGACCTGCTTCACGGTCGACGACTTCTGCCCGATTGCGACGTAGATGCAGATGAGGTCCTCGCCGCGCTGGTTGAGCATCGTGTCCACGAGCAGGGCGGTCTTGCCGATGGAGCGGTCGCCGATGATCAGCTCGCGCTGGCCGCGGCCGATGGGGATCATCGAGTCGATTGCCTTGATGCCCGTCTGCACGGGCTCCTTCACCGGCTGGCGGTCGACGACGCCCGGCGCCTTGAACTCGAGCGGCCGAGTCTCCGTGGTCGTGATCGGCGGGCCGCCGTCCATGGGCTGGCCCAGCGGGTTGACGATACGGCCGACCAGCTCCTCGCCGACGGGGACGCTCGCGATGCGGCCGGTGCGCCGCACCGTCTCGCCCTCCTTCACGTGCGCCCAGTCGCCGAACAGCGCCGTGCCGACGTTGTCCTCCTCGAGGTTGAAGGCGATACCGGTGACGCCGTGCTCGAACTCGACCATCTCCATGGAGACCGCGCTCTCGAGGCCGTAGACGCGCGCGATGCCGTCACCCACCTGGAGCACGGTGCCGACCTCGGCGAGGTCGGTCTCGACTGCGAACTCCTCGATGCGCTGCTTGAGGATGGTGGTGATCTCTTCAGGGCGTAGCTTCACTGGGACTCCTTCATCTCTGTGGCGGGGACGGGAGAGGCCGTCGTGGGCGGAGCCGGGCTTTGCCCGAGCGCAGCCCAAGCTGCGCGGGAGGCCCTGAAGCGTGAAGGAGGGGGTTCGTGGGGGAACCATGGGTTCCCCCACCCTGGCTTGAGGATCGTGGTGATCTCTTCAGGACGTAGCTTCACGGAAGCTCCTTCATTTCTGAGTGTGGACGGGAGAGGCTGACGTCGGGCGGAGCCGGGCTATGCCCGAGCGCAGCCCAAGCTGTGCGGGAGGCGCCGAAGCGTAAAGGAGGGGGTCCCGCCTTGGGAGCCGAGGGAACAGCCTACTGCGATGCCTGCTTGCCGTTGAGGTCGGAGAGCTTCCTCGAGAAGACGTTGCCGTTCGTGAACACGAGCGTGAACGTGCGCAGCTGGCCACGCGTGCCGCGGCAGCCGGAGCGCAGCCTCAGCGTCTGGCGCAGCGGCTTCTCCGCCTCGCGCGCGGTGATGATCTCCTGGCGCGGGATCTTGATGCGGACCTCGAGCGTGTACGTGTTCGCCGACGAGCACTTCTTCGCCTTGCACCTGAAGAGCTTTGGCTTCTGCGTCGCGAAGGGGGCCGGCGGCGACGCGGTTCTCACGAAGCCCTCGCAGTCGGCCGTCTCGCCGATCCCGCACGACATCGTCGCCTTGACGACGAAGTCCCAGAACTCGGCCGCCTCCGTCATGCGCGTGGCCTTGCCGGTGAGCGTCGTGATGCCGTGCGCGTCGAAGCCGGTCAGGCGCGTCTTCACGCGCTTGCACTTGCACGAGACCTTGCCGGCCGGGGGCGGCTGCGCGACGTTCTGGTCGTCGTTCCGAATCGTCCCCGTGCCCGCCCCGCCGGGCTGCGCGATCGTTGCGCCGATCGGGTCGAAGAGGACGACGGAGAAGAACTCGTCCGGCTCCACCGCTCGGTCCCCGTTCATCTGGACGTCGATGGTCTTCGTCGTCTCGCCGCGCGCGAACTCGAGCTCGCCCTGAGCGCTGACGTAGTCCTCGCCCGCTCGCGCGGTCTCGTTCTGCGTGCGGTAGCTGACGCTCACGGCTGTGTCGCTCCGGTTCGCCTCGGAGAGCGTCACCCGGAACGCCAGTGAGCGCGTCCCCGTGTTCCCCTCCGGACCGGACGCATCCGCAATCGACAGCGCCGCTCCCTGCGTCGGCCTCGCTACGGCGGAGCCGGCGATCGTCACCGCGCTCGCCAGCACCGCCAAGGTGATGGCCAGTGCTTTCATCGACCCTCGATCGAGAGTGGCAGAGGGACGTCAATCCGTCAACCTCGCGAACCCAGTTCCAGCGCCAGCCGGTCGAGCCGGCCGCGCACGCTCGCGTCGGCGCGCAGCGAGCCCGCCTGGAGCACGATGCCGCCGATCAGGTCCGGGTCGACCTTGCGCACGGCCTCGACCCTGCGGCCGGAAGCCTGCTCGATTCGCCCGACGATGTCCTTCGCCTCCTCCTCGGACAGCTCGTAGGCCGTCGTCAGCGTGACGGTGAGCTGCCCTTCCGCGCGCGCTACCAGCTCGTCGAGCTCGGCCCGAATGCCCTCGATCGAGCCGGCGCGCCCCTTCTCGGCCACGAGCTTCAGGAAGTTCGCGACGAGCTCGTCCGGCTCCCCGGCCGCCGCCTCGAGCACCGCAGCCTTCGAGCCCGCGTCGACCTGTGGGTTGCCGATCACCGAGCGCAGCTGCGGCACCTCGGCCATTGCCTCTGCGACCGCGGCGAGCTGCGCCTGCACGTCCTTGACGTTGCCGCGTTCGACGGCAGCGTCGTAGAGCGCACGGGCGTACACGCGGTCGGCGACGGACACCTAGACGGTTTCCTTCTCCAGGGCGGAGAAATCGAGCTCGTCGATCGCCTCCTCGATGAGGCGGCGCTGGTCGGCCTCGGTCAGCACCTTGCCGGCCACCTTCTCCGTCGCCTCCAGGGCCAGGCTGGCCACCTCGGAGCGGATCTGGCCGATGGCACGGGCCGTTTCGGCGTCGATGTCCTTGCGCACCTCCTCGATGCGTCGCTGGCGCTCGGCGTCGAGCTCCTCGCGCAGGCGGCGCTGCTGGTCTTCGGCGACGCGCCGCGCGTCGGCGAGCATCTCCTCGGCCTGCACGCGTGCCGCTGTCAGCGCCTCCTTCTGCTGGTTGACGAGCTGCTCCGACTCCGTCCGCGCCCGATCGGCGGCGTCGAGCGCCTCGCGGATGCGGTCGCGCCTCCTGTCGATCGCCGTCTGGATAGGACCGAACGCGTAGCGGCGGAGCACGAAGAACGTGATCGCGAACACGATCAGCGTCCAGATCATCAGGCCCGGGACGACCTCGATCAGCCCCGAGTCGGCGAGCAGTGGTGCGTTCAGCATCAGACGAGCACGTAGGCGAGCAGGCCGCCGATGAGGCCGTAGAAGACGCAGGCCTCGGTGAGGGCGAACCCGATCCACTGGATGCCCTGGAGCTCTCCGCGGAGCTCCGGCTGGCGGGCGACCGCCTGGATCATCGAGCCGAAGATGTTTCCGATGCCGATCCCGGCTCCGAGCGAGCCGAGGCCGATGCCGAGCGCGAGCGCGATCGCCTTGCCGGCGTCGACTGCGGTGTCGGCTTGCGCGAGCAGAGTGAACATGAAGCGCTCCTCCTAGTGTTCGGGCTCGATGGCCGAGCCGATGTAGATGGCTGACAGGGCGGCGAAGATGTACGCCTGGATCGTGACGACGATCCCGACTTCGAAGAGATAGAACGCCGTGCCCGCGACGACGGACAGCGGGAACACGAGCCAATTCGTGAGAAAGATCAGGCCGATGAAGGTCAGGATCAGCATGTGGCCGGCGAGCATGTTCGCGTAGAGCCGGACGCTGAGCGAGATCAGGCGCATGAACTGGCTGAGGATCTCGAGCGGGATCATCATCGGCAGGAGCGCCTTCGGCACGTCCGGGATCCAGCTCTGGAGGTACCGCACGACGCCGTTCTCGCGGATGCCTTCGATATGCGTGAACGTCCAGGTCATCAGGGCGAGGGCCAGCGTCACCGACAGCGTCGACGTCGCGGCGAAGATCGCCAGCGTGGGCAACTCGAGCCCGGCGATCTCCACCTTCTCGTCCGAGAGCGGCAGCGGGATGAAGCCGATCATGTTCACGACCCAGATGAAGATCAGCAGCGAGGCGACGTAGGGGAACCAGCGGCGGATCGCCTTCGTCGGCAGCCCCTGCTCGGCGACCTGCACCTGCGCCATCTCGTAGACGATCTCGCCTACCGTCTGGCGCCGTCCGGGGCGCTCCTTGAGACCCACCCGCATGAGGACGATCCCCAGCACGATGGACACGATCCCGCCGAGGATGAGGTACGCAACCGCCTTGTTGATCGACATGTCGAGGGGGCCGATGTGGATAGGAATCCACTCGTTCATCTCCCACTCGTGGGACGGATCGAACTCTTCCTCCTCGACCTGTGCCGCCGCGAACGCGGGGAGCACGAGCGCCAGCGTCGTCACGAACGCGAGGGCGCGCTTCACTTCGAGCCTCCGAAGTACGAGGCGAGTGACAAGCCCAGCTCGGCGGTGTAGGCGAGGGCGAAGACGAGGATGGCGGGGAGGGCGAGATCCTCGTTGGTGGTGGCGACGGCAAGCAATACGACGAGCACGGCGAGGCCCTTGAAGACGAGCTCGAAGGCGTGAAGCCCGCCGCCGGCCGCCGGGCTCGCGTCCTTGCGGACGTAGTCGACGAGCAAGGAGATCGCGCGCATTCCCGCCCAGAGCACCGCACCGAGCGCCCAGCCGCGGACGTCCCAGCCGGCGACGAGAAAGACGACGAGCGCGACGCCGAGCACGAGCAGCGCCGCCAGCGCGGGCGCGAGCTTCCGGGGCACGGGCCTCGGCGTCATCAGCGTGCTCGACGGCATCAGACCGTGTCCTTGTACTTCACGTAGACGGCGCCCACGCCGGCGGGAATTCCGATCATGGCGCCGGCGAGCATGCCGTAGCCCACGGAGCCGGCCGCCCAGCCGACGAGCGCGCCGCAGCCGATGCAGGCGGCCGTCGTGCCGGCGAGCAGGGTGCCCGCCCCGGCAGGGTGAAACGCGGGGCGAGAAGGCTCCATCGCCGCGAGCATACCAGCCCGGAGGCCCGAGCTTGTAACAGCTTAATCCCCTGGTTGATGCGGGAAAGGGCCAGGTTTGTGCCGCTACGCCGACTTGCGCTGCTCGGCCAGCTCCCGCTCCCGGGCGACGCGGCGGCGGATGCGCGGGTTGGCGAGCTTCACGATCTCGAGCGCGTAGACGATCACCACCGAGAACAGCACTGCGACGAGGCCGATCGCGGCCACTGCCACCGTCGGCCACAGGTGCCACTGCCCGCCGTCGCGAAAGTCGATGAAGCGCGTGGCGAGCGCCGCGCCGGCGAGCGTCGCGCACCAGAGCCAGATGACGACCGTCGTCCGCCGCTGCGAGAGGCCCATGCGCAGGAAGCGATGGTGGAGGTGCTCCTGGTCTGGCGCCGTGATCGGCTGGCGGTACTTCAGCCGCCTGGCGACGACGAAGCCCGTGTCCATGATCGGCACGGCCAGCACGAGCAGCGGGAAGAACAGGGCCACCGTGGCGGCGGTCTTCAGCAGCCCCTCGACGGCCACCGTGGCGAGCACGAAGCCGAGCAGCATCGCCCCCGAGTCGCCCATGAAGATCCGTGCTGGATAGAAGTTGTGCCGCAGGAAGCCGAGGCAGGCGCCGAAGACGATCGCGGACACGATGGCCGCCTCCGGCTTACCCAGCGATAGCGCGATGACGGCGAAGGTGCCGCCCGCGATGGAGCACACGCCGGCCGCGAGCCCGTCGAGCCCGTCCAGGAAGTTGACCATGTTCATGACGGCGACGATCCAGACGACGGTCAGCGGCTTGCCCACCCACGGCGAGAGCTCGTGCACGCCGACGAACGGGAACGTGAAGCGGTCGATCCAGATGCCGGAGGCGACCGGGATCGCCGCAGCCCCGATCTGCCCGGCGAGCTTCTGCCACCAGAGGAGCCCGCGGAAGTCGTCGACCGCGCCGACGGCCGTGGCGACGGTCGCGCCGAGCAGCAGGCCGCGCATCTCGTCCGAGAAGTCGACGAACGCGAGCGCCGGGATGATGATCCCGAAGAAGAGGGCGAGGCCGCCGAGCTTGGGGACGATCCTCTCGTGGACACGCCGCTCGCCCGGCCGGTCGACGATGCCGAGGAAGCGCGCGACGTTGCCCACGACAGGCGTCAGCAGCAGGACGATGACGAGCGCGAGCGCCGCGCCGTAGAGGACTTCCCAGTTCGCTCGCAGCTCGTCGAGCACTAGTGGTCACTTCGTCCCGTACAGGCGGTCGCCGGCGTCGCCGAGTCCCGGGCACGATGAAGCCGCGCTCGTTGAGGCCGCGGTCGATGGCGGCGACGACGATGTGCACGTCCGGATGCGCGACCTGCACGCGCTCGATCCCCTCGGGTGCGGCGATGATCGCGATCAGGCGGATGGAGGTGGCGCCCGCCTTCTTCACCACGTCGATCGCGGCCGTGGTCGAGTTGCCGGTCGCCAGCATCGGGTCGAGCACGATCACGTCGCGCTGGGCGACGTCCGTCGGCAGCTTCACGTAGTACTCGTGCGGCTCGAGCGTCTCCTCGTCGCGGTACAAGCCGATGAAGCCGACGCGCGCGCCCGAGACGAGCGACAGCACGCCGTCGAGCATGCCCACGCCCGCGCGCAGGATCGGGCAGACGGCGACCTTCTTGCCCGAGATGCGCGGCACCGACGTGCTCTCGAGCGGCGTCGAGATCTCCACCTGCTCCGTGGCGAGGTCCTTCGTAGCCTCGTACGTCAGCAGCAGCGTCAGCTCGTTGACGAGGCGGCGGAAGTCGGCGGTCGAGGTGTTGACGTCACGCAGCAGGCCCAGCTTGTGCTGCGCTAGGGGGTGGCCTACCTCAATGACTGACATAGGTCGTGTAGCCGCGGAAGCCGGGGTACAGCGGCCGGGCTTCGCACAGCGCGAGGCTGCGCTCGCGCAGCGCTGCGAGGTCGGCGTCCGCCGCCAGCGCCTCGCACGTGATCCTCCCCACCTCGCGGAAGTCGTCCTCGTCGAAACCGCGCATCGTGGCCGCCGGCGTCCCCGCGCGCAGTCCCGAGGCGACGGTCGGCGGCCGCTCGTCGAAGGGGATGGTGTTGCGGTTGACGGTGATCGCGACCTCGGCCAGTCGCTCCTCCGCGTCCTTCCCGGTCCACGCAGTCTGACGGAGGTCGACGAGCAGAAGATGCGTGTCGGTGCCACCGGTCAGCACGTCGAGTCCTCCCGCCTGGAGCTCGGCCGCGTACGCGTCCGCGTTGGCGCGCACCTGCTGCTGGTAGTCGCGGAACGCGTCCGAGCCGGCGATCGCGAAGCACGTCGCCTTGGCCGCGATGACGTGGTTCAGCGGGCCGCCCTGCATCCCCGGGAAGACCGCGCGGTCGACCGACGCAGCAAGCTCCTCGCGGCAGAGGATGAAGCCGGAGCGGGGGCCGGCAAGCGTCTTGTGGGCCGTGGACGTGACGAAGTCGCAGTGCGGCACCGGGTTCGGGTGCAGGCCGGCCGCCACCAGGCCGGCGAAGTGCGCCATGTCGCAGAGCAGGTAGGCGCCCACCTCGTCGGCGATCTCCCGGAAGCGCTCAGCCTCGACCGCCCGCGGATAGGCGGAGCCGCCACAGACGATGAGCTTTGGCCGGTGTGCCTTCGCCAGCTGCAGTACCTCGTCGTAGTCGACGAGGCTCGTCTCGCGGCTGACGCCGTAGTGGACGATCGTGTACAGCCGCCCGGAGAAGTTCACCTTCAGGCCGTGCGTCAGGTGCCCCCCGTGCGAGAGCTCGAGCGAGAGGATGGTGTCGCCCGGGTCGAGGCACGAGAAGTACACGGCCATGTTCGTCTGTGCTCCCGCGTGGGGCTGCACGTTCGCGTGCTCGGCGCCGAAGAGCGCCTTGGCGCGGTCGATGGCCAGCTCTTCGATCTCGTCGACCACCTCGCAGCCGCCGTAGTAGCGGCGGCCGGGGTAGCCCTCGGAGTACTTGTTCGTCGGCGTCGAGCCGACGGCCTCCAGCACCGACGGCCACGTGAAGTTCTCGGACGCGATCAGCTCGATCTCCGCCCGCTGGCGCTCGAGCTCACGGCCGAGCAGCGCGGCGATGTCGGGATCGATGTCGGCGAGACCCGCGGTGCGCAGCTGCTCGAGGGAGAGGGCGGTCACCGCCATCGGTCCGGATCGTACTCGTCGCGCCTGCGTGAATTGACACAGAGCTGGCGCAGACACTTCACTCGTGCCTGGCACGCCTTACAGAAGCGAGCGCCTCGGCGGAAGGTACGGCGCCCTCGCGAAGCACTCGCGGCTCGGCGCCCGTGAGGTCGAGCACGGTCGACGGGATGCCCGGTAGCTCGCCCGCGTCCACGACCGCGCCGCACGCAGCACGGATCGCTGCAGGCACTTCCGCGAGCGACCTCGGGTCAGGCCCGCCGTGGACGTTTGCGCTCGTCGCCATCACGGCTGCCACCGTTCGCACCACTTCGGCGGAGACCTCGGGCAGCCGCGGCACGCGGACGCCGATCGTCTCCTTGCCAAGCCACGCGAAGCGGCGCTCGGGATTCTCGAAGACGAGCGTGTACGGCCCCGGCAACACCGCCCGGACGATGTCTTCCGGTAGCTCTGGGACGCACTCGAGCAGCGTGTCGATGTCTGCGCAGACCAGCGCGGCGGGCTGCGCCGCCGGCCGTCCCTTCAGCGCCAGAGCGCGACGGCACGCCTCCTCCGAGGCCGCGTCGGCGCAAAGCCCGTAGACGGTGTCGGTGGGCAGCACGACCGGCTGTCCTGCCCGAAGCGCCGCTACGGCGTCCATCGCCCCTCGACGACGCGGTCGCGACCGGCGAGATCCGGTGTGGCAACGACCTGCTGAAAGCCGAGCTCCTCGAGCAGGCCGGAAATGCGCTGCGCGGAGCCGTCCGCCACCTCCAGCACCAGCGCGCCGCCGGGGTGCAGCACCTCCTGGGCGCCGCGGGCGATCTGCTCGGTCACCCCCTGCCCGACGAGCGCGCCGGGCGGCTCCCAATCACGCACCTCGGGCTGGAGCGTGCCGAGCTCCTCGGGCTCGACGTACGGCGGATTGGAGACGACGAGGTCGTAAGGCCCGCCCGGCAGTCCCTCGCCCAGGTCGTGGAGGACGAGCTGCACGCGCTCGGCCACGCCCGTGAAAGCAGCGTTCTCGCCGGCAAGCGCGAGCGCGTCCTCGGAGACATCGATCGCGGTGACCGAAGCGTCCGCCCGCTCGTCCGCGATTGCGAGCGCGATGGCCCCGGTACCCGTGCCGACGTCGAGCACAGCCGGCGCGGCCACGCCGTCGAGCAGCGCCAGGCAGCGCTCGACGACGGTCTCCGTCTCCGGCCGCGGGATCAGCGCGCGCGGGTCGACCTTCAGCATCAGCCGCCTGAAGCCCCACTCGCCGAGGATGTAGGCGAGCGGCTCGCGCGTACCGCGCCTGCGGACGAGCTCGCGGCAGGCGGCCTGCTCGTCGTCCGTCAGCGGACGGTCGTACTGGAGGTAGAGGTCGAGGCGTGTGAGGCCGAGAGCCTGTGCGATGAGGTGCTCGGCATCGACGCGCGGGCTCGGCACTCCCTTGCGGGTCAGGAACTCGGTCGACGCCGTGACGACGTCGCGGACGGTCATCCGTGCATGTGAATGCGGAGCCGGCCGCCCCGCACGCACAGCGCACCGACGAGGCCGGGGCCGAGCTCGAGATCGCGGACGAGCCACCCGGCCGGAGGGCGCAGCTCGCGCAGCGGGACGGACAGGCCTGTGCCGAGCGCCTTGGCGTACGCCTCCTTCTGCGTCCACAACTCGTAGAAGCGCCTGACCCTCCCCTCCGCGGGCAGCGACCGCAGCTCGGCGGCCTCGTCGACGGCAAACAGCTGATCCGCGATCGGGCCGAGCGCGCGGCGCGGTTCGACACGCTCGACGTCCACACCCACATCGCGTCCACGCACAACCGCCAACACCCCGACGCCGTCGGAGCGGGCCCAGCTGAACTCCAGCCCGTCGCCGTCGACGAGCTTCGGCTTGCCGTATGGCCCGTACGCGAACTCCACCGACCCGGGGTCGCGATCGAGATACCGGGCGAGCGTCGATCGCACGGGCTCATCCGCCGAGAGCCGCCAGACATCGACGTCCCTCCTCATCACGGCGCCGCCTCCCGCTCGGTGTCTCGCAGCACGGTGCCGAGCACCTCACCGAGGACGTCCGCGTGCGGGTGCTGGAAGATCGTGCGGTGCGGCGCCTCGACGTCGTACCAGGCGAGGTGCTCGGCGACACCCTCCCAGTACGACCTCGGGGTCTCGTAGTCCATCGTGCTGATCACCGTCAGGGTCCCGGGAAAGGTCCTGATGTGGTAGCGGCGGCGAAATGCCGCCATCGCCGTAATCAGGGGATCGACCACCTGCAGCTCGGGGTACCTGGACGGCATCAAGTGCGAGCGCCAATGGCCGAGCTTTCGCTTCACGCCCCAGAGCAATCGCCCGCTGCGAGCCAGCTCCCCGGCGCGGCGAGCGTAGTGCCGGAAGCCGCGGCGGCCGAATTCCGACCGGGGGTCGATGACCGCTACCAGTCTGACGTCGTCGCCGCTCTCCTCCGCCCGCTTCGCGAGCTCCATGACGATCGCTCCGCCGGAGCACACGCTGGCGAATTGGTACGGCCCCGACGGCTGGAGCGCACGGATCGCCCGGAAGTACCCCACCGACATGTCCTCCACCGTCTTGTAGCGCAGCGCTTCCGGGCCGGCACGCAAGGCGTACAGGGGTTGCTCCTCCCCGAGCGTGCGCTTGAGCACGGCGATGTTGAGCGTCTCGTCTCCGAGCGCATGCGTCACGAACAGCGGCGGCCGCGTGCCCTTTACCTGCACCGGAACGATGAGCGAATCCTCGTCCCAGCTCCCGTCCTCCACCAGCGACGCAAAGGCCCCCAGCGTCGGCGCCCACATCAGCGTTGTCAGAGGGAGCTTCCTGCCGTTGCGCTCGGCGATGCGCGACACCAGCTCTGCGCCGAGGATCGAGTCACCGCCCAGGGAGAAGAAATCGTCGTCCACGCCCACGCGGTCCACCCCCAGCGTCGTCGCCCAGAGCTCTGCCAGCTCGCGCTCGAGCGATGTGCGCGGTGGCTTGTAGGCACGCTGCGCGGGCCGCGCGACCTGACCGACGCCCAGACGCTCGGCCAGCCCTATGCGCTGAAGCTTTCCCGTTGGCCCCTTGGGAATGTCGTCGACGAATACGACCTGGCGCGGCACCTTGAAGTCGGCCAGCTTCGCGGCAGCATGCTGCTGGATCTCGTGCTCCGACACGTGTGCCCCTCGCCGTAGGACGACGGCCGCGCCGACCTCCTCTCCCAGCCTGGCGTCGGGGACGGCGAAGCTCGCCGCCTCTGCTACATCCGGATGCCCGAGGATCGCGTCCTCGACCTCGGCGGGCGCGACCTTCTCGCCGCCGCGGTTGATGATCTCCTTGCTGCGCCCCTTCAGGAAGAGGTAGCCGTCGTCGTCGAGCAGGCCCTCGTCTCCTGTCAGGAACCACCCGTTGACGAACGAGTCGGCGTTGGCCTCCTTGTTCGACTCGTAGCCGGCGAACACGGTCGACCCCTTGATGGCGACATCTCCGACCTCGCCGGCGCGCGTCGGGAGGCCATGCTCGCCGAGCACGGCGATCTCGACGCCGGTCGGGAGCCCCACCGAGCCCGGCTTACGCTCCCCCGGGGGCAACGGGTTGCTCGCCATCTGGTGCGCGGCTTCGGTCATGCCGTAGGCCTCGATCACGGGAACCCCAAAGGCCTCCTCCAGCTCCGCGTGGACGCGGGCGGGAAGCGGTGCCGAGGACGACCGGATGAAGCGCAGGGACGTGGGGGCTGACGGCGCGCGAGCGAGCACTGCCTGGTGCATGGTCGGCACCGCCGTGTACCACGTCGGCTCGAGCTCAGACAGCCAGCCGTGGAACGAGGGCCCATGAAAGCTGGGCGTACAGATCACGCTGGCGCCTGTGGACAGCGACGAGAGGAGCGCCCCCACAATCCCGTGGATGTGGAAGAGCGGCATGACGTTGAGGCAGCGATCGGCCGGCGTCAGCTCCAGCGTCGACGCGATGTTCGCCGCGGACAGGGTGAGCAAACGGTGGGTGAGCGGCACGATCTTCGGCCGGGCGGTCGTCCCCGACGTGTGGAGGACGAGCGCCGTCTCGTCGTCCTCCGCCTCCCTTGCTCGGCCGCGACCGTCGGAGAACCGGAAGGCGCCCGCCGGTGAGCCCTCGATGACGACGACGTCGAGGATGCGGAGGTGTCGCCTATGCGCGAGCTCGCGCAACCGTGAGTCCTCTCCCGCCGCGAGCACGATCGCCTTGGCGTGGAGATCGGCGAGGTAGAAGTCGAATTCCGACTCGCGGTACGTCGGGTTGAGCGGCGCGCAGACAGCGGCGGAGGAGACGGCGAGGAAGGCAGCCGCCAGCTCAGGGCCGTTGGGATGGACGATGGCGACGCGGTCGCGAGGGCCGATCCCGAGTGAGCGGAGCTGGCCGCACGCGGCCTCGGTCTGGTCGGCAAGTTGCCGGTAGTCGAGCGGCTGCCTGCCGGGGGCCGCGAGCGCAGGCGCATCGGGCGTGGCCTCCGCCCAGCGGCGCAACAGCTGGGGAATGGTCATTCCGCTTCGAGTGCCTGCCTGCGCTCCTCGTCGGCCAGCGCGTCGGTGAAGTCGGCGAGGTCGCCCTCGAGGATGGCGTCGAGGCGGTGCTGGGTCAGCTTGATGCGGTGGTCGGTGAGCCGGTTCTCGGGGAAGTTGTAGGTGCGGATCTTCTCCGCCCGCTCGCCGCCGCCGATCTGGGCGCGGCGCGCGGCCGACTCCTCTGCCTGCTGCCGCCGGCGCTTGTGCTCGTAGAGGCGTGCGCGCAACACTCGCATGCCCTTGTCGCGGTTCTTGAGCTGCGAGCGCTCGTCCTGCATGGCGACGACGATGCCCGTCGGCATGTGCGTGATGCGCACGGCCGAGTCGGTCGTGTTGACACTCTGGCCGCCGGGGCCGGTGGAGCGGTAGACGTCGATCTTCAGGTCCCCCGGGTCGATGTCCACCTCGACCTCCTCGGCTTCGGGCATCACCGCCACCGTCGCCGTAGACGTGTGGATTCGCCCCTGCGACTCCGTGGTGGGCACCCGCTGGACGCGGTGCGTGCCGGCCTCCCACTTGAAGATCGAGTACGCGCCGTCGCCTTTGACGGCGAAGACCGACTCCTTGAAGCCACCGCCGTCGTTGGGGCTCGCCGAGATCTGCTCCCACTTGAAGCCCTTGCGCTCGGCGTAGCGCGTGAGCATGCGCATGACGTCGCCTGCCCAAAGCGCCGCCTCGTCTCCCCCGACGCCCTGGCGCACCTCGACGATCACGTCCTTCGAGTCGGCCGGGTCGGTCTCCACCAGCGCGAGCTTCAGCTCCTCCTCCAGCTCGGCAGCATGCGTCTCCAGCTCCGGCACGAGCTCGCGCAGGTCTCCGTCCTCGCGCGCCGCGACGAGGTCGGCCCGGACGCTGCGCCATTCCTCGGCGAGCTTGTACGGGCGCTCGAGCTCCTTCAGCCTCCGGCCGACGTCCGCCGCCTGCCTGTGATCGTTGTAGACGGCAGGGTCGGACAGACGCTCCTGCGTTTCGCGGTAGGAGCGCTCCAGCTCATCTACTAGTGCCGTCAGATCGGCCATGACCCTAGGCTAGACGAGGGCATCGAGGGGCGTTACGCTCGCCCGCATGATCTGTCCGTCGTGCACGACGGAGAACCAACCGGGGGCGAAGTTCTGCGTCGAGTGCGGTACGGCGCTGGCGCTCGCCTGCCCGTCGTGTGGCGCGCCGCACACAGCAGGTCAGCGCTTCTGCGCCGAGTGCGGCACTGCCCTCGGCGCGGAGGCAGAGGCACCCGTTGCACCTCGCGAGCCTCCCGACAGCCGAGCGCCGGCTCGTCACCGTCCTCTTCGCGGACCTCGTCGGCTTCACGGCCGCCTCCGAGCAGCGCGACGCGGAGGAGACGCGTGAGCTGCTCTCCCGCTACTTCGACACGAGCCGCCGGCTGATCGAGCTGTACGGCGGCACCGTGGAGAAGTTCATCGGCGACGCGGTGATGGCCGTCTGGGGCACGCCCACCGCCACCGAGGACGACGCGGAGCGCGCGGTACGCGCCGCCCTCGACCTCGTCGCCGCGGTCTCCGCGCTCGGCCAGGAGGCTGGCGCCGAGGAGCTCCGCGCCCGCGCAGGCGTGCTGACCGGCGAGGCCGCCGTCACGCTCGGCGCCGAGGGCGAGGGCATGGTGGCCGGCGATCTCGTCAACACGGCGTCACGGGTTCAGTCAGCCGCGGAGCCCGGCACGGTCTACGTCGGCGAATCCACGCGGCGAGCGACGGAGCAGACGATCGTCTACGAGGACGCCGGCTCCTTCGAGCTCAAGGGCAAGGTGTCACTGACCCCGCTCTGGAAGGCACAGCGCGTCGTCTCCGGGTTGCGCGGCTCGCTCAAGTCGCAAGGGCTAGAGGCGCCCTTCGTCGGCCGCGATCGCGAGCTGCGGCAGATCAAGGACCTCTTCCACGATGTGCGCCGAGGAGCACAGGGCACACCTCATCTCTGTGACCGGCATCGCCGGCATCGGCAAGTCGCGCCTCGCCTGGGAGTTCTACAAGTACTTCGACGGCATCGCGGACGACCGTCTACTGGCACCGCGGGCGCTGCCTCTCCTACGGCGAGGGCGTGACCTACTGGGCGCTCGCGGACATGGTGCGGATGCGCTGCCGCATCTCCGAGGATGAGCAGCCGGCGTCGGCCCAGGCCAAGCTGCGCGCCACCCTCGAGGAGCACATCCTCGACGTCGAGGAGCGCGACTTCCTCGAGCCGCGACTCGCGCATCTGCTCGGGCTCGCGGACCACCAGGCCCGAGACAAGCAGGATCTCTTCGCCGCCTGGCGCCTCTTCTTCGAGCGCCTCGCCGAGAGCTATCCGACCGTGCTCACGTTCGAGGACATGCAGTGGGCGGACGAGAGCCTGCTCGACTTCGTCGAACACCTCCTCGACTGGTCGCGGAACCACTCCATCCTCGTCGTCACGCTGGCGCGGCCCGAGCTGCTCGAGCGGAGGCCGACCTGGGGCGCCGGGCAGCGGAGCTTCACGTCGCTCTATCTCGAGCCGCTGACGCAGCAGGCGATGGAGGAGCTCCTTACGGGTCTCGTGCCCGGCCTCCCGTCGGAGGTCCGCGACCGCATCCTGGCGCGCGCCGAGGGCATCCCGCTGTACGCGGTCGAGACCGTGC
The DNA here is from genome assembly GCA_963821415.1 of uncultured Actinomycetes bacterium. GTDB lineage: Bacteria > Actinomycetota > Thermoleophilia > Gaiellales > Gaiellaceae > PALSA-612. Next base: position 35,706 of record CAWGEE010000026.1, on the reverse strand, counting down.
GCATGCTGCTCGACCGCGGCCTCCTCGTCCAGGACGGTCCCGCATACCGACTCACGGGCCAGGTCGACACGCTCGACGTGCCCGAGACGCTCCACGCGCTCATCGCCGCCAGGCTCGACGGCCTTTCCGCGGACGAGCGGCGACTGCTCCAGGACACGTCCGTGCTCGGCAAGACGTTCACGAAGGACGCGGTGGCGGCGCTGGCAGGCACCGGAGCCGAGATCGAGCCGCTGCTGACCGGGCTCGTGCGCAAGGAGGTGCTCGGCGTCCAGGCGGATCCTCGCTCGCCCGAGCACGGCCAGTACGGCTTCCTCCAGGACCTCGTCCGCCACGTTGCCTACGAGACGCTGTCGAAGCGCGAGCGCCGGGCGAAGCATCTCGCGGCGGCGGAGTACCTGAGCCGGGCATTCGCCGCCGACGAGGACGAGGTAGTCGAGGTGATCGCCTCCCACTACCTCGCCGCCGACGAGGCCGTCCCGGACTCCGAGGACGCGGCCGACATCCGAGGCAAGGCGCAGACCATGCTCGTGCGCGCCGGACAGCGAGCCGAGTCGCTCGCCGCGGCGGCGGAGGCGAGGCGCTACTTCGAGCAGGCGGCGGAGCTGACCGATGCGCCGCGAGAACGTGCCCATCTGCTTCACCAGGCCGGTCGCATGGCCGGCTACGCAGGCGATCCCGACGGAGCACGAACGGCCCTCGAGGAGTCGATCGCGATCTACGAGCAGCAGGGCGACACGCACGCCTCGGCCCGCGTCCTGGTCGTGCTCGCCCGGATCGATGTATTCACCGGCCGCCGCGACGAGGCCATGGCCCGCGGGGAGCGCGCCCTCGACGGTGCTGTCCGCCGACGAGCCCGGCGAAGAGCTCGCGCTGCTGGCGGCCCGCCTTGCGTCGGCCTACTGGTTCGCTGGCGATCTCGACCGGTCGCGGAACGGGCGGAGCTGGCGCTCGACATCGCCGAGGCGCAGGTGCTTCCCCGAGCCGCTGACAATTGCCTTGCGCGCAAAGGGAGCGGTGGCCGAGAGCCGCGGTCATCACGAGGAGGCGGACGCGCTGATCAAGCACGCTCTCACGATCGCGCTCGAGCACGACCTCAACCAGGAGACCACCGTCTTGTACTTCCTGCTCTCCGATCGCTCCTTCAGGCAGGACCGCTACGCCGATGCCCTCGATTACCTCGACGAGGCGCTCGCCTTCGCCCGGAAGATGGGTAGCCGCCCGCACGAGTGGGGGATACTGGCCGAGCGGACGTACCCCCTCTTCATGCTCGGCCGCTGGGACGAGGTCGTTGCCGCAGGTGAGGAGTTCACCCAGGAGCAGATCGACTCCGGCGGGCTCTTGTTGAGCCTGCTGCAGTCACTGGTCGAGGTCCACCTCCGGCAGGGTGAGCTGGACAGCGCACGTGGGCTGCTCGCGATGTTCTCCCGACTCGAGGAGTCCACCGACCTCCAGGGCCGAACGTGCTACCTCGGCTCACGCAGTGCGATACACCGAGCCGAGGGCAAGCTGCGCGAGGCGCTCCTCGACGCCGAGGCGACGATCGAGGCCGGCCGCACGCTAGGCGTCGCCCAGCAGGCCGTGAAGCAGGCGATCGTCGAAGGGGTCGAGGCGGCAGTCGAGCTCGGCGAGTCGGAAAAGGTGGAGGAGCTCCTCGAGCACGTCGAGAGCGTGCCGCCGGGCTCACGGCCACCGTATCTCGATGCGCACGCAAAGCGCGTTCGAGGCCGGCTGGACGCGACGGTGCGAAGTACGAAGATGCGGCGCGCCTGTTCCGCCGGCTCGGCATCCCGTTCTGGCTTGCCGTCACGCTGCTCGAGCACGCCGAGCTGACCGGAGACGAGGAGTCGCTCGCCGAGGCGCGCGAGATCTTCGGAGGCCTGAAGGCGACGCCCTGGCTCGAGCGCGCCTCAGCGGCTGAAGCCGTGACCGCCTAGCTCGCGAGCCGCGCGTCGAGCAGGATCTCGACGTTGCCCTGAGCGCGCCCGAGACCGGGCAGTTCCGCGATCGCCCCTTCTGCCGCCGCCAGGAACGCCGCCTCGTCGAGGCCTTCGACCGTCCCGTCACGTCGAGCTTCATCTGCGTGATGCCCGTGCCCGGCACGAACGTCGACGTTGCGGTGACGTTGAGCTCCTGCGGCGGTGTTCCCGGCCTTCGCGAGACCGCCCGAGAGCGCCATGCAGAAGCATGCCGCGTGCGCCGCCGCGATCAGCTCCTCGGGGCTCGTCCGCCCCGACTGCTCTGCTTCGGACCGTGACGCCCAGGTCACCTCGAGGCCCTCGATCGCGCCGCTGCCGGTCGACTCGATCAGGCCGGAGCCGTCCAGCAGGCTCCCATCCACGTCACCGTGCTGTTCGTTCTGCCGCTACAACCCCTCCTTACTGCCATCACCTCCACTTTGCTCTCCGCCTTCGTGATCCCGCCCTCGCGCTCGAGCACCTCCTGGAGAGCGCTGATCGACACCTCGATCTGGTCGAGCGACGGCTTTCGCGTCGTCAGCCGCTGCAGCCAGAGTCCGGGAGCGAGCAACGCCATCACGAATGTGTTCTCTTGATGCTTGCCGGCGAAACGGATCAGCTCGTAGGCGAGCCCGGCGATCACGGGCAGCATGAGGATGCGGCTCGCGATCAGCCAGTACCAGGCCGGCTGACCGAAGAACGCGAAGACGAAGATCGCGATCACCATCACCCACAGCAGGAACGCCGTACCGCAGCGTGGGTGGATGAGGCTGTAGCGGTCGACGCGCTCCGGGCGTCAGCTCCTCGCCCGCCTCGTACGCGTTGATCGCCTTGTGCTCGGCCGCGTGGTACTGGAACAGCCGCCGAGATCGGGCAGCAGCGAGATCAGGACGAGGTAGGCGATGAAGATGCCGACGCGGATCAGTCCCTCGATCACCACGAAGAGCTGCGTCGTCTCGATCCCGATCTGGCTCGTGATCAGCGCCGGGCCGACCTTGAACAGGGCGAGCGCGAAGCCGATGGCGATCGCGAACGCGAAGATGATCTGGCCACGCGACAGCTCGAGATCCTCTTCGCCCTCCTCTGTCTGCGCCGCGTAGTTCGCCGAGATGGCGAGGGCGCGGAAACCGATGGCGAGCGACTCGCCGAGCGCGATCACGCCGCGGATGACGGGCAGCCGGTAGATCCGCCGCTTCGCCATCGGCGAGGTGATGACCTTGCTGACCTGCGCGATCTCGCCGTCGGGCTTGCGCACGGCCACGGCCCAGTTCGACGGCGTGCGCATCATCACGCCCTCGAGGACGGCCTGCCCTCCGACGGTCATGCTCAACGGAGTTAGCGCTGCGCGCGCTCGAGCCGGCGCTGGAAGCGCTCGACCCGTCCGCCCGTGTCCATGAGCTTCTGCTTGCCCGTGTAGAAGGGGTGGCACGCGGAGCAGATCTCGACGTGGAGATCGGGCTTCGTCGATCGCGTCGTGAACTCGTTGCCGCAGGAGCAACGAACGGTGGCGATGACGTACTCGGGGTGAATGTCAGTCTTCATCAGGCCTCGGCGAGGATAGCAGCAGCGACCTTCGGGTCCGCGTTGCCTCCCGACACGACCGCGACCACCCTGGAGCCGGGCTCGATCGCGATCTTGCCGGCGAACAGGGCCGCCGTCGCAGCGGCACCGCTCGGCTCGCAGGCGAGCTTGGCCCGGCCGTAGAGAAAACGCATCCCTTCGGCGATCTCCTCGTCGGTGACGAGGACGATCTCGTCCACGCGCTCACGAACGACGCCGAGCGTGTGCTCGCCGGTGAACGGCGCGTTGAGGCCGTCGGCGATCGAGGCGGGTTGGATCCGAGCGGGCTCTCCCGCCGCCAGCGCCGCCGTCAGCGTGGCCGCGGACTCCGGCTCTACGCCCACCACGCGGCAACTCACCGTTGAAGCCACGCCGGAGATGAGCCCACCGCCGCCGATGGGGACGACGATCGTGTCGACGCCGGGCAGGTCTTCCTCGACCTCGAGCGCAAGCGAGCCGTGACCCGCCTGGAGCACCGGGTCGTCGAACGGGTGCACGAACGTCCTACCCGTCTCTTCGGCAAACGCGAGCAGGCGATCGTGCGCCTCCGCAGGGCCTTCGGAGTCGAGATCGACCTCGGCGCCGTAGGCCTGCGCCGCCTCCACCTTGCGCGGGTTCGCGTTGCGCCACATGAAGACACGGCACGCTGTCCCGTCGAGCGCGGCCGCGTACGCCGCGCCCTGGGCGGCGTTGCCCGCCGACCAGGTGACGATGCCGCGAGCCTTCTCCTCTGCCGAGAGCGACGCGACCTTCGCGAGCATCCCGCGCGGCTTGAACGAGCCGGTGCGCTGGAAGAGCTCGGCCTTGAGGTGCGCATCGGCGCCGATGCGCTCGGAAAGAGTCCGTGACGAGAAGAGCGGCGTACGGTGGAGCCGCCCGGCGATCGCTTCCCGGGCGGCGAGCACGTCCTCGCGCGAGATCATCTGGTCCGCACCCGCTCTTGCTCGTGCGGGTGGCCTATGAAGTCGCAGATACGGCCGATGTCGGCGTCAAAGTGCCAGACGCTCGTTCCGGAGCTCTCGGCGACCGCGACCACGAGGTAATCGATCGCCGGGATCCTGTGCGCGCCATGTGTCGTGTGCGCAAGGCGTTGCTGGACATCGAGTGCGCGCTCGGCAACACCCTGCGTGAGCGGCAGCCAGCGGAGCGGCGCCAGGAACGTGCGATCGGCCTCGTACTCGGCACCGTCGCGGGAGCTGTGCAGCACCTCGAGCGCCACGGGAACGCACGTCGCGACGTCCCCGCCGGCAAGCCGTTCGCGGAGCTTGTCGGCAAGAGGAGCCGATCTTTTCGCCCAGGCCCAGATCGACGTATCGGCGAGGAACGCCACCTACCAGGTGTGGCGGGGCTTTCGCATCTCCGCGAGCTCCTCGGGCGTCGGCCCCGGGATGTCGCCGCGACGAACGCGTTCGGCGAGCTCTGCGAGCGCCTTTCGCCGCGCAACCTCCCGCATCGCTGCGTTGACGGTGTCCTTGTAGCCACTCGTACCCAGCGCCTCGCGTGCCTGCTCGAACGCCTCGACGTCGATGTCGACCGTGGTTCTATGGAGACGTGAGTCGACCGTTGCCATATTGTGAGTATAGACACTCAACCTATATCTGTCTATATGGCCAATATAGACAGATCAACATGCAAGCAGCTCGCGGACACGGCGGACGGGCTCCGCGCCCTGGTCGGCCAGAAACGCTCCCGCGCCGAGCAGGAAGACAAGCGGCCGGCCGCGCAGGAGGCCCCACAGCGCCACGGCAGCGCCGATTCCCCAGAGCGGGAAGGCGACCTTGATGTCCTGCTCGCTCACGTCAGCGTGTATTCCGGCCCGGCGCCGCCCTCGGCCGGCAGCAGGCGGCCGCCCTTGGCGGTGATCGCGCCGCACTGGACGCAGTTGGAGGGAGTGACGGCGACCTCGACCTTGCCCGCGTCCTCTCGCCCGAGCTCGTACACGTGGGCGGGGCACATGTTCACCCAGAGCTCGCCGACCTCGCGCGGCACTCGCCGGGCGACGCGGATGTGGCTCGGCGCGTCGTCGCGGGTCTGGTTGCCGCTGAGGAAGACGGACGAGAGCTTGTCGAACGTCAGCTTGCCGTCGGGCGCCGGATAACTGGCGCCGCGATCGGTGCGGATGAGCTCCTGTTCCGCATCGCGCTCGGTGGGGAGCGCCTTTCGCGGAGTGTGCCCCATCGACATCGTCATGGCGCCGGCGCGCATGGAGCCGCGCCAGAACCCCTTGGCGAACGCCTGGCGCATGTTCCGAACCTGCTTCAGGTCTTTCCAGACGAAGCTCTGGCGGACGGCATCGTCGTAGCCGGACAGCGCGCCGGAGCGGCCGATCGCCTCGCCGGGTCGGAGAGCCCCCGAGATCGCCTCGGCTGCGAGCACGCCCGACTCGATCGCATAGTGGATGCCCTTGAGCGCCGGCACGTTCACGAAGCCCGCTCCGTCGCCGCAGAAGACGACGCCGGGCGCGTGTAGCTGGGACGGCAACGAGTAGAAGCCGCCTTCGGGAATCGTCTTCGCCCCCCACGCGATGCGCTCGCCGCCGTCCAGGATCTTGCGCACGAGCTTGTGGGTCTTCAACTCCTGCAGCAGGTCGTGAACGGAGACCGAGACGTCGCGGTAGTCGAGGCCGACGACCATGCCCAGCGAGACGAGGTCGTCGCCCATCGGGTAGATGAACGACCCGCCGAACTCGCGGTAGCGCTTGCCGCCGCGGAGCGGCCAGCCCATCGTGTGAATCACCTTGCGGAGCGGCTTCGGCACGCGCCAGACCTCCTTCACGCCGAGCGCCCACACCTGCGGGTTACGGCCGTGCAGGCCGAAGCGATCGATTGCAGCTCCGGTGAGGTAGCCCTGCGTGCCCTCCGCCAGCACCGTCACCTGGGCGCCGATGTCGGAGCCCGGCTCGAAGCGCGCCAGCGGCTCGCCGTCACGGCCGCGTCCTCGGTCGCCGGTGCGCACGCCGACGACGCGACCGTGGGAGACGAGGAGCTTGTCGGCAGACGTCTCCGGCAGCACCGTCACGCCGAGTGCCTCGGCCTCCTCCGCCAGCCAGCGACCGACCTGCGAGAGCGACGCCACGTAGTTGCCGTGATTGCGCATCGTCGGCGGCGCCGGGATGCGCCACGCCCGCCCGCTTCGTGAGGAAGTAGACCGACTCCTTCTCGACCCGACCGAAGAACGGCATGTCCTCGGTGCTGCGGCGGCCTGCGAACAGGCTGCGCAGCGAGATCGGGTTGACGACCGCTCCCGAGAGCAGGTGCGCGCCGGGCTTCGTGCCCTTGTCGAGCACGGCTATCGGCACCTCGCCGAGCCGCTCGGCGAGCGGCGGCGACTCCTCGACGAGCTGGCCCAGCCTGATCGCGCAGGCCAGGCCGGCAGGGCCCGCGCCGACGATCAGCGCGCCGACCTCGATCCGCTCGCCCGGCGGATCCGTCGGCTCGGCGATCGTGTCTTCTCGGGTGAGCGGCGGCGGATAGTCGGCAGGCCTGACCACTGCGGCCTTACGCCTTCCGTGCCCGGACGAGCTCCGTGAGCTTGGGAACGATCTGATTCAGGTCGCCGACGATGCCGATGTCGGCGAACTCGAAGATCGGGGCGTTCGGATCCTTGTTGATGGCGACGATCGTGCCCGAGCTCTGCATGCCGACCTTGTGCTGGATGGCGCCGGAGATGCCGGCCGCGATGTAGAGCTTCGGCGACACCGTCTTTCCCGTCTGGCCGACCTGGGTCGCGTACGGGTACCAGCCGGCATCGACCACTGCGCGCGTCGCGGCGACGGCGCCGCCCAGCGCCTTGGCGAGCTCCTCCAGCTGCGAGAAGCCCTCCGGCCCACCGAGGCCGCGTCCCCCGGCGACGATGATGTCGGCGTCCTCGATGGAGGGCCCCGCCTGCTCCTCGGTGTCGTGCCCGGTGAGGGTCGCCGCCGTCGAGAAGTCCTCCAGCTCGGCGACGACGTCGACCACTTCGCCCGCCCCCTCGGCAGGAACCGGATCGAAGCTCCCGGCGCGGAAGAGCGCGATGGCCGGCTTCGCCCGCCAGCTCGTGTCGACGTAGACGCTGTCGCCGAGCGCCGGGCGGACGCCGACGAGTCCGCCGTCGTCGCGCACGTCGACGAGGTCCCAGTTGAGGCCCGCGTCCAGCCTGACGGCCAGCGCGGCCGCGATGTCGGCCGCGAGCACGGACTGGCCGAGGAATACCGCGTCGTACCCTCCCTCGCTCGCAACCTTGGCCAGCACGTCGACCCGCGGCTGCGCCAGCGGCGCCGCCAGCTCGGGAGCGTCGGCGACGTGCACCGTCGCCGCCCCGTGCGCGCCGGCCTCCGCAGCCGCTTCCCGCGCACCCGGCCGACGAGGATGCCGGAGGCGTCGCCTAACGACGCCGCCTTGGACAGCACGCCGAGCGAGCCCTTCTGGATGGCGCCTTCGTGATGCTCCAGGAAGACGAGCGTCTTCACGCCCCTGGCCCCCTTCGGCTCCTGCCCGGCGGAGCCGGGCTCCGCCGAGGTGACGCAGCTGGCGGCAGGATCCTGCGCTCGCAGCGCTTGCCCGTATTGCCAGATACTGTCCTGCGCGCTGCTCGCTTGCCTCCTTTGCCAGCTGCGCCCGAGACGTGAACGAGTTCACAGGAGCTTCCTCTCGGCGAGCAGGTCGACGACCTTCTGGGCGGCCGAGCCATCGTCCTCGAGCTTCAGCGTCTCGCCGCGCGGCGGCGGGCTGCCGAGGCCGCGCACCTCCGTGCGCGACCCACCCTCGCCGACGTCGCCGCTGCCCAGCCCCAGGTCGGCGACCGTGAGGCTCTCCTGCGGCTTCGACTTCGCGCCCATGATCCCCTTCAGCGACGGGTAGCGAGGCTCGTTGATCGCGTCGGAGACGGCGACGACCGCCGGCAGCGGCGCGGCGACGTGGTCGTAGCCGAACTCCGTCTGCCGTTTCGCGTCGACCGCCCCATCCTTGACCTCGAGTCCCGACACCTGCGAGACGAGCGGCAGTCGCAGCCGCTCCGCAACGGCGGCGCAGAGCACCGCGCCGTCCGAGTCGGATGATTGCTGCCCGAAGAGCACGAGATCGGCGCCTTCGCGCTCGAGCACCTTCGCCAACACGGCGCTCGTGGCGACGAGGTCGGAGCCCGCAGCGGCCTCGTCGGAGACGAGCACGGCGCGGTCGGCGCCCATGGCGAGCCCCTTGCGCAAAGCCTCCGTGGCGCGCTCGGGTCCCATCGAGACCAGCACGACCTCTCCCTCGCCGGAGGCATCGCGAAGGCGCAAGGCCTCCTCGATCGCGTTCGTGTCGAACGGGTTGAGGCCGGCTTCGCCGGAGCGGTCGAGGCGCATCGTTCCGGGGTCGATGCGCTTCGTCCCGCCCTCGGGAACCTGCTTGACGCAGACGGCGATCTTCATCGCGCCAAGACTCTAACGGCGCGTGCATCCCTCTCCGCCGCCAACAAGCATCGGCAGACGTTGCTAGGGTCTGGCGCTCCGAGCGCGAACTTCGGAGTCGTGGACTTCCGCCGAAAGACAGCCCGAGGACTCATCGTCGCCGCGGTTGCGGCAAGCGCAGTCGGCCTCGCCGGCGGGGTCGCGCATGCGCAGTCGGAGGGGGCCGTCCCGCGGCTCATCTTCCCGATCGTGGGGTCGGTGGCCTGGTCGAACGACTTCGGCGCCGCGCGCTACAGCGGCAGCCACCAGGGCAACGACCTGATGGCGCCGCGGCGCACCGTCGCGGTGGCCGCGGAGGCCGGCAAGGTGAAGTACTGGACGTCCTCGTCGGCGGCCGGGTGCATGCTCTACCTCTACGGCAAGAGCGGCACGACGTACCTCTACATCCACCTCAACAACGACGTCACGAAGGGCAACGACAACCGCGGCAAGTGCGTGGCCGGGATGGCGTACGCGAAGGGACTGAAGGACGGCCAGTCGGTCGAGGCCGGGCAGGCGATCGGCTACGTCGGCAACTCGGGCGACGCCGACCACACGGATCCGCACCTCCACTTCGAGGTGCACCCGAACGACGGTGGCGCGGTCAACCCGTACCCGTACCTGATGAAGGCCGAGCGGCTGATCTTCGCCACGTCGCCGGCCACGACAGTGACGCTGACGGTGACGGGCAACGTCATCCAGGCCGCTACCGGGCAGCTGACGATGAAGGTCGCGAAGCTCCAGGCGTTCCCGGCCGGAGCGGTGCTCGACAAGATGCGCCGGCCGCTGAAGCTCGGGGTCGCGGAGACCGTGCAGGTCGACCTCGGCAACAAGGTCGTCGGCGCGAAGTCGGCTCCGAAGCTCCTCGGTCACGAAGTGGTCGTGCTCACCGAGCCGACCGCGGCGACGCTCGCAGCCGCCGCCGTACGCCCAGGTGCGTACAGCGCGGGCCGGGTCGTGCTGGCCGCTAGAGGCCGGTGAAGCGCGGTTCGCGCTTCTCGATGAACGCCGTCATGCCTTCGCGCTGATCTTCGCTGCCGAAGAGGTCCGCGAACGCCTCCGCCTCGGCGCCGAGATCGCCGTAGAGCGTCCTGTTCATGGCCTGCTTTGCCGCGGCGAGCACGAGCGGGCTCTTCGCCGCCAGCTCCCGCGCGAGCTCGAGCGACTTCTCGATCAGCTCCTCCGGCGCGAAGACTGCGTTGACGAGGCCGATGCGAAACGCCTCATCGGCATCCACGAGGCGGCCGGTCATGATCAGCTCTTTCGCCCGGCCGATGCCGACGACGCGGGGCAGGCGTTGCGTTCCTCCCCAGCCGGGGATGATCCCGATCGAGACCTCGGGCTGGCCGAGCTTCGCCGCCGTGGACGCGTAGCGGATGTCGCACGCCAGCGCGAGCTCGCAGCCCCCGCCCAGCGCGAAGCCGTTGACGGCGGCGATCGTCGGCTTGGGCATCGTCTCCAGCAAGGTCGCCGTCTCGTGCCCCAGGTTGCCCCAGGCCTGAGCCTGCTCGATGTCCATCGCGGACATGGCCTTGATGTCGGCGCCGGCCACGAACGCCCGCTCGCCCGCTCCGGTCAGAACGACGGCGCGCACCTCCGCGTCCCCGGCCAGCTCGGCCAGCCGGTCGCGGAGCTCGCCCAGAGTCGGCGGGTCGAGCGCATTCAGCGCCTCCTGCCGATCGACGGTGACGACGGCGACAGCGCCGTCACGCTCGACGCCGATCACGCGGTCGGCACCCGCTCGCGAAGGAAATCGACGATCGCGCTCGTAGTCGCGCCCGGAGTGAACACCTCGGCGACTCCCTGCTCCTTCAGCTCGCGCGCGTCGTCCGTCGGGATCGTGCCTCCAACGACGACGAGCACGTCCTCCGCCTCGTCCTCGCGTAGCAATCGAGGATTCGGGGTACAAGCGTCATGTGCGCACCCGAGAGGACCGAGATGCCGATCGCGTCTGCGTCCTCCTGGATTGCCGTCTCCACGATCTGCTCGGGCGTCTGATGCAGCCCGGTGTAGATGACCTCCATGCCCGCGTCTCGCAGCGCCCGGGCAATCACCTTCGCGCCGCGGTCATGCCCGTCGAGACCGGGCTTCGCGATCACTACCCGGATCTTCTTGGCCACCAGGCGGGCAGTATATGGCGATGAAGTTGACCGTCGTGGGCTCCAGCCCCGCGTGGCCGAACCCCGGCGGCGCACAGTCCGGCTACCTCGTCGAGGGTCCCGGCAAGCTCCTGCTCGACTGCGGCGCGGGCGTGCTCGCCAAGTTGCGCGAGATGAACGGCGCCTGGCCGCTCGTCGACTCGATCGTCATCACGCACTGGCACCTCGACCACTGGGGCGACCTCGTACCCTGGGTGTGGGGGAACATGGTCGGTCCCGGCAAGGGTGAAGATCGTCCCGAGCTCTGGCTGCCACCCCAGGGGAGGGCGCGCATCCGCGACTTCGGCACGCGGCTGGGCTGGGAGGACATGTTCGAGACGACGTTCGACGTCCACGACTACGAGGAGGACGTGCCCTTCCGGACCGCGGCCGGGCTGGAGGTGCTCGCCCTGCGCCTCCCGCACTACACGCTGCGCACGTACGGGCTGCGCGTGTCCAACGGTTCCCACACGCTGGCGTACTCGGGAGACTCAGGCCCCGACGACCGGCTGACGGAGGTCGCCCGCGACGCCGATCTCTTCGTCTGCGAGGCCACGCTGCTGCGCGGGGAGCTGGACGGCAGCCCGCGCGGTCACCTGTCGGTCGAGGAAGCGGTCGAGGCCTTCGAGGCATCCGGCGCCAAGCGCCTCCTCCTCACGCACCGCCCAGACGAGCTGCCGCAGCCGGACGGCTACGAGCTCGCGTACGACGGGCTCGTCGTCGAGCTCTAGCCCTCGCCCGCGCTAGCGCGAGAGCCACCAATCCTCGGAATTCCAGGTGAAGCCCCCGTCGGTCGCATTCGGGATAAAGCCGCGCACTCTCGTACTGAGGGCCACGAGAAAGGCATTCTGGAAGAGTGGGATCGCGGGTACGGCCTTCGCGAGCTTGCGGTCGGCTTTGTTCAGGACCTGCACGCGCCGCTCGAGGTCGAGAATGCGAACGCTCTGGACGAGGTCGCGAGTGATCAGCCGGTCGCAGTAGCCCGTGTAGTTGCTCTCGCCCTGGCAACGGAAGACGAAGTAAGGACCTCCGAGGCCCGCGCTGTGAACCCACGTGAACAGCGCGAGGTCGAAGTCTCCACGGGGAAGCACGGTGCCGAAGAAGACTTGCGGCGAAGGGAAGCCGAGCTCTGAATCGATTCCAACTCCACGAAGCTGCACTTGAACCAGCCGGAGCACGCGCTCTCGCGCCTCGGTGCCGCCTGTCGTGACCAGGCGGAGCAAGAGCCGCTCGCCGCCGCACTGGTAGTACCCGTCCGTGCCCGTGCGGCAGCCGGCTCGCCTTAGCAGCCTGTGAACCTCGGCAGGCCGGTAGCGGTACGACTTCCAGTTCGCCTGATAGCCCTCGTGGTGCATCGGCAACACGACACTGTTGAGAGGCTTGACGAGCTCCTTGTCTTCGTAGATGTCACCCAGAATCGCCCGCGCGATGGTTTCCCGGTTGATGCCATACGCGAGCGCCTGCCGGACGAAGGGGCTCCCGAGCTCCGGATTGCCTCCCGGCCCTACTCTGATCGCGAAGTGCGTCCATCCCGCCCCCCGACTGCGGATAACGCTGACCCCCGGTAGGTCCTGTCGCAGGAGCTCGAGAGCAGCGGCTCCCCCGAAAGTCGATACGGCCTCGATCATGTCCACATCGCCCATGCGTAGGGCATGGGCGTACCCGTCCGGAGGTACGAACCTGAAGACGATGCGGTTGAGGTACGCCTTGTGTGGTCCCCAATAGCTTGGGTTTCTCATCAGCGTGAGCGTCCGGCCCGGCTCGAAGTCGTCCACGAGGAACGGGCCGCTTCCGATCGGCTCACCGGTCTTCGGGTTGTCGATCGTGTTCTGCCAGATTGCCTCCGCGTCCTCCCCAGAGAACGCGTGGCGCGGGAAGACCCAGCGAAAGACCCCCCGCCAGTCCGGCTCGGGTGCATCGAAGACGACACTGAAGGTCTTCTTGCCGAGCGTGCGAATGCTGACGATCCGGTCCCATGGGTATTGGCCGGTCTTGTGTGCTGACATCGCCCGGTAGCTGAAGACGAAATCCCCGGCCGTAACTGGCACGCCGTCGCTCCAGTTCGCCTCGGGCCGGACGTGATACGTGACCGTGAAGGGCTTCTTCCTGGTAACGGTCGTGAAGGACACGAGGTTCGGCCGGTAGGTGAGATCCGAGCCGACCTCGTAGCCCCCTTCCAGCACCTCGTTGAGCGGAGGCACGAGGCCGCCACGGCACACGACACGAAGGAGATTGAGACACGCCGGCACCTGTGCGTAAGCGATCGTGAGAGTGCCGCCGCTACGCGGTGCGACTGCCGCAGACGCGGGCGAGGCGCCGGCCGCCAGCACGACGACGACACCCAGGGCCAGCGAGCGGAGCAGGAGCGTCACCTTCCCGCCCTCTCCCTTGGCGCTCGCACGGTGACCCAGACGGCGCCCTCGCCAACTGCGAGTCGCCGCGGCTCGTTGCCGACCGGGCTCGTCTCCACGACGACGTTCCGCCGCGGATCGATCCGAGAAACAGTGCCGTCGAGGCTGTTGGCCACCCACACCGCTCCTTCGCCGGAAGCAACATCGACGGGACCGTCGCCGACGCCGATCTCTACATGCGTCACGGGCTTCAGTCGACCACTGATCTCGACCCGCCAGATGGTGTCATCGGCGAAGTTCGCCACCCATAGTGACCCGAAAGCGACAGCCACGGCGGTCGGCGCCCGTCCAACGGTGATGTCCCGCAGGAGGCGGTTCGTCGACGGGTCGATCTCCGTGATCGTGTTGGCAGCACCGTTCGCGAGCCAGACCGAGCCGAGCCCGAACGCGAGGTCGGAGAACTCAGGCAGAACCGCGCTAGAGGATGTCAAGAGGCCGGCGTCGTAACCGACCCGGCGGATCCGGCGCGTGCGCGGATCGACCCTGCTTACCTCCCCGGTCTCGCATGCCAACCACAGGTCGCCGTCACCCGCAACCAGGCTCGCTTGAGGTCGCCGGCAGCCGAGATCCTTCCCGACTGCCGGAAACGGCCTGCTCGCCTGACGGCGCTCAGGCGCTATGCGGCTCAGCATGGCGAGCGGCCCGAGCGCAACCCATACCGAGCCGTCGCTCATCGCAAGGTCGCTGGGATAGTCGCCAACGGGGATCGTCCGCACCACGCGGTGGGTCTTCGGGTCGATCCTCGAGACGCTCTCGTCCTCTACGTTGGCCGCCCACACACTGCCCGCGCCGACGATCACTGCTTCCGGGGAAACCCCGACTGGAACCTCCCTGACGACTCTGTTCGACTCCGGGTCGATGATGCCGACGGCATTAGGTGAGACCGTCTTTGCAGCATCGGAGCCCGAGCGAAATACGGACGACAACGCCACCACGAGCACGGCAGCGATGCCGACGGCCGGCAAGGCCGCAATCAAGCCTCGCCTGGCGCTCGTGCTTAGGTCGACCGAGCTGCGCCGGGGCCTCGAGGGTCGCATCGTGCCTGAGGATCGCCTGCTGGAGATCATGGAGCTCTCGACCGGGCTCGAGCCCGAGCTCCTCGACGAGCGTGCGCCGCGCGTTCTGGTACGCCACGAGCGCGTCCGCCTGACGACCCGAGCGGTAGAACGCAAGCATCAGCTGAGCGCGGAGACGCTCCCTGAGTGGATACTGCTTGACGAGAGACTCGAGCTCGGACGTGAGCTCGTGATGCCGGCCCAGGGCGAGCTCGCAGTCGATGCGGTCTGTGAGCGCATCGAGCCGCTCCTCCTCCAGGCGTTCCACCTCGCTCCTGGCGAATGACTCGAACGCAACGTTGGCCAGCGGCGGACCCCGCCAGAGCGCAAGCGCCTCGCTGTAGAGAGCATCCGCCCGCTCCTGGTCGCCGCTCACGGCCAGCTCATGACCCTCCCCCGCGAGGCGGCGGAAGCGCTTCGCGTCGAGGTCGTCCTCTCCGACCCGCAGGACGTAGCCGGGCGGGCGGGTGGCGATCAGGTCGTCCCCGAGGAGCTTGCGCAGCTGTGACACGTACGTCTGCACGACCTTGACCGCAGTCGCCGGCGGGCGTTCGCCCCATAGCTCGTCGATAAGGCGCTCCGTCGAAACGACCTCGTTCGGATAGAGGAGCAGTACGCCGAGCAACGCCCTCTGCTTCGGCGCATCGAGAGAGATCGCGCCTTCTCCGTCCGCGATCTCGAGCGAACCGAGGATGCGGAACTGCACGAACTTGTGTTTTAGCGCTGCTGCGGCCGATTCGCCAGCAGATCAATCGAAGTCAGTCGGCCCGCTTTACCGCCGCTCGACCGCTGCTCGACTGCTGCTCGACCTCGTTCGCGCACGCTCGCCGCATGAGCGGTAAGCCACGCGAGAGCTGGAGCTACAGCGGTGAGGCGTGGACGGACGGCAACGGCCGTGCCGTCGTCCACCTACCCCCGTTCGTCCGCTCCCATCGCGCCGGCTTCGAGTACGAGCTGACACCGGTCGGCTCGAGCTGCAAGGCGACCGTCGTCGAGGAGATCGCTGACGGCCGCTTCACGATCGCCACCGACGAGCCGCACGTGAAGGTCGCTTGGCGCGTGACGGCTCTGCGGGGCGAAGACCCCGACTCACAGGAGGAGGAACGATGAAGAAGGTGCTCGCACTTCTGAGCACGATCGCGCTGCTGGCAGCAGTGCCGATCCTCGCCCAGGGAGGACGGTGTCGTCCACTCGGCGACCGGCTCGGGGCACATGCAGCTTGGCGGCGAGCTGAGGACATTCAGCTTCAGTGCCGTCGAGCGAAACGACGGCAGCGTGACCGGCCAAGCGCAGCTCCAGGCACGGCTGGTCGACAGCACGAGTCACGTCGAAATCGACTGCCTCAACGTCGTCGGCAACGTCGCGATCGTCAGCGGAACGCTGGACAGCGGCATCACCGGCGCATTCGCCGTCGAGGACAACGGCGAGGGCGGAAACGCGCCGCCGGACCGGATCACGCTCCTCAACACCGGTCCGTTCTTCACGCCGGGCATCTGCATGTTCCTCACACCGGCAGTCGTGGCCCCCTTCCTGTTGCCGATCGAGAAAGGCAACGTCCAGGTTCGCTAGGAGGACACCATGAAGACAGTGATCACACTTCTGAGCACCATCGCGCTGCTCGCAGCGACGCCGATCCTGGCCCAGGGGAACGGCGTCGTCCACTCGGCCACGGGCGGGGGGAGCATCCGCGTCGGCGATGCCTCTGAGGACGTTCGGCCTCAACGCCGTCCAGCGGAGCGACGGCAGTGCGACGGGCCAGATGCAGATTCAGGCTCGGCAGTTCGGAAACACGATCCACATCGACGTCGACTGCCTGAACGTCATCGGCAACGTCGCGCTCATCAGTGGAACGATCACGCAGCACACGGATCCCGCAGAGGTCGGCACCACTGCCGGGCTCGCAGTCGAGGACAACGGCGAGGGCGCGAACGCTCCCGCGGACCGCACCACGCTCCTCTTCGGCTTCCCGCCGGGAACGCCCGCGTGCCTGCTCTTCGGGCCCGCGGACGCCGCGCCCTTCCTGATGCCGATCGAGGGCGGCAACATCGCGGTTCGCTAGCCACCACCGAGGGTATGAGCGGTCGTGGGGACTCACCAAAGGAGGAGCCATGATCACGATGAAGCGCGGACTTCTTGTGCTCGCGTCAGTCGCCGCCGCGTGCACGCTCGCTGCTGTTCCGAGCGGGGTCGCGGCCACGCAGCAACCGGGGCCGCTCGATGTGACCGGCGAGATCAACGGCGCACCGTTTCGCATCATCGTCCCGGCGACCTGGAACGGGAAGCTGATCGTCGTCGCGCACGGCTATCGAGACAAGGCCGACCACCCCGGCGAGGTCGACAATCGCGCACCGCTCGACGGAGACGCGAGCGGGACGCGAGCGGCGCTGCTCGCGGAAGGCTGGGCGATTGCCGGCACGGCATACAAGGACAACGGCTGGGCGGTAAGGGAGGCGCTCGATGACCTCGTTGCGCTGTCCAGCTACTTCAAGGATCAGGTGGCGAATCCGGATCGCGCGTACCTCTGGGGCTCCTCGATGGGCTCGGTGCCGACGTACAAGCTGGCTGAGCGAAACGCGGGCGCCTTCGACGGCTACCTGCCCGCCTGCGCCATCGGGGCGGGGACGCCACGCGGGGGAGATTGGCTCCTCGCGACGATGCTCGCCTACGACGTCGCGTTCGGGGAGCCTGCCTCCTGGGGCACGCCCGGCAACGTCCGGGACGACATCGACTTCGAGTCCGAGGTCCTGCCGGTACTGCTGCCGCAGCTCCTCAACGGGGCGAACTTCGGCAAGTTCGAGTTCATCCGGCTCGTCGCGGGAACGCCTGGTAGAGGACTGGTGCCGCCGCTCTCGCCGTCGACCATCTTCCCCGGCTGGATCTTCGACGACTTCTTCTTCGCCACCGAGGCAGGAGGAGAGCTGGAGCGCCGTGCGGGCGGCCCCTTCGTCCAGAATCTCACGCACACATACACGCTCACGGCCGCCGAGCAGGCGTATCTCGCAGGGCTCGGCGTGAACACCGGGCCGTTGCTCGCCGCCATGAACGCCCGCCGCACTATCGTCGGCATTCCGAGCGCGCGGAACTACGTCGAGCACTACGCCGAGTTCAGCGGGAAGATCAAGTCACCGGTCTTGACGATGCACACGAAGATCGACCGCCTCGTCCCCGTCTCGCACGAGTCGGCGTACGCGGAGACGGTCGCGAACGCGGGCAGGAGCGATCTGCTCACGCAGGCGTACACGACCGGCGTCGGGCACTGCGCGTTCACTGCCGACCAGAACGTCGCGGCCTTCACGGCACTCGACAAGTGGGCCGAGACCGGCGACAAGCCGACGGCGGCCGATTTCCCGGCGGCGCTGGGCTTCGACACCGGCTTCGTCCCGCCGGCCTGGCTGCAGCCGTAGCAAGGTGAACCGCGTTGGCCCCGCTTCGGCGGGGCCAACGCCCGAGCTCTGACGCGTTAGGGTTACGGCGTGGAGTGGGTCGCCTTGTTCATCGTCGCCGTGATCGTGGGGATCCTCGTCGCAGGCATCGTCGGCCTCGCGTCCGGGCGCGAGGACTGGAAAGCGGCGGTTCGCTTCACCGCCATCATCGGTGCGATCTTCGTGGGCGCAATGATCCTCGTCTTCATCTTCGACGCCGTATGGGCGGAGGCGGGGTTCATCGCAGCCGCCGTGCTCCTCGCCATCGCGATGTTCATCGTGAAGAAGTGGGATGACCGCCGGGCCGCGCGGGAACGAGCGGAGTTCGAACGCAGCTGACACCGCCGTAGCGTTCGCGTGAGCGGCCGGGCGCGCACCGACTTCTGGAAGTTCTGGGTCGGGCAGACGATCTCTCAGCTCGGCAGCTCGTTCACGTTCTTCGCGCTTCCGCTACTCGTCTACAAGCTGACGGGGTCATCCGTCAACCTCGCGGTCACCACCGCCGCCTACTTCCTCCCCTACCTCCTGTTCGGGCTCGTCATCGGCGCCTGGGTCGATCGCGTCGACCGGAGGCGCATGATGATCGCCGTCGACCTCGGCCGCGCGGCGGTGCTCGCCACGATCCCGTTGCTGTCATACCTCGATCAACTCTCGGTCGGGTGGATCTACGCGGCGTCGTTCGCGACGGCGACGCTGACCATCGCATTCGACTCGGGACAGTTCGCGGCCCTGCCCAACCTCGTCTCCAAGGACGACCTCGTGACGGCGAACGGGCGTCTTCAGGCGAGCTACTCCGCCGCGATGGTGGTCGGCCCGCTCCTCGCCGGTGTGCTCGTCGCGGTCGTTGACTTGGAGACGGTGTTCCTCGTCGACTCGGCGTCGTTCGTCGCCTCCGCCGTCTCGCTCGGGCTCGTGCGGACGAGCTTCAATCCCGACGAGCCTCCCGAGCGGAAGCACATCCTGCGCGACGTCAGCGAGGGGCTCCGCTACGTCCTCGGCCACCCGGTCCTGCGAAACATCTCGCTGATGATGGCGCTGATCAACTTCGTCATCGCGACGACGTTCACGCAGCTCGTCCTCTTCGCATCGGTGGAACTCGACGCATCGGACACCCAGATCGCCGTGCTGTTCGCTTCCGGTGCGGCTGGGGTCGTGTGCCTCGGGCTGGCGGCCGGACCACTCCGCCGCCGGCTGTCGTTCAGCGTGGCAACGCTCGGGGCGCTGATGCTCGAGGGCGTCCTGTGCGTGGTCTTCGCTTTCAACAACGTCTATGCGCTGGGCCTCGTGCTCTGGGCGGCGATGTCAGGTCTCGGTCTCTTCTTCAACATCAACACCACGAGCTTGCGTCAGCAGATCGTGCCTTCGCACCTGCTCGGTCGCGTGGTCTCGATCGCGGGCGTGCTCGCGTGGTCGGCAATCCCGCTCGGCGCTCTGATCGGAGGGTGGGCGATCGAGGCCACCGACGACGTCGCGCTCGTCTACGCCGTCATCGGCGCGTTGACGTTCGTGATCGCCGTCGCCTTCCGCTTCACTGCGCTCGGCCGCGCCGACGACTACCTCGTCGAGCCCGACGATGGCCTCCCGGAGCCCGGAGAGCTACCCGACCCTGCGGTTGCGACGCGAGGGGGCAGCTGAGCGAGGCCGTGCGTCGCGAGCGCGCTGCTGCGTGTGTCGCGCACGTGACAGACAGCGCTCGCGCGCTTGCCATATGCTCAGCGCCCACATGAAGCATCTCGGACTGGTGATTCTCGTTTCTTTCGGCGCGCTCGCCGCCTCGGCTGCGGTCGCGCTTGCCCACAACACGCCGTTCGCCTGGACGGCGTCCAAGGCGCGCGTCGTGCTGCAGGAGGAAGCAACGATCGTCCTGCCTGAGGCCGAGCGCGTTGCCCTCGACGCCGAGCTGGAGGCACTTCTCGACAAGCTCCGGCTGCTCGAGCTGACGGCGGGGGAGCGCCCGGAGGACTGGCTCGTCCTGGCTACGTACACCAACTACATCAAGAGATTTCGCAAGGCACAGGACACCGTGAACGCCGGGCTGTCGATCGACACGGTCAAGTGCGCCGGCCAGGGCAAGGCGCTGACGGGGAAGCGCTACAAGCACTTCCGCTGCCCCACGACCTCGTACGTGCTCGAGATCCCCAACATCGAGTTCAAGCCCGGTGCGAACCCCGATCTGCCCGAGGTGGTCGAGTTGTCGGCGCGCCGGATCGGCCCCCTCGCCGCTGTCTTCACCGTCCACGTGATGGGGAAGTCGCGGATGCTCTCGCAGCGCGCCTCTTAGAAGACCGGCGTTTCCCTCCATATGCCCCACACCTCACGCAGGGCGTCGCACATCTCCCCCATCGTCACGTAGTCGCGCGCGCAGTCGATGATGATCGGCATGAGGTTCACGTCCTCGCGCGCGGCAGCCTCGCGTAGCTGGCCGAGACGCTGCTCGACTGCCGCCGAGTCGCGCCGCGCGCGTAGCGCCTTCACCCGCTCCACCTGCTTGTGCTCGAAAGCGGGGTCGATGGAGAGGATCTCCGGCGGCGCCTCGTCCTCGAGCTGGTAGCCGTTCACGCCCACGATCACGCGCTCGCCGGACTCCACCTCGGACTGAAAGCGGAACGAGGCGTCGGCGATCTCGCGCTGGAAGAAGTTCTCCTTGATCGCCTCTATCACGCCTCCCAGCTTCTCGATGCGGTCGAAGTACTCGTACGCCTCCGCCTCCAGCCGGTTCGTGAGGTCCTCGATGAACCACGACCCACCGAGCGGGTCGGTGGTGTTGACGACGCCCGACTCGTGCGCGATCACCTGCTGCGTGCGCAGCGCGATCCGCACGGCGTGCTCGGTCGGCAGCGCGAGCGCCTCGTCGAACGAGTTCGTGTGCAGCGACTGCGTGCCGCCGAGGACGGCGGCGAGCGCCTCGATCGCAGTCCGCACGATGTTCACCTCGGGTTGCTGCGCCGTCAGCGAGACGCCGGCCGTCTGCGAATGGAAGCGCATGAGCCAGGAGCGCGGGTTCTTCGCGCCGTGCCGCTCGCGCATCTCCCTGGCCCAGATACGGCGGGCGGCGCGGTACTTCGCGATCTCCTCGAAGAAGTCCATGTGTGCGTTGAAGAAGAACGAGAGGCGGGGCGCGAAGTCGTCGACGTCGAGACCGCGCTCGCGGCACGCGTCGACGTAGGCCAGGCCGTCCGCGAGCGTGAACGCGAGCTCCTGTGCGGCCGTCGAGCCCGCCTCGCGGATGTGGTAGCCGGAGATGGAGACCGGGTGCATGCGCGGCAGCTCGCGCGAGCAGAACTCGATCATGTCCACCACGAGCCGCATCGAAGGCTCGGGCGGGAAGATGTACTCCTTCTGCGCGATGTACTCCTTGAGGATGTCCGTCTGCACGGTGCCTCGGAGCTGGTCGCGCGGGACGCCCTGCTCCTCCCCGACGCACACGTAGAACGCGAGCAGCATGGCCGCGGGCGAGTTGATCGTCATCGACGTCGAGACCTCGCCGAGTGGGATGCCCGCGAACAGGGTCTCCATGTCGTCGAGCGAGTCGATGGCCACGCCCTCGCGGCCGACCTCGCCCAGCGAGCGAGGGTGATCCGAGTCGTAGCCCATCAGCGTCGGCATGTCGAACGCGGTCGAAAGGCCTGTCTGACCGTGCGCGAGGAGGTAGCGGAAGCGCTCGTTGGTCTCCTGGGCCGTGCCGAAGCCCGCGAACTGGCGCATCGTCCACAGGCGGCCGCGGTACATCGTCGGGTAGACCCCACGGGTGAAGGGGTACTCGCCGGGCATGCCCAGGTCGCGCTCGTGGTCGATCGGCGTCGTCTCCGGCGTGTAGATCGGCTCGAGCGGGAGCCCGGAGATCGTGGTGTGCAGCTCGCCTGTCGACTCCGTGATGGCCATGGGCTCGGCACTCATCGCCGTAGGTGATACCACGTCTCGCAGGCGATGACAGCGAGAACGCCGAACGCGATCTGCACGCCTATCAGCTGGGACGGCTCCTCGTGGAGGAACGCGTAGGCCACCGTCTGGGCCGCCACCAGCAGTGCGAGAACGACGGCGACGCGTTCCCGCCCCAGAGCGAGGAAGTGGTAGAGGTAGACGATGGCGAGCCCGTAGAGCGCCATCGCGAGACAGAGCGGGCCGAGCCACTCGGCCCCTGCCTCGTACTCCGAGCCGAACAGCAGGTCGATCAGCGGCTCCGCGAAGGCCCACGCGACGGCGGTGAGCACCGTCGACGCGGCGGCGACGACGCCGAGGCCTGCCAGGAGATGGCGCCGCTCGCGACGGCGATCGTCGAGGACCGCAACGAGGGGAAAGAGGACGGTCGTCGCCGCGATGGGCACGAGCAAGAGCACCTTCGAGGCGACCGCGGCGGCGGCGTACGCACCCGCCTCGTCGCCCGAGAACGCCAGCCGCGCCACGAGCAGGTCGCTGTACGCGAGCGCCCAGAGCGCCGTCAGGCCGAGGGCGGCGCCGGCGTTGGCGCGCGTCGCGAGGGACTGTCTTGGGGCGCCGCGACCGGCGTGGAAGAGCCACCGAATCGGCAACGCCGAGAGACCGAGGGTCAACATGGTGGCACCGGCGACACCGATCATCACGGCGCCCACGCTGCCGCCCGCCAGCGCGATCGCGAGCCCCGCGGCGAGGCGGGTTCCCGCGAACAGCACGTGCGCGCCGGAGAGCTCCTCGAACCGCCCCGCGCCCTGGAGCCCACCCCAGACGACCGGAATCGCGAGTGCGGCGGCGATGGTCAGGACGGTCGCCCCGACGGCCAGTGGATCGTCCATGTCCGCGAGTGCCGCGATACCGGCCGCTCCGATCGCCGCAACGCCGAGCACCCCTCCCCAGACGTTGACCGAGCGAGCCATGCCATGGAGGAAGACACCTGCTCCCTGTTCGTCGCCTCGCGAGAGACGAGCCGATACCTCGCGCGCAGCCGTCGCCTGGAAGGCGAGCGGCGGTATCGCGCCCACGATCACGACGGCGAAGAGCGCGGCCACGAGCGCGTATTCGTCGGGGTCGAGGATGCGCGCCAGCGAGAACTGGAGGACCGCGTTGAGCACGTTCGCGAGCCCCACGGCGATCGTGAGCAACACGCCCGAGCGCACGATCGTCATCGGACGATGGCCTCGACCACGAACGCGGCTCCCACGACGACAAGCGTGACACCGAGCGCGCGGCGCAGCGCCAGCTCCGAGAAGCGGCCGGTCATCTGAGCCCCGAACCAGCCGCCGGGAAGAGCGCCGAGGACACCGGCCGCGAGGAACGCCCACTCGACCTCGCCGCGGATGGCGTGGCCGAGGAAGCCGAAGACGCCCAGGAAGAAGCCGACGACGAGATTCGTGCCGACGACGCGCACAGCGGTCATCCCCACACCGCGCAGTAGCGCCGGCACGCGCAGCGTGCCGAGGATGACGCCGATCGCGCCTCCGAGCAGTCCGATGGCGCCGCCGAAGGCAGCAGCTGAGAAGAGCCGCGGGCGCTCGCGTGGCTTCGCGTGAAACGGCCGTGCGAGCAGGTCGACGCCGTTCCAGATGAGGACGGCGGCGATCGCCGCGAAGAGCAGGCGCTCGGGAACCGCGTCCCCGTAGAGGCCTCCGATGAGCGCGCCGACCACGGAAGGCGGCGTCATCCATGCGACGACGCGCCAGTCGACACGCCCGGCGCGCGCGTGCTGGATGCCGCCGGTCGCCGCCGAGGCGGCGCTGATCGCGATGTTCGTACCCGCCGCCGTGGACGCGTCACCGGACACGACGAGCACGAGCGGCAGCCGCAGCGTGCCCAGGACGAGCCCGAGCATCGACCCGAGGTAGCCGGCCACGAACGAGCCGGCGAAGACGAGGGCTATTTCCCAGGCTTCCAGAGTGTTTCCGCGTGACCGGCGGCGGCGTTGGCCGCTCTCCCGAGGATGAAGAGCAGGTCGGAGAGCCGGTTGAGATAGACGCAGACCAGCGCACTCGCCTCGGCGGCCAGGACTGCGCGCTCAGCGCGGCGGCACACGGCCCGCGCCACGAACAGCCTGGCCGCGAGCTCCGTGCCGCCGGGGAGGACGAAGCTCTTGAGCTCGGGAAGCGCTTCGTTGAAGCGGTCGCAGTCGGCCTCGAGCCGGTCGACCTGCTCCTGCGTAACGCGCAGTCCCGCCTCGCCCTGCGGCACCGTGATGTCGGCGCCGAGATCGAACAGCTCGTTTTCGACGCGCGAGAGCACCCCGCCGATCTCGCCCTCGGCCACGACAGCCGCCCAGCCGACGAGCGAGTTGAGCTCGTCGACCTCGCCGCCCGGCGACGACCCTCGGATCGAGCTTCGACACCCGCGTCCCGTCGCCCAGGCTCGTCTGGCCTGCGTCACCGCCGCGCGTATAGATCTTCGTCAGGCGAACCGGCTCGTCCGGCTTCCTCGGCACGGGGCCTAGAGTACGCCGGTGATCCGACGGGCACTTCGTGAGGACAGTGACGCGATCGCCGAGCTGTACGAGCGCTCGTACGGGACATTGACGTTCCTTCCTCGGCTGCACACGCTCGACGAACACGAGGCATCCATGGCCCGCCACGTCGTCGTCGATGACGTCTGGGTGTGGGACGAGGGCGAGACGGTCGTGGGCTTCATGATCTTGCGGGGCGGAGACGAGCTGTTCCTCGATGTACCTCGAGCCGTCGGAAACGGGCCGCGGCATCGGCTCCGCTCTCCTCGAGCACGCGAAGCGCGAGCGACCGAACGGATTCACGTTGTGGACCTTCCAGGAGAACGTCGGCTGCGCGCCGCTTCTACGAGCGGCACGGCCTGTGCGCCATCGCCTTCGGTGACGGCACCGGGAACGAGGAAGGCGTGCCGGACGTGCAGTACGCGTGGCGACCTACTCCGACTTGAGCAGATCGCGGGCGATGACGAGCCGTTGGATCTCGCTCGTCCCCTCGTAGATCTCGGTCACCTTCGCATCGCGGTAGTAGCGCTCGACGGGGAACTCCTTCGTGTAGCCGTACCCGCCGAGCACCTGGATCGCCTCCGCCGTCTGCCGCCTCGCCGTCTCGGAGGCGGCGAGCTTCGCCTTCGCACCCGCCGCCGCATGCGGCAGGCCGTTCTCCTTCCGCCAGGCCGCTTCGTACGTGAGCAGCCGCGCGGCCTCGATCTCCACCGCCATGTCGACGAGCTTCCACTGGACGGCCTGATGCCGCGCGATCGGCTTCCCGAACGTGTGGCGCTGTAACGCGTACTCCCGGGCCACGTCGTAGGCAGCCTGCGCGATGCCCAGCGCCTGCGCGGCGATGCCGATCCGCCCACCGTCGAGCGTCGACATCGCGATCGCGAAGCCCTCGCCCTCGGCTCCAAGCATGCGGTCGGCGCCGACGCGCGCGCCGTCGAGCACGAGGTCGCCCGTGGACGACGAGTTCAGGCCGAGCTTCTCCTCCTCGCGCGTGACCTGCACGTGCTCGGCGCCGAGCAGGAAGGCCGAGATGCCGCGCGCGCCCGGTGTCTCGGGATCGGTGCGCGCGAAGAGCAGCAACGTATCGGAGTACTTCGCGTTCGTGATCCATTGCTTCTGGCCGGAGATCACCCACTCGTCGCCGTCACGCGTCGCAGCGCAGCGGAGGCGCGACGCGTCGGAGCCGACGTCCGGCTCCGAGAGCGCGAAGGCGCCGATGGTCTCGCCCCTGGCGAGCCGCGGCACGAACAGCGACTTCTGCTCCTCGCTGCCCCAGGCAAGGATCGGCAGCGTCGTCGCGCTCGTGTGCACGGCGACCGTGACGCCCACGCCGGCATCGGCGCGCGACAGTTGCTCGAGCACGAGGATGTACGAGAGGAAGTCCGCGCCCGCGCCGCCGTACTCCTCCGGCACGCAGACGCCCATCAGGCCGACCTCCGCCAGCCTGGCGAAGACCTCCTGCGGGAAGCGGTGCTCCCGGTCCCAGTCCGCCGCATGCGGCGCGATCTCGGCGTCCGCCAGCTCGCGGGCGAGCGCCTGGATCTCCTGCTGCTCGGCAGTCAGGTCGAAGTTCATCGGGCGTACTCGAAGAACCCCTGCCCGGACTTGCGGCCCAGACGCCCGGCGGCGACGTGCTCGCGGAGCAGCGGGCACGGCGCGTACTTGTCGTCGCCGAGCCCCTCGTGGAGCACCTCCATGATCGAGACGCACGTGTCGAGACCGATCAGGTCGGCGAGCGCGAGCGGTCCGATGGGGTGGTTGAAGCCGAGCTTGGCGATGGTGTCGATCGCCTCTGCCTCGGCGACGCCGTCCTGCAGCGCGTACACCGCCTCGTTGATGAACGGCATGAGGATCCGGTTGGAGACGAAGCCCGGGAAGTCGTTCGCCTCGGCCGGCGTCTTGCCGAGCTCGCGCGCCAGCTCGAGGATGGCGGCGGTCGTCTCGTCCGACGTCTCCGGCGCGCGAATCACCTCGACGAGCGACATCACCGGCACCGGGTTGAAGAAGTGCATGCCTATTACCTGTGGCGGCCGCTCGGTCGCGGCCGCCAGGGTGGCTATCGGGATGGAGGAGGTGTTAGACGCGAGGATCGCGTCGGGAGGCAGCACACGGTCGGCCTCGCGGAAGATCGCCTCCTTCACGCCTGTGTCCTCGACGACCGCCTCGATCATCAGCTCGGCCTCGACGATGCCGTCGACGGGCTCGACGCGGCCCAGCACTTCGTCGGGATCGCCGCCGCCCTTCTCGGCGAGCTTCTCGAGGCTACGGCGCATCGCCTCCAGGCCGCGCTCGACCGCGCCGGGAGCCGCGTCGTGGAGTGAAACACGACGGCCCGACGCCGCGAGCACCTGCGCGATGCCGCCGCCCATCTGCCCCGCCCCGACGACGAGCACGTGCTCGAATCCACAGCGGCAGGCTACCGCGCGGATCCTGATCGTTCCTGGGGCGCGCTGGCCAAGGAGGCAAGCGAGCGGCGCGCAGGGCGTATCTGGACATACCGTTCAAGCGCCGCGAGCGCAGGATCCTGCCGCCAGCGGCGTCAGGCTCGGCGGAGCCGGGCTAGCCCGGCGGTAGCCGAGCCGGCCACGGGCGATCAGACCTCGATCAGCAGCGCGTCGCCTTGGCCGCCGCCGGAGCAGATGGCCGCGAGCCCGAGCCCGCCGCCGTTTCGGCGTAGCTCGTAGATCAGCGTGGAGAGGATGCGCGCTCCCGAGGCGCCGATCGGGTGGCCGAGCGCGACCGCACCGCCGTTGACGTTCACGGTCTCGGGATCCGCGTCGAGCATCCGCAGCGAGTTGAGCGCGACGGACGCGAACGCCTCGTTGACCTCGACTCGCTTTACGTCTCCGATCGCCTTGCCGGCCTGTTGCAGCACCTTGTTGCCCGCTCCGGCCGGCGTTCGGGCGAGGTAGGCGAACTCATCGGCGACGTACGCCTTGCCGACGATCGTCGCCAGCACCTCCAGGCCGCGCTCCCGCGCGAAGTCCTCACTGGTGACGACGAGCGCCCCGGCGCCGTCGTTAACCCCGGGTGCATTGCCCGCGGTCGTCGTGCCCTCCTCGTCGAAGACGGGCCTCAGGGCGGCGAGCCTCTCGAGCGACGTGTCCCGCCGGGGCGCCTCGTCGGTGTCGACGTCCCCGACGGGGACGATCTCCTCGCGGAAGCGCCCCTCGTCGATCGCCGCCGCCGCTCGCTGATGTGACCGCAGCGCCCAGGCATCCTGGTCCTCGCGCGTGATGCCGAGCTCGCGCGAGACGAACGACGCCTGCTCGACCATGTGCCGCCCGTCGAAGGTCGAGACGAGACCGTCGTGCACCATGAGGTCGACGAGCTTGCCGTCGCCGAGCTTGTAGCCGAACCGCGCCTTCGGCGCCGCGTACGGCGCGTTCGACATCGACTCCATGCCCCCGGCCACGATCACGTCGTGGTCGCCGGCGCGGATCATCGCGTCCGCGATCTCCACGGCGCGGACGCTCGACGCGCAAACCTTGTTGATCGTGTCGGCGGGAACGTCGATCGGCAGGCCGGCGCCGATCGCCGCCTGGCGCGCCGGCGCCTGCCCTGCGCCGCCCTGCAGCACCTGGCCCATGATCACGTACTCGACGTCGCCGTCTTCGACGTCGACGCGCTCGAGCGCAGCGCGAATGGCGATCGCCCCGAGCGCTGTTGCCTGCCTCGACGCGAGGCCGCCGCCAAGCTTGCCGAACGGCGTGCGAACTGCCGAGACGATGACGGAGCGCGGCACGGGGCGCCAGCGTACCAATGCCCTTGTCAGACCTTCAGGGCCGCCGTAGCATCGTTCGCGAAACGATCTCGAGAGACAAAGGAGGGGTCATGCACGCACGTGCCAGCACCATGACGGGCGACCCGGGACAGGTCGATGCGGCGACAGCCATGCTCGAAACCGACTTCTATGCGCAACTCGAGCAGGTTGACGGGTTCCGGGCAGTCATAGCCCTTGCGCAGCGCGACAGCGGGAAGTCGCTCGTCTTGACCTTCTGGGACTCGGAGGAGGCAATGGCTGCCAGCGAGGAACGGGCCAGCCAGATGCGAAGCGAGGCGGCGACGGAGCTCGGAGCGGGCGCACCCGAGGTCGAACGCTTCGAGGTGCTCTTCTACAGGGCGCAGAAGTAAAACACGAGCACGCCGTAACGAGATGCCTAGGAATCTCATCCCTCGGGTACGCGCGATGGGCGATATCGTCAACCTCGAGCGTACTTCTTGCCGATGCGGAGAACGTGAGCAGGCTTCGCCTCGTCCTCGCGGGCGCGCTGGGCGCGCTCATCGTCGTGGCCGCCCCGGCGGGCGCAAAGCTCGCGCCCGAGGACCAGGGCGGTCGCACCCTGACGACGAACGCCGGCCTCGAGCGCTCGCTTGCCCTCGAGATCAACGTCTTCCGCGCCAGGCGCGGGCTCCGGCCGCTCGTCGTCTCCCCCGCCCTGGCGACCGCGGCCGCGAGCCACTCGCTCGACATGGCGCGCAGCGGCACCTTCGCCCACGAGTCGTCGAACGGCAACCCGTTCGCGGTGCGCGTGAAGCGCTTCTACCCGACCACCGGCTACCGGATGTGGCGGGCCGGCGAGACGCTGCTCTGGGCGTCCCCCGACGTCGACGCCAAGCGCGCTCTGGCCATGTGGCTGAAGAGCCCCGAGCACCGGCGCGTGCTCCTGAACTCGGCGTGGCGGGAGATCGGCGTTTCGGCCGTGCACACCCCGTCGGGCCCACGGGTGTTCGAGAGCCTCGAGGTCACGGTCGTGACCGCGGACTTCGGCGCCCGAGCTAGATAGCTTCGAGATGGACGCACGGCCGGTCGTCGCCGGGTAGCGGCGAGCGCGGAATGTAGGAACGGACGCCGAGCCGCAGAACGAGTCGCGGTGACGGACGAGCCTCGCCTCGTGCTCGTGGCGCTGGGCGGCAACGCGCTGCTGCGGCGCGGCGAGCCGATGACGGCGGCGGCGCAGCGCGCGAACGTCCGCGTCGCCGCGGAGGCGCTCGCGCCCGTCGCGGAACGCCACCGGCTCGTGCTCTCCCACGGCAACGGGCCGCAGGTCGGCCTGCTCGCGCTCCAGGCGGCGTCGTACTCGGAGGTGGAGCCCTACCCGCTCGACATCCTCGCCGCAGAGACGGAGGGGATGATCGGCTACCTCATCGAGCAGGAGCTCGGCAACCTCCTGCCGTTCGAGGTGCCCTTCGCGACGATCCTGACCATGGTCGAGGTCGACCCCGACGACCCCGCCTTCCACAACCCGACGAAGTTCATCGGCCCGGGCTACGACGAGGCGGAGGCGCGCAAGCTCGGGCAGGAACACGGATGGGAGTTCAAGCCGGACGGTGACCGCTGGCGCCGCGTCGTCCCCTCCCCCGCTCCGACGCGCATCTTCGAGCACCGCCCGATCAAGTGGCTGCTCGAGAAAGGCACGATCGTCATCTGCGCCGGCGGCGGCGGCATCCCCACCATGTACGAGCAGAACGGCACGCGGACGCTCGTCGGCGCCGAGGTGATCGTCGACAAGGATCGCGCGAGCGCGCTGCTCGCACGGGAGATCGAAGCCGACGTGTTCGTGATGGCCACGGACGTCGACGGCGTCTACCTCGACTGGGGTACCCCGGATGAGCGACGGCTGGAGCGCACCACGCCGGCCGAGCTGCGCGCGTACGAGTTCCCGGCCGGCTCCATGGGGCCGAAGGTGGAAGCGGCCTGCGACTTCGTCGAGCGCACGGGCGGCACGGCGGCCATCGGCGCGCTCGCCGACATCGAGGCCATCGTCGACGGCCGCGCCGGAACGATCGTCCAGCCGGATCTGACTTCGGGAACCTTCTTGCGCGCGTACGCGACTATGTAGTGATGGCGAACCCGCAACCCGCGCCCGACGGCGTGCCGAGCGAGACGTCGAGGTCGAGGACGCCGAGCTCGTGCGGAGGGCGCAACTCGGTAGCGCCGCCGCCTTCGAGGCGCTGGTGGTGCGGCACGG
The DNA here is from genome assembly GCA_963821415.1 of uncultured Actinomycetes bacterium. Classification (GTDB taxonomy): domain Bacteria; phylum Actinomycetota; class Thermoleophilia; order Gaiellales; family Gaiellaceae; genus PALSA-612. The sequence goes on along the minus strand of CAWGEE010000026.1, from coordinate 5,380 downwards.
ATCGCGGCTGCACCGGTACCTGAGAGTCGAGCTGCGGCACGAGAGCGATACGCATGACGCCCTCCAGGAAACGCTGACCGCGGCTTGGCGTGGGCTTCCCACGCTCCGCCGCGCCGACCGCTTCTGGCCGTGGCTCGCCGGCATCGCGTCCAACAAGGCGGCCGACATCCATCGCCGCCGAACGCGAACAGTCGACGCGGAGAGCGCCGCCGAGTCGCATGACAACGATCTGCTGCTCGAGACGAGGGAGGCGCTCTCCGCGCTGCCGGCGCACTACCGCGAAGTGCTTCTGCTCCGCTACCTGCTCGGGCTGAGCGAAGAGGAAGCAGCGGCTGCCCTGGGCGTGCGCGTGGGCACGATCAAGTCGAGGAGCTCGCGGGCCCGGCGCGCCTTGCTGGAGGAGCTGGGATGAGGCGACAGCCGGCACGACGAGGAGCTTGTCATTCGGCAGCTGCTCGCCCGCCTCGCCGACGAAGTCGGAAGATCCTGCGGAGGCCGAGCTGCGCAAGGCCGCTCGCCTCGCAGCGTCCGAGGGCCGAAGCCCCGAGCAGCGTCCGGCCGCGCACGCGCGACCCTGGCGTCCGCTGCGCGTGCGCTGGGCTGCCGGCGGCGCAGCGGCGCTACTCGTCGCCACGGCCCTCGGCTTCGGCGTCGCCTCCTGGCTCACTCCCACGAGCAGCGCGCGAACGGACGTGGAGGGCTTCGGCTTCCTGCCCGCGACGGGCTGGACGGTGATCCAGGTCGGGCTCCCCGGCCCCGCCGAGTCGACGCGCGTGGTGGCCGCCAACGTCCCTATCTCGCCTGGCGATCCCAGTCGCGGCCAGCCACCAGCGCTTCACGCATTTCCCCCGTGGACGATCGTTATCGACGCGACACTGAAGGCGCGCGGAGAGCCGGCCCGGGACCTCGCGTTCCCGGTGCGCAGCCTGCCGCTGAGCCTGGCGGACGCGAGGCCGGTGACCGTGACTGGCCAGCCGACGCTGGAGTACGTCCTCCGCGCGGGAGTCAACGGCTACAACGTCGACGCGAGCGTCACCTTCGCCAGCGAGCCCACGGCCGCGATGTTCGAGAAGGCCGAGGAGCAGATCGCGCGACTCGTCGTCGCGCCGGCGGCAATCACCATCACCGTCCGGCCGACGATCTTCGGCCGACGCAGGCCGCTCCCGTCTCCGGTTCGGTGACGAGCGGGAAGGCGGACGAGAAGGTGACGCTGCAGTTCAAGCAGTGCGGCCTCTATCCGCTGCAGTTCCGCGACCACTTCGAGGTGACCACCGCAGAGGGCGGCGGCTGGTCGGCTCGAGACCGGCGTCATCGCCAACGGCGCCTTCCGAGCCGCTGTCCGGCGGCGACGTCTCGAACGAGGTGCAGGTGCAGAAGCGCGTGGACATCCGCCTCGCGCCCGGCCCGCCGAGGCGTTACGAGGTGCAGGTCGTCGAGCGAGGTCCTTCTGGCGGAAGCAGGTGCTCATCCAGCGCTTCCACCGCGGACAGCGCAAGTGGCTGCTGGTCGAAGAAGCTCCGGCTCGTGCACTCGGACGCGGCGCCGGGGCTCCGCCTACATCTGGTCGACGACGGACGAGTTCGCCGTCGATGTTGCCAAGGGCACGACGATCAGGGCGGTGATGCCCCTCGCCCAGGCCAAGCCCTGCCACATCGGCGGCTACAGCAACCTCCTGGTGACGAAGTGAGGCGCTCGGCTTGGATCGCAGGCGCACTCGTCGTAGCCGCCCTCAGCCTGGGCTTCCGGGCCGCCGCTGACGAGACGCATCTCGTGGAGCGTCCGTCCGCTGCTCGTCCGCTGGGACGAGCTCGTCACGGCCAGCGGGACGATCGGGAGCGGCCAGGCGGGCCAGCTGGTGACGATCCAGCAACGCGTCTGCGACCAGGAGACGTGGCGAGACGTCGGAGAGGCAACTACCACGGCCGGTGGCGCCTGGTCGGTCGACTTCCTCACGAGGATCAGCGGGCTCCTGCGTGCCACCTCCGGCGGCGCGACGACCGACTCCGTGCAGCTCATGCAGCGTCCGTGGGTCTTCTTCTCACAACGCCCTCCGGGGCGGTTCCGGGCGGGCGTTCAGGCGCAGCGGCAGTACTGGCACAGGAGGATGCGGATCGATCGGTTCGACCGCGCGCGCGGTGCGTGGGTGACGGTGAAGCGCGTGCTGATCACCAAGACCGAAGGAGACGGAGGGCGGCGGCATGTCGGACATCGCCAGCACGACCGACCGCTTCCGCATCGACGTCCCGAAGGGCACGAACCTAAGAGCCGTCCTGCCCACAGAGGTCGCGAGGCCATGCTACGCCGCAGGCATCAGCGCTATCGTCCGCCGTTGAGCGACATCCTCAGGAGCGCGCTGCGTCGCGGGGTGGTCACGAAGGGACGCGCTCGACACGGGCTATCGGTCTGCTGGAAAGCGCGTCTAACCAGACGTGAGGCGCGGGCTCTTCACCGTTGCAGCCGTTGCCGCCAGCCTCGGTCTCGGACTCGGCGGCTCCGCAGACGAGACGATCTCGATCAGCGCCCGTCCGACGATCACCGGCGCCGGGGACCCGGTCGCCGTTTCGGGCTCGATCGGTAGTGGCCGCGCCGAGGTAGACGTCACGCTCGAGGCGAGGTACTGCAACGAGCCGACATGGCGGGAGCTTTCCGCGACGCACACCGACCAGGGAGGCACGTGGTACCTCGAATACGTGCCGCTGATCACGCAGCTGATCCGGGCGAAGGGCGCGGGCGCCACGAGCACCGAGGTCAAGGTGCAGACACGGCCCACTGTTTCCCTTGGCCAGAGGCCACCCGGCATGTTCTTCGTCAACGTCAACTCCCAGCGGGGGTTCTGGCGCAAGCGCGTCTCCCTGCAGCGTTTCGACCGCGAGAAGCGCGTCTGGCGCGAGGTCCGCAAAGTTCAGCTCACGGAGACCGGCGCGCCACCTGGCGTCGGCTGGGTGTGGACCGGCAGCGAGAGGTCCACGTACAGGTTCCCAAGGGAACTACCCTGCGCGCCGTGCTTCCGCTCTCGCAGACAAAGCCGTGCTACCTCGCCGGCTACTCCAACCTCCTTCGCAGGTGAAGCGCGCGGTCGTTCTGTCGGGGCTCGTGGCAGCCGTCGCGGCCGGCGCGGCCCTTGCCGGCGTCCTCGCCGACAGCGTCACGATGCGGGTGAGCGAGACCGTGCTGCGCACGCGCGCCGCTTCCGTCGGAGCGTCGGGCGCGATCTCGAGTGGCGCCGAAGGCGAGTACGTGGCCGTGACGGGCAAGGAGTGCGGCATTCCCGGCGCGTTCTTCCGCGCGCTCGGCGGCGGCACGACGCTCGCGGGAGGCCGCTCGAGGTCTCCGTCCCCATTCGTACGAAGACCACGTTGCGTGCGGAGTGGAAGGAGGCAAATAGCGCGACGGTGGTCGTCACGCCGCGCGCGTACGTCGCGCTGACGAAGGAGCCCGGCGGCTTCGAGGTCGGGCTGTACAGCGAGGCCATCCAGGTGGACGGCAAGCGCGTCCGCGTCGAGCGGCTGACGCCGGCCGGCTGGAAGCTGCTGCAGACGGTCGTCGTGAAGTCCGAGGGCTACGGCGGCCGGGCCGAGAAGGACAAGCTCCGCTTCAAGGTGCCGAAGCGCACGACGATCCGCGCAGTGCTTCCGCGCTCCCAGACGGGGCCGTGCCTCCTGGCCGGTTACAGCAACCTCGTGCGGACATGAGGCGGCTCGCGCTCCCCGTCGTGCTCGGGCGCCGCCGCGCTGGCCGGCATCGCCGCGGCGGCCGTCCTTGCCGACACCGTCACCCTGCAGCCGCGCGCGACCGTCATCCGTACCAGCGAGTTCAGCGTCGGCGTGCTTGGGCGGGATCTCGAGCGGTGCGGAGGGCGAGTACGTGGTCGTGAAGGGCAAGGAGTGCGGGATCCCCGGCGCGTTCTTCCGGGCTCGGCGGCGCGACGACCCGGCGGGAGGCACGCTAGAAGCGTCGGTTCCGATTCGGACGAAGACCACGCTGCGCGCGGAGTGGAAGGAGGCGAGAAGAGCCAGACAGTGGTCGTGACACCGCGCGCGGACATCAGGCTCACGAAGGAGGAGGACGGCTTCCGCGTCTCCTTGACCAACGATGTCGAGAAGCGCCGACGGCAAGAAGGTGACGATCGAGCGCTTCACGGGGGACGAGCTGGAAGAAGCTGCAGACCGTGGTCCTGAAGGCCCCTGCCCGGCTACGTCCAGTACGCGGAGAGGAAGAAGCTCAAGTTCAAGGTGCCGAAGGGCACGACGATCCGCGCGGTGCTCCCGCGCTCGCAGGCAGGCGCCTGCTACCTGGCCGGATACAGCAAGCTCATCCGAACGTAGAGGAGGCGAACGTGACCGAAGTCGGAGGGAACCTCGGGCAGGCGGCGGAGATCGCCGATCGGCTGCTCGCGAACGTCGAGACGGTCGTCCACGGAAAGACCGACGAGGTGCGGCTGATCCTCGCGGCACTCGTCTGTGACGGCCACGTGCTGCTCGAGGACGTGCCGGGCACGGCGAAGACCGTGCTGGCCCGAGCGATCGCAGGTTCGGTCGAGGGCGCGTCCTTCGCACGCATCCAGTGCACGCCCGACCTCCAGCCGACCGACGTCACCGGCCTCTCCGTCTTCAACCAGCGAGACCGCGACTTCGAGTTCCGGCCCGGTCCCGGTGTTCGCGAACGTCCTGCTCGTCGACGAGATCAACCGCGCGATGCCGAAGACCCAGTCGGCGCTGCTCGAGGCGATGGCGGAGTACCAGGCGACGATCGACGGCGTCACGCGCGAGCTGCCCAAGCCGTTCCTCGTGCTCGCCACCGAGAACCCGATCGAGCAGGAGGGCACGTTCCCGTTGCCCGGAGGCTCAGCTGGACCGCTTCCTGCTCCGAACGGCGCTCGGCTACCCGGGCGAGGAGGAGGAGCTGCGGATCGTCGAGGAGCAGGTCGTGAAGCACCCGCTGAGCGGCCTCGCGCCCGTGCTCTCGCTCGACGAAGTGAACGTGCTGCGCGAAGCCACCCACAACGTGTACATCGACCCGCTGCTGCGGCGCTGGGCAATCCGGCTCGTCCGCGCGACGCGGGAGGCCGACGGAGTGGCGATCGGCGCCTCCGTCCGCGGCTCGCCTCGCCCTCGAGCGCTCGGCGCGCGCGTGGGCACTCCTCTCCGGGCGTGAGTTCGTGACGTCGGTCGACATCGAGCGGCTCTTCCTCCCGGTCGTCATGCACCGCATCGTCTTCACCCCGAGCTACGTCGCGACCGCCCGCGAGATCGGCTGGCGGGAGGCGGCGGAGGGGTTCCAGCGTCAGTGCCTCGAGATCGCGCCGCAGCCGGGGGTGGAGCTGGAGCAGGCGGTGTCAGCATGAAGCTGCTCGCGCTGGCCGGTGTCGGGCTCGCGCTCG
>CAWGEE010000025.1:0-162952 GCA_963821415.1 uncultured Actinomycetes bacterium | reverse complement strand
TCGATCTTCTCCGGGTACGACGTCGTCGCAGCGGTTGACGGTCGAGGGGCTCAGCCAGATCACTGCACAGCTACCTGCTGCAGTGACTCAAGGCCGTGGGCTCAATAATTCAGTGCCGCCGACCTCGAGATGAACATCGCTGCCCAGAACGACTTCACGATGAGCGTTCCGCCGCCTGCTCCGCGACCGCCCCGAGATCGGCGAGGCACTCGGGCTGCCGGGTACGCGCTGCCCATGGTGTTCCAGTACGACCCGCTCGACTACTACATCGAGACGACCGCGAGCGACGAGCTCTCTTCTCGATCTGCCGCCTCGAAGCCTCTCGCCGAAGCTCCGCTACAACCTCCACGACTCAGGCCACGTCGTCCGCTTCCCGGAGCTGACGGCGTGCTCACCGGCTTCGGCATCGCGCCCGACGACCTCGCAGAGCGCTATCTCGACCTGCCGCTGTTCTTCCACTACGGGCGCTCGAACGCGACCGTTGCGTACTACGGTGCGAAGGTCACCCCCGCGGACGTCCAGGAGGCGCTGTTCTTCGTCCCGGAGCTGCAGGAGCTCGTTACGTCGTTCCTGCTCATCGTCGGCGAGGACGCCGAGGCCGACAAGACGCTCCGCCTCGCATTCGAGCTCGCCGACGGACGGCAGGCGCCGAAGTGTGGGCGAGCTGCTCCGCGCCGTGCTGCTCGACGCGCTCGCCGCCGTCAACCAGGACTACCGCCAGGCGGGCCGCTCCATCCCGCCGGGCGAGCCGACTGCCGAGTTCCACGCGGCAGGCACCGGCCCGTTCGCCGGGCAGACATCAGACCGAAGCGCACCTATATCCGGAGCGCCTAGGCCGAAAGCGGGTCAGGCCGCGGCGCCGGGTCTTTGAGACGAGAGCCAAGCAGGCCACCTTTTCGTGTCGCCGCGTTCAAGGGTCGGAAAGATAGTAAAAGCGAATCAAGCAAACAGACAGCGCAACCATGTACTTCGCCCTTCCGAAGGCCCTTCTTACGGACTCGACCGTCGACCCTCCTTGACCATCGGAACGGGCTCCGGCGAACCCGGTGCGCAACCCCCACGGGCTAACGATTAGCGCTTTGCCTTTCGCCGTTCTCGGGGCCCCGATTCGCGCCCGCAATTCGTTCAGGTACAAGGCGGACCACCAGAACGACCGCCGCCTCGCCCAACACCTGCGCCTGCGGGTACCGCAACTTCGACGACTGCGCCCTTCTGCCTCGTTCCTGCGCTCCGAGGCAGCGCCGCGAGCCAGGCATCTCCCGGCCCAAGATCGACGCCCCTGACCAGCGTCGCATGAGAGAGAGCAGCTCCATTCTGAGGGCCGAGCAGCAACCTGCGCTGTCCTTAGCGCTCCCTCGTACCCCGCCGGACACCGACCGGGACCGCAGCATTTGCAGCGCTTCCACAATATGCTCGCCGTCAAACTCGGCCGGTATTTTTTTTTTTTTTTTTTTTTTTTTTTTTTTTTGCGCGATGGCAGCCGGCCTGAAAAGTCGCGCATCTGGCGCGACAGTCAGTAAGTCGACGCTGAGAGATACAGTGAGCTCCGACGGCTCGTTGAACGAGGAGGTGGCGGCACGTGAACGGAGTCGAGAAGGCGATCCTTGCCGGCGGCTGCTTCTGGGGCATGCAGGATCTCATCCGGAAACGACCGGGCGTTCTGTCGACGAGGGTGGGCTATACCGGCGGCGACGTCGCAACGCGACGTACCGCAACCACGGCACGCACGCCGAGGCGATCGAGATCGCCTTCGACCCCGTGCAGATCTCGTATCGAGACCTGCTGGAGCTCTTCTTCCAGATCCACGATCCGACTACGCTGAACCGTCAGGGCAACGACGTCGGGGCCGAGCTATCGCTCGGCGATCTTCTATCTCGACGAGGAACAGCGCCGAGTGGCCGAGGACACGATCGCCGACGTCGAAGCGTCGGGTCTCTGGCCCGGGAAGGTCGTCACCGAGGTGACGCCGGCCGGGCCGTTCTGGGAAGCTGAGCCCGAGCATCAGGACTATCTCGAGCGGTATCCGAACGGGTACACCTGCCACTTTCCACGCCCGGATTGGGTTCTCCCGCGCCGAACCGAATCGGTCCCGGGCTAGGCACGTAGGAATCGCGTGCTCACGCGCCAGACGAACGTGGGCGCCGGCGCGTCTGACGGCTTGACTCTTGCGGGCCCCTACGAGGTCGTCGTCCGCGCGGAGGACCTCGAGGCGGCTCGCGCGGTCGCTCGAGGCGCGTAGAGTGGGGGCGAGCCGGAACGGCTATCCGCGAGGGGTAGCCTAGAGCAATGAGCGAGCAGGCCGACGACCGCCCGGCGGAGTCGCCGCCACCGGCGCCACGAGGATCGTCGCCGAAGGAGCCTCGGCGTCCGAGGTTCGGCCTTTCACCCCGCTGGATCGCCTTCTTTCTCGTACTGCTCGCAGTGAACCTGTTCCTCACCACCCGGGCCATGGAGCCAGAATCGCGCGTACGTGTCCCGTACAGCCCGTTCTTCCTGGCGCAGGTGAACGCGGGCAACGTCAAGGAGATCACCTCCAAGGGGACGGACATCCAGGGCACGTTCAAGAAGGAGGTGGCCTTCGAGGACGAGAAGCCGACGACACGATTCCGGACGGAGATTCCCGCGTTCGCGAACACCGACGAGCTCTCCGAGCAGCTGCAGGAGAACAGCGTCACCGTCAACGCCAAGCCCCTGGACAGAGGGTCGCCGTGGTGGCAGACGCTGCTGTTCGGCTTCGGGCCGACGATCCTGTTCGTCCTCCTGCTCTTCTGGCTTTTCCGCCGCGCCGGAAACGTGCAGAACGCCCTCGGCTCGTTCGGACGGTCACGCGCCCGCCGCTACGAGCCGTCCGGGGACAAGGTCACGTTCGCCGACGTCGCCGGCATCGACGAGGCGAAGGACGAGCTGAGCGAGGTCGTCGACTTCCTCAAGAAGCCGGAGAAGTACCGCCGGGTGGGCGGACGGATTCCGCACGGCGTCCTCCTCTCCGGCCAGCCCGGAACGGGAAAGACGCTGCTCGCGCGGGCTGTCGCAGGCGAGGCCGGCGTGCCGTTCTTCTCCATGGCGGCCTCGGAGTTCGTCGAGGCGATCGTCGGCGTCGGCGCGGCGCGCGTGCGTGACCTCTTCAAAGAGGCGAAGGAGAACGCCCCTGCCATCGTGTTCGTCGACGAGCTCGACGCGATCGGCCGCTCGCGGACGAGCGGCATTGCCGGTTTCAGCGGCGGGAACGACGAGCGCGAGCAGACGCTCAACCAGATCCTGACGGAGATGGACGGTTTCGACTCGGCGACGAACGTCATCGTCATCGGGGCCACGAACCGGCCTGACGTGCTCGACGCGGCACTCCTTCGACCAGGGCGGTTCGACCGCCGGGTCGCGGTCCAGCCGCCCGACCGGACCGGGCGCGAGGCGATCCTCCGGGTGCACACGCGCAACGTTCCGCTCGCTACAGACGTCGACCTGGCGCGCATCGCCGCGACGACTCCGGGCATGGTCGGCGCCGACCTCGCCAACCTCGTCAACGAGGCAGCGCTCACCGCTGCACGCCGCGGCCATGACAAGGTTGAGGAGTCGGACTTCACCGATGCCCTCGAGCGGATCATCCTCGGCGCCGAGCGCCAGGTGCTGATGAGCGACGCGGACCGGCGAAGGACGGCGTACCACGAGGGCGGCCATGCGATCGTGGGGATGCTCACGCCGGGCGCGGACCCCGTCCGTAAGGTCTCGATCATCCCGCGCGGGATGGCGCTGGGAGTGACGTTCTCCGCCCCGGACGCCGACCGCTACAACTACCTGAAGCCAGAGGTAATCGCGAGGATCAAAGTCGCTCTCGGTGGCCGCGTGGCCGAGGAGCTCGTCTTCGGCGAGGTCAGCACGGGCGCCGAATCCGACATCGAGCAGCTGACCGCGCTCGCCCGGCGGATGGTCGGGCGTTGGGGCATGAGCGATGCGCTCGGGCCGATCGCAGTGATCCCCCGCGACGGCGTGGGGCCGTTCCTCCTGGGCGCCGCGGAGGTGTCGCCGGAGACCCAGGAGCTCCTCGACGACGAGGTGCGCCGCATCGTCGGCGAGGCGGAGGCCGAGGTCACGGCACTCCTGACCGAGAATCGGACGCGCCTCGACGCGCTCGCGGCCGCCCTGCTCGAGCACGAGACGCTGGACGAGGACGACGCCTACGCGGCCGCCGGCGTCACTCGCTCGCAGGCGACGCCCGCCGGAGACCTCGCCGCCGCCGCCCGCTCCGCGACATAGGAGCCGCTCCCCGAGGAACTCGATCCAGGCTGTCTTCAGGCTCGGAGGGTTTTGCTCCAGCTCTCAGCTAGCCGGCACGCGGGCGCCGACGGGCTCGAGCGAAGCGAGGCCGCTCACGTCGACGCAGTTGATGCCTCGAACCTCGACCAGCACCATCAGCATGCTCGTGCAGCGGCGGCAGCGGACGACGGTGCCCGGTGCGCGGTTGTAGACCGTATGCTCGGCCAGCTGAAGGGCGGCGCCACAGGACGAGCAGACGCCGATGGCGGTGGTCATCTCGGTGCCGAATACGCTGAGCAACAGGCCGGCGATCGCGTTGCCGTCGAGTCCTTCCATCACTTCCCTCCAGTCGCTCCGAAGCGTTCGGTCTTCACGCGCGCCGGCTCATAGCCGAGCTCGACGAGTCCGTCGGCGACGACCTCGACGAAGCTCGTCGGACCGCAGATGAAGGCGAGCGGGCTGTCCGCGGCCGGCCACGCAACCTCGCGCAGGAGCTCGGTGTCGACTCGACGCGAGTGACCCGTCCAGCCCTCTGGCTGGGCCCGCGTGAGCGTGTGCGCTACGTCTACGCCAGCCTTAGGTTCGTCGAGCTCCTCCCGATAGATGACGTTCTCGAGCGAGCGGGATGAATACAGCAGCCGGACGGGAACGTCGCTCCCGCTGCGATCGCGATGACGCAGCATCGAGCGCAGAGGAACGATGCCGGAGCCGCCCCCGACCAGCAGCAGCGGGCCTCCGTCCTCCGCGCCCCACACGAAGTAGCCACCGAGCGGGCCGCGCACCTCGAAGGCGTCGCCGGCTCTCAACTCCTCGGTGAGGTACGGGGAGACCTCGCCGTCGTCCAGACGTTCGACCGTGATCGCAACCGGCTCGCCCGGAGCTGACGCGATCGAGTACTCACGCTCTGCGCGGTAGCCGTCCTCGGCGGTCAGTCGCACGTCGAGATGTTGACCGGCTCGGTGCCCCGGCCAGTCAGGCACGTCGAGCACGATCGTGCGGACGCGAGGCGTCTCGTCGATGAGGTCCTCGACGGCGGCGAGCTGCCACGTCAGTCGCCGGCGAAGCGCTGTTCCAGCCATGGGTCGCCGTAGATGTGGTAGCCGTATGTCTCCCAGAAGCCGGGCTCGTCGTCCTCGCGAAGCTCCAGTCCGCGTACCCATTTGGCGCTCTTCCAGAAGTAGAGGTGTGGGACGAGCAGACGCGCAGGGCCGCCGTGCTCGGGGTCGAGCGGCTCTTCGTCGTAGCCGAAAGCGATCCAGGCCTTGCCGTCGGTCACGTCCTCGATCGGGAGATTCGTCGTGTAGCCCCCGTCGCAGAAGGCGAGAATGTACGGGGCGTCGTGCCTGACTTCTGCCAGCAGTGTGTCGACCGATACGCCCTCCCAGGTCGTGTCGAGCTTCGACCAGCGGGTGACGCAGTGGATGTCGACCGTCACCGTCTCGCTCGGAAGCGCGCGAAACTCGTCCCAAGTCCACGTCTTCCGCTCGTCTCCCGACACGATCACAAACGTCCACTCGTCGAGTGGCGTCCGTGGTGTCGGTCCGGCCGAGAGGACGGGGAAGTCGTCGGTCACATGCTGACCCGGAGGGACACGGCTCGAATCCACGTCGGCGTCGCGCCGGCGACCGCGGAATCCCCGTGAAACGAAGCTCATGATCGAGGCTCTCCTTTCATCGTGAACCGTAGCGCTCACCGAACGAACGCGCCGTTCGGCCGTACGTGCGCACGCGGGCGGTGAGCTCGCGCGGGAGAACGGCTTCGTTACGAACTGGCTGCATGGCGACCTGCGGCAGTACGACATCTCCGATCCGGCGAACCCGAAGCTGACCGGAGAGTTGTGGCTCGGAGGCGTGCTCGGCAAGCCGGACGATAGCGGCCGCGGACTGAACGGCGGCCCACAGATGCTGCAGCTAGCGCACCTCACAGCATCTAAGAAGACCGGAGCGGGGCTGACCAGTGGAGCCCTAGTGGGCACTCAGGCGCTTTTGACACTGAGTGACAAAAATGTCATGATCTGCACGTGCCTGCCGTCGTTGGGAATCTCCGTGAACGTAAGAAGACGAGGCTCCGCCAGACGATCGTCCGCGAGGCCCTGCGTCTGTTCGCTGAGCGGGGTTTCACGGGGACCACGGTCGATGACATCGCTGGCGCGGCCGATGTCTCCCGGCGGACGTTCTTTCGGTACTTCGATCACAAGGAAGACGTCCTTCTGGGCTGGCTCGACGAGGTCGGCGAGGACGTCGCGGCGTCTCTCGCGGCGCGGCCTCGCTCGGAACCTCCGCTCTATGCGGTTCGCGCGAGTGTCCTGACGCTCGTCGAGGGATATCGGGAGCGAGCGGCGGATGCGCTCGCCGGCGCCAGAGTGATCGAAACCACCCCGGCGGTTCGCGCACGGGAACGCGAGAAACAGGGCGAATGGGAGGACGCGATCGCGAACGAGCTCTGCAAGCGGCTCGGGCGCTCGATCGCTGCGCGGCGGCGCGCACGTCTACTCGCGGCGCTGTCTGTTGGCGCCCTGAGCGCCTCTATCGCGATCTGGCGCGCAGAGGCAGGACGTCCGGATCTCGCCGATCTCGTCCGAGACGCGTTTGATCTCCTGGCGCCCCAGGCATGAACGTCACCTTCCAGCACGCCGGCGCGACGCTGTCCGGAACGGTCGTGTTGCCGCCGGACGGCGAGGTCCGTGCGGGCCTCGTGTTCCTACACGGGTCCGGCCCCGCCGACTCCGGACATTGGTCGGAGTGGGCAGACGTGTTCGTCGAGCACGGGGTGGCCTCACTGTCGTACGACAAGCCCGGCGTCGGCGGCTCGGAAGGAGATTGGACGCGGCAGTCGTTCGCCGACCGCGCGAGTGAGGCGCTCGCCGCGCATCGGTTCCTCGCAAGCGACGTCCTTGCCGAGGGCGTTCCGATTGGTGTCCTCGGCATGAGCCAGGGCGCATGGATCGGGCCGCACGCCGCGTCGGCGTCCGAGGATGTTGCGTTCGTCGTCGCTCTCTCCGGATCAGCGACCGGCCCACGCGAGCAGGATCGATTTCGGATCGAACACGAGCTCGCGCGCGACGGCTTCGCCCAGGATGCGGTCGACGCTGCGCTACGGGTATGGGACGAATGTGACGCGTTGTTCGGAAGCGGAGCGGACGACCGTGCCTTGTGCGATGCCTTCGCGCCGCATCGCGACGAGCTGTGGTCACGCTATTTCGTGTTCGGGGATCCGAACCTGATCGCCTACGGACGCCTGATCTGGGATTACGACCCGCTGCCATTTCTGGCTCGTCTGCGCTGTCCGCTGCTCGCGATATGGGGCTCCGCCGATGCGCTCGTGGATGCGCGTTCGAGCGCAGCGGCGTTCGAGCGAGTCCTTGTCGATTCCGGAAACCGGAAGACGCGGCTCGTCACGATCCATGGAGTCGACCACGGTCTGCGCAGAGATGGGGAACGTCCGCTCGAACTCTTCACCTGGATCGCCGACTGGATCGTTGTAGAGGACTAACGAGCACCTGAGGCAGTGCGCGATCCGCTTGCCTTTGCAGAAGTCCTCGCAGGGGTCTTCGGTCACGCCTTCGCCGTAGTCGACGTGCCACATGTCGTATTCCTTGTAGACCCGGATTGGTAGTCCGCTCTCGGGCATGGCGCCCTCTCTATGAGGTTGGCTCACGGGAGCCGGCATCGACCCGCTTGGAGCGGAGCCGGTGCCGCTGCCGGCCTTCAGGCTGGCCGCCTGCGCTTTCGTCGCCGCGTGTAGCGCCCTGATGCGAGCGCGAGGAAGGTCCCCGACAGTTCGAGCGTCACCATCGATCATCTCGTCGTGCACCTGTGTCCAGGTGCGGTCGGCGTACAGCGCTTTGCCTCGCTGCGCGCCTCCTTCCCTTGCAGTCAGGGCCTGGACTTGCGCCTCCGTCATGGCCTCGAACTCAGTGGACATTCTTCTCCTCGCTCACCGGCTGGATACCGGAGAGGGCGGCCCCCTTGGACGGCCGCCCTCTCCGATGTTCTCGCTCTGGTGGTTACTTGGGCTGGACGCCGATCTGCTTGAGGAGAGTCATCGAGTCGAAGTAGTGCCGACTCTCCTTGATCCTGCCACCCTCGAAAGTGAAAACGAAGGCTGCGGGCGTCTCCTGCCGCTTGCCCGACGCCGGGATCGTCCCTTCGGCCGTCTCGAGCGGGCCGGTGTGCGTGCCCTTCCAGGTCACTTCCAACACCGCCGCGTTGTCGCTGCCAACGGCGCTCGTCACCGTGCCGGCGGAATCCGGGAATGCGGTCTTCCAGCCTTTGAAGAGCTCGACGATCTGCTCCGGGCTCTCGACCTTGCGCTGGGTACCAAGCTCGTGGTAGCGGGAATCGGCGGTGAGCCGTGCCTGCAGCCGCTCCCAATCGCCGGTGTTGAAGGAATCCACCTGCTCACGAGCGATCGTGATCATCTCTTCTGCGGTCAATACTTCGGTGGCTACTGCGGTCATTGCTAGGTCCTCTCTTCGATGGGGAGGCCGAACAGGCAGCACTCACAGAGGAGGTTGGCCTCCTATCGGCTGCCTCAGCTCGGCTGAGACGTGGTCGCAACGAGGAAGAAGAGCTGGCGACTTGACGGGCAATACCAGACCGTCAGCGCGACTGGCTCGGTGTTTCCTTCAGTGAACATAGCACGATCACGGCTTGGGCTCGGGCAGGGTCCTCAGCCGCGGCTAAGCCCGCTGGCTCTCAAGCGCTCGCGTCGCCGCCCACCTTCACGGCGAGCACGCCGTCCAGCCAGTTCTCGATAGCGGCTGCGATCTCCTCCCAGCCTTCGGCGACCATCATCAGGTGTGGGCGGCCGGTGAACTCGATGTAGTCGGTCTGCGCCTCGGACTTCTCGTACTTCTTGTACTGCTTATGAGAAAGCGAGGCAGGAACCGTGTTGTCCTCGTCCGCGCCGATGATGAGCAAGGGCGCGCGGTCGCCGCTCTTGAAGTGCACCTCAGTGGGTGGGTGTAGGTGGAAGTTGGCGAAGCCGGCCTCGTAGAAGATCTGGCCGCTCTCCGGCACGGCGTACTTCTCGTATGCGGCCGCGGCCTCCTCGGGTGAGAAGGTATTGACAAAGCCATAGGTGAACTCTTCGGGCGTAAGCGGGACGACACCGTGCCACCTCGATGGATGGGCGAGTGCCGGAGATGCCGCCTTGAGCGAAGAGAACGGCAGCACGAGGATGCCCTTGGGCGGCGCCGGGCTCATCGCGACGCCCGCGCGCCCGAGCCCGCGATCGAGCAGCAACTCGACGATCAGCCCGCCGAATGAGTGGCCGATCAGGACGGGGGGCTGGTCGAGGGCGCGAATCGCCGATTCATAGTGGTCGACGATCTCGGTCAGGCCGAGACCTTCGAGCTCGTCGGCGTTCTCGCGCAGCTCCGCGACGTCACCCTCCTTGCGCGGCCACTCGGGTGCAGAGACGTCGAAGCTGCGGGAGCTGAAGTAATCGGCGAAGTTCGCCCAGCTACCCGACGAGAGCCAGGCTCCGTGAATCAGCATCAACGGAGTTCGATCGGTAGCAGCTTCCACGGCGGCACCTCCGTTGTGATCGGTCTTGGCGACGCTAGCAAAGGGCTCGTGCCAGACGACCGCGGGCTGTCATGATCCTCGCGCGTGATGGAAGGCAACGCAGTCGAGCCTTGTCGCATACTCGTCGTGTCGGCATCGCTTCGCGACGAGTCGCTCAACACGCGTCTGGCTGGAGTGGCGGTCGAGAGCATCGAGGCGGCGGGCCACGCGGCTGACTTCGTATCGATGCGCGAGTTCGACATGGGCTCGTACGACGGCGATGCCGAGCGCGCGAACCGCTTTCCGGCCGGTGCCGAAGAGTTTCGGCGGCGGCTGGAGGCGACCGACGCATTCGTGATCTCCTCGCCGGAGTACAACGCTTCCGTACCGGGAGTGCTCAAGAACGCAATCGACTGGGTCTCCCGCTTTCGTCCGCAACCGTTCCACGAGCGGCACGGCCTGCTGCTGTCGGCGTCGCCGTCGATGGTCGGCGGGAATCGCGGGCTGTGGGCGTTGCGCGTGCCGCTCGAGCATCTCGGCGCCCGGATCTACCCGGACATGTTCTCGCTCGCCCAGGCTCACCTGGCGTTCGGCGATTCGGGGCGGCTCGCGGACGAGCGGCTTCAAGAGCGTTTGGACACAACGCTGGCCGGCTTCTTGGCGCTCGCGGAGGCCGCCAAGAAGTATCCGCGTATGAAGACGGCGTGGATCGAGTTTCTCGGCGAGCGCCCCGACCCGGTGTTCGACCGGGTCGAGTGAGGACGCCAATGATCCGCGCCGGCTACTCGCACTGGCTTTGGACGCAAGCGGGGCCAAAACCCCGCTTCCGTATGCAGTTGGCCAGCGCTGAGGTAGACCTTCAATGCCGGTGAGGTCTGGTAGCCCCAGGGTGGGGTAGGTTCGACTCCTGCGCCGCTCCGTCGAGCCAAATCTTGCTCAAACCAGTGGGATTGCGGCCCTTCGAGCCGGTTCTCAGGAAGTGAGAAGTGCGCTACCTCGACAGAGTGTCACCCGCGGGTCGTGCTCGCGAGAGCTCGTGGCCACGCATCGTTATAGCTCTCTAGTCGAGACCGGCAGCTGTGAGCGATCGGTAGAAGCGGAAGAGGTCGGGCACCGACCGTATCGACCCGTGGCTGCTGCGCAGCACTGTCGCGGCGATGATAGAGCGTCTGTAGCGGTGCCGAACGACGCGAAGGCGGGGCGCCCCTAGTCTCCTCCCATCGTCATCGGCTGAAAGGAGCAGTCATGAAGGCCCGTCTCATCACCAGCATCGCCACCGTCTCTCTCCTCATCGCAGCGCTCGCCCCGATTGCCGAAGCCGGAGGGCGCGTTCCCTGAGCCTTACGAGGTCACAAAGCGCCACCGAGAGGAGGCCGCAGAGCGGCCTCCTCGTTCGTTGAGCGCACGGTGCTTTATCGCGATCGGTGACATTGGCGCGTCGCGAAGCATTCGACGCTTGGAGATGCATGCCCGGGGAGGCGTCGTGTGTCGTCTCCGTGACGGATCAAAAAAGGACCAGGGCTTGAATCCTGACGGAGACTGTGTTATGAACCGCACGATTTCTGCGGCGCGGGGGAGGGGAGAGTGATCCGAGGCGGCTCGTTGGTACCACGAGTGGGGCCCATAAGGCTGCTCTGCGTGTCGGCTTGCTTCGTGATCGCTCTGGCACTCGGTATATCGAGCGGCACGCGCGACGCCGCCGGCGCCTTCACGCAGCAAGAAGGCACGATCAGGATCGCCAAGAACACGACGGGCGGCGGCCCGCAGGCGACCTTCGACTTCGGGCCCCTGCCGGAGGGGCTCGACTGCGGCGGCCAGTCGACACTCACGACGGCGGGCCCGCAAGTGGAGCTGACCTGCACCGCGCTCGCCGGCAGCTACCCGGTGACCGAGGCCGACCCGGGCCCGGCCTTCGCCCTCAGCCAGCTCGACTGCAACGACGACAACAGCGCCCGCCCGAGCACCACCGACCTGGCCACCCGCACCGCGACCTACGAGCTCGAGGTCGGGGAGGAGGTCTTCTGCCTGTTCACCAACCGCTTCCAGGGGGGCACGATCAGGATCGCCAAGAACACGACGGGCGGCGGCCCGCAGGCGACCTTCGACTTCGGGCCCCTGCCGGAGGGGCTCGACTGCGGCGGCCAGTCGACACTCACGACGGCGGGCCCGCAAGTGGAGCTGACCTGCACCGCGCTCGCCGGCAGCTACCCGGTGACCGAGGCCGACCCGGGCCCGGCCTTCGCCCTCAGCCAGCTCGACTGCAACGACGACAACAGCGCCCGCCCGAGCACCACCGACCTGGCCACCCGCACCGCGACCTACGAGCTCGAGGTCGGGGAGGAGGTCTTCTGCCTGTTCACCAACCGCTTCCAGGGGGGCACGATCAGGATCGCCAAGAACACGACGGGCGGCGGCCCGCAGGCGACCTTCGACTTCGGGCCCCTGCCGGAGGGGCTCGACTGCGGCGGCCAGTCGACACTCACGACGGCGGGCCCGCAAGTGGAGCTGACCTGCACCGCGCTCGCCGGCAGCTACCCGGTGACCGAGGCCGACCCGGGCCCGGCCTTCGCCCTCAGCCAGCTCGACTGCAACGACGACAACAGCGCCCGCCCGAGCACCACCGACCTGGCCACCCGCACCGCGACCTACGAGCTCGAGGTCGGGGAGGAGGTCTTCTGCCTGTTCACCAACCGCTTCCAGGGGGGCACGATCAGGATCGCCAAGAACACGACGGGCGGCGGCCCGCAGGCGACCTTCGACTTCGGGCCCCTGCCGGAGGGGCTCGACTGCGGCGGCCAGTCGACACTCACGACGGCGGGCCCGCAAGTGGAGCTGACCTGCACCGCGCTCGCCGGCAGCTACCCGGTGACCGAGGCCGACCCGGGCCCGGCCTTCGCCCTCAGCCAGCTCGACTGCAACGACGACAACAGCGCCCGCCCGAGCACCACCGACCTGGCCACCCGCACCGCGACCTACGAGCTCGAGGTCGGGGAGGAGGTCTTCTGCCTGTTCACCAACCGCTTCCAGGGGGGCACGATCAGGATCGCCAAGAACACGACGGGCGGCGGCCCGCAGGCGACCTTCGACTTCGGGCCCCTGCCGGAGGGGCTCGACTGCGGCGGCCAGTCGACACTCACGACGGCGGGCCCGCAAGTGGAGCTGACCTGCACCGCGCTCGCCGGCAGCTACCCGGTGACCGAGGCCGACCCGGGCCCGGCCTTCGCCCTCAGCCAGCTCGACTGCAACGACGACAACAGCGCCCGCCCGAGCACCACCGACCTGGCCACCCGCACCGCGACCTACGAGCTCGAGGTCGGGGAGGAGGTCTTCTGCCTGTTCACCAACCGCTTCCAGGGGGGCACGATCAGGATCGCCAAGAACACGACGGGCGGCGGCCCGCAGGCGACCTTCGACTTCGGGCCCCTGCCGGAGGGGCTCGACTGCGGCGGCCAGTCGACACTCACGACGGCGGGCCCGCAAGTGGAGCTGACCTGCACCGCGCTCGCCGGCAGCTACCCGGTGACCGAGGCCGACCCGGGCCCGGCCTTCGCCCTCAGCCAGCTCGACTGCAACGACGACAACAGCGCCCGCCCGAGCACCACCGACCTGGCCACCCGCACCGCGACCTACGAGCTCGAGGTCGGGGAGGAGGTCTTCTGCCTGTTCACCAACCGCTTCCAGGGGGGCACGATCAGGATCGCCAAGAACACGACGGGCGGCGGCCCGCAGGCGACCTTCGACTTCGGGCCCCTGCCGGAGGGGCTCGACTGCGGCGGCCAGTCGACACTCACGACGGCGGGCCCGCAAGTGGAGCTGACCTGCACCGCGCTCGCCGGCAGCTACCCGGTGACCGAGGCCGACCCGGGCCCGGCCTTCGCCCTCAGCCAGCTCGACTGCAACGACGACAACAGCGCCCGCCCGAGTACCACCGACCTGGCCACCCGCACCGCGACCTACGAGCTCGAGGTCGGGAGGAGGTCTTCTGCCTGTTCACCAACCGCTTCCAGGGGGGCACGATCGTCATCCAGAAGCGAACTAGTCCCTCGGGCAGTCCTCAGCCGTTTGCCTTCACCGCGAGCTACAACGCGACAGGCTTCTCGCTCAGGGACGGAGAGTCCAACTCCAGTGGGCCGCTGGCTCCGGACACGTACTCCGTGAGCGAGGCCCTGCTCACGGGGTGGGATACGACGGCGAGCTGCGACGACGGGAGCGCGCCGAACGCCATCCAGCTCGGGGCCGACGAGACCGTCACGTGCACCTTCACGAATACGCAGCGCGGCAGGGCCACGGTGCGAAAGACGGTAAGCGGCGCCCCGCCATCCGGTAGCCCAGTCGTTCACGTTCCAACTCCGGCAGGGTTCCTCTCCGACGAGCGCCGGCACGATCCTCGAGTCCGCGAACGCCTCGGCATCGAACGGCGGAATCATCAACTTCGCGACGACGCTCGTCGCCCGGCACGCCATACGCGCTTTGCGAGTTGGTCTTGCCCGGATGGATGACGACGCTCGGGCCGCCTCTCTATGTCGTTTTCAACCCCAGCGGCGATAACAGCATCGTCTGTACGGACTTCACTGTCGAGCCGGGAGAGACGAGAAGCTTCTCAATCGACAACAGGCCGCCCCCGGGTGGACTCGGGCGCACGATCGGCTTCTGGAAGAACTGGAGCTCGTGCTCCAAGGGAAGTCAGAAGCCCGTGCTCGACCAGACGCTAGCGAAGGCGGAGCCGAGCGGAATCACGATCGGCATTCTGACGCTTCACGGCAGCGCGTCGAATCCCAACACCGCGCCGGACTGCCTGAAAGCCGTGAGATTGCTCGACAAATCGACGATCAACTCGGGAAAGAAGTCAGCGAGCGACCCGGCCTTCAACATGGCCGCACAGCTCCTTGCGGCGAAGCTCAACCTCGTCGCCGGCGCGGGAAGCTGCCCGGCAGCCGTGAGCGCCATCAACAGCGGTCAGGCGCTGCTCGCCGCGATCCACTTCAACGGGATCACGCACGACAAGCTGAGCCCAGCTCAATCGTCGCAGGCGAACTCTCTAGCGAGCACTCTCGACCGCTACAACAACAACGTGCTGTGTTGAAGTGCGGCGCACGCAACGAACTACTCGGAGCCGACGAGCGGGCCACTAGCGCAACTTCTTGAGAGCACGTCCGAGTGCCTGGCCGCCTGCTAGCACGGGCTCGAACAGGTCGCCGTGCTGTTCGACCCGCTCGAGCGCCTCGCGCATCCCGAAGCGGCGCGGTGTCACGTCCTCTGTCAGCTCGTCCCAGCGAAGCGGCGTCGAGACCGGCGCGCCCGGCTTCGGCCGCACCGAGTAGACCGAGGCGATCGTCTTCCCCCGTGCGTTCTGACGGTGGTCGACGAGCACCCCCTCGCGCTTGCGCTTCAGCCATTCGGTCGTGACCAGCCCTGGGTGCCGCTCCTCGAGCCCGCGCGCCACGCGCTCCGCGAAGGCGTACGTCCTGCTCGTAGGTCGCCCGGCGCGCAATCGGGACGAGCACGTGGATCCCGTCGGCGCCGCTCGTCTTGACGTAGGACTCGAGCTCGACCCGCTCGAGCTCCTCGCGGATCAGGTGAGCGACGCGGATCGCGAGCGCGAAGCCGCCGTCGGGCGGATCGAGGTCGAAGAGCACGAAGTCCGGGCGGTGCGGCTTGTCGACGCGCGAGTACCACGCGTTCATGTCGATGCAGTTCATCTGCACCATCCAGAGCACCGCCTCCGGCGAGTTGACGAGCGGGAAGTCGACGAGCCGCGACCCGCCCTCGCGCGGGTGGGTGCGGAAGGTGCGCGTCGGGATCCAGGAGGGCATCCCCTTCGGCGCCTGCTTCTGGAAGTACGCGTCCCCGGCCATGCCGTAGGGCCTGCGCTTCATCGTGAACGGCCGGTTGCGCAGGTGCGGGACGAGCACCGGCGCGATCGCGCGGTAGTACTCGAACAGGTCCTGCTTCGTGATCCCTTCGTCGGGGAACAGGACGCGTTCCGGGCTCGTGAGGCGGACCGACCGCGGCGTCACGCAGCGGGTTGTACCTGTCCAGTGGTGCGCGTGTCGATGCGCGCGCAGGCCGACGCATGCGGACTGTCTGACTCGCGCCTGAACCTCGACCCCGGCGCATCAGGCATCGGCGACGCCGGGCGTGGGCTCGGCGACCGCGGTTGACGAGTCCGGAGGTCTCGCGGCTGAGCGTCCGAGGAGCGCGGCACTGGTGACGACGGAGGCGAATGCGGCGATCTGCAGTACTCCCCGCGCGCCCGGCGGCAGCGATTCGCCGAAGAGCACGAAGCCTGCTGCGATGGGGACGGCGTTCGTCACCAGGGTGGCGATGCCGGCGCCGATCAGCGCGCTGCCCTGCTGGAACGCTGCCTGCAGCACAAGCGTGCCGGCTGCATAGACAGGCGATCAGCGAGAGGATCGCCAGAAACCAGATCCCGCCCGAAGTGACGAGCTTTGCGGAGACGTCTCCATCGGCGAAGAGGAGCCCTGCAGCGAGCCCGAGCGCTGCGGCGCGCGCCAAACGCGTGCGTACGACAACCAGCGCGACGGCTCCCCCGGCTGAGGCTCCAAGCCAGACCACGACGGCGACAGCGTGTGGTGCGTGCGAGGACGGCGTAGAGCCGACGAGCGACACCGCGAGCAGCACCAGCCCGAACAGCGCAATCCCGACGGCCAGTCGCTCGCGGCGCGCGAGCAAGCTCGGGTGGCCGTGCACGCTGAGGAGGGCGAGGACGGCGATGCCTGAAGCACTGACCGCCTGAACGAGGCTCAGTGGCGCGAGCCGCAAAGCCACGACGTAGACGATCCAGCCGGCCGTCTCGGTAGCGAAACCGATCAGCCAGCTGCGGTTGCGAAGGAGGAGCGCCAGCGAGCGAACTGGTTGCCGAGGGCTGAGTGGCGGCATCGCGGCTACCGCCTTGTGCTCCTGTGTGTACGCCCAGTTCACGGCCAGTGCCGAGACGAGCGCGAGGCAGAGACCTATCCAGACGTCTTCGACGAGACTCCTCCTTCTACGTGTTGCCGGGACTCGCGTCTAGTACGCGCGGATCGCGAACGCAGCGCCAGCGTGCCTGACGGGAGCGCTACCAGCGGCCGCGGTGCACGACCTCGTCGAACGGTCGCCGGTTGAGCCGCTTGAGCGGCCGGAGCGGCCCCTCGGCCGGGTAGCCAAGCGAGACGAGGTATGCGAGGAAGTGGCCCTCCGGGAAGCCGAGGATCTTCCGAGCGAGCTCCTGATCCTGCACGGACGAGTGGCACGTGCCGAGCCCGAGGTCGGCCGCGGCGAGCATCATCAGCATCGTCGCGTGACCGAGGTCGTACTGCAGGAGCTCGGCCCAGCGATCGTCGGCAGGATTCGGTGCGACGATTGCGATCGCAGCTGCTGCGCCGCCGACGTGCCACGCGCCCTGCCAGACCCCGGTGAGGTCGCGGAGCTGATCGCGGTCGGTCACCAGCACGAAGTCCCACGGCTGCCAGTTCTTCGCCGACGGCGCGAGCCGGCCCGCCTCGAGGATCTTCGCCATATCCTCTTCGCTCACCGGCTTGGGCGAGAACTCCCGCACGTTCCTGCGCGACCTAAGCGCGTCCCAGGTCTCCACGCCGTCACCTTACGACGAATGCGCCCACCTTGCCCGTCGGCTTGACTGGCATCTTTCGAACGCCCGAGACCGGTCTGAATCGGAACTACGTCGCTGGCTGCTCTGCTGCGGGACCGCCGACGTGCGACCGCCGCCAGATCAGAACGGCGAAGACAACCAGCCAGATCGACCACAGGATGTAGCCGGCGAAGTTGGCGAAGTCGGTTCCGGGCACGTCGAGCGGAACGAGGACTCCGAGTGCGATGAGTGCTGCCGCTGCCAGGCCGACGTACGTGAACCACCGCCCGGCGAGGCGCTGTCCCAGCGCGTAGATGATGAGCACCGTCCACGTCGCCGTCAGCAGGTAGCCGAGTGTTTCGCCGACCACGGTGCCGAGCACGGTGTGCACCGTTTCGAACGCGTCTGTGTCCTCACGATCGGCGATAAAGGGCACGATCAGCGCCCAGCGGCTCAGGCCGATCACCTGGACTACCGCAGCGGCGATCCCAACCCAGATCGACCAACGTCCAAGCTCGTTTCCGGCGAGGCGGCCGAGCAAGATCGCAATCGGAGCGAGTAGAGCTGCGGACAGGGCAAGGATGACGAAGAGGGTGATGATCGTTCCTTCGTCGTCACGAAACTCCGCCAGGATCTCGTCTGCAGGCTCCTGGAGGATGTCTGGGTAGTTGAACACCGAGCCAAGGCCGAGGAACGCGACGTTGGCCAGCACCACCGCAACCACCATGAGGACGGCGGCGACGCGAGGAGTCGAGCGCATCGGGCGAGCTTAGGTCAAGCGCGAACGCTGTGGCCGATTCGCGGCGCAGACGACACAATCAAGACCACTGGTCTCCGGCCAGCCATAGCCCTCCGCTAGCGTCAGGGCCAGTGGCGGACACGAGCGCGATCGACGCGGCAGGCCTGCGGAAGCACTACGGAAAGGTGGAGGCGCTGAAAGGCGTCGACCTGCACGTGCAGGCGGGCACCGTGTACGGGCTCCTCGGCCCCAACGGAGCGGGCAAGACGACCGCCGTCCGGATCCTCACGACGCTGCTTCGCCCGGACGAAGGCACAGCACGAGTGACCGGGCTCGACGTCGTCAAGGACGCAGGGGAGGTGCGCAAGCGCATCGGGCTCGCCGGCCAGTACGCGGCGGTGGACGAGAACCTGACCGGCTTCGAGAATCTCGAGCTCGTCGGACGCCTCTACCACCTCGGCCGGAAGCGCTCCTCTGAGCGAGCTCGGGCACTGCTCGAGGTCTTCGACCTCACGGACGCCGGCGACCGCTACGTGAGCACGTACTCGGGAGGCATGCACCGCCGGCTCGACCTGGCCGCGGCGCTGGTCGCCGAGCCGCCCGTGCTGTTCCTCGACGAGCCCACGACCGGGCTCGATGTGCGCTCGCGGCTCGCGCTGTGGGACGCGTTGGAGAAGCTTGTCGTTGGCGGCACGACCGTCCTTCTGACCACGCAGTACCTGGACGAAGCGGATCGTCTGGCCGACCGCATCGCCGTCATCGACCACGGCCTCGTCATCGCCGAGGGCACGTCGGACGACCTGAAGGAGCGCGTCGGCGGCGACCGACTGGAGGTGAGCCTGGCCGACTCCTCAGCGGCGGAGCGCGCACTAGACACGCTGCGTGCCGTCGCCGACGGCGAGCCGGCTGTCGAGGACTCCCGCATCAGCATTCCCGTGCGCGAGGCCGGTGGCGTGATCCCGGAAGTCGTGCGGCGACTCGACGACCAGGGCGTGCGGATAGAGGACATCGCCGTCCGGCGGCCGACGCTCGACGACGTCTTCCTCACGCTGACCGGCCACCACGCAGAGGAGGAGGAAGCCGCGGAGTGAGCGTTGCAGCCACCTTCAGCGACACATGGGTCATGGCCAAGCGGTCGCTGCTGCGCATACGGCGCCAGCCCGATCTGCTCGTCGGCTACACGGTGCAGCCGGTCATGTTCGTGCTGTTGTTCGTCTATGTCTTCGGCGGCGCGATCAGCACGCCCGGCTTCGACTACGTCGACTTCCTGCTGCCGGGGATCCTCGTGCAGTCCATGGTGTTCGGCGGCTTCGTGACCGCGCTCGGGCTCTCCGACGACATGAAGAAGGGCCTGATGGACCGCTTCCGCTCGCTTCCGATGTCGCGCGCCGCCGTGCTCACGGGCCGCACGACCGCCGATGTAGGGCTGAACGTGATCCAGCTCGTCGTCATGCTCGCCGTGGGGCTCGCCGTCGGCTTCCGCTTCCACACCGATGTGCCGGAGATCCTCGCGGGAATCGCCCTGCTGCTCTTCATCGGGTACGCCTTCTCCTGGGTCTTCGCACTGATCGGTCTCGTCTCGTCCTCGCCGGAGACGGCGAACGCGATCGGCTTCACGATTCTGTTCCCGCTGACGTTCGTGTCGTCCGCGTTCGTGCCCGTCCAGTCGATGCCCTCGTGGCTGCAGCCCTTCGCGGAGAACAACCCGTTCACGACCATGGTCGACGCCGTGCGCGCGCTCTTCATCGACACGCCCGCCGGCAACGACATCTGGGGCGCCGTGCTCTGGTGCGTCGGGATCATCGTCGTCTTCGGGGCGCTGGCGATCGCGCGCTTCCGCCACGTCGTGACTCGCTGAGGCGTTAGTCGTCGCCCGTCGCCGTTGCCCTTGCCGTTGCCGTTTCCGCTGCTGCCTCCGTCGCATGACTTCTCGGCGCGCTGACGTAGACGCGAGATCTCCGTGCGCTCGCCCTGGATCGACTCCGAGCGATCCAGCAACGCCAGCACGTCGTGGCAGGAGCCGAGCGCGAAGCGCGTGAAGGCGAGGTTGTAGGCCGTGTACGCCTCGGCCGTCGTCCCGGAGCCGGCGAGCGCTCCGTAGGCGTCCTCGAGGATCGGCAGCGCGCCCTCGAAGTCCTCGTTCAGCATCAACTCGTACGCCTGGTCGTTGGCGGCCGCCGCACTGGAGGACGAACGGGAAGGCGGGGGCGATGGAGGCGGCTCGGCGGCTGGAGGGCTCTCGACTGTGACCGTCTGCACCTGCGTCGTGCCGGGCCCTGTCTCGGTGACGACGACCGTGCGCGGCTGGTCGTCGCTCCCGCCGCTCAACGCGAGGCCCGCCGCGGTACCCGCGCCCGCCAGCGCCAGGAGCGCGGCGACGAGTGCCACGGGACGACGGCTGCTGCGCTGGACACGTGTTGGCGCGTCGTGCGCGGGAGTGGGAATGAGCCGCGTGGGCGCGTCGTCGTCCAGCAACGCCTCGCGCAAGCCGCTCACGAACGACTTTGCGCTAGGCGGCCGGGCGTCCGCGTTCTTGGCGAGAGCACGAAGGAGGACGGCGTCCACCGCCGTGGGCAGGCTCGGCTCCAGCTCGGATGCGCGGGGAGGCGGCTCGGAGGCATGGAGCATGGCCTCGGCCGTCGGCGACTCGGCCTCGAACGGGCGGCGTCCGGTCAACAGCTCGAAGGCCACGCAGCCGAGCGCGTACCGGTCGCTGGCCCCAGTGGCAGGCTTGCCGCGGGCCTGCTCGGGCGCCATGTACCCCGAGCTGCCCAGGATCGTGCCGGTGGACGTCAGCGGATCGTGCGCGGCTGCGCGGGCGATGCCGAAGTCGGACACGTGCACCTCGCCGTCGTCGTCGAGCAGGAGGTTGCTCGGCTTGACGTCTCGATGGACGATGCCGGCAGCCTGCGCGGCGTCCAGCGCGCCCGCGGCCTGGTCGAGCCAGGCAATCGCCGTATCGCGCGGCACTCGGCCCTCACGAAGCCGATCTGCCAGCGATCCGCCGCCGAGGTACTCCATGACGATGAACGGCGTCCCCTCGAACTCGCCGACGTCGAAGATCGTCACGACGTTGGGGTGGGACAGGGAGGCGGCAGTCAGGGCCTCGCGCGTGAAGCGAGTGCGGAAGTCGTCGTCCGCCGCGTAGCGGTCGGCGAGCACCTTGACGGCCACGACGCGGCCGAGGACCGAGTCCGTCGCACGGTAGACGTCGGCCATGCCCCCATGGGCAACGAGCAACACATCCACATAGCGCGCGGGCAAGCCGCGCGACCGCAAGCCCGCCATACCGGCACGGTTCCCTCAGAGCCACGTCCCAAAACGCGACGACGGGTTACCGCGGGCTCGAATAGGCTCCGACGGGAGCGTCGTGGAAGCCGCAGGCACACCGCAGCCGTATCCCCTCAGGGTCGAGGGCGCGCTCGATCCCTCGCTGAGCCGTTGGCTCTGGCTCGTCAAGTGGCTGCTGGCGATCCCTCACTACATCGTGCTCTTCTTCCTCTGGGCGGCGTTCGTCGTGATGAGCATCGTCGCGTTCTTCGCGATCCTCTTCACGGGCCGCTATCCGCGGGGAATCTTCGACTTCAACGTCGGCGTGCTCCGCTGGACGTGGCGCGTCGTCTTCTACTCCTACGGCGCGCTGGGCACCGATCGCTACCCGCCCTTCACGCTGGACGAGGTCGCGGACTACCCGGCGAAGCTCGAGGTCGACTACCCGGAGCGGCTGTCGCGAGGGCTCGTCCTCGTCAAGTGGTGGCTGCTTGCCATCCCGCAGTACATCGTGGTCGCGATCCTCCTCGGAGGCACGAGCGGCTTCCTGTGGGAGAGGGGCTACTGGGGACCCGGGTTGATTGCGGTGCTCGTCCTCATCGCGGGTGTGGCGTTGCTGTTCACGACGCGGTATCCGCCGGGGATCTTCGACTTCGTGCTCGGCCTCGACCGGTGGGTGCTCCGGGTCGCCGCCTACGCCGGGCTGATGACGGACCGCTACCCGCCGTTCCGGCTCGACCAGGGAGCAACCGACGTTGCGCCAGAGCCGCGTCTGTTCGAGCCTGCTGCGATCGCGGAGCCGGCGGTTGCGGAAGCTGCGCCCACGAGGAAGTGGACGGCAGGCAGGATCGTCGCGATCGTCGCCGGCAGCATCCTCGCGCTCATCTCGCTCGGCCTGCTGGCGGGCGGCGTCACCGGAATGGTCTACGACCTGACCCAGCGTGACTCGGACGGCTTCCTGATGTCCCCGAGCGAGCAGTTCGACACCGCCTCGTACGCCCTCGTCTCCGAGACCCTTGACGTCGGCTCCGAAGTGCCGCAGTGGGTGATCGACGAGCTGATCGGCACCGTGCGCATCAAGAGCGAGAGCGAGCAGCCGGTGTTCATAGGCATCGCCTCTGAGTCGGAGGCCGAGTCCTACGTCGGGGACGTGCGCCGTGCGGTCGTCACCGACATCGACGATCCGGATTACTCGCCTAGGCCGGGCGGGCCTCCGTCGTCACCTCCGACGGAGCAGACCTTCTGGGTGGCGTCGACGAGCGGCGCCGGGGACCAGGTGCTCGACTGGGACGTCGAGGACGGCGACTGGGTCATCGTCGTCATGAACCCGGACGGCTCAGCGGGCGTCACCGCAGACCTGCGCATCGGCGCCGAGGTGGACCCGCTCATCTGGATCGCCGTCGGCTTCGTCGTGGCCGGATTGCTCGTCGGAGCAGGCGCCGCAGCGCTCATCTACGTCGGCAGCCGCCGACGACGCTAGGCCGCGCGGGCGTGCTGCGAGAAGTCGGGCTCGCTGACGACACCTAGCCGCTCGAACGCCTGGCGGCGGTTGGCGCACAAGATGAAGCGGCGCTCGAGGTTCAACAGTCCGAACACTCGCCGCAGCCTGGGCGGGAGCACGACGACGACCTGCCCTCCACGCTCCATGACACGGCAGCGCGCGTCGAGCAGCGTGTTCAAGCCGTGTGTGCCGACCCACTCCGCCTCGCGCAGGTCGACGATGAGCGAAGTCGCGCCGTGGTCGACGGCCTCGGAAACCTCACCGTTGAGAGTCGGTGTCGGTTCAACGACAGCTATGTACGCCGGCTCGTGGTGCTCCCAGGCTTCGCGCGTGGTCGCCATACGTATCGACGGGAGGTTGCCCTGTTCCGGAAGCCTCCAAACCTATTTCCGCGCATTCACGGGGCGGCTCGGATCGAGGTTCGTCCCCGGGCATGCGCCCCACAGCCCTCGTCGGGCTGCCTGGGCCCGCCGGGCGGCCCTCATCAGGTCTTCCGCGTACTCTCCGCGCTTGCCCTGGAAGAAGTACGGAGCGGCGGCGCCCAGCTCCACGAGCTGGAGGTTGAGGTTGTCCTTCCCGTTGGTGACGTAGGCGAGATGGCGGCCGTGCTCGTCCTTCGCGTCGAGCGCTCTGTCGAGCCGCAGAGCGACGTTGACGCCGACCGGCGCCAGCCGCGTGAGCTC
Source organism: uncultured Actinomycetes bacterium (assembly GCA_963821415.1). Classification (GTDB taxonomy): domain Bacteria; phylum Actinomycetota; class Thermoleophilia; order Gaiellales; family Gaiellaceae; genus PALSA-612. The sequence continues at coordinate 139,407 of CAWGEE010000025.1, read as the reverse complement.
GTTCAACGCCTGCTCCGAGTAGCACTCTCCCTGCGGCACTTCCGGAGCGTCGATCTGCACGAGCCGGATGCGGCGGTTGTCGGCGAGCCGGAGCGTGTCGCCGTCGGTGACGCTCGCGACGATGCCGGAGGCCAGCACGTTGGCGCCGGTCGGATCGAGCCTGGGGGCGGACTCCGTCTTCGCCAGCGAGCCCCAGACGAGGAAGACGGCCGCTCCGGCGGCGATCAGGATTCCTGGCAGCCACGCGCGCACGTCAACGCTCCACGGCCGACCGTCGCAGGACGCGCTCGTCGCCGACGCGGCGGGTCAGGCCGTCGGCGTCGAACCGTTCGAGCAGCAGCTGCGCCGTGCGGCGGCCGACGCCGAGCAGGTCGCGGAATCGCGCCAGCGTGATCCTCCCTGCCGTGCGGCATTCCTCCACGAGTGTCGCCCGCGCTTCGTCGAACGCCGTGCGCGACACCGCGTAGCCGTCGCCCACGCGCACGAGCGTCCCCTGCTCCTCGAGAAAACGGGCCAGTGCGGCGTCGTCCACCTTGACGGGCTCCAGGCCCAGCCGGGCCTCGAGCTCGTCGGCCGCAGCCTGCTTCTCGCCGAGCTCGCCTGCGGCTCCGGGCCGGTAGAGCTTCGCTCCCCGGCGCTCCAGCCCGAGCAGCGGGATCACGTCGGCCGCCCAGGGGTCGCCAGGCGGCGCGACTCCCGGGTCGAGTGGATCGGCGGCGTCCAGCCTCCGCTCGACGTCAGCCCGGTACTCGGCGAGCCACGAGGGGGAGAACACCCAGTCGCCGGCCTGCTGCAGTCCTTCCGGCTGGCCGCCCAGCACGTGTCGCAACGTCGCCAGCCGGACCGGCGCGTGCACTGTCGCAGCCACGTCTCCACGCTCGAGCAGGTCAAGCCGCTCGGCGCTCGCGTGGCGCGGCGGAGCGGGATCGATCACACGTCCGCCGCCGACCGTCGTCCCTGCGCGCAGCACCACGCGGTCGCCGCGGGCTGCGACGGCGGGAGCCGTGAGGCGCAGCTGCGCGTAGCGCTCTCCGATCCGCCTGACCACGGCGGGTATCTCGGCCGTGCCGTGGTGGACGTGGACGCGGGCTCCGTCACCGATCGGCTCGAGCTCCTCCAGCGCGACGTCCAGCCGGTAGCTCAGCGGGTAGGCGCCAGGCTCGACGAGCGCATCACCGCGCCGCAGCTCCGTCCGTTCGACGCCGGGCAGGCTGACGGCGACACGCTGCCCTGCCTCGGCGACGTCGACCGCGCGGTCGTGCACCTCCACGCTGCGCACGCGGACGTCGAGCCCTGCCGGATCGGCGCGCAGCTCGTCTCCCGCCCGGATCCGGCCCGACCAGAGCGTCCCCGTCGCCACGGTGCCGATGCCGTGCAGCGTGAAGACGCGGTCGACGAAGAGCCGCGTCGCTCCTGTCGCGTGAACCGGCGCCACGGCGTCCGCCGCCGCTGCGAGCGCCGCTCGCAGCTCGTCCAGCCCCTGCCCTGTCTTCGCGCTCGTCGCGACGACCGCGGCACCCGGCACGAGCTCGCGTGCCTCCTCCATCACGAGCACGAGCGTCTCCTCGTCCACCGCGTCCACCTTTGTCACGGCGACGACGCCGCGCTCGACGCCGAGCAGCCTGAGGATGGCGAGGTGCTCGTGCGTCTGCGGCCGCGCGCCCTCGCCGGCGTCGACGACCAGGAGGAAGAGATCGATGCCGGTCGCACCCGCGACCATCGTTCGCACGAAGCGCTCGTGGCCGGGCACGTCGATCAGTGAGAGCCTGCGGCCGTCCGGGAGGTCGAGCGGCGCGTACCCGAGCTCGATGGAGATTCCGCGGGACTGCTCCTCCGGCAGCCGGTCGGTGTCCTTGCCCGTGAGCGCGCGCACGAGCGCCGTCTTCCCGTGGTCGATATGACCGGCGGTGCCGACGGTCAGCGACATCGCGCCTCGATCAGGCCGTCCTCCATGCTCACGGGCTCGAATCCTCCGGCTGCGAGCAGCGCCCGCCACTGTTCGTCGTTTCGCTCGCGGCCGCCGAAGAGCGTGAGCATCAGCAGGTCCAGCCACTTCGCGCCGTTGGGCTCGTTGCCCTCGGGCAGGATCGTCTCGATGACGAGCAGACGAGCGCCCGGCGGCGCCGCCTTGCGAATCGTCTGCAGGATCACGGCCGCGCTCTCGTCGTCCCAGTCGTGGAGGATCGTCGAGAGGATGTAGACGTCGCCTTCGGGCACGCGCTCGAAGAAGCTGCCCTCCACGAAGGCGATGCGCTCGCCGAGCGCCGCCTCGTCGCGCACTGTCTCCGGCGAGGTCGAACACGATGCCGCTCAGGCCGGGCTGCACCTCGAACAGCTGGCTGAGCAGCGTGCCGTTGCCGCCGCCGACGTCGACGACGGTTTCGTCGCCGCGCCACTCGAGGGCTGCAAGTCGTTCGATACGCCGCTCAGTTCCTTGCTGCATTGCGCGGTCGAAAGACGCTCGCTCCTCGGGGTGGTCGGCGAGCCACGACCAGAAGTCGGTCCCGAAGTCGCGCGGGAAAGTCGCCCCTCCCTGGTGGTCGAGGCCGGCGACGGCGCGGTACCAGACACCGCCGAAGAGCATCGCGAAGTCGTCCCGGCCGCCGCCGCGACGCAACGCCTCGGAGGCAGGCGTATTGCGGAAGACGCCCGGTGCCTCCTCGGCGAAGACACCGTCGCTGGCGAGGGCCCGGAGCAAGCGGTACAGCGTGTCGGCATCCGCGTTTGTGTCGAGTGCCAGTTCGGCGACCGGTCGCGGCCCGTCGGCGAGCTGGTCTGCGATCCCGAGCTCGGCGACGATCCCGAGCGCGCGCGTGCCGAGCGCGCCGCGCAGGAGATCCCAGAGCTGCTCCTCGGGTGCCCGTTCGCTCATGCGCGGGCTAGACGGCGCGCTTCGATCAGCGCCTCGAGAAGCTCGGCGCGGCGAGTCGGCGAGCCGATCATGCTCCGCCGGCTCGGATGCGGTGCCGAGAGGACCACTGCGTCGGCCGGGATCGCCGCCCTCTTCCAGCCTTGCTGCGCTTGCCTGCCGCACAAGACGACCACTCGCAGCCTTGGCAGCAGCGAGATGAGCTCGGAGAGAGCAGGCTGCGCGGCCTGAATGTCAGCGGCCGTCGCGTTGCCCCCTTTGCCCTCGTCACCGATGTACCAGGGGACGATGTTCCACGCGACGTACTCGCGAGCGCGGTCGATACCCGCCTCGCGCAGGAGATTCCACATGTTCTCGGCCGACGGGTCGTCGTTGTCGCAGCTCACGAAGGCCGATCCCTGATGCGTTCCCCGCCGGCCCGGGGCTTCGAACAGCGCCAGGATCGTCGCGTTCGCTCCCGCGTCCGTGGGGTCGAACCAGGGGACATCGTCTGCGTTGCGTTCGTCGCGCAGACGCTGAACGAACTCCGTGAGCGGCGCGATATGCGGCTCGTGCAGCAACGACCGCTTGCGCTCGAGCTCAGCGGGGTCGGCGTTCGACCGCGGACGATCCGGTCGCCCTCCACGGGCGGCGAGGACAGCGGCGGCGACGGCGTCGACCTCGGTGTCCGACACCGTGCGGCAATCGAGCAGCAGCCTGCCGTCGCGGACGACGCCGACCACCGGCGGCTCGCCGAGACGGAGCGGCGCTGCCAGCTCCTCCTCCACGGCGCACGCGCAGCTCGGCAACTCCGCGAGCGGGAGCGCACCGCCGCCGACGCGGGCGATCGTCTCCTCCACCTCGCCGTCCACTGCGGCGGCGAGCCGTTCTGCCCGCGCGCGGATCGCCTCGGCGGGCTCGTCGAGCATGCGCAGCACCGGGATCTCACGGCGGGCCCGCTCGGGGTCGAGATAGAGCGTCAGAGTGCCCTCGAGCGCGGCCAGGGTGAGCTTGTCGGCCCGCAGCGCCCGCTGGAGGGGATGGCGCCTCAGCTTCTCCACCAGCTCTGCCCGCCCAACCACGATTCCCGCCTGCGGGCCTCCGAGCAGCTTGTCGCCCGAGAAGCAGACGAGCTCGGCGCCGGCTGCGAGGCTCTCCCTGGCCTGCGGCTCGTCGCCGAGCGGCACGAGCGCGCCCGAGCCGAGGTCGTCGACGAGCGCCAGGTCGTGCGCGGCAGCGACCTCCGCGAGCTCCGCGAGCGATGGGCGGTCCGTGAAGCCGACGACGCGGAAGTTCGACTGGTGCACTCGAAGCAGGACGGCCGTCTCGGGGCCGGCTGCCCGCTCGTAGTCGGCCGCGCGCGTCCGGTTCGTCGTTCCCACTTCGACGAGGCGCGCGCCCGAACGTGCGAGTACGTCCGGGATGCGGAAGCCGTCGCCGATCTCGATCAGCTCGCCGCGCGAGACGAGCACCTCGCGACCCTCGGCGAGCGCCGCCAGCGCCAGCAGCACCGCGGCCGCGTTGTTGTTGACGACGAGCGCCGCCTCGGCGCCCGTCAGCCGGCGGAGGATCCCGGCGACGTGATCCTGGCGCGACCCGCGACGGCCCTCTGCGAGGTCGTATTCGAGGTTCGAATAGCCGCGTCCAACCTCTGCGACGCGCTCGAGAGCCGCGGCCGCCAGCGGAGCGCGACCGAGATTCGTGTGCGCGATCACGCCCGTGGCGTTGACCGCGGAGCGCAGGCGGTACGCGTGCGCGGCAGCGATCTCCTGAGAGACGAGCTCCGCGAGCTCGCCTGGATCCTGGCCGGCGCGAATCTCCGCGCGCGCTCGGTCGAGCACTGTGCGGGCGGCCTCGACCGCGAGCCCGTGCGGCGCCGCGCTGAGACGCGGGTCGCGCAGCAGCTCGTCCACCGACGGCAGCTCGCTCAGCTTCATGCGGAAAGTGTAGGAACGAGCTCTCGCAGGAGCGAAACGAGCGACCCTGCGGCCTGTGCGCCGACTTCGAGCACGTGGTCCGGGTCGATCGGCTCCGGCGAGACGCCGGCGGCGAGGTTCGTCACGCACGAGACGGCGAGGCAGCGGATGCCCATGTGCCGTGCCGCGAGCACTTCGGGCACGGTCGACATGCCGACGATGTCGGCGCCGAGCGCGCGCAGCATGCGGATCTCGGCCGGAGTCTCGAACGCAGGCCCGAGCCACGCGGCATACACGCCCTCGCCCAGGTCGAGGCCCAGTCGTTCCGCCGCTGCCCTTGCCGCCGCGCGCAGCTCCGGGTCGTACGCGTCCGACATGTCCGGAAAGCGCGGGCCGAGGCTCTCGTCGTTCGGGCCGACCAGCGGCGATTGCCCCTGGAGGTTGAGGTGATCGGAGATGACGACGAGCTGCCCGGGCTCGAGGTTGTCGTCGATCGCGCCCGACCGCGTTCGTGAGCACGAGCGTGCGGATTCCGAGCAGCCCGAGCACGCGGACTCCGAAGACCACCTTCGCCGGAGGGAGCCCCTCGTACAGATGCGCCCGGCCGCGCATCACCGCCACGGGCACGCCGCCGAACGTGCCCGAGGACGAGCGTGCCCGCATGGCCCGACGGCCGTGGCGACGGGCCAGCCCGGGAATGTCCGCGTACGGGATCTCGACGGCGTCTTCGAGCGCGTCCGCGAATCCTCCCAGGCCGCTGCCGAGCACGACACCGACCGCGGGCGTCCCCTCTGCACGGGCGCGGATCGCTGCGACCGCGGCGTCGAGCTCGTCCTTCATGGCCCGACGCTACACTCGTTCGCCGTGCCCTGGCGTTGGCTTTTCGTCGCCGGTCTAGCGGCTCTCGTAGCGGGTGGAGCCGCCAGTGGCGCCCCGCTGGTCAAGGGCCCGAAAGTCAAGGCGCCGGCCGCGATCGTCATCGATGCACGCACAGGCCAGATCCTCTGGTCGAAGCGGGAGCACATGCGGCGGCCGATCGCGTCGACGACGAAGATCATGACCGCGCTGGTCGCGATGGAGCGGCTTCGCCCGAACGACGTCGTCAGGGTGACGCGCGAGGCGGCTCGCGTCCCGTGGGGCGAAGGCCTGAAGGCCGGTGAGCGCGTGCCCGCGTGGAAGCTCTACTACGGCCTGCTCCTCGCGTCGGCCAACGACACGGCGGTTGCGCTCGCGGTCGCGGCGGGAGGCTCGCGCCTGCGCTTCCTCAAGCTCATGAACCAGAAGGCGCGCGCGCTCGGCCTCCGGCACACGCAGTACCGCTCGGCCAGCGGCCTCATCGACAAGGGGAACTACTCGACCGTTCACGACCTCGCCATGCTCACGCGCCATGCGCTGCGCAATCCCGCGCTTCCGCGTCGATCGTGGCCACGAAGCACAAGCGCGTCTGGTGGCGGCCGCCGACGCGCGCGAAGCTCTACGAGAACCACAACAAGCTCCTGTGGCGCTACCGGGGCGCCGACGGCGTGAAGACCGGCTGGACGCGTGCCAGCCGGGCGCTGCCTCGTCGCGTCGGCGACGCGGCACGGCATCCAGCTGATCACCGTCGTTCTCGACTCACCCGACCACTACCGCGACACGATCCACCTGCTCGACTACGGCTTCCGCCGCCGCGGCTGACTCAGCGCGGGCGACCAGAGCGGAGAGTCCTCCCACCCGGGGCGGTGCGTCAGCCGGCGCAGCCCGCTCCCGTCGGCGTTCATCACGTGGATGTCGGGGCCCGTCACGCTGCGCGCGAGGCTGTATGGCGCCCGGCCGCTCGGCGCCGGTCGTGACCACGACTTGCCGGCCCGCGTGGCGACCATGGCAGAACGCCGCGCTATCCTCGGCGGCGCCGCCGCGCACGCTGCCTGGCCTCCTCGATCAGCGTCCTCGACGAGAGGCCTCCGCCGGCCAGTCGCGGCGTTGGATGAGGATCATCTGCCCGGCCGGGGTGGGCGGGGCGGTGCGCTAAGAGTCACGACTGCCTACCTCTGGAACCCGTTCGTGCTATTCATGAATAGCACCATGCGGGATGTCAAGGTGCGGATCGACGCGACCCCACGAGAGAACCTCTACGAGCAGGTCGCCGGAGAGATCCGCCGGGGCGATCGCCGAGGAGAGGCGAAGCCGGGCGAGCGGCTGCCGCCCGCGAAGGACCTCGCCGCCGTCCTCGGCGTCAACACGAACACGGTGTTGCGCGCGCTACGGATGCTGCGGCGACGAGGGCCTGCTCGAGTTCCGGCGCGGGCGCGGGATCTCGGTCGCGGGGACGCCCGAGCGGGGCGCCGTCGTTCAGCGGGCGAGGGAGCTCGTCGACTTCGCTCGCCGCCAGGGCTACCGGGTCGACGAGCTGGTGGAGATCATCGAGGACGTCGCCTAAGCAGCCTGCTGCTTGCGCGCGTAGTGCGCGGTGATCACCTCGACGCCTCCGCAGGGTCGTCGGTGACGGCGACGAGGTCGAGGTCCTCGGTGGAGATGAGGCGCCGGTCGCAGAGCTCGTCCAGCCAGTCGAGCAGCGGCTGCCAGTGCTCCGTCACCGATCAGGCAGATCGGGAAGTACTTGATCTTCCCCGTCTGGATGAGTGTGAGCACCTCGAACAGCTCGTCGAGCGTCCCGAAGCCGCCGGGGAAGAGCACGAGCGCCTCGGCCGCCTTCACGAGCATCACCTTGCGCGCGTAGAAGTGGCGGAACGTCACGCCGATGTCGCAGTACGCGTTCAGCTCCTGCTCGTGCGGCAGCTCGATGTTGAATCCGACCGAGATGCCCCCTGCCTCCTGCGCGCCGCGGTTGGCGGCCTCCATCACGCCCGGCCCGCCACCGGTCACGACGGCGAAGCCGGCCGCGACGGCGAGCCGGCCGAACTCGCGCGCGATGTCGTACATCGGGTCGCCTTCGGTGGTCCGGGCCGAGCCGAACACCGTCACGCCCGGCGCGCCGATCGACTCGACGGCCATGAAACCCTGCGCGGAACTCCGCCGCGATCATCGCCACGTGCTTGTCGAGGTCCGGATCGCAGCGCTCGAGGATCCGGACGTCGTCGGTGGTCACAGGCGGTCCTGCGGAACGTGCGTGGCCGCCATGGCGAGCACGAGGACGGCGGACAGGCCGACGTACACGGCGCCCACCGCCACGCGCTGCCAGGGCTCGATCGCGTAGTAGCGGTTGCCCCCGGCCGTGCCGCGGTTCTGCCACCACGTCCTTCGCCCGGCCGTAGAGCTCGAAGCCGCCGAGCAGCGCGACGATGATCAGGATCGCCGGGCTCAGCCACAACACGGCGGCCACGACGAGGACAGCCGCGCCGAGCACCCAGAAAACGGGGTGAACCGCGCCGATCGCGCGCCCTCCGTCGAGCGGCAGCACGGGGATGAGGTTGAAGAGGTTGAGGAAGAAGCCGACGTAGGCGAGCGCCATCAGCAGGTCCGAGTCCATTGCGGCACCCGCCGCCCAGCAGGCGGCCGCGCCGAGCGAGCCGAGGATCGGCCCGCCGAGCGCGATCTGCGCCTCCGTCCAGGCGTTCTGCGGCATCTCCTTCATGAGGATCAGCGCTCCCATGAACGGGATGAAGACGGGCGCGGAAACGGGTAGCCCCTGCTTCTTCGCGACGGCCACGTGCCCCAGCTCGTGCACGAACAGGAGCAGGACGAAGCCGAGCCCGAACTGCCAGCCCCAGATGAGCGCGTACGCCGCGACCGAGACGAAGGCGGAACCGACCACGGTGAAGAGCTTGAGCTTGAAGATCGCGGCGAACGCGGCCTTGAACTTCCAGAGGATCAGGCCGGCGACGGCGATCGGCGCCCAGAGCTTCCTGAGCATGTCGCGCCACGGCGAGGTGGGGTGGATCGGCTCGTAGCCGCGCTCCACCGGCTCGAAGCCGTACTCGTCGACCTGCCCGTTCTCCTCGGGCTCCTTCGGCTCTCTGCGGATGACGGGATCCACGTGGACTACGGTAGCCGCATGAGCATGGGGGAACCCAGGGTTCCCCCACGAGCCCCCTCCTTCTTGCCGTTACAAGGCGACATGGTTTCTGCGCTCCGCCGGAGTGAATCCGGCTCCGCGCGCGACGGGTGGCTCACCCTCTGCGTCACGAACCGCGCCCGATCCACTCCTCGCCGCCCTCGTAGACCTCCTTCTTCCATAGCGGCACGGTCTCCTTGAGGCGGTCGATGCAGTCCTTGCAGGCCGCGAGCGCGTCCCCGCGGTGCGGCGCCGACACGGCGATCACGACTGACGGCTCACCGATCCCCACGCGGCCCACCCGGTGGGCGATCGCGACGGCGCAGAGGTCGTACGTGCGCTCGAGATCCGCGGCCAGCTCCTCCATCACCTGCTCGGCCATGCCCTCGTAGGCCTCGTAGTCGAGATGGAGGACGGTGCGCCCCCGCGACTGAACACGCGTCGTGCCGACGAACACCGCAATGCCGCCTGCGCGCTCGTCGGCGACCTCGGCGATCACGGCTGCGGGGTCGAGCGGCTCCGCGCTGAGCCGGACGGCGCCGCCGGACACGGGCGGGATCAGCGCCACCTCGTCCCCGTCGGCGAGCTCGCGCTCAGGCGCGGCGTACGCGCGGTTGACGGCGTAGAGCAGTCCCGGCGGCTCGTCGCCGAGATCCAGGGCAGCCCACACGTCGCCCACGCGTTCGACGCCGTCGAGCGTCCGCTCGGACCAGCCCGCACGCTCGCGCAGGCCGGCGAAGAGTCGCACGCGGACTTGCACCACGACGACAGTAGACACTACGATCGCGGGGCAGGCTCCCGAGCCGGGAGGTGGTGCTATGCCGAACCCAATTCGCACGTGACGCAGCCGTCCGGCTGACGTCCCCACCGTCCCAAAGGAGCTCACCATGACTCAGGCTGTTCCCGGCCTCGAGGTCGCGCGCGTGCAGACGGACGCCGACCTCGAGGTAATGATCGCTGTGCGCACCGCGGCCGATCCCGACCGGCCCCCGCCACGGCTCGAGAATCTGCGGCACAACCTCGCCGCCAACGAGACGCTCGTCTACGTCATCGCGCAACTTGACGGAGAGCCCGCGGGCTGCGGGTTCGTCGATCCCTGGCCGGACGATCATGCAATCGCGCATCTCGTGGTCGCCCCGGCTCTACGGCGACGGGGCGTCGGCTCGGCGCTGCTCGCGGAGCTCGGGCATCGAGCTATGCAGGCGGGTCGGCCGGAGCTCGAGGGCGAGGTCGTCGAGAGCGACGTCGCGTCGCAGGAGTACCTCGAACGTCGCGGCTACCGCGTTGTGGGCGGAGAGAAGGCCGTCGCGCTCGATCTCACGGCGCTGGAACCTGAGCCTGCTCAGGTTCCGCCGGGAGTCGAGATCGTCGCCCTCGCCGACCGCCCGGAGCTCGCGGAAGCGCTGTACGCGGTGGGCATCGAAGCCGCGGCCGATATCCCGGGCAATCCGGGCGACATGAGCATCGAGCAGTGGCGCGCGATCGAGCTCGACCGGCCGACCCGGCGGCGCGACCTGCTGTTCGTGGCGGTCGCGGACGGGGAGCCGGTCGGATATGTCTCGATGGACGACCGCGGCCGCGACGGTTACAACGGACTGACTGCCGTTCGGCGCGCGTGGCGCAGGCGCGGCATCGCCACGGCGCTGAAGCGGACGCAGATCGCCGCCGCAAGCCGTGCCGGCTTCGAACGTCTCATCACCGGCAGCGAGGAGCGGAACCTGCCCATGCGGACGTTGAACGCCAAGCTCGGTTACCGGCCCGAGCCGAGCCGGAGCACGCTGACGATGCGCGGCCCGGCCGACGTACGATTGGAGCATGTCCACGACTGAGGACCGGCGTGAGACGGACTCCGGGATCGAGATCGAGCCGGTGTACACGCCGGAGGACGTGCCGGACCTCGGCACGGAGCTGCCCGGCGAGTATCCGTTCACGCGCGGCCCCTATACCACGATGTACCGCGGCCGGCCGTGGACGATCCGCCAGTACGCGGGCTTCGGCTCCGCGGAGGAGACGAACGTGCGCTTCCGCTACCTCCTCGAGCTCGGCCAGACGGGACTCTCGGTTGCGTTCGACCTGCCGACGCAGCTCGGCTACGACTCGGACGACCCGGTGGCGCAGGGGGAGGTCGGCCGCACCGGCGTCGCCATCGACTCGATCGCGGACATGCGCGTCGTCTTCGACGGCATCCCGCTCGACCGCGTCTCGACGTCGATGACGATCAACGCGCCCGCGGCGCTCTTGCTCCTGCTCTACGAGCTGGCGGCGGAGGAGCAGGGCGTGTCCGGCGACAAGCTCCGGGGCACGGTCCAGAACGACATCCTCAAGGAGTACATCGCCCGCGGGAACTACATCTTCCCGCCGCGGCCGTCGATGCGGATCACGACCGACCTCTTCGCCTACTGCGCGGAGCGGCTGCCGCTCTTCAACACGATCTCCATCTCCGGCTACCACATCCGCGAGGCGGGATCGACGGCCGTGCAGGAGCTCGCCTTCACGGTGGCCAACGGCATCGCCTACTGCCGAGGCCGCGGTCGCCGCCGGCCTGTCGCCGGACGAGTTCGGCGAACGCCTCTCGTTCTTCTTCAACGCGCACAACGACTTTCTCCAGGAGGTGGCGAAGTTCCGCGCGGCGCGCCGCCTGTGGGCCCGCGTGATGCGCGAGCGGCTCGGCGCCACGAACCCGAGGGCGCTCGCGCTCCGCTTCCACGCCCAGACCGGCGGCTCGACGCTCACGGCGCAGCAGCCGGAGCTGAACATCGTCCGTGTCGCCATCCAGGCTCTCGCAGCCGTCTGCGGCGGCGCGCAGTCGCTGCACACGAACTCGTTCGACGAGGCGCTCGCGCTGCCGACCGAGCGCGCGGCGAGGATCGCGCTCCGCACGCAGCAGGTGCTGCGTCACGAGGTGGGCACGACGCCGACAGCCGATCCGCTGGGCGGCTCGTACGCGGTGGAGGCGCTGACCCGCGAGCTCGAGGAGCGGGCCTGGGAGCTGATCGAGCGCATCGACGACCTGGGCGGCGCCGTCGCGGCCGTCGAGCAGGGTTTCGTCCAGCACGAGATCGAGGAGGCGGCGTTTCGCTTCGCACGGGACGTGGAGCAGGGCGAGCGCGTCGTGGTCGGCGTCAACGCCTACGAGGAGGAAGGAGGCGGCGACGTCGAGGTCCACCGAATCGATCCCGAGGTCGAGCGCCGGCAGCTGGAGCGGACGGCGCGCGTGCGCGCCGAGCGCGACGCCGAAGCCGCTGCACGTGCGCTCGCGGAAGTGCGGAGCGTTGCCGAAGGCACGGGTAACCTGCTCGTTCCGATGCGTGAGGCGCTCCAGGCTCAGTGCACGATCGGCGAGATCTGCGGCGAGCTCCGCGCCGTGTTCGGGACGTACGACGCACAGCGGCCGGCGGCATGAAGAGGATGTCGCGAACGAGCCGCGTCATGCTCGGCGCCGCCGTCGCGGCCGCGCTGCTCGTCCCGCTCGTCGCCGTGGCCGCTTCACGCGGCGACGGTGAACGGACACCCGCTGCGGCACCCAGCTTCCAGCGCGACGTCGCGCCGATCCTCCGCGAGAAGTGCACCGGCTGTCACCAGGTCGGCGGCATCGCGCCGTTCTCGCTCGAGACGGCCAAGCAGGCGCAGAAGTGGGCCGATGCGATCGCCGGAGCCGTAAAGGCGAAGGTCATGCCGCCGTGGCCGCCGGGCCCGGCCTCCCCCGACTACGTCGGCGAGGAGACCCGGCAGCTGACGGCGCAGCAGCGCTCGACGATCCTTAGCTGGGCGAAGGCGGGCGGCAAGGCTTCAGGCCCCGGAGCAGGCAAGGCCCCCGCCGTCAAGACCGACGTCCGCCCGGGCGAGCGCGTGCTCGATCTCGGCATGCCCGCCGCGTACCGGCCGACCGCGAAGAACGGCGCCACCGACGACTACCGCTGCTTCCTCCTCGATCCGAAGCTCACGGAGGACGTGTACGCGACGTCGGCGAGAATCGTTCCCCGAGCGCGGTCGATCGTCCACCACGTGATCCTCTTCCGCATCTCCGCGAACGCGCTCTCGGAGGCCAAGCGGCTTGATGCCGCCTCGTCCGGCGCCGGCTGGTCGTGCTTCGGCGGCATCGGCGTCCGCAGCGAGAGCGACCAGCTGGACAACGGATCGTGGATCTCCGCCTGGGCGCCGGGCTGGGGAGCGGGCCGCTTCCCGGACGGCACCGGCGTCGCGTTGGCGAAGGGCGACCTCGTCGTGATGCAGGTGCACTACAACCTTCTCAACGGGCGCGCGCCCGATCGCTCACGGGCGGTGTTCACGCTCGCGCCGCCGGACGGCCTGAAGTCGATCGACACCGTGCTGCTGCCCGCACCGGTCGAGCTCGCCTGCGTCAAGGGCGAGCGGGGTCGGCTCTGCAACCGTGACGCCGCGATCGCCGACCTGGGCCGGAAGTACGGGGCCGCGGCGTCGTTCGCGCCGACTGCGCTGCTCGCCTTCTGCGGGCAGGACGCCGTGAGCCCCAAGCCGTCGACGACGTCCACGTGCAACCGCACGGTGCGGGGTCCGGCCACGATCCACATCGTCGGCGGGCACATGCACCTGCTCGGCAAGTCGATCCGCGTGGAGCTCAACCCGGGCACTGCGTCCGCGCGCGTGCTGCTCGACATTCCGCGCTGGGACTTCCACTGGCAGAACGCGTACTCCCTCGAGGAGCCGGTGGAGGCGAAGGCGGGAGACGTGCTACGAGTGACGTGCCGCTACGACCCGGCGAGGCGGCATCACGGCGGGCACGGGATCCCGACGACGCCACGCTACGTGCTCTGGGGCGAGGGGACGACGGACGAGATGTGCCTCGGCATCGTGCAGGTCACGCGCGGCTAGCGGCCGCGCCGTTTGAAGATCCTCCTCGTCTCGCAGATGTACCCGGGGCCCGAGGACCCGGATTTCGGCGTCTTCGTGCAGGGGCTCGAGCGCGCTCTGCTGGACCGGGGTCACGAGATCGAGCTGGCGGTGATCGACAGGCGCGCGGGAGGGAAGCGCCGGTACCTCGATCTGGCCCGGCGCGCCAGGGCGGCCTCGCGCGCATTCCGGCCAGATGTCGTCTACGCGCACTTCCTCGTGCCGGCGGGGCTGATCGCCGCCCTTTCGTCGCGGGCACCGCTCGTCGTCACCGCGCATGGGCAGGACGTGGCCAACGCGCGTTCGAACGCCGTCGTCCGCCGCGCGACGCGTTGGGTCTGCGGGCGCGCCTCCGCCGTGGTCGCCGTCTCCGGCTACCTGCGTGGAGAGCTCGAGGCAGCCGTGCCCGAAGCGCGCGGGAAGACCGAGGTCGTCGACTGCGGTGTCGACGTGGAGCGGTTCTCGGTCGCACCGGCACCAGACGGCCCGCTTTCGTATCTCTTCGTCGGCACGCTCACCGAGCGCAAGAACGTCGTGCGACTCGCGGACGCATTCGAGGGACTGGAGGACGGTGCGGCGACGCTCACCCTCGTCGGCGAAGGCCCCTTGCGGCCGGCGCTCGAGGAGCGGCCTCGCGTCCGGCTCGTCGGCGCGGTGCCGCACGACCGGGTATCCGAGCACATCGCCGCAGCGCGTGTCGTCTGCCAGCCCAGCCTCGTCGAGCCGTTCGGCCAGGCCGTCCTCGAGGCCATGGCTGGAGGCCGCGCCGTCGTCGCAACGAACGTCGGCGGCCCGCCGGAGCTCGTCCCCGACGGCGCGGGCGTGCTCGTCGATCCGCTCGACGTCGGCTCCATCTCGCGAGGGCTCGCAGAGGCAGCGGCCTTGCCGTGCCCCAACCCGGCGGCGCGCGCCGCGGCCGAGAGCCACGACGTGCGCCGCCAGGCTGAGCGGATCGAAGCGATCCTCGAGCGCGCCGCCGGCTAGCTCGCCTGTTGGGCCGGCGGAGGCGGCGGAGGTGGGGCCGCTGCCGGCTTCCCGCGTCCCACGATGACGACGGAGTACACGAGCCACCCGATGATCGCGCCGCCGAGCGGGCCGACGATGTAGACCCAGAAGTCCGTCCACTCGGAGCCGATCAGCGCCGGGCCGAAGCTCCGCGCGGTGTTGAGCGACGAGCCGCTGAACGGGATCAGCGCCACGTGCGCAGCCACGAGCGTCAGCGGGATGGCAACGAGAGCCGTCCCAGCGTGACGTTCGATCGAGGTTGAGTTCAGGATGACGATCACGAAGATCGCGGTGGCCAGCAGCTCGAGGAAGAGCGCGGTTCCCGCTCCCGTCGGGCCGGGCAGCGTCGCCGTCGACGCCACCGCGTCCTGGTCGAACGCGATGAGCACGCAGAGCGAGCCCAGCACGGCACCTGCGAGCTGCGCAACCCAGTAGGCGATCATGTCCTGCGCCTCGAGCCGCTTGTCGAGGAACATCGCGAGCGACACGCCGGGGTTGAAGTGGCCGCCCGAAACATCCGCGAAGGCATAGAGGCCTGCCAGTAGCGCGAGGCCGAACGCGAATGCGATGGCGAGGTTCGCTCCGTTCAGCTCTCCTCGCACAGCGAGGATCCCCACCGTGCCGATGAACACCAGCGTGAACGTGCCGAGCAGCTCGGCGAGGTACTTCTGTAGAGAATCGGTCATGACTCCCTCCGTGGAGTTTGAAGGAGGCTAAACCAGTCGGTCTAGGTCTGACAACCTGATTTCCACCAGCGGCCGCACCTGCTCCTCGAGCCCGGCTTCCGCGGCCACGCGCAGTGCCTCCTCGTACGTCTCGCGCACCTTCTCGTGGGACACGCCTTGCTTCAGGCGGTTGTCGCCGGTGACGAGGAGCTTCTGGATCCGTTCACGTGCGTCGGCCTGCTCCATGTCGGGTAGTCTAAGAATCCCGTGGTTGCCCTACTCGCTGTCACCCAGGTACTGGTCTCGGCCGCCCTGATCACGCTCATCCTCATGCACTCGGGGCGCGACACCGGCTTCGGCGGCATGGGCTTCACACCCGCATCGCAGGGTGGCACGCACATCGTGGAGCGCAACCTCACGCGCCTGACAGTGGTGATCGCGACGCTCTTTGCGCTCAACTCTGTCGCCCTGTTCCAGGTTCTGGAGTAAGAACCCGGCTCGGTAGAATTCGCTGCGCGCGCTGGTGGCGGAATTGGTAGACGCGCCAGGTTGAGGGCCTGGTGGCCGCTTTAGGCCGTGGAGGTTCAAGTCCTCTCCAGCGCATGTTTGGCGACGAAAAGTGCTTCGCACTTTCCGTCGGGGGCCACGTCGGAGTCAGCACTCGCGTGGCAGACGCGGGCAAAGCCCGCATCTGCCTTCCAGCGACACTAGGAGTGCTCGATGGGCTCCACGTCAGGGAGGTGCACGAGCCCGGCCGGCGTCGGAGTGAATCCGCACGCGTCGTAGTAGAACGGGGCAAGAGGTTCGTCGAAGTCGACCTCGATCCACTCGCACCCGGCCTCTTTTGCGTGATTCACGGCGATACGGACGAGTTCGGTGCCGATGCCTCGCCGCTGGTGGTCGGGGCGGACCTTCGTGTCGATCAGGAAGGCGTGGTCGCCGCCGTCCCACGCGACGTTTACGAAGCCGATGAGCTTCCCGTCACTGATCCGGGCGGTGACCCAGCCGAGACTATGCGGACGGATCCGGTCCCACCACCCAGCCTCGGCTGTTCCACCGTATGACTGGGTGAGCGCTACGAGCTCGTCGTCGGTCGCCTCGCCACGCCACGCAAACTGCACGTCTTGTAGCGCTGGCTCTTCGCCTCCCATCGCGGCCGAGTTTACGCCGACAGCATCCGCGACTTTCGGCAGCAGCTACATCGGATCGGGTTACGATCGCCGGGCGTGATCACCGCCGTTCATCTCCTGATCTACTCGGATGACGCCGAGGCCACGCGGGCCTTTCTCCGCGACGTGCTCGAGTGGCCGTACGTCGAGGAGGAATCGGCGCCGGGCTGGCTCATCTTCAAGAGCGGGCCGAGCGAGACCGGAGTGCACCCGACCCACCAGGTCCACGAGGGAGTCACGTACGACTCTCCGCGGCACCACTCGATCTCGTTGATGTGCGACGACGTCGAGGCGACGAAGGCAGAGCTCGAGAGCAGGGGCGCCGAGTTCGCCGGGCCGATCGAGGACAAGGGCTTCGGTCGCACGGTGATGCTGAAGGTGCCCGGCGCGGACGACATCATGCTCTACGAGCCACGGCATCCCCTGGCCTACAGCCTCTAGCCGATCCGCCTTGACGGCGTCCGGAGCCGCCGCTACCGTGGCGAACACATGTTCGCTAAAGGAGGCTCATCGGTGCTGACCCCCAGGCAACAGCAGATCTGGGATTTCGTGGTCGATTACGTCGACACGCACGGGTATCCGCCCACGGTGCGCGAGATCGGAGACGCCGTGGGGCTCGCTTCGCCGTCGACGGTGCACGCGCATCTCGCCAACCTCGAGCGGGCCGGCCTTCTGCGCCGCGACCCAACGAAGCCGCGCGCCCTCGAGCTCGTAGGACGCGAGCGGCCCGCCTCTGCGCGGCCCTCGCGCGAGGAGGACATGCTGCCGCTCGTCGGCCAGATCGCAGCCGGTGGACCGCTGCTCGCCGCCGACAACGTCGAGGAGTACATGAGCGTTCCCGGCGTCGTCGGCCCCGCCGACTTCGTCCTCCGCGTCAAGGGCGAGTCGATGGTCGACGCCGGCATACTCGACGGCGACTACGTCGTCGTGCGCCGGCAGCAGGACGCCCGTGACGGCGAGATCGTCGTCGCGCTCGCGGGAGACGACGAGTCGGCCGACGAGGCGACGGTCAAGCGCATCTTCCGGGAGTCCGGCCGTGTGCGGCTGCAGCCGGAGAACGCCACGATGGATCCGATCTATGCCGACCACGTCCAGCTGCTCGGCAAGGTCGTGGGGGTGTTCAGAAAGGTCTGATGGGCGACGTAGCCACCCTCAATCGGACACTCGAGCAGGAGCTCTTCGCGCTGCTGCGCGGGGCGAGCCTCGAGTGCCTCGTCTGCGGCGAGTTCGTGCAGCACCGTGCGGGCGGAGCGATCGCCTGTCCCGAGTGCGGCTTTCTGCTCTTTCAGTCCGAAGCCACGAGCCGCTCTGCGTGTTCGATGACCTCCTCGGCCGAGGAGGCTCGCGGAGCGTCTGAACGATGCGATCGGCAGTCGGGATCCCGCTCTTCCGCGTGCGGCGCTCGGCTTCGTCAAGGTCGAACTCCGTCCGGCGTAGGCGTATCTCCGGACCGATCTCCGCCCAGTAGGCGGCCGGCGTGCCGCCGTACTGAAGGCCGACGCTGCCGGCGTTCATGCTCGTGATGCCGAGCACCTTCGCTCGAACTGGAGGTGGACGTGTGCGGTGACGAGCACGTCGAGCTCGCGTGCCCTCGAGCAACGCTCGCATTCGCTCGTCGGGCGTCCCGGGCGTCACGAGCTCCTGATCGCCGCGCGGCGAGCCGTGACAGACGAAAACGCGCCCGACGCCTTCCACCTGACGGAGACAGCGCCGGCGAATCGCTCGATCTCCGCGATCCGCTCGCGGCTGAGTGCTGCTCGAGCATCCACGCTCGACTCCGTGCGCTCGGAGTCCGGCTCGCGGACGAGTCGCAGCAGCGCCGACTCGGCGTTGCCGCGGACGAACAGCGCGTCTTCAGCTCGTCCGCCATCGCCAGCGTCGCCTCGGGCTCGGCGCCCCATGAGAGATCGCCGTTGACGACGACGAGATCCGGCGGATCGGCACGAATCTCCTCGAGCACCGCGGCGAAGGCCACGGCGTTGCCGTGTACGTCGCCGATAACCGCTACGCGCGAGACAGCGGCCGCGTCGATGACGGGGACCGCCGCTGCTCCATAGTTTCGTGTGCCGACTTGGCGATGGCGCTACCATTCTGAGTGCAGGCCGGGTGACCGCGGGCAGCGAGAGCTGATCCGAGGAAAGTCCGGACACCGAAGGGCAGGACGCTGGGGAAACCCCAGGCGGCGAAAGCCGACGGAAAGTGGAACAGAAAGGAGACCGCCACCGGCGACGTCTCTCTCCGGAGACGCCGGAGGTAAGGGTGAAACGGTGGGGTAAGAGCCCACCAGCGTCGTGGTGACACGGCGGCTAGCCAAACCCCGTCCGGTGCAAGGCGAAGCAGGCTCCTACGACGTGGCCCGCCGAGGAGCCGGGTGCGCCGCTCGAGTCGGCCGGAAACGGTCGGCCTAGAGGGATGGTCACCCTCGACAAATCCGGCTTACAGGCCTGCTACCACGAAGCCCCGCCTATGCGGGGCTTCGTCATTTCGAGTCCAGCGCGCGCGCATGGTGTAAGCTATACACATAGGCACGCACCAACGTAGAAGTGGACGACGCGGTGATCGAGCGGGTCATGCGCCGCTACGGGCTGCGCACAAAGAGGGCAGCGATCGATCTGGCGCTGCGACGGCTCGATATCGAGCCGATGAGCCGCGAGGAGGCGCTTGCGATGCGCGGTCGCGGCTGGGAGGGTGACCTGGAAGAGCTGCGCGGGGGTTACCGCCCCTCTCCGTGATCCTCGTCGATACCTCCGCCTGGATCGAGTACCAGCACGCCACCGGGAGTCTGGCCGATCTGCGTCTCACGAGGGCGATCGAGACCGACGAGCCGCTTGCGACGACCGGGCTGGTGCTGCTCGAGCTCCTCGCGGGCGCGCGCGACGAACGGCACGCGCGCGACCTTCGGCGACTACTCGATCGCTGCAGCTTCCTCCCGCTCGAGGAGCCTTCCGACCACGAAGCAGCGGCCGCGCTCTACCGGAGCTGCCGTCGCCAGGGAAGCACGATCCGCCGGCTCCCCGACTGCCTGATCGCGACCGTGGCCATGAGGACCGAAACCCCGCTCCTCCACCAGGACGCCGACTTCGAGACGATCGCCCGCCATGCGCCACTGGGCATGGTGGAGCTGCGCTCCGACGCACCACAGCCCTGAGCTCGTCCGCCGTGCGCGACGCCGCGCGCGACGTTTGTACGGGTGCGACTTCGCGGCTACCGGGCTCGCTCGTAGATGAGAACGAGGACGCCGTCCGGCCCGACCGGCTTCGACTCGGTTAGCAGCCAGTCGGTCTTGTCGCTCGTCTCGCCGAACAGGCGCCGTCCGGTGCCGAGCACGACGGGAAAGACCATCAGGTGCAGCTCGTCGACGAGATCGTGCTCGAGCAGCTCCTGGACGAGCCGAAGGCTTCCGGGCACCTGGATGATCCCGTCGATCTCCTCCTTGAGCTTCGACGCCTCCTCGGCGGCGCTGCCTTTGAGGACGGTCGTGTTGTTCCACTCCGGGTCCTCGAGGGTCGAGGACACGACGTACTTGGGCATCGTGTTGAACTTGTCCGCGAACTCCCCCTCGCGATCGGGCCAGGCGCCGGCGAAGCTCTCGTAGGTCACGCGCCCGATCAGGAGCACGTCGCTCTCCATCGTCTCGTCGAGCTTGAACTGGTTGCCGTCGTCTCCGCGATCGAACTCGAAGCTCCACCCGGGGTACTTGAACTCTTCGCCGCCGGGCGCCTGCATCACGCCGTCGAGCGACACGAACTCGGTGACCACCAACTTGGCCATCTCGCACTCCCTCTCGGTTGCCTGCCCCTGATTGTTGCCGTCGGACACTAAGACCAATCGCCGGCTCGGAACTCATCGTCCGCCTGGCTAGCCAAACCCGTCTGGTGCAAGGCGAAGCAGGCTCCTACGACCGTGGTCCGCCGAGGAGCCGGGTGCGCCGCTCGAGTCGGCCGGAAACGGTCGGCGCAGAGGGATGGGCACCCTCGACAGAATCCGGCTTACGGGCCTGCTAGCAGAGAGCCCCGGTGACGGGGCTCTCTCCATGGACCATTCGCTGTTGGCACACGGGTTTTGTAGTACGATTCTCAAGTGGAGATCCACCCGTCGGCGCGCAAGCACCGGATCGCCGACGAGGACATCGAGCATGCAACGGCACACGCGATGGCGATCGATGACCAAAGACGACGACACTCGGCTGTACCTCGGGCCGTCGCGCAGTGCCGACATGCTGGAGGTTGTCGCCATCGTGCGGGTGACGGTTCGGAGTTGGCGATCCACGCAATGACGATGCGGGCGAAGTACCGACGGCTACTGCCTGGAGGACAATGATGGCGAAGAAGACACACGGCAGGACCGCGAGCAACGTCCCGATCACGGACGAGGTGGTCGCCGCGTTGACGGAGAAGGCGGAGGCAGGATACGACGTCGATGAGACGCTGCGACGACGAGGCGGCCGCCCACCGATCGGATCCGCTGCTGCGAGCGTCGAGTCTGTCCGACTCGACCCCGAGTTGCGTGAGGCGCTTGCTCAAAGAGCACGGCGCGACGACGAGACGACCTCGTCAGTTATCCGTAAGGCACTGCGTAAGTACCTCGACGTTGCCTAAAGGCCGGCCGGAAACGGTCGGCCTAGAGGGATGGTCACCGCTCGACAGAATCCGGCTTACAGGCCTGCTACGCGGAAAGCACGCACTTGCAGGGCTTTCCCCACTCTCGGCAGACGCTACGGAGCGGTGACGAAGCCCTCTTGGCTTGCGTACCAGGCCCCGTTCCCGCGATTGAGCCCTGCCGCAGCACTCCGCCCGCCACCGGTGATCCGCGCGTACTGACCTGTCCCACCCACGACTCTCCACGTACCCATGCCGACATAGGGTCCTCCGGTGTCGACCCACTCATTCCGCTCTCGAGTCGTGAGGCTCCCGCGCTTTCCCTCGAACGTGAACGTAAGGCGAAAGATCTCGACTCTCTGCCCGTCGCGAATCACGACGTTCAAGCGCTTGATGCCAACGCCTGTCGTGCCCGAGTCGCGCTTGAGGGATCCGCTCCCCGTTCGAGCAGGAACTGACCATTGGGCAGGTTCTTC
Organism: uncultured Actinomycetes bacterium; assembly: GCA_963821415.1. Classification (GTDB taxonomy): domain Bacteria; phylum Actinomycetota; class Thermoleophilia; order Gaiellales; family Gaiellaceae; genus PALSA-612. Next base: position 117,867 of record CAWGEE010000025.1, on the reverse strand, counting down.
ATCGTGATCGCCACCCGCTGTTTCGCAGCGTCAGGGGCGGCCGCTGCAACGGCCGTCACTGAGACCGCCGTCGCGAGGGTAACTAGTGTGGCCTGTCGAGCATTCATCCCTCTCTCCTTTCGTACTGGGTCATGTCCTTTTCGTGTCCTAGGCGCCCAGCGCGATGTAGTTCGTGTTCGAGTAGCTCAACTGGGTGTCGGGCTCGAAGATCACCCACATATGGAGCATGTGACTTGGCCGTCCGGGAGGTACGGCTCGAAGGAGATCTGCGCCGTGCCTCCGTTCGGGCCTGGAACCTCGAGAACGTATGCGAGCCTCAACTTCGGCGTGACCGGTTCGAGCCCAGCGTCGTCGAGCGCCGCGCCGAGCGCCCGCGCCTCCTCGAGCGTCACGTCGGAGCAGAGCGTGGTGCTGAGGGAAACGGGGCCAATATGAACATCGCCCGGCTGCATGAACAGCCTGTCCGACGGTATCGCGTTGGCGTGAAGCAGGTCACGTGCCTGTGCCGGTAGCAGGCTCAAGATCCGCGACGGCTCGACTGCACGGTCCCACGGCCCGCCGTAACAGACGGCGAACCTCGACGGCACATATGCCCTCGCGACCCGTTCCTGCCATGCTGCTGCCGGGAGTGACGACGCTGGATCCGAGAGTCGCGCCTCGAGCCAAGCCTGATCGCTACTCCACTCGACGCGAACGAGTCGGGCGCCCTCACGTACCTCGATGATCGTGTGGAAGGTCAGGGGTGCGCTGCCGGAAGGAGGCTGCCCTACGCCAGTCGACGCGGCCACCTCAGACCGTAGTTTCTCAACGCCGTCTCGGGTGAGCCGCTGCTCGAGGAAGCCGGTCGACGCGGCATTTGCACCCTCGGGCAACGATGTGCCCCGGAGCGAGATCACCCTGCCGTCGGCGTACACCCATACGCGGCTCTTCCCGTGGTGGCCAGGGTCGGGCCCGAAATAGCGCAGAACGAGCTCTCCGCGCTCCGGCGTGCTCGCCACCGCTCCTTCGGGAGGCAGGCCGATGAAGCCTTCATCGAGAATGAAGTAGCGCACGGCGCCGACCGCAGCAGCAGCGGCGGCGGCTACGACGGCGGCAACGGCAAACACCACGCGTGAGCCGGCGACGACGAATCGCTCGCTTCCGGCCTCCCTTTGGCAGCGCGCCAGTCCTACCGAGAATCTCGTCCCAATCTCCCGGGAGCGGCTCGGACGCCAGCGCGGCGAACCGGGCAGCCAGCAGACTGTCTTCGTACCTGCTCATGCCACCACCTCGTTAGTCGTAAGCTCGGCGCCGAGCTGCTTGTGCGCCTGGGACAGGGTCGCCGCGACCGTTCCTTCGGCGACTCCGAGCACCTCGCCGATCTCGGCGTAGGACAGATCCGCGAAGTAGCGGAGGAAGATCGCCAGCCGCCGCTGCGGCGGCAGTTCTCGCACCGCGGCAGCGAGTTCTGGATCGCGGCTCTCGTCGACGAACGCCACCTCCGGCACCTCGTCCACTGCGAGCTCGCGCGACCCCTTGGAGCCGACCGCGATCCGGAACGCGATCCGCCATACCCACGCCTTCGAGCGACCCCGTCGCCGCGGAATCCCTTCTGGTCGCGCAGTGCCTGGGCGAACGCCTCTTGCACGACGTCGCGCGCGCTCTCGACGCTGCCCGTTACCGACGCGAGCATCACCTGGAATGCGCCGTGGCGACGGCGGTACAGATCTTCCAGGTCGGAATCCAGGTGACCCATGCTCATTAGGGTGCAATCGTCGCCGAATCCTTTATCAGCCTTGCGTGACCGCGCAACGCGATCTATACTGTCAGTATGAGTATTACCGATATGTCTCTTACAGTCATGGCCGGCAAGGTCACGACCAAAGGTCAGGTCACGATCCCTCAGGAGATCCGCGACCGGCTCGGCATCCACCCGGGATCGACCGTCGAGTTCGGCGTCGAAGGCGAGGTCGTCACGGTGCGGAAGGCGGCCGGCCGCGGAGCGGCCATCGTCGCCCGAATGCGCGGGACCGCGACGACGGGGCTGACGACCGACGAGATCATGGCCATGACCCGCGGTTGATCACGCTCGTCGACTCCAACGTTCTGCTCGATGTCCTCACCGACGACCCGGTCTGGGCCGAGCGCTCCCGTGCCGCGATCGAGCGTGCGGCTGATGAAGGACGGCTGGCGATCAACCCCATCGTCTACGCCGAGGTGTCCGTTGGCTTCGAGCGAATCGAGGAGCTCGACGCCGCGCTCCCGCCCGACGACTTCACCCGTCTCCCTCTTCCGTGGGCGGCAGGGTTCCTCGCAGGCAAGTGCTTCGCGCGCTACCGGCGCGCCGGCGGCAAGCGGCGCTCGCCGCTACCCGACTTCTACATCGGCGCCCACGCCGCCGTCGAGGGACTGACGCTCCTGACGCGTGATGCCAGGCCGTACAGGACGTACCTCCCGCGGCTGACCGTCAGCACCCCGTGGCGGCGCCGGTAAGCGGCGCGGCCAGTTCTGCGCGCCGCTTACCTTGCGTTACACGCTACGGAACGGTGAGGAAGCCCTCCTGCTGCGCGAGCCACGGGTGGCCCTGATGGCCACTCCGTCCGCCTCCGGTGATCTTGGCGTACGCGCCCGTCCCGCCCACGACCTTCCACGTGCCGATGCCGACACCCGGGGTGAAATCGAAGCCTGGGACCTTTTCGTTCGAGACCTCGACGAACTCGAGCCGCTCACGAATCGACATGGTCCCTCGCTTGCCCTTGAGCGTGTAGGTGCTCCGATAGACATCAACGCGCTGCCCCTCGCGCATCACGGTGGTCGGCTCGGGCTGGACCAGGCTCACCGTGCCCGAGTCGCGCTTGAGCGTCCCGGGCTGCAGTGGCCTGAGCACGAACGTGCCGTCCCCCGGGTTCTTCATCGAAATCGCCACCCGCTGCTTCGCTGCGTCAGGGCCGGCCGCCGCAACAGCGGTCAGCGTGACCGCCGCCGCGAGCGCGACGAGTGTGACCGTCGAGCTTTCATACCTTTCTCCTCTCGTAAGGGGTCATGACCCTTTCGTCTGCCTGGGCGACCAGGCGAACGAGCTTTCGTTCGCCCTGCTCCGCGTGACGTTCGTCAGCCCGCTCCCGTCGGCGTTCATGACGTAGACGTCGTAGTTGCCGTCCCGCCAGCTGAGGAAGGCGATCATCCGCCCATCGGGCGACCAGAGAGGGCGCGCAGCGCGGGGTACTCGATCTTTAAGCGGCTCTCCGCCCGCAGAGCTTCTTCGGCTGCCCGCTGCCGTCCGCGTTCATGACGTGGACGCCGTACCACGCCCAGCTGTGGCCTCCCCCGCCGGAGACTTCCTGCTTCTGGAACGTGATCTTCCGCCCGTCGGGCGACCAGGCAGGAGCAGTCACCGCGTGCCGCCTCGCGCTTCAGTCTCCGCTGCCCGCTGCCGTCGGCGTTCATGACGAAGATCTCGAGGTTGCCGCCGACCCCACTGGGAAAGGCGATCTTCCTTGCGAAGGCGATCCTCCGCCCGTCGGGCGACCAGGCCGGGTCGCGTCCCGCGCGCGACGTCTTCGCTGCCCGTCGCCGCCGGCGTTCACCAGGTAGATCTCGGCGCGGTTGCCGCTGCCACGCACGAACGCGATCCTCTGCCCGTCCGGTGACCAGGCAGGGTCGCCGCCGGACACGAGTCTCCGAAGCCCGCTGCCGTCGGCCTTCATCGCGTAGATGGCGCCACCTCTGAGGAAGGCGATCCTCTGACCGTCGGGTGACCAGGCAGGAGCGCTGCCGCGCGCAAGCCTCCGCTGCCCGCTGCCGTCGGCGCTCATGGCGTAGATGGCGCCCCTGCTGACGAACGCCATCTTCCGTCCGTCGGGTGACCAGGCGGGGTCGCTGCCGGATACGAGCCGCCGTTGTCCGCTGCCATCGGCGTTCATTGCGTAGATGTCGTCCCCTCGGAGGACGGCGATGTGCTGCGAGTGCCGCGGACGCCGCGAGCCGATACTCGGGGCAGACCAGTGCGCTGTCGTCCGGCTGCCGGTCTGCCAGCCTTCCGTAGATCGAGACGACGCCGACACGGTCACCCTTCTCGTTTGCATAGGCGCGCGTGATGTAGTCGAGGATCCAGCCGCCATGGCCCCACTGTCGTCCGCACCGGACACCTATCGAGGCGATCCCGAGGCCGTACGCGTCACCCGGGCCGACAGCGACCGTCTTCTTCATCGCTGCGAGGGAGGCGGCTGGACAGGATTCGCCCCGAGAGGAGCGCGGAATAGAAGCGGGACAGGTCGCGCGCGTTCGAGACGATCCCGCCGTCCGCCCAGCGCAGAGGTTCGGCGTCTGAAGCCGCCGTCATCGAGATCCGGCAGGCGCCGCGTCCGCGGGAGCTCCGTGTCGTCGAGCCCGAGCGGCCGGAAGATGCGCCGCTCGAGCTCGTCGGCGTACGAGCGTCCCGGTGACCTGCTCGATGACGAGACCGAGCGCGATGTAGTTCGTGTTCGAGTAGCTCCACTGGTGCCGGGCTCGAAGACGAGAGGCTTGGAGCCCGCGAAGCGCAGGATGTCGATCGGCCGGATCGACGGCGACTTGCTCCTTTGAGCCACGACGTCGTAGTCCGTGTAGTTCACGAGCCCCGAGCGGTGCTGGAGCAGCTGGCGGATCGTGATCTCGTTACCTCGCGGAACCACGCCGGGCAGGTGGTCCTCGAGCGTGTCGCCCAGGCCGAGCTTCCCCTCGTCCACGAGCTGAAGCACGATCGTCGCCGTGAACGTCTTCGTCACGCTGCCCACGCGAAAGCGCTGATCTGCCTTCGGGCGGCGAGTGCCCGCCGTCGCCACATAGCTCTTGTCCCCTACGGAGGCGAAGACGATCACGCGCTTGGCCCCGCCACTCGCAAGCTCCTGCGCGATGCGCCCGACCGGAGGCGGCACGCCCGTTGCATCAGGACCTGCCGACGCGGCGGACGTGAGTGCGACCGACGCCGCGAGAGCGCCGAACAGGATGTGTCGGATTGTCATCCGCACACCGAGCACGTGATCTCGCCGTGCGGGAGGTACGGCTCGAACCACACGTGAGCCTCGCCCGGGTTCGAGCCCGGAGCTTCGATCCGGTAGTTCAGGCGGCTTGCGCCCGCTTCGCTCGAGCCCCGCATCGTCGAGCGCGACCGCGACCGCGCGCGCCTCATCCGTCGTCATGTCCGCGCAGTACTCGTACGAGGGACGGAAGTTGCCGGGCTCACCGAAGAGCGGGCCCTGCCTCAGTCGAGGCGTCCGCCGAGCAGGTCTCTGGCCGCCGGCGGCAGCAGCGCCACGATGCGGGACCGTTCGACCGGCTGGTCGGGCGGCCAGCCCGCCGTAGCAGACGCGTACTTCGACGCCACGTACGCCCTGATGTCTCTCTCCGCCCACGCGCTCGCCGGCAGCCACGATCCCGGATCCGAGAGTCGCGCTTGCAGTCGGGTGAGATCGCGCGCATGGTCGACGTGAACGAGCGTGCCGAGGCCCGCCACGCTATCGGTGTGAAGAACGGAACCGTGATCGGTGCGTCGGGCGCGGGCTCCGGCGTCGGGGGCTGGCAGTCGCCGTTGGCGATCGCCTTCGCGGTCGCTTACGCTCTGGCCCAGGGACAAGGTGGCTTGCCCGGCGGCGCCAACTCGTCCGGACTGCCGAAGTCACCGGCCGCCGCGATCTCGGAGCGAAGGCGCTCGACGCCTTCGGGCGTGAGCCGCTGCTCGAGGAAGCCGGTGGAGAGAGGGTTCGCGCTCTCGGGACGGTCCGGGCCCCCCGCAGCGAGATCAGCCGCCCGTCGGCGTACACCCACGCGCGGGTTCTACCGTTCTTCCAGTTCCCGTTGGCAGACCAAGGGGCCCAGTAGAAGATCTCGAGCTCTCCGCTCGCCGGGCTGCTCGGCGTCGCTCCTATCGGAGGCAGGCCGATGAAGCCCTTGTCGAGGACGAAGTCGCGCACACCGCCGAACGCAGACGCCGGACCCCACGGCGACGACGAGCGCCGCCGCAGCGAGCGCGACGAGGCGCCGGCGACGCCGCTGGTGCGCGCCCGAGCGGCTCAGCACGTCGTCCCAGTCAGCCGGGCCAGGCGCGGCGGGAAGGAGGCGATCGAGGCTGGTGCGGTCGAGATCGGTCACGTTCGTACCTCCTCCAGTCGAGTGCGAAGCGCCGCGTGCGCGGCATTGAGAGTTGCGGCGACGGTTCCGGTCGTGATCCCGAGCGCCTCGCCGATCGCCGCGTAGTCGAGGTCGGCGTAGTAGCGGAGGAAGACGGCTGTCCGCTGCCGCTCCGGCAGGACGCGCGAGCGCAGCGCGCAGCTCGGCGTCATGCTCTGGACGGCCGTTCGCGGCGGCCGGCTCGTCGTAGTCGACCGCCGGAACGTCCCGGCGCACGTCCGAACGTGCGGCGTTGAGCACGATGCGCCAGACCCAGGCCTCGAGCGGGCCCTCGCCGCGGAACGACCGGCGCTTGCGCACCGCGGTCGCAAACGCCTCCTGCACCGCGTCACGTGCTCGCTCGGAATCGCCGGTCACGCTCGCCGCGACGCGTGCGAAGACGTCGAAGCGGCTGCGGTACAGCGCCTCCAGGTCGTCCAGGCTCGCTCCGCGGCGTCCGATCACACTTCTCTGACGTGCAGGATGCGCGTTTTCTTTAGCTGACGACGAAGAGAGCCCCGGAAACGGGGCTCTCTCTATTGGTCCCGCCGGTCTGGCGTTCCACGTATTACTCCTCCTTCCGCTCCTTCAGCTCGCGCTCCCGCCGCTCGTAGTGCCCGAACTCCTCTTCGACGCCTGCGCGGAACACGCGCAGGGCGGCGATGAGGGTGTCGAGCTTGTGGAGCGAGTTTGCCCGAGCCTCATCCGAGTCGAGGTCGAACTCGAGATTCACACGCCTGTTGCAATCGGCGATCTCGACGATCATCCGCGGCTCGAAGTTCGCGGGGCAGTGAGAGCAGTCGCCGTCGCAGTACGGGTCGTGCCGAGGACCGCAATCGCTCGTGTCCTCGACATACGCGACCACGTACGCTCCGCCGTGGAAGCCGGGCAGGTTCAGAAACCAGCGCTCGTTGACGCGAGCGCGGTACGGAATACCCATGTGCTCAGCTCCTTCCAGGTCTGGAACGACTCCACGCTGGAGCCGCCCTTACTTGGGTTGGTGACGGACGCGGCACGACTGCTGCGTCACACTGAGCACGTCGATCCTCCTCTCGGTATTCCGTGGGACAGCGTTGCCGAGGATACCGTTTACCTTCGGGGCGAGGTGCCGGCCAAGACGTTCACGCGTCGAGCTGCAGCGCGTGCAGAAGACGGCGACGATGTTTCAAGTGCCGTTCGATCTCGGCGAGGCGTTCGGCCGGGCGCGTCCTCCGGTGAAGGTCACGATCCGCAACCACACGTGGCGGACGACGCCGGGCGTCTACGACGGCGTGGGCTACATCGTCGTCAACCGTGCGGTCAAGGCGGCGACCGGAGTCGATGCCGGCGACCGCGTTCGCGTGCGGATGGAGCTCGACACCGAGCCTCGGATGGTCCAGCTCCCCGCAGATCTTCGTGCCGCGCTCGCAGACGCACCGGAGGCAAACACGGCGTTCGCAAGGCTCTCGTTCACCCACCAGCGCGAGTACGTGGAGTGGGTGGAGGAAGCCAAGCGCGCCGAGACGCGGGCGCGCCGGATCGCATCGACGGTCGACCGCGTCGCCTCGGGAGAGCCGCGGCGATGAGCCCGGAGATCGCCGGCCGCACCACCGTCGGGCCCGTACACCTCACGGTTGCCGACCTCGACCGCTCGCTGAAGTACTACCGCGAGGCAGTCGGGCTTGGAAGTGCTCGAGCGGGAACGGCCAGGCCGCGCTCGGTGCGGGAGATCGTCGAGCTACTCGTGCTCGTGGAAGAGCCCGGCGCGCAGCCGGCGTACGGCTACACCGGCCTTTACCACTTCGCCCTGCTGCTGCCCGAGCGCGTCGACCTCGCCCGCTGGCTCGCCCACGCCGGGCGCGACGGCGTGGCCCTGACGGGCCTCTCCGATCACTTCGTGAGCGAGGCGATCTACCTCAGCGACCCGGACGGGCACGGCATCGAGATCTACTGGGACCGCCCGCGGGAGGTGTGGGAAGGGCAGGTCTTCGAGCGGATGACGACGCTGCCGCTCGACGTGGGCAGCGTCCTCGCCGAGCTGCCCGAACCCGAGTCGCAGCCGTTCGAGCAGCTTCCCGACGGCACGGTCATGGGCCACGTCCACCTGAAGGTGGCGGCGATACCGGAAACGGTCGCCTTCTACCGCGACGTGCTCGGCTTCGGCCTCATGGCACAGCTCGGTGAGCAGGCCGCGTTCCTCTCCGCCGGTGGCTACCACCACCACATCGGCGCGAACACGTGGGAGAGCGCCGGAGCTTCGCCGCCTCCTGACGGCACCGCCGCGCTGCGGCAGATGACGATCGTGCTCCCCGACGCGGCCGAGCGGGACCGCGTGCTCGGCCGGCTGGACGAGGCGGGTCACTCGCCCGAGGAGACGGACGACGGGCCGCGCGTCCGCGACCCGTCGGGCAAACGCGATCGTGCTCGCCGTCGCCGGCTAGAGGTCGACGTCGACCTTGAAGCCGCCGTAGATCATGCGCTGGGCGTCGAAGGGCATGTTCTTCATGTTCTCCGGGCCCATCATGTCGGCCAAGCGCGCATCCTTCATCACCTTCTTGTTCACGCTGTCGCGATGCGCACGCGACTTGTAGGTGATCCACGAGAAGACCACGGTCTCGCCCCTCTTGAGCTTCACGCTCTGCGGGAAGGACGTGACCTTGCCCTTGGGCGCGTCGTCGGCGACGCACTCCTTGTATTCGAGCGCGCCGTGCTCGCGCCACACCTTCCCCGCCTTGCGCGACATGCGGCGATAGGCGTCGAGCTTGTTTTTCGGAACGGGGATGACGAATCCATCGACGTAGGCCATTTGAACCCTCCTTGGGGTTGTTTCTTCTTCCCCTATTGACCGCTTTCGCCGTTGCGAATCATCGGCGTTACGATCGGGCTGTGGAGCGTGCCGTTCACGACCGGGGCGGCTGGGCAACCGCCGAGCCGATCGATCGCGAGGAGCACGAGCTGGCGGACTGGGAAGTGCTCATGGATGCGATCGTCGGTGTCCTCGTCGCTCGCGGCGTGATGAACGTCGACGAGCTGCGGCGCGGCATCGAGAGCATGCCGCCCGAGGAGTACGAGCGGGCGTCGTACTACGAGCGCTGGCTCTACTCGGTGGAGACGATCCTGAGGGAGAAAGGCGTGCTCGACGCATGAGCTTCGAGATCGGACAGCGCGTTCGCATCTCGGCGCGAAGCCACGGCGGCCACCACCGCACTCCCGACTACGTCAAGGGGAAGACCGGCACGATCGTCCTGAGTCACGGCGCGTTCACGAACCCCGAGACGCGCGCGTACGGGGAGGACGGGCTTCCCGAGCAGCAGCTGTACCTCGTCGCGCTCGCAGGCGAAACGAAAGACCGCGTGTACGTCGACGTGTTCGAACACTGGCTGGAGGAGGCCGAATGAGTCACGACCACCACGATCACGATCACGACCACGACCCGATCGGTCACGACGACGAGCCCGCGGTCGCAACCCGCGTCCGGGAGCTCGAGTCCGTGCTCGTCGAGAAGGACGTAATCACTCGCGAGGACCTCCGCAAGCGGATCGACTGGCTCGTGTCGCGAGATCCCGCCGACGGCGCACGGCTGGTTGCGCGAGCCTGGGTCGATCCGGAGTTCAAGCAGCGCCTGCTTGCCGACGCACGCGAGGCGGCGCTCGAGGTCGGTCTCGACCCGGGCCCGTCCCCGGTCGTCGTCGCGCTCGAGAACACCGAAGCTGTGCACCACATGGTCGTCTGCACCCTTTGCTCGTGCTACCCGAAGGCGCTGCTCGGGCCGCCGCCCGACTGGTACAAGAGCCTGCCGTATCGCTCGCGCGCGGTCTCCGATCCACGCGGCGTGCTCCGCGAGTTCGGTGTCGAGCTCCCCGCCGACGTGGAGGTGCGCGTCGTCGACTCGACGGCCGACATTCGCTATCTCGTCATCCCGCGCCGCCCGGCGGGGACGGAGGAGTTGAACGAGGAGGAGCTCGTCCCGCTGATCACGCGTGACTCGATGATCGGCGTCGCAGTCGCGCGCGACCGAGCGCCGACTAGCTCTCGAAGCCTTCGATCGCGGCCCGTACGAGCCGCGGCAGCGTCTGCAGCTCGTAGCCGCCCTCGAGCACTGCCGCGAAGCGCGGCGCCAGCCCGCGGGCGCGCCGCGCCAGCTCGCGGAACCCCTCTTCGGTCACCTCGATGTTGGCCATCGGGTCGTCGACGTGCGCGTCGAAGCCGGCCGACACGATGAGCAGGTCCGGCCGGAAGCGCTCCACCGCCGGCACGACCGTGTGGTCGAAGGCGTGCAGGTACTCCTCGTCTCCCGAGCCCGCCGACATCGGGATGTTGAGCGTTGTGTCCGCCTGATCGGTCGGCCCGCCGGAGCCCGGGTAGAACGGCCACTCGTGAAGCGAGACGAAGAGCACGCTGTCGTCGTCCCCGAAGATGTCTTGCGTCCCGTTGCCGTGGTGGACGTCCCAGTCGAGGATCGCGATGCGCTCCACGCCGAGCTCGGCCTGCGCGAAGCGGGCGGCGATCGCGACGTTGTTGAAGAAGCAAAATCCCATCGCCCGGCCGGAGAGCGCATGGTGGCCGGGCGGGCGCACGAGCGCGAAGCCGCCGCGCTCGACGGCCTGGATCGCGCCGCCGGCGGCCAGCAGCGCCGCGCGGTAGGTCGTCTGCGATGCGGGCGTGTCGGCGTCTAACCACGTCGGCCCGTCGATGGTCTTTACGACGATGGAGGTACGGCTCGGTGTGGCAGCGGAGAACCTCCGCCTCGGTCGCCTCACGCGCCTCGGTCCACTCGGGGAAGGCCTCGTGAAGCACCGCCATTCGCGCCGGCGTCTCCGGATGGTGGCCTGTCGGGTGCAGCCGGGAGAGGTCGGTGTGACTTACGAGTTCGATCTGCGTACCGCGTCCGCGACTGTCTCGAGGCTCGTACCGCCGGCGGTGGCCTGGCCGACGAGGTAGCAGAGCAGCGGAGCGTTCGTCCGCTCGCCGCTGTCGTGGGCGGCGATGCGTGCGAGGTCGAGGATCGTCGCGCCGTCAGCGGCCGAGAGATCGAGCGACGAAGGGTCCATTCCTGCGGCGTCCGCAACCGCATCGCGGACGCTCGTCAGCCAGTCGTCCATGCGCCGATCCTATTCGGCTCGCTCGGCCAGCCGTTCGGAGAGCGCCTTCATGCCCCACTCGCGGGCAAGAGAGGACGCCTCCGCCCAGGTTGGGGTCTGGTCGCTCAGGGAGGGGAGCGGGGCGGAGGCGTCAAACGTGGCTATTCGCCGGTAGAGGCGCAAGTCCTCCGCCTGATTGGGGAAGCGCCCGGCGGCCAATGCAGCCTCGAGAGTTCCGTGCTCGAGCAGGACGGTGGCGGCCGTCTTCGGCCCGACGCCCTTCGCGCCGGGGATCTTGTCCGACGGGTCGCCGCGTAGCGCGATGAAGTCGGGCACCTGTCCGGGCTCCACTCCGTAGATCTCGAGCACCTGCGCCGGCCCGATCCGGTCGAGCTCGAACACGCCCTTCACCGGCTTGAGGATCGTCGTCCGCGCCGACGCGAGCTGATACGCGTCGCGGTCGGACGTGACGACGACGCACGTGCCGCGCCGCTTCTCCTCCGCGGCGGCGGCAGCACCGAGAAAGTCGTCGGCCTCGTACCCGGCCGCGCGCGCCGCGCGAAAGCCGAACGCCTCCACCAGCTCGGGCAGCATCGCCAGCTGCTCGAGCAGGGCGTCGTCGAAGACCCTTCCCGCCTGATACCCGGGAAGCTCTTCGTGCCGGTACGTGGGCGACTCGAGCGTGTCCCAGCCGACGACGACCGCGCGCGGCTGCTCGGTGTCCCACAGGCGCATGAGGAAGTTCGCGAAGCCGACGAGCGCTCCGGCCGGCCGCCCTCCCGCGCGCGAGACCGTCTTCGGCAGCCCGTGGTACGCGCGGTGCGCGAGGCTGTCGCCGTCCACCGCCATCAGCGGTCGCCTAGAGCGAGTCATGGAGCTCGTAGATGCTCTTCATCAGTCGATCGGTGGCCTCGCGCGACGCGTCGCGCGGCGTCATCCCGGCGAGATCGTCCATCTGCACGGGCACGCCGTAGGCGACCTTGAGCTTCGGCAGACGCGACATGCGATCGGTGCCGTCGATCGCAGCGGGCACGAGCGGCACCTTCGCCGCGAGCGCGATGCGGGCAGCGCCGGTCCGCGGCCGGTGCTCGAACTTCTTGACGATGCCCTTAGATCGCCGCGTACCCTCGGGGAACATCGCGACGATCTTCCCCTCGCGGCACAGCTTGACGGAGGCCTCCATGGCCTCGATGTCCTGCTCGCCACGGCGCACGGGAAATGCCCCTCCGGCGCGCAGCATGGGGCCGAGCACGGGCTTGAAGAGCTCGGCCTTGGCCATGAAGTAGAGCTGCCGGCCGGGCCAGAGCGGCCAACCGAGCGGCCAGGGGTCGAAGTTCGACGTGTGGTTGGCGGCGAGCACGAAGCCGCCGTCCGGCAGGTTGTCGACGCCGCGCGCCTGTAACCGGAAGAGCCCGTGCATGAGCGGCCAGCTGAGGACGCCTACGAGCCTGTAGAAGGGCGTCGGCACGGGCGCAGTATCGCCGTCCGTTGACCTCGCCGCTAACGTGTCCCGCCGTATGCCCGACGGAAAGCAGAAGCTCGTGATCGTCGAGTCCCCCGCGAAAGCGAGGACGATCTCGCGCTACCTGGGCCCCGGGTACGAGGTCGAGTCGAGCATCGGCCACATCCGCGACCTGCCTGAAAAGGCAAGCCAGATTCCCGCCGCGAAGCGCGAGAAGTACGGGGCGCTCGGCGTAGCCGTGGAGGACGACTTCGAGCCGTACTACGTCGTCGACCCCGACAAGAAGAAAGTTGTCACCGGCCTCAAGAAGAAACTCGCGCAGGCCGACGAGCTGCTGCTCGCGACGGACGAGGACCGGGAGGGCGAGGCGATCGCCTGGCATCTCGTACAGGAGCTGCGTCCCAAGGTGCCCGTGCGCCGCATGGTCTTCCACGAGATCACGAAGGACGCGATCGTCCGCGCGCTCGAGGAGACGAGAGACGTGGACGTGCGGCTCGTCGACTCGCAGGAGACGCGCCGCATCCTCGACCGGCTGTACGGCTACGAGGTATCCCCCGTGCTCTGGAAGAAGGTCATGCGCGGCCTGTCCGCGGGTCGTGTGCAGTCGGTTGCCACGCGGCTCGTCGTCGACCGTGAGCTGGAGCGCATGCGCTTCGTCGTGGCGTCGTACTGGGACGTTGTCGGCATGTTCGAGCCTGGTCCCTTCGAAGCGCGACTGGTTGCCGTCGACGGCAAGCGCCTTGCGCAGGGTAGGGACTTCGGCAGCACCGGCACGGCGGACGACTCGGTTCTCGTCCTGGACGAGGAACAGGCGACCGCACTTGCCCGGGATCTCGACGGCCGGCCGTTCGCCGTCACGTCCGTCGAGGACAAGCCCTACCGGCGTAGCCCGGCCGCTCCGTTCCGTACCTCCACGCTTCAGCAGGAGGCGAGCAGGAAGCTGCGTTACTCCTCGCAGACGACCATGCGGATCGCCCAACGGCTGTACGAGAACGGCTACATCACGTACATGCGCACTGACTCGGTTGCGCTGTCCGAGACGGCCGTGCGTGCCGCCCGAGCACATGCGGAGCGGACGTACGGTGCGGAGACCGTTCCCGACGCCCCCCGCCGCTACGAGCGGGCGGTTGCGAACGCGCAGGAGGCGCACGAGGCGATTCGCCCTGCAGGTGACGTCTTCCGCACCCCCGAGGAGATCGCCGGCGAGGTGTCCCGCGACGAGCTGGCGCTCTACGAGCTGATCTTCAAGCGCACCGTCGCCTCCCAGATGAAGGATGCGGCAGGACAGACGGTCTCGATTCAGCTCGAAGGGACCACCGAGCCGGGCACGACTGCGACGTTCGGCGCCTCCGGCACGGTCATCACCTTCCCCGGCTTTCTCCTCGCGTACGAATCCGGCACGGACGAGCCCGGCGAGGACGAGAGCGAGCGGCGGCTACCGCGGCTGACGGTCGGCCAACCGGTCGACGCTTCCGAGCTCCGGCCGGACGGCCACGAGACGCGCCCGCCGGCCCGCTACACCGAGGCCAGCCTCGTCAAGGCGCTCGAGGACCGCGGGATCGGACGGCCGTCGACGTATGCCGCGATCCTCTCGACGATCCTCGACCGCGGCTACGTGTTCAAGAAGGGCACGGCGCTCGTGCCGACATTCACCGCCTTCGCCGTTACGCAGCTCCTCGAGCAGCACTATGCGAGCCTCGTCGACTACGAGTTCACCGCGCGCATGGAGGACGATCTCGACCGCATCGCCGCAGGCGACGAGGAGCGCGTTGCCTGGCTGACACGGTTCTACAGGGGTGACGGCGGCGATCCCGGCCTGCAGCAGCTCGTGACGGATCATCTGGCCGAGATCGATGCACGCGCCGTCAACTCGATCTCGATCCCGGGCTCGGACATCGTCGTCCGCGTCGGCCGGTACGGCCCATACCTCGAGCGCGGCGAGGAGCGCGCATCGCTGCCGGACGAGATCGTCCCGGACGAGCTGACCCCGGAGAGAGCCGAGGAGCTGCTCTCCCAGTCGTCGGCTGAGCGCACGCTCGGGGTCGATCCAGAGACAGAACGCTCGATCGTCGTACGTACCGGCCGCTATGGGCCGTACGTGACCGAGGAGCTTCCCGACGACTCGGACGAGAAGCCCCGGACGGCGTCGCTCTTTGCGTCGATGAATCCCGAGACGGTTGCGCCTCGAGGACGCGCTGCGGCTGCTGTCACTGCCGCGGACGGTCGGTGTGGATCCCGCAGACGGCGAGGAGATCGTCGCGATGAACGGGCGCTACGGGCCGTTCATCAAGAAGGGCTCGGAGTCGCGATCGCTCGACAGCGAGGAGCAGCTCTTCACGCTCACGGTCGAGGAGGCGCTGGCGCTGCTCGCCCAGCCGAAGCAGCGGCAGCGTCGAGCAGCCGCAGCGCCGCTCCGGGAGCTCGGCGCAGATCCGTCTTCAGGCAAGCCGATCGTGGTCAAGGACGGCCGCTTCGGGCCCTACGTCACGGACGGAGAGACGAACGCGAGCCTGCGCACGGGCGACAGCGTCGAGGCGCTCACGCTCGAGCGGGCGGTGGAGCTGCTCGCGGAAAGGCGCTCGCGCGGGCCCGCGAAAACACGTCGCCGCAAGAAGAAGTAGTCACAAACCCTTCACGGAGCTTTTACACCTGCGCAGCACAGAGTTAACTCGTGCTGTGCAAACCTTCGAGGGTACGGCACGTCTTGTAATGGGACGAAGTACTACACACGCGTACGCACGATCGTCCGGGTCGGACGGAATACTTCGACAACGGCCTCCGTTTGAGGCCTTGGGGAGCCCGGAACGCCGGCTCGATCAGGCCTGGCGTGCCGAGGAGAATCGACCTAGAGTGAGAAGGTTTGGAACGTGAAGGGCAATGGCCATAGGAAAGGACACGAGGGGCACTTGACTCAGAATCAGCTAACCGAATTGATCGAGAGCGACCAGGGTCGCGCGCTGCTGGAGACGGCGGAGGAGCGCGGCTACGTCGAGCCGACCGAGCTCGAGGCGTTTGCTCTCGAGCACGACCTTGCCGACGACGACGTCGAGGCTTTCGCGCGCGAGCTCGAGGCCATGGGCGTCGAGCTCGGACCTCGCCCGGAAGGCGAGGCGGAGCGTCCCAAGGCGAAGCTCAACCTCGAGCCTGACGAGGTCGCCGGAGCGGCGGACAGCCTGCAGCTGTTCCTCGCCGACGTCGGCAAGCACAAGCTGCTGACCGCGGCCGAAGAGGTCACGCTCGCCAAGCGCATCGAGCGCGGTGACCCGGTTGCCAAGCGCCGGATGATCGAGTCGAACCTCCGGCTCGTCGTCTCGATCGCGAAGGGCTACCGCGGTCTCGGCGTACCGTTCCTGGATCTGATCCAGGAGGGCACGCTGGGCCTCAACCGCGCAGTCGAGAAGTTCGACTGGCGGCGCGGCTACAAGTTCTCCACGTACGCCACGTGGTGGATTCGCCAGTCCGTGCAGCGCGCGGTGGCGAACCACGCGCGGACGATCCGCGTGCCTGTCCACGTCGTCGAGCGTCAGCAGAAGCTCGGCCGCGCGGCGCGGCGGCTCGAAGTGGAGCTCGGCCGGGAGGCGACGAAGGAGGAGCTGGCCGAGGCCACGGGCCTGCCGCTCCAGCACATCGACGAGGCGCTTGGCGCAGCCCACGCGTCGATCTCGCTGAACCAGACGGTCGGCGCAGACGACGAAGGCGAGCTCGGTGACCTCTTCGCCGACCGCGAGGCGGCCGACCCGTTCGACGAGGCCGAGGAGTCGCTCCGCCGCCAGGGCATCCGGCGTGCGCTGGACGCCCTCCCCGAGCGCGAGCGGCGCATCCTCGAGCTCCGCTTCGGATTCGAGGGCGAGCCGTGGACGCTCGAGGCCATCGGCAACGAGCTCGAGCTCACGCGCGAGCGCGTGCGCCAGCTCGAGAGCCAGGCGCTGGCGCGGCTGTCCGCGCTTCGCGAGCTGCAGACCGTCGCCGCAGCCTAAGAGCCGCGCGTAGGTACGTCATCGAGAGCCCGGTGTCCCCGGGCTCTCGTCGCTTTCGGGCACGCCGTACAGGTGGCATTCGACGCTCACGTCCCCCACGGGCTGGAGGCGCGGCTCGATCGGGTCGTGCCACTCGATGTCGACGCCACCGTCCGCCTTCGCGACGCTCGGCGGACGCCCGTCCAGAACGGCTCGTCGGGATCCGCCGTCCCGTATGTCGTCGAGGATGCCGACCACGTCTCCGGAGAGATGCGCCTTCGTAGCGGGCTTGTCGAGCGCGCCGAGATCGCCGAACGCGGCCTGCTCGCTCTCGAACTCGCCTGGCTGCATCTGCGCCCAGCGCGTCTCGAGGAGGTCGCGGAGGTCTCGCGTCTCCCACCCGCACACCTCGAAGGCTTTCGGGCAGCGTGGATGAAACGAGCAGCCGAGCGGAGGATGTGCCGCGTCCGGCACCTCGCCGCGCGGGAGGTCACGCGGCACGCTGCGCATTGGATCGGGCTCCGGGATGGCACGCAGCAGCGCCTGCGTATACGGATGCTTCGGGTCCGCGTAGATCGCGTCTGCCGGGCCGATCTCCACGATTCGACCCAGGTACATGATCGCGATGCGATCGCAGAAGAACTTCGCCGTCGCGAGATCGTGCGTGATGTAGAGATACGTGAGATCGAACTCGTGCTTGAGCTCGAGCATCAGCTCGAGGATCTTCGCGCGCACGCTCATGTCGAGCATCGACACGGGCTCGTCGCACACGAGCAGCACCGGGTTGAGGATGATCGCCCGCGCGAGAACGGCTCGCTGTTTCTGTCCGCCCGACAGGTCTGACGGGTACTTGTCCATGAACTGCTCCGGGGGTGCAAGGCCTACCGTGCGGAGCACGGCGGCGACGCTGAGACGGATCCGCTCCCGGTCCTTGACCCCGTGAATCTGCAGTGGGTGGCCGACGGCCTGCTCGATCGTCATCGCGGGGTTGAGCGACGCATGCGGATCCTGGAACACGATCTGCATCTGGCGACGGTGCTTCCGCAGCTGGCGCTCGGAGAGACGGGTGATGTCTCTTCCCTCGAACGTCACGCTGCCTGCCGTCGCCTTGACGAGCCCGAGCAGCGTCCGGCCGAGCGTCGTCTTGCCGCTGCCTGACTCGCCGACGAGCCCGAGCACCTCGCCCTTGTGAAGATCGAGCGAGATGTCGTCCACGGCCTTCACCGAGCCGGCCTCCCGTCCGATCAAGCGGGCGCCGAAGCTGCCGCGAATCGAGTAGTACGTCTTCAGCCCGCGAATCGAGAGGAGCACGTCGTCGGTGGCCGAGGACGCAGGTGCCGTATCAGGCTTCGTCTGCAACACCGATCTCCTCGCGCTCGAGCCCTTGCCTGCCGCGCTCAGGGATGCGGTCATAAGGGCCGTGCAGCCAGCACGAGACGCGCCGGCCGTTCAATCGTTCCTCCACGGGGTCAAGGGTCGCGCAGACGCGCATGGCATCCGGACACCGGGGATGGAAGCGGCAAGCAGGCGGCGGGTCGATGAGGTTCGGCGGCGCGCCAGGGATCGAGTGCAAGTCCTTCGTGTCGAGCGAGATGATCGAGCGAAGTAGCTCGCGTGTGTACGGATGCGCCGGCTCCGCGAACACTTCGCGCGCCGGGCCCTCCTCGACGAGCCGGCCCGCGTACATCACCGCAACGCGGTCGCAAGCCTCGGCGACGATGCCGAGGTTGTGGGTGATGAGGAGGAGCGCGGTGCCGAAGCTCTCCCGCAGGTCGGCGAGGATGGCGAGAATCTGCGCCTCGACGATCACGTCGAGCGCGGTCGTCGGCTCATCGGCGACGAGCAGCTTGGGTCGAAGGACGAGCGCAAGCGCGATCATGATCCGCTGGCGCATTCCCCCCGAGAACTCGTGTGGGTACTGGCGGAAGCGGGTGGGCGGGATGCCCATGCGCCCGAGCGTGTCGAGGGAGCGGCGGCGGGCTTCAGTCTTGTCGAGCTTCGGCTCGTGCTGCTTGAGCGTCTCGAGGAAATGTTGCTCGATGCGTAGCAGCGGATTCAGCCTGGTCATCGGCTCCTGGAAGATGAGCCCGAGGTCCGGCCCGCGCAGGCGCCGCAGGTCCTTCGGCTGGAGGCCCACGAGGTTGCGGCCGCCGTAGATCACCTCCCCGTCGGATACTGCCCCTTCCGGCAGCAGACCGAGGATCCCGCGCCCGAGCGTCGACTTGCCGCAGCCCGACTCGCCGACCAGTCCGACCACCTCGCCGGCTGCGATGTCAAACGACACCCGGTCGACCGCACGCACGGGGCCGCGGTGCGTGCCGTAGTAGACGCGCAGGTCGCGGACGGAGACGACAGGGTTGGCACTCATTCGGTGGGGCCGAGGTCGACGTTGGCGATCGGCCGCTTGCGGAGGACTGGGTTCATGGTCTCGTTCAGACCCTCGCCGAGCAACGTGAGACCCGTCACGAGGAGCACGATGGCCATCCCGGGGAAGACGGCCGTCCACCAGATGCCGGACGCGGCGTCCGAGACAGCGCGCTGGATGTCGTAGCCCCACTCGGCCGCTTCCGTCGGTTGGATGCCGTAGCCGAGGAACCCCAGCGCGGCGAGGGTGAGGATCGCGTCTGCAGCATTGAGCGTCGCGATCGGCGGCACGTTCTGAATGACGTTGAAGAAGACGTACTTGCGGATGACGGTGAACGGGCGAGCGCCGAGCGCTCGCGCGGCTTCGACGTACGACTCCTCCTTGAGGCTGACCACGTGGTTGCGGATGACCCGGAAGTACAAGGGGATGTAGGCGACGGTGATGGCGAACGCCGCCGTGAGGACGCCCTGGCCACCGCTCCCCGCGATCAGGAATGCGACGACGATCGCGACCAGTAGGAACGGAATCGCCAGCATGGCGTCCGTGACGAGGACCAACGCGCGGTCGAGCGGTCCTCCGAAGTACCCGGATAAGAGACCCAGCGGCACGCCGATCGTCAGCGAGAACACGAGCGCCAGCATCACGACCTTGAGCGCCGTCCACGAGCCCCATACGACACGGGACATGACGTCCGTCGATTGCACCGTCGTACCCATCGGATGATCCCCTGAGGGGGCCTCCAGCTGGGCGAACCTGCCGCCCTCGTTCCTGTAGGAGTCGAAGTCGTAGGGGGCGACCCATCGAGCGGAGATGGCGAGGAGCACGAAGAACAGCGTGATGCCGATTCCGAGCCAGAGCATGATGCGCGCCGTGCCCCGAGCCTCTGCGATCGGCCCAAGGGCCCGCCGCACGCGGCGCAAGTGGCGAGGTCCCGTCGTCGCTTCCGCTGCCGTCTGGGAGACCATCAGAAGCGGATTCTCGGGTCGATGTACGCGCTGACGATGTCGATCAGGAGGCTCGCGACGACCACCACGAGGGCGAAGACGATGATGATGCCTTGCACGGCCGGGTAGTCCCGCTCCCCGAGGTAGTCGACGAGCGTGTGGCCGAGACCGGGCCAGTTGAACGTCGTCTCCGTCAACACCGCTCCTCCGAGTAGCAGCGCGACCGTGAGGCCGACGATCGTGATCACCGGGACGAGCGCGTTCTTGAACGCGTGGTGATAGACGACCGAGCGCTCACTGATGCCGCGTGCCCTGGCGGCCTCGATGTAGTCGTCCTTCATCGTGCGAATGACGTTCACCCTGACGAGGCGGATGAAGACACCGGCCGTGACGAGGCCCAGCGTGAACGCGGGCAAGACGAGGTGGAGAGATACGTCTTTCAGCGCTTCCCAGTTGCGGGAGATGATCGAGTCGACGACGTAGAGGTGCGTGTGCGTTTCGATCGTCGCCTCGGTGATCGCGCTCGCTCGGTCGGACGTTGGAAGCCAGTTGAGATACGAGCCGAAGAAGAGCTGCGCGAGCAGGCCCAGGAAGAACACCGGCATCGCGTAGACGATGATCCCGAAGAAGCGGCCGACAACATCGATCCCCGTATCTCGGTAGCGACCGGCGACGAGGCCGATCGCCACGCCGACGAAGATGGCCACGAACATCGCGAAGAAGGTCAACTCGAGCGTCGCCGCCCCGTTGACAAGGATGATCTCGCTGATCGGGCGGCGGTCGGTGATGGTCGTCCCGAAGTCGCCGTGCGCAAGGTCCGAGAGGTACCTCCCGTACTGGACGTAAAGCGGATCGTCGTAGCCGAGCTCGGCCTTGATCTCGTTCACGACCTCCGGCGGCACTCGCCCTCCGAGCGACGCGGTGATCGGATCGCCCGGCGCGACCCGCATGAGGACGAAGACCATCGTCAGCAGGATCAACAACATCGGGATCACGAGCAGCAGCCTGGTGATCACGTAGGAACGGAGCGATGTGCCTTGCGCGGCCATGAAAGGAGCTTAGAGAGCTTGGAGGGGACGCCGCATGGGCGTCCCCTCCGGCTCTTCGTGCGTCAGGACGTCTTGGAGATCGTCCAGAACCGCATGATGAAGGCCGCGTCGAGCGTCCCCGGAATCCCGCGGACATTCGACCGGGCGGCCGCGATCATGTCGGCCTGCCAGTACGGGATGATGGGAACGTCGTTCGCGGCGAGCCGCTGGATCTGGATGATCTTCGCCAGCCGCTTCGCTGCAGTCGGCGCTGCCGCCATCTGGTTCAGCAACGCGTTCATCTTCGGGCTGTTGTAGCCGTTCGCTGTGAAGTTGTCCTTGCTGTAGAACGGCAAGAGGTAGTTCTCGGCGTCCGGGTAGTCCGGGAACCATCCCAGCTGAAAGCCGTTGTACTGGTTGCCCAGAGCGTCGGAGTACTGCGCCCACTCCGTCGACTTCAACGTCACCCTGAAGACGCCGGACGCGTCGAGCGCGCGCTTGATCTCCGCGTACTCGTCGGCCGAGGCGTCGCCGTAGTGCGTTGGCGTCCAATAGAGCTCGATGGCGAGCGGCATCTGAATACCGGCCGCTTGCATGACGGCCCGCGCCTTGGCTGTGCTCGGAGTCCGCCCGTAGCGTGACGCGAATGCGTCAACGTGTCCCGGCAGCCCGGCCGGCGGCATCGAGAACAGCGGGCCTACCTGGCCCTTGTAGACACGAGCCGCGATCGCCTGCCGTGGCATGAGGTATGCCACTGCCCGGCGCACGGCGAGCCTGTTGAACGGCGGGCGGGTGACGTTCATCACGAGGTACCGGATCGACGCTCCCTGCCCCTGGAACACCCGGAGGCCCCTCTGCTCCGACAGGGACGTGAGCTCTGTCGGCGTGAAC
This sequence comes from uncultured Actinomycetes bacterium, assembly GCA_963821415.1. Lineage (GTDB taxonomy): Bacteria > Actinomycetota > Thermoleophilia > Gaiellales > Gaiellaceae > PALSA-612. The sequence continues at coordinate 96,035 of CAWGEE010000025.1, read as the reverse complement.
GTCTGGAACGCCATGTCGATCTCGCCGCGCTGGAGCGCGAGCTTCATCGTCGACGACTTCGAGAAGTACCTCATGATGAGGTTCTCGGTCTTGGCCGGCGTGCCCCAGTAGTCGTCGTACCGCTCGTACACGGCCTGCTGGCCGTGCGTGTACCTCACGAGCTTGTACGGACCCGTGCCGACCTGCGACTCCGAGTTCGTGCGGAGCTTGTTGTTCGGATAGAGACCCTGCGGCACGATGAAGCCGGCGCCGCTCGCTATGACGTACGGCCACGTCGACCGCGGCCTCTTCAGGTTGAAGACGACGACATTGGCGCCCCTCGTGGTCACGTTCCTGAGGTCCGTGATGAGCGTGTAGATCCCCGAGGGGTCCTTGATCTTGAGCACGCGGTCGAACGACCACTTCACGTCGGCCGAGTCGAACGTCGAGCCGTCGTGGAACGTGACGCCTCTCCGCAGAGTGCACGTCCACCTCCGTGCACTGTTGCTCGACTTACACGCGGTGGCCAGCGAGGGCTGGAGCTTCGTCCCTCTCTTGGCGTCGAGCAGGTGCTCGAAGATGTTCGCGTCGAGCGTGAACGATCCGAAGTCGTAGTTCCCCGCCGGGTCGATGTTCGTGACGGAGTCGGTCGTTCCGCTGACGAGCACGTCCTTGGCGGACGTCGCGTTCGAGCCTGACAGCGCCGCCTGGACGCCGAAGGCCGCGACGGCAACAAGTGCGGCGGTGGCCACGACCGTGACCCGCCTTCTCACCCGTCTCCTCTGCATTCCTTCCCCTTTCCCTCTGGACAGTTCTTGGGCACCAGCACGAAACCGCATCCGGCCGCGCCGGTCAAGTGAGATGTGTGCCTCTCTTTACGCTTTAGACGCTAAAGCATGCGGGTTGTAAGGCCGATACGCCATTCGTGGACCCGGTCGAACGGAACGAGATCCTGAGCCGGTACGCCGATCACGCCAAGCGCTTCGACGCTGCGGCGGCACGGCGGGCCGGCCAGAGCGCCGAGATCATCCCCTTCTCGGCTCCCTTGCGCGAGCTCGAGCAGGAGCCCACTCCTCGCGAGGTGCAGGTGTTGGGGCTCATCTCCGAAGGGCTCGTCAACCGCGAGATCGGCAAGGTGCTGTTCCTCTCGGAGGAGACGGTGAAGTCGCACGTGCGCCACTTGCTCGCGAAGCTTCAGGCCCGCTCCCGTGCCCATGCCGTCGCAATCGGCTTCCGGCGTGGGATTCTCTCTAACACCGGCTCAAGGAGGACGCTCCGACACAGCGCTGGCGCCAAAGGGCGCTTCTTGCTGTGCCTGGACGCCCGAAAGCCCACACCGGCTGCGCGTCCGCTGCCGGCGTGGGCTCTCAGACCTAGCGCTAGGGGTTTTCCCCACGATGTGGAACTCCCTCAACAGGGGAACGTCACATCAATGTGGAAAACCACAAGCTACGAGCTGGCTTCTACTACCAGCCGGAGTAGCCGCCCGGCAGCGGAAGCCGAATCCGCGCAAGGGACTTACGCATGAAGCAACTCCTCTCTCGAGGGACTAACGGCAGCAGCGGTTATACCGCAGTGCGCACCGCGCTGCAAGGTGTGGAACGCACCAGGCGGGCTAGGGCAATCGTCGCATTCCTGCGCGATCCGATGATCGTCTACCTGGGCGTGCTCATCGCGATGTGCGCCGTCCTGGCGCTCCCTAAGTGTGCAGCGCCGGCTACGGCGTCGGGGAACTTTGGGCAGTTCTCGTGCTTGCGGCTGCGGCCGCCGTCTCTGAGAAGCAACGCGTGACGATCGGCAAGGACACAGAAGCGTCTATCTCGCTCATCCCCATTCTCTTCGCCGCGGTCCTCTTCGGGCCAGTCGCGGGAATGATCGTGGGTGCGGTCTCGAACCTTGGCGCCTTCTGCTCGCCCTACATGAAGTGGGCCGTCTATACGTGCTCCCACTCCATTACGGGCGCGATTGCGGGATTCGTTGCTGCTGCGACGCTTGACCGATACGCTCCAACCAGCCGCTCGCGTATCTGCTGGCTACTGCGCTTGCGGCGGTTGCGGCTGAACTCTGCGAGACGGCCTTCTTCGGCTTGACGATGAGGATGCGCGGCAACAACACGGTGGACAGCCGTCGCTCACCTTGCTCCGGTGGCGTTCGCCTCCGTCCTGCTCTATGCGCCGCTTGTGGCGCTGCTCGTCATCGCATACGAAGAGGTGTCGCCAGTGACGCTTCCGCTCTTCTTGGCACCGGCTCTCGCAGCCCAACGGCTCTTTGGCCTCTACCAGGAGCAGCTTCGTCTCACCGACGACCTCGCTCAAGCGAACGTGCGCCTGGAGCGCGCGAACCTCTCCTTCGTCAGGTCGCTTGTTACGACGCTCGATGCGAGAGATCGCTACACGGCGGGTCACTCAGCGGCCGTGGCCATCTACGCGCGGGACATTGCTGCGAGGCTGGGGCTCTCGGAACAGGAGCAGCAACTCGCGCATCGTATGTGGTCTTGTCCACGACGTCGGGAAGATCGGGCTGCCGGCGGGCCTGCTCGAGAAGCCCGGGGCGCTGACGCTCGCCGAGCGACGAGTGATGGAAACTCACTCGGCGATCGGAGAACGCATCCTGGCCGAGGTCGAGGACTTCAGCGAGATTGCCACGATCGTTCGGCATCACCACGAGCGCTGGGATGGCCAGGGATATCCGGATGGCCTTGCGGGCGATGAGATTCCGTTGATCTCGCGGATCATCTTCGTGGCCGATGCGTACAACGCCATGACATCTGATCGCCCGTATCGAGACGCGATGCCTAGTCGCGTGGCACGCATGCGCCTCGCTCAGGGCGTTGAGACGCAGTTCGATACGACGGTCATAGCTGCGTTTGAGGCTGTGCTTGCTGGCGCCGCCGAGAACTACCGTAATGCGACCCGCGAGGACTTCACGTTCGGTAAGCAAGACCTGTACTCGGGTCACGTCGAGAGTGAACCCGTGGAGCGGGCGGCAGATGTCGCCTAGGCGTCGTCCTCGAGAGCTCTAATTGCAGCCTCCGTTCTTGACCGTACCCCGAGCTTCTCGTAGATGTGCCGCAGATGCACTTTCACCGTTGTCTCAGTGATGAACAGCGCCTTCGCCATCTCCTTGTTGGTTGATCCTTGAACCACGAGATCAAGAATTTCACGCTCTCGCGGTGATAGGGAGTCTCGAACCGCCGTCGGTTCAGGGCCGCGCACTGACAGACCCACCTTTCGGCCCAGCGCTGGGTCCATGGCGCTTCGCAGGATGCGACGGAGGTCGCGCTCGTTGGCCTTCGTTGCGATTGCTCTCAGGTGTTCAGGGTGGGCGCGGTAAGCAGCCACGAACGCGTCAACATTTCCCATCTCTAACGACGTCTCAAATGCGCGACTGGGCGAGAGCCCGTGCCGTCCGCTTCCCCTCCATCGAGGCCACCGTTGCCCGTGTCCACGGCACCAGCGCTGTCACCTCGGCACGTCCTGTCATCCCTTCGGCTTCCCTGGCGACTCGAAGCGCCTCCGTCGGCTCATTCGCGCAAGCGAGTGCCAATGACCACCACGCTTTGTACTCGGCTTCCATTCCGACAGGCGCGTGGTCGTTGTCGTACTGCAGAAGCGAAGCAAGTGCCTTACCGGGCGAGCCTAGGCTCAACTGGAGTTTCGCCCTGATCGCGCCAATGTTCATCAGGACGAGCCCATCGTCCGGATTGACCTGGCGCTGCAGCTGATCGAGAGAGGTCGCGCAGTGCCTGAATCGGCGCAGTCCCCATAACGCCGCCGCCCTGTACACGCCCGCATGCGAAAGCACGAAGTCGAGTTTGTAATCAGACGCTTGACGCATCTCGTTCTCGGCCACGCTTAGAGCCATGGTGTACTCGCCCGAAAGCACGAGGATGCTGGCATACGCGTTGAGGAAGGACGTATGGATGAGCGGATCTCGAACGCGATCGACTAGCGGGGCGAGACGACGGACGGCTTCGAGTGCTTCGCGACACCCACTACCGGTGAGTGTGCTGAGTAGGAGTCGCCCGTTCCCGAGTCGGAGGAGGTCATCAACTGCGTCCGTCGAGTGCGCCTCTAGCTCCTCGAGCGCACTTGCGGCATCTCTCTCCAGGTCTGCGTGTGCAACGAACTGGCCCCATAGCGCCTGTCGAACGTCTGTCCCTGACTGGGCAGCCGCGTGGGCCTGACCGTAATGCTCGAGGGCGACTTCATCGTTGTGTGACAAGTGGGCGCTGGCGCCGGCGAGCGCGTACGACCGCGACACGAGCGGATGACCTTCCGCGAACCGGCGGGCAGCTTGGAGCCCGAGCGCTTCCGAGCGGACCATGTCGCCTGCCCGGAACGTGAGCTCTCCTTCAGCTAGGTCGAATACCGGCACATCGACGTTCCGCTCCGCGGCGAACTCGACCCAGCGACCGACGGTTGGCAGGCGAGCCTCGAGCAAAACCTGCGGGAGCGCCGTCTCTACGACCTCTTCGAGCAGCGTCCGCGTCGAAGAAGCGCTCGATGATCGAAAATGCGTCGTCCCATTCCTCCCGCTCGAGGTGCGTGCGCACGACGAGGTCCACGATTGCGGCGGCTTGGTCACCGGCCAACTCCCGGAACTTCTCCTCGAGGAACGCCCTCAGCAGTGGGTGAATCTCGAATGCTCCGTGCTCTGACGGCACGAGGAACCCGAGTCTGATGCCCGTCGAGCGAGCGCGCGCTCGGCGTCGCTGCCGAGTACCGACTCGGCGACCTCGGGAGCGACCGATGACGAGAGAGACAGCCGGCTGAGCGACCAGCGGACCTCCGGGTCAGCTGCCTGGTATAGCTCTTCCGCGAAGTAGTCGTACAGCGCCTCGGGCACGCCCTCGTCGGGCAGCTCGATCTCGTCGGTTAGAGCTGCGAGGCCGATCACCGCCGGCCAGCCATCCGCCAACGCCATGAGACCGCTCGCCTCACTGCCCCGCCGGTCTGCGAGCACCTGCTCGGCCTCCTCCTGGCTCATCGCCAGCAGGCTGCGCCCGATCTCGTAGATGTCGCCGTAGAGAAGCCGGCGCGACGTCGCCCAGCTGGGACGCTTGCGGCTCGTCAGGAAGAGCTTCAACGGGCATAGCGCGAGCACGCGCTCGACGAATTCCTCCGCGAACGGCGACTCCGACGCGAACTGGTAGTCGTCGAACGCGAGCCACGCGTCTTCAGGCCACTCGGCGAGGTCCTCGGCCAGCAGCTCGGCGAGCGGCTCGACGTCCTGCTCGGGCGTGCCCGTTGCCCGCAGGCGCTCGCCCATGCGGCGGCCGGCATCGGGGACGATCGAACCTGCGGATCGGGCCAGACCGACGGCGAGTGCCGCGACGTCAGCAGCTGCCGGAGAGCCGCGATACCAGCCACGCCGACGGTGAGCGAGCCATTGACGTGCGAGCGTCGTCTTCCCGAAGCCGGCCGGGGCGATGAGCATGATCACGGGCGCCGTCGCCTCGTCGAGGAGCTTCGTGAGCCGCGGCCGCTCGATGAAGTAGTCCGGTACCTCCGGTCCGGTGGCCGCGGTCACTTCTGTCGACTCATGCTCGAGCACGTCTCGAGGCGGACCGTACAGCGAAGGACGACCGAAATCGAGCAGACCGGCGCCCGCAGCGAAGACCGCCACGGGCACCGGCTGCCGCCTTAGCTACGACCCGACGCGATCAGACCCAAGCCCGCAGGCAGCGGGTCGTCACCCGTCGCCGCCATGTACGCGGCCGGGATCTGCCGCCGCCTGGGCACGCCAAGCTTCTGCCGCAGAACGTCGGTGTGAGCCTTCGCCGTGCGCGGCGCGATGCCGAGACGTTCGCCCACTTCCTCGTTCGAGCACCCGGCGGCGATCAGCTGGACGATCTGCCGCTGCCGCTCGGTGATCGTCGGGATCGTGCTCTTCAGGGTCTCGTACATGGGGTGCGAGGCTACTCGCGCTCGCCCGTCACGGCTATTGGCCAGAGGGAGTAACTTCCGACGTTACGCTGCTCTGACAGCCGGATCGCGGACGAAGCTGGCCTCGTGGCCCGTCGTATTCGCCACTCGCAGCTCGTCCTCGTCGAGCGCGCCGATGCGGAGCAGCAGCTCGAGCTCGTCGCGCAGGTGCGTCCGCATCATCTCCGGGCCGTCGGTGGCGATCGTGAACTGCACGCCGTGCTCGATGAAGGCGCGGAACGTGTCGCGGACGGCAGCTTCGTCGGGCAGCGCTTTCGTGAGCAGGTTGGAGGTGGGACAGATCTCGAGCACGATGCCGGCCTCTCGGAGCGCCGCCATCAGCTCGGGATCGCCGGCGGCGAGGATGCCGTGGCCGATGCGGTCGGGCCGCAGGGCCTCGACGACCTCCCACGTCTCCTCGAGCCCGTGCGCGCCGCCCTCCTCGCCGACGTGGATCGTGACGCCCAGCCCGTTCGCACGCGCCTCGTCGAAGAGCGGCGCCAGCTCGGCATAGGGATAGCGCCCGCCGGGCCGCGGCCCGGCGATGTCGATGCCGACGATGCCGCGCGAGGCCCAGCCGAGCGCCTTCTCGACGATCACCTCGTTCTGCCGCTGGTCGAAGGTGCGATCCATCATCAGGATCAGCCCGGCCCGTACCTGCGGATACTCGAGGCCCGCGCGGTCGAGGCCGCGGATCGCGGCGAGGATGATGTGGTCGAGGTCGCGCTCGCCGCCGCGGTTGCGCTTCATCGGGTTGAAGCGGATCTCGAGCGTCGTGATGCCCTGCGAGCGGAAGGCGCCGCCGATCGCCGCGTGCACGGAGCGCTCGACGGCGAGCGGGCTGGACTGGATCAGCTCCGTCCAGCGATAGATCTCGTTGAGCGCGTTGAGATCCGGCACGCCGCGCGGGTCGGAGACGGTGACGAGGCTGTCGAATGCCCAGTAGTCCTTCGCCGGCAGTGTGATCCCCTGCTCGTGGGCGAGGCTCCACATGATCTCGGAGGCGACCGAGCCGCCCAGATGCGTGTGCAGCTCGGCCAGGCCCTCCGGGAAGTCCATCCGTCGAGTGTACTGCCCTCCCCCCATAGGATTGGCGCGTGAAGGTCGGCATCGTCGTCCCCTTCTCGTGGTCGTTCTGGGGTGCCGTCAACGAGCACGCGGAGCTTCAGGCCGAGGCCCTGGGCAAGCTGGGAATCGAGACGCGCACCATCATCGGCAACGATCCGCCGGGAACGTTCACGCGAGCGCTGCACCCTCGCCACGGGCGGCACGGCGAGCCGCCGGACGACGTGATTCCCGTCGGCCGCTCGGTGATCGTCCCCGCCAACGGCTCGCTGCCCAACATCGTCCTCACGCCGAGTGTCCCCAGTCGCCTGCGGCGCGTGCTGGCCGAGGAGCAGTTCGACGTCATCCACCTGCACGAGCCGATGACGCCGGGGATCTGCGTGTCCGCCCTGGCCAGGGCGAAGTGTCCGGTGGTGGCGACCTGGCATGCGGCGGGGGAGCTCAACTGGCACCGCTTCGGAGTGTCGCTCTGGGGCTTCCTGATCGATCGGATCGACTACAGGATCGCCGTCTCCGAGCAGGCGCGGATGTCGGTGTCCCGCTGGCTGCCGGCAGCCTACGACGTGATTCCCAACGGCGTGCTCGTGCCGCCCGCGGCGGAGTCGGCCGACCGCGATCACACAGTCGTCTTCATCGGCCGCCACGATTCGCGCAAGGGCCTGCCCGTGCTGCTCAACGCCTGGCCGGAGATCCATAGTCGCACTGGTGCCCGGCTTCGCGTCGTCGGCGCCGATCCGCTCGCCGTGCGACTGCTGCTGTCGCGCAACCGTGTCTCCGACGAGGGGATCGACGTGCTCGGCTTTCTGAGCCAGGAGGATCTCACCGCCGAGCTGCTGCGCACGAAGGTGCTGGCGGCGCCGTCGATCGGCATGGAGAGCTTCGGGATGGTGTTGACGCGGGCGTTCGCGTGCGCCGTGCCCGTCGTTTCGTCCGACATCGACGGGTACAGAGACGTCATGACCGCCGAGACCGGCCTGCTCCTGCCCCCGGGTGATCCTGCGGCCCTGGCCGAGGGGATCGTCGGCCTGCTCGAGGACGAGCCGCTGCGGCAGCGGCTGGGCGCAGCGGCACGCACGGTCGCCGTAGAGCGCTATGCGTGGGACTCGATCGCCGAGCGGCTCGCCGAGGTGTACGAGGTCGTCACCGAACGCGTCGGCCGGAGCGCGGCGACGGCGTGAAACGGCTCCTTCGGACGCTGCCCCGGAACCGCTGGGTGCGGATCGGGGCGGTCGTGGCCGCGCTCGCGGGCGCTGCGGCGGCCGTCTACTTCGGCGGGCCGGATTGGAGCCAGGTGGGGGACGCGTTCCGGGCGGTCGAGTGGGAGTGGCTGGCGGCTGCGATAGGTCTCAATCTCGTCTCTGTCGTGGCACGGGCTTTCGCGTGGGCGACCGTGATCGACGAGGCCGTGCCGCCGCCGCACCCGCGGTTCCTCCACGTCTTCTCGGCGTTCTCGGTGGGGCTGCTGGCCAACGCCACCATGCCGGGACGCGTCGGCGAGCTCGCCCGGGTGGCGGTGCTGACGCGTCACATGCCCGGGCTGCGCGGCGCATGGGCGACGCTGGTGGGGACGGTGTTCGCGCACCGCGCGTTCGATGTCATACCGGCTGCTCTGCTCGTCGTCTGGGTGCTTCTTGCAGCGGACCTCCCACACTGGGCAGGGCCGAGCCTCGCGATCCTCTTCTCGATCGGAGGGTTGTTGCTCGTGATCGCCTTCGTGCTGGCGCGACACCACGACCGCACCCACCTCGACAGCGCGCATGCCGCTCGCCGGCTGTGGACGATGGTCCGCTTTGGGCTCGGCATCATGCACCGGCCGGCCCCGGCGGCGGCAGCCATCCTGTTCCAGCTCATCGGCTGGCTCTGCCAGCTGTGCGCGGTCTGGTTGACGATGAAGGCATTCTCCATCGACGTCGAGTTCGCAGCCGCGGGGCTCGTGCTCGTGCTCATGAACATGGCGGCGATCGTCCCGCTCTGGCCGGGCAACGTGGGCCTGCTCCAGGTCGCGATCGCCGCGCCGCTCGTCGGCTACGGCGTCCCGTACGCGCAGGGCTTCGCGTTCGGACTCGGCCTGCAGATCATCGAGGCGTCCGTGGGCATCGGCTTCGGGCTCGTGTTCCTCGGACGAGAAGGGCTGTCGTACGCGGCTCTCCGGCGCATGCCGCCTGCGGTCGAGGCGCTCGAGGAGGACGAGGGGCAGGAAGAGGCGGAAGACGCGGAAGCCGAGAGGGAGCCCGAGAGGGCGCTAACTCTCTAGCTCTTTGTCGAGCTCGCCCGTCGCCAGCCGCACGTAGCCGGCGACGATTCGCGCGAGGTTCCACGCGACGGTGGCGTTCGTCTCTGCCAGCGGCCGAAACTCCCACGCGGAGAGGCCCCAACACTTGAGCTCGGTCTCGGCTCTGACCGTCGCCGAGCGGGGGCCCTCGTCGATCAGCGCCACTTCGCCGAACGAGGCGCCGGGCCCGAGGTCGGCGATCTCGAGGTCTCCGTGCCTGGCTTTCGCATTGCCTGACTCGATGATGAAGAAGCCGATGCCGCTCGAGCCCTCTTGCGCGATGACGTCGCCCGCCTGGAATGTCCGCTCCTTGAAGGACTGGGAGATTCGTTCGAGCTCTTTCTTCTCGACGCCCTCGAACAGCTTGACGTGCCCTAGAAGATCGACCAGCGTGCTGTCGACGTTGGCTTCGTCGTCGTCGTGGTGTCGCCCAAAGCGCATAGCCGGATTCTATGCAGAAGGCTTGGCGGCCTGCACACGCTGGCTCAACTCTTCCACTTTGCCCTCGGCCGAGTCGAGGCGTTGCCTGCAGATCTCGTAGAGCGCTTCCCCGCGCTGCCACAGCGCGATGGCCTCGTCTATCCCGACGTCGCCTGACTCCAGCCGCTCGACGATCGTCCGCAGCTCCACCTCTGCCTGCTCGAATGTCAGCGCCTCGTCGGTCACTGGCGAGCCTCCTCGACACGTGCGCCGAAGCCGCCTTCGGCGAGCTCGACGTCCACGCGCTCGCCAGCAGAGAGGGCAGTTGCCGTCCGCACGACCTCGTTTCCCTTGCGGACTATGGCGTAGCCGCGGGTGAGGGTTGCTCGTGGCGAGAGGGCACGAAGCCGTCCCGCGCACTGATCCAGGGCTGTGCGACGTCGCTCCAGCAGCAGGCGGCCGCCACGGCGCATGCGGTCGGCCTCTCGCTCGAGTCGTTCGCGGCGGCGGTCGAGCACGGCCCGCGACCCGCGCCGGAGCGCCGCGCGCCGTCGTTCGAGAGTGTCCACGAGCTCGGCGAAGTCCGGCACGACGAGGCGGGCTGCAGCCGTCGGCGTCGATGCGCGGACGTCGGCTGCGAGGTCGCAGAGTGGCGTGTCCTGCTCGTGTCCGACCGCGGACACGACGGGCACAGGACAGGCGACCACGGCTCGGACGAGCCGCTCGTCGCTGAAAGGCAGCAGGTCCTCGAAGCTCCCGCCGCCTCGGGCGAGCACGATCACGTCCACCGCAGGCTGCGCAGCGACGGACTGGAGGGCTTGCGCGATCTCCGCTGCCGCGTACGGCCCCTGGACGCGCGTCTCAGCCACCAGCAGCCGCACCGGCGGGAAGCGCGCAGTCACGGACGCGACCACGTCGCGCTTCGCAGCTGCGTCGTTGCCGGTGACGAGCCCGACACGTCGTGGGAATCGCGGCAGCGGACGCTTGCGCTCGGCGGCGAAGAGCCCTTCCGCTGCGAGCTGCTGCTTGAGCCGCTCGAGCGCCGCGAGGTGGGCGCCGAGGCCGAAGCGCTCGATCGAGAGCACCTGCAGGCGCAGCTCACCCTTCTGCGGCCAGACCTCGGCGCGGCCGTAGACGTGGACGCGCTCGCCGTTTGCTAGATCCAGTCGGAGCGCGTCGAAGCGGCGACGCGGCAAGACCGCTTCCACGCACGCATCGCCGTCGAGATCTTTCAGCGTGAAGAAGACGGTCTGCCACCGGTCCTGGCGGCGCAGCTCGCTGATCTCGCCCTCGACCCAGACTGTCGGCAGCCGGCGCAGCCAGTCGGCGAGGCCTCTGTTGAAGGCGGCGACGGAGAAGACCTTGCGGTCGCCGTACTCGATCGCCTCGACCTTCGCCACGCCGAGATCGTACGTCGCTGGACCGCGCCAGCAGCCTGTGGACGAATTGGCACACAATTGTCACAACTCAGTGCCAGGCACTGGGACATGGCCAAAGGGGCAGCGAGTGACGCCCTAGCGGGCGGTGGGGCCGGCTAGGGCGTCAAGAGGAGAGCTAGAGCAGGATCTCGGTGGCGAGCTCTGCCGTGCAGCCGTCGCGGACGAGATCGACGGCCTGGTGGAGGTCGACGCTCGAGTGCGCGAGCCTCTCGGCGAGCGGAAGGGGGTAGCCGGCCTCGATCAACACGTGAAGCCGCCAGCTCTCGATTTTGACTCGCTCACTGTGATCGGACTCGACTACCTGTGTCATCTCGCTCACCCTTTCCCCGGTTCGTTATGTCCTAGACGAACCCTCTGGGGGGAAGTTGGAATCGTTACGGAAGGTTTACGAATGCTCAACGACCGGCCAATGGAACGGGACGGTTTGGCGGAACGGTGCTCGTCGCCGTGGCGCGTTGGAGGTCGTGATGCAAGGACGCAGGGAGCCCGCGTACCAGTCGGTACGTGGGCGACCGAGGACGCCGTAGCGCGGCCTCCAGCGTGATGCCGGCGGCACAGACACTGTTTCGCCAGACCGTCCTAAGGCTCGTCGGCCGCGCGATGGCTTCCCGCCTGGCTTTCGGCCAGATAGCGCATCCCGAGGCGTGCGTGCTCGGTAAGCGCGTCGTCGAGCTCTTTCGAGAGCCGGCGGACGGCCTCGTCGCGGGCGGAGCGCACCGCTTTGTCGAACTCCACTGCGGCGGCCTCCACGATGCGGCTGGCCTCGCGCTCCAGCGAGCGCCCGAGCCTCTCGGCCTGGCGGCGCTCCACCTCGGCAAAGCTTGCGGCCAGCCGTTGCGTCGCGTCGACCTCCTCCCGCGAGATCTGCTCGCGGAGGTCGCGCTCGCGCCGGCGCAGCCGCTCGCCGACCTCGTGCAAGGCTCGACGGCGTTCTGCCGCCATCTGCTCGAGCTCGTTCGTCGCCTGCTGGATCGCTTCGGCGGCGGCATTCTGGATCTCCTCGCGCATCCGCAGAACCGCCACACGCTGCTCGTCGGCCTCCGCGCGAAGCTCCTCCGCCTCCTGTGTCAGTGTCCGCTCGACCTGCGCCAGACGCTCCTTCTGTAGTGCCTCGAGCCGGCTCACCTGGCCCTCGATCTCACCGGTCGTGCGCTCGAGGTCGTGCGCCCACGCCGTCAAACGGTCCTCCACCCGCTTCTGCACCTGCACGAGACGCATCGAGTACTCGGCGGCCGCCCGGCGCTCGCGCTCTGCGTACTCCTCGCGCCACTCCTCGCCCAGCCGACGCGACTCCTCGACGAGCAGGCTCGTCAGCTCCGAGCGCGCGGCCGCGAGCGAGCGCTTGAGCTCCGCAGTCCGCTGCTCGTACTCCGCCTGGACCAGGGCTTCGAGCTGTGCCCGTTCGGCGTCGAACGTCTCCTGGGACGACGAGCGGCGGCGCACGATTTCATCCTACGCGCAGCAGGACGAGGGCGACGGCGAGCGCGATGACGGCCCCGGTGAGGATGCGGAGCGCCTCCTCCGAGCCGCGCGTCAACAGCTCCGGAGTGACGGCCAGGGTCTCGCCGTCGTCGAGCTCGAGCGAGCCCGATACGCTGCGGACGCGCCTTCTCACCAGCCGCACCGGCGTCGAAAGCCGTCGCTGGGCGAGGCTCAGCAGCGCCGCGAACAGGGCCGCGGCGACGGCGACGCGGGTGATCGTCTCGGCTGCGGCGGCATATGCAGTGAGCAGCGGGAACGCTCCCCAGGCGACGGCGAACCAGAGATCCGAATGGAAGACGCCGCCGAACAGCTCGAGGTTGTAGGCGACGACGATGAAGCCGCCGAAGGCGACGAATGCGAGCAGCCACGGCCACCACGCGATCGCGGCTGCGATGCCGATCCCGACGGCGCCTGCGATCGAGGCAGCGGCGAGCAGCCAGAGGACACGGTCCGGGATTCGTGTCGCGAGCGGCCGGCCGCGGAGCTCGTCGAGGGCGTGCGCGCCGACGCCGAGCGCGAGCGCGAACGCGGCGAGGGTCCAGCCGAGCCTGCTCGGCAGCCACAAGGGCGCGAGGGCAGCCCCGATCACCACATAGCTCAGGTGCCACAGGGTGTAGGGGACGTGGAGCAGCGTGACGTAATCCCGCCAGCCGCCTGGGCGCAGCGCGTACCACGAGGCGCGGCTCATGCGCGGCGACCCCAGACGACGACCCCGCCACCGAAGGTCAGAGTGCGGCTCTGGACGTCCTTCACGCCCGCATCACGCCAGGCTCCGAGGAGCCGCTCCAGAGGCCAGCACGCCCAGAATTCCGTGACGCTGTCGCCGAGGAAGCCGCCGACCTCGGCCCAGGCGGGGGATACGAGTCGTCCCGCCAGCGGCAGACCGATGCGGACATACGCCTCCCACGCTGCACGGGCGATTGAATTCTCCGGTACGCCGAACTCGAGTCCGGCAACCGTCCCGCCGGGCCTGACCACGCGGGCCAGCTCGGCGAACGTCGCCGCGGGATCGTCGACGTAGCGGAGGAGGTACGTGAACGTGAGCGCGTCGAACGACGCGTCCGCGAAGGGGAGATGGTCGGCGTCGCCGTGGACGAGCTCGACCTCGGGCGGGACTCGCTCGCGCGCCACCGCGAGCATCTCCACGCTCTGGTCGAGGCCCACAACGCGGCAGCCCTTCCGGCGTACGAGCTCGATCGCGACCGTGCCGGTGCCCGTGGCGACGTCGAGCACGGTGTCGCCCGGCGCTGCGGCGATGCGTCCGACGAGGAAGCTCCGCCAGCGGCCGTCCTGGCCGAACGAGAGCAGCCGCGCGTAGCGGTCGTACGTCGGCCCCAGCGGCGCGAACAGGCCGATCGCATGCCGCCGTCGCTCGGAGAGCTCGACCACGCACCGAGTCTAAGCTGACCCCGTGAGCCTCTCGGAGGAGCTCGAGCAGATCGCGGCGGCGGCTCAGCCCTACGCCGACGACGGCGAGGAGCTGGCGGCGGTCATCCCCGCCGAGCCCGGCGAGGGCATTCGCGTCTTCCTGTGTGCGTTCTCGGACGGGGAAGCGCGGAGCTGGATCGCCCTGCGCCCCGACGGACGGGCCGTCCTGACTCGTTCGCTGCTTCGCGACGCAGTGTCGATCGCGGCTCTGTGCGAGCTCGCGGAGGATTGCGCCGATGGGCTGGACGTGCTCGAGGAGCCTCCGCGCGTCGCCACTCCTGCGTACCTGGATGCGATCGCCGCGGCAGCGCGGCAGGTGCAGCAAGGTCCCGGATCGGGCTTCACGGAAGCGATGAAGCAGGGCTCGATCGCCGTGGAGGGGCTCACGGTCGAGGTCGAGGGCGCCTACAAGGTTGAGCTACGCTGAGCTCTATGGAAGGCAGCGGCGGGTTCGGGTTTCCGCTCGGTGGCGATCCGGAGGATCTGCTGCGCGGCCTGCGTGAGTTCGCGGAGCGGCAGGCGGAGTCGGTTGCCGACGCCCACCGGGAGCAGTTCGCCACGCTCACCCTGAACACGGCCGTCGACCTGACCGCGGCAGCGCTCGGTCAGATCGAGGCGACGGGCACCGTGGACGAGCAGGCGATCGCGCTGCGCGACGCCATGCGTGTTCTCTTTCCCGAGGCAGTGGCCCTCGTGAGCGCCGCACGCCAGGGCTTCATGCGCGAATAGGAATCAGGCCAGGAGGGCGAAGCCGCCGTCGACGACGATCGTCTGGCCGCGGATCATCTCGGCCTCGGGCGAGCAGAGGAAGCAGACGACGCCGGCGACGTCACCCGGCTCGACCAGCCGTCCGGCCGGCGTGCGCGCCTGCGACCACGACAACATCTGCTCCCGATTCGGGAAGGCGTCGAGCGCATCCGTCTCCACGACGCCCGCCGACACGGCGTTCACGCGGATGCCGCGCGGGGCGAGCTCGACGGCGAGGTGCCGGACGATCGACTCGAGCGCCGCCTTGGACGCGCCCACGAGCACATAGTTTTCGAGGACGCGCTGCGCGCCGAGGCTGGAGAGCGCGACGATCGACGAGCCCTCGGGCATTGCGGGCGCGGCCGCGCGCGTGAGCGCGATCAGGGCCCGAGCGTTGGCGGCCATCGTCCAATCGAAGTGCTTGTCCTCGGTCTCGAGCGCCGGCCTCGCGACTCCCGTGGCGGCGTTGTGGACGAGTACGTCGAGCGGGCCGAGTGCCGCCACCTGCTCCGTCACCTTGGTTGACGACACGTTGCCGCGCACGAGCACGGGCTCGGCGCCCAGCGCCTCGATCTCCGCCCCGGCCTCCTCCGCCGCCCTGTCGTTGCGGAGGTAGCCGATGGCTACCCGCGCCGCACCGAGCTCCGCGAAGCGCTTCGCGATCTCGCGACCGATGCCGCGGGAGCCGCCCGTGACGAGGACGGACTTTCCGTCGAACCTCATCGCCGCCGCTTGGGCAGCGGCTCCGACGCCGGAGCGGTGCTGGGGATCTCCGCCCAGCCGATGCGGCTGCGCGGTTCCGGCTCGCCGTCCTCGGCCTTCGAGGAGGCATGTCCGAGCCGGTCGAGCAGGTCCATCTTCTCCTCGCCGTACCGGCGCGTGGGGTGGTCGGGCGGCAGTCCCTCGATCAGCTCGAGCACGCGGGCGCGGAGTTGGTATGCGAAGTGCGGCGTCGCCGAGCCGATGAGCCGGTCGATCTCGGCGATGCTGGCGTCGGCCACCGCCGAAGCCTAGATCGAGTAGGGTCGCACAGTGCAGCGCCGCCTGACCTCTACGGACGGGATGCTGCTGCTCACGGTCGTTCTCTGGGCGCTCGGCATCGTCGTCACGAAGTACCTGCTCGACCACGGCTTCCAGCCACTCGCCTACTCGGCGATTCGGTACGGCCTCGCGACCGCGATCTTTCTCGTGCTCACGTATGTGCTCGAACGATCCCTGCGCGTCGGCGGCCGAGCACAGCTGGGCCAGATCGCGATCGCCGCCTTCGCGCTGCTCCTGAACCAGGTGTGCTTCGTCTACGCACTCAAGCTCACGACGGCGACCACGGTGGCGCTTCATGCTCGGCACGATGCCGGTGTTCGCAGGGCTCTTCGGGTCGCTGGCGGGTGTCGAGCATATGACCGGGCGCTTCTCGCTCGCCGCGGGTGTCTCCTTCTGCGGAGTCGGCCTCGTGGCGGCCGGCTCGGGTGGCGACTTTTCCGGAGACCTTGCGGGCATCCTCGTCGCGGTCGGTATCGCTGCAACGTGGGCGGCCTACTCGGTGGCCATCGCCCCGCTCATGCGGTCGTACTCGCCGTATCGGATCAGCTCGGTCGTGCTCGCGGTCATGTGGGTGCCGCTCGTCATCATCGCGAGCCCCCAGATCGCGGACCAGGATCTCGATCTCGGCTGGAAGGTGTGGGCGAGCTTCGCGTTCGCGGTGGTCGGGCCGCTGTTGCTCACGAACGTCCTCTGGTTCACGGCCGTTCATCGGGTCGGGCCTGGGCGCGCGTCGCTCTTTGCGAACCTGCAGCCGTTTCTCGCCGCCGTGTTCGCAGTGATCCTCCTCTCGGAGCCGCTCTCCGGCTGGCAGATCGGCGGCGGCGTGCTCATCGGCGCGGGCATCTTCCTCGCCGGCCGCCGCGAGACGGTCGCTGCCCCAGCGGAGTAAGATCGAGCCGTGGCGCACGACGATTTCATGCCGATCGAGGGCTGGGATCACATCGAGCTCTGGGTCGGCAACGCCAAACAGTCGGCGTATTTCTACGAGCACGCGCTCGGGTTCACGCCTGTTGCCTACGCAGGCCCGGAGACTGGCGTTCGCGACCGTGCGTCATACGTGCTCGAGCAAGGCCACATCCGCCTGGTCGTGACGAGCGGGCTGCGCGCAGACAGCGAGGTGGCGCGCTTCTGCCACGCGCACGGCGACGGCGTGAAGGACGTTGCGCTGACCGTGCCGGACGCCACGGAGGCGTACCGGCAGGCGGTGCAACGCGGCGGCGTGTCCGTGACGGAGCCCCACTGGGTCGAGGACGAGCACGGACGGGTGGAGCTCGCCACGATCGGGACATACGGCGAGACCGTGCACACGTTCGTCAACCGCTCGGAATGCGGAGGCCGGTACCTGCCGGGGTACGAGCCTCTCGCGGACAACGGCGCAACGGGCAAGGGCGTCGGGCTACGGGCGATCGACCACGTGGTCGGCAACGTCGAGCTCGGCCGGATGAACCACTGGGTCGAGTACTACGAGAGGACGATGGGCATGACGGAGATGCTCCACTTCTCCGACGAGGACATCTCCACCGAGTACTCGGCGCTGATGTCGAAGGTGATGACTGGCGGCCACGGCAAGATCAAGTTCCCCATCAACGAGCCGGCAGAGGGCCGACGGAAGAGCCAGATCGAGGAGTACCTCGACTTCTTCGGCGGGCCGGGCGTCCAGCACGTGGCGATGCTGACCGCAGACATTTGCGCCACCGTCGACGAGCTCCGCAGCCGAGGCGTGCGCTTCCTCGACACGCCCGAGACGTACTACGACGAGGCCGAGTCGCGCGTGGGCGAGATCGACAAGAGCTGGGAGGACGTCCGGCGCCTGAAGATCCTCGCCGACCGCGACGACGACGGCTATCTGCTCCAGATCTTCACGAAACCGGCGCAGGACCGGCCGACGATGTTCTTCGAGATCATCGAGCGGCACGGCGCGCGAGGCTTCGGCCAGGGGAACTTCAAGGCGCTGTTCGAGGCCATCGAGCGCGAACAGGCCCTGCGCGGCAATCTCTAGCCGCAATGCCGCCGCGCACGCAGTACGCGCGGAGCTTGGTGACGGGTTCCTCGCGACGTTCGTCGGCCCTGCGCGCGCCATCCGTTGCGCCTGGCATTTCAGGGATGCACTCTCCCGCAACGGGCTCGAGGTTCGGAACGGGCTGCATACGGGCGAGGTGACGAAGAGGGGCGACGACGTGTCCGGGATCGCTCTACGCCGCGGTCGTGCGAACTACGACGCGGCCGCGAGCAGCGCTTCGCCCTCGCGGATGTAGCGCGTCGCGCGGACGGACCGCCAGAACGCGAGAGAACGCTGCAGCTGCTCGTCGGCCTCGGCCCGGCGACCCTCGGCGATGAGCTGTTCGGCGGCACGGAGGCGCGCGAGCGACTCGAGCTCGGCCTCGCCGATCTCGTGAAGCACTTCTGCGGCCTTGACGAAGTCGCATCGCACCAATGCCTCCGACGCGTCGTCCCACCTCGTCCGCGCGCCGTGTTGGAGGAGCTCGGCGACCTCGTCGGCACACCCGAGCTCCTTTGCGACGAACGCGAGATCGCTCAAGCCCCAGGACACCGACTGGGCTCGAACGGCCTCTCGCGCAACTTCCCTTGCCTCGTCCGGCCTTCCTGCCTCGACGAGCAGGCGCGCACACGTCGAGAGCCACGGCGAACGCTGCTGAAGATCGCCTGCTTGTAGCGCGAGGGGCACCGCCTTCCGCACGTCGTCGAGTGCGCCATCGACGTCGTCTCGCGCCAGCCGGACAACCGCGCGGCGGAGGCGCATCCCGCCCTCGTGGTAGTGGGGCTTCCCGGCTTCGCATGCGGCGATGAACTCCTCGGTGGGCGGGAGCGCCGCATCCCAGTCCCCCTCCTGGAACATCAACCACAGCTGGACGTTCCGAGAGAACCTGAGCAGGTTGGCGAGACCGAGACGCTCCGCGTGGCCAACTGCCTCGTCCATGAGCCTGCTCCCGCGGCGCAGGTCACCAAGCATCCGGTAAGAGACTGCGAGGTTGTTGGACGCCCGCGCCACCTCCGACGAGCCTGTCGCAGCCGCGATCTCGACCGCTTGCTCGAGGTCTCGGAGCGCGGCGGCGTCGCCGACGTTCGCTCTTGCAGTGCCAATGTTGATGAGCGCATGTGCCTTGAGCTCGTCGAGCCCGAGCTCGTCGGCCATGGCGAGAACGTCTTCACCGATGCGAATCGCATCCTCCGTCGCGCCCGCCAGCATGCGGTACCGCGAGACCTGGCTGAGCACGTGCGCCTTCCAGCGCGACGGTGGCTCGTTCTTCACGAGTGCGAGCGCATGTTCGAGGTGCTCTGACGAACGGGCGGGGTCCGCGCGGTACCACGAGAGCTCCGCGAGCAGCGCGTGCGCCTCGGCGGCCAGCTCCAGGCGTCCCGCGGCGAGCGCCGCCTCGCGAGCGTCCTCGAGCGATCGCTCCTGTCTCTCGTCCGCGCTCATGTGGTACCCGCGGGCGAGCTTGAACAGGAGCTCCGGCCGCTCCGGGTCGTCGTGCGGCCAGGCATCGATGGCCAGCGCATAGAAGCGCGCGGCCGCTGTGAGTGCGTTGAGCGAGAAGGCGCGATCACCTGCCTCGCGCAGAGCCAGGCGCCCTTGCTCGGCCAACGACGTGGTGTCCTGCCCCGAGGCACGGGCGTAGTCGAGCGCGGCGGCGTAATGGTGGGCGAGCAGCTCCGCGTGGTCCTCGATCCGGCCCAGCGACTCGATCCACTCGGCGGCTGCGCGATGCTTGTCCGCGCGCTGCGACCGGGGAATCTGCTCGTACGTGACCTCACGGACGAGCGCGTGCCGGAACGAGTACTCGCTTTCGCCGGCGACGTTCGAGCGGCGCTCGCGGCGGACGAACTCGTTGCGCTCGAGGGCGTGCAGACGCTCCTCCAGCCGCCACCTCTCGCCGCCCAGGGGGCCCAGCCAGAAGCTCCTGCCCATGACTGCGGCGTCCTGGAGCAGCTCCTTCTCCTCGGTGGAGAGCGTGTCGAGGCGCGCAGCGATGATCCCCTGGACCGTCTCGGGCAGGACGACGTCACCGGGACGTGAGGTCAGCATCCGGGTGAACTCCTCCGCGTAAAGCGGGTTGCCTCCGGCGTGATCGAGCAACCGGGCCTGGATGCCGGCATCGACGACTGAGCTGCCGAGCAAGGCATGCAGGAGCGTTGTCGTCTCCTCTTCGGAGAGGGCCGAGAGGAGGATGGTGGACGAGTTGGCCTTGCCGCCGCCCCAGCCCGGCCGCCGGGAGAGCAACTCGGGTCGCGCCGTGCCGAGCACGAGCAGAGGCACGCCGCTCGCCCAGTCGACGAGGTGGTCCACGAAATCGAGCAGCGCGTCGTCGGCCCAGTGCAGGTCCTCGAAGACGAGCACGAGGGGGCGCTCGTCGGCGATCGCCTCCAGGAAGCGACGCCAGGCGGCGAACGCCTCCCCGCGCCTGTCCTCCGCCGACACTTCGTCCGCTTCGAGGCCTGCGAGCGGTCGCAGGTGGCGCTCTACCCATGGGATGCTGGCCGCATCGTCGACGAACCTCTCGACCGCCTGCCGGAGCTTTTCGCCCGCCTGCTCCGGGCCGTCGGACTCGAGGATTCCGGCCTGCGCCTTCACCATCTCGCCGAGCGCCCAGAAGGTCACCCCCTCGCCGTAGGGGAGTGAGCGGCCATGGCGCCAGAAGACGAGCCCGAACGTGCCCGTCTCGATGGTCTGGAAGAGCTCGTAGACGAGGCGGCTCTTGCCGATGCCCGGCACGCCGACGAGCGTCACGAGCTGCGGCTCGCGCTCGCGGATCACGCGCGACAGCGTCTCGCGCAGCAGCGTCAGCTCCTGCTCGCGGCCGACGAGCGACGCGCCGCCGACGTGCTCGACGCCGACACGGGCGTGTGCCGCCACGGCTTCCCAGACGACCACCGGCTGCGTCTTGCCCTTCGCTTCGACCGCCGGCGCCTGGTGGTAGTCGATTGCTCGCTCGGTCGCCCGGTAAGTGGTCTTGTCGACGAGGATCGAGTTCGTCGGCGCCGCTGCTTGCAAGCGTGCGGCCGTGTTGACGACGTCGCCCGCGGCCATGCCCTCGCCCGTCTCCGGTCGCGCGCCGAGTGTGATCAACGCCTCGCCTGTCGTGATGCCGATGCGTACGTCGAGCTCCTCCTCGGCGAGCGCGTCGCGGATCGCGATTGCGGCACGCACCGCCCGCTCAGGGTCGTCTTCGTGCGCCACAGGGGCGCCGAAGATCGCCATCACCGCGTCGCCGATGAACTTCTCGACCGTTCCTCCGAACCGCTCCAGCTCTAAGCGGACGCGGGCGTGGTACGGCTGGAGGACGGCGCGAACGTCTTCCGGGTCGAGTTTCTCGGCGCGGGCGGTGAAGCCGACGAGGTCGCAGAAGAGGCAGGTGACGACCTTCCGCTCCTCTCGCGTCGCCGCCGCCTCGCCGAGCGGTGTTGCGCATTGCGAGCAGAAACGTGCGTCGTCGGCATTCTCGTGCCCACAGCTCAGGCAGAGCTTCACCCCGCAGAGGATAGGATCTCGCCCGTGATTCGACGGGGGTCGCTCGTTGCCGCGGTGCTGGCGCTCGCAGCGACGGGGGCGGCGCTCGGCTCCGGGTCAGCGTCGCCCACGAAGTCGAAGCCGCTGTGTCTCGGAAAGCGGGCGACGATCGTCGGCACCGCGGGAGCCAACAACCTCAGGGGCACAAGGCGCGCAGACGTCATCTCCGCCCTCGGGGGAAACGACTCGGTGGACGGGCTCGGAGCGAACGACCTCGTCTGCGGCGGTGCGGGCCGTGACATCCTCATCGGTGGGGCGGGATCGGACCGGGTCGACGGCGGCCCCGCGTTCGACGTCTGTCGCGCCGGTGAGACGCTCAAGGGCTGCGAGGAGATCCGGCCGAACGCCGGACGCGGCCCGCTGAAGAGCGGCGCGTACACGACGGACGTCTTCAGGCCGCGGTACTCCTTCCGCGTCGGCCAGGGCTGGCAGGTGCGCCACCATGAGCCGACCGCGATCTCGATCCACCGACGGCTCGATCCGGGCGGCCTGATCCTCGAGCTCGACTCGTTCGGCGGCAGTCGCGGCGTTGCTGCACGCGTCGCGCAGTTCTCGTCGATCGCCGGCACGCAGGTGACGGGCCCCGTGGCTGCTTCCGTGGGTGGAGCCGCCGGCCAGCGTCTCGACCTGCTCGTCACGGCGAGCGACATCGTCGTCGTCCCCGGGCTCACCGAGCGGTACGAGCTCGAGCCGGACGATCGCCTGCGCGTCTACGTGGTCAACGTGAAGGGAGTCTCCGTCGCCATCATGATCGAGGCGCCCTCGGCGGACTTCGCGGCGTTCGCGGCCGACGCGGAGGCTGTCGTGGCGACGTACAAGTGGGCAGCGGCCTAGCCGTCTAGCCTTCCGACGTGACTCCGCAACGCCGGACGGCGCTCGTCTCGGTCGGCGCCGCCTGTGCGCTCATCGGGCTCAAGCTCACGACCGGCCTCGCGAGTGGCAGCCTCGGGCTCATATCGGAAGCTGTGCACTCGGGCACGGACCTGGTTGCTGCGCTGCTGACGTTCTTCGCCGTCGGAGTGGCCGTGCGGCCGGCCGACCGCAGCCATCCCTACGGACACGGGAAGGCGGAGCATCTGGCGGCGCTGGCGGAGGCGGCGGTCCTGGTGCTGGTGTCGATCGGCGTGGCGACGTTCGCGGTGCTGAGGCTGACGGGAGTGATCGAGACGGAGGTGGACGCCGCCTGGTGGGCGTTCGCCGTCGTGATCGTGGTCATCGCCATCGACGTCTCGAGGACGGTTGTCTCGTTGCGCGCTGCTCGCCGGTACTCGAGCGCGGCGCTGCTCTCCAACGCGCTTCACTTCGGCAGCGACCTGGCGGGCACCGTTGCGGTGCTGCTCGGCCTCGTTGTTGCGGCGCTCGGTTGGCCCGAGGGCGACTCGGTGGCGGCGCTGTTCGTCTCGTTCCTCGTCATCACTGCGGCGGCGCGGCTGATGGGCCGCAACATCGACGTGCTCATGGACCGCGCCCCGGCCGACTCGGTGGAGACAGCTCGCCGGGCCATACGCCAGCACGTGCCCGGCGTCTCGCTGCGGAGGCTTCGTATGCGACAGGCGGCCGGACGCCACTTCGTGGACGTCGTGATCGGCGTCTCACCCGGTGCGGCCGTCGCTCAGGGGCATGCGGCGGCCGACGACGTCGAGGATGCCGTGCGGCGGGCGCTGCCGGAGGCCGACGTGATCGTCCACGTCGAGCCCCAGCGGCCGGAGGAGGTCGAGGTCCGCGAGCGGGCGCAGGAGGCGGCGCTGCGAGTCCCTGACGTGCGCGAGGTTCACAACGTCAACGTCCTCAACGTCGACGGGCGGACGGAGATCTCCCTCCACCTGAAGCTCCCCGGAGCGCTGAGTCTCGGCGAGGCGCACGCCGTCGCCGAGCAGGTGGAACGGACGATTCTCGATGCCGTCCCCGAGGCGACGGCCGTTCGCACGCATCTCGAGCCTCTCGCGGAGACGTCGGAGGGCCGGCGTCCCAGCGAACGGGAGGTAGAGGATCACATAGAGGCGGTGCTTCGCATCGTGACGGACGAGCTGGGGGCGCCGCCGCGGGCGATGCGCATGCTGGAGACCGGCGACGGGCTCGTCCTCTTTCTCACGCTCGCGCTCGACCCGCATACGGAGCTCGCCGCTGCGCACGAGAAGGCGAGCGCCGTCGAGGAACGGATCCGCCGCGAGCGCCCCGACGTCGCCGACGTGCACGTGCACACGGAACCGTAGGGGGGGGGGAGGTTCCCCCGGCTACTAGCTCCGCCGATGCGTTTATGCATGTTCACGCCCCTCGAACGCGACCTGCGTCGAGGCTGGCCGGGTCGTATCGAGGGCGACCGCGTCATCCAGCTCGCGGCGCAGACGCTGCAGGCGTTCTTCACCGGCGGCGGCAAGGCGCGCGAGCACGCGGAGTACCGGCTCGACGAGGTGCGTTTGCTCGCTCCGGTGCAGCGGCCGCCGTCGATCCGCGACTTCTACGCCTTCGAGGAGCACGTCCGGCGGGCCCGCGAGCTGCGCGACGCCGGGCCTCCGCCGCCCGAGTGGTACGAGCTTCCCGTCTTCTACTTCTCCAATCCGGCGGCGGTGTACGGGCCCGAGGACAGCATTCCGTACCCGTTCGGTGTGGAGGAGCTCGACTACGAGCTCGAGCTGGCGGCGGTGATCGGCGCAGAGGGCGAGATCGCGGGCTTCACGATCATGAACGACTGGTCCGCGCGTGACCTGCAGCGACGCGAGATGGCTGTTGGGCTCGGCCCGTCGAAGGGCAAGGACTTCGCGACCAGCCTTGGACCGGTGCTCGTCACCGTCGACGAGCTCGACGGGTCGGGCCTGGAGATGGTCGCGCGCGTGAACGGCGAGGAGCGTTCACGCGGGAATTCGCGCGACATGCACCACTCGTGGCAGGCCATCGTTGCGCACGCGGCGCGGAACACGCGTCTGGTGCCGGGTGACGTGCTCGGCTCGGGGACCGTCGGGGGCGGGTGCATCCTCGAGCACGGCGACGGACGCTGGCTCCGGCCCGGCGACGTCGTCGAGCTGGAGATCGAGGGCATCGGCGTGCTGCGAAACACCGTCGGCCCGCGTCGGCCGACTGACGTGTCCGAACGGGACACCTCGTAGGTGCCCGTGACCTCCTCCCCGCTGCGAGCATAGTGCTCCCGGCGGCACGCAGGTGCAACGGGACCGCGCCAACACCGTGACAACGGATCCACAGCCACCGGCCACGACGATCGTGCTCGACTTCGACGGCACGATCACCGAGGACGACCTCCTCGACCGCATCGCGCGGGAGTTCGGCGACCCCGCCGTCTACCAGGAGGTGGAGGACGGCCTCCACGCGGGAACGGTCACGCTCCAGGAGTGCATCACGCGCGAATACGAGCCGGTCACGATGCCCATGGAGAAGCCGTCTCCTGGGTGCTCGAGCAGGTGCGCATCCGTCCCGGCCTGCCCGAGCTCGTCGCGCTGGCCCGTGAGCGAGGCTGGGACGTGATGGTGCTCTCCAGCGGCTTCGAGGAGCTGATCCGCCCGGTGCTGGCCGAGGCGGGCGTCGACGGCGTCGAGGTCGTGGCGAACACCGTCGACGTCGGCCCGGACGGCTGGCGCGTCCGCTGGCACGAGCAGACGATCTGCGCGGCCTGCGGCGAGGCCTGCAAGCGCGGCGGGCTGCCTGCCGACGGAGAGGTCGTCTACGTCGGCGACGGCATCTCGGATCGCTGTGCTGCGCAGGCCGCGGATCGAGTCTTCGCCACGCGTGGCCTCGCCCGCTACTTCGACGAGCGCGACCTGCCCTACGAGCCGTTCGACGACTTCCACGACGTCGTCGAGGCGCTCAGGGGCTAGGCTGACGGCGTGCACGTAAGGCCCGCCAGCGCGTCGGATCTCGAGACGCTGAAGGAGCTCTGGCTCGCCTTCGACCGCGAGCACCCGTCGCCGGAGTACGAAGACGTGGACGAGGCCGTCGAGCTGTCGGAGGTCGAGGAGTACGTGCGCGAGCACGTCGCGCTGGTCGTGGAGAACGGCGAGGTGGCGAAGGGCTTCGTGCTCGCCCGCATGCGAGGCGCGCGGCACGGCTGGATCAGCGATCTGTACGTGAGCCCCGACTTCCGGCGAGGCGGCGCCGCCGGCCGGCTGGTGCGCGACGCGGCCACGGCGCTCCGCGAGCGCGGAGCGGACGTGATCGAGCTCGACGTCCGGCCGTGGAACGAGGAGGCGCTGCGCGGTATACGAGCGCTGGGGCTTTCGCCAGAGCAAGCTCACGCTGGCGACGAAGGCGGAAGACCTCGAGCAGCGCCTCTCCCAGGACGCGCCGGCGCCGTCCCATGGGCTCGTGTTCGCGCAGACGGACGACGAGATCGCGCGTGGCGAAAGCTGTCCGGCTCGTACGTGCCGCGGCTAGGCCGCTCCGGGCGCACGGACATCCACCCTGCGGCGAACGGCTGGATTGCCGTGGACGACGAGCTCTGCAGCGGCGACCCGAGCCTGCTGCGCCGGCTCGCACAGGAGCTCTCCTACCGCACGGGAGGTGTCGTGCTGACGCTCGGGGTAGAGGAGGAAACGGTCGTCCGATATGTCCTGTTCGACCGCGGGCTCGATCGCCGACGAGTATTGCTCGCTCCCCGAGTACGACGGGCCGCTGCCGCCGGGCGACGTGGTCGCCCTGAACGCGAACCCGACCGTGGCTCACCGGCTGACCGGCGCCGACCCGGAGCGCGTGCGCGCCGTGGCGAGGACCGCCTCCTCGGCGGCCGAGCTGCCGCCCGCCGAGGACCTCTACGCGGAGCTGGCCGACGTGCTCGGAGTGCCCGTCCCGTGATCACGCTGTACGACGCCGACCGCTGCCCCTACTGCGCCCGCGTGCGGATCGTCCTCGCCGAGAAGTCGGTGCCGTACGAGACCGTCGTCATCGACCTCGCCGACCGGCCGGCCTGGCTCTACGAGAAGAACCCGGTGGGGAAGGTTCCGGTGCTCGAGGAGGACGGCCTGTGCATCCCCGAGTCGCCGGTGATCATGGAGCTGCTCGAGGAGCGGTTCCCCGAGCCGCCGCTTTACCCCGCGGACCCGGCCCAGCGAGCGCTCGCCCGGCTGGCGGTCTGGCGCTTCGAGGACGAGTTCTCGCGCGACTACTACGCGGCGCGTCGCGGCGACGACGGCGCCGAGGAGCGCTTCGCGTCGCGGCTGGCGGCGCTGGACGAGCGACTGACGCAGACGCTCTTCCTCGCCGGCCCCACCTACACCCTCGCCGACATCGCCTGGTTCCCGTGGCTGCCCCGGGCCGAGGCGTACCTCGATTTCAGCCTCGAGGACTACCCCGCGATCGCCGCCTGGCGCGACCGGCTCGCCGAGCGACCGGCAATCGCGGCCGAGATCGACGTCGTCGCCTCGCTCGCAGCGTGAGCGCGCTGCCTTCCGTCGTCAGCGCGGACTGGGTCGCCGAGCACGCGGACGACGACGACGTGTTGCTCGCGGACGTGCGGGGGCCGAACGCTCACGCCCGTGGCCACCTGCCGCGCTCGATCCCGCTCGTGGTCGGCGCGCCCGGCCAGTTCACGGGCTCCGACATCGTCGAGGCGTTCGCCCGCGAGGTGGGGCTGCGGCTCCGCCGGCACGGCGTGACCGGCGACGAGCGGCTCGTGCTCTACGACGAGGGACGATGCGTCGCCGCCGCCTCCGCGCTCCAGGCGATCGAGCTGGCCGGGCATCCGAACGTGGCGGTGTTCGCCGGCGGCCTAGCGGCGTGGCAGGGAGCAATGGACGAAGGCGCCGTCGTCCTCGACAAGTCGCGGGTCGAGCTGGAGCCTCGGCTCGATGCGTTTCCGACGCTGGACGAGCTGCGAGGACGTCTGGACGATCCCACGCTCGCCCTCGTCGACGTTCGCCATCCCGAGGAGTTCACCGGCCGGGCCGGAGCGCCGTGCGATCCCCGCCAGGGCCACATCCCCGGCGCACGGAACGTCGAGGTCTCGACGCTCTTCTCGGCACCGGGAGAGCCGCGGCCGGCCGGAAGACGTGAAGGCGCTCGCCGGGCTCCCCGACGATGCGGACGTCGTCACGTACTGCCACTCGGGGTCGAGATCTGCCGTGGCGATGATCGCGCTGCGAGCGGCCGGCTATCGCGCACGAAACTACGTCGGCTCCTGGCACGAGTGGAGCCGGCAGGAGGACCTGCCCGCCGAACGCTAGGCCGTGACGGTGACCCGCTCGGCGGCCTCGACGAAGTTCCCGCAGAGCGTGCGTCCGAAGGCTCTCCCAGCTCGCCGGCTGCGCTGTCGAAGGACGCCAAGCATCTCCTCCGGATCGCCGGGAAGCTCGTCCGGCGCGCCAGAGAGCCACTCTTCGAGGGTCGGGCGCGTGACCTCGGGATGGAACTGCACGCCCCAGACCGAGTCCCCGAGGCGGAACGCTTGCAGGCAGCAATCGCTCCGGGCCAGCACTCGGGCACCGGTCGGCGCCGCAAACTCGTAGTAGTGCCACTGGAACGACGGGAAACGGGAGGGCAGCCCTGCGAACAGCGGATCGTCCGCCGCCTCCTCGGTCAGCTCCACGTCGACCCAGCCGACCTCCGGCTCGGGCAACGCGCTCACCTCCGCGTGCGCCGCCTTCGCGATCAGCTGCGCTCCGAGACAGACGCCGAGCACCGGGATGTGGATGTCGAGCAGGCGTTGGAGGAAGAAGTTCTCCTCACGTAGCCAGGGATGCCTGTCGTCCTGGTCGGCGTGCATAGCGCCGCCGAAGATCATCACGGCGCCGTAGTCGTCGATTGGCGCCGGCGGCGGTGTTCCCCAGGCGAGCGACCACGTGTCGATCTCGTGGCCCCTCCGCTCCGCCTCCTCGCCGAGCACTCCGGGCGGGACGTTGGAGCCGTGGAGGATGGCGAGAACCTTCATCCGTCGCCCAACTGTAGCTGGCCCTGGACGGCGGGCTCGATTCCGCCCGAGGCGGCCACCCCCGCAGAGTCGAGCAGCCGCCGCAGCATTTGCGCGCCCGACGGCGCATAGTCGTTACGGTTGTTGTTGAAGAGCGCGTAGGCCTCCTCGGCCTGGTCGGCGAGCGCGGACAGCGGCTCCACCCACTCGGCGAGCTCCTCCTCGGAATAGCGCCAGTCGAAGCGCTCGCCCGACGTCCGCGCGTTACGGATGTTCCACGTCTTCCAGTTCCGCCCGTGGAAGCGGACGTAGACGACCGGATGCGTGGCCGCGGCGACGGACGGGATGACGTTGGAGGCGCGGGTCCGCGGCGCGTCGACCGAGACGTATGCGAGCCCGTGCCGCTCGAGGAAGGCGAGCGTGTCCGCCTGCTCGTCGGGCTCCATCCAGGAGCGGTGGCGGAACTCGACGAGCGGCACGAGCGGGTCGAGCAGGTCGCGGGCGGCGACGAGCTCGTCGAGCGCCTCTCGCGACTTCTTGACGCGCGGGTGGTACTGGAGGAGGACGCCGCGCATCTTCCCGGAGCGCTCGAGCGGCGCCAGCGCTTCACGGAACTCGCGGAACGCCTGGTCGCGCTCGGCCTCCCGGTGCCCGGTCATCTCTCCGGACGCCTTGACGTGGAAGGTGAAGTCGGGCGGCGTCCGCTCTGCCCACTTCTGGGCCGTCTCGGGCGACGGCAGCGCGTAGAACGGGGAGTCGACCTCCACGACGTCGAAGTGGTCGGCGTAGTAGCGAAGCCGGTCGGCCGCGCTCGAGACGCCGCGCGGATACCAGTGCTTGACCATGCCCTCGTCCGCCCACGAGCACACGCCGATGCGCACGGTCGCCACGGCTGCAGAATAGTGAGAGCGGGGCGCGTGGGCCCCGCTCTCGTCCTACGTACCGCTCAGGTGGAGTTACCTCCTGAAGGCGACTCTGAGGATGTTGCTGATGACGGTGAAGCCACCCACCGTCGAGGTCACGCAGCGCGGCAGCCCGAGGTTCGCGGGCACCGCCGCACAGAGTTCCGGATCGACGATAGCCGGGATGGCGAAACGCACCTGGTAGTACGTCGTCCTCACCATCCTCTTGATGGCGGTGAAGGCGCCACTGGCCTTCGTCGCGTTGGTGGAACCGGAGCGCTTGAGGCCGGTCGCCCTCGGTCCGGCGTAGAGCGGCAGCTTGACTCCGGCAACGAACTGCCCGGCGATCGAGACCCGGCCGGCCAGCGAGGCCGACTTCTTTGCCTTCGTGTACTTCCCCTTCAAGGTGGCCAGGATCGGCAGCGCTGTCACCGAGATGGCCGAGACCGTGCCGGCGGCGTTGGCGGTGCCCACGCCCGGGTTGTACGGGGTCCAGATCGACGTCCAGAGGTACACGCCCGCAGTGCCCGGGTTCGTGTAGACGCCCCGGTTGAATGTCAGCACCGAGTCGACGAGCTTGATGCCGAGCGGGGAGCGTCCGGGCGTGCCCTGCGGGACGTCGTCCGGCGGCAGGCAGAACGTGATCTTCGACGTGCCGAGCGCCTGCTCCGCGCCTGCGGTCAGGTCGAAGAACGCCGCCAGCTCGAGCGCGTTGCCCGCTGCGGTCAGCTTGAGAACCCAGTAGGCGGTGTGGGTCGTCGTGCCCGTGCAGGTCGTGGCCAGCTGCGCCAGCGGAACGGGCACGCCGCTGACGAGTGCAGTCCCCGTCGGCGCGCGCACCTCGATCTCGCCTGGTACCGGGACGATCGCGCCCCCGAGGTCGCCGGCTCGTACGCGGGCGTCGGCCGTGCCGATGACCGACCCGACGCGCCCCGCCGTTGACGGTGAAGCGGACCGGCGAGTAGATGACGATTCGGGCGGTCGTGTCGTCCGTCGCCCCCACGGCCGTGTGGATCCTGACCTGGCCGGAGGCGTTGAGGCCGTTCGGCACCGAGACGTCCAGCCGCGGCGTGAAGGCGGCGAGCGCCGGTGCGGACAGCGCCAGTGCCAGAGCCGTCGCGCCGCCGATGATGGCAAGTCGCGTGAGCGTTCTCATTTCCCTCCCTCGCTTGGTAGCGCCAGAAAGTAGCGCGTGGCGGCTACGAGCGGGTGGAGACGAGCGGGCCGATCGTGCGCCAGACGCCCTTCGTGAAGCGGTAGAGCTGAACCTGGTCGAGCGGATATCGGTCGCCAGGCCCCGTCTTGACGACGATGCCGGGCAGCATGAACGGGTTCGTCGCGGACGTCAGGTGCGTGGCCGCGTCCAGCAGCTTCTTCCGCGTCGGGTTGCGACCTGCCTTCTTCAGCGCCTCGACCATCGTGTGCGCCACGGACATTCCGTACATGTTGGCCACGGCGTTCGGGTCGCCGCCCTTGTTGAAGCGCTTCATGATCGAGAGGTAGAGCTTCACGCCTGCGTCCTTGCCCCACTTCGGCCTTGTTCGTCGCGTCCTTGAGGAAGGCGAGCGACGTCGCGCCCTCGGTCGTGCGGTTTCCCGTGTTCAGCCGCGCCACGTTCATGACGAACGGGTCGATCGACACCGCGGCGACGGTCACCTTCGGCCGCCACCCGAGCTTGTCTGCAGCGATGAAGGACTGGATCGTCTGCTTCGGCAGCGCGAAGATCATGAGCGTGTTCGCCTTCGATGCCCGCAGTGCGGCGATCTGCGACGAGACGTCGGCCTCTGTCACGGCATAGCCCTGCGTGGCGACGACCTTGCCCTTGCCCCGCAGGCCGTTCCGCAAGCCTCGCAGCAGGTCCTTGCCGAAGTCCGAGTCCTCGTAGAGGACGGCGATCGTGGCGTTCGGGACGCGTCTTCGCGATGTGCCGCCCGTAGAACCGTCCCTCGGCGAAGAAGCTGGGGAGATAGCCCATCGTCCACGGGTACTTCGCCGCGTCGCGGACGAGCGCGGACGCGCCGCTGCCCACGAACAGCTGCGGGACGCCGAGCTGGTTGAGGTACGGCCGCGTGGCGAGCGTGTGCTCCGTGCCGACGACGTTGAAGATCGCGAACACCCGCTCCTGCTCGACGAGCTGTCTCGTCTGCTGGATCGTCTGCGCGGGGTCGTACGCGTCGTCGAGGTAGATGTAGCGGATGTCGCGGCCGAACACGCCGCCGTTCGCGTTCACGTAGTCGAAGTACGCCTTCGCGCCCTGGGCGACGACCGCGTAGGCGGACTCGGGCCCGGAGATCGGCGCCGTGCTGCCGAGGACGATCTCGTCCGATGAGACGCCGGGGTCGGCTGCCAGTGCGCCGGGCACGGCGATCACGGCCGCAGCGAGCAGCACCGATGCGAGTCTCATCCCGAGATCACCTTCGTGAGGACAGGGATGCTCAGGGCCATGGGGCCGAGTGTCACGCGCGCTCCCGCCACCATCGGCAGGTCGAGGTAGAGAAGGTTCGCGGGGTTCTGCGCCGACGAGGACGATGCGACGGTCACCGAGAAGCGGGAGCCCTTGGGCACGAACGTCGCCTGGTCGATCATGCGAATCGTGTACGTCCGCCTGCCGGGTGTCGTGGGCAGGCCGCCGGCGGAGACGATGATCTCTTTGCCGGCCGGCGTACGCGCGGTCAACACCGCCACGAGACGTGCCCACCCTCCCGCGGCTGTGGCCGTCACCTTCACAGCGGGTCGGCCGAAGACCTCCATCTTCGACGTCGTCGGCTTTGCCGTGCGAACGAGCTTCGTCGCCTGCACGATCGTCTTCTGCCCCGGGAGGGCGAGCCTCACCGTCTTCGTCGCAGGCAGCCTGCTGAAGCCGACAGCGTCTGCCATCCCCTCGCGCGCCACGCGCACCGATGGCCCGGTGTCCACCGGAAGGCCGTGGAGATAGCGGTCGAACCACGCCTTGCCGGCGGCCATCATCGCCGCGGTGTCGACGGCGGGAAACCTCGACGGCGCGTGTCCGTGGTTGCCGATCCAGAGCGCCTTCGGCCCGGCGAGGGTCGAGTACGCGCGCGTTGCCTGGTCGATGCCGAAGGCGAAGTCGCGGCGGCCTTGCATCATGAACACCGGCGTCGTGACTCTCGGGAGGTGCGGGAGCGCCGACCGCTCGTCAGACAGCAATCGAAGCGCGGGCAGGTTCGACGACGTAAGCGCCCACGCCCGGAAGGTCTCGAGCGCCGGTGCGAGCACTCCCGTTGGGATCTCGGAGAGGAAGCCGGTGACGGCGCCGGATTTCGAGAGGTCCTGCGGAACGAGGGCGGAGTAGAGATCCGTCCACGTCTCGCACGTCTCGGCGGCCGCGAACGGCACGCCGCCCACGAGCGCGTTCCAGAGCGCGCCGCCGCCGTAGGAGATGCCCCAGGCGCCGATGCGGGTGTCGGACACGTCGGCGCGGCCTGCCAGCCACCCGAACGCCTCGCGCACGTCGGCGATCTCGCGCGGCCCGTCGATCGTCACGAGGCCGCCCGTGCCGCCGTGCCCGCGGGCGTCCACGGTCAGGACTGCGTACTGCTCGCCCGGCAGGAAGTACTGCTCGGCGAGGAGGTTCATCCCTTGCCGGTTGCCGCCCAGCCCGTGGAGCAGCATGATCGCCGGCCAGCCGCCTGCCGGGGCCGCGCCGTCCGGAACGTAGAGCGACGCCGCCAGCGGCAGCCCGTCGCTCGCCGGGATGGTCACGTCCTGCTTCGTCCAGGCGGAGGCGATGCCGGGCCAGGCGAGCACCGCGACGGTGACCAGGAGGAGAAGCGTGCGCCGCACGGCGCGAGAAGGGTAGCGCCCCGCTCGTACAATCGCCTGATGGACGAGCGGCCCGTAGGCGTCTTCGACTCGGGGATGGGTGGGCTGACCGTCCTCCACGAGTGCCTCGTCACGCTCCCGCACGAGGACTTCGTCTACGTCGGCGACGGCGCGCGCCTGCCCTACGGGCCGCGCCCGGCCGAGGAGATCCGCCGCTTCGCCCGCGAGATCGCCGGTTACCTCGAGGCCCAGGGAGTCAAGCTGATCGTCGCGGCGTGCAACTCCGCGACCTCGGCTGCCCTGCCCGAGCTGCAGGAGCAGCTGTCCGTGCCGATCGTGGGCGTGATCAACCCCGAGGCGCACGCCGCCGTCCAGGCCACGCGCAACCGCCGGATCGGGCTGCTCGCCACCGAGGCCACCGTCGCCAGCGGCCGCTACGAGGAGCTCGTGCGGACGCTCGATGCCGGCGCGGCCGTGACGGCCGTGGCCTGCCCCGACCTCGTGCCGCTGATCGAGAGCGACGACCCGTTCGGCGAGCAGACGGTCGCCGCGGTGCGGGGGTATGCCACGCAGCTCAAGGACGCCGACGTCGACACCGTCATCCTCGGCTGCACCCACTACCCGCTCATCCGGCCGATCTTCCAGCGGGTCTTCGGGCGCGGCGTCACCCTCGTCTTCTCGGCCGAGGAGACGGCGCGCGAGGTGGCGGAGACGCTGGCCCGTAAGGGCATCGAGGCAGGCGAAGACCAGGAGGGCGCCTACCGCTTTCTCACCACCGGCGACACGGAGCTCTTCCGGACGATGGGCGCCCGCTTCCTGCAGCTGCCGATCGGCGCCGTCGAGCACGTAGACGTCGCCGATCTCGAGCGCGTCGCGGCATGAGAAACGACGGGCGCACGCCGGATCAGCTCAGGCCGTTCGAGATCGTCCCGGACTACCTCGAGCAGCCGCACGGCTGCGCGCTCGTCGTCCAGGGCAAGACGAGGGTGCTGTGCACGGCGTCGGTCGAAGAGCGCGTGCCGCGCTGGCTGATGGGCCAGGGCAAGGGCTGGATGACGGCCGAGTACTCGCTGCTCCCGGCCTCGACCGGCGAGCGCACGGCGCGCGAGGCACGCGCCGGCCGCCAGCAGGGGCGCACCGTCGAGATCCAGCGGCTGATCGGGCGCGCCGTCCGTGCCGTGGCCGACTTCGAGGCGCTGGGGGAGCGGACGCTCTGGCTCGACTGCGACGTGCTGCAGGCGGACGGCGGCACCCGGTGCGCCGCGATCAGCGGCGTCTGGGTGGCGGCGCACCGCGCGCTCGACAGGTTCGGGCTGTCGAAAGCGCTGCCCGGCGCGGTGGCGGCCGTGTCGGTGGGGATCGTCGGCGGCGAGCCCCTGCTCGATCTCGACTACTCCGAAGACTCGCAGGCGGACGTCGACCTCAACGTCGTCATGACCGGAGACGGTTCGTACGTCGACGTCCAGGCGACGGCCGAGCGCGTGCCGTTCTCGCGAGAAGACCTGGACGAGCTGCTCGCTCTTGCCACGGCCGGGATCTCGCGGATCCGTGCCGAGCAGGATCGCGCGGTCGAAGTCGAACGTGCCTGACCTCGCCACCTGGGAGATCCTCGTCCGCCTCGCGGCCGCGGCCGCGCTGGGCGGTGTCATCGGCATCGAGCGCGAGCTGCGCGAGCGCGAGGCCGGCTTCCGGACGCACATGCTCGTCTCCGTCGGCGCGGCGCTCTTCACGCTCGTCTCGGCGTACGCGTGGACGGACTTCACCTTTTCGCAGGCGAGCGGCGTCACATTCGATCCCACGCGCATAGCCGCGCAGATCGTCACCGGCATCGGCTTCATCGGCGCCGGCGCCATCATCCGGCAGGGCCTCACGGTTCGCGGCCTGACGACGGCCGCCACCCTGTGGATGGTGGCCGCGATCGGCATGGCCTGCGGGGCCGGCTTCTACTGGGCGGCCGTGATCGCCACGGCGATCGCCCTCGTCGGCCTCGGCCCGCTGCGCTTCGTGTCCAAGACGATGTTCGACCGTCCGCATCGGCGCGAGCTGGAGGTGGAGCTGGCGGCGAACGTGCCGGCCGCGCCGGTGCTCGCTGCGCTCGAGCAGCTCGGAGTCGGCATCACGTCGTTCTCGATCGCGGCTCGCGGCGACGGGCGTCAGATGACCTGCGTCATCGAGCTCCCGCACGCCGAGGCCTCGGAGGAAGTGGTGCTCCGCCTGGGCGAGCTCGAAGAGGTCTCGGGCGTCAAGTGGAACCGTTAGTGCGTGCGCGCCTGTGCTCGCAAAACGAGCACAAGCGCGCCGAGCTGGAGCGGATCCTGCCGGGCTGGCGGATCGAGCTGCTCGAGGCGGACGACTACCCGCCGGAAACGGGGGACACCTTCCTGGAGAACGCGCGCGCGAAGGCCGAGCACGGCCGGCGGGTCGGCCCTCCGGGCGAGTGGATGCTCGGTGAGGACTCGGGGCTCGAGCTGAGCGCCCTCGGCGGCCGGCCGGGCGTCCAAACCGCGCGCTGGGCGGCGGGGCGGCACGTCGAGCGTGCTCTGGAGGCTCTCGACGGCGAGACCGACCGGTCGGCGCGCTACGTCTGCGAGCTCGTCGCGCTTTCCCCGGAAGGCAACGAGGCACGAGGCACAGGCACGCTCGAGGGGCAGATCGCCCTCGAGCCGCGCGGCGACGAAGGCTTCGGCTTCGACCCCGTCTTCGTCCCCGCCGGCGAGGAGCGAACGGTCGCGGAGCTCGGTGACGAGTGGAAGGCCCAGCATTCGCACCGCGCCCGGGCGGCGCAGGCGCTGCTCGAGGCCATCGCGTCAGGTCCCGCCTCCACGGTTCACTAAGCCGTGTCCTACCGGACGCCTCCGCTGTGGATGCATTGGCACACAATTGTCACACCTCAGTGCCAGGCACTGGGACATGGCTCGAATAGCCGTGCCCGTGAAAAGCCCTGGTAATCGTGGTATTTCGGACGGCCCGCGGCCGCGACCGACATGGGCGGGCGCGGCCAGCAGCGGCTACTCGGAGACCGCCTCCCGCCCGGAAATCGTCAGATTTCCGGGCGCAAACTACGCGAGGCCGGGCAGGCCTTCGGCCAGCCTCGCGCGTCGCCGCGCGATCCACCAGTTCAGCTCCGCTCCCAGCACGATGACGTTCGCCATCAGGTACAGCCAGACGAGCAGGATCAGCGGCCCTCCGAAGGCCTGTAGGGCGGGCGAGCCCTGGGCCAGGTCGAGGTACAGCGGCAGCACCTGAAAGGAGAGCGCGAGCACCAGCGTGGCCGCGAGCGCACCCGGCAGCACATCCCGGGGCGTGTGCGGGACGTTCGTCAGCAGGTAGTACGTGACGAAGATGAACGTGAACGACGCAGCAGAGGATGCGGCCAGCGAGAGGATGAAGGCCGCAACCGAGTTGCCGGCGACGCCGGGAGCGTGCTGCGACAGCTGGTCCTGCCCGAACGATCCCGCGACGAGGCCCGCGAACAGCACGACGAGCAGCCCGATCATCAGCCCCGCCGCAAGCGCCTTGCCGCGGAAGAACGGGCGGTTGGGGCGGCCGTAGACGATGTTGAACGCCGACTCCAGGGCACCGAAGAGGCCGAGCGACGACCAGACGAGAATCGCCGAGCCCGATCAGCCCGATGACGGTCGCGTTGGCGCGGATCTCGTTGACGGCGCGCACGATCGTCGACACCGAGCTCTCCGGGAACATCCGCGACAGCTCCTTGACGAGGTACGTCGACTCGTCCGCCCGCCCGAACAGCCCGAGCAGCGAGACCGCAAGGAACAGCAGCGGGACGAACGCGAGCAGCGCGTAGTAGGCGATCATCGCGGCGAGCTGAGGCCCGCGGTCTGCCTGGAACTTCACGAACAGCTCGCGCTTCCGCACCCGCATCGGGCTAGTTAACACACATCCGGTGGTAGGGTCGCGCCGTGGACGCGGCCGCGGCGCTCGAGGACCTGACCGAGATCTCGTCACAGATCCAGGCCGCCGTTCTCATCTCCGCCGACGGGAAGATGCTGGCGTCGACGATCGACGACGACGTGCGGGCAGAGCGGCTTACGGCGGCCGTCCTGGCGCTCGTCGAGGCGGCCACCACAGGGGGCGAACAGCTCGTCCAGCTGGAGGCCGCCACGAGCGACGGCAGCCTGTTCGTCGCTCGGGACGACGAGCGGCTCGTCGCGGCCGTCACCAAGGCGGAGCCGACTGCCGGTCTCGTCTTCTTCGACCTCAAGAGCTGCCTGCGAGCGGCGGCGGCTGAGGAGGGCGACGGCAAGCCGCGGCCTCGCGCACGCCCGCGCAAGACGGCCGCGGCCGAGGCGGGCGAATGACGTTCCTGAGGAGGCTGCTCGGCTTCGTGACCTTCGCGGCCGTGGCGTTGGGCGCCGCCTTCGTCCTGCGGCGACGCGCGGCCGGGGCGCGCGAGCGCGTCGACCTCTACTACGAGGATGGGTCGATGGCGACGTTCGAGGACGGCACGCCCGAGGCGCTCGCACTGCTGGGCTACGCCCGCGAGGCGCTCGCCGTCACCCGCACGCTGTCGTAGGCTCTGGCATGCGCGACGCCGAGCTGACGCGGGCCATCCGCGAGCGCGCGTACCTCGAGGGGGACTTCGTGCTCCGGTCGGGGCGGCGCTCGTCGTTCTACCTCGACAAGTACCGCTTCTTGACGGACCCGCAGTTGCTCGAGGTGATCGGCGCCCGGCTGGCCGAGCTCGTGGGCCGCGCCGAGCCGGCGGCCGTCAGGCTCGCGGCCCCGGAGCTCGGCGCCGTGCCGCTCGCAGCGGCCACCTCGCTCGCCTCCGGGATACCGTTCGTCATCGTCCGCGGGCAGGCCAAGGAATACGGGACTGCGAACCGCCTCGAGGGCGCGTTCTCGGCCGGAGAGCGGGTCTGCCTGGTGGAGGACATCGTGACCACCGCCGGCGCCGCCGCCGAGACCGTCCAGGCCTTGCGCGAGGCAGGTCTCGAATGCTCGAATGCGGTCTGCGTCGTCGACCGCGAAGAGGGCGGTGCCGACGCTCTCGCGCGGCTCGCCGTGCGCTTGTGGCCGTTGTTTCGTGCGGCAGACATCACGGACGCCTCCTAAAATCCCCGCAAAACCCGCATGGTTGAGCGGATCCGACGCGGGTGTTACGCTGCTCACAACCTGAAACGACCCCGAGGGGAGGAGTACTGGTGACGAAGCAGGAGTTCGTGGACCAGGTGGCAAACCGCTCTGGTCTCAGCAAGGCCGACGCCGCGAAGGCCGTCGACGCCTTTCTAGACTCGATCGAGGCCGAGCTGAAGGGCCGCGGCCGGTGAACTTCACCGGCTTTGGCAAGTTCTCGACGTCGAATCGCGCGGCGCGCATGGGGGTCAACCCGCGCACCGGCGAGAAGGTGCACATCGCAGCAGCGACGGTGCCCAAGTTCTCGGCAGGCAGCAAGCTCAAGGCGACCGTCAAGGCGGGGGGCGGCGACAGCGGCGGCAGCTACTAGCGCGGAGCCTGGCAGCAGTCTTCGAGGAGGCCGCTTCGGCGGCCTCCTTTGTTTAGGAGGGCTTGACGAAACAGTGTCTGTGACCAGCACCGTTCCGCCAGCCCTCCTAGGGCTAGCCTTTTCGAGACGATGAATGTGCCGGCCGCCGCAACGCCGTTCGCCGATC
The DNA here is from genome assembly GCA_963821415.1 of uncultured Actinomycetes bacterium. Taxonomy (GTDB): domain Bacteria; phylum Actinomycetota; class Thermoleophilia; order Gaiellales; family Gaiellaceae; genus PALSA-612. The sequence continues at coordinate 57,534 of CAWGEE010000025.1, read as the reverse complement.
GGCTGGCGGCCGTCGTCCAGGAGCGCCGCAGCCAGCTGGTCGTCGGCCTCGATCCGCGCCTCGAGCTGCTGCCGCTCGAGCTCTCGGGCGAGGCCCAGATGGACCGCGCCGCAGCGGCCGAGGCATTCACGCGCTTCTGCCGCGGCCTGATCGACGCCGTCTGTCCCTACGTCGTGGGCGTGAAGCCTCAGGCCGCGTGCTTCGAAGCACTCGGCGCCGACGGCATGCGCGCGCTCGAGGAGATCTGCGAGTACGCGACGACGGCGGGGCTGCTCGTCGTGCTCGACGGCAAACGGGGTGACATCGGCCATACGGCCCGCGCATACGCGGCCGCGTACCTCGAGCCGCGCAACGGCTCGCCGCCGCTGGCGGATGCGCTCACCGTGTCCACGTACCTCGGTCGCGACTCGCTCGAGCCGTTCGTGACGTCGTGCAGGCGCTCGGGCGGCGGGCTCTTCTGCCTCGTGAAGACGTCGAATCCCGGCGGCACCGACGTCCAGGACCTGAAGCTCACGGACGGCAACCAGGTGTGGCAGCACGTTGCGAAGCTCGTCGCCGAGCTCGGAGAGGACGTGGTCGGAGAGTGCGGGCTCTCGAGCATCGGCGCCGTCGTCGGCGCGACGTATCCGCGGGCGGTGAGCGAGGCCCGCCGGTTGCTGCCACAGGCCATCCTCCTGCTGCCGGGGATCGGCGCCCAGGGGGCGACGCCGGCCGACGTCGCGCGAGCCTTCACGAGCGGGCCGGCGAGCGCGCTCGTCACCGTGTCCCGGTCGGTGATCTACGCCTTCCGCTTCGAGGGTGACGACTGGCGGTCGGCGGCCGGTGCCGAGGCCGCCCGGCTGAGGGGCGAAGTGTGGGCCGCCTCGGGCTGGTAGACCGGCGCAGCGCCGCGCGCATAGCCGCGCCTCTTGCCTTCCTGGCCGCGGTGACCGTGGCGGTGCTGCTGGTTCGGTCTGGCCTCGACGAGGCCTCGAACCGCTCGGAGCCCACCGTGCCGGCTGCCACCGCACCGACGAGCACGAATCCCGGCCCGGGACGCCGCTTCTACCGCATCCGCGCAGGAGACACGCTCGCCGTGATCGCGCCTCGCTTCGGCCTCACCGAGGTCGAGCTGCTCGCCCTCAATCCCGGCATCGAGCCGACAGCTCTCCGCATCGGCCAGCGGATCCGGGTCAGATAGCATCCGCGGCCGTGCTCCGGCACGCAGTTCTGCTGGCAGCGATCCTTGCGGTAGCCGCGCCCGCCCTCGCAGCGACTCCGCAGGTCGGCGGCCGTGCCTATCTCGTCCAGAACGCGACCACCGGCGACGTGGTGGTCGCAAAGAACGCCCGCCAGCGTGTGCCGATCGCGAGCATCACGAAGCTGATGACGGTGCTCGTGGCCCTCGAGCACGCCCGGCTCGACGACGTCGTCACCGTGTCCGGCGGCGCCGCTGCCCGCGGGGAGTCGTCGATCTTCCTCTCGCCCGGCGAGCGGCTGACCGTGCGCGAGCTCGCCCAGGCCGCCTTGATCCAGAGCGCGAACGACGCGGCCGCGGCGCTTGCCGACCACGTGGGAGGAGGCAGCCGCGCCGGCTTCGTGTCGATGATGAACGCCAAGGCTCGAGCGCTCGGCCTGCGTGACACGCGCTTCGCCAACCCGGACGGCCTCGATGCGCCGGGGCACTACTCGTCGGCGCGCGATGTGACGAGGCTCGCGCGGGTGGCGATGCGCAATCCGGCCATCCGTGGGATGGTGCGGACGACGGAGACGACGATCTCCGGCGGGCGGAGACTGCGCACGTGGAACGACTTGCTCTATACGTTCCCGGGCCTGCTGGGCGTGAAGACGGGCCATACGAGCGGCGCCGGCTGGTCGCAGGTGGCCGCCGCGCGAGGCCCGGGCTTCGTCGTCTACGCGACGCTGCTGGGCGAGCCGACGCGCACCGGCCGCAACGACGATCTGACCCGGCTCCTGGCCTGGGGGATCTCGCGCTTCCGGCGAATGCCGATCGTGCAGGCGGGCCGCATGTACACGTCCACGGAGCTGCCGTACGGGAAAGGCCGGCTACCGCTCGTGGCCGCGCGCGAGCAGATGCGAGTCGTCCGGCTCGGCAAGGGCCTCGTGGAGGAGGTCGTCGCCCCCCGTTCCGTGGCGCTGCCCGTGACGAAGGGACAGAAGCTGGGTGCCGTGCGCGTGTATCGGGACGGCCGGCTGATAGCGTCCTCACCGCTCGTCGCGTCACGTGCCGTCGCCGCGCCGGGCTTCCTCGGCCGGGTCGGCTGGTACGCGGGCGAGACAGTGGACAACGTCTTCGACTGGGTGAGCTAGAGAAACCGCGTGATCATCACCGTCACCATGAACGCCGCGCTCGACCGCGTCCTCACGGTGCCCAACTTCAAGGAAGGGCAGCGACACCGCGCGAGCGAGAAGCTGACGCTCGCCGGCGGCAAGGGGATCACGGTGGCCAGGGCGCTCAAGACCCTCGGCGTCCCCGTCGTCGCGACCGGCCTGGCCGGTGGCCGCAACGGGCGCCGCATCCTCGAGGAGCTGGCAGAGGAGTCGATCCTCTCCGACTTCGTCGGCATCGAGGACGAGTCGCGGACGTCGACGGCCGTCGCCGACCCGACGTCGGGCACGTTCACCGAGGTGATGGAGTGGGGGCCGCTCGTGCAGGAGACCGAGCTCGAGGAGCTGCTCGAGAAGATCGACTACCTCTCGAAGGGCGCCGAGCTCGTGATCTTCGCCGGGACGCTGCCGCGCGGGGTTGCCGACAACTTCTACGCCGAGGCGATCCGTACGCTCGGGCGCCGCGGCGTCTTCACCGTGCTCGACTCCGAGGGCGAGCCGCTCCGAATCGGGTTGGAGGCCGAGCCGTTCCTCGTCTCGCCGAACCGGATCGAGGCCGAGGCCGTCGTCGGCCAGGAGTTCTCCGAGGACGGCGACTTCCTCGACGCGCTCGACCGGCTGGGAGACCTCGGCGCGCGCAACGCGCTGATCACGTACGAGCGCGGCTGCTTCGCTTCGGTGCGGGGCGAGCGAGGCCAGGCGAAGCGCTTCCGTGCCGAGGGGCCGATGGTGGAGGCGGTTTCGGGCGTGGGCTCCGGCGCCGTGCTGCTGGCCGGCTTCATCGCCGCCTGGCTCGAGGATGCGAGCCCGGAGGATGCTCTGCGCCGGGCAGTCGCCGCGGGCGCAGCCTCGACGCTGTCCGTAGGTGCGGGCCGGTTCGACCCGGAGGACGTCGGCAGGCTGTTGCCGGACGTCAACGTGGAAGAGCTCTCGGCCGTCGCCGGCGTCTAGCGCCGAGTCGTCAGACCCTCCTGGAGCGCTGCTACCGTTCATACGCACTTGACGGAGCAAGTGCATACGGATCTCGAGCTCGGCCGGATCGAGCGATTGCTGGCGCTCGAGGCGAAGTTCGCGCGCGAAGGCCTGACCTTCGACGACGTGCTGCTGCAGCCGGCGGAGTCGCACGTCCTCCCGAACGACGTCTCCACCGCGACCCGTTTCACGCGGTCTGTCGAGCTGCGCATCCCGCTCGTCTCGGCCGCCATGGACACGGTCACGGAGGCAGGAATGGCGATCGCGCTCGCCCGCCTCGGCGGCATCGGCGTCGTGCACCGCAACCTCTCGGTTGCCGACCAGGCCGCAGAGGTGGACAAGGTCAAGCGCTCGGAGTCGGGGATGATCGTCGAGCCGGTGACGCTGGGGCCGGACGCGCGCGTCGCCGACGCGCTGGAGCTGATGGCGCGCTACCGCATCTCCGGCATTCCCGTCACGGACGAAGGTGGCCGGCTCGTCGGCATCCTCACCAACCGCGACCTGCGCTTCCACCGCGAGCCCGAGCGCCCTGTCTCGGAGCTGATGACGTCCGAGGGGCTCGTCACGGCACCGGTGGGGACGACGCTCGAGGAAGCCGAGGGGATCCTCCACCGCCACAAGATCGAGAAGCTGCCGGTCGTGGATGCGGACGGCGTGCTGCGCGGGCTGATCACCGTCAAGGACATCTCGAAGCGCATCGCGTATCCCGAGGCGACGAAGGACGACCAGGGGCGGCTGCGGGTGGCGGCCGCCGTCGGAGTAGGCCCGGACGCTCTCGAGCGCGCAGAGGCGCTCCTCGGGGCCGGGACGGACGTGCTGGTGCTGGACACCGCGCACGGCCACTCGAGTGGCGTGCTCGAGCATGGCGCGCGAGCTGAAGCGCCGCTTCGACGAGATCGAGCTCGTCGTCGGCAACGTGGCGACGGCGGAGGCGACCGAGGCGCTGATCGACGCCGGCGCGGACGCCGTGAAGATCGGGGTTGGCCCGGGCGTGCTGCGGCGGCACGCGCTCTCATGGCCGACGCGTCGTATCGAAACATCGAGACGTGCGGCCCGGCGACCGCGTCATCAACATGCATCGGCGAGCCAGTGACGGTCCGCGCGGCGTGGTGCACGGGCGTCCGCGACGTCATCGCTGTCCGGCACGTTGCTCGCGCCGCCGAACGGTCGTGACGCCGGATCATCGCTACTACGTCGGCGATCTCTCAGCGGCTCCAGCTGCCGTGGCTCGCGGGGATATGCGGCTGTGCTCGACCGCGCCGACGCGCTGCGGCGAGCCGAAGCTGAGTCTGGCGCGAGATCGGCGAGGCCGAGCGAAGCAGTCTTGCTGTTGCCTCGAAGAGCATCGCGTTCGAGCTCCCGACGACCTCGAGATCGATCTGCGCCGAGTTCGCGCGCCGTCCGTCGCGAGCTCGCGCGCTACCGCGTCACGTTCTCGGCCTCGTACGAGCTGGGCTATGTGTTCGGCACGTTCCTCGGCGACGGGCACGCCTTCATCAACACCAACGGACGCTCCGAGATCGGCCGCGTCTCTTGGTCTTTCGCCGCACGAGGAGGCGGACACGGCTAGCAAGCTCGTCGACTGCCTCGAGAGCGTCGACCGGAGTTCGCACCGTCGATCCAGGCGGTTGCGGCGACGCAACGCCGTCCACCTCTATCTCGCTTCAGTGGGCCGCCTGCTTCGCGTTCGGCAAGCGAGACGAGCAAGCACCTGCCGTCGCGCTACCGCTGCGCCAACCCGCTCTACCTCCGTGGGCTTCTCGACGGTCTCGTCGACAGCGATGGCTTCGTCGATCAGGGCGGGCAGGATCTGCTTCCGAAACACGTCGCCGCGATCTCGTCGAGCTCTTCGGCGTCCTCTGCTTCCTTCTCAAGGGAGCTTTCCCGAACGTCGAGGTCGCAGCACCAACCGCGGCGGGCTCGCAGGGCACGACCGCCGATCGCTGCCGCCCGCCTACCGCGCTCGTCTCAACTCACGCACCGAAAGCGCAGATCGAGCTGCAATCTCCAGTCGTCAAGAAGCTCGAGACGACGGGACTTGGGACGTCGCTGTACCCGTCTACGACCTCGAGGTCGACTGCCCCACGCACAGCTTCATCGCCGACAACGCGATCGTCCACAACTCGATCTGCACGACGCGGGTTGTCGCAGGCGTCGGCGTTCCGCAGATCACCGCCATCGACGAGTGCTCGCGCGCGGCCGCCGAGCACGGCGTGCCGGTGATCGCGGACGGCGGGCTCACGTCATCCGGCGACATCGCGAAGGCGATCGCCGCCGGCGCGGACACGGTCATGGCCGGCTCGCTGCTCGCAGGCACCGACGAGGCGCCCGGGGACGTCGTGCTCGTCCAGGGCGAGCGGGTCAAGGAGTACCGCGGCATGGGCTCGCTCGGCGCCATGAAGGCGCGCGGCTTCTCCAAGGACCGCTATTTCCAGGGCGACGTCGAGGACGTCGACAAGCTCGTGCCCGAGGGGATCGAAGGGCGCGTGCCCTACAAGGGCCCGGTGCAGACGGTGGTCGACCAGCTCGTCGGCGGCGTGCGCCAGGCGATGGGCTACTGCGGCGCGGCCACGGTCGACGAGCTCAAGCACGCGCGCTTCGTGCGGATCACCGCCGCCGGGCTCCGCGAGAGCCATCCCCACGACATCACGATCACGAAGGACGCTCCCAACTACCGGCGGTCGTGAGCACGGGGCCGGTCCTCGTGCTCGACCTGGGCGGTCAGTACGCACAGCTGATCGCGCGGCGCGTGCGGGAGGCCGGCGTCTACTCGGAGCTCGTCGGCCACGACGTCTCTGCGAGCGAAGTGGGGCGGCGCGAGCCGGCCGCGCTGATCCTCTCCGGAGGGCCGGCGTCCGTCTATGCCGCGGACGCGCCTCAGGTCGATCCGGGGCTCTTCGAGCTGGGCGTGCCCGCGCTCGGCATCTGCTACGGCGCGCAGTTGATGGCGAAGGAGCTGGGGGGCACCGTCGAGCGGACGGACGTCTCCGAGTTCGGGAAGACGGCGTTGAGCGTCGACGGCGGCGAGCTCTTCGCGGGGCTCGCCAAGGAGCAGGTGTGCTGGATGAGCCATCGCGACACGGTGACGGCGCCGCCCGAGGGCGCAGAGGTGACGGCGGGCTCGCCCTCCACGCCGGTGGCGGCGTTCGAGGCCGCGCAACGCGGCCTGTACGGCGTGCAGTTCCATCCCGAGGTCGTGCACACGCCGGACGGGCAGGCGATGCTCGAGAACTTCCTCTACCGCGTCGCGGGAGCTTCCCCCGGCTGGACGGCGACCGCGGTGATCGAGGAGCAGGTGGAGCGCATCCGCGCGCAGGTCGGCTCCCAGCGCGTGCTCTGCGGGCTGTCGGGCGGCGTCGACTCGGCGGTCGCCGCGCTGCTCGTCCACCGGGCGGTCGGCGACCAGCTGACGTGCGTCTTCGTCGACCACGGCCTGCTGCGCAAGGACGAGGGGACGCAGGTGGTGAAGACCTTCGGCGAGCACTTCCACGTGCCGCTCGTGCACGTCGATGCGGCCGAGCGCTTCCTCGCGCGGCTCGAAGGCATCGACGACCCGGAGGAGAAGCGCCGCCGCATCGGCGAGGAGTTCATCCGCGTGTTCGAGGAGGAAGCCAGGCGGCTGGGCGAGGTGCCGTTCCTCGTCCAGGGGACGCTCTATTCCGACGTGATCGAGTCGGGCGGCGAGGCGGGCGTGGCCGCGCGCATCAAGTCCCACCACAACGTGGGCGGCCTGCCCGAGGACATGGAGATGGAGCTCGTCGAGCCGCTGCGCCAGCTGTTCAAGGACGAGGTGCGGCGCGTGGGGGAGGAGCTCGGGCTGCCCGAGGCGATGGTCTGGCGGCACCCGTTTCCCGGGCCGGGGCTCGCCGTGCGGATCATCGGCGAGGTCACGCGCGAGCGCCTGGAGACGCTCCGCGAGGCCGACGCCATCCTGCTCGAGGAGGTGCGCCGCGCGGGCCTCTACCGCGAGCTGTGGCAGTGCTTCTGCGTGCTGCCGGCGATCCGCTCCGTGGGCGTGCAGGGGGACGAGCGGACGTACGGCTACCCGATCGTCATCCGCGCGGTGACGAGCGAGGACGCGATGACGGCCGACTGGGCGCGGCTGCCGCACGACCTCCTCGAGACGATCTCCGGCCGCGTCGTCAACGAGATCCCGGCCGTGAACCGCGTCGTCTACGACGTCACGTCGAAGCCGCCGTGCACGATCGAGTGGGAATAGGCCCGCGCGCGAACGCGCTTGGGCCTATTCGGCCATATCACAGCGCGTAGCACCGAATAGGGCCGGCGCGAAGCGCGCTGGGCCTATTCAGCCAATCCTGCGTCGAGCACCGTATAGCTGCCCTCAGGCCAGGCCTGGGACCTGTCCGTCTTCGCGGCCCACATGTCCGCGCACGCTGGCTGACCGGGTCGCCCCGTTGCCGATGGGACGCCGGCGGCGGGCAGCCTGAAGCGGTCGTAGCGGCCGCGCACGCCGTCGACGAACGCCGCCAGCTCGTCCGCCAGCGCGGCGTCGTGGATCTCGAGCATGTCCTCCGCGTTGTGCTCGCCTGAGCGCGAGAGGTTGAACGAGCCGCAGAAGACAACGTCGTCGGCGACCGTCACCTTCGCGTGCATGAAGTCGTGGAGGCTGCCGGGCGCCCACGGCGTCGAGTTCTTGCCCGAGAACGGCGCGCGCTCGAGGATCGCCTCGAGCAGCGGGATCTTCCAGGCCGAGACCTCCATCGCCGACCACTGCTGATGGACGTACGCGAGCTGTGTCGCGTCCACGCAGCCGGCTACGTCGACGAGACCCTCGCCGGCCACCTGCGCCAGCGTGCCGAGGATGGGCCCGGACGAGATCACCGGCGAGCAGATGCGGACGCGCCGCCTCGCCCGTCCGATCGCCTTCGCCACGCGGTGCGAGAGCGCGTCGCCGTATCCGGGGCAGAACCACGGCCGCACCGACGTACCGCCGACGTCGACTGGACGCGGCTCCACGCGTCCCGCCTCGACGACCGGCCGCCCGTCCCAGAACTCGTCGAACGCGAGTGTATACGCCTCCGCCAGTTCGGCCGACTCGACGGTGACCATGACGTTCTCCTGTCGCGTCCACGAGTCGTCCGACCAGTTCGTCGACCCGGTCAGCACTCCCGCGCCGTCCCGCACGGCGAACTTGTGGTGCATGAGATCCGGGATGCCCGAGACTGCCCGCGTCGGCATCGGCAACGCTGCGATGTCCTCGGGGACGCACTTGGGCGGAGGCGGCACCGGGATCGGGTTGGGATGATCGACGTTGTAGACGAGCCGCACGGCCACGCCGCGCTCCTGGGCCCGCTGCAGCGCACCGATCACGAGCGTCTCGCTCTCCCCCGAGAGGTCGAGGTCGTAGACGGCGAGCTCGATCGTGCGCTCGGCCGCGTCCAGGAAGGAGGCGAGGTGGCGGGCGACGTCGGCGGCTTCCTGCCCGCCGTCGGTCAGCGTCCGGCATGTGATCATGGGCCGCATCATGGACTTCGCCGACGTGCTCCGCCGCCGCAAGGCCGTCCGCAGCTACCTGCCGGATCCGGTTCCGCGCGAGACGCTGGAGCGGATCGTCGCGCGCGGGCGGAAGATCCCGAGCGCCGGCCACAGCCAGGGCCTGCGCCTCGTCGTCGTCACGGACGAGGAGACGAGGCGAGCGATGGCCGAGCTGGCGCTCGAGCCAGAGTACGTCGCCGCAGGCCTCGAGCCGTGGATCTCCCGTGCCCCCGCACACGTTGTCGTCTGTGTCCGCGAGGAGGACTATCGCGCGCGTTATCGCGAACCCGACAAGACGCACGGGGAGGAGGAGGAGGAGTTCGCATGGCCCGTGCCCTACTGGTGGGTCGACGCGGGGGCTGCGGTGATGCTGCTCTGGCTCGCCGCGCTCGACGAGGAGCTTGCCTGTGGCGTCTACGGCATGCCGGGCGAAGGTTGGGAGGGCCTGCGCGGACTGCTTGGTGTCCCGGCCGACGTGCAGCCGGTCGCCGTGCTCACCATCGGCAAGGCAGGGGACGGACACGGTGCAGGGCTCGGCCAAGCGCGGCTGGAAGCCGCTCGACGACGTCGTCCGCTGGGAGCGCTGGTAGACGGACTGAACCCCTGGGCGCGGTCTGCAGATTGACCGGGCAATACGTAATCCGATAGCGTCCTTGTCGTGGCGAGACTGTCTGCGCTCCTGCTGGGCGCAGCGACGCTGATCACGCTCGCGACCGGCGCTGCAACTCCCGCCCTGGCTGTTGAGAGGCCGAGCTACGGGGAAAGAGGGCTCTCGAAGCTGCCGGTAGCGGCCAGGGCGCCGTTTCCGGCGCGCTCGGCCGGGACAGCCGCGACTTTCAGGCGACTGCCATCGCGGGCGGGGTTCACATGCACAACCGCCTGCACGGCCTCAGTGCCGACTTCCGCCGGCACGGCGTGGTCGTGAACGCTGGCGCCGGGCGGCTCGCGCTCAACCTGCAACGCATCGGCTACGGGGGCAGGCTCGCTCCCGTCGCGCCTGCACAGCCGGAGGCGACAGGAACCGCGTCGAGTACCGCCGCGGCGCGCTCACGGAGTGGTACGTGAACGGGCCGCTCGGCCTCGAGCAGGGCTTCACGCTGCCGCGCGCGCCCGGCAAGCCGAGCTCCGGGCCGCTCACGCTCGCTCTCGCGCTCTCGGGCACGCTGCGCGCCTGCGCTCGCGCCGGGCGCCAAGGCCTCGACCTCTCGCTCGACGGCCGGCCGGCCCGATTCGCTACCGCGGCCTTGCCGCCTGGGACGCCGACGGCCGCGAGCTACCCGCCTGGCTGGCGCTCGGCGACCGCATGCTGCTGCTGCGTGTCGAGGACGCGGGCGCCCGCTACCCGCTCACGATCGACCCGACGTTCCAGCAGGCGAAGCTGACCGCCTCCGACGGCGCCGAGTTCGACTTGTTCGGCAAGCGTCGTCGCCATCAGCGGCGACACGATCGTGGTCGGCGCGTCCGACGACGAGATCGGCGGCGCCTTCAGACCACGGCTCGGCGTACGTCTTCGTCAAGCCGGGCGGCGGCTGGGCGACCGCGACCCAGACGGCGAAGCTGACCGCCTCCGACGGCGCGGACGAACGACTACTTCGGCGTCTCCGTCGCGATCAGCGGCGACACGGTCGTGGTCGGCGCATCCGGCGACGACATCGGCGCCGCCGAGGATCGGGGCTCGGCCTACGTGTTCGTCAAGCCCGCCGGGCCGCTGGGTGAACGCGACCCAGACGGCCAAGCTGACCGCCTCTGACGGAGCGGGCGGGCGACTCGCTCGGCATCTCGGTCGGCGATCAGCGGCAACACCGTGGTCGTCGGGGCCTTCCAGGACGACATCGGCACGGCGATCCAGCCAGGGCTCCGCCTACGTCTTCGTCAAGCCCGCCGGGCCCTGGGTGAACGCGACGCAGACGGCGAAGCTGACGGCCTCCGAACGGCGACGGACTTCGACTTGCTTCGGGGAATCCGTCGCGATCAGCGGCGACACGGCTGTCGTCGGAGCGAGATTCGGCGACGGCACCTGCGCCAACACGGGCGCGGCCTACGTGTTCGTCAAGCCCGGCGGGCCGTGGGCGAGTGCCACCGAGACGGCCAAGCTCACCGCCTCGGACGGCGCGTCGGGTGACGCCTTCGGGTACTCGGTCTCGGTCGACGGCGACACGGTCGTGCGTCGGCGCATCCGCCGACGATGTCGGGGGCGACGTCGACAGGGCTCGGCGTACGTCTTCGTCAAGCCGGGCGGCGGCTGGGCGACCGGCATGCAGACGGCGAAGCTCGATCACTTCCGACGGAGCGGCCGGCGACCTGTTCGGCAGCTCCGTCTCCGTGAGCGGCGACACGGTTGTGGTCGGCGCATCCGGGGACGACGTCGGCACGGCGACGAGGGCTCCGCGTACGTCTTCGTCAAGCCGGGCGGGGGTTGGACGGGCGTGCCCGAGTCAGCGCAGCTTGCGGCGTCGGATGGAGGCTCAGCGACAGCTTCGGCGAATCCGTCTCGATCAGCGGCAGCGTGGCCGTGGTCGGAGCCTCCGGAGACGACATCGGCCCGAATATGAGCCAGGGCTCGGCCTATGTATTTCCGGTTGGAGTCCGCCGCCGCGCCCGTCATCGCCGCCCCCCCGATCAGCGCAGTAGCAGAGGGCTCAGAGGCGGGGGTCGCCGGGCGCAATCTCGATCGACGGGCGCTGGTATCGCGAGACGACGAGCTGCACCTTCGGCGCCTGGACCAAGCTGAGCACCTCTACCAACGTGGCCTCGCGCCCGAAGGCGGTCATGGTCGGCTCCGACCTCTACGTCTTCTTCCGCTCGACCAGCAACGACCTCCGCTACTTCAAGCGCACTGCCAGCACCTGGGGCACAGAGCAGAATCTCGGCGGTGTCTTGGCGGGAAGCCCGGCCGCAGCCGTCGACGGTGACGGCGACCTGATCGTCGCCGCCAGGAACGACACCGGGCTCGTCCTCTTCAACCGGCTGCCAAGCGGCGGAGGCCGGACCGGCTTCAGCTCGCTGGACGGCATCCTCGCCACCAGCTGGAGCTTGTCGGCTACGGCGCCAACGTGCACCTGTTCGGCGTCGATCCCAGCGGGCTCTTCTGGGACCGGGTGTGGTCGGCGAGCTCCAACAGCTCGAGCCTCCGGACCTCCCTGGACGGCGCCGTCGGGCCCGCCGACAGCGGCCGTGCTCGGCTCCGATCTCTATGTCTTCGGCAGGAACCCCGACGGCATCCTCTTCTACCGGGTCTTGTCCGGCGGCACCTGGGGTGCCTGGACCGCGCTCGACGGTGTGCTCTCGGGCACCCCCGATGCGGCGGCGACGGCCAGTACGCTGCTCGTCTTCGGGACGTACCCGCAGGGCGCTGCCTCGAGGGCTCGCAGCGACCGGCGGCGCCTTCACGGCCTGGGATCCCTCGACGGCATCCGGCGACGGGACCGAGGCAGTGGCCGTCGGAACCCAGACCTACGTCTTCGCGCTGAACGCCGACGGCATCCTCTGGTATCGCCTGTGGAACGGCACCAGCTTCGGAGCCTGGACGAGCCTGGACGGTGTGCTCGGCACCGAATGAGGTGGCGTGCTCGGTCGGCGGGAACGCAGACGCTGAAGCTGAGCGCTTCCGACGGAGTCGGGGGCGACACCGCTCCTCCCTGCCAGAATCCGACCGTCAACGCCGGACGGCAGGCGATGGTCACTGGTAATGAGTGCCGAGCTGCACAAATTCAAGCTGACAAGTCGTACTCGATCCGCTAGCGTGCCCTGTCGTGGGGAGACGGTCGCGCTGATGTTGGGCGCTGCGGCGCTCATCACGCTCGCGACGAGCGCTGCGTCTCCTTCGCTAGCAGCTGAGTCCGCGGTCGGCGCGAGGCGAGAGGGCGGCCTCTCGAGCCTACCCCTGCCGGCCAGGCGGCGATCTCCGGCGCCCTCGGGCGCGACAACCGCGCATACCAGGCGAGCGCCACCTCGCGTGGCTTCCGCAGTGAGAACGACGTCCACGGCATGGTCGCCGACTTCACCGAGAGCGGAGTAGTCGTGCAGGCGGGCGCCGGCCGCCTCGGGCTCAGCCTGCGAAGCGTCGGCTACGGCCACGAACTCCAACCCGTCGCCAACGCCCATTCAGAGGCGACGAAGAACCGCGTCGAGTACCGCCGCGGCTCCCTCACCGAGTGGTACGTGAACGGCCCGCTCGGGCTCGAGCAGGGCTTCACCCTCGCCACCCCGCCGGCGAAGCGCGCGCCCAGCCGCTCACGCTCTCCCTGGCGCTTTCGGGAACCTTGCGCCCTCGCTGGCGCCGGGCGCCAACGGCCCCACCTTCGCACTCGAAGGCCGTCGGGTATCGCTGCGCTACCGCGGCCTCGCCGCATGGACGCCAGCGGGCGGAGCTGCCGGCCCGGCTCGAGCCCGAGGCACGACGCTGCACCTGCGCGTCGACGACGCCGGCGCCCGCTACCCGCTCACGATCGACCCCTTCGTCGAGCACGCCAAGCTGACCGCCTCGGATGGCCTGGCCGGCGACCTGCTCGGCTACTCGGTCGCGATCAGCGGCGACACGGTCGTCGTCGGGCGCCCCGGGATGACATCCTCTTTCCTTCCGTAAACCAGGGCTCCGCCTACGTGTTCGTCAAGCCCGGCGGCGGCTGGGCGAGCGCACACAGAGACGGCGAAGCTGACCGCCTCGGACGGAGCAGAGAGCGACCTCTTCGGCCCCTCGGTCGCCATCAGCGGCGACACGGTCGTGGTCGGGGCGGACGGCGACGACGTCGGCGCGAACGCAGACCAGGGCTCCGCCTACGTGTTCGTCAAGCCCGGCGGCGGCTGGGTGAGCGCCACCGAGACGGCGAAGCTGACCGCCTCGGACGGAGCGGCGAGCGACCACCTCGGCACCTCGGTCGCGGTCAGCGGCGACACGGTCGTGGTCGGGCGCCCTTCGACAGTGGCGCGACTCGGCCAGGGCTCCGCCTACGTGTTCGTCAAGCCCGGCGGCGGCTGGGTGAGCGCAACCGAGACGGCGAAGCTGACCGCCTCGGACGGCGCGGCGGACGACCGGCTTCGGCAACTCGGTCGCGGTCAGCGGCGACACGGTCGTCGTCGGGGCGTACGTTCGACAACGTCGGCCCGAACGCAAACCAGGGCTCCGCCTACGTGTTCGTCAAGCCGGGCGGCGGCTGGGTGACCGCAACCGAGACGGCGAAGCTGACCGCCTCGGACGGAGCGGCGAACGACCGGCTCGGCAAGTCGGTCGCGATCAGCGGCGACACGGTCGTCGTCGGTGCGCCTCGACAACATCGTCGCGTACGCAGACCAGGGCTCTGCCTACGTGTTCGTCAAGCCCGGCGGCGGCTGGGCGAGCGCGACCGAGACGGCGAAGCTGACCGCCTCGGACGGCGCGGCGAGCGACCTCTTCGGCCAGTCGGTCGCCATCAGCGGCGACACGGTCGTGGTCGGGGCGGACGGCGACGACGTCGGCGCGAACGCAGACCAGGGCTCCGCCTACGTCTTCGTCAAGCCGGGCGGCGGCTGGGTGAGCGCCACCGAGACGGCGAAGCTGACCGCCTCGGACGGGGCGGCGAACGACCTCTTCGGCACCTCGGTTGCCGTCAGCGGCGACACGGTCGTCGTCGGGTCACCGGGAGCGAGCGGAGACCGCGGCGCCGCCTACGTCTTCGGCGAGGGTCCGCCGCCCCCGTCATCGCCGCCCCCCAGATCAGCGCAGTAGCAGAGGGCTCAGAGGTGGGGGTCTTCGGGCGCAATCTCGACAACGAGCTCTGGTATCGCGAGACGACGAGCGGCACCTTCGGCGCCTGGACCAAGCTGAGCACCTCTACCAACGTGGCCTCGCGCCCGAAGGCGGTCATGGTCGGCTCCGACCTCTACGTCTTCTTCCGCTCGACCAGCAACGACCTCCGCTACTTCAAGCGCACTGCCAGCACCTGGGGCACAGAGCAGAATCTCGGCGGTGTCTTGGCGGGAAGCCCGGCCGCAGCCGTCGACGGTGACGGCGACCTGATCGTCGCCGCCAGGAACGACACCGGGCTCGTCTTCTTCAACCGGCTGCCAAGCGGCGGAGGCTGGACCGGCTTCAGCTCGCTGGACGGCATCCTCGCCCACCAGCTGGAGCTTGTCGGCTACGGCGCCAACGTGCACCTGTTCGGCGTCAATCCCAGCGGGCTCTTCTGGGACCGGGTGTGGTCGGCGAGCTCCAACAGCTGGGGTGCCTGGACCTCCCTGGACGGCGTCTTGGCGGGCTCGCCGACAGCGGCCGTGCTCGGCTCCGATCTCTATGTCTTCGGCAGGAACCCCGACGGCATCCTCTTCTACCGGGTCTTGTCCGGCGGCACCTGGGGTGCCTGGACCGCGCTCGACGGTGTGCTCTCGGGCACCCCCGATGCGGCGGCGACGGCCAGTACGCTGCTCGTCTTCGGGACGAACCCGCAGGGCGCTGTCTGGAACCGCCGCACGACCGGCGGCGCCTTCACGGCCTGGGATCCGCTCGACGGCATCCTGGCGACGGGACCCGAGGCAGTGGCCGTCGGAACCCAGACCTACGTCTTCGCGCTGAACGCCGACGGCATCCTCTGGTATCGCCTGTGGAACGGCACCAGCTTCGGAGCCTGGACGAGCCTGGACGGTGTGCTCGGCACCGAGTGAGGTGCTGGCTGCGTAATCTCGCCTGCCGCCTCGCGGAGGCAGGGCACGACGTCTCGTACGTAACGACGCGCATATGGGATAAGGAGAACGAGCCCGGCGTGAACATCATCGGTGTGACAGGCAGCCGTCGGACGGCTGCTGTCTTTCGACACCTCGTTCGCCACGGGAACCGTTAACAACGGCCGCAGCCTGTGATAGGAATGCCGCCTTCGCGCGCTCGGGCGCGCTGGGGCTACTCAATCTGGGGGGATGACGTGAGGATTCGTGCCGAGGGATGCTCTTTGAGGCCAACGAGGCGAGCCATGCTGGCGCTGGCCGTGCTCAGCGCCGCCGTGATGGCGGGCGTCGGCGCCTCGCTGCCTGCGAACGCGGCGACGTCCCAGACTTACATCGTCGTCCTCGACAACTCCGTCGCCAATCCAGCCGCGGCTGCAGCTGCCGCGGGAGTGACGCCGACATCTGTCTACCGACACGCACTCAAGGGTTACGCCGCGCCGATGACGAACGCGAGGGCATCGTCGATCGCCGGCCGCTCCAACGTCCGCTCGGTCACGCCCGACGCCGTCGTCACGAAGCATGTCACGCAGACTCCGGCCACGTGGGGCCTCGACCGCATCGATCAGCGCAACCTCCCGCTGGACAAGTCGTACACGTACGACGCAGACCGGCGCCGGCGTCACGGTCTACGTCATCGACACCGGCATCCGCCTCACCCACAGTCGATTTCGGCGGCCGCGCGTCGAGTCGGCTTCGACTTCGTCGACGACGGCCGCAACGCCGAGCGACTGCAACGGCCACGGCACGCACGTGGCGGGCACGGTCGGCGGCGCGACCTACGGCGTCGCGAAGGGCGTCACGCTCGTCGCGGTGCGCGTCCTCGACTGCGCCGGCAACGGCACGATCGCGGGCGTCATCGCGCGGCGTCGACTGGGTCACCGGCGAACGCCCAGTCGAGCCGGCCGTCGCCAACATGAGCCTCGGCGGCGACGCGCCAACCGGCCGCTCGACGACGGCCGTGACGAACTCGATCGCGGCCGGTGTCACCTACGCCGTCGCGGCCGGCAACGACAACATCGACGCCTGCAACTCCTCGCCGGCCGCGTACCACAGACGCGATCACGGTCGGCGCCACGACGATCGACCGACATCCGCGCGCATCGTTCTCCAACTTCGGCACCTGCGTCGACCTCTTCGCGCCCGGCGTCGACATCACGTCGGCCGTGGACACCGGCGACACCGCGCATCGACGACGATCAACGGCACGTCGATGGCGTCGCCGCACGTGGCCGGCGCCGCCGCGCTCCTTCTCCAGGCGAACCCAACGTGGACGCCGTCCCAGATCCGCAACGCGATGGTGGGCAACGCGACCTCAGGCGTCGTGGGCAGCCCCGGAACGGGCTCGCCCAACCTCCTCCTGCACACGGGAACCACCACCGCGTCGCCCCAGATCAGCGCAGTAGCAGAGGGCTCAGAGGTGGGGGTCTTCGGGCGCAATCTCGACAACGAGCTCTGGTATCGCGAGACGACGAGCGGCACCTTCGGCGCCTGGACCAAGCTGAGCACCTCTACCAACGTGGCCTCGCGCCCGAAGGCGGTCATGGTCGGCTCCGACCTCTACGTCTTCTTCCGCTCGACCAGCAACGACCTCCGCTACTTCAAGCGCACTGCCAGCACCTGGGGCACAGAGCAGAATCTCGGCGGTGTCTTGGCGGGAAGCCCGGCCGCAGCCGTCGACGGTGACGGCGACCTGATCGTCGCCGCCAGGAACGACACCGGGCTCGTCTTCTTCAACCGGCTGCCAAGCGGCGGAGGCTGGACCGGCTTCAGCTCGCTGGACGGCATCCTCGCCCACCAGCTGGAGCTTGTCGGCTACGGCGCCAACGTGCACCTGTTCGGCGTCAATCCCAGCGGGCTCTTCTGGGACCGGGTGTGGTCGGCGAGCTCCAACAGCTGGGGTGCCTGGACCTCCCTGGACGGCGTCTTGGCGGGCTCGCCGACAGCGGCCGTGCTCGGCTCCGATCTCTATGTCTTCGGCAGGAACCCCGACGGCATCCTCTTCTACCGGGTCTTGTCCGGCGGCACCTGGGGTGCCTGGACCGCGCTCGACGGTGTGCTCTCGGGCACCCCCGATGCGGCGGCGACGGCCAGTACGCTGCTCGTCTTCGGGACGAACCCGCAGGGCGCTGTCTGGAACCGCCGCACGACCGGCGGCGCCTTCACGGCCTGGGATCCGCTCGACGGCATCCTGGCGACGGGACCCGAGGCAGTGGCCGTCGGAACCCAGACCTACGT
The DNA here is from genome assembly GCA_963821415.1 of uncultured Actinomycetes bacterium. GTDB lineage: Bacteria > Actinomycetota > Thermoleophilia > Gaiellales > Gaiellaceae > PALSA-612. The sequence goes on along the minus strand of CAWGEE010000025.1, from coordinate 39,810 downwards.
CTTCGCGCTGAACGCCGACGGCATCCTCTGGTATCGCCTGTGGAACGGCACCAGCTTCGGAGCCTGGACGAGCCTGGACGGTGTGCTCGGCACCGAGTGAGGTGCCGTGCTCCGGGTGCCTGTAGTCGCTCATCGCCCCACTAATCACGGAACCTTCACGTCCCTGGCCAATGAGAGTGTGTCTCGTCTACGACCGTCTGTACCCACACTCGATCGGCGGTGCCGAGCGCTGGCTGCGCGACCTTGCCGTGCGGCTCGCTGAAGCCGGCCACCACGTCACCTACGTCACGACGATTCAATGGCCGACAGATGACCCGCCGGCACTTCCGGGAGTCGAGATCGTCGGTCTCACGCCCGGCTCCTTCTACGGAGAGCGCCGGCGACTGCTCGTCCCGCCGCTCCGCTTCGGCTTCGCCGTCTGCCGTTACCTCATGCGGAAGGGCAAGGGTTACGACGTGGTCCATACCGCCTCCTTCCCCTTCTTCCCGATGCTTGCGGCCGGGCTGCTCAGACGACGGTGCGGCTTCCGGCTCGTAGTGGACTGGCACGAAGTGTGGACACGGGGTTACTGGCGCTCGTACGCGGGCCCTGTCGTGGGGACCTTGGGCTGGGTCGTTCAAGGTCTCTGCGTTCGTGTTCGACACCGCGCCTTCTGCGACTCGCAGATGCACGCACAGAGACTTCGTGCGGCAGGCTTTCGGTGCCGTGTGACCGTCCTACCCGGTCTTTACGGAGGGCCCCTCGACCTGCCGCTGACAGACCCCGAGGAGCTGGTCGTCTTCGCAGGACGCCACATTCCGGAGAAGAGGGTTCCGAACCTCGTCGTGGCGTTTGCCACCGATTCGCTTCGACGCGCGGGCCTGCGGCTCGAGGTGTACGGGGACGGGCCGGGAACGAATCCGGCTCGAACAGCTGGTGGAAACGCTTGGGTTGCAGGACTCAGTCCGGGTCTGCGGGATTCGGAGCGAGGAGGAGGTGGGAGCCGCAATCGCCCGTGCGGCGTGTATGGCCACAGCGTCAGAGAGAGAAGGCTATGGCCTCGTAGTCATAGAGGCCGCGGCGCGCGGAACGCCAAGCGTTGTCGTCGCCGGGCCAGAGAACGCCGCCGTCGAGCTGGTCGTCGACGGAGTAAACGGCGTAATTGCACCCAGTGCCGAGCCAACCGACCTTGCGCACGCGATTATCCGCGTAGTCAACGCAGGCGCGACGTTGCGTGCGTCGACGTCCGCATGGTTCGCAACCAATGCGAGCAGGCTAAGCGCCGGAAGCTCGGTCGCGGAGGTGTTGGCGGCCTACGCCTCGGACGACTGAGACACAAATGGGCTCGCCCAACCTGAGATCACGTCGGGTTGCGGCATTGCGGAGCGTTTGGCTTCGTGCTCCCGGCGATCTCCTTCTCGAGACGGCGGGTAGAACTACTCGGAGGTCATCTAGAGAGCGGCCGCTTGGCGTCGTCGACTGCGGCGACCAGGCGCGTACAATCGCCTGGGACTTGGCCCGCCGCGCGCTCATCACTGGAATCGGCGGGCAGGACGGCTCGCTGTTGTGCGAGTTCTTACTCTCGAAGGGTTATCGGGTCGCAGGGATTGTGCGGCGCGATCCATCTTCGTACGGCGCCGACTTCGGTCGGGTGCTCGACCAGATCGAACTCGTGAAGGCGGATCTTCTGGCTCAGGATTCTCTCGTTCAGGCTCTCGAGCTCACACAACCAGACGAGGTCTACAATCTCGCCTCACCGTCATTTGTGCCTCGCTCATGGGATCAGCCCGTGCTCACCGCGCACTTTTCGGCAGTCGGGGTGACCTCACTTCTGGAGGCAGTTCGCGCGGTTAACTCGCGTATCCGCGTTTACCAGGCTTCTTCCAGCGAGATTTTCGGTGAGCCTTTCGAAGTGCCCCAGACAGAGGACACGCCATTGTCTCCAGTCACCCCGTACGGTGTCGCCAAGGCGTACGGACACTTCATGGTCAAGAGCTACCGTCGTCGATACGGCCTGTACGCATGCTGCGGAATCCTCTACAACCACGAATCCCCGCGCAGACCCCTTGACTTTCTCCTGACGCAAGGTGGCTCATGCGGCAGCCGCGATCTCTCTGGGCTTCAGTGAGACGGTCAAGCTCGGCGACCTCGGTGCACGACGCGACTGGGGATACGCGCCGGACTACGTGCGCGCGATGTGGCTCATGCTTCAACAGGACGCCCCCAGCGACTACGTCATCGCGAGCGGTGAAAGCCACTCAGTACAGGACCTGGTTGCGGTCGCATTCGCCTACGTCGGACTCGACTGGGAGCAGCACGTTCGTACTGATCCGGCTCTTGGTCGCGGTTCGGCCGAGCTCCACGACCTCATCGGGAACGCATCCAAGGCGCGCGACGTTCTCGGTTGGCACCGACGTTGACCTTCGATGCGCTCGTCGCCGCTCTTGTCGATGCGGAGCTCGGGCGCCTATCCGGTGCCACGGCATGACTCCGGCCGAGAGCTCGGGCTCAGCGCTGCTCGAGACTTACGCGACTCGCTGAAGATCTCTGACGAACACGAGGTTCACGTACGTCCCATCGTCGATGCTCACCCGTTGAGGAATCTCCTGCGGCCGAGCTTCGCGTATGGCGCCGCTTCGATCGAGCTCGTAGACGTCGAACCCCGACCGAACGAGGAGCGACAACATGTCGGCGGGATCCTCTCCGAACCGTGCGAGTGCCTGCGGGCAATATTCCGTCACAATCGTCAGCTCGGGACAGGACTCGAGCAACGACCGCATGCCGCGTAAAGCCGCAAGCTCGGCGCCCTGAATGTCCATCTTGATCCAGTGAATCCGCCCCCGAAGCTGCGCCAGCGCAGAGTCGAGCATCACCACGTCTACGTCGACGATGTCCCGCCTGCCGTCGGCGTCCGTCAGTCTGTGATCACCCGGGTTGACGTCGCTCAGGAAAAGCGGTGCGCGGCCGGAGTAGTCTGCGACGGCCTGTCTTCTTACTGTCACATTCGTATAGCCGTTGGCCCGCACGTTCTTCTCCAACAACTGGCAGTTCTGAGGATCCGGCTCGAACGCGACTACCTGGCCGTCCTCCCCGACAAGCTGGGCAAGTAACAGCGTGAAGTAACCGATATTCGCTCCAAGGTCGATCGCGGTCTGTCCCGCGCCGACGTTTTCCTTGAGGAAGGCCGTGACCTCGGGCTCGTACGACCGGTTGATGGTGAGGCCGAGGAAGTCGTGCTCATCGACCTGCAAGAAGTGGCCATGGACGTCCACTACCGATCGCGACTTGAGCGGGCGTAGCACTGCCATCAGCGCGTTCGTCACACGTGGATGTCGCGCGAGGAAGCGGTCTCCGACCCCGTATCGCCGCTTCAGCTCATAGGCGGTGCGGACGACTCGTCGCACTGGTCGCCCGAGGCTTGTAGCAAGAGGTCTCACTACGGGACTGCCTGGTATGGGCCTCCGAAGGGATTGACGAACAATTCGGGCGGCCGAGTGAGCGAGAACGGCACGCTTTTCCTCGACCCGTTCGGCAGGCGCGCGCGCAGCCGGTCGCCGGTGCCCGTGTCCGGAAGCGTACGCTGGAAGATGCCGTGGCGATCCGCACGGAGGCGAGCGACCCGCTTCCACCCGGACTCGACGGACCGCTCGACGACGACGTTCCCCGACCGCCCCCACGGAGTGCGGCCCCACACGCGGACCTTCTCCCCCGTGCGAAAGGCGACGAACGGGAAGCGGAATGCCTTCAGCGAGGGCTTCGCCCGGTCATGGGCGATCGAGCGCCCGCGGAAATAGAGGCCGGACTGGATGATCTGGCCGTCTTCGCGCCCTCTTCTCGCGTCGTCGCGTATCGCGAACCACGTCACGAGGCTCACTCCATCGCCCCACATCCGGTAGAGCGCCTCCGCGACCCAGCGAGCGTGCAGCTTGAGCGGCACCGCGTAGTAGTCGCGAGGCCTCGTGTCCCACCCGAACTCGGTGACCCACAGGCGCACCGACCGGCGTGACGCGACTTGGCCCGCATCGACCGCCGCGCGCAGCAGTCGCCTCACCTCGGGCAGGTCGCCGATCGACACGTCGTCTGGCTTGAACGCCGAGTGCGTAGGCCCTCCCGCCGTGTACGGATGCACTGCCCAGACGTCGAACTCGACGGTCGCGTTGCACGTCGGCTTCGGATTCCGGCGACCGGACATGCAGAGCAGCTTGCGCATGAAGAGCAGTGGCGCAGTGGCGACGACCCCTCTCGTTCCGCAGAAGGGGCTCAGGCCACCGGCGATCACGACGTTGTCAGGACGGATTCGGTGCAGGGTTTGAGCCGTCGCATTCACCATCTTTCGATAGCGCCCGGCGGACACGACTTTCCCGGGCGGGAATGGGCAGCGCGGCGTCTGGGTGAGCTGATTGCTCAGCTGGGGGTTGAAGAACGAGCTCAGGTTCGGCTCGTTCCAGACCTGCCAGTAGCGAACGCGCGGCAGTCCCTTGAATGTCCCGCTGAAGCGTCTTGCGGCGGCCTCGGCAAAATCGGCCATTGCTCGAGGGTCGACGTTCCAGTTGGGCTCTTTCCGGCCCGCGGGCGGCCTGGTCGCCCAGGTCGGTGCGTTCGAGATCACGACGAGCGGCTCGAGGTTCTGCTTGACGGTTGTCTTGACGAGGGTGTCGAAGCCGTCCCACCGGTAGGCGGGATCGGCGGGGTCGTTAGCGTCGAAGCGGGCCGGTCGCTCTCTTCCCTTGGGCGCGACTTGATCCCAGAGCAAGACGATCTTTGCCACCGTTGCTCCGGCGCCGCGTGTCCGAGCCAGGGCGACGTATGCCTTGGGACCGGAGAAGGCAATCGGGTCGTTGATCGCTGTGACGAGCGGGCGGCGGGAAGGAGCGGCCTGAGTGGGGGACGCGACCGATGCGACTGACGACGACGGCACCGCCACGATCAGCGTCAGGCAGCAGAGGACGAGATAGGAGCGAACGCGGGTCATGTCGAGCGGCGAAGATCGAGCACGACGAGCCGCGTGCTCGCGTAGATGGGCGTCCCGATGTCCGGCTCCGCCACCGGCCGCCCAGTCTGGTGAGTGCACTGCGGATCGACTATCGCAAAACGGGCGCCGATGCGCTGGGCCAGCTGCGCTCCCTGTTCCCCGCCGTAGAGGATGCGGCGCGCCATTTTGGCCGGCTCTACTTCCGCTTTCGGGAGGATGAGCGAGGGATCCTGGGCGGCGATGGTCGGCTGGGCGAGCAGCCACATGGTCAGAAACCCCCAGCATGTGTCCGTGACGACCACGTCGTCCGGTCTCGGCATCCCCTTCAAGTAGCCGAGCCCGGTCAAACTCTCCTGGTTTGTGTAGTCGTAGAACGTCCGCAGCGGCTGTGCCAGATCACGGGCCTCGAGGCCGACAAGGAGCACGACCACGACAGCGCCGAGGGCGAGCTTGGGGATCGACTTCGCCCACGCAACGCCAATCGCCGCTGCCAGCAGCAGTGGTAGGAAGTAGGCGGCTCGGAAATACGCCATCGGGAAGTGAACGACCCATGAGTAGCTCAGCGCCAGCACGGCCGCCAGTAGCCCGAAGAGGACGAAGCGCGCAGTGTCCCCCCTGAGCGCAGGTGCTATGAGGACGGCGAGCAGCGCGACGCCTCCGAGGATGCCGAAGAGCGTCGTCAGATCCCTGTTCACGAACTCCCAGTCGACCTTCGTTATCAGGAACGCGCGGTACCCCTGAGTCCCGCCAATATCGATGTTGCGTTGCACGAGGTCGACGATCACGCCCGCGCCCCCTACGACGGCGAAGCCGAGCGTCCAGGCGACGAAGCGCACTCCCCTCCTGCCGTATTGCCAGACCAGAATGATGAGACACGGAAGCAGCGCCAGCACGGCGACGAGGAAGCTGAGCCGGTGCGCGGCAGCAAGCGCGACGAGGAAGAGCGCGAGAAACCCGCACCAGCGAAGGTCGAGGTGCCCTCGCAGCGCCATGCCTGCGGCCAGCAGCACAGGCGGTAGCAACACGAGCGCCCAGAGGTTGGCCAAGGCGTGCCACGAGAGCAAATCGAGACTCATAGGCACTACGGCGTAGAGTCCGGCTGCGATCAGCCCCGCGGTTCTTCCCCAAAGCGCCGCCACGAACACGAACACCGAGATGATCCCGAGCACAGCGACGAGCCAGATGCCCTGCAGCACGAGGCGGTCGTCTGTCTCGGAGAGCGAGCGTCTGCGCACCGTAGAGGGCCGGGATGCCCGGATCGTGCGCGAACGGCATCCCACCCAGCATCCAGTAGGGGTTGTCGATGAGCAGCGAGCCCTGCTTTCGGATCTCGTCGACGTAGAGGAGGTAATGGCCCCAGTCCTGTCCCGGGAGTGGCTTGCCGCCGACGATCAACCCCTGTAGCGCGACCCCGATAGCTACCACGGCACCGAGCAGGGCCAGCGTGGCCCCTTCCCCCGGCGACGACGGATCCGAGACGTCTGTAGCGGTTCGGTCGAGCTTCGGGCCGAAGACGATGGACGCCGCAATGCTCGCCAGGACGACGAGGAGGACGATCAGCCGAATGCTCACACCCGTCAGGGGAATGCCGAACGAGGCCGCGCTGATGATGACGACGGACGAAGCCGCCGCGCCGACGATCGGCACGACGGCGATGCGGACTGCGGGCAGCGCAAGCTCCCTGGGCAGGAACCGCACCAGCGCAAGGCCTGGGGCGAGTGACGAGGAGGCAGAGCGCGAGCAGCTGCTGAGGCCCGAAGGCGAGCGTGACGAAGCCTTCGACGGCGACGACCGCAAGGGCGGCCCAGGCCCCTACGCTTCCTCGCCTCCACGCCGCGAGGGAAATACGCGGCGCTGCGGCCGCCGCCGTCTCCGCGGCACGCACGTCTACGCCTTCTTTCGGGAGTCCGTCAGCCAGAGAGCAAGGCCCAGGGCGCCGAGGAGGCCGGCTACGACGAGTGCCACGACCATGCCTGGCTGGTCGGCGTCGACCGGCGATGCCACTCCGGCGCGTTCGGCAGGGCCGCTGTCGAAGCTCGCGGCCGCGACCACAGTCGGCGCGTCGGATCGGGGAGGCCTTCTTGGAGTCTTTCGGCTTCGACCGTGCGGCCTTGATCACGACCCCTTTCCGCAGCTCATCCTGCGAGACCCGTTGCGGTCCTCCGCGCTCGCTCGAGGAGCTCGTTGACGAATCCGACGGCGTGGCTCTCGGGCACGACCCGGGGAGCAGGCTCCTGGTAGGCGCCTAGCGGCGGGTCGGCGGCGGCCGCTGTGCCGGCCAGGCTGCCGAGAGACGATCAGGATCAGCGCGATGGAGCGGGTCACGAGGCCAGCTCTTGCGGAGACGTCGGGGCGGGCAGGCCGGGATCTCGCGTGGGCGAGCGCTTCAGAAGGGCAAAGGCACCGGGCAGCGTTGCGAGGGCGAAGAGCAGAGTCGCGAGCAGGGAGAGGAGCGCACCGTCCGTCGTGCTCACCCCGGCTTGGTGGAGGAGCACGACATAGCTGCCTTCCCGCAGCCCGAGTCCCCCGAGCGAGAACGGAAGCGCCGTGACGACGAGGACGGCGGGGACGATAACGGCGAGCACCGAAAAAGAGATTTCGAGCGAGATCGAACGTGCGACGAGCCAGAGCGCGAAGACGGCGAGTGCTTCGTACGCGAGCCCGAGCAGCGCCGTCTGCCAGACGACCGATCCTCGGAAGCACGCGCGTGCCGACTCGGCGGAGTCAGCTACCCATGGTGCCCGCGACGGCAGCCGGGAGCCGGGCCGCGCACCCGACTCGAAGAACGACCGCCGCGACGAGACCTCCAACCACCACGAGTGCCGTGACGGCCGCCAGCGCCTGCACGAGCACTGAGGGGACGGAGCCCGGGTCGAGCGCGTACGCGAGCCACGCGAACGCGGTCACCATCGCGAGCATCGTCGCCCGGTCGACGATGACGGTCACAGCAGCCACGGCCCGCGTGCCGGGCGAACCGGCAAGCCAGGCGCGCAGCGCGTCGCCGCCGAAGCCGGTGGGCAGGAAGCTGTTGGCGAACGCGCCCATCGCGTACACGCGCACGGCGTGCGAGAGCGAACGCGCGATGCCGGCTGCCTTGAGGAACAGCTGCCAGCGGACCGCGCCGATGGCGAGAGCAGCGAGCATGCAGCCTGTCGCGAGGACGAACCAGTGCCACTCTCCGTCCGAAAGCCGGCGCACGGCGTCGCCGGGATGCAGCTGGGAGAGGACGAGCGCGATCAGCGCGATGCTGACGATCGCTCGAGCCCAGAGCGGAATCGTCAGCTGTCTAGGCCACCTCAACCCGCGACCCTCGGCGCCTCGATCGTCGAGCCGCTCCGGCCGAGGGCGAGCAGTGACAGGAACAGCGAGATGAAGATGGTCTGCGCGCCGACGATGAGCACGGTCGTGGCCGTGATCGCAAGCTGTTCCTCCGCGAGTGAGCCGAATCCCTGCTGCGCCCACTTCCCGAAGACGGTGCCGCCGAGCGCGAGCCCACACAGCATGAGCGCAGACCCGAGCCAGTAGGCGTGCCTGATGCCCAGTCCGCGTCGCCGCAGCCGCTCGACCAGAGTGCCCGGCTTGTTCAGCACATCCGCCGCGTAGACCTCGCCACAGAAGCCGAGGCCGAGCACCTGCACGCCGAGAATGACGAGCAACGCGCCGCCGATCAGCGCATGGGCGTACCAGGGCCGGCCGAACAGATCCGTGCCCGTCAGCACGACGGCGCCGATCGCGACGCCGATCGCCGCCATCAGCAGGCCGGGCAGCATGAAGAGATGCCGCGGGCTGTGAACGAGGATGATGTGCAGCGACCGCCAGCCGTCCCGGAACGGCGCGAGCTTCGAGACGCCGCCGCGCGGGTGCAGCTCGATCGGGATCTCACGGATGTCGAGGTTCTCTTCAGCCGCGCGAATGATCATCTCCAGCCCGAACTCCATCCCGTTCGCACGGAGGTCGAGCTGGGGGAGCGCCGCACGGCGAATGCCGCGCATCCCGCAGTAGGCGTCGCTCACACCTGCCTTGAAGATTCCGTTCAGAAGCCCGGTGAGGACCGGATTGCCGACGTGCTGGTTGAGCCAGGGCATCGCGCCGGGGTGGATCTTCTGGAAGCGATCGCCCATCACGAGATCCCCACCGTCCTCCAGCTCCGCCAGGAAGCGCGGGATCTCGTGGAAGTCGTACGTCAGGTCCGCGTCCGCCATCACGATGTACTCGCCTTCAGCGGCGGCAAAGCCGGACTTGTACGCGTTGCCGTAGCCTCGACGCGGCTCCTCGACAACGCGTGCCCCCGCCTCTCGCGCCAGCTCGCCGCTGCCGTCCGTGGAGCCGTTGTCCACGACGAGCACCTCGCCGGAGATGCCGTGCTCGTCCAGCACGTCCCGTGCCAGCCGGACGCACTGCTCGACGTTCTCCGCCTCGTTGAGACACGGAATGACCACCGAGACCAGCAGGAATCCGTTGCTCGGCGCGATCGTTAACGCGTGGTCATGCAGAGTGGCGATGCCGCGAGCTCCCATCAGTCGCGTTGCAGTCGGGCGAGGTGCGATTCTACCCTTGGCTCTATACGCCGACGGCGTGGCCCCAGATTGGCTTGAATCACCTGCATGAGCCCAGTGAGCTACCCGATCCGGCGCAACACAATCCTGCTCGCTGCGGGGCTGGCGGCGTCCGGCGGGATGCTGCAGGTCGCCGTCGCCGTCGGCACGACGACCCTCGTCGTGGTCACCGGCGTCGAGAGCATCGTCGGGCTCGGACCTGCCATCTTCCTCAGCACCGCCGCCCTCGCCGCCCTGCCGGCCGGCCGCGCAATGGACAAGTACGGACGGACCCCCGTGATCGCCGGAGGCTTCGCCACCGGCATCGTCGCGAGCGTCACCGTGGCGCTCGGCTGTCTCTGGGAGTCGACGCCGCTCGTCGTGCTCGGGTTAGGGCTCGTGGGCGCCTCGGCCGGCACGGTCATCCTCGCCCGGGCGGCCGCTGCCGACATGTACCCGCCGGAGCGGCGCGCGCGTGGCATCTCGCTCGTGCTCTTCGGAGCTGTGGTCGGTGCCGCGTTCGGCCCACTCGTCTTCCGGCCGCTGTTCGCGGGCGAGCATCACGTGGATGCCGACTCGCTCGTCGTCCCCTGGCTCGTCGCGGGGCTGATCATGACCGTCGGGCTCGGCATCGCGCTGTCCGTTCGACCGGACCCGAAGGAGATCGGCGAGGCGCTCGGCTACGGCGCCGAAGGCGAGACCGCTACCTCGACAGCCGCGCCGCTCCGGGAGATCCTGCGCCGGCCGGGCGTGATCACCGCGCTCGTCGCAGCCGTCGCGAGCTTCGCGGTGATGGTGTCCGTCATGAACCTGTCCGGCTACATCGTCGTCGGCCACGGCCACAGCCCAGGCGGACACGTTCTGGGTGATCAGCGCGCACATCGTCGGCATGTACGGGCTCGTGCTGGTGGTCGGAAACGTGATCGACCGCGTCGGCCGGCTGGTCTCTCTCGTCGGCGGCCTCGTAGTGATGGGTCTCTCGACCATCGTCATGATCTGGATCACCGAGCGTGTTCGCGATGAGCATCGCGCTCTTCGGGCTGGGTCTCGGCTGGGTGTTCTCGTACGTCGCCGCCACGACGGAGCTCGTCGACTGCGCGGCGCTGTCCGAGCGCGGGAAGCTCGTGGGCTTCTCCGACCTGCTCTCGGGCTTCACCGGCGCCGCGCTGGCGCTCGCGGGCGGCGCCGCCTACAACGACATCGGAGTCGAGGCGATCGCCGTAGGTGCGACAGCCGCCGTCGCGCTGCCGGCTCTCGTGATCACGCTTGCCCACCGCCGACCGCCGGCCGAGACGGCCGAGGCGGCCGAGGCCGTGCTTTAGGAGGGTCTGACGAGGGCGAGAAACTCGTCGTAGTCGCGGATGTAGTCGCGCGCGTCGTACGGATGCGACGCGAGCACGAGCAGGACGGCATCTCGCGTGTACTTCCACTGGGTCCCCCAGATCATCGGAGGTATGTGGAGGCCCAGAGCAGGCCCGTCGAGATCGATCTCGTCTGTGGAGCTTCCGTCGTCCACGAGGCACGTCAGGCTGCCCGCCATACAGACGAGAAACTGATGGCACACACGGTGGGCGTGCGCACCCCTTACGGATGCGCTGGGCACGTCGTAGACGGCGAAGATCCGTCGCGGCTCGAACGGGCACTCTGCGAGCTCGAGCGCCGCGAGAGCACCGCGCTCGTCGCGTGCCTGCGTCAGCTCGTGCACGACCACGCCGGGCACTGCAGTCGCCCCTATGATCGCCCGGTGGGAGCCGGCATCCACGAGACGAGCATCGTAAGCCCTGATGCCGTCATCGGCGACGGCGCCACCATCGAGCCCTTCTGCCTGATACGTCGATGCACGATCGGCAGCGGCGCGCTCATCCGCAGCCATACCGTGATCTACGCGGACGTCGAGATCGCCGACGGCTTCGAGTGCGGGCATCACGTGAAGATCAGGGAGGGGACGCGGATCGGCAAGGGCGTCCGCGTCGGCACCGACTGCGACCTCCAGGGCAGGCTCACGATCGGCGACCATGCCCGCCTGCACAGCGGTGTCTTCGTCCCGCAGCTCACGACGATCGAGGAGCTCGTGTGGATCTTCCCGCGTGCCGTGCTGCTCAACGACCCTCATCCGCCGTCGGACACCTGCACGCAGGGGCCGACGATCCGCAGGACCGCCGTCGTCGGAGCGGCGGCGACGATCTTCCCGGGCGTCGAAGTGGGGGAGGGGGCTCTCGTCGGCGCCGGGAGCGTCGTCCGCGAGGACGTGCCGGCCGGCATGGTCGTGGCCGGCGTTCCTGCGAAGGTCGTGGGACCGACGTCGGACGTCACCTGCCGCCACGGCCGCCTCGACCAGGTGTATCCGTGGTCGAGCCACTTCCGGCGCGGTTACCCGGAGGGAGTGCTGCCTCCGGCCGAGCAGGACGGTCCGACACGAGCAGCCGGGCGCCGAGGAAGCTGAGCGGCGCGGTGACGCAGACGGTGCCGATCACGACCACGACGCGCGGCGCATCCAGCCACGTGAGCAGGGCGACGACCCCGAGCCCCACGAGGTAGACGCCGACGTACCAGGCTGCGAGGGCGGCCCTCCGCGACCACGAGGCCTCCGAGCGGAACACGTACCGGGGCGTCGTCAGCGCGACGAACACGATCCCGGCCGCGTAGACGATCGTGAACGCGACGCTCGCCGGCAACACGAGCGCCAGCAGATAGAAGGCCGCCGCCGTGATGGCGGTGTTGACGCCGCCGAGCGCTCCGAAGCGGAGCAGCTGGCCGCGAGTCCCGTCAGCCCCCTCCACCGCCGAACCGTTCGTGGGACATCGAAACGGCGTCGGGCCGGCCCTTGCTGTTCTCGTACGTGCGCCACACGTACGAGCCCACGATGCCGAGGGCGATGATGATCAGCGACGACATGAAGAACACCGCGAGGATGAGCGGCGTGTAGCCGGCCACGTCGATCTGGTCCGTGGCCCAGGCGACGAGCACGGCGATGCCGGCGACCGTGCTCACGACGACGCCGAGCGCGCCCAGCGCGATGATGAGCGTGATCGGCAAGTCCGTGAACGAGAAGATGCTGTCCAGGAGGTAGCGCACCTTCCGCCTGAAGCTCCACGCGCTCTGACCCTCGGGGCGCGGCAGCCTGTCGTACGGCACCTCGAGCCGGCGGAAGCCGAGCCAGTACACGAGGCCAACGAGGCTCGTGTGAGACTCGTCCATGCGCACGAGCTCGCCCGCCACCTGGCGCGTGCAGGCGAACACGTCGACACCGCCTTTCGGGATCTCCGGCTGCACGAGGCCTCGGTAGAGGCTCCAGAACAGCCGGGAGGCGCGTGCCCCGCCGCCCGGATCGCTGCGCGACGATCGCGTGCCGACGGCGATGTCGTACTCACCACCCCGTAGTCCGTCGAAGAAGTCCCGCACGAGCGACACCGGCTCCTGGAGATCGGCGGCCATCACCGCCACGAGCTCGCCCTCGGCCGCGGCGAGGCCCGCCCGGATGGCGCTGAACGAGCCGAAGTTCCGCGACAGCGCGATCAACTGGGACGAGAACGCAGTCTGGTCGGACAGGATCCTGCGCAGGAGGATGAGCGACCCGTCCGGCGAGCCGTCGACGACGAAGACGACCTCCAGCGGCGCGTCGAGCTCGGCAGCGAGCCCTTCCAGCCGCTCCACGAGCGCGGGGAGCGTCGCCTCGTTGCGGTAGACGGGGACGACGACCGAGTAGCGCGGCGCGTCAGAGCTCACGGAGCACTCCGCAGACGCGGTCGACCTCTGCATCGGTCAACTCGGGATAGCAGGGAACCGTGAGCACGTGCTCGACCGCATGCTCTGTGACCGGCAGGCGCACGTCTGCGCGCCACGCCGGCTGCTCGTAGTCGGCCACGGGGTAGTGGACGTCGGTACCGATCTCGGCGGCGTCGAGGGCTGCTCGGACATGGTCGCGGTCCTCGGCGAGGATCACGGCGAGATGGCCGACGAAGTCCTCGCCGTCGTTCCAGACGAACCGGCCGGCGTGGCTCGGGAGCGCGTCCGCATAGCGCCGGACGATCTCCCGCCGCCGCCCGTTGCGCTCGTCGAGACGTGCGAGCCCGACGCGGAGGACGGCGGCCTGGAGCTCGTCGAGGCGGGAGTTCCAGCCTCCTGGGACAGCCGCTCGATACTTCTCCGACCAGCCGTACTGGCGCAGCGCGCGCACGCGCTCATCGATCGCGGAATCGTCCGTGACCACCGCGCCGCCGTCGCCGATGGCGGCGAGGTTCTTCGTCGGGTAGAAGCTGAACGCGGCCGCGTCGCCGAAGGCCCCCGCCCGCCGCCCGCCGCGCTGTGCCCCGGCGGCCTGCGCGCAGTCCTCGACGACGGCGATGCCCCGCCCTCGGCAGAGCTCGACGATCCCCTCGACGTCGCACATCAGCCCGTAGAGGTGGGTGGCGACGACGGCGCGCGTCGAGCCCGTCAGCGCCTGCTCGACCGTTGCCGCGGAGAGTCCCAGAGTCGCCGGATCGACATCCGCGTATCGCACCACGCAGCCGAGCCTCCGAGCCGCCGCCGTCGTGTAGCCGCCGGCGTTCGCGGCCGTGAGCACCTCGTCGCCTGGCCCACAGCCGACGGCCGCCAGGGCAAGCCCGATGCGCGTCCGTGCCGCTGGCCACGCCGGCGCAGTGCGCGACGCCGAGAAACGACGCGAGCTCCTCCTCGAACGCGGCGTGCTCGGGCCCGTGCACGTAGCGTCCGGAGTCGAGCACGCGGCCGAGCGCAGCATCGAGGGCCGGGCGCTCGGCGGCGACGGCGCGCTGCGGATCGGCAACCCGGATCGACGTCACCCGGTCATCGTCTCAGCTCGGGCTCTCAGCCGTATCGGCACCGCCGCGGCCGCGGCAAGCAGGTCGGCGAGCGTGAAGACGAGCCGTGCGACGAGCGCCACGGACAGGGCCTCGCCCGTGTCCAGCACCGGCGCGAGCGCCGCGACGAGGACTGCTTCACGGATGCCGATCCCCGACGGGGCGAGGAACACGAGGAAGCCCGCGGTCATGGCCAGAGCAGCGCCGCCGAGACACAGAAGGAACGACTCCCCTGCCGGCGCGCCCGCCCCTACCGCCAGCACCCAGACGCTGAGGCCGTAGCCAAGCCAGGCCAGGAGCGCCCAGCCCGTTGCGGCGAGCATCCCGTTCCAGCTGATGGGCCTCTCGAGCGGGGGGCGCCGCATGACGCGCATGACGAGGTCGACCAGCCTCGTCAACACGGGCGGACTGAGCGCCGCGGCGAAGACTACGACGAGGCCGGCGACCGCGCTGTAACGCAGCCCGTGGCTCTCGACCACGCTGGGGAGCACCAGCAGGCCGACCGCCAGGCCGCTGACGACGGCGACACCGGCCGCGACGATGCTTGCCGCGAGCGCACGCGATCGCGGGACGCTCACCCTGTGCGCCATCTCCATCTGCACGAGGAAGGCCCAGAAGCTCCCGGGGACGTACTTTCCCAGCTGGCCGATGAGGTAGATCTTCGCCGCGTGCGAGAGGCGGACGAGCGAGCCGAGCTCGAGGAGCGACCACCGCCACATCAGGACGCTGGCGCCGAGACCCGCGAGCACGAGCAGCTCTGCGAGCACAAGGTCGAGAGGTGACATTTCCCCGACGGTGTCGCGAACCTCACTCCAGTTCTTCGCCGCAGCGAGCACGACCAAGCCGAAGAGGACGACGCCTGTGGCGACACGCGCCGCAGCCATCCACCGGGACTGCCGAGGGGACTCGACGGGCTCTGTCGTCGTCATGGTCTCCGACTCCACTCGACTAGCATCCTGACAGTGGATGCGGCGCTGATCGACCTGCTCCGCTGCCCGGAGTGCGGCCGCTCACTCGCCGAGACCGCGGGCAGCCTCGACTGCGAGCAAGGGCACTCGTACCCCGTCGTCCGAGGCATTCCGCGTCTGTTCGACACCGCGCACCAGTCCGAGGAGCAGGCCCGGACGTCCGAGGCCTTCGGCTACTCCTGGACGCACTATCCGCGGGACAACCCGTACACCGAGGAGCAGTGGCGAGACTGGGTCCAACCGCTCACGCCCGAGGACTTGGCCGGGAAGCGGGTCCTCGACGTGGGCTGCGGCCTCGGCGGGTTCATCGAGTACAGCCGGCAGTGGGGCGCGCGGCAGGTCGTCGGGGTCGATCTGTCGGAGGCGATCGACGCGGCCGCCGCGAGGCTGGGGCCGGCGGGACTCGTCCAGGCCGATCTCAACCGGCTGCCATTTCGTCCCGGCAGCTTCGACCTCGCCTACTCGATCGGCGTGCTCCACCACCTGGAGGATCCCGAGCGAGGCTTCCGAGCCGTCGTCGACACGGTCCGTCCGGGCGGGCTCGTCTTCGCCTGGGTCTACGGGCGCGAGAACAACGGCTGGATCATCTACGTCGTCGATCCACTGCGGAAGCATGTCTTCCGCCACCTGCCTCACGGCCTCCTCAAGTGGGCGATCTCCCTGCCGCTCGCGCTCGTGCTGATGCCGTTCGTGAAGCTGGCCGAACGGGTGGAGCGGATGCCGTACCGCGACTATCTCCTCTGGCTGGGAAAGCGCGACGTCACGTTCGTCCACGGCGTCGTCTTCGACCATCTGGCCGCGCCGACGAGCCACTACATCAGGCGCGAGGAGTTCGAGCGCTGGTTCCGGGACGCCGGCCTCGTCGACGTGCAGATCTCCTGGCGCAACCGCAACTCCTGGCGCGGCCTGGGCCGCGTGCCGACTACTTGAGAGCCGTGAACCGGAACTCGACTTCCTCGAAACCGCCGACCCAGTAGCACCAGAGGCGAGAGCAGAGGGAAGGCGAGAGGTTCGCAAGCAGGTCGAGCGACGGAGCCCGCAGCCGACGCCGCTTGGAACACGGGCGGCGGCAGCACCGTCCTCTTCAGATACGGCTGCGCGAACCACGTCAGCCGCAAGTCTCGAGGTGGAACTCCACGCCCTGGTAGCCAGCGGAAGTCCTTGCGGAAGTAGTACGGGAACGTGATGTCGAAGCCCGACTTGTGGTCAGGGTGGCTGAAGCCTCGGCTGAAGTGAGGGACTCGGATCCGTACCGCGCCGCCGTTTCTCGTGATGCGATGGATCTCTCGCATTGCCGCAAAAGGATCCGGAAGGTGCTCGAGGCAGTGGTCCGCTTCCACGAGATCGAACTCGTCGTCTGCGAACGGATACGGGACTACGCCGAGGTCGTGTATCACGTCCGGCTTGGCCGCTGGAGACAGATCGACGTTGACGTATCCGTCCTTGTAGAAGCCGCCCGAGCCGAGGTTGAGCTTCTTCACTTCGCCACGGTGGGGCCGACAGCCGCGTACGGACGGTCCCGCCGATCCGGCGACCTCTCGACGTAGTGCTCGTGCCAGAGCTGGAAGACGAAGAGCGTCCACAGCTGCTTGCGGTGATCGCGCGCTCCGGCGAGGTGCTCACGGATCAGGCGCTCGACCTCGCGCTGCGTCGAAGAGCCCCTGGCGGCGCAGCCGCTCCGGTGAGAGAGCGTCGAGCAGCGGCCCGCGCAGGTCGGTCTTCAGCCATTCCGCGACGGGGATCCCGAAGCCCTTCTTCTTGCGCCCGGCGATGCCCGGCGGCAGGCGGCCCGCCATCGTCCGCTTCAGCAGGTGCTTCGTCTCGAACCGCCGCAGCTTCAGGCGCGAGGGCACGCGCGCGAGGAACTCGACGAGCGTGTAGTCGAGGAACGGAGCGCGCACCTCGAGCGACGTGAGCATGCTCGCGCGGTCGACCTTCGCGAGGATGTCGTCCGGCAGGTACGTCTTCGCGTAGAGGTAGATGAGCTTCGCCACCCAGTCGCCCGTCCGCTGGCCGTCGTAGAGCGCCCGCACGCCGGCCAGCGGATCGACGGTCGGCGGCTCGACGAGCAGCGCCCGCTGCTCGGCCGTCGTGAACGCGCCGAGCCACAGCTGGTGCCGCGTCGCGGCCGGTTCGATCGCCCCGCGCAGGAAGCGCTTGAGCTTGAAGTCGAAGCTGAAGTCGTCAGTCGAGACGGGCAGGCGCGTCGGCCAGCGGCACGACGACCCGCTCGTGGAGGCCGCGCGGCAGCACGTAGCGCCGAGCGACGGCTTCCGCAGGGAACGTCGGATAGCCGGCGAGCAGCTCGTCCCCACCGTCGCCGCCCAGCGCGACCGTCACCGTCTCCCGTGCGAAGCGGGAGAGGAGGAACGTCGGCAGCACGGAGGGGTCGGCGAACGGCTCGTCGAGGCCCGCCGTGACCTCCGGCAGGACGTCGAGCAGGACGCTCGGAGTGAAGATCTCCTCGTGATGCTGCGTCCGGAAGTGCCGCGCAACGGCCCGCGCGTGCTCGGACTCGTCGAAGCTCCGCTCGGTGAAGCCGATCGAGAACGTCTGCACCTGCTCGGGCGGCAGCAGGTCGCACATGAAGGCGACGACGGAGCTCGAGTCGATGCCGCCGCTGAGGAAGGCGCCGAGCGGCACGTCGCTGACGAGGCGGAGCCGAACGGCCTCGCGCAGGCGCTCCTCGAACTCCTCGACGATCTCACCTTCCGGTCGACTGTCGCTGCCGTCGAACCGGAGGTCCCAGTACGGCTCGACGGACGTCCTTCCCTGCTCCCAGACGAGGCGGTGGCCAGGCGGGCAGCTTGCGGACCCCGGAGAAGATCGCGTGGGGAGAAGGCACGTACTCGAAGGCGAGGTAGTGCTCGAGCGCCGCCCGGTCGAGCTCTCGCGGGCAGGCCGGGTGCTGGAGGAGCGCCTTCAGCTCCGAGGCGAAGAGCAGCCCGCCGTCGAGCTCGGCGTAGTACAGAGGCTTCTTGCCCAGCCGGTCCCGCGCGAGCAGCAGGCGCCGCCGCCGCGTGTCCCAGACGGCGAAGGCGAACATCCCGTTCAGGCGCTCCGTGCAGTCGACGCCCGACTCCTCGTAGAGATGCACGAGCGTCTCCGCGTCCCCGTTCGTGCTGAAGACGTGGCCTCGCGCCTCCAGGTCTGCGCGCAGCTCCGCGAAGTTGTAGATCTCGCCGTTCAGCATCGTCCAGACCGACTCGTCCTCGTTGGCGAGCGGCTGATGGCCGCCCTCCACGTCGATGATCGAGAGCCGCCGGAAGCCGAAGCCGACGCCCGGCCCGCCGCCGTCAGGCGCGGGGAGGTAGTACGCCTCCTCGTCGGGGCCGCGGTGCCGGAGCGTCCCCGTCATCCGCTCGAGCACGTCGCGGTCGACCGGGCCCGCCGAGTCGACGACTCCGCAGATACCGCACACGGGCTAGACGCGACCGCCCGCGACAGGCCGCGCGATGTTCTGCACCTCGCGCACCCGGTAGATCGGCTTCGCCTGCGACTCGTGGTAGGTCCGGATGATCAACTCCGCCAGGAGGCCCATGAGGATGCAGAGAAACCCGAGCAGGAACAGGAAGACCGCGATGAGGATGACGGGGTTCCGGTAGACGTATACCCCGTCCACGAGCTTCTGGTACAGGGCGATGCAGCCGGCCGCGATTCCCCCGAGACAGAGGAGAAGGCCGCTGCCGCCGAAGATGTAGCTCGGCTTGGTGCCATAGCTGGACAGGAACTTCACGGTGATCAGATCGAGCACGACTCGTAGCGTGCGACCCATCCCGTACTTGCTCTGGCCGTAGCGCCGCGGGCGGTGGTGAACCGGAATCTCCGTGACTCGGGCGCCTTCCTGGTAGGCGAGCGCGGGCAGGAAGCGATGCATCTCACCGTAGAGCCGCATGCCTTGGATGGCCGTCGCTCTGTATGCCTTGAGGGTGCAGCCGTAGTCGTGCAGGTGCACTCCGGTCACCAGGCCGATCAGCCAGTTGGCGAACCGTGACGGGATCCGCCGCAGGAAGTTGTCCTTCCGATCCTTGCGCCAGCCGCTGACGACGTCGTAGCCCTCGTCGAGCTTGTTCAGCAGGAGCGCGATGTCCGCAGGGTCGTTCTGGAGGTCGCCGTCGAGCGGCACGACCACCGCGCCCTCTGCGTAGTCGAACCCTGCCGCCATCGCCGCCGTCTGGCCGAAGTTGCGCCCGAAGTGGATGACCTTGAGCCGAGGATCGCCCGACTGCGAGCCGCTTGAGCTTCGCGTACGTCTCGTCTGTGGAGCCGTCGTCGACGGCCACGATCTCGTATGACCTGCCCAGGGCTCCGGCAGCGGTCGTCAGCTCCGCGTAGAGCTCGTCGACGTTCTCCTCTTCGTTGTAGACGGGAACGACGATCGAGAGCGCGATCGCGCCGTCATCGGGCGACGGCTCATCGACCGCCGGCGGTGGCAACGCGCGGCTCGTGGGCGTGGACACGGCGTTCTCAGTGTAGATCGCTGCGTCCGACGGCCTGCGGAAACTCGATCTCGTCCTGGGTCGCAGAGGAGAGCGTCAGACAGAGGAGGAGGAAGGCGGCATACGAGACGGCAAGCGCCACTCGGAGGCTCCTGCTTCCACCGAGCAGCGTTTCTCGGGTGGCCGGGCCGAAGCAGACGAGCAGGTAGGCGAGCGCTGTCAACGGCAGGTAGTAGCGCGGCTCCGCCTGTGCTGTGATCACGCCGAGCACCGCGCTGCCGAGCACGACCATCCCCGACCAGCGAACCCCACCGAGAGCACGGCGGGCGCGCGGCACCAGGAGCCTCGCGAGCGCGAAGAACAGGACCGTGTACTGGAGCAGCGAGAGCGGCGTCGACGTGTTGTCGAGATCGCGGATGTACGGCGTCGGGTACTTCACGTCGAGGCCGTTGAAGAGATGCCGCGCATAGCTCGCCGTCATCGTGATCGGATGCTCGACGAAGAGCTGCAGGTAGCGCCTGTCGCTCGGAAACGACGGCCTGCCGAGGCGCGTGACCGGCGAGATGCTCTCCTCCCCGAGCAGACGCTGTGTCGACGGGTCGAGGTAGAGCACGGCGGGTTGCGGATACTCGGTCGCCGGACCTACGAACGTCTCGTACTTCTGCGCCCGCAGGCCGAGCCAGGTGGCGATGAGATGCTGCTCGCTGGCGATCGGGATGGTCGGGCTCCACGTGTCGTGGTGGCGCTGGTTCACGAGCACCTGCGGCAGGCTGGCGACGAGGGCCCCTGCGAGCACCAAGCCGACCGCGGTGCCCCGCGGCCGCAGGCTCCACGATCGCAGCGGGACGAGCGCCGCAACGAGCACGGCGGCGACGAGCGCGAACCAGTAGTTGCCGCGCATGCTCGCCGCCAGGCCCAGGGCAATCCCGGCGCCGGCATAGCCCCAGGTCGTGCGCCGCAGGAGAGCGATCACGCCGACGCTCGCGGCCAGGAGCGCCGGGAAGTCGGCGAGCGGGAAGTCGAAGTGATCGCGCCAGTAGAGGAAGAGGAGCGCGTTGAGGGCGAGAATCCGGTCCCAGCCGAGCGCCGCGTTCGGGAACAGCGCCCTCGCCAGCCGCGGCAGCACGACGACACCGAGCGTGGCGGCGAGCAGCGCGCCGAAGACCTTGACGACGGTGACGTCGCCGAGCCCCAGTGCGCCGCCGATCGAGTCGAGGATGTGGCTCAGCAGCGGGATGGCGTAGCCGCGCCACTCGTAGTCGTACGAGAGCAGCGAGAAGCCGCCGCCGTCGTTGAACAGCTTCCCGGCCTGCCAGTACTCGTTCGAGTCGTAGTAGAAGGTGTCGTAGCCCGACGCGAAGAGGTGGACGAGGTAGACGAGCGTGACGAGGGCGAAGCACGCCGCTTCTGCCGGGACCCTTCGCACCTGTTCCCCTAGGCTCCCCGACGAGACGTCACGCGCAAGTCCAATGGGCCAACCTAACAGGGCAGCCGTACTCGTAATCGCGCTCGCGGTCGTCGTGACCTTCCTGCCGGCGCTCATCGTTCCGTACGGCCACACCGACGACTACATCTACCTCGCGCACGCGGTGGAGCTGGGATTGCCGTCGCCTCCGTACGCGGAGAGCGTCATGCACGCCGCCGCGGCCGAGGGCCGGCCGTTCTGGGGCACGCTCGTGAAGCCGGTCTTCGCGGCGGCCGGCACGGTCGACAACCTTCGCTTCGTCCGGATCATCACCGTGGCCGGGATCGTGGCGCTGGCGCTGCTCCTCTACTGGGCGCTCGTGCGCTCGAAGATCGGTCGCCTGCCCGCGGCCCTGATCGCGCTGCTCGTGTGCACCCTGCCTCCGTTCCAGCTCTACGCCTCGTGGGCGATCACCTTCTCCGTTGCCGTGGGCGGCGCTGCTCGCCGGCGGCGCGTCGCTGCTGGCCGGCGCGGCCGTGGATGCGCCGCGTCAGCACTTCGACAGGCTCGTCTGGGCGACGGCTCTGCTCGATCGTCGCCTTGCTGATCTACCAGCCGGCCGCGATGTTCTACTGGGTCTTCTTCGCCGTCGCGCTGGCCGGCACGGTGGCCGATTCGGAACGTGCGTGGCGCCTCGCGCGGGTGCAGTTCGCGGTCGCGGCCGTCGCCCTCGCGCTTGGATATCTCGGCTACAGGCTCTGCGTGTGGCTGGTCGGAGCCGACGCGCCCCAGGCGGGACGCGGCGCCTTCACTGACGACGTCGTCGGCAGGGCCGAGTGGTTCGCGCACTGGGGCCTCTATGGATCGCTGAACCTCTTCGACTTGACGTGGTCTCCCTTGTTGGCGATCTTCGTCGCCGCGGTCGCGGCCGGAGGCATCCTGCTCTGGCTTGTGCGTCATGCGACGCGGCCGTGGCTGTACGTCGTGCTGGGGCTTGTCCTGATCCCGCTCGCCGACCTGCCGATACTCGTAGTCGCGGAGACGTTCGATTGGCAGATCGTGAGAACGCAGGTCTCGCTCTCGGCGCTGATCGCCCTCTACTTCGGCCTCGGAGCGCTCGCGATCTGGGTGACGTTCCGGGAGTGGCTCGAGGGACGGGTGAGTCGCCGGGCCCTGCTCGCGAGCGAGTGGGCCGCGACCGCCGTCGCCATCGCGTTCGTCGCGACGGGCGTCGTCCTTGCGAACAGGAATGTCGACACGCTCATCGCGGAGCCGCAGATGAGAGAGTTGCGACTGCTCCGCGGCCAGGTAGCCGCAATGCCCGATCCCGTCCAGAACGTGGCGTTCGTGCTGTCGGGCCCCGATGAACTGCAACCGGATACCGAGAGGTATGACGCGTTCGGAGTGCCGTCTTCGGTCCACGCGGTGTTCGCGGTGCCGCTCGTGCTGTTGCTCCTTCGCGAGCAGGGCCGGCTGAGGGAGCCGCACCCGGTCATCGAGACGCTCCGATTGGGACCAGTCCCCGGAAGGCGCCTCGGTCCTGAATCTCAACGGGCTCATCCGGCGGCCGGAAGCGAGGTAGTGGGCTCTGCGCAGGCTCGTATCGCACTCCGGGGCAGTCGTACTCCTGTTCGCACTTGCGATCTTCGTGACGTACCTGCCGGTGCTTGATCACTCCGTACGGGCTCACCGACGACTACCTGTACCTGGCGCAGGCGGAGGAGCTGGGATTGCCGTCGCCTCCTTACACCAAGAGCGTGTTGCACGCGGCCGTCGCCGAGGGCCGGCCCTTCTGGGCTGTGCTCGTGAAGCCCGTGCTCTCGGCCGCCGGGACGATCGACAACCTCCGCTTCGTACGAATCATCTCCGTTGTCGGGATCCTGGCGCTGGCATTGCTCCTCTACTGGGCACTCTTGCGATCGAGGGTCGCACGCACGCCCGCTGCACTGATCGCGCTGCTCGTGTGCACCCTGCCCGTCTTCCAACTCTTCGCCTCGTGGACGGTCGCATTCTCCCTGCCCTGGGTCGCTCTGCTAGCCGGCTGCTCGTCCCTGCTGGCCGTGGCCGGAATGGATGCGCCGCGTCAGCACTTCGACAGGCTTGCCTGGGCGACGCTACTGCTGCTCGTCGCCGTCCTGACGTACCAGCCGGCGGCCATGTTCTTCTGGGTCTTCCTCGCCGTCGCGTTGGTCGGCGCCGTGGCCGATTCTGCGCGCGCGCTACGGCTGGCGCGAGTGCACTTCGCCGTCGCGGCCGTCGCCGCGGGTATCGCGTTTCTCGGCTACAAGCTCGGCATCCGGCTGATTGGAGAGGACGCCATAGGCGCCTCTCGCGGTACCCTCACGGACGACGTCTCCGGCAAGGCCGAGTGGTTCTGGCACTGGGCTCTCTACGGGTCGCTGAACCTCTTCGACATTACGTGGTCCGCCTGGCTGGCAGCTCTGGTCGCCGCGGTCTCCGCCGGGGGCATCGTGCTCTGGCTCCTGCGTCGAGCGTCGCGACCGCTGCTCTACATCGCGCTCGGGCTCATCCTGCTCCCGCTCACCGTCCTGCCGAACCTCGTGGTCGAGGAGACCTACCAATTCGAGGTCTACAGAACGCTGGTCTCGCTCTCGGCACTGATCGCCCTCTACTTCGGCCTCGGCGCTCTTGCGCTCTGGGTGATGTTCCGGGAATGGCTCGAGGGCCGGGTCAGTGGCCGGGCCCTGCTCGTGAGCGAGCGTGTCGCGACCGCTGTCGCTATCGCGTTCGTCGCGACGGGCGTCGTCCTTGCGAACAGGAACGTGGACACGCTCATCGCCGAGCCGCAGTGGAGAGAGCTGCGACTGCTGCGCGGCCAGGTCGCCGCGCTGCCCGAGCCCATCCGGAGCGTGTCCTTCGTGCTGTCGGGCCCCGACGAGCGGGTGCCGGGATCACCGTTGTCAGACGAGTTCGGATATCCGTCGACGAGCCCGTGGTACCCGGCCGAGCCGCTCGTGTTGCTGCTGCTCCGCGAGCAGGGGCGGCTGGCGCAGCCTCACCCTTCCGTCTCCGTCCTGCCGTGGTACACGACGACGACACCCGAAGGCGCCGGAGTCGTCAATCTCAACGGCCTTCTGGGCCCGCAGTGAGCGCCCGCGGCTATAGTCAACGCCTGTGACCGAGGGCCCCGCAGCACCGACGCCCGACGACGCGGGGACGGGCAACGGGCGCTCGCTGGGCGAGCTCGCCAAGGATCCGCGCCTGAGCGTCACTGCCCTGCTCGCGATCGCCGCGCTGATCGCGCTCGCAGTCTGGCTCGTCGTGGAGTCGGTGGGGGACGACGACTCGCAGTCGAGCGCGTACGCCCGCCGAGACGACCGAGCCCGTGGCGCTTTCGGCCAGCGGCCTGGCCACGCTGGCGCAGGCCGGCGGCAGCCCCATCTACTGGGTCGGGCCCCGCCCGGGGTTCAAGTACGAGCTCGCTCAACGGGACGGCCAGGTCTTCCTCCGCTATCTGCCGAGCGGTGCCGAGGCAGGTGACACGCGCGCTCTGCTGACGGTGGGGACGTACCCGGTCGAGAACGCGTTCAACGTCACGTCGGGCATTCAGGGCTCGGAGATGATCCCGATTCCCGGGGGCGGTGTCGCCGTGGTGAGCGCAGATCGTCCGAACAGCGCCTATGTTGCGTACCCCGGCGTCGAGTACCAGATGGAGGTCTACCACCCGGACCCGGCCGAGGTCAGGCGGTTGGTGAGGAGCGGCGCCGTCAAGCCGGTGCCGGCACCCCGGCCGATAGTCGAGCCGCGAGGCCCGGTGGCCGTGTCGGAGAAAGACCTCGTGGCGCTCTCCGACGAGCTCGAGCACCCGGTCTACTGGGCCGGCCAGAGGGCGAACACGACGTACGAGCTGACGCTGACCAACGACGGCTCCGTCTTCGTGCGCTACCTCCCGCCCGGCACGGAGGTCGGAGCGAGCGAGGGCGCGCTCACCGTCGCCACGTATCCGGTTGCGAACGCGTATGCCGTCACGCAGAAGGGCGCCTCCGGGGAGGGCAGTGTCGTCGTGCAGGTACCTGGTGACGGCTTCGCAATGCATTCGAAGACAAGCAAGACCAACGTCTACGTCGCCTACCCGGACGAGGACGTGCAGGTCGAGGTGTATTCGCCCGTGCCCGGTGCGGCCGCGAAGCTCGTCTCACAGGGAAAGATCGTCTCCGTCGGCTAGAGACGGCCGCATCAGGCGTCCGGCGCGATGAGCACGCTGCTCGTTCCCTGGGTCGCCTTTCCGCTCCTGTTCGTCGCGCTCTCGTGGGGCTGCGGGCTCCTGCTCGAGCGCGTGTCGGGCCTGAAGCTGCCCGGAGCCCTCGTCGTCCCGTGCGGCTTCGCCGTCGTCGCGCTCGTCGCGCAGTTCGCGGTGCTGACGGATGCCACCGCCGAGCTCGCGACCCCCGCCGTGATCGTGGCGGCAGTGGCGGGCTTCGTGATCGTCCGGCCCTGGCGCGGCCTGCACGTGGATTCGTGGGCGATCGCGTCGGGAGTGGGGGCGTTCGCCGCATACGCGGCGCCGATCGTCCTCTCGGGAGCGGCGACGTTCGCCGGCTACATCAAGCTCGACGACGACTCGACGCTCACCGCGCTCGTCGATCGAGCCATGGAGCACGGGCGCAGCGTGGACGGCCTGGAGTTCTCGACGTACTACCGCGTCGTCGACCTGCTGCTCGACGAGGGGTACCCGCTCGCGTCGCTTCTGCCGCTGGGCATCGGCCACGAGATCGTCCGCAGCGACGCGCTCTGGCTCTATCAGCCCGCGATGGCCGTCATGGCCGCCATGCTCGCGCTCGGCCTCTATGCGCTGGCCGGACACGTCGTGGAGACTCGCTGGCTGCGTGCGCTGGCGGCCGTCGTCGGTGCGCAGTCGGCGCTGCTCTACGGGTACGCGCTCTGGGGCGGCATCAAGGAGATGGGGACCGCGTGGGCGCTGCCCGTCCTGGCCGCGCTCGTGCCGCTGGCCGCCAGGTCGGAGCGGTTGCGTCACCTGATGCCTCTGGCCGCCGTCTCGGCGCTCCTGCTCGGCGTGCTGAACGCCGGCGCGCTCGTGTGGCTCGCCCCTGCGCTCGGCGCCTGCCTCGTCCTCGTCGTGCGCGAGCACGGCCTCCGCGGGGCCGTGCGGCCGACTGCGGCCTTTATCGGCTTCCTCGCGGCCTTCGCGCTGCCGACGATCGTCACTGCCCCGCGCGTTCCTCACGTCGAACATCGTCAGCTTCGACCCGATTGCGAACCTCGGCGCGCCGCTCGACCCCGATTCAGATGGCAGGCATCTGGCCGGCGGGAGACTTCCGCGTCGATCCGGAGCTCGGCGCTGCGACGAAGGTGCTGATCCTCGTCGCCGTCATCGCAGCCGCTGCCACGGTCGTGTGGATGCTGCGGCGGCAGTCCTGGGCGTTGCCGATCTACGTGCTCGGCGCCGTCGCCAGCGCTGCGGCGCTCTGGATCTGGAGCACGCCGTGGATCGAGGCCAAGGCCTTCGCCACCGCGGCACCGGCCATCCCGTTCGCCGCCGTCGTCGCCGCGGGGCTGCTGCTTGCGAGGGGACGCATCGTCGAGGGTGGGGTGCTGGCGGCGGTCGTCGCAGGCGCCGTCCTCTGGTCGAACGTGCTCCAGTACCACGATGTCTGGCTCGGGCCCCGCGAGCAGCTGGCCGAGCTGTCCGACATCGGGGAGCGCTTCGCCGGCGACGGGCCTGCCCTCCAGACCGAGTACCAGCCCTACGGCGTCAGGCACTTCCTGCGCAAGCTCGATGCCGAGGGCGCCTCGGAGCTGCGCGTCCGGCCGGTGTTGCTAGCGCGACGGGCGTCAGCTCGAGAAGGGCGGCTACGCGAATCTCGACGAGTTCGCCGACGCGGACATCCGCGTCTACCGGACGCTGGTCCTCCGCCGCTCGCCGACCGAGAGCCGTCCCGCGTCCGACTACCGGCTCGCGTGGAGCGGCGACTGGTACGACGTGTGGCAGCGTCCCGAGGCCGCCGCCTCTCCCGTGGCGGAGCACCTGCCGCTCGGCGACGGTCTCCAGCCGGGCGCTGTTCCCGACTGCGCGGACGTGGAACGGCTGGCGGCTGTCGCCGGCGACGGTGGGCAGCTTGCCGCCGTCGTTCGTCCACCCGTGCGTCAGCGCGAACGTGGCCCGCGTCACCGGGCGTGACGAGACGGTGGAAGCCACCGTCTCGGTGCCCCGGCCCGGCCGCTACGGCATCTGGCTCGGCGGCTCCTTCCGCGACGGGCTCGAGGCTCGCGTCGACGGCCGCGTGGTCGGCCGCCATCGCCACCTGCTCCAGCAACGAGGGCGGGTACACGCTGCTCGGCGAGGCAGAGCTGGCCGCCGGCACGCACACGGTGACGCTGCGCTTCTCAGGCCCCGACCTCCATCCCGGCTCGAGCGGCGCGACGTTCGGCATCGGGCCGCTCGTGCTGTCGACGACGACGGCGGCGGACGCTCCGGTGACGTTCGTCCCGGCGGCGCGGGCGCGAGAGCTGTGCGGCAAGCGCCTCGACTGGGTCGAGGCGCTGCGAACGCTAGAGAGGAGCGGGGGCCTTCCGGCGCCCCGGTGGTGACTACCGACGCTTTCGATACGAGCGTCACGGCTGCGCAGATCGCGTAGACGGTGACGTCGTCAGCCGCAGATGTCGCCACCCACGCCGGCCGATCCAGCCGGTCGGCATGTCGCCGGTCTCGGCGACGTCCGTCGTCGAGTCGCCCTCCGTGGGCGCCGACACCAACGGTGCGCCGGGGGTCGGATCCGTCGTGCTCGTGCCTCCCCCGAGAGCCCGGGCCGCGCCAGGACAGTCGACACCGGCAGTCTCGGCGCTGTCGGCTCCCACGCCCACCTGCACGGTCACCGCCGCTGCTGCCGGCCGGGCCGCTCGGGCCGCTCGGGCCCGTTGCACCGGTGCCGGCCGGGCCGCTCGGGCCGCTCGGCCCTGTCGGACCACCCGGGCCGCTCGGGCCTGCGGGGCCGCTGGGGCCGGAAGAGCCGCTCGCGCCCGTAGCGCCGGTGGCGCCTGAGCCGGCCGGGCCGCTCGGGCCTGTAGCACCCGTGGCACCGGTTGCGCCTGTCGGACCGCTCGGGCCGCTCGGGCCGGCGGGACCGCTGGGCCCGCTCGGGCCTGACGAGCCGCTCGCGCCCGTCGCGCCGGTTGCGCCTGAGCCGGCCGGGCCACTCGGGCCGGTCGCCCCGGTGGCTCCGGTTGCGCCCGTCGGCCACCGGCCCTCGGGCCCGCTGGACCGCTCGGGCCGCTGTCCGCGCCGCTGGCGCCCGCTTAGCGCCGGTTGTGCCCTGCGGGCCGGATGGGCCGCTCGCGCCGCTAGGCCCGCTGACGCCCGATGCGCCGCTGGCGCCCGTAGCGCCGGTCGTGCCCGTCGGCCCGGATCGGGCCGCGTCGGGCCGCTCGGGCCGGACACGCCGGACGTTCCGCCCCCGGGGCCGCTCGGTCCGGAGGGGCCTCTGGGGCCGGTGATCGACCAGTCGAGGTTCTTCCAGTGCCGGCCGTTCGTGATCTGCGTCTCGCAGTTGAAGAACGGGTCGTCGCCCGGGAAGCTGACCCCGGGCGCCCAGACGATCTTCACGAGGTTCTGCGGCGGGACGATGCAGGCGTGGATGCGCGTCGGGTCACCGCCGTGGGCGAAGGCACCGGATGCGAAGACGGCCGCCGTAGCAGCCACCGATCCGATCACCATGCTCCGCCACACGTGACGCATACCTGCGTTCTCCCTTCGCGGTGCGAGCGCTAAACCCTACAAGCCGCCGGCGGACAAGTCAAACTCTCGGCGGCGTGTGACCGCGTTCTTATTACGCGGTACGCGTTCTAAAGCCCGAACCGACTCCGCTCACGGCGCTCAGTCGAAGCCGGCCTACGGGCTACCCGCAGAGGCGACGCGGTGACATCGACGATGTCGTTGCTGATGAAATGGACCCACGTCGAAGTCTCTGATTTACGTAACCCTCATACGTCCAGTCGCGGCTCGTCGCATGGATACCACGACACTATGAGTGTGGCGTCGGAGCTCTGGAGTCGAAGACTCGACCGCCGTAGGCGACCTTCGGGTACGTGCAGCTCGCTATCGCCGTGATCGTCTGGTCGACGCCTACGACCGGCGCCGTACGTCGCGCTGCGCCGGCACCTCGCGAGCAAGCTGGCTAGTGCTCGCCGACTGGAGCAACTCTCGCGTAACTTCGCCATCGCGAGGCATTAGCCCAGGGCAACGTCCGGGCGCTGACATTACGCGTAACGGGCATGTGCGCGGGCTTCCGCGGGAGCATCCGCGTATGCACGACGGTGTCGCCCTCTCGCGGGCGGTAACGGCTAGCACCGGGATCACGGTGATGGCTCTCGCATTGAACGTCGCGGGGTCTCAGCCGTCACCGACCTCGTACACGGCGGCGAAGGTGCGGGTTCCAGGGATCAGGCCGGCGATCAGGCAGCACCACACTCGCCCGGACTGGATCCTCGCCGCTCACTCGAAAGGCGAGTTCGTATTCAAAGCAAAGCTGTTGTCAATGCTGACAGACATGAAACCGGTGGAGGTCGCGTTGGGAGAAGCTGACGCTGGAGCCGCTTACCTCGGCCGTCAGAATCACGAGCACCCTTCCCGAGGCCGTGACGATCCGCGTCAACCCTTGGCCCTCCGAGCAGCTCGATGTAGACCGCCGAACTCGTCGAAACACTTCCGGTGGCAATGGCCTCCACGTATCTCCGCTCACCCCGTTCGGGCCGGTCGGGCCGTGTACCGCACCAGAAGCGCCGGATGCACCGGTCGCGCCGGTGGTTCCCGGGCGCCTGCGTGTCGCGCCTGCATCACGCCCTTCGGCGCCTGCTCGGACCGGTTGCTCCGGTCGGCCTCTGTACGGGCCCTCCGGGCCGCTTGCACCCGTCCCTGCTGGTCCGCTCGGACCGGTTAGCCCCGACGGGCCTCCAGGCCCGCTCGCGCCGGTCGGGCCGCTCGGCCCGCATCTGCACCCGTCGGTCCCTCCGGGCCGGGACGGACCTGTCGCGCTGGCTCTCCGCCTGACGCACCTGAAGTCCCTGTGGTGCCTGCAGCACCTGTCGGTCCCGCCTGCCCCGAACTACCTGTAGCGCCTGTCGCCCCGGTTTCACCGGAGGCACCCGAAGCTCCGCTCGTGCCCGTGGCGCCCTGCGGGCCGGATGGGCCGGTCGGTCCTGTAGCGCCTGTAGCTCCGGTCGCGCCTGTCGCGCCGGTGGCACCCTGCGGCCCCGATGGGCCTGAGGCGCCTGAGGCTCCGCTCGCGCCGGCGACGCCGGAGGCACCTAGGCACCCGAGCTACCCGAGGCGCCTGAAGCGCCGCTTGCGCCTGAAGCGCCGCTTGCGCCTGAGGCACCCGACGTGCACCGTTGCTGCTCTGGCTCCCGATGGGCCGGTTGTACCCTGCGGGCCGCTCGCGCCGGAAACTCCCAGCGGCGCCGCTGACGCCGGAGGTGCCGCTGACACCGGAAGCGCCGCTCGTCGCCAGAGCAGCACCCGCTGGCGCCGCGTCGTGCCCTGCGGCCGGACGCGCCTGCAAGCTCTGCTTGCACTGCTGGTGCCCGTGGCTCCTGTCGCACCGGTGGCCACCCCTGTAACGCCCTGTGGACCCGAGGGGCCGGGACGCGCCCGGAGGCTCCGCTTGCGCCTGACACTCCGGTGGCACCTGTGGCACCGTTACCACCCGTCGCTCCGCTCGCTCCGCTCGTACCCGTCGTTCCCATGAGGCCGCTGGTCCCGCTCCGCCGCCTGACGCTCCGGTGGCTCCGGTCGCACCCGTAGCTCCGGTAACGCCCTGCGGGCCAGATGGACCCGGTCGACCTGTCGCTCCCGTGGGCGCCGTGTCCGTACCTGTCGTGCCCTTGAGTCCACTCGCACCGGTGGCACCCGTAGCGCCGGTAGCACCTGTCGCGCCGGTTACACCCTGCGGCCCCGACCTACCCGTTGCTCCGATCGACTCTGACTCCGGATGCGCCGGTGGCGCCGGCGGCGCTCGTTGTTCCGGAGGTGCCCTTGAGCCCGGACGACCCAGTCGCGCCCTGGTCGTGCCGGTTGCCCCTGTAGCTGCCTGCCGTTCCAGTTGCTCCTGTGGCTCCCGTCACTCCTTGGGGGCCCGAGGCGCCCGTGGCGCCCGTCGTACCGGTCACGCCTGTCACGCCGGTCGTACCTGTGCCGCCCTGCGGGCCGGACGGGCTGCTCGGCCCCGTAGCCCCGGTTGCACCTGTCCCACCTATTGCACCCGTCGCTCCGGTAAGCTCCTGTTGCACCCGTGGCGCCGGTTGCACCCGTGGTACCCGAGGCGCCTCTCGCTCCCGTGGCGCCTGGTCGCTCCCGTGGCACCCTGCGGGCCGGATGGGCCGGTCGGCCCCGTGGTACCCGTCGCGCCCGTAGCACCTGTGGCACCCGTGGCACCAGTCGCGCCTGCAGCACCAGTTGCGCCTGTAGCGCCGGTCGAGCCCTGTGGGCCGGACGGGCCATTTGCGCCACTAGCCCCGCTGGCGCCGTAGATGCACCGCTGGCGCCCGTTGCGCCGGTCGCACCCTCGGGTCCGGAAGGCCCGCTGGCGCCGGACGTTCCCATGGGGCCGCTAGGGCCGCTGGCCCCGGTTGCGCCTCTTCGCACCGCTCATCGCCCAGTCGAGGTTCTTCCAGTGCAGGCCTTCCTTCGTGAGCTGCGTGGCGCAGTCGAAGGCCGGGTCTCCGCCGAGCCCGGGCGCATAGACGATCGTTACGGCGTTCTGCGGCGGGATGACGCAGGCGTGGATACGCGTCGGGTCACCGCCGTGGGCGAAGGCACCGGATGGCACGACGATGGCCGACCGTAGCAGCTACCGATCCATAGCACGCATCGTCTTCGCCGCACGTGACGCATCCCTGTGTCACCCTTCGCGGTCCGGCCTCCAAAACCCTTACAGGCGCCAGCGCGCGGTTGTCAAGCTGTCGGCGGCCTGGAGACTGGTTACGTTCTGGCTAGTTCGGACGCGGTGTCTACGGGTTCGGCGTGCAGAGCGCGAAGACGTTCCAGCCGTCCGTCTGCGCCTCCGTCGTGGGGCTCGATAGCGGGATGTCCAGCACTGCGGGTTCACGGTTCCGCCGTCACCGGGGTGCCGGCGGCGTCGGACGGGAAGCTCGAGATCAGGTGGTCGCCGACGACGAAGTGCCACGCTGTACCGCTCCTCCGCCCGTCGCATGGTTGCCGACGCCGCAGTCCACGGTGAGGGGCCCAGTGCCGCTCGCCGTCGCGTCTATCGCGCCCACCACGGTCGTATTCGAAGTCGTGCCTGACAGCCCCGACGGGCCGCTCGTACCGGTCGTGCCCTAGGCCCGGAGGGGCCGGCTGGGCCGCTCGGGCCCGAAGCGACCGAGGCACCCGTCGTGCCCTTGAGGCCGGAGGGGCCAAGCTCGGGCCGCTGAGACGCCGTTTGCGCCGGAGGTACCCGAGGTACCGTCGTGCCCTTGAGGCCGGTGGGGCCGGCTGGCCGGCGCCGCCTGTCGGCGCCGGAGGTACCCTGAGGCGCCCGTCGCGCCGGTCGGGCCCGTCGGGCCTGACGGCGCCTGACGCCCGCGCGCCGGACGCACCTGTGGCTCCCGTCGCGCCCGTCGCGCCGGTTGCGCCCGCCGGCCCCGATGGGCCGCTCGCGCCTGACGCTCCGCTCGCGCCGCTCGCCCGTGCCCCGTCGCGCCTGTTGCACCCGTCGCGCCCTGCGGCCCCGATGGGCCCGTAGCGCCTGAGCGCTCCGCTCGCGCCTGGTCGCTCCGTCGCGCCTGCGGCTCGCGCCGCTCGCGCCTGTGGCACCCGTTGCGCCTGTCGCGCCGGTCGCGCCCTGTGGCTCCGTCGGGCCCGTCGCGCCTGTCGCTCCGTCGCGCCTGTGGCGCCTGTCGCGCCGTGGCTCGCGCCCGGTCGGCTCCGCTCGCGCCGGTGGCGCCCGTCGCTCCTGTCGCGCCTGTGGCGCCCGTCGCGCCTGTCGCGCCCCGTCGCGCCCGGTGGCGCCTGTGGCGCCTGTCGCGCCCGTTGCTCCTGTAGCGCCGGTGGCCCGGTCGCGCCCGTCGCGCCTGTGCTCCCTTGAGCCGCTCGGCCCGGTCGCGCCCGTGGCTCCGTCGCGCCCGGTGGCGCCCGTCGCGCCCGGTGCGCCTGTGGCTCCCGGTCGCGCCGTCGCGCCCGTTGCTCCTGTTGGCCCTGTTGGGCCGGCCGGGCCGGCAGCGGACCCGGAGGCCGTGGGCGCCGTCGCACCCAGTGCGCCCCTGGGGCCGGACGGGCCGGCGGGGCCGCCTCGGGCCGGTGATGCTTGGCCAGTCGAGGTTCTTCCAGTGCTGGCCGTTCGTGATCTGCGTCTCGCAGTCGAAGAACGGGTCGTCGCCCGGAAGCTGACCCCGGGCGCCCAGACAATCATCACGAGGTTCTGCGGCGGGACGACGCAGGCGTGGATGCGCGTCGGGTCACCGCCGTGGGCGAACGCTGCGGGCACGACGACGAGACTCACTGCCGCAACAGCCATCCCCAGCCTCGATCGACTTCGGCCCATCCGTCCCCCGGTTGCCGTCGGATCGAGTCTCCAAACCTACAGCCCATCGGGCCGTTGTCAAGCTCTCGGCGACCGGACACGGTAGTTGTGCGATCTGGCGCTTAAGGGTGCCGCGCTATCGCAGGCAGCCTTGCTACGGCTGAGCGCAGATAGCGAACGCAGCCAGCGAGTAGCTGGTGTCTCCACCAACCGAAATGCTGTCGCCGGTCACGCTCCATGTGTTGCTGTCCGTGGCCTGGCTGTTGATGATGTTGACGGCGTTCGGGGCACTGACGTCGCTCGTCACGAACCCGCCGCCGATCACGATCTTCGTACCGGGGCAGTCCACGGTGACCGTCCTTGGGCCCTCGATGTCCGCGCCGGAGTCCCCGTCACCTGCTCGACAGCGGTCAGTCCCGCTGCTCCAGAAGGCCCGCTCGGGCCGGTCGGGCCGCTCGCGCCGGTGGTGCCGGGCCGCTCGGGCCGCTCGGACCGGTCGGAGCCTGTCGGCCCCCGGGCCGCTCGGGCCGCTCGGGCCGGCGCCGGCGCCGCTGACGCCGGACGGCTCCGGTCGCGCCGGTCGGCGCCCGGTGGCGCCCGTCGCCCCGTCGGCGCCGCTCGGGCCGCTCGGACCGGTCGGCGCCGCCGGCCGCCTGACGCACCTGAAGTCCCGGTAGCGCCCGTGGCGCCCGTCGGCCCGGCCGCCCGCTCGCGCCGACGCTCCGCTCGCGCCTGACGCTCCGCTCGCCCGTAGTCCCTGTTGCGCCCGTCGCTCCCGTTGCGCCCTGCGCGCCCGGTGGGCTCCTGTCGCGCCCGACGGCGCCGCTCGCGCCGCTCCGCGTGGCCCCGTGGCCCCTGTCGCGCCCGTCGCGCCCGTGCGCTCCGGTCGGCGCCCGTGGCCCGGGCCCGATCGGCCCTGTCGCGCCCGAGGCTCCGCTCGCGCCGCTCGCGCCCGTGGCGCCCGTCGCGCCCGGTCGCGCCCGTGGCGCCGGTGGCGCCTGTCGGCGCCCGTCGCGCCCGCGGCCCCGTGGCGCCCGTAGGGCCTGTGCTCCGTCGCCGCTGGCGCCCGTGGCGTCGCGCCGTGGCTCCGTTGCGCCCGTGGCGCCTGTGGCTCCGTGGCGCCTGGGCTCCGGTCGCGCCGTCGCGCCTGTGGCGCCTGGCTCGCTCGCGCCCGGCGGCACCTGTTGCGCCGGTGGCCCTGTCGCGCCTGTGCGCCCTGTCGGCCCCGTCGGGCCCGACGCGCCCGCTCGCGCCTGACGCTCCGCTCGCGCCGTGCGCCAGTGCTCCTGTCGCGCCTGCGCCCGTCGCACCTGTTGCACCCGTCGCGCCCTGCGGCCCCGATGGCCCGGTCGCGCCTGTCGCTCCGGTCGCACCGGTGGCGCCGGTTGCACCCGTCGCACCTGTGGCCCGGTCGCGCCCGTGGCGCCGGTCGCTCCGGTTGCGCCCGTCGGCGCCGGTCGGCACCTGTCGCGCCGGTCGCACCTGTCGCGCCAGTCGCGCCCTGGGGGCCGCTCGGCCCAGTCGGGCCCGTGGCGCCCGTAGCGCCTGTGGCTCCCGTGGCGCCTGTCGCACCGGTCGTCCCCTGCGGGCCGGATGGGCCCGTGGCGCCGGTCGCGCCCGTCGCGCCCGTAGCTCCGGTCGCACCTGTCGCGCCGGTAGCACCGGTCGTTCCCTTGGCGCCGGATGGGCCCGTAGCGCCTGTGGCACCCGTCGCGCCCTTGGGGCCGGACGGGCCGGTTGCCCCACCGGACGGGCCGCTCGGTCCGGAGGGGCCTCTGGGGCCGGTGATCGACCAGTCGAGGTTCTTCCAGTGCTGGCCGTTCGTGATCTGCGTCTCGCAGTCGAAGAACGGGTCATCGCCCGGGAAGCTGACCCCGGGCGCCCAGACGATCTTCACGAGGTTCTGCGGCGGGACGATGCAGGCGTGGATGCGCGTCGGGTCACCGCCGTGGGCGAAGGCACCGGATGCGAAGACGGCCGCCGTAGCAGCCACCGATCCGATCACCATGCTCCGCCGCACGTGACGCATGCAGCCTGCGTACCCCCTTCGCGGTGCGACTCCCTCACCCTTACAAGCGCTCGCCGACAAGTCAAGCTCTCGGCGGCCGAAACTGGTGAAGTTCTGGTTCATCTAGAGACGCAGAGGCCGATGCCGGCCGCCTGCGATCGTCGCCACGGTCAAATCGAGGCCACTTCCGCTGCTACAATCCACCTCCGGCGGGCGCCTGAGTCCGCCGCTTTTTACGTCACATGAAGGCCGGATCCAAGACCTGGAACGCGAAGCCCGGCGAGGTCGAGCGCCGCTGGCTGATCGTGGATGCCGAGGGCAAGACCCTCGGGCGTCTCGCCGTGCCGATCGCCGATGCGCTCCGCGGCAAGAACAAGCCGCAGTACACGCCCCACGTGGACACGGGCGACTTCGTGATCGTGGTCAACGCCGAGAAGATCGCCGTCACCGGCAAGAAGCTCGACGAGAAGATCTACTACCGCCACTCCGGCTACCCGGGCGGTCTTCGCAAGCGGACGCTTCGCGAGCAGCTCGAGCGCAGGCCGACCGAGGTGCTGCGCAAGGCCGTGAAGGGCATGCTGCCGCGCAACCGCCTCGGCCGGGCGCAGATCACGAAGCTGAAGATCTACGCCGGGCCCGAGCACCCGCACGAGGCCCAGTCGCCGCAGCCGCTCGAGGTGAACGGCTGATGGCCGACGTCGCCCAGTACCGCGGCACCGGCAAGCGCAAGACCTCGGTCGCGCGCGTGATCCTCAAGCCGGGCGACGGCACGTGGTGGATCAACGGCCGGACGCTCGACGACTACTTCAAGCGCACGATTCACCGAGTGCAGGTCGTCTCGCCGTTGAAGGTGGCGGAGGCCGAGGGGACGTACGACGTCCGCGTCCGCGTGCACGGCGGTGGGCCGACCGGCCAGGCAGGCGCCGTTCGCCACGGCGTCGCCCGCGCGCTCGTCGAGGCCGATCCCGAGCTGCGCGTGCCGCTGAAGCGCGAGGGCTTCCTCGCCCGCGACGCGCGCATGGTCGAGCGCAAGAAAGCCGGCCTCAAGAAGGCTCGCAAAGCGCCCCAGTGGGCTAAGCGCTAACGTCGCGCCCTTGGCGCGACGCTATTTCGGCACCGACGGCGTACGGGGAGTCGTCGGGAAGGATCTCACTCCAGAGCTCGTCGAGCGGCTCGGCCGTGCCGCGACCATCTGGGCGGGCGGAGGAGCGGTGCTCGTGGGCCGCGACACGCGCGCGTCGGGCCCGAGCTCGAGCACGCCTTCGCCTCGGGCGTAGCCTCGGCGGGCGGCCATGCCGTGCTGGCAGGCATCCTGCCCACGCCGGCCGTCGCGCTGCTCTCGCTCGACCTCGCCGCCGTCATCTCGGCTTCGCACAACCCGCCCGAGTACAACGGCGTCAAGCTCTTCGACGGGGACGGCGGCAAGCTCTCGGACGCGGCCGAGGAGGAGATCGAGGCGCTGCTCGACGAGCCGCCGCGTGACGAGGAGGAGGGCGGGATCGACAACCTCGAGGTGGTCGGCTCGAGCTACGTCCGCCACGTCGTCGAGCAGTTCGGCAGCGACCTCACTGGCCTCAAGCTCGCGGTGGACTGCGCGAACGGCGCGTACTCGTCGATCGCGCCCGCCGCGTTCGAGGAGCTCGGCGCCGAGGTGCTCGCCATCGGCGACAAGCCCGACGGCCACAACATCAACGTCGGCTGCGGCGCCACCGACCTCGGCTCCTTGCAACAGGTTGTTACAGGCGAGGGCTGCGATCTCGGGGTCGCCTTCGACGGCGACGGCGATCGCATGCTCGCCGTGGACGAGCGCGGCGAGGCGGTCGACGGTGACGCGATCGTCGCCGTGCTCGCGCTCGACCTCGGCGTCGACCTCGTCGCGGTCACGCAGATGACGAATCTCGGCTTCCATCGGCTGATGGAGAAGCGCGGGATCCGCGTCGTGACGACCGACGTCGGCGACCGCTACGTGCTCGAGGCGCTGAAGCGCGAAGGCGGCGTGCTCGGCGGCGAGCAATCCGGCCACATCGTCTATCTGAACGGGCACGTGACGGGAGACGGGCTCGCCGCAGGCCTGCTGCTCTGTCGCGCGCTCGGCGGCCGGAAGCTCTCCGAAGCGGCCGCCGTGCTGGAGCGCTTTCCGCAGGCCGTGGCGAACGTCCCCGTCTCCAGCAAGGAGCTCACCGACTCGCTGCGCGCCGAGGTCGAGCGGGTGAACGCGGAGCTCGGCTCTTCCGGACGCGTGCTCGTCCGGCCTTCCGGGACCGAGCCCGTCGTGCGGGTGCTCGCGGAGGCGTCGACGGACGAGGAATCCCGGCTCTCTGTGCTAGCATCGCGGCGCTCGTAGCAGGGAGCTCGGCTGACCGTATCCGACGCTGGGTGCGGGGAGGAGGCCGGGCTCGTCGTGCTTTTTGCAGGAGATTCCGAGAGGGTGGGGGATAATTCGAACCTATGTGCGGGATCATCGGATACGTCGGAACCCGGGTCGCACAGCCGATCCTCCTGCACGGCCTCGAGCGGCTCGAATACCGCGGCTATGACTCTGCCGGCCTGGCGCTCGTCGAGAACGGGAAGCTCGCCGAGATCCGCGCCGTCGGCAACCTCAGCGAGCTGAAGGACGCCGCGGCGAAGAGCAAGTCCCTGGCGACCACCGGGGTCGGGCACACGCGCTGGGCAACGCACGGCCGCGTCTGCAACGAGAACGCGCACCCGCTGACGGGGTGCCTTCAAGGCGACATCGACCTCGTCCTCAACGGGATCGTCGAGAACTACCGCGAGCTGAAGGCGTCGCTCCTCGAGGAGGGCCACGAGTTCTGTCCGAGACCGACGCCGAGGTGATCTCGCACCTGGTCGAGCGGCACTACAAGGGCGATCTCGTCTCCGCGGTGCGGCAGCCTACGCCGAGCTGGAAGGGCACTTCGCGTTCGTCGTCCTCCACCGCGATCACCCGAAGCTGCTCGTCGGCGCGCGGCTCCAGTGTCCGCTGGTCGTGGGAGTCGGCGAGGGCGAGATGTTCCTCGCTTCGACCGTGGCCGCGTTCCTGCGGCAGACCCGCAGCGCGTCCAGCTCATCGAGGACGACGAGATCGTCGCGATCACGCCTGACGGCGCGAACTACAGGAGCGCCGACGGCGAGGAGGTCTTCCCGCACGTCGAGAAGGTCGATTGGGACAACGAAGCGGCCGAGAAGGGTGGGTTCGAGACTTTCATGCTGAAAGAGATCTACGAGCAGCCGGACGCGATCGAGGAGACGATCGGCGACCGGATCCGCCACGGCCGGCTAGAGCTCGATGGGCTTGGTCTCGACGACAAGCAATCCGCAACCTGCGGCGGATCGTCATCCTCGCCTGCGGAACGGCGTATCACTCCGGCGTCGTCGCGCGCTACGTGATCGAGGAGTGGGCGCGCATTCCGGTCGAGCAGGATATCGCCAGCGAGTGGCGCTACCGGAACCCGGTGCTGTCGAAGGACACGCTCGTGATCGGCATCACCCAGTCGGGCGAGTCTGCCGACACGCTGGCGGCGATGCGGCTGGCCCGCGAGTCGCGCGCCGACGCTCGCGATCACGAACATGATGGGCACGCAGATCACGCGCGAGGTCGACTCGGTGCTCTACACGCGCGCGGGGATGGAGATGGCGTCGCGGCCACGAAGACCTTCACCGTCGCAGGTCGCGCTCTTCTACCTCGTTGGGCTCAAGCTCGCCCAGGTGCGGAAGTCGCTACCGGACGAGGAGATCGCGGCGCTGCTGGACGAGGTGCACGAGCTGCCGGCGAAGATGGCCTCGTTCCTCGCCGGCGATCACCCGATCGAGGAGGTGGCGCAGCGGCACTACGACAAGCCGTTCTTCCTCTACCTCGGCCGGAACGTGGGCCTTCCGGTGTGCCTCGAGGGCGCGCTGAAGCTCAAGGAGCTCTCGTACATCCCGACCGAGGCGTACTCGGCGGGCGAGATGAAGCACGGGCCGATCGCGCTGCTCGACGAGCAGACGCCGGTCGTCTGCGTCGCCACCGACTCCCCTGTCTACGACAAGGTCGTGTCGAACATCCAGGAGGCGCGGGCCCGCGGCGCCAACGTGATCGCGATCGCCACCGACGGCAACGAGGACATCCAGCACCACGCCGACGACGTCATCTTCGTCCCGCGCACGCATCCGTTGCTCCAGGCGCCGCTCGCGGTCGTGCCTCTACA
>CAWGEE010000024.1:0-13622 GCA_963821415.1 uncultured Actinomycetes bacterium | reverse complement strand
GCCGCCTTCTTCTGCGATCGCCTGCCGTACGCGGCCGCACGGCGGAACGAGAGCATCCGCTCTCTGGCCGGCAGGGTCACGTACTCGGCGACCAGGTACACCGATCCGGCGAGAAACAGCAGCGCGACTACGAGCAGCATCATGACGTCACCCCTTGAACGAGACGATCTTCTTGAGGAGCAGCGACCCGACGGCCATCATCACGAGGCTGAGCATGATCATCTTGTGCCCTGTGGACGTTCGGAAGAGCGGCGCCATGTAGCCCGGGTTGAGCAGCGCGAGCGCCCCGCGAGGAAGAACGGCAGCCCGACGAGCACGTAGGCCGACATCCGACCCATCGCCGTCAGTGCCTTGATCTTCCGCGCGAACTGCTGACGGTTGCGCACGGTGTCGGCGACCATGTCGAACAGCGACGCGAGCGAGCCACCGACCTGGCTCTGGACGGCGACGGCCGTGACGATGAACGAGAGGTTCTTCGAGCCGACCCGCTCCGCCATGTCGTTGAGCGCGTCGTCGAGCGGCCGGCCGAGCCGCGTCTCCGTAAGCACGCGGTTGAACTCCTTGCGCCGCCGGCTCGGCGCCGTCGTCGACGATCGCCTGGAGCGCCTGCTTGAAGCTGTGGCCCGCCTTGAGCGAGGCGGCGACGCCGATGAGGAGGTCGGGCAGCTGGTTCTCGAACGCCGGCAGCCGGCGATGCGCCTTCAGCCAGACCCAGCCCACGGGAGCACCGCGCCGCCGACACGAGCGAGGCGAGCGAGATCAGCGCCGACGACACGATCACAGTCACCAGCAGACCGACCACGATGCACGAGCCGGCCATCATGTAGACGAGCTCCGCCGTCTTCAGCGGCAGGTCGGCGCGCTCGATGAGCCGGCGGAGCGGAGCCAGAGACGCGTCTCGCCGAGCGCGTTCTCCGTCAGGCGGAACAGCCCGGCGAGCGCCTGCAGGCGCTCCTTCTTCTCCTTCGCTTCTTCGACCGCTTCGGCTTCGGCGCGATGTGCCTCTGCACCTGGGAGCGGACGCGGTCGGCGCCTGGCGGAGGTAAAGACGAGCATGAACGCGACCAGACGAGCAGGCCCACGAGCAGCGCGAGCCCGGTCGAGCCGCCCTTGCCGTAGGCGGCCGCCGGCAGCAGCCCGCCGGGCTTCTCCTCCTCGGCCGTCGCAGCGATCGGAGAGAGCGCGGAGTCGCGGCCGAGCCCGGCACCTGCGCGACGAGCTTCGGAGACTCTCCCGGCCTGCCGGACGTGATGTAGTCGAGCCGCCAGGTCCGCTTCAGCTCGTCGGCGAGCTCGGCGTAGATCCCCTTGAGCGCGCGGGCGACGGCGCGCCGTAGTACCGGCCGCCGGTCCGCTTGCGCGAGGTACTTCAGCGGGCCGGGCGTGAATGCCTTGCTCTCGATGGCGACGACGTAGACGGTCGTCTCGGCCTCGCGCGCGCCTTGATCGCGTCGGCGAGCGTCGACGACTGCGCGTCTCGTTTCCGTCGGTGGTGATGATGATGATCCGCGCGCGGTCTTCCTCCTCGGCGAGCGTCTGCGTGGCGAGCCCGATGTCGTCGTAGAGCGTCGTGCCCTTGATCGGGATCGACCTCGATGCCCTCGAGGGCGGCGGCCGCCTCCGCTTCCGAGTCGGTGAACGGCGCGAGCAGAAGCGCCTTCGTCGCGAACCTCGTCACGCAGATGCTGTCGGTCGGCAGCTTCGCCGCGACGAACGCGCTGGCGGCGACCATCTGCCTCCGCGAGCGGCGCGCCCCGCATCGAGCGCGAGTGGTCGACCGCGAGACAAATGCTCCGGGACTCCCCGAGGTTCTTCGCCAGCACGCCTGCGGCCGGCTTCCCGTTCTCGATCAGCTGAGGCGCCACTTTCGACGGCTTCGAGGTGACGATGGTTGCCTGCGCGCGCGGATACGAGCGCCGTGTCGACGCTGCGGATCTCGACGCTCGGCGCCGGCAACGGCCGGCGCGCCGAGGGCGCACACGGATGCAACGAGCGCCGAGCTACCCAGCGGCGGCGGATCATTCCCGGGCGCCCCCGCCGAATTTCCCGGCGGTGAAGCTGTGACGCAGGCCCGAGTCGTCCTCGGCCTCGAAGAACTTCGGCGGCAGCGTGACGCCGTTGGCCGCCATCTTCTCGAGGAAGTGCGGCTTGAGGCCCGAGCAGTTCAGCCAGCCGAGCAGCCGCATCGCGTGCATCGCCTGGGCCGTCTCCTCGTCCGGCGGCCTGGCCACGAAGATGTCCTGCAGCGTCACGACGTCGGACTCCATGCGCAGCACCTCGGTGATGTGCGTGATGCGGCGACTGCCGTCCACGAGACGCTGGATCTGCACGAGCAGGTCGAAGGCGCTCGAGATCTGCTCGCGGATGGCGCGGAGCGGCAGCTCGACGCCGGCAGTGAGCACGAGCGTCTCGAGACGCGCCAGCGCGTCGCGCGGGGAGTTGGCGTGGATCGTGGTGAGCGAGCCTTCGTGGCCCGTGTTCATCGCCTGGAGCATGTCCACGGTCTCGGCGCCACGAACCTCACCCACGATGATGCGGTCGGGGCGCATACGCAGGGAGTTGCGCACGAGCTCGCGGATGCGGATCTCGCCGGTGCCCTCGATGTTCGCGCGGGCGCGACTCGAGCGTGATCACGTGGTCCTGCTGGAGCTGAAGCTCGGCGGCGTCCTCGATCGTCACGATCCGCTCGTCGCCGGGCACGTACGCGGACATCGCGTTCAGCAGCGTCGTCTTACCGGTACCGGTACCGCCGGAGATGAGGATGTTGAGCTTGCCCTTCACGCACGCGGCCAGGAAGTGCGCCGAGCGGCTCGTGAGCGAGCCGAACTCGATGAGGTCGTCCATCGTGTACGGGTCGCGCGAGAACTTTCGGATCGTGAGCGTCGGCCCGCGCAGGGCGAGCGGCGGGATGATCGCGTTCACACGGCTGCCGTCGGGCAGGCGGGCGTCCACCATCGGCGACGACTCGTCGACGCGCCTGCCGATCTGCGAGACGATCTTGTCGATGATCCGCAGCAGGTGGCCGTCGTCGACGAACGACGCGTCGGTCGCCTCGATCTTGCCCGTGCGCTCGACGAAGATCTTGTCCGGGCCGTTGACCATGATCTCCGTCACGGTGTCGTCACGGAGGAACGGCTCCAGCGGCCCGTAGCCGAGGATGTCGTCGGCGATGTCGGCGACGATCTGGCGGCGCTCCTCGCGGGTGAGCGGCGTGCGGTCGAGAGCGAGCTGCTCCATGACCGTCCGCATGACCTGCTCCTCGAGGTCGTCCGTCGTCTCGGACGCGAAGAGCTCGGGGCCCAGCCGCGCGATGCACGCGTGATGCACCCGGGTCTTCAGCTCCGCGTACGGATCGGCCTGCTTCGTCCTCGTGCCGGCCTGCACCTCGCGTGCGGCGAGCGATGCGCCCTCCGCCCCGTTCTGCTGGGCGGAGAGGACGACGGGGCCGTTGATGCGATCGTGGAGACCCACGACTAGCTCCGCATCCGGGAGAGCAGGCTCTTCTTGCCGGCCTTCGACTTCTTCTTGTCCGTGTCGGCCATCAGGCCCTTCGCGAGCTCGGCGATGGCCTTCGAGAAGTCCGCGCCGGGATCGTTGAGGGCGACAGGCTTGCCACGGTTGACGCCGAGCGGAACGG
Source organism: uncultured Actinomycetes bacterium (assembly GCA_963821415.1). GTDB lineage: Bacteria > Actinomycetota > Thermoleophilia > Gaiellales > Gaiellaceae > PALSA-612. The sequence goes on along the minus strand of CAWGEE010000024.1, from coordinate 9,986 downwards.
CTCGGTCCGACGGCAGGTCGGCCCTGATCTTCGTCTCCAGGGCGCGCTCCACCTCGGCGCGCTGGATGCCGACGTTCGTGTTCGCGCGGTTCAGCACCACGCCGACCCGCTCGCTAGGGAACGACAGCAGCTCGAGCGTCTGGAGGCTGAGCCGGACGTTCTTGATCGTCGGCACGTCGAGCCCGCAGAGCAGCAGCAGGTCGTCGGTGCGGTCCAGCGTCGCCAGCATCGGCCCGTGGAAGAACGGCGAGGTGTCGACGATGATCGCGTCGTACGATCCCCGTGCCACCTCGAGCAGGCGGGCGAGCTTGCCTTCCGTCACCAGCTCCGCGTCTTCGGGCTGCAAGGGCGCCGGCAGCACGTCCACCCCCGAGGGATGGGCGAGCGTGTACCCGGCAAGCTTCTCCGAGTCGAGCTCGCCGGGCGCGACGACGAGGTCGTAGATCGTCTTGTCAGGCTGGAGCCCCAGCATGATCGCAGCGTCTCCGAACTGGAGGTCGAGGTCGAGCAAGAGCGTCGACTTGCCCATCGACTTGCAGAGCGTGGTCGCGAGGTTCGTCGAGACCACGGTCTTGCCCACGCCACCCTTTGGCGAGAAGACCGTGATCACGCGACCCCGGCCTCCGTCCGCGACCTGCTGGCGGCGGCCCTGGTGGCACGCCTTGCGGATGGCAAAGACGATGTTCTCGGTCAGCTGCGGCAGCGGGACGAGATCGGCGACGCCGTCCTCGAGCGCCTCCTCGAGCAGGCCCGAGCAGTCGCCCGACGCGAGCACGATGACCGGCGCCCGCGTGTACTCGCGAACCGCCGCCATCTCCTCGGCCGGGTACATCGGGCCGCGGGTCGCGTGGAGGATCGCGTCCAGATGGCCGCCGGCGAGCGCCGAGGCTGCCTCCTGGATGACCGTCGGCCGAGCCGACGAGCTCGAGCTCGTCGTGGGCCTCGAGTGCCTGGAGGACGTCTGCGAGCCCGTCGCAGGACCCTGTGACGTAGATGCGAAGCCGCTGCTTGCCGTCTTCGACGTGCTCGTGGTCGCCCATGCTCAGTTACCCCCGTTCAGTCGAGAAGCTGCTCTGTCGCTGCCGAGCCCTTCCTTGAGGATGCTCATGGCGTCGTCGATCAACGCCGCGTCCGGGCTGGTGGCGTCGTTGAGGCCCGGTCGGAGCGCAAACCACCAGTCGTTGTTCGCGTAGACGAAGTAGAGCTTCTGAGCCTGCGCGTCTGTGAGACGCAGCATGACCCAGCCGTCGCCGCCGGTCGGGTCGACGACGGAGCCCTGCGAGTCGTCCTCACCCGAGGTGCGCAGCACGAGGACGTCGCTGAGGATGACCTTCGAGAAGTGCTTCTGGCTGTCCTCGGACGGGTACTTGATGCTCGCCACGATGTCGACGTGGTCGCCCGGGCGCAGCACGCCCGAGAGGATCTGGGCGTCCGAGCCCTTGATCTGCATCACGCGGTACGTGCCGCGGAGCTGGTCGCGGACGCCTGCGGCCTCGAGCGGGCCGAAGCGGCGCGCCGTGACCTGCTCGCCGATGTAGATGGGCTGCGTGGCGATCAGGCCGGCGATGTCCTCCGGCGCCGCGATCGTGCCGTTGACGATCGCCTTCCGCGGGATCTCCTGCGTGGCCAGCATCTTCCTCTCGATGATCTGCTGGCCGAGCATCCCCTGCGGGATGTCCTGTGCCGCCACGAGCACCGAGACGGTCTCGGAGTCCGAGCGCACGCTGCTCTTGTAGTTCGAGACGTAGAACACCGTCAGCAGCGCGGCGACGACCGCCAACCCAACGGCGATGAGAATGTTGCGAAGTCGGTACGACATGCTCAGACCTTTCTCCTAGTCGTTCGTTGCCCCGTTGCTCTATCGGCAGGCGCCGGCCGATCTTGAGACACCCTTTACGGCGTTCTCGGCGAGGTCGGAGCGCACAAACGGACGAGCCCGGGATGACCGGTCCCGGGCTCGCGCACGCCTCCTCAGTGTCGAGGAGTCTTAGTCGACGAGCTTCACGACGGTCGCGCCGAAGAAGGGCGTCGCCGACTCGCTGGTCAGGCCTTCCCACACGACTCGCGTGAACGAGCCCTGCAGCGCGGCATTGTTGCCCTGGCCGGTGAAGCCGGTGAGCCGGAAGCCGACCCAGCCGATCACCCTGTACTCGAAGTTCGAGCCGTTGGCCCTCGTCAGGTCATAGACCGGGAAGAGCAGCTCGCTGCCGATGCGTGCGTTGAGCGCATCCTCGATCGGGCCGGGGTTGAACTTCGCGCCGGGGTCCGAGAAGTACCAGTTGATGCCCATGTAGCCGTCGTAGCCATTGAGGATCCAGTCCGCCAGGATCGCCTGACCGGTACCGCCGAATGAGCCGTCGATGTTCACGACGCGGAAAGCGCCGGGGCCGACCTTGTTGAGATCGAGCTCGGTCGGCACGTTGTAGCACGGGCAGCCTCCGTTGGACAGGAGCGGGTGCTGCCTGTCGACGGCAAAGGGCGCTGCGTATCTCGCCGAGCCCATGTTGAACGCTCGAGCCTTCGCCGTGGCGCTGACGTCGACCGACGCGATGCCGAGCACGCTGAGAGAGGAAGCCCGGCGCTGTCCGGTCGGCGCGCACGGAGATCGTGTCGTTCGCAAACGTGTTCGAGCTGAACTGGATCGAGGAGACGCCGCCCCCGTTCTTGGTCGAGTACTCCTGCGCCAGCGTCTGCGCATCTGCCGGAAATGCCGGCAGCTTCTGCGCCGCCGCCAGAGCGGATGCATCGGCGACGGTCTGGGTAGCACGGTGGGCCCGGAACCAGGAGCCGACGTCCATGACGAAGGCGCCGGCAGCACACAGCGCGACGATCGAGACGGCGAGCAAGGCCAGCATCTGGCCGTCTTCCCGCCTTGAGTATCCGAAGAGCTTCTTCATTCCACACGCTCCGTTGTGCACGAGTTGAGGTTGCCGCTGGAAACGACCATCCCGATGAGGTCGATCGAGTACGGGTAGCTGGCACAGACGCGGAGATCCGTGCCCGGCTGCCAGGTGGACGTGACGTTGACGCTCACCTGCGCGGTGTCGAGGTTGGCCGCCGAGGCCTTGACCTTCGTCACGACCTTGTCCGTACGGTCACAAGTACCGCTGCAGTCGAGAGGTGCGCCGAAGCGCGCTCCCGCTCGCGTCGCGTCCGTCAACTGGATGTAGTTGTTGAAGGCTATGCCGAGCTGGGCGATGCCCAGCAGCAGCAGCAGAAAGATGGGCAGCACGATGACGAACTCCGTCATCGTCTGTCCACGCTCTCCTCGGCCTCTCCTGCGATTTACGGTGTGCATGCGTCTCCCAACCGTTCGACTGCCCTCGGAATCGTCTCTGCGCGGCCCTTCATCGATCCCCCCGGCGGGGGAACGCGCGTGCGATTGGCTCGAACGAGGGAGCCGTGCGGGCTAGCCGACCAGCTTTACGACCTTGGCCCCGAAGTAGTTGCTGGTGCCTTCGGTCGGCGTGCCCTCCCAGGCAACTGAGAGGAAGTAGCCGGAGATCTCGCCGCCGTTGCCCTTGAACTGTGTAATCCGTGAGGCGGAAGCCTGCCCAGCCGACGACGTTGTACTGGAAGCTCGAGCCCTGGCCCTGGACCTGGTCGTAGACCGGCAGAAGGATGTCGCTACCGATGCGAGCATCCATCGCATCCTTCACCTCTGACGAGTTGAACTTTGCACCCGGATCGCCCCAGTACCAGCCGACGTTCATCGTGCCGCTGAGGCCGCCGTAGATCCAGTCTGCGAGGGTGCCGGGCCCGGTGCCTCCCTGCGAGCCGTCGATGTTGATGATCTTGAACGAGCCGGGGCCGACCTTCAGGAGGTCGAGCGTGGTCGGATAGCCGGACCCGAAGCACGGCCCTCCGCAGTCGTTCAGCATCGGCTCGGTCCTGGTGACACCGAACGGCGCGGCGTACATTGCCGATCCGAGGTTGTACACGCGCACCACCGAGTCTGCGCCGACGTCGACGGACGAGATGCCGAGCACATTGGAGAGGAAGCCCGGCGCGGTCCGTTCTGCCCGCACCGTGATCGTGTCCATGGGCAAGTAGCTCGTCGAGAAGCTGATCTGCGTGACTCCGCCCCCGTTCTTCGTCGAATAGAGCTGCGCAGCGGCAGTGGCCTGGGACGTGTTCACCGGAAGCTCCTGCGCGCCGGCCAGAGCCGAGGCGTCGGCGACGGCCTGGGTAGCCCGGTGGGCCCGGAACCAGGAGCCGACGTCCATGACGAAGGCGCCGGCGGCGCACATCGCCACAATCGAGACGGCGAGCAACACGAGCATCTGGCCCCGCTGCTCTCGCAAACGCGAAAAGCGACGCTGCAAGCCCTTCCGGATTGCTGGTGCCTTCATTTCACACGCTCCCCTCGAATCTGGTGCCCCGTTCCCCGCCACCGGCTCACGCGTAGCCGGCTCGTACTCCGATCGTTGCTCGGCCTCGACCGGTCCGCATCCCTCCTCTGGGGGTGCGTACGGCGACTCACTCGATCGAGGGGAGGGCGGCCTCACCCCCATCAGAGGGAGTAGCGAGGAGGCCGTTCGCGCGATGGGAAGCGGAGTCAGGTGCGATTCCCACGGCCGAGATCACGCGCTTCCACCCACTTCCTGTGGCTGCTCAGCGCTGCCGCATTCCTGTTCGCGGGCGTGATCTGGTCGGGGTCGAAGGCGCACGCCGTCGAGCTCACTCCCGTTGAGGCGAAGAGTCAGGAGGCCGAGCGAGCGAAGGCCGATCGGGTTGCGCTGCTCGGACGGCTGCAGCTGGCCGGCATCGCCTCGCGACGCGCAGGCCCACCGCGGTCGCGCGTCACGAAGCCGAAGCTGCCTCCGCCGCCGACTCCCAGCGAGCAGAACCGCGCACTCGTCCGCTACATGGCCTGGGTCGGAGTGGACTCGGTCCAGGCGATGGTGTCGCAGTCGGGCTCGCAGCTCTCGCAGCAAGTGTTGGCAGACGACCGAATCACGCTGGCCTCCGGGTACGGGGACGTCGCGTCGCGGCAGGATCGATCCGCGGGTGCTGGCGCTCCTGCTTTACCTCGCCGAGTCATACGGCCAGGTCACCGTCTCGTGCCTCATCACGGGCCACTCGAAGTTCGTCGCGCGCTCGAGGAAGCGCGGTCTCCGCGCACTACTACGGCCGCGCCGTCGACATCAGCTCGGTCGGCGGCGTGTCCGTGATCGGCAACCAGCAGCCCGGCGGCATCGTCGAACGGGCGGTGCGCGACATCCTCTCGTTGCCCCCCGCCCTTCAGCCTTCCCAGGTGATCACGCTGCTCGACCTGTCGGGCCCGTCGTTCCGGCTGCCCGACCACGGCGATCACATCCACGTCGGCTACTAACCATGGCAATCGTCAAGAAGGACGACGGCACTACGGTGTGCGCCGATTGCCTCGTCGCCGACTCGGCATGGGCGCGGAGCAAGGGGCTGCTCGGGCGCTCGTCGCTCGGGGAGGAAGAGGGGATCCTGCTGCGGCCGGGCTCCTCGATCCACATGTTCTTCATGCGCTTCGCGATCGACGCGGTATTCCTCGACCGGGAGCTCCAGGTGCTCCGCGTCGCCGCGGGCCTGAAGCCCTGGCGGCTGGCTTCGAAGCGCGGCGCCAAGGCGGTGCTCGAGCTACCCGCGGGGCGCTGCGCTCAGGTTGGCCTGGGCGAAGGCGACCGCCTCGTCCTCGACCCTTAGGGCCGGCTACAAACCCGCCCAGAACAGCCATGGCCCGGGGTCAGACCCCGGTCCGGTCCAGAAGTGGCGCGCAAACGGGCGTTGAGCAGGGATTTGCGTACCGGCCACGGCTGGTTCGGCCACGGCGCTGGACGCGTCACATGTCACTGAGATGTAACTACTCGACAGCACCGGCTTGGCCAATCGCGGCTCAGCCGCAGAGAGTCCGATTCGCTTACGCGTCGAACTTCGGCGGAGTGGGTTACTCGACCGTGACGGTCTTGGCGAGGTTCCGCGGCTGGTCGATGTTGAGGCCGCGCAGGCGAGCGATCTTGTAGGCGAGCAGCTGGAGCGGCACGACGGCGAGCGGCGCCTGGAGCAGCGGGCTCGTGCGCGGGACGAAGATGACGTCGTCGGCGTGGTGCTGGATGTCCTCGTTGCCGTCGGTGGCGATCGCGATGACGTTGGCGCCGCGCGCCCGCATCTCCTGGATGTTCGACACGACCTTGTCGTACACGGGCGAGTCGGTGGCGACGCAGACGACGGGCGTCTGCTCGTCGAGCAGCGCGATCGGGCCGTGCTTCATCTCGCCCGCCGAGTACGCCTCGGTGGGGATGTACGAGAGCTCCTTGAGCTTCAGCGCGCCCTCGAGGCACACCGGGAGACCCACGTTCCGCCCCAGGAAGAGGAAGAACGGCTTGTCGTAGTGGCGCTGCGCGACCTCGTCGATCGGGTGGTCGCCGGCGAAGAAGGACGCCATCTTCGCCGGCAGCTCGTGAACCTCCTCGAGCAGTGCGGCGATCTCCTCCTCCGGCAGCGTCTTCCGCACCTGGGCGAGCTTCAGCGCGAGCAGGTAGAAGAGCGAGACCTGCGAGGTGAACGTCTTCGTGGCCGCGACGCTCATCTCGAGCCCCGCCCGCGTGTAGAGCACCGAGTCCACCTCGCGCGTGATCTGCGTTCCCATCATGTTCGTGACGGCGAGCGTGCGCGCGCGGGACTCCCGGGCCAGCCGCATCGCGGCCAGCGTGTCGGCGGTCTCACCCGATTGGGTGATGCCGATGACGAGCGTGTCCCTGGACAGCACCGGATTGCGGTAGCGCCATTCGCTCGCGATGTCGTGCTCGACGGGAATGCGCGCCCACTCCTCGATCGCGTAGCGGGCGACGACGCCCGAGTGATACGCCGTCCCGCACGCGACGATGACGATGCGCCGGAGGTTGCGGATCTCCTCGTCGTCGAGGCCGAGCCCTTCGAGCTCGAGCCGCCCGTGGCGGATCCGGTCGCCGATCGTCTCCTCGATCGCGTCCGGCTGCTCGTAGATCTCCTTGAGCATGAACGTCTCGAAGCCGCCCTTCTCGGCCGCCTCGATGTCCCAGTCGACCTGGTCGACGGTCCGGAAGACCTCCTCGCCGTCCACCGTCCAGAAGGTCGCGCCATCCGGCCTCACCGCGACGATCTCGTCGTCCTCGATGATCTGGACGCGCTTCGTGTCGCCCAGGAACGCGGCCGCCGTGGACGCGAGGAACATCTCTCCCGTGCCGACGCCCACGAGCAGCGGGCACTGGTGCCGCGCGCCGACGATCAGCTTCGGGTGCTCGCGGTGGAGGACGACGAATGCGAAGTGCCCTTCCAGCTCGGCGTAGGCGGCGCGCACCGCAGAGACGAGGTCCCCCTTGTAGTGCCGCTCGACGAGGTGGGAGATGACCTCGGCGTCGGTCTCGGACGAGAACGTCGTGGCCCTCCTCGACGAGCGACGCCTTCAGCTCGCGGTAGTTCTCGACGATGCCGTTGAGGACGAGGTCGATGTCGCCCTGCAAGGCACCCCGTCAGCGGGTGCGCGTTCTCGGCGCAGACGCGGCCGTGCGTCGCCCAGCGCGTGTGCCCGACGCCGGTCGTCGCCAGTGACTTGCTGTTCGCCGCGGCGTCCTTCAGTTCGCTGAGGTTGCCGACTGCGCGGATCTCGGCGAGCTTCCCGTTCTCGACGAGCGCGAGGCCGGCGGAGTCGTAGCCCCGGTACTCGAGCCGCTCGAGGCCGTGCAGGAGGATCGGCTGTGCGATCCGGGTTCCGACGTATCCGATGATCCCGCACATAGGTCTCGAATTATCCCCCGTTTCTCCGGAAATTCCTCTCCGAAAGCGCGACGAGCCCGGCCTCCTCTCCGCTCCCGTCGTCGGATGCGGTCAGCCGAGCTCGGATGCTACGAGCGCCGCGATGCTAGCACAGAGGCTGTCCGCTTTCTCTTGCGCCGGCGCCTCCGCCAGCACCCTTACGACGGGCTCTGTCCCCGATGGACGCACGAGAACGCGGCCGTCCGGCGCGAGCTCGGCATTGAGCCGCTCGACCTCCGTGAGCAGCGGCTCGGTGAGCTCCTTGCGGGCTACGGGCACGTTCGCCCTCGCCTGCGGATAGCGCTCGAGCACGGCTGTCGCCTGCGACAGCTTCCGGCCGTCGAGGGCGCGACAGAGCAGCAGCGCCGCGGCCAGCCCGTCTCCGGTCACGTGGTCCTTGAGATAGATGATGTGGCCGGACTGCTCGCCGCCGAGCAGCCCCCCTCGCGCTTCAACGCCTCGAGCACGTAGCGGTCGCCGACGTCGGTGGTGACGACGCGGATGCCGCGCTTCGGCCATCAGCCGGTGGAAGCCGAGATTCGCCATCTGGGTGACCGCCACGAGGTCGACGCCGAGGTCGAGGGCCAGCACCGCGAGATCGCGTCGCCGTCCACCGCCTCGCCGCGCTCGTCCACCGCCAGCATCCGATCGCCGTCGCCGTCGAACGCCACCCCCAGGTCGCACCCCTCGCCGGCGACGACCTCCTGGAGCGCGCGCAGGTCGGTGGCGCCGCAGCCGACGTTGATGTTCGTAGCCGTCGGGCTTGTCGCCGATCGCGACCACCTCTGCACCGAGCCCTTCGAACGCCTGCGGCGCGATCGCCGAGTACGCACCGTTCGCGCAGTCGACGGCAACCTTCAAGCCGGCGAGATCGCCGCCGAAGCGCTCCACGACGTGCCGGACGTAGCTCGAGCCGACGACCTGGAGATTGTCGATGCCGCCCTGCTCCTCGGCGCTCGGCGGTGCGTCGAGCAGCGCCTCGATCTCCTCCTCCGCCGCGTCCGTGAGCTTCCCGCCGTCTCCGTCGAAGAGCTTGACGCCGTTGTACTGCGGCGGGTTGTGCGAGGCGGAGATGACGGCGCCGAGATCGAGCGAGAGCAGCGCGACGGCCGGCGTCGGCAGGACGCCCGCCAGCACGGCGTGACCGCCCGCCGAGGCGACTCCGGATGCGAAGGCGCGCTCGAGCTCGCGGCCCGAGGCGCGGGTGTCACGGCCGACGAGCACCGCCCCGCCGCCCGCCCAGAGCGTCGCGGCGCGACCGAGTCGCTCGACGAGCTCGGGCGTCAGGTCCTTCGCCGACGACTCCCCGTACGCCGTCGGTGCCGAAGTAGCGTCGCGTCACGGGCGCGACGTTAGCGCTTAGCCCACTGGGGCGCCTTGCGCGCCTTCTTCAAGCCGGCCTTCTTGCGCTCGACCATGCGCGCGTCGCGGGCGAGGAACCCCTCGCGCTTGAGCGGCACGCGGAGCTCGGGATCGGCCTCGACGAGCGCGCGGGCGACGCCGTGTCGCACCGCGCCGGCCTGCCCGGTGGGGCCACCGCCGTGGACGCGGACGCGGACGTCGTACGTGCCCTCGGCCTCCGCCACCTTCAGCGGCGCGGCGACCTGCATGCGGTGGACGGTGCGCGGGAAGTAGTCCTCGAGCGTGCGGCCGTTGATCCACCACGTGCCGTCGCCCGGCTTGAGGATGACGCGCGCGACCGACGTCTTGCGCTTGCCGGTGCCGCGGTACTGCGCGACGTCGGTCATCAGCCGTTCACCTCGAGCGGTTGCGGCGACTGCGCCTCGTGCGGGTGCTCGGGGCCGGCGTAGATCTTGAGCTTCGTGATCTGGGCGCGGCCGAGACGGTTGCGCGGCAGCATGCCCTTCACGGCCTTGCGCAGCACCTCGGTCGGCCTGCGCTCGAGCTGCTCGCGCAGCGTTCGCTTGCGGATGCCTCCGGGATAGCCCGAGTGGCGGTAGTAGATCTTCTCGTCGAGCTTCTTGCCGGTCACGGCGATCTTCTCCGCGTTGACGACGATCACGAAGTCGCCCGTGTCCACGTGGGGCGTGTACTCGGGCTTGTTCTTGCCGCGAAGCGTGTCGGCGATGGGCACGGCGAGACGCCCGAGGGTCTTGCCCTCGGCGTCGACGACGAACCAGCGGCGCTCGACCTCGCCGGGCTTCGCGTTCCAGGTCTTGGATCCGGCCTCTCATGTGACGTAAAAAGCGGCGGACTCA
>CAWGEE010000023.1:0-16041 GCA_963821415.1 uncultured Actinomycetes bacterium | reverse complement strand
CGCCGGGGAGCGTGCCTACAAGCGCTTCCGAGCCGGCGAGGACGTCGACATGCCCTATCGCACCTCGACGATCCACGAGCTCGAGCTGCACGCCTACGACGACGGCGTGGCGACGCTCGAGCTCCTCGTCTCCTCGGGGACGTACGTGCGCGCGATCGCCGATGCGCTTGGAGGGCACTGCCGAACGCTCCGCCGCACGGCCGTCGGGCCGTTCGTCGTCGACGACGCCGACGAAGAGCGGATCCTGACCCCGGCCGAGGCGCTGCCGTTCCTGCCGGCGATCGACCTGTCACCCGACGAGGCCGACGCGATTCGCAACGGTCGCCGGCGAATCGAGCAGCCGGTTCGGGCGATGTGCGAAGGCGAGCTCGTGGCGGTCGACGGGACGGTCATGCCGTGAAGGTCGTTCACGACCCCGCGGAGCTCGACCCCCGTCGGCGAGCGGCCGCGATCGGAGTGTTCGACGGCGTCCATCGCGGCCACCAGAGCGTCCTCAAAGCCGTCGTCGACACCGGGCTCGCGCCCACCGCCATCACGTTCGACCCGCACCCGCGCCTGGTGCTCGGGTACGACGTCGAGCTGCTCGCCACGCTACAGCGCCGTCTCGAGCTCTTCGAGGACGCCGGGGTGGAGGAGACGCTCGTGCTCGAGTTCACGCACGACCTGCAGCAACAGGAGCCCGAGGAATTTGCCCAGGGCGTGCTCCGGCGGATCGGCGCGGAGGTCGTCGTCGCCGGGGACGACTTCCGCTTCGGGCACCGCCGGCGGGGCGATCTCGCATTCCTCGAGGAGCACGGCTTCTCGGTCGTCCGCGTGCCGCCGGTCGAGGGCGCTTCGTCGACCCGCATCCGCGAGCTGCTGCACGAGGGTGACGTGGCCGGCGCCGCGCGGATCCTCGGTCGGCCGCCAGAGGTGGACGGAACCGTGGTCGTCGGAGACGAGCGCGGCGGCACGCTCGGCTTCCCGACCGCGAATCTCAGCGTCGAGCCGCATCTGCTCGTGCCGGCGTTCGGCATCTACGCGGGCTCGTCGCGCGGCGGCCGCGCGGCGATCTCGATCGGCACGAACCCCCACTACGGGGGCCTCGAGCGGCGCATCGAGGCGCATCTGCTCGACTTCGAAGGCGACCTGTACGGACAGCGGCTCGTGGTCGAGCTCTGGCAGAGCCTGCGAGACGAGCGGGCATTCGAGAGCGAAGCGGAGCTCGTGGAGCAGATCGCCCGCGACGTCGAGCAGACGCTCGCCGCGAAATGGCCCATCTAGGCGTTCGCTGCTACCCTTGTCGCGAGTCCGAATCCGGCCCCGCGTTATGGGTCGCGCAGGCAGCGGCTGGGATTGCGGAGACGTCCTGCGACGGAGGTTCATGACCCTGACGACCGAAGCCAAGCTGGAGATCGTCGGCAAGCACGGCCGGCACGACAAGGACACGGGCTCGACCGAGGTGCAGATCGCGCTGCTCACGACGCGCATCACGGAGCTCACCGAGCATCTGCGCACGCACAAGAAGGATCACCACTCGCGGCGCGGCCTGCTCAAGCTCGTCGGCCAGCGCCGCCGGTTGCTCGACTACCTCCAGCGAACGAACCTCGAGGGCTACCGCGCCCTCATCCAGGAGCTCGGCCTGAGGAGATAGAGAAGCCGGGCAACGAACCGGAGGGTGGAAGTTTGAGCGAGCCCCGAGTCACCGGCGAGGCTCCCTCAAACCTCCACTCTCCACGAGAAGTGGAGGAACACATGACTATGACCACCCAGGGCACCGAGTCGGTCTCGGTGAACGTTGGCGATCAGGAGATCGTCTTCGAGACCGGCAAGCTCGCGAAGCAGGCCGACGGCGCCGTCGTCGTCCGCTCCGGCGACACGATGGTGCTCGCCACGGCCCAGGGCCGACCCGAAGCACGCGAGGGAGCGGACTTCTTCCCGCTCACCGTCGACGTCGAGGAGCGCATGTACGCCGCCGGCAAGATCCCCGGCGGTTTCTTCAAGCGCGAAGGACGTCCGACGGAGCGCGCCATCCTCACCGCGCGCATGACCGACCGCCCAATTCGACCGCTCTGGCCGAAGGGCTTCAAGAACGAGGTGCAGGTGATCTGCACCATCCTCTCCGCCGATCTCGTCGCGGCGCACGACATCCTGGCCATCAACGGCGCCTCGGCGGCGCTGATGATCTCGCCGCTGCCCTTCATGGGACCGGTGGGCGCCGTACGCATCGGCATGGTCGAAGGCGAGTTCGTCGTCAACCCGACGCTGCCCGTGGCGCAGGAGTCGACCCTCGACCTCGTCGTCGTCGGCACGAAGGACGCTCTGACGATGATCGAGGCAGGAGCCGGCGAGCTGCCCGAGGAGAAGATGATCGAAGCCTTCGAGCTCGCCCACTCGGAGATCCGCCGGATCTGCGAGGCGCAGGAGGAGCTCCAGGCCAAGGTCGGCAAGCCGAAGTGGCTCGATCCCTCGCTGACGGACGAGTTGCGCGCGGAGCACGGCGCACGGATCGCGGGCGACATCGCCGCCCACGGGCTCAAGGAGGCAAGCGCGGTCGTGGAGCAGCTCGAGACCGAGCTGTGTCCCGAGCTGACGATGTCCTCCACCGAGGAGGACATCACGAGGCGCACGCAGATCCGCGCGAGCCTCGCCCAGCTGCTGGACGAGGCACGCCTCACAGCCGTGACTGCACCCGTCCGTGAGCAGTTCGCCGCGGATCTGACGGCGCTCACGGACGCGGAGCAGGACTCGAAGGAGCTCAAGTCCGCGAAGCGCCACCTGCTCTTCGACCGTATCGTCGACGGCGTCGAGCTGCCGTTCCCCGTGGCTCCCGTCCCCGCCGAGGGCGAGCCGCCGACGGTGAAGGACACCATCACGAAGCAGTACGTGAAGAAGGCGGCCGAGGCGACCTACAAGGAGCTCGTCCGGCACAAGATCGCCGTCGACGGGCGACGCCCCGACGGCCGTTCGAACGAGGAGATCCGCAACGTCTCCTGTGAGGTCGGCGTCTCACCCAGGACGCACGGCTCAGCGCTCTTCACGCGCGGGCAGACGCAGATCATGTCGCTGCTCACGCTCGGCACCGCCAAGGAAGGGCAGCGGATCGACGACCTGTCGCTCGAGGAGGAGCGCAGGTACATGCACCACTACAACTTCCCGCCCTACTCGGTCGGGGAGACGGGCTTCATGCGCGGGCCCAAGCGCCGCGACATCGGCCACGGGGCGCTCGCGCAGCGGGCTCTCGAGCCGGTGCTGCCGGGCACCGAGGAATTCCCGTACACGATCCGCATCGTCTCCGAGACGCTCGAGTCGAACGGCTCGTCGTCCATGGGCTCGGTCTGCGGGTCGACGCTCTCGCTCCAGGACGCCGGCGTGCCCATCAAGGCTCCGGTGAGCGGGATCTCCATCGGCCTGATCAAGGAGGGTGACGACTACACGATCCTCACCGACATCCAGGGAGCCGAGGACCACCTCGGCGACATGGACTTCAAGGTCGCCGGCACGCGCGAGGGCATCACCGCCCTGCAGATGGACTGCAAGATCTCCGGCGTCACGCAGGAGATCATGCGCTCGGCGCTCGAGCAGGCGAAGCGGGCACGCGACTCGATCCTCGACACGATGGCGGAGGTCATGCCCGAGTCGCGGCCCGAGCTCGCCGAGCACGCTCCGCGCATCTCGTCGCTGAAGATCAACCCCGAGTACATCGGCATGGTGATCGGCAAGGGCGGCGAGACGATCCGCTCGCTCGAGTCCGACTACGACGTGCAGATCGACATCGAGGAGGACGGCACGATCCTCGTCTACGCCACCGAGGGCACGAACGCAGTGGCGGCGATGGAGGCGATCACGAACCTCACGAAGGATCCCGAGGTCGGTGACACCTTCATCGAGCGGAAGGTCGTGAAGACGACGCAGTTCGGCGCCTTCGTCGAGCTGAAGAAGGGCACCGACGGCCTGCTCCACGTCTCCAACGTGGGACCGGGCCGCGTCGGCCACATCGAGGACGTCATCAACCGCGGCGACGTGCTCGACGTGATCGTGCAGGAGGTCGACAAGGACCGCGGCCGGATCGGCCTCAAGCTGATCGCGAAGCATGAGAACGGCACGCTCGTCCAGCCCGAGGAGCTGATCGAGCGGGCGAAGAACGCGCCCGAGCGTCCGCGCGAGGAGCGCTCCGACCGCGACCGCCGCGGCGGGCGCGGCGGCAGAGACCGCCGCTAAGTCACTACGAGGACCGGGGCGGGCAGGCGCCCGCCCCGGTCACTCCTCCGAGGCGAGGAGCGTCGCGAGGTAGGCGAGCACGTCCTCTTCCTGCCCGCCCGACACGAGCTGCGGAGGCATCGTGCCGCCCCCTGCGTCGATCTGCGCCTTCGCGCCCGCCAGCGAGATCGGATTGCCCTCGAGCCTCGGGCCGATGCCGCCTTCACCCGACTCGCCGTGGCACGCTGCACAGGTCTGCGTGTACACGACCTGGCCGCGGTACTGGTCGCCGACCGCCACGTCGCCTGATGTCGTCGGTGCGCTCGGCTCGGCGAGCGCGAGCCTTGCAAGCGCGAAGACCGCCGCCGAGACTCCGAGGAAGAGGCAGGCCGGGATGACGATCAGCCGCACGCGCCTGGACACGCGGCGATCGTAACGAGTACTGTCGCCGCGAAGCATGCTCGCGAGCGTCGAGTCGACCTACACGGACATCATGACGTCGGTGTTCTCGTCGACGATCGCCGGGAAGGCGTGGTTCGCGTCGGCAGCGGTGCTCCTCGCGCTCGTCCAGGTGCTGACCGCCGCGCGGATCTTCGGCCACCTCCAAGGGGTCGTTCGCCTACCGCACGAGCAGGTGAAGCGCATCCATCGCTGGTCGGGGCGGCTCGCCTTCCTCTGCACGCTGCCGGTCGCCTTCCACTGCATCTTCATCCTCGGCTTCGACACGACGTCGAGCCGCACGCTCGCGCACTCGATCGTCGGCTCGTTCGTCTACGGCGTCTTCGCGGTGAAGATCTTCTTCGTACACGATCACGACCACCCGCGCTGGACGCTGCCGCTCGTCGGCGGCACGCTCTTCGCGGTGATCGTGACGCTCTGGCTGACGTCGGCTTACTGGTACTTCACCGAGGTCCGCTTCGGCGTGTAGCCGGTTGCGACCCCGTTCCTACGGGAGGAAGCAGGTGTAGCGCCACTGACCCGTGGCGTAATCGACGATCTGATAGCCAAACGTCCCCTTGAAGGAGTTCTGGCACTGACGCTGGGAGGTTTCCAGGAAGGAGTACGTCTTCGTCGAGTCGGTACCGGCGCAGGTGTACTGGGAGGTGCCGCTCGAGAACGTGCCCGCAACCTTCGTGCAAGTACGCTCGGCATTCTTCAACGGCGGCGCGGCAAGCGCGCTGCCGACCCCGAGCGAGACCGCGATGGCGGCGGCAAGTGCTGCCGCGAGCACGGCGACGTTCCTGGTGCGGATCGTGTTGTCCATGCGACGTTAATCGGGCGTAGGCGCGGCTACCTCAATCCCGCCCACCAGCTACCCCGATCGCGCGCCGGGCTACGATCCACGCCGTGCAGGAATACGTCATCTCGGAGCTCGACTCCGGCGAGCGGCTGATCACCGAGCGGCTCGACCACGTCCGTTCGGTCGCGCTCGGCTTCTGGATCGGGGCCGGGTCACGCGACGAGCCCGACGCGAAGGCCGGCGTCACGCACTTCATCGAGCACCTGCTCTTCAAGGGTACGCGCTCGTACTCGGCCCAGGAGATCGCCGAGATCTTCGACGAGATGGGCGGCGAGCTCAACGCCGCGACGTCGCGCGAGTCCACGGTCGTGTACGCACGCGTCCCGGACCGTCATCTCGAGCGGGCCCTCGACGTGATGGCGGACATGGTCTTCGCGCCGACGTTCGCGGACCTCGACGCGGAGCGGGAGGTGGTCCTCGAAGAGATTGCGATGGTGGAGGACACGCCGCAGGATCTCGTCCACGACCTCCTGGCCGAGGCGGTCTTCGGCGCCCATGCGCTGGGCAGGCCGATCATAGGGCGCGCGGGCGTGATCTCGTCGGTCAGCAAGCGCTCGCTCGCCGCGTACCACCGTCAGATGTACCGCGCCGGCAACATCGTCGTCTCAGCGGCCGGCAATCTCGACCACGATCATCTGCTGCCGCTGCTCGAGCGCGCTGCCCACCAGCGTGTCGAGCCGCCGCAAGCCGGGGCGTCGGTGCGGAAGCCGCTCGTGAAGCCTCCGCCGTCGGGCCTGCGCTTCCAGCGCAAGGACACCGAGCAGTACCACGTCTGCGTCGGGGCGACGGGGATCTCGCGCTCCGACCGCCGACGGTTCGCGGCCTCCGTCCTCGACGCCATACTCGGTGGCTCCGCGTCGTCCCGCCTGTTCCAGGAGATCCGCGAGAAACGAGGCATGGCGTACGCGGTGTACACGTTCGCAGGCCAGTACTCCGATACAGGCCAGATCGGCGTCTACATCGGGACGCGGGAGGAGAACCTCGAGCCGTGCCTCGCCATCGTCACCGAGCAGATCGCGGACGTGGCCGCTGGCAACGTGAGCGAGGCCGAGCTGGAGCGGGCGAAGGAGAACCTCAAGGGCCGCATGGTGCTTTCCATGGAGTCGACGTCGAGCCGCATGAGCCGGCTGGGCAAGGCCCTGATCACGGACACCGAGCTGCTCTCGCTCGACCGCGTGATCGCCGAGATCGACGCCGTCGATCAGTCGGGCATCGCCGAGCTCGCGGCGGTGCTGCTGGCGCCGGAGCAACTGTCGGCGGCCGGCATCGGGCCGAGCGAGGAGCGGTTCCTCGCCGCTGTGGAGCAGGTCCACCCGGGGCTGCCCGCACGGGCTGCGGCGTGAAGGTTCTCCTCAACGGGCGGCGCGGCAAGGTCGGTTCGGTGCTGGGCCCTGCGCTCGAGGCGGCAGGGCACGAGCTCGTGAACGATCTCCGCAAGGCCGACGTGATGGTCGACTTCACGACGCCGGACGCCGTCGTGGCGAACGTCGAGGCGGCCATCGATGCCGGCGTACCTTCGGTCGTAGGCACGTCGGGCGCCGATCTCACCGAGGTGGGGGAGGGCGCCGCCCGAGTTGGAGTCCCCGTCTTCTACGCGCCGAACTTCGCGCTCGGCGCGGTGCTGATGATGCGCTTTGCCGTGGAGGCGGCGAAGCACCTGCCGCGCGCAGAGATCGTCGAGGCGCACAACGAGGCGAAGGTCGATGCGCCCTCCGGCACCGCCAAGGCGACCGCCGAGGCGCTGGGCGGCGACGTTGCGATCCACTCCGTGCGTCTTCCCGGTCTCGTCGCGCACCAGGAAGTGCTGCTCGCCGGCGAGGGCCAGCTGTTGACGATCCGCCACGACACGTTCTCGCGGGAGGCGTACGTGCCCGGCGTGCTGCTCGCGGTCGACCGAGTGCGCAGACTGCCACCGGGGCTAACAACCGGCCTCGACGCGCTCCTGTAAGGCGGCTACGATCACGTCGTGCTCGGCGAAGTCCTGACGGCGATGGTGACGCCGTTCCGGGAGGACGGCTCGGTCGACTTCCACCGCTTCGCAACCCTCGCGCACTACCTCCTCGAGCACGGCTCCGACGGAATCGTCGTCGCCGGCACTACGGGTGAGTCGCCGACGCTGTCCGAAGACGAGCGACTCGAGCTCTTCCGCGTCGCCGTCGGCGCGGTCGGCGAGCAGGGGACGGTCATCGCCGGCACGGGCACCTACTCGACGGCCGAGTCGATCCACTTCACCGAGCAGGCGCACGAGATCGGCGTCGACGGCTTCCTCGTCGTCACGCCGTACTACTCGAAGCCGCCGCAGCGAGGCATCGTCGAGCACTTCAAGGCGATCGCGTCCGTCTCCGACCGCCCGGTCATCGTCTACAACATCCCCGGGCGCGTGGTCATCAACATCGAGCCGGAGACGATGGCCAAGCTCGCGGAGATCCAGAACGTCAGGGCGGTGAAGCAGGCGAACGACGACCTCCATCAGGCGCGCTTCATCGTCGAGGAGACCGGCCTCGATCTCTACGCAGGCGACGACAACATCGTCTTCCCGTTCCTCGAGCTGGGCGGAGTGGGCGGCGTCTGCGTGCACACGCACGTCGTCGGCCCCCGCGTGAAGGAGATGATCCGCCTGCACAAGGCAGGCGACCACGTCGAGGCGCGGCGGGTCGACGAGGAGCTGCTGGCGGCCTACGACCTGCTGAAGGTAGAGACGAACCCGATCGCGATCAAGGCCGCGCTCAACCTGCTCGGGCACGAGGTGGGCGGCCTGCGCCTGCCGCTCGTCGAGGCGACGGAAGAGCAAGCTCGCGCAGGTGCGCAGCTGCCTCGAACGGCTCGGCGCGCTCGTTCCCGCCTAGCAGTTCTCGTTCTTGCTCGGAGACCAGCCCGCGGCGAGGCCCCATACACTGGGCTCGATGGCTGATCCTGTTCGCATCATCCCGCTCGGCGGCCTCGGTGAAGTGGGGAAGAACATGACGGTGATCGAGGGTGACGGCGGCTGCCTGGTCATCGACGCGGGCCTCGCCTTCCCGCGCGACGAGCATCTCGGCGTCGATCTCGTGCTCCCCGACATCTCATATCTCGCCGACCGCGGGCGCCCCATCGACGCCGTCGTGCTCACGCACGCGCACGAGGATCACGTGGGCGGCCTGCCGTACCTCCTGCGCGAGGTGGACGTGCCGAGGATCATCGGCACGAAACTGACGCTCGGCCTCGTCCAGTCCAAGCTCGCCGAGCACAAGCTGGCCGACCGCACGGAGCTCGTCGAGGTTCGACCAGAGGATGGGCCGGTGGAGGAAGGTCCGTTCCGGCTCGAGCTCGTGCGGATGGCGCACTCGATACCCGACAACGCCGGCGTCGTCGTGGAGGTGGGCGGACAGCGCATCTTCCACACGTCGGACTACAAGGTCGACCACACGCCCATCGACGGCTTCAAGACCGACGTCGGCCGTCTCGCCGAGCTCGGCAACCTCGGCGTCGACCTCATGCTCGGCGACTCGACGAATGCCGAGCGGCCCGGCTACACCGGGTCAGAGAGGCTCGTCGGGGAGGCGTTCCGCCAGATCATCCCGTTGCGCAAGGGGCGGATACTCGTCGCCTCGTTCGCCTCGAACGTCCACCGCATGCAGCAGGCGGTCGACGTCGCGCTCGAATCCGGCCGCAAGGTGTGCGTCGTCGGACGGTCGATGCGGAAGAACCTCAACATCGCACGGGCGCTCGGCTACATGGAGGTACCCGACGATGCGCTCGTGAAGCCCGACGAGCTCGACAACTACCCGCCGGACAAGGTGCTCATTCTCTGCACGGGCAGCCAGGGAGAGCCGCTGTCCGCGCTGACGCGGATCGCATACCGCGACCACCCCTCGGTCGAGGTCGAGCGCGGCGACACGGTGATCATCTCCGCGAAGGCTGTTCCCGGGAACGAGTTGCGCGTGCACGACACGATCAACCAGCTCGCGCGTGCCGGCGCGGAGGTGCTGCACCACGAGATCGCGCCCGTGCACGTCTCCGGACACGGCAACTCGGAGGAGATCCGCACCGTGATCGGCCTCGTGCGGCCCAAAGCCGTGATGCCCGTGCACGGCGAGTATCGGATGCTCGCCGCCCAGGCGCAGATGGCACGAGACGCCGGCGTGCCCGCGAGCTCGATCGTCCTTGCGGAGAACGGCTCGGTCGTCGAGCTCTCCACGGACGGCGTGCGGCTCGCAGATCGCGTGGACAGCGGCGTCATGTTCGTGGACGGCCTCGCGGTCGGCGACATCTCGGACGTCGCGCTGCGTGACCGGCGTCGGCTGTCCGAGGACGGCGTGGTGATCGTCGTCGCCACGCTTTCCAGCTCGAACGGCCGTCCCACGGCGACGCCCGAGCTGATCGCGCGAGGCTTCGCCGAGGCGGATGAATTGCTCGAGGAGCTGCGCTCGCAGGCAGGCTCGGTGCTCGAGGATCTGCTCGCGCAGGGGATCCTCGAGATCAAGCTGCTGCAACAGCACCTCCACGACGACCTGGGCCAGCTGGTGTACGACCGCACACGGCGGCGCCCCCTCATCCTGCCCGTGGTCGTCGAGGTATGAGCGCCGTCGAGACACGCGACTGGGCCGGCGTGCTCACGCGCCACGCGGTCGAGCCGGAGACGGCTCGCCGCCTGGTCGGACAGCTCCGCGCCTGCGAGGTGTCGGCACTGGCGTTCTGCCGCCTGCTCGAGCGCTGGGCTCGCGGTGAGGCGGAGCCGAGCTCACCCGGCAGGCGGGAGGCCGCGTTGCAGAGAGCAGCTGATCGCGCCGAGACGGCGATCGCGGGCCTGGAGAAGCCTCTTGCGCGCTACCTGCTCGAGCTCGAGCCCGAGGTCGCCGAAGGGCGCTCCTGGTACGGCGAGCCGGGCCAGGCCGAGCTCGTCGAGTGGGACGCCGTGCTGACACGCGCGGGTGTCCACGCGGCGCCGCATCGCGTGGCCCAGGCGTATCTCGAGCTGGCGGTGTTGGTGCGCGCGCTGGAAGGTCTCGCCGACCGCTCGCGGGTCGGGTGCCCGCCGGACCGCAACTCCTTGTGGGCAGGGCTGTTCGATCTCCGTGAGAACCTCCTCGACCGAGCCGTCGAGGACCTGCGCGCGCTCGCTGCGTGACGCCGCCGAGCATCGCGGTCGTCGGGTCGGCCAACGTCGACCTGGTGGTGCAGTGCGATCGGCTGCCCCGGCCCGGCGAGACGCTCTCCGGCGCAACGTTCGCTCGCTACCCGGGCGGCAAGGGCGCCAATCAGGCGGTGGCGGCGGCGCGGCTCGGGGCGAACGTCGTGTTCACGGGCGCCGTCGGCCGTGACCCGTTCGTCGAGGAGGCGCTGGCCGGGCTACGTGAGGCTAAGGTCGTGTTGCGAGTGGTCGAGCGCGACGCATCGACGGGTGTCGCGCTGATCGAGGTCGCCGCCGACGGAGAGACGACGATCGTCGTGGCGCCCGGCGCGAACGCGGAGCTCGAGGCCGGCGACGTCGACGTCAGCGACGCGGACGCCGTCCTCTGCCAGCTCGAGATCCCCGATGACGTGGTGCAGGCAGCGGCCGAGCAGGCACGCTTCCTCTGCCTCAACGCCGCACCGGCGCGACGCATCGAGGTCGAGCCGGACCTCCTCGTCGTCAACCGGCTCGAGCACGAGGTCGTGGGTGACCTCGGAATGCTGACAGCAGTCACGCTCGGAGCCGAGGGCGCGATCTTGCTGGAACGCGGGGAGGAGGTGGCTCGCGCCGCTCCGCCGCCCGTCGATGCCGTCGACGGAACGGCCGCCGGCGATGCGTTCACGGCGTGCCTGCTCGTGTCGCTGCTCGAGGGACGGCCGCGGGAGGAGGCGCTGCGCCGGGCGTGCGCGGCCGGAGCGATTGCCGCGTCACGGCCCGGCGCTCAACCTTCGCTGCCGACGGCGGCGGAGGTCGATGCGATCCTCGCGTAGCTAGGAGTCGAGCTCGGCGACGAGCCGCTTCGGCGCGACTATGCGGTAGCTCTCCTCAACCCAGTCGCGTAGCAGGTCGAGATCGATGCCGGGTGCCCGCAGCGGCACGGTCACCCAGCCCGACTTGCCGAGGCCGTAACCCGTCGGCTCTGCGCCGTCGATCGCAAGTGCATGGCCATGCGACTCGTCGAGCTTCACGGTCATGCGCCTCGACGTGGAGGAGCCGAGGAAGACGAAGATCTTCCCGTTCACCTTTGCGACGTCCTCGCCCCACGGGTGGTCTTCGTACGCGGCCGGGAGCGAAAGGGCGAAGTCGCGAAGCTTGTCGCGCGCGCCGGCCATGGCCACTGACGATACTGCGCCCATGGCGACGCCGATCATCATCGACTGCGACCCCGGCCACGACGACGCGATCGCCATCCTGCTGGCGCTTGCGAGCCCCGAGGTGGAACTGGTGGGCATCACCACCGTTCATGGCAACCAGACGCTCGAGAAGACGACGCGAAACGCGCTGCGGGTGCTGGAGCTCGTCGGTCGTGGTGATGTGCCCGTCTCGCGCGGTGCCGAGCGCCCTCTCGTTCGCGAGTTGACGGTCGCCGATCACGTTCACGGCGAGAGCGGGCTGGACGGGCCGGCGCTGCCCGAGCCGACGGCCGCCGCGGTCGACGAGAGCGCAGTGTCGTTCCTGGCGGAGCATCTCGGCCCTGGCGTCGTGCTCGTTCCGACCGGGTCGCTCACGAACATCTCGCGGCTCCTGACGGAGTACCCCGAGGTTCGGCCGGAGCGGATCGTGCTGATGGGCGGCGCCATCGGGCTCGGCAACATCACGCCCGCGGCGGAGTTCAACATCTGGGCCGATCCGGAGGCGGCCGCGATCGTGTTCGAAAGCGAGATCGACATCACGATGGTCGGGCTGGACGTGACCCACGAGGCCATCGTCGGGCCCGAGCGTGTCGAGCGGTTTCGTGCGATGGGCCGTGTCGGCGAGGTCGCGGCCGAGTGGCTCGACTTCTACTCGGGCTATCACCGCGAGACGTACGGGTGGGACGGGCCACCGGTGCACGACGCCTTGGCTGTCGCATCGGTCGTTCGCCCGGAGCTGCTGGAGACGGCTCACCGCCGGGTCGTCATCGAGACGGAGTCCGAGCTGTGCCGCGGCCGGACGGTCGTCGACATCTATCCGCGAGGGCCGAGCCTGCCGAACGCGCACGTCGCGGTGGGGGTCGATGCAGTGGCCTTTCTCGACCTGCTCGAAGAGCGCATCGCCCTCCTCAACTGATCCGAAACAGACACGTCCCAGAGCCTGGCACTGAGTTGTGCCAATTGAGTGCCAATTGATCCACAGCGACTCTCTTTGCCATCGTCGGCACGTACCGTGAGCCGGCGATGGCACGGGTCGCACGCACCTCGCTCCCCGACGGCTACTTCCACATCTACGCACGAGGCATCGCGAGCGGCTCGCCGGTCTTCGACGACGACGTCGACCGGAGCTTCTTCGTCGAGCAGCTCGCACGATGCATCGACAGGCACCGCTGGACCTGCCATGCGTACACGGTCCTCTCGACGCACTATCACCTCGTCGTGGAGACGACGTGCGCCAGTCTCTCGGCCGGACTCCATCAGCTGAACGGCCGCTACGCCCGCCGGTTCAACAGGCGCCACGGACGCTTCGGCCACGTGTTCGCCGAGCGCTTCCAAACCCGCCTCATCGAGACCGAGGACTACCTCCACGACGTGTGCGCGTATGTCCTACAGAACCCCGTCGCGGCCGGCATCTGCGAGGCGCCGGAAGAGTGGCCGTGGTCGTACAGCCGCTACCGAGGCTAACCGGCGACCCAGCGTTCTTTCGAGAGGAAGAACCCGTGCCCCGTGCTGTTCACGCAGCTGAGACCGATCAGCAGCGACACGCACGTGAACGGCCCGCGCTTCCACACACTGCCGTACTTGAGCACACGCGCCTTGCGGTCGTAGACGGTGTCGCCCGCACACGTCGGCCTCGCGGTGCCGCGGCCCATGGAGAGGCCGGTCCAGTCGAGCTCGCAGCGGCGTCGCGGCTCAGGCCTTAGCCCGGACAGGATGTCGCAGCGGAGTGTTACAGGGCCGAAGTCGGTGGAATAGCCGCAGGCGATGTTGCCCGACGGCATGCGGAACGACACGTACACGCTCTCGCGTCCCTGAGCCGACGCGGCCACGGCTACGGCGCAGACGACTGCAACGACCACCATCCAGACCAGCCGCACGGCGCGGATTATGCAGGAAGCGCGCGGCAGCCCCCGAAATCGCCCCCATGGCGCGCAAGAAGCGTTCTTCCAAGCTGCGCCCGAAGTCGCCGTCGCGCGTTCGCCGCAGGAAGAAGAAGGCGACGCGCACGCGCAGCCATCACTATCCCGAGCTGATCGGCCTCGCGCTCGTCGCCTTCGGCGTCTTCCTCGCCGCCGTCCTCTATGGAAGCTGGAGCGCGGGCGTCGTCGGCGGCCGCCTGGCCGATGGCCTCGAGTCGCTCGTCGGCGCGGCCGTCTATGTGCTGCCCGTGGCAGCCATCTGCGTCGGAGCGCTCGCGCTCGTGCGCAGCGAGCTCGTGGACATGCGCCCGTTTCGCATCGGCCTCGTCGTCACCTCGGCCGGGCTGCTGCTCATGCTGGGCGACGCCCACGGCGGCTACGCCGGGGAAGCTCTGGAAGCCGCCTTTGCCTGGCTGATCGGCTCCACCGGCGTGCTCATCCTCGGCACGTTCACGCTGCTCGCCGGACTCCTACTGCTGACCGGCGCGTCCGTCGGCGCCATCGTCAGGCGCTCCCACGGCGCCGTGCAGACCGTCCGCCGCCGCGCAGCCGCC
The DNA here is from genome assembly GCA_963821415.1 of uncultured Actinomycetes bacterium. Lineage (GTDB taxonomy): Bacteria > Actinomycetota > Thermoleophilia > Gaiellales > Gaiellaceae > PALSA-612. Next base: position 1,804 of record CAWGEE010000023.1, on the reverse strand, counting down.
CGCGCGGAAGAGACCCCCCTGGCCGAGGTGATCCCCCTCGAGCCGGCCCGCAACCCGCCGTCCCCCCTCGTGGACGGTGTCCACGACTACCCGGACCTGACCGAGCAGACGTTGGAGCCTGCTCCTCTCCTGATGGAGCCGGAGGAGCCTCGGGAGGACACGCAGCCGTCGCTCTTCGACCCTGCAGAGATCGCGGGCGAGCCGTATCGCCTGCCGGATCGGACGTTGCTTCGCCGCTCGACCGCAACAGGAGGTGCATCCGCAGAGACGAGCGCGCGCATAGCGGAGACCCTCGTCACGGCACTCGCCAGCTTCGGCATCGACGCGAACGTGGTCGGGGAGATCTCCGGCCCGCGCGTGACGCGCTACGAGCTGCAGCTGGCGCCCGGGACGAAGGTGGCGAAGGTCGCCGCGCTCAAGGACGACCTCTCGTACGCCCTGGCCACGACGGAGATCCGCATCCTCGCGCCGATCCCCGGCAAGCAAGCGGTAGGCGTCGAGGTGCCCAACGCCTCCCCGAACCTCGTCACGCTCGGCGACGTCTTCGACGACCTGCCGCAGGCGGCCAGCCCACTCGCCGTCTGGCTGGGGAAGGACATCTCGGGCAACGCCGTCTGGACCGACCTCTCGCGCATGCCGCACATCCTCATCGCCGGCACGACCGGCTCCGGAAAGTCCGGCTGCATCAACACGATCCTCACATCGATCCTGTTGCGCGCCACCCCAGACGAGGTGCGCATGATCCTCGTCGACCCGAAGCGCATCGAGCTCGGGTACTACGAGTCGATTCCGCACCTGCTGACGCCCGTCGTCTCCAGCCCGAAGCAGGCCGCCGCGGCGCTCACGAACGTCGTCGGGGAGATGGAGCGGCGCTACGAGCGAATGTCCCTCTTCCGCGCCCGCAGCCTGCCGGAGCTGAACCGCGCGCTGCGCTCGCGCAGCGAGGCCCCTTTGCCGTACCTCCTCCTCGTCATCGACGAGCTGGCCGACCTGATGATGATCTCGCCGCAGGATGTGGAGGACTCCGTGATCCGGCTCGCCCAGAAGTCGCGCGCCGTCGGCATCCACCTCGTGCTCGCCACGCAGCGCCCGTCGGTGGACGTGATCACGGGCATGATCAAGGCCAACGTCCCCAGCCGGATCGCGTTTGCCGTCTCCAGCCAGACCGACTCGCGCGTCATCCTCGATCAGGCCGGCGCCGAGACGCTGCTCGGGCAGGGGGACATGCTCTTCAAGCCGCTCGGCACGTCGCGGCTGCAGCGCCTTCAGGGTGCATACGTGAGCGAGGAAGAAGTGGCGCTCGTCGTCGACCAATGCCGCTCTCAGCGCCCCCAGGAGCTGGACGAGTCGCTGCTCGTCGCGCCCGAGCGGGAGCACGAAGACGGAGTTGAAGACGACGATTTCGACCCCGATGAGGACCCGCTGCTCGAGAAGGCGATCGAGGTCGTCGTGCAGACGCAGACGGCCTCGGTTTCCCTGCTACAGCGCCGTCTCCGGGTCGGCTATACGCGGGCTGGACGCCTGATCGACATGCTCGAACGGCGCGGAATCATCTCCGGTTACGAGGGATCGAAGCCCCGTCGGGTGCTCGGCGGGCCCTCAGATCTCGACTCCGCCGCCCACGGCTAGCGCTTGCGACAGTTGTCGCTACGTTCCCCGCCAACTTCGGGTTACGATCAGGCGTCGTAGTAAGTCGGCAATCGAACCCTTAGGGAGGGCAAGTGAAGAAATCTCGCAGAATGGCCGGCTCGGCCGGCGTACTCGCCGCTGTGGCCGTTGCCGCATCCGGGCTCATAGTCACGAG